>NZ_JAFREP010000036.1 GCF_017377855.1 Acanthopleuribacter pedis
TGCGTGGCCCAAGCGTGAACAGGAATTTCAGAAGGCGAGCATAAGGATCAGCGGGAGCGGTGTCAATCCCAGAGGCAAATGTTTGGTGCCATCGCTACCAGGTTGGAATACCACCGCGCATCCTTGACCCAGGTGGGGCCGACGCGCTGAGAAGCTATACGGCCGACGGGAAGACTGATGTGACATGAAAGCTTTCGCCGCCGGCCGACACTGATTTTAGCGCGTCACCACCTGCATCAAGGACCGCTCCGGGAAAAAATCGGCACCTCCCAACCGAGCAAGCTCGGCTGGGCGCCTCCAATTTTTCCCCTCCGCTTGCGCTAGATTGGGTAGTCCGGCCTCCTGGAATCCTGATGTTTCTCCAAGGAACACTGTTCTCATTGCTGAACTTATGCCGCCTGTCTTGCCGCACGTTTTTCCTTGCGCCGCTGACGTGCTTCTGTAAGCAATCGTTCCCGGCGAGCGAATATTCTCGCGGCTCTGCCGGCAAGCTTGTCGGCGGGGGTAATGTAACCAATCGCGCTATGAAGCCGCTTCGTGTTGTACTCCTGCACGAAGGCCGCAACGGTTGTTCGAGCTTCACTGAGTGATAGCGGTGTTTTGGGTCGGATGCATTCCGCCTTCAAGGTTTTGTGGAACCGCTCCTGCTTGCCGTTGCTCTGTGGATAATAGGGGCTGGTTCGCACGTGGGTCATGCCACTTATACGAACGAACTCCTTGAAATCACGGGCAACGAACTGGGGGCCATTGTCCGAGATGATTCGCGGTCGGGCTTCTGGAGCCGCTTCCTTCGCACGTTGGAGAATGATTTCAACATCTTGCGCCTTCATTTTCTCGCGAATCTCCCAATGGATGATGGCTCGCGAGAAGCCGTCAAGCACGCTGCACATATAGTAAAAGGTTCCCGCGATATTAAGGTAGGTGATGTCGATATGCCAGTGTTGATGGGGCGCCTCAGGATGATCAAAGCCTTTCCCCTTGCTTGACTTGACAGGTTCACGTCGCCCCATTAAGCCGGCTCGCTTGAGCACGTTATAGGTTGTCGAGGGACTCACCGCCACAACTTCGGTATCCAGCATCATGTAGGTTAATCGCCGGTAGCCGACATCTGGATGCTCATGAAAGAAAGCAACGACGGCACGCACTTCCTCAGGCTCCAGCCAGTGATCCCGCGGAACCAAACGGTTGTGTTCGTTAACTTTACCGTAGCGCTTCTTCCAATCGTAAAACTTAGCTGGGTGAAGCCGGAGATCGTGCAAAATCTTCTTAAAGGTCACGCCGGTCAACGCAACCAAGTAGATTACAAAGTCAACCAGGCTGTCCCGTTTATCCGGTTCCACCCAACGCCCGTTTAAATCTCCCCAATGTTTTTTTTTGCTTTGATCAGCTCGGTGACAAGTTCGCTAATAACGCTGTCTTTTTGTCCCAGCTTGGCCTGAAGCTCTTCGAGCCGGCGTGTCTCTGTATCGACCTTTGTCTTCGCGCCACTTTCGAACGCTTTGGCCCCATTTTCGAAGAAGGTCTTCTGCCATCGGTAGAACATGTTGGGGTTGATGTTGAGTTCGTCGCAGATATCAGAAATACGTTCACCATTGACGAGGTGGCGCTTGAGAATGGCGACCTTTTGTTCGCCGGAGTAATAGTTTCGCTTTTTTTTGGCCACAGGAGTGCTCCTCTTTATCGCTTAGCGAGATTTTAGAAGATTCCTGTTCCGACGTGGGCATTGCAGTAGACGCATTGTCAATCTCCTTTAGCTGTCATCGCTTCCTTCGCTTATCTCGGATCAGGGTCCCTTCCCTCCATCAGAATTACCCGATCTCCGCG
>NZ_JAFREP010000037.1 GCF_017377855.1 Acanthopleuribacter pedis
GATGTAACCTCAATCCCAACAGCATTGCCCCCTCAAAAGCCTTTCACAAAAAGAAGGTTTTTGAGGAGAAAAAATGCTCCCCGCTGAACGCGGCCGTAGCAGCGGCCGTTAGGCCGGAATGTGCCCGGCTCGATAAAAAACGGTGGAACCAGAGATTTGCCTTTGCAACCAAACCCACAACACACCTTTTAGCTTGGTGGCCAAACTCGGGCCGTGGGTCGCTTTCCCAGCGGCTTGTTCTATCTCGAACCCCGCGTGTTACCGCTGCACGGATTCGGATGGGACAACTGGAGCCATCGCTGGATGTTTGTTTTGTGAAACAGAGGCCGTAGCGGCAATGCGGGTCAGTTGCGCCGCACGATGAATGAATAAAGCCGACGTTTGTCCGGTTGCTCGCGGCGCCAAGAGGGGAGACCGGAGCGGAACGTGCAGGTCGGTGAGCATTCGACGGCCTCGGGGGCGAATCCGATTTCCTGGAGATGGCGTAGCGCCACGGCCTTGGTGTCCAGCAGGCGTTTGGTGCCGCCGGCCGGGGCGGGGGAGAGTTGATTGGCAAGCGCCGGATCATCCCGTAGCCAGGATTGGTAGAGATCGGCGTCGACCTCGTAACAAGAGGGGGAGATGGCGGGGCCGATAAACACAAATGCGGACCGTGGATCGAGCCAATCGGCCAGGGATTTGATGATTCCGGCCTTGAGGCCGCGCCAGCCCGCGTGCAAGGCGACAAGACGGGTGCCGTCGGAGGCGAGTACCGGAAGGCAATCGGCGGTTTTTACCACGAGCGCCGTATCGGCCAAGTCGGTGACCAGCCCGTCGGCTGGATTTTGATTGCTCGTGTAGTGCGGGTCGTCCAGAACCAGGGCGCCGTGGACCTGGGTTACCTGGCGGACGGTGCCGTGGCGTTGATGGAGGCCGGAAAGGTCGAGGGTATAGCCGAAGGAAACGGCACCGCGGTGGCGCTCAAATATGGCGGAATGAATCGCTTGAATCACCATGTCTCCAAATCGTTGCTCTGAATGGTGGGACGCTTGCGTGATGGAGCTTAGCATGGATTGCGTGGTGTGGGCGGGCCGACGGGTCCCGGTTTGGTGACCTTTTGCCGATGGGGCGAGGTTGCCTCGCTATGCCGGCTTTTTCCTTATGTTGGACGGGGCCATGCCCTGGTGCGGTGGTGCGGGGCAACAGGGGAGAGGTGCGCGCCGAATCGTGGGCCGGTAAGGGCTGGATTCTCCGGCGGTGAACGCTGAATCGTGTGCCGGTGAGTCCGTTGAAACCCGATAACGTGCTCAAGCGAGCCGGTTTAATGAGGCGGGGGAGCCTGTTAAATCAAGAAGGGGAAAAGGGTTCGAAAATCTTGAGGCACCCTTTCTGCACGGTCAGATCCCTATCGCTCGCGACACTTTGGCGGCAACCCTTTACAGCGTTCTCGCCGGCTTCGCGCGGGCCGGCATCCATTTAGGCGGTTTGCGGGGCGATGGAAACCAAGACATTGAAAACATTCTTTAACGCGCAAAGTGAACGGCCCCTGAAGTCTTGCCGTGAATCATCCCCGACGACAACCTAAATTGAGCGATTCTTGGCGGCGCACTTGCACAAGGTTTGGCGCGTCCTGCGGCAAGCGTTGCGCTGCAAGGTGCAGTAAAAATGTTCGACGTGCCTTCCTGGTACGCGTCGTGCGCGACCCTGGTGCGCTTTTCCCAACACCTTTCGCGCCAACCCTTGGCGCGTCCTGAGCCGATACTTGCCCAATTGCATCCACCCGAATCGCACACTTAGCCCGCATTTCCCACAAGGATTCGTCGCGAGAAGCTGAAAACCTTGAGAGTACGAAGGTTACGACCGAGAGATTGCACAAGGGTCCGACCATTCGGCGTAGCAGAGCTACGCCGAAGGCGGCTCGACCAAGTCATGCGGAAGGCCGCCCCCTCGTAATCGCATGGCTTGCCCCGTAGCAGAATTCCTTTCGGGAAATGCGGGTTAGGTACAAGGCCTCCCGTTCGTGGCTTGCCGAGCGCGCTTCGCCGCGGCGGGGCCCACCCATTTTTTCCTTCCATCTGCCTCGGTATGATGCGGGCGGTTTTCCGCCTCTGCTGGAACCCTAAATTGGACTCCCGGAGAGAGACCGGCTTTTTCTCGAAGCTTATGGCTTAAATAACCAAAGGAACCCCTTTCATGGAACATGCTAGCGGAAAATTTGACGCATCCTACGGACTTGCCGCACACCAAGACATGATGTCCACTTCACGCGTGCTCCCTTACGAGAAGAGGCAGACTTAACCACCAGTCCCAACCAAACATCCAAAACCTAAGCGTTCATTGGTGATGAGCGCATAAGATTTTACCAAATCCTAACCTGCTACGAGGCAGGTGGTTGCGGGTAAAGTCCTGTTCCCACCGATCCTTATGTTCGGCTTATGAAAGCCCTGTATCCGTGTGGGTTGAATCGTTATCTTAAGCCGTCAAGACTGCAAGACATAAAGAGAGACGAAGGCTTGGCTTTGTCTTGTTGTGAAATCTTGAGCAAGCTAAGTCTACGTACATGTCTTCGCTGTGTCTTGATGTGAGTCTGTGTTTGTTCTTGTGTCTTGCTTTGTGTCGTGCTCCTTTGCTAGACTAGCGTGCTATGAAGATAAAGTTGTCTTACCCCGATCTGCCGGCCTTGGAAATTGAAGGTGAGCCTGTTGAATGCGCTCGCTTGCTTCAAGCTTTGGCTCAAAAAACGTCCGCTGCTGACGGCGATATCGATTCGGGACCTCGTGCGCGGTCGCCGGAGCCCGCGCGGCCCGAACCGAAGCCCAGTCCGTCCGAGCCGGACCCCCGATCCGACGCCGCGCCCTCGGTTGCCGCTGAAAAAGCGACAATGACCGCCGGCGATGAGGAAGGGGAGGTGCGCCGATATGGTGGACGTCCCAATCGGCGGCACTTGGTTCTGGAGTGTGTTCGCGCCCTTCTTAAAATGGGATATGGCGAAGTCACCATGGCACAAATTGTTGCCGTTTTTCGGGATACCTATGGGCCGGAACACATGCATAACCTGGAACAAGTCGTGCGCGATCTGGCCAACAAAACCGACAAGCTGGAACGTACCGAATTCGGCGGTTTCCGTTTGACGGAGTCCTCGGCACGCGCTTAACCCGCGTTGCTCACAAGGAATTTTGCCACGGGGCAACCTACGCGATTATCGGGGCGGCCATCCGCGGGGTGGCCATCCGCGGGGTGGTTATCCGCGGGGCGGTTATCCGCGGGGCGGCCACCCGCTTTTATCGGTCGAGCCGCCTTCTCCGTAGCCCTCCGCCGTGGCTTGGTCGTCACCTTCGACCTCACAAGACTTTCAGTCACGCACAAGGAATACTGCTACGGGGCAAGCTATGCGATTACGAGGCGGCGGCCATCCGCATTACTCGGTCAAGCCGCCTCCGCCGCAACTGCGACGCCGAGAGGTCGGCCCCCGAGAGGTCGGACCCCGAGAGGTCGCCCCCCTGCGCCGTGGCTTGGTCGCTATCTTCGACCTCACAAGGCTTTCAGCTTCTCGCGACGAATCCTTGTAAGCAATGCGGGCTAGCCAAGACGCGATGCGTCAACGATGAGTTTTTGTGGACAAACACGCTAAAATCGGTCATGGTTAGCTTTTGTGTTTCAAACGCATCAGCCCTTGTTTAAGAGGTTCATTGTGCTAGCCGGGCTTTTATGGATTCTGTGTTTTACCGGACCGATCGCTCTACCCACCGACGCTTATTATGAAGAAATGGTCGCGGTTCGACGCCAACTGCACCGTTTTCCCGAGGTCAGCAACCGCGAGTTCAAGACGCGGGACTTTTTGGAAGAAACATTGCGGGCCGCCGGCTTTACGCGCATCGAACGTATGGCCAAAACCGGCCTGCGGGTTGTTTACGAAACCGGAAAACCCGGTCCCGTGTTGGCGTTTCGTGCCGACATCGACGCCCTTCCGGTAACCGAGGCGACCGGGTTGCCCTATGCCTCGGAGCACCAAGGCGTCATGCATGCCTGCGGGCATGACATTCACACGGGTTCGTTGTTTGGCGCGGCGCTCGCGATTCGCAACGATCCCGAGTTGACGGGTACCTTTGTTTTTCTGTTCCAGCCCGCCGAGGAAGGACCGCCGCCAGGCGAGGAAGGCGGCGCCTCACTGATGATTGCCGAGGGGGCCTTGGACAACCCCCGCCCCGACGCCATTTTTGGATTGCACACCATGGGGAACATGCCCTTGGGTCAGGTCGGATATCGCACCGGCGGCATTCTGGCGCGTTCGGATCGCTTCTTTTTAACGATTGAGGGCAAACAAGCCCATGGCTCGGCGCCCCATGACGGCATTGATCCTATTGTGACCGCCGCCGCCGTGGTTACCCAAGCCCAGAGCTTGGTTAGCCGCCGCACCGACGCCCGTGATCCGGTTGTCCTTTCCTTTGGCGAGTTTAACGCCGGGCAACGCTTTAACATCATCCCCGCCAAGGCGTCTCTTTCGGGTACCATTCGCACCTTAGATGTGGAAACAGGGGACCTGATTCCACAATACTTGGATCAGGTCATCGCCGGGGTCACCGCCGCCCACGGCGCCAAATACCGCTTCGAAAACGAGACCATGTGTCCCTCGACCCAAAACGATGCGACCTGGACCAAAAAAGCGGTTGCCGCGCTCGACCGTGCCGGTTTTGAAACCAAAGCGGTTGCGCCGATTATGGCCGCGGAGGATTTTGCTTATTTCGCCGAGCGTATCCCCGGTGTGTACTTCTTCCTCGGCGTCTGTGATCAAAACGAATGTGCCAACATTCATTCGCCGCGGTACAGTCCCGCCGAAGCGTCCCTCAAATACGGTGCGGGCATGTTTTACACCTACGCGCGCGCCTTTAGCACGGGGCAGTGATCGCGTTCAATCGGCCACGTTACCCTTCAGTAATCCGGCCGGACCTCCGGTCCGGTTTGTCGCGCAGGAGTCCTTATGAACATTTCCGCACCGGCCCGTATCGATCTTGCGGGGGGAACCCTGGACGTACCGCCGCTTTGTTTTCTGATCCGGCACGCCGCCACCTTGAACATCGCCGTTAACCGCCGTGTCTCTCTTTCAATAACGGACGCTCGCGGCAAGCTCAACCGTGCCGGTGACATCACCGATCTCGCCGCGTGGCCGTTGTACAATGAGGCGCTGACCTATTTTGGGCAAGACACGGATCAACTCGGTTTTCAGGTTACCGGCAACATTCCGCCGGCTTCCGGGTTGGGCGGCAGTTCCAGTCTGTTGGTCGCGCTTGTTCGATTGCTAAACGAAAGTCTTGGGAACCGCCCGGAAGAGAAAGTCTTGCTTGATCAAGTGACTGTCTTGGAACACCGTCTTCTGGGTAAACCCGCCGGGACTCAGGACGGTATTGCGGCCATTTACGGGGGGATGAACTGGATTCACTACCATCGTGGATACCCGGTGGTGGAAAACGTGGCCGTACCCGCGTTTTTGACGAAAAACCCCTTGTTGTTGGTGTATTCGGATCAACAGCACCATTCCGGCATCAACAATTGGTCGGTTGTTTCCCGCGCCTGTGAGGGCGATCCCGAAACCTTGCGGGTGCTCAACGCCTTAGCGGACAATGCTCATGCGATGAAGGAGAGCCTGGAAGCGTCGGACGAGCGCGGTTTTTTCGAAACCGTTCGGACCGAAAGTCGGCTACGCCGCGATCTATGCCCGGACATTCTCAATCCCGCCATGGCGAAATTTGCCGAGTCGGTGGGGGAAGGGGTTGCCTGTAAAGCTTGCGGCGCGGGCGGCGGTGGCGCGATGTGGGTCTATGCACCCGGGCTTCGCTTGGCCGATGTAGCTGATGTCGCCTCTAGAAATGCATTGCAAGCGTGGGAAGTAAAGATTGATTTCAATGGCGTGGGAGAGGTGTCGCTTTGAGTTTGTTTGCCGAACAAAAGCCGCCCCCGCCACTTGCTGAACGCCTTCGCCCCAAATCAATAGACGATCTACTCGGGCAAGGTCGTGCGCGCCACATGATTGGCGCCTTCCTTAACCAGGGACACATCCCCCACGTTGTGTTTTTCGGTCCCCCCGGAACCGGAAAAACCACCTTAAGTCGTTTATTGGCAAGATTGTTGGACTGGGAAGGTCGTTCGATTAATGCCGCAACGGCCGGTGTCAAAGACATTCGTGCCTTGGCTGAAGAAGCCAAGGGGGTGTGGCAACAGTATCAGCGCCGAACCCTCGTTTTTATCGATGAAATTCATCGTCTTAACAAGTCGCAGCAAGATGTCTTGCTCCCCATTCTGGAAGCCGGTACCTTCACCCTGGCCGGCAGCACCACCGAGAACCCCTATTTTGCGTTAAATCAGGCCTTGCGCTCACGGGTTCAATTGGTTCCCCTGGAAACCTTGGATCTTGCGGCGATTAAGGCCGGAATTCAACGCGCCCTCGCTTTTCTCGAGCTGGAAGCCGAGGCGGACGCGGTCGAATGGATTGCCACGCGGTGTGGCGGCGATTTGAGATTGGCGTACACGACGCTGGAAAGCGCGGCCATGTTGGCCAAAGTTCAAGAGAAACCGCTTAATCAGGAGCACGTCGCGTTGTGTATGAGCCGAACAGCCCTTGACGGCGGAAAAAGCGGTGACAGCCATTATGACTTGGCCAGCGCTTTTCAAAAATCGCTGCGTGGGTCTGACGCGGATGCGGCGGTTTATTACCTGGTTCGTTTCATCGAGAGCGGCGAGGATCCTTTGTTTGTGGCGCGGCGTTTGTTGATTACGGCCGCGGAAGATGTCGGAAACGCGGACCCCCAAGCCCTGGTGGTCGCGGGGCACGCTTATCGCGCGGTTCAGGTTCTGGGTCTGCCCGAGGCGCAAATCCCCCTGGCGCAGGCCGCGATTTACGTGGCCCAAGCCCCGAAGTCGAACCAAGCGGTGGCCGCCCTCGGCAAAGCCCGTGAAGCCCTGAAGAAAGGTGTTCGCGCCGCGATTCCCAAGCATCTACGGGACACCCATTACGCGGGTGCCAAGGAAATGGGCCACGGCAAAGGGTACACCTATTCCCATAACCACCCCGACACCGAACAGCAATTTTTGCCGGATGAGCTGGTCGGCACCCGCTTCGTGCCGCCCGTTGGGAATCGGCCCGCGCCCACCAAGACACCGGTCCCGACCGCGCCCCCAAGCGATCCGGCCGCGCTGGAAGCCTTGCAAGGATGGTTAACAACGCGGCAAGCCGAGGCGGATTGGTTTGAAATAGACGCCCCCGCGGTGGCGCAAACCTTGGCGCTGGAAGAAGCAGTGGTACGGCGAGCGCTGAATGAGCTCGTTCAAAAACAGGAGCTTACCTTTAAGCGGGTGTTCCAAGTGAAACCGCGGGAAAAAGAAGAAGCGCGTCCCGCGGATGATACTTAAACAAACGCGGCCGCAACCGTTTTCACTGACCGCTTTATTGAAAACGGCTGGATGCCGCCATTTCCCGCTCAGGCGTCGAGGCGCCGTGGAAAAACGCCCAAAGCGCGGCCGTTTCGGACTTGCGGGTCGAGATGTCTTGGACGCCCAAAGCGCGGCCGTTTCTCATTGAAGCCTCACACGCTTCCTATGTCGCCCAGAACGGGTTATGATCCTATCGCTGAATGCCCGGCATTCCTAGCCCGCATTTCTCACAAGGATTCGTCGCGAGAAGCTGAAAGCCTCGTGAGTACGAAGATTACGACCAAACGCAAACGGAGTGGGGCCGACCTTTCGACGTAGCAACGCTTCGTGGCGCATTGCTCGACTGAGTAAAGCGGAAGGCCGCCCCTCGTAATCGCATGGGTTGCCCCGCGGCAAAACGCCTTGTGAGAAATGCGGGCTAGTTCGTATCGTGCACCTCGATGGGTCGCGACGGCTGGGAAAAAGCGGGCGCTGAAATTCCCTGGAAACGAAGGTTGCGACCCATGACCCGCCTGGTCGGCTTGATGTCGCGCCCCGGCTGCTCAAGCAACTCATCCTAAGTGCTTACACGGTAACGCCTAAAGCAAGCTGAGGTACCACGGTTTTTTCAGTTCCGCGGCAGTAATGAGAAATACGGGCGAGGGCGTGGCCCAACAACACAGCCCACGACGGAGGTTTTCCCTTGGAAAAAAAATGCGGGTATATTGCGCTTGCCGGCCGCCCCAATGCAGGCAAATCAACTTTTTTAAACGCGGCCCTCGGTGAGAAGGTGAGCATTGTTTCGGATAAACCGCAAACCACGCGCAACCGCATTCTCGGCGTGTACCACGATGACACAACCCAAATCGGCTTCTTTGACTTGCCCGGTATCCACAAACCCAAACACGCCATGAACCGCGTCATGATGCGCATGGTCCATCAGGGCCTCGACGACGCCGATCTGGTTCTTCACTTTATCGATGTGAGTGTGCCCTTGGGTTCCGGTGATCGTTTTGTCCATGAGTTCCTCGCCAAAAAAGAGGTGCCCGTTTTGGTCGTCGCCAACAAAATGGATTTGGTCAACAAAGCCAAGGTCATCCCAACCCTTGAAAAAATTCACGCGGATTTTGCCCCGAAGGACCTGATCCCCATTTCCGCCAAAACCGGCGACAATCGCGACCGGGTGATTGAAGTTGTACGTAACTATCTGCCGGAAAGCGACTTCCTTTTTCAAGCCGATACCCTTACCGACCAACCGCTGCGGTTTATGTCACAAGAATTCATCCGTGAAAAGATCTTGCACTACACCCGCGAAGAACTGCCCCACGCCGCCGCGGTAACCATCGAATCCTTCACCCACCATGAGGAAGAGGGCGTGTATGAAATTAGCGCCGTGATTTACGTGGAGAAGGCGACCCAGCGTCGCATTGTGCTTGGCAAACAAGGCCAGATGATTGCCAAGATCCGTGAGGGCGCCCGCCGTTCATTGCGAACCTTGCTCGACCAGCCGGTTCACCTCGAGTTGTATGTCAAGGTGAATGAGAATTGGCGGAACAACGATGCCATTTTGGGTGATTTGAACATTAATTAATGCTTGATCTGTTTTGATGGGAAGTTTGCTATGAGTGATTTTGTCCACCTCCATGTCCATTCTGAATACTCGTTGTTGAACGCCAGTGGTCGCATCGGTCCCTTGGTCAAGCGTGCCAAAGAATTGGGGATGAAGGCGCTTGCCATCACTGACTACGGCAACATGTTTGGCGCGATTCGCCATTACAACGAATGCCGCAAGGCCGGCATTAAGGCCATTTTGGGTTGCCAGGTCAATGTGACCCAAGGTAGCAGACACGACAAAATCAAACGCAGCAAAGCGGATCGCGGTGGCATGCGCGAATCCTTTCACCTCAATTTACTTGTCAAGAACCAAACGGGTTATCAGAACCTGAGCAAGCTGGTTTCCAAAAGTTACCAGGAAGGTTTTTACTACAAACCGCGGGTTGACTGGGAACTGCTCGAACTGCACCACGAGGGCCTGATCTGTATGACTGGCGACCTCGGTGCGTACATTCCCCAGCACTTGATGAACAACCGCTACGATGATGCGCTGGCTTATGCGACCCGTCTGCGCGACCTGTTCGGTACGGAAAACCTGTTCATCGAATTGGAAAACCACTTTCAAGATGATGAACTCAAGATGTTGCCGATTCTGGCCGGGATGGCGGAAAAACTCGGGGTTGAATGTGTGGCGGCCAACGATGTTCACTACTTGGTCAAGGAAGACTCGGAAGTTCACGACATCTTGCTTTGCATTCAATCCAACGCGTTCCGGGACGATGAGAAACGCTGGCGTTTTCCCAACCAGGAGTATTACTTCAAAACCGAGGAGGAAATGCGCGAGGTCTTCAAGGGCTACGAACGCGCCGTGGACAACACGGGCCGCATCGCCGATATGGTTGATTTCGTGCTCCAGGAAGATTACCAACTACCGCTTTTCGATATTCCCGAACACCACACGTTGGAAACCTATTTGGAGGAAGTGTCGCTGCAGGGTTTTGAGAATCGACGCAAAACCGTTCTCGAACCCATGAAAGAAAAAGGTGTGCTGCGCAAAGAGTGGCCGCTTTATTACGAACGCATCAAAGAAGAGATTCAGGTCATCAACGACATGGGTTTCCCTGGATACTTTTTGATTGTTTGGGATTTCATCGCCAAAGCAAAGGAAATGGGTGTACCGGTCGGTCCAGGTCGTGGTTCGGCGGCGGGAAGTTTGGTTGCCTACGCCCTGGAAATCACCGACATCGATCCGCTCCAATACGATCTGCTCTTCGAACGTTTCCTCAACAAGGAACGTGTGACCATGCCGGACGTCGATATCGATTTCTGTCAGGATCGCCGCGGCGAGGTAATTGACTACGTAACCGAGAAATACGGCCGCGAGAACGTGTGTCAAATTGTCACCTACGGTACGATGAAAGCCCGTATGGCCATCAAGGATGTGGGTCGGACGCTGCACTTTGCGCCCCAGGAGACCAACCGTATTGCCAAGCTGGTCCCTGAAGACCTGGGCATTACGCTCCCAAAAGCGCTTGAGCAAAGCCCGGAGTTCCGCGAGGAATACGACAAAGACGAGCGTATTCGCGAGTTAATCGACCTCTCCATTAAAGTCGAAGGTTTGAGCCGCAATACCGGTGTACACGCGGCCGGTGTCATTATCGCCCCCGGCGATGTGACCAACTGGGGGCCGGTTTACAAGGACCCCAAAAAAGGCACCATCAGTTTGCAGTACGCCAAGGACGAGGCGGAGCAAATCGGGCTGCTCAAGATGGACTTCCTGGGCCTGAAAACCCTGACCGTGATTTCCTATGCGTTGGACAACATCAAGGAAACCACCGGTGAAGAAGTCGACCTCAACACCATTACCAGTTTCGACGACCCCAAAACCTACGAACTCTTTTGCAAGGGCGAAACCGACGGCGTGTTCCAGTTTGAATCCGACGGTATGAAAAACATCCTAATTCGCCTGGGTCCGACGCGTTTCGAAGACTTCATCGCGCTGAACGCCCTGTACCGTCCCGGCCCCTTGGGTTCGGGCATGGTCGATATCTTCATCGACGGTGCCCACGGCGCCGAAACCAAATACGAACTGGATGTACTGAAACCCATCCTTGAAGAAACCTACGGCGTAATCCTGTACCAGGAGCAAGTTATGCGCCTGGCCCAGGTCGTGGGCGGCTTTACGCTCGGCGGCGCCGATTTGCTGCGTCGTGCCATGGGTAAGAAAAAAGCCGAGGTCATGGCGCAGAAGAAAATCGAGTTTATCGACGGCGCCAAAAAGCAAGGTTACCCGGAAGAAGCCTGTTCCGATCTGTTTGACAAAATGGCGGAGTTCGCCAAATACGGCTTTAACAAATCTCACTCCGCCGCCTATTCCTTGGTGAGTTACCAAACCGCGTATCTCAAGGCCAACTACCCGGTTCAGTTCATGGCAGCGTTGCTGACCCTTGATAAAGACAACACCGACAAAGTCATTAACTACGTGGATAAACTGCGCCAAATGAAGATTCAGATGTTGAAGCCCGACATCCGTACCTCGCGCGCTAAGTTCTCGGTAGAGGGCAACAACATTCGTTTTGCGCTTAGTGCGATTAAGGGTTTGGGTGACAACGCGCTGGAATCCATTATCGCCGTCAAGGAAAACCAAGAGATCGAATCACTGGTTGATTTCTTCGAGAAGGTGGATCTGCGCAAGGTGAACAAAAAGGTGGTCGAGGTCCTGGTTAAATCAGGCGCCTTCGATTTCATGGAGCTGCCGCGCCGGGCGATGTTCGAGGCGATTGAGGAGCTCCACGCCTGGGGGAACCAAGCCCAGAAAGAAGCGCGCGGCGGGCAGAACAGCCTCTTTGGCGACAACGCGCAGGAACGCTGCTACGTGCAGTTCGGTGATCGCGAATGGCCGGAAAAGGAACTGCTCGAATACGAAAAAGAAACCCTTGGCTTTTACCTCTCGGGTCACCCGCTTGACGCCTACCGCAAGCTGTTTAAAAAACACGCGACCGGTTATACGCGGGATTTGGAAAAAATGGCGGCAGGCAACGAGGTCATCATCGGCGGTTTGGCGCAGTCGATTCGCAAAATCACCACCCAGAAGGGCGACATGATGGCGTTCCTTACCCTGGAAGATTTTTACGGTGTGGCCGACGTGGTGGTGTTCCCCAAAAGCTTCGACAAGTTTCGGCATCTGCTGATCGCGGACAAGCTGTTGGTTGTGAAGGGAAAGGTCGATTTCCGCAACGACAAACCCAGTGTCATGTTGCAGGAAGTGTGGGAACTCTCCGAGTGGGAAGCGAAGAAAGTACGCAGTTGTGTGTTCCAGTTCGCCGTGGAAGAAATGGATCAGGGGACCCTGGGTGAACTCCACCAACATATTAAAAGCAGCCCCGGCGATTGCCAGGTTTATTTTGAAGTGACCGTCGAGGGTAAGTACAGCACCGTGATAAAGCCGGCCAACACCCATGTGGATCCGGGTGGTAGTTTGGGTCGGTTTACCCAGGATCGCCCCAACATCAAGATGCTGCTTCGTTATTAAAAGATGGGTCCTTTTATGGCCTGATGTCGGCATGCCGACATGCATTCGAAACAAGGGGAATGTCGGCGTGCCGACATGGCGGTGTTGTCGCAGAATGTCGGCATGCCGACCATGATGCGCGGGTAGCCGATGTGTCGGCATGCCGACATGACGGGGTCTGTGGATCAGGTGGTTTGACGAAAGTGTTCTAGCCCGCATGTCTCACAAGGATTCTTCGCGAGAAGCTGAAAACCTGATGCGTACGAAGATGGCGACCAAGCCACGGCACAGGGGGCCGACGTTTCGCGGGTCCGACGTTTAGCGGGTCCGACCTTTCGGGGTCCGACCTCTCGGGGGCCGACCTTTCGGGGTCCGACCTCTCGGCGTAGCAGCTGAGGCGAAGAAGGCGCGACCGAGTAGGGCGGAAGGCCGCCCCGCGGAAGGCCGCCCCGCGGAAGGCCGCCCCGCGGAAGGCAAACCCTCGTAATCGCATGGGTTGCCCTGTGGCCGCATTCCTTGTAAGCAATGCGGGCTAGCCCAACGGGGTTACCTAAGACAGCCCGGGGTCAAGGAACGGCGTGACTGCAACCCTGGGTCACTTCGATTTACCGAACCCACGGACCTGAAGGGATGGGCGTTGGCACGCGGCAAATCCCCATGGGGCCACGTTGAAATTTCAGGATCGGTCCACGCGAAAGCCCCTTCGCGGTTCGTCCACCCAGCCCGCGGTTTCCCTCCCCAAAGGCTCGTGGTATATTGAATCCTTGCGCGCGCGCAAGGCGTTGCTTTTTGAAGTTTGTTTTGAGGATGGATCATGACTGAGAAGCGTTATTTCATTGAAACCTGGGGCTGCCAGATGAACGAGCACGATACCGAGAAGATGGCCGGTATCCTCGGCGAGATGGGTTACCAGGCAACCGATAAGGTTGAGGACGCCGATGTCTATCTGCTCAACACCTGCACCATCCGCGAAAAAGCCGAGGAGAAAGTGTTTTCCCGCCTCGGTGTATTGAAAAAAGAAAAAGAGAAACGCAACGGTGACATGATCATCGGTGTGGCCGGCTGCGTCGCCCAACAAAACGGCGGCGGAATTTTTGAACGTGCGCCCTATGTCGATTTGGTCCTCGGGACCCAAGCCCTCAAGCAACTGCCCGACATGGTCGGCAAGTTACACGGCCACCAGGGTCGCCAGCTCAATGTTGCAAAAGATCCCGAAAACCACTTGTTCCCCTCCCATGTCCCCAAGCGCGGCACCTCGATCCGCGCACGTATTACCATCATGGAAGGCTGCGACAACTACTGCACCTATTGCATCGTGCCCTTCACCCGCGGCCGCGAACGCTCACGTCCCTGGGAGGATGTGGTTGAGGAAGCGCGCCGATTGGCCGGCATGGGTTTTAAAGAAATTGAATTATTGGGTCAGAATGTAAACTCCTACTTCAGCACGGTGAACTTCGCGCGTTTGCTGCGCGAAATGAACGATGTGCCAGGGCTCGAGACCGTTCGTTATGTGTCGCCGCACCCCAAGGATTTCGACCGAGAAGTGATTGAAACCATTCGCGATTGCCCCAAAATTGCCACCAATATCCACCTGCCCGCGCAATCCGGCAACAGCCGTATCCTGAAGCGAATGGGGCGCGAGTATACCCGTGAACTGTACATGGATAAGGTGTATATGATTCGCGAGGTATTGGAGGGGATTCCCTTCAGTCTGACCTCGGATTTCATCGTGGGATTTCCTGGCGAAAAAGAACATGAATTTTGGGATACGGTGACCCTGCTGGACGAGGTCGGTTATGATCGCATCTTCTCCTTCGCCTATTCAGAACGGCCGGGCACCGGCGCGGTCAAACACGCCGATTCGGTACCGCAGCAAGAGAAGATGTACCGCCTCAAAATTTTGCAACAACACCAACTCGAGATTCAGAAGGCGCGCATGCAAGCGCGTGTCGACAACCCCGCCAACGTCTTGATTGATACGGTGAAACCCGGCGAGGAATATCCCTTGGTCGGCCGCACCCGCGACAATTTGTTGGTTCACATCAAGGCCGATGTGGGCGAGCCGGAGCGTTTTTATGGGAAAGCGGTTCGCGTTCGCGTAACCGGAACCGGCTTGCATACCCTGCGTGGCGAATTGTGCCCTGAACCCATTGAGCATCTGTGGTCGCAACCGAACGCGCCCGAGGTGACCACGGTTTAAGTTGGGCCGGTAAAACACCATCGGGTTTGTTTCCTCTCCCTGCTCGGAAGGGAACGAGAAGGTTGTCGTTCGCCGCAAGCCGGTTTTTCGTCGAGGCGGATAGGGGAGGGGTGCAAATTTTTTTGCGGTTCCTCGTTGCCTGTCGGCCAAGCCTTCACGTCTCGTGCAAGGTCGGCCGTGCCGATTCGGGTGTGGAGAAGCCGGTTCGGTTAAGCTACAATACCCAGCGGATTCACACTGATTCAATGTTTGTAGGATAGGTGCATGATCATTTCGATTGCCAATCAGAAAGGTGGCGTCGGTAAGACGACCACCGCGATTAATTTGGCCTCCGCCCTAAGTTTGGCGGAAAAACGGGTGTTGCTGGTTGATCTCGACCCGCAAGCCAACAGTTCCATGTCGTTCCGCGAGGACATCGACGATCCCAATACCTACCAATGGCTGCTTGATCCGAGCGCCGACCCGAGCCGGGCGGTTTACGAAACCGCGATGGCGAACCTGTCCGTGGCCCCGGCCGGAATCGGTTTGGCCAGGGTTGAGCAACAGTTGCAAGGCGAGTTTGACGCCCCGTTTCGCTTAAAAGATGTGTTGGAGAAGGTTGCCGTCGACTTTGATTTCATCATCATCGACACGCCGCCGACCTTGGGTTTGCTGACGGTGAACGCCTTGGTTGCCAGCAGTCATGTGTTGGTACCGATTCAGTCTTCCTACTTCGCGATGGAAGGTACCGACGACCTTCTCGATACGGTGGAAAAGATCAAAAAACGCACCAATCCCGACCTCGAAATACTCGGGGTGGTCGTTACCATGTACGACAAGCGAACCGTGCTAGGACGCGATATTCTCGCGCAAATTCGCGAGGTTTTCGGCAACAAGGTGTTTGATACGGTAATTACCCGCAATGTGCGGTTGGAAGAATCGCCCGCCTACAAAGAATCCATTTTCACATTTGCGCCCAAAAGCTCGGGCGCGGTTCAGTACATGAACCTCAGCGAGGAGGTACTCAAGCGTGTCAGCTAGAAGAGGCTTGCCGACGACCAAAAAGATGCGGCACAGCGCCCATTATGTCGATAATTTGATTACCGAACGTGACGGCGGGGTGGTGGGTCGCAACCTGCCGCTCAGTCAAATTTTCCCCAACCCGGACCAACCTCGCAAGGACATGGGCGATCTCGAAAGCTTAACGCTCTCGATCAAAGAACAGGGCGTGTTGGAACCGATTTTGGTCAACAAAGAGGACAACCGCTACCGCATTATTTCCGGTGAACGGCGGTTCCGCGCGAGCACGGCCGCCGGCCTTGAGATGATTCCGTGCGTCATCAAAAACCTCGATGAGAACCAGATCCTTGAAATCGCCCTGGTGGAAAATCTCCAACGTAAAGATTTGCACCCCTTCGAGGAAGCGGACGGCCTGCATGTCCTGCTGAAGAAGTTCAATTATACCCACGAGCATATTGCCAAAAAGATCGGCAAAAGCCGTTCCTCCGTCACCGAAATGCTCACCTTGACCAACCTGACCGAGGAAGTCCGCGAAGCGGCGCTTGCCGCCGAAATCACGGCCAAAACCATGTTGCTTGGGGTCGCACGGCTCGAGACCTTGGAAGAACAGCTTGCGATGATTCAACGGATCGCGCAAGGGGCGGGCAGGGAAGAGGTGCGCCGCGCGGCCAAGAAACAGGACAAAGCCAAACCTTTTGTTTTCAAATACCGTCCGCGTAACAAGGCGTTCAATTTTTCCATGCGGTTCAAAAAGACCGAGGTTGAAGCCGACGAGCTTATCGAAGCCCTTGAACAGGTATTGGCGGACCTCAAAACCCAGCAACGCGAAGCTGAATAAGGCGATTTTTTTTCGCAATGACGGGACGGGCGCGCGCCCGACGCGCCTGGTGGTTGGCTGGAAGATGTGTGGTGATCGGCCGGTCCCGGGGCTGATTGTCGGCGCTTTGAAAGGGGAGGCCTGTATCGCGCGTCGGCCCCTTGGGTTTCGAAAGGGGTGTCTTTTGCGTATCCCTCTCGGTGAACCGAACAAGACCAGGTAAACCGCACATCGCTAATTATGGTCTATTATTCTTCTTTTCCGATGGTGAGCACCTATTTCTTTAAAACCCATTCCGGCCAATCGGCGCGCTTCCTCAACCACATCCGCCCAGGGACGTGAGCGTTCGCGGCCGCGGGTGAAGGGCTTTCGGCGTAGCAGCGCTACGTTGGGTATTGCGGGTGAAGGTTGCGTTTTTTTGAATGTGACATCCCAGCATAAGCCCTCCACGACGCGGCCTCAAGGGTTGTCCTCAACGCGAAAATCGCGCCGGTTCGCCTTCGGCGATCCGTCACGCTTCTCGCATTTCCGGGAACCCTTGACCCCACTTCGCTCCAGGCTTGAGACAAAGATGTCACAATCAAAAAAAGAAAAAAATGGTGTAAGGGCACTGAGCACGTCGAGCGGCTCGGGGTACCGAAGGTGCTTTACCTTTGAGCGTTGGGCGTCCGAACACCCGCAAAACCGATAGGCTGCTTTAGCGATAACACCCGCTAAACAGATAGGCCGCTTTAGCGATCACGCTTGAGTATCTTCTCGCATTGCTCTGAGAGGAGGCGTCGCCAAACCCGAATGTTTGGCCGGGATGCGACGATGGTGTTCGCGACCCGGGTCGGTGTATCGGGAGCCATGGGCGAATTTTGATCCGGGCCTAGCCCGAGGTTCTCACGAGGATTCGTCGCGAGAAGCAAAAAGCCTTTTGCGTACGAAGGTGACGACCAAGCCACGGCGCATGGGGCCGACCATTCGCGGGGCCGACCTTTCGCGGGGCCGACCATTCGCGGGGCCGACCATTCGCGGGGCCGACCTTTCGGCGTAGCAGCGCCACGGTGAAGGCGGCTCGACCAAGCAAGGCGATGGGAGAATGTGGTTGGATGAAACCAAATCTTGAAAAAACCTCTCTCCTATTTCTTACTGAAATAATGCCTATAACGAATATTATGTAAAGTTGTGTTCATTCCACGCCACTTCCCTTGTCCCGAGGAGGCACCTTTATTGTTCCCAGATGTTTAGCGCTTAAGTCGACGAGAATCTTAAAAAAGGCTCATCCCCGTGGGATAACAAGGAGAATTCAACTCTTGTTTGGTTTAAAAAGCCGCAAGCCGGCGACGGATGGCTGTCCCTGCCCCAGGCCGGTGCACCGAGAACCTATTACAGCCCGGGGTCATGGAGTGACTGCAACCCTGGGTCGCTTCGATTTACCGAAGCCGCGGTCCTGAAGGGACCTGTGTTGGCACGCACCAAAACCCCATGGGCCTCCTTTTGAAATTTCAGGCATTCCGTCAAAGACCGATAAAGTTCTTTGGGAGGCTTTATGAAACATGTTGCCGCGTTGTTACTTTTTTTCTTGGCCCCGATCTCGCTGCTTCAGGCGCAGTCCCAACGAGGACTCTTTGGTTTTAGTTATGCCATGGAGAACGGTTATGCACGCATCACGGTCGTGAATCAAGGCATGCCTGCCGCCCACGCCGGCGTCCAGGTTGGCGACTGGATTATCTCGGTTGACGGTTACCAGCTCGCCGGTTTAACGACGACGCAGGCAAGTTCCTATATGGCGGGTCCTCCTGGAAAAACCTCCCGTTTCATCCTTCAGCGTGGTCAGCAGCAGTTTACGGTTAACCTGACCCGTGCGCTCCCGCCCAATCGACCCGCGCCGGTGCCCCGCCCGCCCCCTGGGGCCGGCCCCGGCCCCGGTGTACGCGGAATTTTTGGCTTTAATATGGTTAAAGAAGGCGCCTATTTGCGCATTAGTTCGGTCACGCCGGGTTACCCCGCCGCACGGGCCGGCATGCTCCAGGGCGACTGGTTATTGAGCGTTGACGGCTATTCCCTGGCGAATTTAACGATTCCCCAAGCCAATGCCCGTCTTGGCGGCGGCCCAGGGGTTCGCAGTACCTTGACCATGCAACGCGGTAATCAAAAGTTTAACCTGACCATGGTTCGGGTCGCCCCGCCGCGGTCTGCACCCGCGCCGGCCGCGAGAGGCATTTTTGGGTTCAACTACGAAATTAGCGGCGGTTATGTGCGACTTACAGCCATTACACCCGGCGGACCCGCCGCGCGCGCCGGTCTTGCGGCAGGTGATTGGCTCTTGAGTGTGGACGGTCGTAATTTGTCCGGTTTAAGCCTGGATACCGCCAAACGCGCCTTGGCCGGTCAGGCAGGTCAGCGACACAATCTCCTGATGCAACGTGGTAACCAGAAGTGGAATGTGCAAATTACGCGAATTCCCGCCCGTTAACGCTTGAAACGAGAGACCGTTCTCCTAAACAGGGTCGGTTCTCCCGGTAGACCGGGAAGGTTTTTACCAAGCCGGCAAGGCGGTGCTCACGGACTAAATCATCTTGCGGTGTGGAAAAGCCCGTTATCTCGGTTGGGGAGCGGTCGTTATCCGGCAAAACATTTTTATGAGGTGCGCTTAACCAGTGGACTTTTGGCAAAGGTTCTTTTATGGCTGAAGTCGGCATTCCTTGTTTCAGGAGTCCGAGGGTGCCGAATCTTGAATCAAGCCGTCGTTTTCGTTCCTTTGTTTTGGTGGGCTTCGTGATCCGGTCTGGCTGAAGCACCGTTTTTTTCAAGTGGGAACAAGGCGTCCTTGTTCGCGACAAGCCAGGACATTGTCTCGCACCTCTTTAAAGCGTTTCGCCGGCAACTACTGCACCCAAGTTGCGAAATGCCTGGTGGAAAGCAAGCTTTATAAAGCCTAAGGTTTTGGTAGAGGTTAATCCAAAAAGCAACCTTTTATTGGTGATTTAGCATGCCTAACTTTATGTATTTTCAATTGCCGTGTGATGACCTGATTTGAAACTATTAACTATGATTTTATAGTTGAAAAATGGATAACTATAAAGTTTTACTAAAGGTCTCGTGTGACATCTGAGAAGCAGGTCGTGTAGGGTGCTTTCTTCAGGTTACCTCTCCCCTTTTTAAGGCTTTGATTAACGCGAAAAAATGCCATGGTGGCCGTGCCTGAGCGAGCTTCAGAAAGGCTGGTTTTGCGCTGAATTTTACCCGCTTCATGGCCCTGTGTGTTGTGAGCAGGGGTTTTCGGGCCGTATGGATTGATCAGTGTTGTCCTTTGGTCTGGCGTGAAGCATTTCGCGGGTTGCTTGGGTTAGCGGGCGCGTGGTTTTGGGTTTGCGTCTTGAAAAACAAGACATCTTTTTCAGGTCACCCTCGGTGAGTCGCTGTCTTGTTTGCGGGGTTTAAAAAAAGAAAACCAAAAGTCTTATTATGTCTTGATGTGTTTGTCGGCATGCCGACATCATCCTTTCTTACTGGACCTGGCGAACCATTTGCTACAATAAGCGGCACTTATGACAAATACATTGCGGAGGTCTTATGAATCCCTTTTTCGCGCCCACCCTGGAGCCGATTAATTTTGCCGCGGTTACCCCAGAACGGGTTCAGGAAGCGGCGCAGCGTGTGAAAGATGACGTCCAGGTCGCAAAAGAAGCTATTTTGGCGAGTGCTGATGACGATCAGAATGGCCGCCTCCTGAAACGGGACGATATGAACTTCGCCATTGGTCGGGTGTTGTCCCCGCTTTATTTACTCAACGAAACCCATCCCGACGCGGCGATTCGCGAGGCCTGCCAGGCCGCGGTTCAAGATTTGTTCGCTTTTTTGAACGGTCTGGCCCTGGATGAAGCTTTGTTCCAATCCTTGGCTGCGTTCCAGAAGCGGGTCGATGCCGGTGATGTGTCCCTCGATCCGGTGGCGGCAAGGTTTCTTGAAAAAGAGATGGATCATTATTTAAAGAATGGTTTTGCGCTTTCCGCCGAGGATCGCGCGGTCTTAAAAGAACTCGATGATCAACTCAGCGAGAAAGAGCTGACCTTCAGTAAAAACATCTCGACCGCCAACCCAACGTTGCGTGTTCCTGAGGCGGAACTGGATGGATTACCCGACGATTTCATGGACCGTTATCGAACGGAAGACGGTGATTACGAACTGAATACGCAGTCACCCTGTTACATGCCGGTGATGACTTTTGCCAAATCGTCCTCGCTGCGGGAGCGCCTGTATAAACTGTATACGAACCGCGCTTACCCGGAAAACAATGAGCTTTTGAAGGAAATCCTCATTTTGCGCCAGAAACGAACCAAGCTCTTGGGTCACGATACCTATGCCCAGTACAAGCTGGACAGCGTGATGGCGAAAACGCCCGCCACGGTTTGGGGCTTCTATGAGGACCTGCGCGACAAAATTAAGAAAAAAGCCGAGCAAGATTACGCAAAGCTGTGTGACTTTGCCGGGGTCGACCACATCCCCGTGTGGGATCGAATGTTTGTGACCAATGCTTTGCGTGAGGCGGCGTACCAAATCGACCAAGAGCAGGTCAAACAATATTTCCCGCTCGAAAACACCCTCGCCGGTTTGTTCGGATTGGCGCGGCAACTCTACGGTATCGAGATCAAACGCGACGACGCCTTGCCGGTTTGGCATCCCGAGGTTCGCGGTTACGAGGTGTGCGAGAATGGCAAACGGGTTGGTCTGTTTTATTTGGACTTTCACCCGCGCGAAAACAAATACAGCCACGCGGCCTGTTTCGATATTCAGTCGGGTAAGTTACAGCCGGACGGCCGTTACGCCACCCCGTTTTCTGCTTTGGTTTGCAATTTCACCCCACCCAATGAAACGCGGCCTTCGTTGTTAACCCACCGCGAGGTGGAAACGCTGTTCCACGAATTTGGTCATTTGATGCACCAAATCCTCACCACTTCCCCCATCTCCGGGTTCTCCGGCACCTCGGTGATGCGTGATTTCGTGGAAATGCCGTCGCAGATTATGGAGCATTGGGTCTGGCAAGCGGATTCTTTGGCCAAGCTTTCCCATCATTGGGAAACGGGCGAATCGTTGCCCGAGGATTTAATCAACAAACTGATCGCGGGACGCCATTTGAACTCCGGTATCGACGCCCAGCAGCAAATGTTCTATGGCGCGATTGATATGACGCTGCATGATCGCTACGACGCGGCGGATGATGCGGCGCGGCCCATCACGGAGTTGGTGAAGGAACTGCAGCGGGAATACACGCTGTTTAACCCGGTTCCAGAAAGCCACTTTGAGGCTTCTTTCGGTCACCTGATCGGGTATGCGGCCGGTTATTACGGCTATCTGTGGAGCCGGGTATATGCCGACGATATGTTCTCCCGGTTTGAGCAAACGGGCATTTTCGACCGCGAAACCGGAACAGCGTTGCGTGCCGAGGTTTTGGCCATGGGGAACACCCGCGAGCCGATGGATCTGATCCAAAGCTTCCTGGGTCGCCAACCAAACAGCGATGCCTTCTTAAGCCATTTGGGTTTGGCGCCTTAAGGCGCGCCGCTTTACGACACCACAAAAAATAAGCGCCCTGTGCCGCGTCGGCGGTAGGGCGCTTCTTTTTTGGCGTGCGATGTGTGGCGGGACGGGTCTCTGAAGGGAGCGGTTAAGGTGGCTTGGGAATCCCGAGGCACCTTAAATCTAAATGGGGTAATTCCAAGCGGCCACGGGGCCGGCACTTTCAGCGCCTGCTTTTGGGGAACCGCGGTGGTCCCCTTTTGCCGGCACCTTCAGCGCCTGCGTTTCGGGAACCGCGGTGACCCCCCTTTTGCCGGCACCTTCAGCGCCTGCTTTTGGGGAACCGCGGTGACCCAGGGTAGGTCCCTTTTTCAAAGGGCCCGACCCTTCGCTGCCATAGTTAGTCTTTACAGGACAGCGGGTTGTGGTCCGCCGCCGGCGAACATTTTAAATAAATGGTGGGCCCGGGATGGGGGTGTGTTCGTCCTTCAGGACGAACCGGATCAAGTACCGGCCACCCTTTGCCCTCGATCCCCACCGCTATGTTCGCCTAGGATCCACCATCCCGCCATGTTCGGCGGGGCTGATCCGGCGTGTGCCAAAGGTGCACGCACATCGCCATGCGGGGTTCACGTGCCTTCAGGTGGCTTAGGAGCCGGGTTTTAAGTAGTGGCCCAGCCAATCATGGACTTCCTTCCACCACAGCACCCCGGCCTTGGGTTTGAGGATCCAGTGGTTTTCCTCGGGAAAAACCACCAGGCGCGACGGCACACCCTTGGCGGTTAACACCCCGTGCAAGTTTAGCCCTTGCGTGTAGGGAACGCGGTAGTCCTTTTTCCCGTGGAGGATCAGGGTCGGGGTGTTGAAGTTGGCGGCGTAGCGGCTGGGTGAATACAGGTCGATCCGGTTGGGATCGGTGTGGGGCGCGGCGCCGTAGTTGTTGGCACGACCCCAGGTATAGTCGGAAGCGAACTGGCCCATCAAGTCGTAGACACCGGCGTGGTTAATCAGACAGGCAAAGCGGTCGGTATGCCCCAAAATCCAGGAAACCATGTAACCGCCGTAAGAGCCCCCGGTCGCGGCCATGCGCTGCGCGTCGATATAGCCTTTGCCGATCAAGACATCGGTCGCTTTCATGATGTCTTCAAAAGGTTTTTCGGCGTGGTTGCCCAGAATGGAGGCGGTGAAATCTTTTCCGAAACCGGTCGAACCGTGGAAATTCACCGCGGCGACGACATAACCGGGCGCCGCGAACAGGGCTTGGTTCCAGCGGTAATGGAAGCGGTCCATAAAGGCGCCGTGGGGTCCGCCGTGAATCATGTGAACCAGGGGCCATTTTTTTTCGGCGTCAAAGCCCGGGGGAAAGGCAACAAACATCTGGACCTCGGCGTTGTCGGCTCCTGAAAAGGTCCAGCTTTCAAAATGGCCCAAGTCCAGGCCGGCCATGCGTTCGGCATTGGGATCGGCCAGCAGTTTCGGGGTCTTCTCCCCTTCTTGCAACACCTGCAAGCGGGCGGGGAAACCAATGGATTCTTGGGTAAACACCAGCTTGCCGGCGGCGGCGTGTAGATTGAGGTTGGTGTGTTCGCCGAAAACGGTTTTGACCTTGCCGCCTTTGAGTGGGGCGGAAAAGAGCTGGGTATGACCGTTGAGGCCTGCACTAAAAATCACGGTTTTGCCGTCCTGGGTGAAGGTTACCCCGCCCACGGATTCTTCCCAATCGCGCAGAATGGCTTCGTATTTGCCCGTGGCGAAATCGTAGCGCACGAGCTGCGCACGGTCAGGTGCGATGTTCACTTGCTGGTTGCGTTGGTACAGCAGGGACTTGCCGTCGGGGGTGAAGACGGGCCCGGCGTCAAAAGCCGGGTTGTCGGCGGTGATGGCGGTGAGTTTGTTGGTGTTGAGGTCCAGCACAAACACATCGGCATTGATTTCTTGGAAGTCGGGCCCGCCTTTCATGGCGGTCATGGCGATTTTGGTGCCGTCGGGTGAAAGGTCGAAGCTGTCGCCGGGGCTGAAAAAGGGAAACATTAAATCGTGATCGGTGGTGAGACCCCGCACTTCGCCGGTTGCGACATCCAACACGAACAGATGGTTGCGGGAGCCGTCGGTGAGGTAATGATCCCAGTATCGGTACAACCGAGAGTTAGAAATCTTGGCTTTGGTGGGGTCGTTTTTTTGTTCCTTCAGACGTTTGGCGACGGCCTCGAAATCGTCCTTCAGGTCCGGCCAGGTTTTGGCCATAAACAAGAGGCGTTTGCCGTCGGGGAACCATTGGGCCGCGGACGGGCTAACCGGCAAATTGGTTAAGGGCCGGGCTTCCCCACCATTCATGGGGAGCAGGTGGTATTGGGACGGGCCGTCGCCGCGTTTGGATTTAAACAGAACGGCTCCGCTGTCGGGGCGCCACACCGGGCTGCTGTCGCCGCCTTTGCGCCAGGTCAAGCGGCGCGGTGGCGCGGTGCCGTCGCTGGGGACCAACCAGAGGTCGCTGTCGCGATTATTGGTGTCGGTGCTGAAAACGGTTTGGGTATAAACCACCCAGCGACCGTCGGGCGACAGCTTCGGGGCGCCGATCCGTTCCATGGCCCAGAGGTCCTCCGAGGTCATGGGCCGTTTGGGTTCTTCGGCGAGGGTTAGGCTGAAACAAGCCGCCGCCAGGAGGCATAAAAAAAGGCGTTTAACATTCATGAAACTTCCTTATGGAAAAAGGGTTGAATCTGCAAGGTTCAAATTGACCTGAGTTCCGGTTTAAACTTGGGGCATATTTTAACCCGCAAACAGAAAACGCGTGCGCGGCTCGCGCGGCGTGGAACCAACGCGGTCGATCACCAAGGGAGTTATGGCTATGAAACCAATCGTGTTCATGTATTCGGGTCAGGGTGCCCAGTATTTTCACATGGGAAAAGAATTGTTCGACAAAGAACCGGCCTTTAAGCAGGCCTTGCTGGCCTGCGACGACATCGTCCGCGGCGAAATCGGGACTTCGCTTGTTGATGTGATGTACGATCCCGGCAAAAAGAAATCGGAGCCCTTTGATCGCTTGGAACACACCCATCCCGGCTGTTTCATGATCGGTCACGCCATGGGCCGGCTTCTGCGCAGCAAAGGGATTCAGCCGCAATACGTGATGGGTTACTCGCTGGGTGAATGGAACGCGGCGGTTGACGCGGGCGTGATGGAACTGGGTGCGGTCCTGCGCTCGCTGATCCAACAGGCCAAATTGTTCATGGAAGTTGCGCCCGAGGCCGGAATGACGGCGATTCTTGCCGATCCCGCGATCATGCAAGAACGGCCCGACCTGTTCCAGGACAGCTGGCTGGGCGGGGTGAACTTTCCCAATCACTTTTGCATTACGGCACGGCCGGAGCGGCTGGACCTGATTGAACAAAGACTGACGGCGGAAGACGTGATTTGCCAACGGCTACCGGTCCATCGCGGTTTCCATTCTCCGCTTGTCGAAATGGGCAAAGAGCGCTACCTGGCCAATTGCCCGCCGACCAAGTTCCCGAGCCTGCCCTTTTACAGCGGGGTCGCCGGCGGAAGTGTTGACCTGCCCGATCCGGTGCATTTCTGGCGGGCCTGCCGCGAACCGGTGATGTTTAACCAAACCGCGGCCGCGATGGAACGCCAGGGTGCCATGCGTTATGTGGACCTGGGTCCGTCGGGGACCTTGGCCAACTTCGTAAAGTACGGGCTGAGTCCGCAAAGCCAAAGCGAAACCTTTACGATTTTGACCCCCTTTGGTCGCGAAACCAACATGCTCCAAAAAGCCCTGACCGGTTTACGCGGTTAACCCGCCTTGCTTACAAGGATTCGTCGCAAGAAGCAGAAAGCCTTGTAAGCAATGCGGGCGAATCATGCCCGAGGCGGTGTCGCCGCGACGCCGCGAGAAAGGAACCCGATGTTTTCCCTACCCGTCTCTGAAACCTGGGGCTCGCCGCTCACCTGCGGGCCGGACGAAATACACATTTGGCTGGCGTATTCGGCCGATATCACCGACGCCGATTTGTTGGCCCGCTACAAACGTTGGCTCAACCCGGAAGAAGCCAAAAAACAGCAGCGCTTCTATTTCGAAAAGGACCGCCACCAGTATTTGGTGACCCGTGGTTTTATTCGTTCGCTGTTGACCCGGTACGTGCCGCACATCCAGCCCGCGATGTGGCAGTTTGAAACCAATGAATACGGCCGGCCACATATTAAACCGGACCCCGATATTCCCAAGTTGCACTTCAATATCAGCCACACCAAGGGGTTGGTTGCCATTGCCGTGACCTTTGATCGCGAGATCGGTATCGACGTGGAGACGGTCACCCGTGACGGGGACCAAGTTGGGATTGCCGACCGCTTCTTTTCGGCGGCGGAAGTTGCCGAACTCCATACCTTGCCCCGTGTCCGGCAGAAGGACCGATTCTTTGATTATTGGACCCTCAAAGAGTCTTATATCAAGGCGCGCGGCATGGGGCTTTCGATTCCGCTCGGTGACTTTAGTTTTTTGCTGGGGCCGCCCCCGCAAATCGGCATCGACATTGTCCCGAAACAAAACGACAACCCGGAACGCTGGGCCTTCCGCACCTGGAGGCTCTCGCAAATTCACAAAATGGCGCTGACGGTGGAACGCAAAGCGGGCCGCGGTTTGGATCTGCGCATTCGCGAAACGGTTCCCTTGTCCCACTCGCGTCTGGCGCAACCCGACGTGCTCTACGATTCGTTGCGAAGTGAAACACCTTAAGGAAGAGGAGAAGCATGAACATTCTGCTGTGCTCTGTGCTGACGACACTGCTGGTTGCCGGTGGGGAGCGTCTCCCCTTCCCCGATCAACCCGACATTTATCTGGAGCGTTTTCAAAAACCAGACCGACCGACGCGGGTGTTTTTCCTGGCGCCCCACGAAAACGAACAGGTGGTCAATGACTACCTCGCCAAAAAGGTCCTGAAAGAGGGCGGCTGCTTTTTGATTTTGCGGCAACGTGGGCAACGTCACTTGTTTTTGAAGGTGGGCGATGCCGAATACGAGGTCGATCCCAACCGCATTTTTACCCCGGTCGGGGCCGAAAGCTCCCTGCGCCGTGAGAATCCGGGGCTGAAAGAGCAGCCCGCGCTTTTGGCGCAAGCCGTGGCACGGGCGGTAGCGGTCGGTGATTTTATCAAAAGCCACATGAACGATTTGCGGCGCGGCTCCATCATTATCGCGGTTCACAACAATACCGACGGCTTCGACGACGACGGCAAAGGCGGGGTCGGCACGGTTTCGATGGTGCGTTACCAGAAGAAGCTGGATACCGGCGCGGGTTACATCTTGAAGCTGCACCACGGCACCCACGATGAGGACGACCTCTTTTTCATCACCAAGAAGCGGGATTTCAAGAAACTCAGGCGTTTGGGTTACAACTTGGTGCTGCAACATCCGCGGGTGGCGGTGGATCCCGATGAGGACGATGGCTCGCTGTCGGTCTTGTCGGAAAAACGCGGCCTGCGTTACCTGAACATTGAAGCCCAGCGTCGCGAGGGATGCGACCACCTCGATGTGCAGCAAAAGATGGTCGATCAGGTGTTTCGGTTGGTGCGCCCGTGAATCCCGGGGTGCAGCGGGTTACCGAACAGATTCATCCCTTGACCGAACACCTGGACCAACAAACCCCGGAAGCGGCTTTGGCCTGCCTGTTCCAAGCCGAGCGGGAACTGTACGAGGAACATGCCTGGGGACCCGGGCTTTTGGACCCCGCATTTTTGGCCGATTTAGAACGTTTGGCGGCAAAGATTGCGACCGTAACGGCCGATCCCGAGGGCCGCGTGATTTTCGCCGGGGCCGGGACCAGCGGGCGGCTGGCTTGTTTGGCCGCGACCCAGTGGGCGCGGAACTACGGGTCGCAGGCGGGCAAGGTTCACGGGCTGTTGGCCGGTGGATGGGCCGCCTATTACCACGCCAAGGAAGTGGTCGAAGACAGCGTTGCCGTTGGTCAGGCCGATATCGCACCCTTGCTGGCGGGTCCCGGACCCGTGGTTTACATCGGCATAAGTTGCGGTCTATCAGCGGCTTATGTCGCCGGTCAGCTTGCTTTGTGTCGCCGCCGTGCACATACCACCACGGTTGTTTTGGGGTTTACGCCGCCGGATACCGCTGTCGACCGAACCTTGCCCGGATTGCCGCCCGAAACGGGGTCGATGCGTGCCCTGATCGCGGCTTTGGCGACCGACGCCGATGCCTTTGTGTTAACGCCGATGATTGGCGCGGAACCCATCGCGGGCTCCACCCGCATGAAAGGCGGCAGCGCGACCCGAATCCTTTTGGACGGGCTCGCTTTTCCCGGTCGTATTCGGGCGCGGTTGGCGCAATACCAGGTGTTGCTCCAACAGCTGCAGCGACAATCGCTGGGCGAGGTGGTCGCTTGGGCCGGCGAAACCTTGAAACGCGGCGGATCCTTAACTTATGTGGCGGCCGGTGAGACGGCGCCGATGGCGCTGCTGGACGCCAGCGAGTGTCCGCCGACCTTTGGCGCCCAACCCTTCCAGGTGCAAGCCGTTTGCGCGGGGTTGGCCGAACAGTTGCCCGACTTTGACGGGACCGACCACGATTTGGCCGCCTATCAGCGGCGGGCTCGGGTCGAGGACGGCTTTGTTTGGATGGCGGGCGCGGCAGCTGATCCGGCTTTGGCCGCGTGGCGCAAGGACCTGGCGGCGGATGCGATCCGATCATTGCCCCCCTTCCCTACCCATCTGTTCGATGCAGGTACCCTTATGGGACCCCTCCGCGATCTGTGGTTCAAATGGCAATGCAACGCGCTATCCACCCTGGCTTTTGTGGCCTACGGCAAGGTGCTCGGTAACCGCATGGTCGATTTACGCATCTCCAATCAGAAGTTGTGGCATCGCGGTATCGGCCTAATCGCGGATTTGGCGGTGGTTTCCAGCCAACAGGCGGAGGACGCGCTGCACCGCGCGCTCGGGCAAACAGCCGAAACGCCGCTGGACGACAAAATCCGAGCGGCGGTAAGAAGTGAACGGTTGATTACCCGCGCGGTGTTAACCGCCCGTGGCTGGGATCCCGAGGCGGCCAGGGCCGAAATAGCCCGCGAACCGCGCTTGGTTTCGCTTTTAACCCGTTAACAGTGTCCAGCCTATCCCTGTTCGGCTGGGACGAATCACTACCAATCAAAGTCTTTGCGTTTTATCTTGGCGCGGCGGCCGTCGCGATGATGAAACACCAACCCCTCGGCCAAGGCTCCGGGCTGGAACAGACTTTCGCATTCGCGTAAAAATTCACGTAGCCCATCATAACCACGGGGCACCTCGGCATAAACCGGGGCGTGAAGGTCGAAGGCGACACATCGGTGTTGATCTAGGGCTAAGGGATTGCCTTGAATTTTGGGTCCCAACGCCTCGGCTGAATGTTCGCCGTCCGGCCAGGCAGAGACATCGGTATGTTGGACCGCCTCGAACAGGTAACGATCCGCGGGCGCCTCAGGGTCTGCATCGACGTACCAAGGCTCGAAAATGCCTTGTGCTTTCTGTGTTTTGCCGGGGTTACGTCGTTTCTCGACGCGGACCACCTGACCCGCGCGAACGGTTAATCGAAGGTTGGTGCCATCGAGTTTTTCAGTAGCACGGCCCTCGCCGTCCAAAACCCATTGGCAATCGGGATGGGGCCCTTCCGTGACTTTAAAACGAGCGTCCCGAATAAAAAGAGTGGGTATCTTGCGCATAAATAGCTCCTTTGCGTTTTGGTTTCGAGTCCGTGCACGCAGAGGAGGCGCAAACCTCGCCTGAAATCTAAGGTGGATCCTTGGTGGTGTCAAGCGGCACCGATCAAGGAATCCCAGGCTAACAACGAGGTAGGGTCAATCCATTTTATTTAATCAATTGCGATGCAATACTTTAGCTCTTTTGGCGAAAGTGCAAAAAAAATGGCAACCCGAACCTCCCTGATTGCGTTAGGATGAGGAGTGTCGCATTTGTGACACTTTTTGTGAGGGAACCTGATGATTACCGGCCGCAAACAATCAGCTACCGCCTGGCTCACCATCGCCCTATTGTTTGGGGTGCAGGCTTGGCTGGTCCATCACAAGGCCGCCGATCATCATCACTTAGCCCATGGGGGGCACCACCACGAAACGCGTCTTTTGACCCCGCAAGACCTGCTGCAATGGGCTTTGGCGCAGACAACAGGCACATCCCATTCCCACGATGATCACCCGGTCCACCCAGACGAGGATCACGAGATTACCTCGGCCCCCTTGCGCAAAACGGAACCGGTCTCACTCGGTTTACCGGTTTTATGTCTCGAGCAGCCCCTGTTGTTGGTGGCGCCCGAGCCGCTGCCTTGGGAAACCCTTGTTTCGGATCAAGACGTCCCGCGCCATGGCGTCTCCCCAACCAGGCAGCCCCGCGCCCCGCCCCTGTTTTTTGTTGTCTAAACTGTAAAAACGACATCAAACAGGAGTATGAGTTTCATGGATAAGCTTTTTCTTTCCATGAGCTTGGCTTTGTTTCTGGTCGGATGTAGCCATGTGCCGCACGGTCATCACGCCGGCGCGGATCATCAGGGCCACGACGATCAGGGTCATGCTCATGACGATCACGGACACGGTCACGACACCGTCGTTCGCCAAGTGACGCTGTACAATGAACAGCACGAATTTTTTGTAGAACATCCCCCGCTGGTCGCGGGTCAAGCCGCTGAATTTACCATCCACCTCACCCGTCTGGCGGACTGGCAACCGGAACAAGCGCCGGTCGTGGGGATTCGCCTTTCCCGTGGTGAAGGCGCCGCCGTCGCGGTTCAGGCCGCGCGTGGCGGCCAAGCCGGCATTTACACCGCCGAGGCCACCCCTGCAAGCGCGGGTGCCTGGTCCGTGACCTATTCCCTTGCCGGGGACCCACCCAGCCGCGTAACCCAAAACAAAGTTACCGTTTACGCCGATCAACATGCCGCCGACCACGCGGATGAGGGCGCCGAAAATCAGCCCGCGCTCAACCTGTTTTCACCGCTGAATCAGATGCTGCAAGCGCCGGCCGAGGAAGGCGAAGAGATTGTTTACCTCAAACAGCAACAATGGTTGGCGCCGTTCCGATCAGAGCCGCTGAACCAACGTGTGTTCCGCGAGGCCGTCGAGGCGCCTGCGCAAATCGAGGCGCGTTCCGGGGGCGAAGCGATGATTCACGCCCCCTTGGGTGGAAGGTTGCTGGCCGGAAACACGACCTGGCCGGAATTTGGACGGCGGGTCCAACAAGGCCGTCCCTTGGCCCTCCTGCAACCGCGCTTTCAGGAAGCAGAGGATCCCGCGGCGCTTGAACTGGCCCTGCAACAGGCGCGTCTGGATCATGATTTCGCGGTTAAAGATCTGGCCCGGATAAAAAGGTTACACCGCGAAGGGGTGGCCGCGGTTGAAACCCTGCAACGCGCCGAACTGACCGAGGCCGATCACCGTGCTGAGAAACAGGCCGCGCAACAGCGACAAACCCAGTTCGCGCGCTTACAAGCCGGAAATGACGCCGGCATTGCACGGGGTATTGCGCTTACCGCGCCGATTAGCGGCACCATTGTCGCGGCCCATGCGGTGCAGGGTGCGCTGGTTACGGAGGATGAGGTCCTTTGGCACCTGGTCGATCTCGAACGGGTTTGGCTGACCGTCCAGGTCTCGGAAAGCGAGATCCATCGCGTGCCGGAACAGGCGGTCGCCTGGTTCGTGCCCCCTGGCGGGGATCAAGCGGTGGCGGGGCGTTTGGTGGTGGTCGGTGGTTCGGTCGACCCACGACGGCGCACGGTGCCGGTTATTTTCGAGGTTCCCAACGCGGAAGGTCTTCTCAAAATCGGCATGCATGTCAAAGCTTGGATTGGCACCGGCAACACCACGCGGGGCTGGGCCGTGCCCCATGCCGCGCTCATGGAGGAAGCGGGACAAACCGTGGTGTATGCCCAAATCAACGGTGAAACTTTTTCGCGCCGTGTGGTTCAGGTCGGTCAGCGCGACGGCACCCACGCCCACATCCGCTCCGGCTTGGCTGGTGTCAAACGAATCGTGACCCAAGGGACCTACCAACTGCATTTGGCCGGCAACACCACCGCGGTGCCCGATCACGGCCACGTGCACTAAGGGGGCGCCTTGATTTTGAAAACCAACAAACCATTCGCCCTTCACCTTTGCCTCGAGACAGGTTTCGGGGGTGCGCCGTGATTGACAGCATTATGTGGTGGTCCCTAAAGAACCGCGCGCTGGTGCTTGCCGCCGCCGTGCTCCTGCTCGGCTGGGGTGCCTACCGCGCCCTGACCATGCCCGTCGACGTGTTTCCCGACCTGACGGCTCCCACCGTCACCGTGTTGACCGAGGCCCACGGAATGGCGCCCGAGGAAGTCGAAACCCTGATCACCTTTCCGATTGAAACCGCGCTCAACGGTGCCGCCGGGGTGCGTCGGGTGCGTTCCTCCAGCGGCGTCGGCATTTCCGTGGTGTGGGTCGAGTTTAATTGGGATATGGACATCTTCCGCGCCCGTCAAATTGTGGCCGAAAAGCTCCAATTGGCGCGCGGAGCGTTGCCAAAAGACATCGAACCCCCGGTGATGGCACCGGTTTCGTCGATCATGGGCGAAATCATGTTTATCGCCCTTGCCGGCGAGGACCCGCAAGAACTCAAAACTTTGGCTGATTGGGTCGTGCGACGGCGCTTGCTTGCCGTGCCGGGCGTGTCTCAGGTTGTGCCCATCGGCGGCGATACCAAGCAGTACCAGGTGTTGCTCAACCCGGACCGTCTGCTCGCCTTCAATCTCACGGTAAACGAGGTGGTCGACGCCGTTCGCGGCAGCAACCAAAATACCTCGGCCGGGTTTTACCACGAGGGCGGCCGTGAATACCTCATTCACGGCTGGGGACGGATCCGCGACGCCGCCGACTTGGAACAGGCGCTGGTCACGATGCGCGAGGGTGCGCCGGTTCGGGTGAAAGACCTGGGTTCGGTGCGGCTGGGTGCGGCTTTAAAGCGCGGTGAGGGTGCGCTTAACGGGCGCGCCGCGGTGGTGATCGGTATTCAAAAGCAACCCGACGCCAATACCCTCACCCTGACGGCCGAGCTTGACAGCGTGCTCGACGATATTCAAGGCGGTTTGCCGGAAGGGGTCACCGTGGCCCGCGATATGTTCCGCCAAGCCGATTTCATTGAAGTGGCGGTCGCCAATGTTCGCGATGCATTGCTGGAAGGCGCCCTGTTGGTGGTTTTGGTCATGTTCGTCTTTTTGGTGGACAGCCGTGCGACCACCATCACCGTGATTGCCATTCCCCTCTCCCTTGCCGCCGCGGTGCTGACCCTTCACCTCTTTGGCGCCACCATCAACACCATGACGCTTGGCGGTATGGCGATTGCCATCGGTGCCTTGGTCGACGATGCCGTGATTGACGTGGAAAACGTGGTGCGTCGGCTGCGGGAGAATGCGGCCCGCGAGACACCGGAGCCGATGCTGCGCGTGGTGTTTGAAGCCGGCCGCGAAATCCGCGTTTCCATTGTGTTCGCCACCGTTATTATTGTTTTGGTGTTTCTGCCGTTGTTCTTCTTGAGCGGCGTGGAGGGTCGGCTGCTGCAACCCTTGGGTTTGGCGTACATTGTCTCGCTTGGGGCTTCGCTTGTGACCGCCCTGACCGTGACCCCGGTGCTGTGTTCCCTGTGGTTGACGCGTCGGAAGACGCTTGAACGGGCGCACGACGGCAGGGTGATCGCTTGGCTTAAAGGACTGTATCGTCCGGTTTTGCAACGGCTGCTGCCCGCATGGCGACGGGTCACCTTGCCCGCCTTGCTGTTGACCGTCGCCGCCGTCATCTGGTTAGCAAACACGGGGCGTTCGTTCTTGCCCGATTTCAACGAGGGGACCTTAACCATCAGTGCCGTGACATTGCCAGGGACCTCCTTGGAGGAATCGGACGCCGTTGGGCGCATGGTCGAAACCCTGTTGGCTCGCCACGAGGAGGTGGTTTCGACCGCCCGCCGTACCGGGCGTGCTGAATTAGACGAACACGCCCAAGGCGTGAACGCCTCGGAAATCGACGTGCGATTGCGGCCGACGGAACGTTCGAAGGACGCCTTTTTAGCCGCCTTGCGGGACGACTTCGCCCTCATCCCCGGCACGAACGTCACCATCGGCCAGCCGATCTCCCACCGCATCGACCACATGCTTTCGGGGACCCGCGCCAACATCGCCGTCAAAATCTTCGGTGAGGACTTGCACGCGTTACGGCGATTGGCGCAACAGGTCAAAACCGCGATGGAAGGGGTCGCCGGCGTTGTGGACTTGTCGGTGGAACAGCAGGCCCCGATTCCCTACGTGGCGTTTAACCTCAACCGGGAGGCGATCGCACGGTACGGACTAACCGTTCATGCGGTGAGCGAAACCATCGAAACAGCGTTTGTCGGTCAGGAAGTTTCACGGGTGCTCGAGGGTCGTGCCGCGTTCGATTTGGTGGTTCGTTTGGCCGAGGCACCGCGTGACGATGTGAACCGATTGCGACGACTCACCGTGGTGACGCCGAGCGGGGCCCATGTCCCTTTACACGTTTTGGCCGATATCCGCAAAACCACCGGGGTGAACACCATTAGCCGCGAAAACGTGCAGCGCAAAATCGTGGTGATGTGCAACGTCGCCGGTCGCGATTTAAGCCATGTGGTGGCAGACATCCAGGAGGCGGTAAACCGCGATGTTCAGCGCCCGGTCGGCACCCATATCAGTTATGGCGGTCAGTTCGAAAGCGCGGTTCAAGCCGGCCGTACCCTTTCGTTGCTCGGGGTGGCGGTCATTGCCGGCATATTTTTGTTGTTGTGTTGGTCGCTGGGTACGGTACGGGATGCCTTGCTGGTGATGGTGAACTTGCCGTTCGCCCTGATCGGCGGCGTGGTGGGCGTGTACCTTGGCGGTGGGACCTTGAGTATCGCCGCGGTGATTGGGTTTATTACCTTGTTTGGTATCGCAACTCGCAACGGTATTCTTCTGGTCTCCCACATTCAGCACCTCATGATGATGGAAGGGGTCACCCGTTTGCGAGAGGCCGTGGAACGCGCGGCGTTGGAGCGCCTCGCCCCTATTTTGATGACCGCCCTGAGCGCGGCGTTGGCGCTGGTCCCCCTCGCGATGAAAGCCGGTCAGCCGGGCGGAGAGATCGAGGCGCCGATGGCCGTGGTGATTTTGTGTGGCCTGACCACCTCAACCTTGCTGAATTTGATCGTGGTGCCCGTGCTCTACGCCAGATTCGGCCGCGAACCACGTAAGACATTATCTACCTAAAGGCACGGAGAAAATCATGGCGAACCCATTCAAGACTTTATAGGGTTTCCTGAAGGACAAAAGTCTTACCGGTTCTTTCTGGAGCGCTGAGCAAGACTTTATGTGCGAGGTGGGTAGTCTTGGCCCGTGAGCGGCCTGGGATTCTTCTCAACGAAAACAAAAAGTGCCCTCGCCCCTCTGTTGAAATGCGAGGGCACTTTTCTCGTTATTTATGCAGCAACTCGGACAAGAGTCCCCGGTTCATTGCCCGCGCTTTCCAGGTATTCATTGGGATAAGTGGCAAGACATTCGCGCGAGCCGGCCCCTATTCACCGCGCGGAAACGGCAAGGTGGCACGGTTCCACAACCCTGAGAAACGGAAAACATCCGTTCCCAAACGCCCCTTTCTGGCGCACTTGACCAAGCGTTGTGTGTCTCGTAGTGGAAAAGATGACATCGTGGGCTTGCTCCATCTTCCCTGCTGACAAGCTTGCGGGCAGAGCCGAGAAAGTCGCTGACCGCCAAGAAAGTCGCTGACCGCCAAGAATGATCGTGCGCGGAATCCATCGGCAGGACAAGTTTAAACCTGCTGATTACTCGCGGTGCTCACCCGAATTCGTCGCCAAGCTTTGAAAACGCCGTGAATACATGGGTTACGACCAAGGGCAAACAAGCGGGCCGGACTATTCGTGGGGCGGACCTTTCGCGGGGCGGACCTTTCCGCGTGGCAGCGCACCGGCGAGGCTGTTCAACCGTTGGTTTGCGAAGGTGCCGTCAAGTAACCTACGTAATCGCAGTTGTTTCAACGAAGGAAGAGAACTTTTGCATCAACAATGCGGGAATTTGCCGAGCTGCTTGGGTTCAGCAATGACAGAAGCGTTTTCCAAGAAAACATCGCGATTCGAGAAGGAAAAACCTCCCCAATCAGCATTTACCAAAGAAACACGGGGTTTCCAAAAGGTTGAGCCGCGCCAATCTCGCGCAAGCGCGGACTAAAGTTGAAAGTACTCAGCCGAGGTTGCTCGATTGGACGGTTGTGAATTTTTCCCGACGCGGTCCTTGATACAAATAATAAGGTGGGAAAAACTATGGAGGCCGGGGGAAATTGTTCGTGGGCCACCCACCCGTCGGCCGTATGGTTCCTCGGCGGGTTGGGCCCACCTGGGTCAAGGATGCGCGGCGAGATTCCAGCCGGGTAGCGAGGGCCGTAGTTATCGGCTTCTTGTAATTAACGCTGTTTCTGCTGTTGCCTAGGCCCGCCCACTGAAACGCCTTTTCACGCTTGGGCTGTGCACACTGCCGCCCGCGGACCTCAATCCCAACAGTATTTTTTCTCCTCAAAAGCCTTTCACAAAAAGAAGGTTTTTGAGGGGGCAATGCCCCAGCTGAACACGGCTGTTGCAGCGGCCGCTAGGCCGGAGGATGCCCGGTTCAAAAAAGAAAACGGTGGCACCCGAGATTCCCCTTTACCGTCAAGCCCAGAGCCCAACATCTCGGCATACCACGGAAGCCAACGCCGCGAGAGGCACAACGCTTAGGAAGCGCTGATGCGTGGCGTTTTCCGGAAAACCTCTGGACTGCAACGGCACGTAACAATGCTCAGGGCCCACGGGGGCGGCTGGCAGCCTTACGCCAAGCGCTTTCGCTCCAGATTGTTACCGAAAATCCCTCGCGCCGGCCCTGTTTAGGTTACGAGATGAGTATTCGTCCCGTTGCGAGCAGCCGGCAGGCGGCATCTGGTATTAGCTCACTATGTTCAAGGAATTCTTCCGTGGGGGAACCCATGCAATTACGAGGGTTTGCCTTCCGCGGGGCGCCCGGTCGCCTTACCTGGTCGAGCTGCCTTCGCCTCAGCTGCTACGCCGATAGGTCGGACCCCGATAGGTCGGACCCCGATAGGTCGGAGCAGCGAAAGATCGGCCCCGCAAAAGATCGGCCCCGCGAATGGACGGCCCCGCGAATGGTCGAAGCCCTGTGCCGTGGCTTGGTCGTAATCTTCGTACTCATAAGGCTTTCAGCTTCTCGCGACGTATTCTTTGCAAGGAAAGCGGGTTTGGCGTGGCTTTCCGACCGCGGATGGCCGCCGCCTAAGCTGCCTGAAGCAGGAATGTTTGCTTGTCGTGCCGGCTCACCCGAAACCAGCGAACCGATATCCCGTCAGCCAACACCTCGTCGAGGGATTCCTCGCCGGCGGCGCCGGCTGATCCCAATCTAGCGAACCGATATCCCGTTGGCCAACACCTCGTCGAGGGATTCCTCGCTCTCGTGGGACTTGAATTCTGAAAAGTGGATAATACGCTCGCCTTGCCGGCCCAATCCGTCGCCCGGTGCTTCCGCGGGCAACTGAAACGTAAAAGTGGAGCCCTTGCCAAAATCACTGGCCACCGAGATGTCACCGCCCATCAGCCGGCAGAAATACCGACTGATGTACAAACCCAACCCGGTGCCGCCATAGCGGTTGTGGTCTTCGATCTGTGAAAACTCGCGGAACAGTTTGTTCATTTTTTCCGCTTTCATCCCAATACCGGTATCGCGCACCGAAAAAATGAGCCAATCACCGCCCGGCTGTGTCTCGCGTTTGACAGAGACGGTGAGCGAACCGGCCTCGGTGAACTTATTGGCGTTGGTCACCAAATTAAGCAAGACACCGTGTAGTTTGGTCATGTCGGATCGCATTTTTCCAAGACATTCGGGTTCAAAAACGGTCGTAAGACTATTGTTGTTTTTTGCCAATACTGGACGAATGTGATCCAAGACATTGTCGACCAACTGCTGGACATCAAAGGTTTCTACAAACAGATCCACTTTTCCCGATTCAATTTTGGTTAGGTCGAGGATGTTGTTCACCAGGGAGAGCTGGTACTGCGCGGCCGATTTGATGCGACCCACATCCACCATCGCATCGTCGACCACGTCCAAGGCATTGACTGCATCCTCGAATTCTTCTTCGATGAGTTCGCTATACCCGATGATGGCGTTGAGCGGGGTGCGCAATTCGTGGCTCATGTGCGCCAAAAAGGCACTTTTGGCACGGCTGGCTTCGACGGCCATTTTTTGCTGTTCCGTCAGCAACTCAACCCTGGCGCGTTGGCGTTCCTGCTCGCGCTGATGGTGGATGAACAGCACCAATAAACCCAGAAACAGCAGGACGTACAGCGTGACGGCCATACCCGATAAATAATAGGGTGGCGAAATGCGGATTTTGACCGCGACTTCGTTGTTGTTCCAAATCCCGTCGTGGTTGGATGCTCTGACCTTGAGGGTGTACTCCCCCGGTGGAAGATTTGAGTAAGAAGCAAAACGGCGCGTGGTTTCTTGCCGATAGCCGCTTTCGAAGCCCTCTAGGAAATGTTGGTATTTGTTCAGCTCTGGTCGGGTGTAATCCAAAGCGGCAAACTCAATGGAAACAAAATTCTCGTCATGGCGCAGATCCAGCGCGTCGCCGTCATACAGACGTTTTTCGTATGGCACATCGTTGATTTTCACACCCGCGATGACCACCGGCGCAATGAACCCGTCGTCGGAGATGCGATTCGGGTAAAACTGATCGACCCCCAGAATACCGCCCGCATAGATCCAGCCGTGCTTGCTTTTGTGGATGGCGTTTTGGGCGAATTGGGTATTGCGCAAACCGTCGACCACATCGAAATGGCGAAACTCTTCCCCGACCGGATCGAAACGGGACAATCCGCGATTGGTGGTCAACCAAATATAACCGCGGCTGTCACCGCTTACCGCGTTCACCGTACCACGTGGAATGCCCTGTTCTTCACGCCAGTTCCGCACGGCCCCGGTTTCTTTGTCAATGCGAACCAGCCCACCCCCACGCGTCCCCAGCCACCAGGCATCATCGTCGTCATAGAAGGAGTACACGGTGCGCGCGGGAATCCGCACGTCGCCAAAGTCGCGGCTGTAGATCAGGGTGTTTTCGTCGATGGGATCGTAACGCATGGCGCCGTTGGTACCCCCAAACCAGAGCCAACCCTCGCGGTCCTCGTAAATCGAATAGTAACGGTTGCGGTCATTCAACCGCTGAAAGCTCGGCTGAGGATGGGTAAACTGCGAAAAGTTGGTGCCGTCGCCGCGGTAAATGCCGTGGTCTCCTGCGAGCCAGGTTCGGCCGGAGGGTTCTTGGTGGATGCCGTGGACGGCAATGTGGGGGATGTCCGGGTCAATCTCAACCCGAACAAAGGTGTCGGTTTCCGCGTCCAGCACGGCCACCCCGTAATCACTGCCCACCCATATGCGATTGCGCCGATCACAGTGCACGGAGAGTAAATCGTTCAAAAGGGGGCCGTTCACTGGATCGTCGGGGTCCGACCGGTAATGGGTATAGGTGTCGGTGACGGGATTGTAGCGGTCGATGCCGCCCGAGTAAGAGGCGATCCACAAACGATCCTGCTGATCCGTGGTCACGCCGCGAATGTTCCCGAAGGTTAATGAATTCAGCTTACGAGGATCGTGGAACAGGTTGCGAAACTTGCGCGGGCGCAGGTTGAGTTGGTTGATGCCGCCGCCTTTGGTTCCAACCCATAGATTACCGGAGGTATCCTCGAAAATTTCGTGGACGTCGTGGTGGCTCAGCGAATAAGGATTCACCGGATTGGATTGGTATTCGACCAAAAGATTGCGGTCGCTGTTGTAGAGGTGAAGGCCGCCAAACTTGCTGCCCGCCCAAATACGACTATGGTGGTCGAGGAACAACGAGGTGACGGTATACTGATTTGGCTGGTTGGGCCCCACCTCGGGACGCGGAATCTCGGTGAGTTGCCCGGTTTCGCGGTTGCGTACCGCCAGATACTGGTTACTGCCAATCCATAAGTTACCGCGCTGGTCGAGAAGTAAGCTGCGGACCTCGCGCTGGAAATCCAAGCGATCGTCCGGGTCTTGGATGGTGGTAAAGGTATTGCTGATGCGATCATAAAGCGAGAGGCCGCGGTCCGTGCCAATCCACACTTTATCGGGCCCGTCCCTTTGGATCGCCCAAACGCGAGGGCCTGGCAAAAGCGCTGGATCAAAACGTGTTATGAGGTTATTTCGGTAGTTGAGGAGATTGATGCCGTCACCAACGGTTCCAATCCAAAATGCGCCGTCACCGGCAGGCTCAAATACCTGAAGTTTGTCGCTGGAAAGGCTGTTCAAGTTCGTGGGATCGTGCCGAAAGGTCTCAAAGGTTTCACTTTCTGGATGGTACACATTCATACCACCGCGCCAGGTGGCGATCCATAACCGACCGTCTTCATCTAATTCGAGATGACTGATGTTGTCGTCGCTGAGGCCGCCCTTCTTGCCCGGCTGATGGTAGAAGGTCCGAAAGCGATAACCGTCAAAGCGATTTAACCCGTGCAAGGTACCGAACCAAAGAAATCCCTCTCGGTCCTGGCAAATCGACCAAACGTAATTGTGAGACAACCCTTGTTCCAAATCAAGCCGGGTGAAATGGCTCGATTTAAGCTCGGGGCCGGCGAAGTAGGCCGGGCTCATCAAATGAAAGAGCCATAGACAAGCTGCCGCAACGTAAAAACGAACATTTTTGAAACTCGGTACAGAAAGCCGTTGCCGAGGTGAACGCGTTACATCGGATAAACAGGTGTTGGGAAACGCCGGATCAGCGGATCGCGGTGTTTCGGCCGTTGAATTGTCGGCCCGACGGTTTTGAGACAACCTCGGGTACACGCCTAGTGGTTTCATCGCCGGCCACAGCATCGTGAAATTGGCTTCCATCTTACCTTTTCGGTTCCCTGACGGCGAGGAGAAAGTCGCAAACCGCGGCGGTTGGGTCATCCTTCGTCGGGGAAACTGATGGTTTTGGACTCGTTTCCGACCAACACCGGAATCTCCATGGTAAAGGTGGTTCCTTTGCGGTATTGGCTTTTGACATCAATCCCGCCCCCCATCATCTTGCAAAAACAGCGCGTGATGTAGAGGCCTAAACCCGTGCCGCCGTATCGATTGTGGTCTTCAATCTGCGTAAACTCGCGGAACAACATTTCAATTTGGTGTTCCTTAATCCCGATGCCGGTGTCGGTTACTTCAAAAGTGACCCACTCCTCGCGTGACCGCATGGAACGGGTCACACGGAGGTGAATTTGACCGCGGTTGGTGAATTTATTGGCGTTGTTGAGGACATTGAGTAAGGCGGTGCGTAGCTTGATCATGTCGGCCACCATAAAGCCGGGATTCGCGGGTTCGTAGTCAACCAACAGGTGGTTGGCCTGTTTCTTGAGCAGGGGCCGCACCTGACTGAGCGCGGATTCCACCATCTCACGCACGGAAAAACGTTCCAGGAGCAGGGGCACCTCACCTGATTCGATTTTGGTGAAGTCCAGGAGGTTGTTGATCAATGACAACTGGTAAAAAGCGGCGGAACGGATTTTGGCAAGATCGGTGTTGAGGGTTTTGCGCAAGGCACGATCCTCGACACCGTCGTCGACTTCTTCCTCCAGAATTTCACTGTAGCCGATGATGTGGTTGAGCGGTGTGCGTAATTCATGGCTCATTTGGGCCAGGAACGCGCTTTTAGAGCGGCTGGAGTCCTCGGCGTGACGGCGTGCCTCGAGCATTTCGGAGATTTTCTCGTTCTCTCTTCGTTTGCGGACGATCAAGGTGCCGATGCCGGCGATCAAACCGGCGCCGAGCAGGAAGTAGAGCACCACGGCCAACTTGCCCAAGAAAAAGGGTGGGTTAATGCGGATGCGAACGGCAAGCCCCTCCTCGTTCCAGATGCCGTCGTGGTTGGCGGCACGCACGCGGAAGCGGTAGTTGCCGGGGGCAAGCGCCGCGTAGTTGACGCTACGACGATGGTCGGGGCGCGACCAGGTTTCGTCCAGGCCTTCCAACATGTATTGGTACCGGTTGTGCTCGGGTGAGGTGAAATCGAGGGCGGCGAACTCAAAAAACAAGTAGTTCTCGTTGGCGGGAAGGGTGATTTTCTCCGGCCGGGTTGGGTGAATGGCGAGGGTACGATCCATGACCCGGAACTCGGAAAGCGCCAAGTTGGGTGGCGAACCGTAATCGCGGACTTGGCTAGGGTAAAAACTGTTAAATCCTTCAATGCCCCCGAAGAAAAACTCGCCGGTGGGGCCGACGGCATAGGCACCGACGCTAAACAATTCGTCCTGGAGGCCGTCGGCCACATTGTAGTTACGAAAGGTTTTGAACTCGGGATCGAAGCGACACAGGCCTTTGTTGGTGCTTATCCACAGGCGGTCGGCGCGGTCCGTGAGCACGGCGTAAACAATATTATTAGGCAACCCGTCGGCGGTGCTGAAGTGGGTGAAGGTGTCGGCACCCCAGGGAAGCAGGCTCAAGCCGCCGCCAAAGGAGCCGGCCCAAATCCCCTGGCTGTTCTCGCCGAGGCAAAGAATGGTGGCATTGCTGATGCCGGCCGGGTCTTCTTGTTTGGGGAGGTAACTCCGAAAGTCATTGGATTCACGGCGATAGCGAATCAACCCGCCATGTGCGGTTGCCAGCCAAACCTGACCTTCCCGATCGCGGTGGATATCGTAGATACGGGTGCCGCCCAGGCCGTGGTTGCTGTTGTCGCCGTTGGGATAATTGGTAAAACGCCCGTCCCTAAGGATGCTCAAGCCACCGGTGGTCCCGATCCACAGCGCGTCGTCCAGCCAGGCCAAGCTTTGAACTTGATCGTGGATGAGGCTGTTGGGATTGCGTGGATCGTGTTGAAAGCGGGTGAAACCGCCGTCTTCATCGAGACGATTCACCCCGCCGTTGGTTCCCGCCCAAAGCCGTTCGGCCGGGTCCTTCTCCAGCGCCATCACCCAGGCATTGCTGATGCTGCGCGGGTTGCCGCTTTCAGGTAGGTAAGCGGTCACCTTTCCGGTTTTTCGATTTAAGAAACACAAACCACCGCCCAGGGTGCCAACCCAAACCCCACCGTCGGCGGTGGGCGCGAGTGCCCGAACAGCTTCACTTGGTAGCGCGTTCGGTTCATTGGGTTGAGCGCGGTACACATCAAACTTTTTGCGTTTGGTGTCGAGTTTGCTCAAGCCGCCGCCACGGGTTCCGATCCAGAGCACGTCGTTGCGATCCACAAAAAGTGCGCGGATGTCATTGTGAAGCAACCCATTTTGGTTCAAGCGGTTGTGCTGGAATTGCAGCCAGCGCCCGTCGAGTGGATCATAGCGGAACATTCCGTGGTACAAGGTGCCAACCAACAGGTTTCCGGTGGGATCCTCGGTAATTTCGTTAAAGTTGGTTTCTTCCAGGGGCACACCGTTTTCCCGCAGGGGTTGCTGCACCACCAAACTGCGGTCGCGAATATCGAGGCGGAATAAATGGCGGTTGGTACCGATCCACAAATATTGATTTTCAGACAAATGTAAGGCGCGGATCTGGGCACTTTTGAGTTCTTCGGCCATGGGCCCCGCGGCGGAAACCTGTTGTGCGCGACCGCTTTGGCTGTCGAGCAGCCATAAGCCGGAGTTGGTCGCCATGAAGAAGGTGTTGTCGACCACCTCAACCATGTCCCAAACGCGCGCGGGTTGATTTACACCGGGCGGCTCCAAGCCGAAACGCGTTTCTTCCATGGTTTTGGGATTGATGCGAATGACGCCGGCGGCGTAAGTACCCACCCAAATGTGGCCGGCGCGGTCTCGGTACAACTTTTGGACACGCTGGATTGGGTCCCCGTTTGCGAAGCTGAGCCGAACGCGCGAAAACGATTGCTTGACGGGATCAAAAAGATTGAGCCCGCCACCCCAGGTTGCAATCCACAAAACGCCCTGCTGGTCTTCTGCCATGGAACTGACATTGTCTCCGGCGATGGAGGTTGGGTCGGCCGGGTTGTGGTAAAAGGTGGTGAAGGTGTAGCCGTCGTAGCGATTGAGCCCGTTCTGGGTACCGACCCATAAAAAACCGTCGCGGTCTTGGGTGACGCTGTAGACGGTGCGGTGTGACAGATTGTCGTCGAGACCCAGATGGGTTAACCGCGTTTTCGACCAGGTAAAGTTGCTTTGGGCCCATAGCCGAACACCGCCCGCCGGGATCACCGAAAGGACGAACATCGCCGCCAAGCGGAAGACGGTACCAAACAAAAGGGTCGGATCAGTCAAAATCGTTGGGCCTCACCGTTAAAAATCGATACGCCCTGAATTCAGGTCGATACAAAACCACGGCCGGCGGAGAGAGGAGCAACGCGCCTTGAACCCGAAGAAGGTTGTAAGCCGACCTGGTTTGTTTTTCATAGGAGATCCCGCACAAAAACAAAGGTTCCAACGCGAATACCCGTGACCGGCATGCGGCGGTTTGCGGATGGATGGCATTGGGCTCAGCTTAAACGGGCCGGCGGGTAAAATCAAGCAAGCAAGCCGTTAGCGGCTTCTTTCGCTACCTCGGTGGAAACGGTCGGCATAGCCGCCCTGGATTGCGCCGGCTGAACGGTTGGGGACCCTCTCCCCTTCGTTCCAGCTGTATCGAGATTTTCTCTGTTGGCGGCGAAGCCCGTGTTAGAGTGAATGGACCGGATTTTCCCCGAGCTAGCCCACATTGCTTACAAGGAATTCTGCTACGGGGCAACCCATGCGATTCCAAGGGGGAGGCCTTCCACGGGGCGGCCTACCGCCGGGCGGCCTACCGCCTTACTCGTTCGAGGTTGAAATTTGTCCTTTGAACGTTTTCAACAAGTGGACGACCTGTTCCAACGCGCACTCGATTTACCCAAGGCGGAATGGGACGCCTTCTTGGACGCCGAATGCGGTGACGACGCCTCGCTCAAAAGCGAGGTGCTCACCATGCTTTTCTCTGATGAAGCCGCCGAACAGGATGAATTTCTCAATCGCGCCGAACCCTTTGACGAACCACCGCCCGAACAAGTGGGTCCCTACCGCATCAAGGGTCTGCTCGGCGAAGGCGGCACCGGATCGGTATACCAAGCGCACCAACAAGAACCGGTGGCACGTGATGTTGCGCTCAAAATTATCAAGCCCGGCATGGACACGCAGCGGGTGCTCAAACGCTTTCGCCAGGAAAAACAAACCCTGGCCCGCATGAATCATCCCTATATAGCTCAGGTGTTTGACGCCGGTGTCACCGAAAGAGGACGGCCCTATTTTGCGATGGAATTAATCCAAGGGCGACGCATCACCGACTTCTGTGACCACCACCGTTTGACCCTCGACCAACGGCTGGCGCTTTTTGAGAAGGTGTGCGAGGCGATGCGTTACTCCCACCAAAAAGGGGTGATCCACCGCGATCTCAAACCCGCCAATATCTTGGTGACCGATGAACACGGACAAAGCCTTCCCAAGGTGATTGATTTCGGCATTGCCAAAGCGACGGCGCCAGGCGATTCCCAGGAAGGGATCGCACCCCAAACCGTGCTCACCATGGTGGGCACGGCGCTGGGGACCCTGGCCTACATGAGCCCGGAACAAGCCACGATTGAAGATCGGGATCTCGATACGCGCACCGACATTTACTCGCTGGGTGTCCTGCTTTATGAATTGTTGTGCGACACGCAGCCGCACCCAGAGAGCACGCTGAGCCAAATCCACTGGAATCAGGCTTTTCGGATTATTCGTGAAGAAGAACCCCTCCCTCCCACGGCGCGGGTTCGCGACATGCCGCCGGAGGCTTTGCAACGCCTCGCGGATTTACGGGCAACTACCCCGGCGATCCTGCAACGGCGATTGCGCGGTGACCTGGATTGGATCACCCGCAAGTGCCTGGCCAAGGAACGGGAGCAGCGCTACGAAAGTGTCGGTGCGCTGATTCAAGATATTCAGGCTTTTCGCGAGAATCGGCCGATTGCGGCCGGCAAACCGGACTGGCGTTACCTCGCCGCTAAGTTCTTTCAGCGCCACCGCCTCGCGGTTTTCTCGGGTTTGGTGATGTTGGCCGCGCTGGTTTTGGCGGCGTTTCTGGCGGCGGTCGGTAAAATTCGGGCGGACCGCGGGCTTGCCCTTGCCGAATTAGAAGCGACGCGCGCCACCCAATCCCAGCAACACTTAACTGAATTTCTAACTTCAGTTGATCCAAATAACCACGGTAAAAACGTGGCTTTGGCTGAACTTCTCGACGAGTTTGGCAATGATATGGATCGCGGATTGGAGACGGACCCGGTCATTAACGCCTTTCTTCACCATACCCTCGGCAACACCTACCTCAACCTCGGATTAACCGATCAAGCAGATCGCCACCTGTCCCAGGCGGTCACGGAACGCGCGGCCCATCTCGGCAAAGCGCACCTCGAAACCCTGCGCAGTCGTCGCCTTTGGGCCCTGCTCCAGGCACGGTTGGGTCGTCACGAAGCGGCGCTGACCCACCTAGAAAAAGACGCGTTCGATTTGAAGCAGCAGTTGGCCGCCGATCACCCTGAACATCTGCAACATCAGGCGATTTATGCACGGTGCCTGATCTACGCGGGGCGCACGATCGCGGCGCAAACCCTGCTCCAGGATCTCCATGAGCGAAGCGCGCGTCTTCTCGGTGACAACCACCCGCAAACCCTGGACATCGGGGAACAACGCGGCGTGCTTTCCTGTGAATGGACCGCGGCCGATGCGGCGGGGCTGTTGGAAGACTTACTGGCACGGCGCCAAAAGATTCAAGGGATCGCTCATCCGGCGACCCCGCGCACGATGCACCTTTTGGGCGATGCCTACCGCCGCGCCGGCTGTACCCAGTTGGCCGCCGCTTATTATGAGGATGCCTTCTATCATCGCACGCTTATCCTGGGACCGGACCATGCGCACACCCTCGCTTCTCAAGGATGGTTTGCCGTGATGCTGCACCGAAGCGGCCGAAAAGAGGAAGGGCGGGCTGTTTATGACGCGATGTTGGAACGGTTATCGGCCGATTGGGGACCGCATCCTTCGCCGGTGCTTATGGACCTCCTCGCATCGCGGGAAGCCTTATTCTCCCGGTGAAATCCGGGCAAAAAAAAGCCGGTCAATTGCTTGCCCAATTGACCGGCGATGGTGAGGAACTCGGAGAAGAGACTTTAAACAGTCTGGTGCTTTTTCCGAAAGCAAGCGCGAGGCCAATTTTTAACAATGGAGCAACTATTCTCTCAACATGCTTGAACAATGAGGCTTATAGACCGATTTACGGAAAAGCCCCGGCTTGAGCTTTGGCTCGGACCGGGGGCGCTATCCAAAATGTCATCAATTGTGGTCAATGCGACATGTCACCTTCTCAGGATACCCGGCGTTGCCGTTTATTTCTCCAGGGCACCCACCAGGGTGACCGGCGGCTCGGGTTGTGGCTTCAGTGGCGGCAGCTCGGCCAGCAGCCGTTTGCGAAAGGCGTGGTAATCGACAGTGATGGTGTGGCGCGGCGTATTGAGTTGGTGGTAATCGGGATGATCCAGTTCATGTTGAATTGCCTTCCCGAGTTCCCTTGGCAGTTGCCATTCCTCTTTAAGGTACCTGGCCACGATTTTGGCCTGGAGTTCGGCCAAGGGCCAAATACTTCCGAGCGGTTGAAACAAACCAATGAAAAAAAGATTTTTAACTTTTTCGGGAAACACTTTTAGGTAAAGCGGCACGGGGCCTTCGCTGTAGTCGATCAGGTCTTTATCCAGGAAGGGATGCGAGATGCGAAACCCGGTGCAGGCGATGATGACATCGTATTCGGCGGAGGTGCCGTCGGTGAAATGAACCGTTTTGCCGTCCAAGCGCTGAATGTCGCGCTGGACGCGGATGCGTCCGTGGCGAAGGAAGTACAACAGTTCGGAGTTGAGCGTGGGGTGGGTTTGGCCGAAGCGGTGGTCCGGTTCCAACAAACCATACCGGGTATTGGAACCGCGCATGAAATAAAGGATTTTTTCCGAGAGAAAGGCCCGGAAGGGTTTGGGGATCCACAGCAGGTTCTCGTTGACCAGGTCGGTGGGTTTCCCGAACATGAACTTGGGTGTGATCCAGTAGCCGCGGCGCATGCTGATATCGGTGCGCCGGCTGACGCGACTGGTTTCAACGGCGACGTCACAAGCGGAGTTACCGCCGCCAATGACCAAAACCCGTTGATCGCGAAAGGGGGCGGCATTTTTGAAATCGTGGGAATGGATCATTTTCCCTGCGAAGGTGCCTTGATAGGAAGGCATGCGGGGGTCCCAGTGGTGGCCATTGCAGACGAGGAGGCTGTCGAACGCTTCGCTTTTGGTGGTTTCGCCGTCGTGGATGCGCAGGGTCCAGCCGCCCTCGGGTCGCGGTTCGGCTTTTTCCACGGTGGTCCCGAAACGAATCAGGCGATCCACCCCGAAATGGGATGCGTAACTTTGGAAGTACTGGGCGAGGTGCCGGTGGGACATATAGTCGGGATAATGGTCGGGAACCGGAAAATCGTGGTATTGGCTCAGCAACTTCGAACTAATCGTATGGGTCGTCTCAAAGACGCTTGAATGGCCAGGAACTTCTGAATAAAGCCAGTTACCTCCGACGCATTGGTTGCGGTCGAAGACGGTGGTTTGGTTGAATCCTGCATCGACACAATTTTTGGCGGCAGTAATGCCGCAAGGACCGGCGCCGATCACGGCGATACGATGTTGGCTGCTCATGGCGTCCTCCGCGCGAGGGTTTGGTTAAACCGATCACAATCCTGTTGCGAAACACGCGCACCCCGCCCCGCGACGGTGATGGATACCGCCCGGCCATGGGAGAATGGGTCGCTTATCGTTGGTTCATGTTTCGCTTAGGTGGCAGCTTAGCATGATGTTCGGAAGAACATAGCTTAAACTTGACGACCGTGTCAGAATTTTACATTTCTGGTGCCGTCTTATTTTTGGCGCGGGTTTCAGCGACTTGTTTCATGCCGCCACAGAAAAGATCGGCCAGAAAAAGGCTGATTTCCTCGGCCTTGAGACTGGGGTTTTGGCTCATTTGCGCCAAAAACTCGAAACCGGCGCCGTGCATCACAATGATCAGCGAGCCCACGGGGATGCGCGGCATCATGCCCTCGTCCATGGCTTGAACCACGTCGGCGGCGAGTTCGGTGTAGAGCTCGCTGACAATGTGGCCCTCACCGACCAGGTGGCGCACGGCGGCTTGATTGCGTTCGACCAGAGCCATGAGCTGGGGATGTTCGCTGAACAACTGGAAATAGGTCAGAAAGGCTTGGTGAAGGAACTGATGGCCGGTCACGGCATTTTTACGGGCGAGGCGGAGGCGTTGGCGCAACTGGTCGACGACCTCGGCGATGACATCGCGGAAAACGGCGTCTTTATCCTCGAAGTAATTGTAGAAGGTGCCGGGCGATAGACCGCTTTCGCGCACGATGTCGCGCACGGTGGCGGCATCATAGCCGATGGTCGAAAAAATCTCGCGACCCGCGAGGAGAATGGCGGCGCGATTGCGTTGCTTTTTTAATTCACGTGCGCCGGGGGTGTTTTTATCGGGGGATTGTTGCTCCACGTCTTGACTCCGAATCGGTAACTACCGGTTGTCTTGGCGGCAAATCCAGGTCAGCCACTGGCGACAACCGCGCTCAATTAAAGCATAAGTAGCGGCAAATCCCTCGGGGCCGCCGTAATAAGGGTCGGGCACATCGCCGTCGCGTTCGGTTTCGTCCAGCGTCAAAAACAACCGCACGCGGTCGGCGGTGCCTTCCGGCGCCATGGCGAGCAGGTCGGCGTGATGGCTTTGGTCCATGGCGAGCAACAGATCGAAGGCTTCGAAATCCGCTTTTTGGACTTGGCGGGCGCGCAAATCGTCGATGGGGTAACCCTGCTCGGCGGCGTAACGGGCGGAGCGCGGGTCGGGCGGTTCCCCGGTATGGTAGGCGATCATGCCGGCGGAATCGGTGGCGACGGTGTCGCTTAAGCCGGCTTCTTCAACCAGGGTACGAAAGATGCCCTCGGCGGTGGGGCTGCGGCAAATATTACCGGTACAGACGAACAAAACACGCATCGGGTGAATCCTTTCACGCATCTGGTGAATCCTTTCACGCATCTGGTGAATCCTTTCACGCATCGAGTGAATCCTTTCACGTATCGGGTGAATTCGGTTGGGACGGAGGCTCGCCCCGGGAAAGCAAGCGGCGCGGTGCGCCGGGATAGTTTCGCATGAACCCGACCTTTTCCGAAAGCATCCACCCAAAAAAGCGCGAAATACGGCCAAGAGATCACCGTTTTCCAGCATGAATGCGCATAAAGCTGGAGAAAATGGCGCCGGCTCTGTAAGATCCCTTGTTGCACACAGACTGATCCATTTGCCGGACATCGCCCCGGACCTTAAACCGCGGCCCCCGCGCCGGCCGCGATGATTGAATTTATGTTGCTCAGGAGTTTGTATGACCCAGCGTTGTCGGCCTTCCGCCGCTTCACCCCCACCGACTACCCTGCCCCGCCGGCGCCGCGGGAACGCGCTGATTCCCGTAATCTTGGTACTGTTTATGGCCGCTTTTTGGCCCAGTCACGCCGCTGATAAAGAGAATCTGGCATCTTTTGACAAAGTATGGTCGACCATTAAAGAAAAGCATTGGAATTTGGAAAAAACCGGTGTCGATTGGATCAAAATCGGCGAAACCTATCGACCCAAAGCCAAGAAAACCAGCACGCGCGGCGAAATGCGCAAAGTCATTCGCGCGATGATTTCCGAATTAGGCCAAAGCCACTTTAACGTATACGGCGGCGACGGGTTCGCCACCTTGGAAACGGCCTTGGGTGATTTTACCCGGGGCGGCAACGGCACCTTGGGTTTTGAGGTTGCCCTGGTCGACGACAGGTTGCTGGTCACCCGCGTTCACAAAAATGTGCTGGATGCCGAGAGCGGTATCCAAATCGGCACAGAAATCCTCGCCCACAGCGGCAAGAAGCTGAAGCCGGTCATCGACGACATGACCGAACTGTACGGTGATATGGCACAGGGACGTTTGTATATGAACCGAACCCTGAATTCGCTGTTTGAAGATTCGCCGGGAATGGACAAGGAACTCACCACGGTTACCAACGGTAAGGAGCAGACCCGCACCTTTAAAATGCATCCGCCGCTGGGTCGCCCCAAAACCATTCTCAACCTGCCGACGGTTCATTACGAGTACCAGTCCGAGGTGATGAGCGACAATATCGGCTACCTCACCTTTAATATCTTTATCCCCGATGTCAAAACCCAATTCGATAACGAAACCCTGCCCAGCTTCAAAGAAACCGACGGCATGATCATCGACCTGCGCGGTAACGGCGGCGGTATTGGGTTCATCGCGGTGGCCTTGTCCAACCGAATCCTGTCGCAGCAGAGTAAATTGGGGACCATGAGCAACCAAGGCGGTACGCTGAACTTCGCGGTATTCCCACAAAAACCCATCTACGACAAACCCATCGCCATTCTCATCGACGGCGGTTCGGCCAGTACCAGTGAAATCATGGCAGCCGGCTTACAAGACCTCAAGCGCGCCAAGGTTTTCGGTACCCGCAGCGCGGGCGCGGCCCTGCCCTCCATCATTGAAACCCTGCCCAACGGCGACCGGTTCCAATACGCCATTGCCGACTACACGAGTGTCGGCGGCCGTCATGTGGAAGGCAACGGTGTGGAACCGGACGAGGTCACACCGCACACGGCCACCTCCCTAAAAGCAGGTAAGGACGCCGCCCTGGAAGCGGCCCGCCAGTGGATCAAATCCGGCGGGCAACTTTAACGGGGAATCAGATTTCACCTTCGATGCCGGCGGGCACCATTCCTGCATCTTCGCGGAATTTAGGTGCCCATGCATGGCGCCATAACCTGAAATGAGCCGACGAGGCGGGGAAATCCCAGCTTCTCACATGCCGCGCAATTCGCTGTAACGGCATAACGCGTTTCAGGTTTCAATCATATCCCACTCACCCATCGTCTCCCTGGAGGACTTTTATGCAGCCAAAAAATGTTCGATACCAACTAACGTTACTTTTTATCGCTTTACTCACCGCGCCGACGCTTTTTGCCGGAGATGCCGCCAAGGTCTTGGACAACGTGGCCAAGGCGATGGGTGGTGACGATCTGGAAGATGTGAAATCCGTTGTGATGACCGGCAACGTGAAAATGCCCCAACAAATGAACGGCAAAGTCGAGTTCATGATGAAAGAGGGCGGCATGTCCAAACTTAAAATGAACCTTACCGCGAACGGCATGAACATGGTCGCGGAACAAGGTTGCAACGGCGATCAGTGTTACGACAGCAACCCCATGATGGGTGCCCGCCTGCTGGAAGGTCAGGAAAAAGAACAATTCCAACTGAGCAACGACCTGCGTGCCGCCAAGGAATGGCGCAAGTACTTCAAAAAAGTGGACTACCTTGGCAAAGAGACCTTAAACGGCAAAGATGTTCACAAAATTCACATCACCACCAATGCCGGTATTGAAATGACCCAGTTTGTGGATGCCGCTTCCAATCTGGTGCTCAAAAGTGTGATGACGACCCAAGGTCCGATGGGCCAAATGAAGGTCGACTCGTTCTACGAAGATTACAAAACCATTCATAAATCGATTCAATTTCCCATGGTGACCCGCATCAACATGATGGGCCAAGAGGTATTGATGACCTTCGAATCCTTTGAGGTGAACCAGGAAATTCCCGACAGCGTTTTTGCATTTCCACCCAGCCTGCAGGAAGCCGCCGGCAAATAAGCCTTGCATTTTAGCCCAAAATCCTTATTTTAAACGTCCGGGATTGTCCCTCCCCTTTCGGTTGGGATCTTCCCGGACGTTTTTATGGTTACGCCCTTGTCGGTTCCCACGATGCGGAACACAAGCGACAAGGGCCGTCCTGTTTCTTGGAGCCCGCGTTGAAAGAGTACCACCGCCTTAGTGTCGCGCCGATGATGGCCTACACGGATCGCCACTACCGTTACATGATGCGTTTGTTCACCAAGCGCAGTCTGCTATACACCGAAATGGTGGTCGGCACCACGATCACCTACAACCTCAAGTCCGACTTTTTGGACCGGGTGTTGGGGTTTGATCCCATCGAACATCCGATTGCGATTCAATTGGGCGGCGATGATCCCAAGGTGTTGGCCCCCGCGGCAAAAGTTTGTGAAGATTACGGATACGACGAAATCAACCTCAACGTGGGCTGTCCTTCCGACCGAGTCCAAAAAGGGCGTTTCGGCGCCTGTCTGATGAAAGAACCGGAACGCGTGGCCGAGGTGGTTGCCGCCATGCAAGCCGAGGTTTCCATTCCCGTAACGGTCAAACACCGGCTCGGCGTCGACGACGTGGACCGTTACGAGGATCTGTGTCGCTTTGTCGAGGTGGTGCGCCAATGCGGTAACCATATTTTCATTGTTCATGCACGCAAGGCCTGGCTCAAAGGACTGAGCCCGGCCCAAAATCGCAATGTACCGCCGCTGCGTTACGAATGGGTGTACCAGCTTAAAAAAGATTTCCCCGACCTCGGTATCATCATCAACGGCGGGATCGGCACCATGGACGAGGTGCTTGAGCACCTGCAGCAGGTGGACGGTGTGATGATGGGCCGCGCGGCTTATCACCAGCCGGAACAATTCACCCGGGCGGATGAGCTGGTTTTCGGTGAGCCGGCACAAGTGCCGATGGGTGAAGCGGCGTTAATCGAAGCGATGAACCGCTACACCCAGGAGCAGGTTGCCCTGGGGACCAAACTCTCCTTTGTCGCCAAACATTTGGTGGGTTTGTTCAAAAACCGCCGTAATGCCCGTCGCTGGCGCCAGGAGATCAGTAAATTGATTCAACAGAATCCGAAACACTTCGATTTGGCCCAAATCTACCGCGACGCTTTTTTAAGCGAACCGAAAGCCGGCTAATGCCGCGCGGTTCCCGCGGAAAAAGAGCGGCATGCCGCGCTTAGGGTTGGCTCTTTAGTTTTTCTTGGAAATCGTGCCGCATGCGCACCCAGTATTCCATGGCGAGGTGCGGTGTCATCAAAGGTGCGCTCTCTGAGGCGCCTTGGTGATCCACCGCGTCTTGGGCCAAAAACCGCTTGCGCCAATGCTCGGGTAATTTTTCCATGTCGAGCACGGAGCCGTCCCCCCAAACCAGGGCGTTCCCTTTGTTCAATTGGGCCTCGGGTGACAACAAGTAGTTCAGCACCACCAGCGCGCCTTCCTTATTGGCGGCATCGGCGGGAACGCCGAGGAAATGGGTGCACAGGGCCTCGGGACAGGGCCAGATGCGGGTGCCGATGCGAAAACGCACGGGGGTTTCGTCTAGGCGTCTGGCCGGGTAGACCTCGTGAATGCTGAAATCAACCTTGCCCTGCATGAACAGCAGGTTCAATTCGGCGGCGTCCTTGGGGAAGTGTTTGCCTTCCATCCACAGATAGGGCCGCAGTTCCTCGATGAAAGCGGCCAAGCGGTCACGGGTGGCGGTGTAATCTTTTTCGCTGAAGTCGGGCGGCAATGAATGATCCGGCATGGACACTTCTTTCAGCCAGGAGTGCAGCATGCGGTAGCCGCCGCGGCCGCGGTGAATCGTGAAACGACCGGGATTTTCGCGGATCCAAGCGGCCAACTGACGCAGGTTGGTGGGGACCTTGGCGACATTGTCGCGGTTGTACACCAACACCAAGGGATTTTTTCCCCAGGGCAACACGCTGCTGCGTTCCATGGTGGGCGATTCAATTCGGGGTCCGAAAAAACGCCAGTCGATGTAACGGGCGTTGGGGATTTTGGCGGCAAGGGCGGGTTGCAGCAAACGGCTGCGGCGGTATTGGTGAAATGCGTCCAAATCCATCCATACCAGGTCGGGGTCGGGTTGTGGCGGAGGATGGAGCAGTGGCGCGGTGTCGTTGGCGGGTGGCGAGACCAGGGTCAGGCGAATGCCGTATTCGCGCAGGAGTTGTTTCGAAACGGAACCATTGAGGTATTTCACGGCATCCGCGTTGTCCCGTGAGACCAGGAGTTTGACATGCTGACCCAAGGCATTGGCTTCGATTTCGTCCCACATCATGTCCGCCACGGGTTTTGCTGTCGGCGTAGGTCGGCAAGCGACGGTTAAGCCGAAAAGTAGCTGGAGCAACAAAAAGCGGGTGAGGGTCGGTTTCATAAGATGGTTTTGCCTTGGAGGTAAGATGATCGGCCGGGTCCGGCACCACAATTTAGGAAACAGCAATCGCCGCGCTTCCATTCCGTAACAGGGTCAAAAAAACAGCCTTTTACATGGGGAGAACCGATTTAAAAACCTTGGGGAAACCAACTGTGTCGCCATGTTTTACACGGTTTTTTTATGAGCACTGGTACCTGGTGGGATATCCGTAACCTTTAAAACGACCATGGTGATGTCGTCATCTTCGGGCACTTCCCCACCCCATTCGTTGGCCATATCGGTCATGGCCGCAATCATTTCCGCGGCTCCGGCGGTCACATGTCGGTGCAAACAGGCGGCAACGCGTTGGGAACCCAATTGCTCGCCGGCGGCGTTAAAACGCTCCTCGAGACCATCGCTCGCCAAGAACAAGATGTCACCGACCTGAAGTTGGAAGGTTAGCGCCTCGTAATCGACTTCCAACCCGGAACCTAGCGGCAAGCCGCCCAATTCAATGTTCTCGACGGCGTCGACGGCGGCGCGGTACCACAAGGCGTAGGGCATGCCGGCGGAGGCCATGCGGCAAGAGAGTCCGTTTAAATCGAGGCGCATGATGGCCATGTAGAGGTCTTCAAAACCCATGTGGCCGAGGTACATGGAGCTGTGTTTCAGGAATTCCGGGGGTTCGCAGCGGCCGGCGAGCGCCAAAAACAGCGATTTTGCGGCGGTGACCATGGTGCCGGCCTGCAAACCGTGACCGGTCGCGTCGCCGACAACCAATCGCAAACCGTGCCGGCCGACGGGCTGAAAATCGTAATAGTCGCCGCCGACCTCGGTGGCGGGTTTCATGGAAACGGCAATATCGAGCCAATCGTAGTTCGGAAGCTGCTTGGGTAGCATGGACAACTGCAGGAGGCGCGCTTTTTCAAGCTCGGCGCTTTTGCGGCGGTTTTCGCTTTCCAAAAGTGTCCGCTCGCGCGTTTGGCGCAGGTTCTCCAGGGCCATACGTCGCAAGGCAAGGTGCAAATTAACCCGTGAAATCAGTTCTGTTTTGCTGATCGGTTTGGTGAGGAAATCATTGGCGCCACTTTCAAAGCCGGCCTGCATGTCGGCGGGTCGGCCTTTGGCGGTGAGAAAAACCACGGGTAAGTCGCGGATGTTGTGTTGCTGTCGCAAGGCACGGCACACCTCGTACCCGGACATGCCCGGCATCATGACATCGAGCAGGACCAGGTCAAAATGATTGGCGGGATCCTCGGCAAGGGTCAGGGCCTCGGCGCCGCCGCCAGCTTCCACGCTGTGGTAGCCATACAGCGACAACATATTAACCAACACTTGGCGGTTCACGGCCTCGTCGTCAACGACCAGGATGTTGAAGCGTCCGGCCAAGGGTTCCACCGGCTTTTCAGTGGGTACTTCGCCGTCTTCCAGCACTTCCAACAAGGCGCTGCTGTCGCGTCGGCGCTGTTCATCGGCGCGGCCCTGCTCCTGCAAGCGGTTTTCGCTCGGCAGGTCGGAAATCGGCAGGGTGAAGCTGAAGGTAGCGCCGCGACCTTCCTCGGACGCGACCCAAATGCGGCCGCCGTGCAGCTCGACCAACTTTTTGACGATGGCCAAACCCAAACCGGTGCCGCCGTAGTCGCGGTTGTCGGCGCCCTGGGCCTGTTCAAAAGACTCAAAGATCATGGCTTGTTTTTCGGCGGAAATCCCGATCCCGCTGTCGATGACTTGAACCGTGACGTGGGTTGGGGTGGCGGGGTCGATATGGGCGCTGACCACAACACAGCCGGATTCGGTGAATTTCACCGCGTTGCCGACCAGATTCAGCAAAATTTGGTGAAGCCGGTCCTCGTCACCGTAAACCGGCGCCATGTTGGGGCTGACCACGTTTTGCAGTTCGAGGTGTTTGTTGCCGACCAGCGGTTGGGCGATCCGCATCACGACATCGGTTAAGACCCGTAAGTCCACCGAACCGCGGTCCAAATGTAAATCCCGGTGCTGTAGTTTGGAAAAGTCGAGAATGTCGTTAACCAGCGCGGACAGCCGCCGCCCGCTGGAGACGATCAAGCCGAGGTCGTGCAACGCCTTGGATGGGAGCTTGCCCGCGACCCCGCCGTGGAGCGACTCGGCCAACCCGATAATGCCGTGCAGGGGCGTGCGCAACTCGTGGGAAGTATTGGCCAAAAATTCATCCTTGAGTTTGTCCAGTTCCGACAGGGCTTGGTTCTGAGCGGCCAGGGTTTTGGCGTTGGCTTCCAACTGCGCCCGCGCCTGGGAAATGGAGTGCACCATGTGGTTGAAGGACTCACCCAAGTAACCCAGCTCGTCGCGGGCGCGGATGGGTACCCGCGTGCTGAGATCGCCCTGGTTGACGCGTTTCACGCCTTTGAGGAGGTGTTCGAGTGGGGTCACCACGGCATTGCGAAACAACAGCGGGAAACTGAGCAACACCACCAGGGTAAACAGGCACATACCCATGGCCTGGTTGGTCCCGGTGGGGTTCATCGCACGGCGGTAATCGAGGTAGCTGAATCCGATTTCGTAAAGGGCGTCGTTGTGAACAAATCGGTAGAAGTAGTAGTGATCGCGGAGGTTGACCAAATCCAAATCGGCCATGCGTTCGTCGCGCTGCATCAAGCGCTGGAATACGGACAAGACATTGATTTCCGTTTGAAAGGCGGCCTCGCCGTGGTTCAAGGAGGAGAACCAACGGGTACGGGTCGACCAAAACCAGGAGAGACGACGGTAGGTTTCGCGATCCCATTCGTGGAGCAGGTCGGGATTCACGCTGTTGTCTTTGTTGTAGAGGATGCGGTAGGTGCTGGTGGCGGGATGGCTGTCGAAGGGACGGACAGCGAGGTAATGGACCTCGGGTGGAAGTGTGTCCAATCGGTTTTCATTGACGGCGCGCCGACATGCGGCGACATCGTGCAGGCGTTGTGAGTAATAAGCGTTGCTTGCCTGCCGCCAGGACAAAAAGCCGGTAAAGGTGAAGGCAACCAACAGGAACAGCAGGGTCACGCCCAGGACCTTGTCCATAAAGCTGGTGAGTTCGGGACTGGTGTTGATGTAGATCAAGAAAAACAGCGAGAACAGCAGCAGGGTAAACACGACAAAAATAAAACCCTGTTGGGCTTGGGTGAGGATGCGGAATTGCACCATGACCTGGGACGGCCAAAGGAAGAGGCCGGTAACAAAAGCGGCGAGAAAGGCGCGGATCGACCAGCCGTCCTCAGTTTCGGGGTTGAAAATGCGCAGCCAGATCGGGCGGCCGAGATGGGCCTCGAGGCGGATCAGTTTGCGCACCCAAATACTGAGGAACCACAGGTAGGTAAGCAAGCGGGCGGCTTGAATGTAGAAGATCGGCAGCAGTGCGTCGGTAAAGTCGGCGAGCCAGCCGTGTTCATTGAAATCGAGGGTGCGCACGATCATGAGACCGACCACGGCGGCGTTGGCGAGTGAGACCCACAGCGCGACGCGGGCTTCGCGGGGGAAGTCGTTGCGTGGGAAGCGGTAGGCAAACTGGATCAGCAAGGCCAGGATCACATCGAGTAAGACCAGCAGGTAAACCCCGTTGGTGGTCCAATCGGCGTGCACGGCCAGCATGATCAGGGTGTCAACCATGACGAAGGTAAATAGGAGGAAAACCCAGGTTAATAGCCAGGTGTTGGTCGATTTATTGGGAATGCGCAGGAGGAAGAAGGATAAAACCCCGCCCAGGAGGATCGAAGCCAGACAGGCGACCGAATTGTAATCGAAAAGGAGCTCCACAATGCCTCCGCGCCGGCAGGTTCTGGGAAGGATGGGACCGGGGAAGTCGACACTTGAAGGGGGTCGTGCGCTTAGGAAACCGTTGGGTACTTTAGCAGCTATTTCGGGTGAGGATGGGACAAATCCCTCGTTTCGAAACGGCGATTTTGGGTTGTGTGGTTGGTGATACTGGAACGGGTCGTGAATGCGTGGGCGCATCTTGGGACCTTTTGGGGGTCGGAACGGGCGATTTTGGGGTGATTCTCAACAAAGATGGGCGATGCTTAGGAAAACCGTAATACGCCGGCAACAGAGAAAGACGACGTAATCGGGGACCCGCCGCGTGACGGCCGCCAAATTGCAGACCCGATGACAGGTGCGCGCCTGGGCCTGCAGAACCCCCATAATCGTTCTTGCTCATTCGGTTTAAGTTGTCGCACGGCGCCCGGAATGGTAGCTTGTTCCTCCAACGCGGTTCCTGCCGCGTCAACTAAGCGGCTTTTGCCGCGTGCTCTACGCGACTTGCTTCGCGTCACCTACGCGGCTCCGGGCGCGCCGGCACAGACCATCAGGGAGTTTCACGGTATGAAATCGTCGCGATCGGGTAAATGGCAAAAAGGCAAACAAGGGGGCGGTCGAAGCAATGCACCGCAGCCCAAACGATCCGTGGGTCAGGGCGATGCCTATATCACCGGCTGGAACGGGGTTCGAGAGTGTTTGGCCTCCGACAAAGTCAAAGTCCACCAGGTTTGGCTCGATCCGCGCAAAATGAACGAAACCGATTGGAAAGGCATCCGCCAATACGGCCGCCAAATTGAAGAAACCGGCGCCAAGGAAACACCCTACGGTCCGCTTACCCAAGGCATTGCCGCCCTTGTCAAACTTCCCGAGGCGCCCGATCTCGACGAGCTCCTCGACGACCTCGTCGAACGCGGTGAAACCCCGCTGCTCGTCGTGCTTGACCAAGTCGAAGATCCCATGAACCTGGGCCAAATCCTGCGCACCTGCGAAGGGGCGGGCGTCCACGGGCTCGTGGTGGCCAAACACCGCGCCATCCATCTCAACCAAACCGTGGCCCAGGTTTCCCAGGGCGCTTTTGCCTGGGTTCCCCTCATTGAAGCCGGCAACCTGCGTCAAACCATCGACCACCTCAAACAACGAGGGGTCTGGACGGTAGGCACCGCGGTGGATCCACGCGCCAAACCCTGGCACGCGGTTGACATGCGCGATCCGCTCGCCCTGGTGATGGGCGCCGAGGGCAAAGGTCTGCGCCGCCTCACCCAAGAAAGCTGTGATCACCTGGTGTACCTACCCATGGCCGGCCGCCTCGATTCCCTCAACGTCGGCGCCGCCACCGCCGCGGTGGTCTTCGAGGCCGTGCGGCAACGGGCCGCGGCCGAACCAAGCGAGGGCTAACCCGCATTACTCACAAGGATACGTCGCGAGAAGCAGAAAGCCTTGTGAGTACGAAGATTACGACCAAGCCACGGCGCAGGGGTCCGACCATTCGCGGGTCCGACCATTCGCGGGTCCGACCATTCGCGGGTCCGACCATTCGCGGGTCCGACCATTCGCGGGTCCGACCATTCGCGGGTCCGACCATTCGCGGGTCCGACCATTCGCGGGTCCGACCATTCGCGGGTCCGACCTTTCGCGGGGCCGACCTTTCGGCGTAGCAGCTGAGGCGAAGGCGCTCGACCGAGTAATGCGGAAGGCCGCCCCCTCGCAAGCGCATGGTTTTCGGCTTCGTAGCAGAATTCCTTGTGAGAAATGCGGGTTAACCGGTCGGGATTCGCCGCCCCCGCCCATCTGGTGTATTCCTAAACAAAAAGCCCGGCAGCCGCGACCAACCCATGGTAAAACTGTTGAGATCCGCGCCAAAAAGCGCTAATTTACGAAATCCCGCGTCCTTTGGCGGAACTGAGTCTCAACCGTTTCGGCAACGGTCGCTCGCATATTGCACCGTAACCGCCCGCGTTGCGCTGCCCGGAGTTCTCACAGTATCTATGGAAGATTTAAATTTCGGCTTGCTCGGCGCCCTCGAAAATCAGCGTGAACAATTTCGCCAACAGCTGAACGAACGCCTCGCCGAGTCCCTAACCCCGTCCCATCGAGAACCCCGGCATCCGGTGAAACCCCACTTGCGCGGGGCCGCAATCGCCGCCGTATTTGAATCCGGCGAAGACGCCGAACACCTTACCCTCAGCGCATTGCGCCGCATTGCCGAGGAAGCCGAGCCGGCCGAACGCGTGGTGTTGGTCGACCTGTACTTTTTTGCTTTTTTACACGGATGCGAGGACGCTCTCGCCGCGATGTTGGACATCGCCGAATGCGGCGAGCCGCGGGTTGAAGCCGAATCGGCCATGGTCTTGGCGCTTTTGCTCGCCAATGAGGACGCGGTCAAAAAACTCAACGCCCGTCCCAAAACCGCGGCGCGGGTGCGCCGCTTTATTGCGCAAGACGATGTATTTGCCTGGTTCTCCCTGACCGACCAGGCCCTTAACGGCCTGGTCCTCAGCGAAGTAGGCCTGCTCTGTGACACGGCGCTCCGTCTCGAGGACCCGGAGGAACAGGCCTTCCATTGGCTCAAGCCGTATTCCCCCGGCGAGGGTCGCGCTTACCCGTTGCGCCAAGAGCATCCCATCTTGCGCCGTTTATTGCCGATGCTGGACGAATGTTACGGCCTGAGCCCGGTCGAAAAATACATGCTCGACGCCCTGGCGGCGGAGGATCCGGTCAAGGTCGAATCGGTGATTTCCCAATTGACCCGTGCCGAGGCAGCCGTAACCCTCCCCTTCTGCTTCGAACGTATTCGCCTTTGCGAGCGCCTGTTCGCACTGTTCCAGTTTTGTCGCGTGTTTTCATTAGAACGTGCCGTCGACCATCTCGTCGCCCGTGGGCGCGGCTTCCAAAAGAAACTGGATCGTTGGGTGGAACGGCCCAGCGTAAAAACCCTGTTTATCGCACGCCGCGCCTCAGCCGAAATGATCAACGCCCTGCGCGATATGGACCACCACCGCGCCGAGGACGCCGCCCAAGCCGCCGCCGAGGCCTACGCCGATGTGGCGCAAGAGGATGGGCTAAGCGAAAACGACCGCATCGCCTGGTTTCAAGCCGTGTCAACCGCCGCCCAAGCCACCGAGGATGCCGATGAAGCGTTTCGACTGGTCGTCCAATCGCTCGAAATGCTGGAAAACATAGCACCGTTTTTCCCGGCCTACCCCGCCTTCTTTTACCTGTGGGGGTTTACCCACAGCAGTGCCGCCGAATGGGCGGAACACCCCGAGGAAGCCAGGCGCCGTCGACGCGAGGCCTTGGCAAAATACGAATGGTGCTTGGAATTGGCGCCGGACGACGCCTCCGCCTTGTTCGGCATTGCCTACGAATACGGTGAGGACGCCGTATTGGCCGAGGAACCCGCTGAACAACGCGCTTTGCGTCGCGCCGCCATCGAAAAGTACCGCGAAGCACTGGCCGTAAAACCCCGCATGGGCAACGCCCACTACAATTGGGGTAACGAACTCTTTCAACTGGCCCGCCTCGCCGAGGAACCGGAAGAAGCGGCGCAACTGTTCCAGGAAGCCGCGCGCCACTACGGTGAGTGCGCCGAAATTCGCCAACGCGATGTGGATTCCCTCGAAAAATGCGCCGGGCAATTGGCCGCGGTTGCCCGAGAACTCAGCGACCCCACCGAACAGGCGCGCTATATGCAACAAGCGATCAGCCTGCTCGACAACCTGCTTACCCTCGACCCGGACCGCCCCGATGTCGCGCTCATGCTCGGCCATCACTGGGACGATTTGGCCGAAGCCGCCAAACGGGACGATATTTGCCGCGGCTACCGCGAGCAGGCGGTCCAGCGCTATCTAGACGCCACCGTCCTAGACCCGGACGAGGAACGTGCCTTTTTCCATCTCGGCTACCAAAAAAGCTGCCTGGCCGGTTTGTACCCCGATGTTGAACGCATCGGTACCCTACGGCGCCAGGCGATTGAACACTACCAACGCGCCCTCGAACTCAACCCCGACATGCATCTTGTCCACTACAACTGCGCCTACGAACACGAGCAGCTTTCGACCCTAACCAAGGACTCGGACGAGCGGGAGCGGCTGCGTTTGGCGGCCCTGATCGAGTTCGAAATGTACGTGCGCATGGAACCCGACGCGGGCAGCGGCCATTTCAAACTGGCCTACCATCTGGACGAGTCTGCCTTTACCTTGGATGACCCGGTCGCTTGTCGGGAAACCCTGGATCGCGCGGTGTATCACTACAAACAAGCGCTGGCCTCGGCACCTGAAGACGATACCACTTGGTACTACCTAGGCCTCACCTGGCTGCGCTTGGCGGATGCGGGCGACGATCCCGGCAAAACCCGCCACCGCTTAGGCGAGGCACGCCAAGCTTTTGAGAAAACCCTGAGTCTGGACGGTCAACGCCATGGTGCCCAAGTCGGGATGGCTTGCGTGTTCGCGGGTTTGGCCAAATTGGGCGGCGAAACCCGGTTGCAAATCGAAAACCACCGCCGCGCCGCGTCCCATTACCAGGCCGCACTCGCCCTTAAACCTGAAGAAGCCGAGGATTGGTTCCAGTTGGGTTTCCAAACCGAATCCATCGCCCGCTTGACCGAGGCCCACGCCGGCCGACGCACCGCCCTGCTGGAAGCTCTTGGTTACTACAAAAAAGCGCTCGGTTTTCAGCCGGGAAAAATTGCCGCGCTTTATCAGTGGGGTTGCTCGCTGGCAGAATTGGCCGAAATTTGTGTTGATCCCGGCCAAAAACAGGCCTATCACCACGCCGCCGCCGGCAAGTTTCGCGGCGTGTACCAACTCAATCCGGCCGCCACCAACGCACTCACCGATTGGGGCCACCAACTCCACCGCCTGGCCGCCCTGCAGAACGACGGCGACGCCGCGCTCGAGCGCCACAAGCAAGCGCTGGCCGTCTTTCAAAGGGTTCTTAAACAGGAACCAACGGATCCGTTCGCCGCCTACAACGTCGGGGTTCAGCTTTGTTACACCGCATTTCATGACCAAACCAACCGGCGGGAAGCGCTGGATCAGGCCGTGGCGCTTTTTCGCAAAAGTCTTGAAGCACCATTACGCCCCGCCCGTATTCCCTACGTGGGCATGGCCGGCCGCCTCAACCATCTGGCCGAACTCTTGGGTGACCCCGCCTTTGACAGCGCCCTTGCCGAAATCATCGAGCGCCTTTTTGAAAAAGCCGAGGCATTGGCCGAACCCGGCGACCGAACCCTTTTCCACCATGCCGTCGTGCTTTCGAAACAAGCCAAACGCGCGGCGAATCAGAAACAACGCCGCACCCTCCGTGCCCGCGCAATCTCCTTGTTCGAAGCGCAGACCGCGGCCACGCCGGCGGACATCGCATGCCTCGAAAGTCTTGCCGACGAACACAACCGCCAAGCCGAGGTGGCGGAAACCGGGGAACAGCGTCGAGAACATTTGGAAACCGCCCTCGGCGCCTTGAAACGGGCATTTGACCAGGTCTCAGCCCGTGCCGACGTCGTCTATCGGGTTGCCGAGCAGTTGGGGCGACTGGCAAGCGCCGTGGACAACCCAATCCAAGTTCGCGAATACCGCCAGGCCGCCGTCTCCTATTACCACAAGGCTTTGGCACAGGATCGGCAGCACCTCCCCTCGCTGATTAACCTCGGCGCCGAGCTGGCCGCCCTCGCCGACGCCACCCATCACGTGGATCGCCGTCGCGAATACCACCTCCAAGCGGTGAGCACCCTCAAACGCGCCGCCGCCGCGGGCAGCCGCCACCATCTGATTTACACGACCTTGGCCCACCAACTGACCCATCTGGCATTTCTGGCCGAGCAACCCCAACAGGCCAACACGCTGCTCACCGAGGCCGCCGACAATTATAAGCAGATCACCCAGGCCCAACCCGACAACTACGCGGCTTGGCGCAACTGGGGTTACCTGCTCGACCAAATGGCGGCGAACACTAGCGACCCGGAGCGGCAACGGCGTTTGTGGGGCGAGGCGCTTACCAAATACGAACGCGGACTGCAAGCCGATGTGGCACCCTACCAAGCCTTGGTGAACCACGGGCTCCAGTGTGAACTCAAAGCCAAATGCAACGACGATCCCGTCCAAAAACGCGATCTGCTGCAAAACGCGCAAACATACTACCGCAAGGCGCGCCTGCTCAACCCACACCACAAAGAACTGCTGTCGATGGCGCTTAACTGTTCCAAAAAACTCCTAAAAATGGCGTCCGACGCGGACCAGGAACGCATTTTGGCCGATGAGGCCGAAGCCATCATCCACGAGCTCTCATCGCTGACCGGCATTCCGATCAACCGCAACTACAATTACGCCTGTGTGTTGGCACTCAGCGGCAAACGCAGCGAAGCGCTGACCGTGCTGGAACGTTGCCTGAGCGAGCGGGCCGTGTTGCCGCGCCAAGTCGCCCAAGACCCGGACTGGACCGGTCTCCACGACGAACCCGAATTCACCCGTTTGATGGAGCGTTTTGTGTAACCTTTTGCAAGCACTTTTGGGATGTGGATGATGGTTCTTTCGGCGCCTGAACGCCTTATGGTTGCGGTGGTAACTTATGTTGATGGGTCGCCGCGTGATGGTTACAAAGCGCCACCGATAATCTTCATCGTTTTTATGATTATCGCTCCCACTTATTTAGCTGAGGCGGTTAGCCGGGTTGCATCAGGCCACGACAAGCGCATCCTCTCTGGAACACATCAGGATTCCAGGAGGCCGGACGGGTTCCCATCTAGCCTGCATTGCTTACGAGGATTCGTCATAAGAAGCTGAACGCCGTGTGCGCACGAAGATGACGACCAAGCCATGTCACAGGGGTCCGCCCATTCGCGTGGCCGCCCATTCGCGGGTCCGCCCTTTCGGCGGAGTAGCGCTACGTCCCGAATTGCGCGACAGAGTAAAGCGGGGCGCCGCCCCGCGGATGGCCGCCCCGCGGATGGTCGCCCCGCGGATAGCAAGCTCATTCAATAGAATGGGTTACACCGTAGCAGAATCCCTGGTGAGCAATGCGGTGAGCCGGGTTGCATCAGTTCGGCCACGACAAGCGTATCTCCCCTCGTAAACATCAGGATTCTAGGAGGCCGAACGACCCAGTCTAGCGCAAGCGGAGAGAAAAAATTGGAGGCGCCCAGCCGAGCTAGCTCGGTTGGGAGGTACCGATTTTTTCTCGGAGCGGTCCTTGACGCGGGTGGTGGCGCGCTAAAATCAGTGCCGGTCGGCGGCGAAACCGTTCATGCATCATCAGTCTTCCCGTCGGCCGTATGGCCTCTCAGCGCGTCGGCCCCACCCGGGTCAAGGATGCGCGGTGGTCTTCCAACCTGGTCGCGATGGTACCCGACATTGGCCGCATGGGATCGACACTGTTCCCGTTGTTCCTTAGTTTCGCGTTCTGAAATGCCGGTTCACGCTTGGGTAACACACACAATTGCATCCAACCGATTTGCACACCTTAGGTTACGCAAGGTAGGTTTCCGGCCAAAAAAGCGTGGTCCCGGTGCACGCGTGCCGACAATCAATGAGAGGCGAAAGACTGCCAAGTAGGGCTTGTATGCGTGCCGACAATCAATGAGAGGCGAAAGACTGCCAAGTAGGGCTCTTGAACCTAAGAAGCGCGATAAGAGCGAGAGATTTTGGCTAAAGATCTGGAGCGAAATGGTTTGGAAAAAGCGGGCCGGGGTCGCGCACGACGCGCACCCATTGGGTGCGGTGAGCATTTTCACAGACCGTTGCAGCCCAGAGGTTTAGCCAAAATCGCCGCGAGTTATCGCGCTTCTTAAGTTGAACCAAGGCCCCTCCCAACAAAAAAATCCCAATGAAGGAAACCCAAAGAAAAACATGCCGATTGAATACCACTGCAAGGCTTGTTTTCTCAGCTTCGCCGTTGGCTGGGAACACTTTTTTGATCTCAGCGAAGGCTATGGTTCGGTGACCTATTTGGTTTGCAGTGCTTGTGGAACGTGGCATCGCCGGCTCCATGCACTCGCGGATCGCGGCCCCCCGAGCTTCACTTATTACGATGTCCTTTTAATGGGTTACGAACCCCGCTGGAAGGTAATCCTCATGAAGCAATTGCGCACGATGTTTGGGTTCAACTTGGCAGAAATCAGGCAAAAGGTTGCTAACCTGCCACTTGTCTTGGCGACAAAAGTCTCCAAGGCAGGCTGGCGGGATTTAAACCCGGACTTTGTCGGCGAGGTTCATTTCGAGCCACTACCCCCGCAACCCAATCCGGTTTATGGACCCATCCAGTCGGATCGCTTGGAAACATGGTCCAAACCTTTGATTTCTGAAGCGGGTTCCTATTCGCAACTTGTTGAGAATGACGCCATGGATGCCTTGAAACAATTGGATGTTCATTTAGAGAACCCATGGTCACCGATGTCGGTCCTGGGACCGACCAAGGGACTCAACCGGCATTTCGAACTCGCCAACCAAGCCTGTAGCCACTGCCGGGTTGTCGGCGCTTTAAGCTCCGACTGGCCGGAAAACAAACAGACTTGCCCGGCTTGTCGCCGGGACGCGCTTGAATTTATGCTTGGGTGGATTACCTGAACGGGCACACCAAACACGGCAAAAGGTCTTGGATAACATGTTGTTGCATAACAAAGGACGTGAACGGTGGTTCCATCAATTGTCTTGAAGGGTCAAGCCCATCCCTTCCTGTATCTTGAAGTCGTGCGACCAGAATGAATGCTGGGGACGGTCCAATTTTCGCCCCAAGGCATCAAATTCCGGTTTCGGAACGGCAAGGGCGTCATTTCACAAAAAGACGTCGCGGCATGTCTATTCCGCGTCGAACAACAAGGGGTTTGTTTCTACATAAAAATGAAACCGCCAAGACCCCATGTCACCGATCATGCGCCATGGTTTTGGTTGAACCGGAAGCGTTCGGTTGTGCCCGAGTTTCGTTGCAACTGTGTCTTTCCCCATTTCGATGACAGCATCATCGTCTCAGATTATTTGGCGGCGCAATGGGGGGTTATTTTTGAACCCCCTATTGCGAAGATGGGGGTTCAGTATGCCGTTGCGCCTGTATGGCAAGGCCGGGTCCCCGCCAGATTCATTTCTCCATAACCGGCTGGGTAAAGATCCAGATCGGGCCCAAAAAAAATAGCGAGGGGGTTACCCTCGCTGAACTGGTGCTTGCAATCATTGAGAGGCGGAACGCCTGTCATGATTGGATACGGGAGGTTTGAAAAACACCCCTACCACGGATTCCTATTTTTTTGGGGGACGGGCAAGGCATCGGTTAAACAACGGACGGCGCCGGGATAACCCGCATTGCCGACAAAGGTTTCAGCGACGTGGCAACCCTTGCGCATACGTCGTTTACGAGTAAGAAAGGTAGCGGGGCAGACCATCCGGCCTGGCAAGGCCGCGGCGTTGTTGCGCCACCCCTGATAGTGTGTTGTGGGTTTTTGCAGGGGGAAATCTTAGGTTCCACCGTTTTTGTGACGCCGGCTCGCGAACCATTGGCAAGGTGAAACCTTGCCGGATTTAAGCCCATGGTTGGCAACAGGCGCGAAGCAGCCGCTTGCCAACCATGGGTCTCTGGAAAGGTGGAAAACTGCGCTGTAGGCGCAGAGGAACAACGCAAACCATTACAGAACCTTGCAGAAACTCGTCCCCAAAATCCCTCTCGGTAACGCCTACAGCAAACAACGGTGCGACCGTGCCGACGTGGCACCGCCACGCCGAACGGTTGGCACCGTTGCTTGCCCTCGGACGCAAGCTGCGTTCCCACGGCTGGTTCAATCTCCCTGGCAACCCATCTTGATGAGCGATGCGGGCTCTAAGGACAAGGTGTTGGGCCGGTTAGCGGGATAAACAGGAAATCCAAGACATTGACGAGGCCGTCGGCGTTGGGATCGCCCGCAAGGGTCTGTCGCCAAGACGGGAGCAGTTCCCACAAGTCCGTGATGCTGTTGCACCCATCCCCATTCACATCTTCGAAGCCGGTATTTGGCGGTACGAGGAGCCATGCCTCGACCGTGGCTCGTTCTTGGGTGTCTTCATGGGTAACCGTCAAGAGGATTCGGGTCGTTTCGAGGGGGGCTGGGTCGAACTGGATGCTGTTCCCGGTCGCAACAAACGGGGTGCTCGGATCGGTCGACCAATCGTAAGACAACGCGCCGAGCGGACAACGGGAATATGCCTCAAAACGCGGCGGGTTGACACCCAACGCTTGCGCGCCTGGGGCGACGACGATCCCGGCCAAATTCGAGAGCGAAAGCCGGGCTGAACGGGTGGTCACCGAACCACAATCGTCGCGAACCTCGCAATGGTAAAACCCCGCGTCGCTTGCGTCGACTTCGTGCAACGTGAGGCGAGACGCGGTCGCACCCGTCAGGGGAACCCCGTCTTTAAACCACTGATAAGTAGCCGGTTTGTCACCAACAAGTGTGACCGACCAATTCACCGAATCCCCAAAGCAGGCACGGGTATCACGGGGTGATGAGGCCGGCACCAAACCCGTTACCCTGACCGGTAGCTCGCGTTTCGGCCCCACGCCGCAGTCGCTGGTTGCATAAACGGCAACCATGCCCGAGTTTTCGCCCATGCGCAGGGTTACCTGATTCGTGTCCCAACCCGAGATGATGCGCGCACCGCGCGGAACGCGCCAAAGGTAGCCGTCCGCGCCCGCTACCGCTGGAATCGAATACACCAAATTGTTTTCCCTGGCACAAACCTCGGTTGGGCCGGAAATAGGTTCAGGCATCGGCGGCGCGGTTTTGATGAGAACCTGGGTCGTCTGTTCAGGCCCGGCCCCATACGCATTGATTGCCCGCACCCCAATCTCGCCCCCTTCCTCGCCGAAATGAACCATGATGCGGTTGGTACCGGCGCCTCTGGCGAGGGTGGCGTCCGCCGGAATCCGCCAAAGGTATTCGGTCGCACGGGGCACGGGCGGAACAGCATAAACCACGCCTCGCTGATAGAAACACACCACTTCCGGGCCACTCACGGACCCCGGCTGATTGGGCGCGCTGAGATTGAGCCTGGCCACAAACGCATTGCCCGCGCCGTTGGGCGTTTCATCATACGCGCCCGCGGTGGTCGGGAAAATACTGGATTCGGTATAACCGGTGACGTAGGCGTAACCGGCGTCCGACAAAACGACCGCGCGGCCTTCCTCGTAATGGGGGCCCCCTAAATAGGATCCGTAATTGAGTGCCGAACCCGTTTCATCGAGGGTGACCAAAAAAGCATCATGGGAACCGCTCAAGCTTTGACTGAAACCATGGTGGCTGACCGGGAAGGTCTCAGAATACGTCGTTCCGGTGATCACGGCGTGGCCCGCCTCGGTGACATCAATGCCCAAGGCGCGATCATCCCTTTGCCCGCCCAGGTAAGTCGCATACGCCACCGCGGTGCCGGCGCTGTTGAATTTGGCGACAAAGGCATCGGTATACCCGTTTTGGGTTGGATCAAAGGCGGCGGCGGTGACGGGGAAATCAGAAGAAGTGGTATTCCCCGTCACGTACAGGTTTCCGGCAGGATCCCGTACCATTGCGCCAAGTGTGTCTGATCCTTCTCCACCAAGATAACTCGAAAAGTTTAAAGCAGAACCCTCGGCATTCATCTTGACGACAAAAATATCGCTGCCGCCGTTATGGGTGGTGTCATAGGCGCCGGCGGTCACCGGGAACGCGGCCGAATCCGTGCTTCCCGCGATGACCATGTTCCCGTTTTCGTCCAGCGCAAGGGCGCGAGCGGAATCCCCGCCTTCGCCCCCCAAAAACGTACTGTAGATAAGCGTGGATCCGGTTGCATTGAAGCGCGCCACAAAGGCGTCTTCATTGCCGTCGAAGCTGTCATCCAAGGCATCTTCCGTAACCGGGAAATCCGCGGAATGGGTGCTGCCGGTTACGGTGACCTGTCCCATCCCGTCAACGGCGATCGCGCGTCCCGAATCACCGTAATAACCGCCGAGAAAGGTCGAATAGGCCAATGCCGTACCACCGGGATTGAGCTTGGCCACAAAGAGGTCGCCATATTGGTTGTAGCCCGTCTCAAAGGCGCCGGCCGTGGTGGGGAAATTCGCGGAATAGGTAATCCCGGTGAGGTAGGCGTTTCCGTCCCCGTCGACGGTGATCCCGTGGACGGAATCAGCACGGCCGCCACCAAGATAGGTGGCGTACAGCAAGCGATCCCCCTCGGGCGTCATTTTGCCGACAAACACATCAAAATCCCCGTTGTAGGTTTGATCAACCACGCCGCCGGTGGTTGGAAAGGAATCGGAGAAGGTGTTGCCGGCCACATAAACCGCGCCCTCGCCATCCAAGGCAAGCGCTTGACCCTCGTCATAACCGGACCCCCCGATGTACGTAGAGAACAGCAGGTCGGAACCGGTCGCATTAAGTCGGGTAACCACCACATCGGCAAGCCCGTTGCGCCGTTCACCGAGGACACCGGTGGTGGTGGGGTAGTTGTCTGAAGAAGAATAACCTACCAGGGTGGCGTTTCCGGCGGGATCAAACGCCGCGCCACCGGCGTAATCATTGCCTTCCCCGCCCAGGTAGGTGGCATAAATAAGTTGGGCGCCGTCATTGCTTAGCTTGGCGAGGAAAAGATCCTGGTTTCCGTTGTGGCGGACGTCGTACGCCCCTTCTGTTGCGGGGAAATCGGGGGAATAGGTTTCGCCGAAGATGAAGGCGTTCCCCCGTTCGTCCAAGTGCACGGCCCCGGCCCTATCCGAACGTTCACCACCAAGCAGGGTGGCATAGATTAACCCGGTGCAACTGGGATTCAGGCGCACCACAAAAGCGTCCAGGCCGCCATTGGGTTGGGTGTCGAAGGCGCCGGCGGTGGTGGGAAGATCGGGGGAACGGCCGGTGCCCACCACGGTCACCGCGCCCCCCGCACCCACGGCAATCCCGGTGCAGCGTTCCGTTTCCGAGCCGCCCAAGAAGGTTGCCGCCAACAATTCAGTACCCGTGCTGTTGAGTTTGGCCACGAAACCGTCATACGATCCCACCGGCTCGGTACCGTAAGCGTCGGCGGTGGTTGGGAAGTTTTCCGAGGCTGTTTCACCGGCCACATAGGTGTTGCCCGCGGCATCAACGGCCACGGCGTAGGCCTTCTCCCTGGCCGCCCCGCCCAAGAAGGTAGAAAAAAGCAGCGATGCACCGTCCGCGTCCAGTTTGGCGACAAAAGCATCTTCAATGCCGTTAAAAGACGGGTCGAAGGCGTTTTCGGTGGTCGGGAAACCTTGCGAGGTGGTGCCGCCCGTGATGAGCACACGGCCCTTTGCATCCAGGGCGAGATCTCGCGCTTCATCGTTGCGGTAGCCACCGAGAAAGGTAGAAAATACCAAGGCCGAACCTGTCGCGTTGAGCTTGGCGACAAACAGATCGGTCCCTGCTTTGTGGGTGCGTTCAAAGGCGCCGACGGTGGTCGGGAATTCGGGCGATTCGGTATGGCCGAGGATCACCGCTTGATCGCCGTCAAGGGCGACGGCAATACCTCGGTCCGCGTTCAAGCCACCGAGGTAGGTGGCGTACATCACCTCGGTGCCGCCGGGGTTGAGTTTAGCCACAAACACATCCTCATCACCACTCCAACTTTGGTTGAAGGCACCGGCGGTGGTGGGAAAATCGGCCGTACCGGTGTACCCGATGATGTAGGTATTGCCCGCGGCGTCCAAAGCCACATCGGTCCCGCGCTCGGTGGAAAACCCCCCGTCGCCGCCAAGGTAGGAACTCCAACTCAAGGTGGGTTCCAAAACCAAGGCAACAGCGGGATCCGCATCCGGCACGACGAACCCAAACGCACCGTTCGCCTTCGCCCGGTAAACGGCGGCACGGGTTACCCGGCGACCGTCGATGATTTGATAAGCGATGGGACGCGCCCCCTGCAGAACCGCATCGCCGAGCGCCGCTTCCAGGCCGCCCTCCTCGGTCGTGGCGACAACGGCGCCGGTTTCCAGATGGACCTGATTCAGGTCGGCAAAAGGTTCCAACACCAGCCGCATGTTCAGCCGATCCGCGCCGGCCAAGTATTCAACGTGGATCCCCTCCCAAACCTGGTCATAAATTAATTTTTGATAGGTGGTGACACCGGTCTGCCAATTCGTGGAAGGCCCGGTCAAAAAGTTAACCGGCACCTCGCTCGGTTCCACCAAACGCGGTTTCACCGTTCCTTTCGCCACCTGGCTAGCGGCGAAACCTACTTGAAATACAGCGGTTCTTCTTTTTGGGGCGGCAACGTCCAGGGTTCCTGGGTAGCCGTTGCGGTCATCGGGGCCGGTCCTTGCCGCCACAAAAGCGCCACCTGGGGTGAACAACACGCGACCGCGCCGGGTTTGGGCAAAAGCAACCACCGCATCGTCGGCGACCAGCCGTTTGCCGGTCGTCTCATGGCGGTGGTTGGGAACGAAAAAGTTCGATGCCTTCGCAAAAAGGTGCAGCTCCGACGCCGGGGGTGTGGCTTGGGTGTGGCCGAGCAGAAAAACAAAACCGAGGACCATCATCGCAACACGTTTGAACATAAAGTGGTTCATGCCGTTTCCTTTTGTCATGGTAATGACATTCCGTTGGGACAGAGGAATTCACCCGTGCGTACCACCTAGACGAGCCGCGCCTGAGCCGACCCGATCCCGGAAAAACACCGGGGGATGGCGACAAGCGGAACCAGACCACGTTGATGGGGCTGTCCCTTTGGTTTGAATAAGTTAAAAGAAGTGATGCCGCTTGGCGGCGAACCCGGAATAGCCGGGAACCATAAAAAATCAAAAAGGGTAGAACAAATTTACGCTATAAATTGAAGAGGGCAAATTTTCACACAAGCGTACCTTACATCATGTTTCAGCACTTACCAACCCAAAGTTCTAGGAATCTTCCCCTGGAACCTGTTGCACATGGTTCCGCCAGCGTGAGGCCTGTCTTCCGGGAGCATTCAGGGATGAAAACGCCAAAACCGGCACCGCCAACGTCATGATGAACCGGCCCGCGCATCAGGTGATCCAAAAGAAAACGGTCGCCGATTCAAACCCGTAGAAAGGGACGCAGGCTCGTAAACCGTTGGCAAGGTGAAGCCTAGCCGGATTTAAACCCATGGTTTGTAACAGGCGCGGCGCAGCCGGTTACCAACCATGGGTAACGGGAAATGGTGACACCTGCGCTGAAGGCGCAGCGGAGCATCCCAAACCAATTCAGCACCTTGTCGATACCTGTCCACACCACCACCTTTTGAAGAACCCTTTTCCCACCGCCACCTTCTTGATAGACGCCCGACCCCTGACGTGGCTATTAGGGTTTTGTTATTGGGCAAGGAAAGGGATCCCCCAGGTTAAGATACAGGAGGTCACGCACGTCAATGAAACCGCTACCGTCCGGGTCGTTTTCGAAGGCTTGTCGCCAAAATGGGGTGAGTTCCCACAAGTCGGCGATGTTGTTGCACCCATCGTGGTTAGCATCCTCAAAGCCGCTCTCATTTGCTACCAGAAGCCAGGCATTGGCTCGAGTCTGTTGGGCTGTTGCGGGGTCGGTTACGGTGACCTCGATGCGGGTGGTGATCGGTGGTGGAGGATTCAAGGTGACGCCCGTTCCGTTTAGAACCAATTGGGTTGACGGAATTGCGCGCCATGCGACATCCGCGTCCACGATGCAGGCCAAGGCGATGTCAAATTCGGGGAGGGTCAACCCCAAACTCTGCGATCCGGGAACCACTATCACATCACGCAGGGGGTTGATGGAAAGTCTCGCGGGCTCCGTTGCCGCCGTACCGCAAGCTCCAGTGATGTGACAATGGTACGCGCCCGTATCCTCATCGGTTACCGCATCCAGAACCAAGATTGCCTTGGTCTGGCCGGATAATGGAAGATTGTCCTTGAACCATTGGTAGCTAAGTGTTGGTGAACCGGCGCTCGTTGCCGTCAAGCGCGCTGATTCGCCGGGACAAAGGGTGACCAAGGCCGGCACCACGGAGACTGTTTCGTTCTGAAGGAGGCGTACCTCTAGGGTTTGCGGGGGACCCCAACCACAGGCGTTTTCAGCAGCAACAGAAACAAGGCCTACATGGGGACCGAAAATGACGGTCACGGTTGCTGTTCCCTGTCCGCTTGTAATGACGGCACCCTCGGGAACGCTCCAGAGGTAACCCGTTGCGCCAGTGATTTCCTCGACACGGAACGAAAAATCATCGTCATCGGCACAGATGGTATTGGCGCCGGTGATGGCGCCGGGTTGTGGCGGTAAAGTGGCCGGGGTAACCGCAAGGCTTATCGCGGGACCGGGTCCACAGAGATTTTCGCCCGCCACGGTGATGTGACCAGGCCGGCTTCCCATGCGCACGGTCACGGTGGGCGTCCCCCATCCCGCGGTGATCATGGCGCCCTCGGGTACGGTCCAACGGTAACGAGTAGCACCGGGAACCGGCGTGGTCGAATAAACAAGCCCGTGTTCCCCGGGGCACGGATTATCGACGCCGAGGATGGCCGCGGGTTGCTCGGGAAGGAAAAGACAAAGTTTGGCAACAAACCCGTCCCCGTTGCCGCCAAGGGTTTGGTCAAAGGCATCGTCAGAGGTGGGAAACAGCAGCGAATTTGTGTGTCCAATGATGAGTGGGTTTTCGCTTTGGTCGAGGACAATACCGAAACCCGAATCCCGGTTTTCACCGCCGAGAAACGTGCCATACAGGAGCGCTTCGCCGCGTGGATCAAGTCGCGCTACAAAGGCATCAAGACCACCGTTGTGGGATTCATCGAAAGAACCAACGGTCGTGGGAAAATTAACAGAAGACGTACTGCCGGTAAGCGTTGCTTCGCCGCCGGTGCCAACCGCAATACCATAGACAATGTCATTCCCCGTGTCGCCAAGAAAAGTGGAATATGATAATCTATTGCCGTCTGAACTTAACTTAGTTACATAACCTTCTTGATTTCCACTGTAAGTATTATTAAAAGCACCCTGCGTCGTGGGAAAGTCGCTTGAAAAGGTGATCCCACATACGTATGAATTCCCATTTGCATCTAAGGTAATTTTTCGAACCGCATCATCTTGCATACCGCCAAGGAAGGTTGAGAAGATCAGATCACTTCCCATGCTGTTTAATTTTGAAACAACAACATCCAAACCACCATTATAAGAGGTATCAAAGCCATTCGCGATGGTTGGATAATCGTAGGATCGCGTTTGGCCGGTTACGATTGCTTCGCCGTCAGAAGTTAAATCCACTGAGATCAGTTCATCTCTGCTTGAGCCACCGAGAAAAGTTGAATACACCAATGCTGATCCGGTTGGGTTTAGCTTGCTCACAAATCCATCAAAGAAGCCGTTGTAGGTTTCATCGTAAGCACCTGGAGTAATGGGGAAATTTTGTCCGGGTGTAAGGCCGACAACGTAGGCGTGACCTAAGTTGTCCAGCGCAAGGTCAAACGCCCATTCAGTATCGAACCCGCCAAGAAAAGTTGAATACAACAATGACGAACCTGTAGAATTTAACTTGGTTACAAAAACATCGTCTAACCCATTAAAACTGATATCAAAGGCGCCTGGCGTGGTAGGAAAGGCACCGGAATCCGTGACCCCGGTGACATAAGCATTGCCATCGAGGTCGATTGCGATCCCTGTTCCTGCTTCTGTTCCGGGACCGCCCATATAGGTTGCGTACAGAAGGGTGGAACCGGATGCGTCTACCTTTGTAATGTGTACATCCCTGTTTCCAGCATATTGCTGAGAGAAAACACCGTCGGTTGTTGGAAAGGAATTACTTTGTACGGATCCTGTCAAATACGCATTTCCAGCGCCGTCAACGGCTAAGTCTTGAAGGAAATCGCGACCCGATCCACCAAAAAATGTTGAAAAAGCTAGGGTGTCGCCGCCTGATTGAATTTTGCTTAGAAATAGATTGGAATTACCGGAATATGCGCGGTCAAATGCGCCGGGGGTTGTTGGGAAACGGGTCGAACGTGTGAGACCTGTGACATACGCATTTCCGGCAGGGTCGATGGCGACCGCGGCAGCACGATCCTCACTAGAGCCACCAAGAAACGAGGCATAAGTTAATAAGGCGCCCGATGGATTTAATTTGGCAACATACGCATCTGAACTCCCGTTGTAGGTGGTATCGTAAGCCTGGTCGGTCACAGGAAAACCGCTCGACGACGTTTCACCGGTTATATAAGCTTGCCCTTCCGTGTCCACCACTATGTCGTTTCCGATGTCATTACCGAAAGAACCCAAAAACGTGGCGTAAAGAAAGGCCGAACCGTTGCTGTTTAGTTTCACCACAAACCCATCCGTGGCGCCGTTAAAACTTGGATCAAACGATCCAACTGTAGTTGGAAAGTCGGAAGACGAGGTCGTTCCTGTCACGTAAGCGTGATCGCTATTGTCGACGAAAACTGCTGAGGCGTTGTCTTCACTGGAGCCCCCCAAAAAGGTCGAATAAACCAATGCCGAGCCGGTAGCGTTCAATTTACTTACAAACCCATCCCTCTCACCCGCGAAGGTTGTTGTGATCGCACCGGCTGTTGTTGGAAAAGTACTGTCGGCGGTAAGGCCTGCAATGTAGGCTTCGCCACGGTGGTTTACAAAAATTGATCGTGCACTTGCCGTACTGTTTCCGCCGATCAAGGTCGAATAAACCATCAGGGAACCCGTAGCATTTAACTTACACACGTACGCATGGCCAAAACCGAGGTTGGTTTCGTTGTAAGCACCGTCCGTGGTGGGAAAGTTTTGGGAGAAGGTTTCGCCGGTCACGTAGACATTCCTCTCCGCGTCATGGGCTACGCCAAACCCGTGATCCTCGGTGTCACCGCCAAGTAAGGTGCTGAAATTTAGTGTGTCGCCGGATGCATTGAGTTGAAAGACGAAGGCTTCAGTAACGCCTCCAAAGGTTCGATCAACCGCGGCCTGGGTTGTTGGGAAATCGTTCGAATAGGTGCGTCCCACCACGGTTGCATTACCAACCTCATCCAAAGCAATTGCAAATCCTTGATCAATCGAGGTCCCCCCCAGAAAAGTCGCGTAAACCAAGTCGGTTCCCGTTTGATTAAACTTGGTTACAAATACATCGTGGGCGCCGTTCCAACTTTCATCATAGGCGCCCGTGACAACTGGAAAGTCAGCGTTCGGGGAGGACCCGGTAAGGTACGCGTGTCCCTGGGAATCGACAGCAATGCCTCGGCTCTCTTCAGTTCCGTCACCGCCTTCGCCGCCGAGCAAGGTACTCCAGGTTATTTGTGGATGAATCGTGAGTGAGGCCTCGGGGTTGTAATGCTCAAGCGAAAAGCCAACCGAACCAGACGGAAGGACGCGGTAAGCGACATTCACGGGAACCCGTTGTCCCTGAATGATTTGGGACGCGGTGGGTTTGGAGAATACCATCTCAGCGCCCTCCCTTGTCACGCGTAATGCTCCCGCTTCATCCACGGTCGGTGTACTGCCCATCTGGAGCGCTATGTTCGATGGGTCGGCGTGGGCCGCTACTTCTACGCGCATCGCGAGCCCCTGCATTCGGCCTTGGTAAACCACCGATACCCCTTCCCAAACCTGTTCGTAAACAAGTTCCCCGTACGTGCGGATTTGGGTGCGCCAGTTTTCCGGGGGACCGATAAAAAAGTTGACCGTCCCCGCCGGATTGGATAAACGCGGTGTTAAACGGCGTTTGGCTATCAGATCCTTGGCAAAACCAGCCTTAAAGACAACGGTTTTCCTGGTCGGCAGCGACTCCGTTTCCTCCTTCATTCCATAAGACTTCCCAGTAGCGACCCCTGGTGCAGCCATGTAGGCACCCGTTGGGGTAAAAAGGACACGACCTTGCCGTGTCTGGAGGAAGGCGACAACCGCCTCGTCTGAAACCAAAGGTTTACCGGTTTTGTGGTGGCGTTGGTTGGGGATGAAGTTGGTTGGGGTGGTATTGAAGCGATGTAAAGATGATTCGCTAGGAATTGGGCTATTTCCGCCAAACAGATTTGCAAAAGCCAAAGCGAGAGCGAGGATTATCGAAAATAAGGATTTGATCATTTATTTCTCCACGGACCACCGCATCAAAAGGTTTGAACAAGGATTATTGAATTAAAAGCGTATGTTGTTTTAATCAAAGCGGATAAGTGGATCAACGAACCAACACGTGGATAGCCGGCTATTTGGGGAATTTTCAGAATAATAAAAATAAATAAAAATTGCATTAAAAAAAAACATAAATCGTGGCTTGTGAAAAATAGAACTCTGTGCCCTCGTTAAATAAAGTATGGTAAGTGAACCGTACGCTAATTCTTAAAGAAAAAAGGCCGGATGCTTGATTGACATCCGGCCCCGTGGTGTTGTTTCTAGGATTGGGTTAAAGCGGGCAAGGGAATGGATCGGTCAGGTTGAGGTACAGGAAGTCGCGCACGTCGATGAAGCCGTTGCCGTCGGGGTCGTTTTCGAAGGGGCGTTGCCAGAACGGGGTGAGCTCCCACAGGTCGGCGATGTTGTTGCACCCGTCCCCGTTGGCGTCGTCGTACCCCGTGTTGGGCGAAACCAGCAGCCAGGCGCTTGCCGTGGTTTCCGCGTTGGTGTCGGTGTCGCGGACGGTGGCCGTGACCTGGGTGGAAACGGACGGCGGCGGGTTCAGCGTGACCATGCCCCCGTTGGTGACCAAGGTGGTGGCGGGGTCTGCCGACCATAGGGTCGTCGTGTTGATCCCGGCACAGGCGAGGTTGACTTCAAATTCCGGCGGGTTAAGACCGAGCCCTTGGGATACGGGTTGGACCGATACATCGGCAAGACCGCTGATGGTGAGCAGGGCGGCATCGGAACGCAGGCTGCTGCAACTATCGGTAACCTCACACTGGTAGGAACCCGCATCCGCGCTCGTCACCGAGGCCAGCACCAAGTCGGCACTGGTTTCGCCACCCAGCAACACATTGTCTTTGTACCATTGGTAGGTCAACGAACCGGCGCCCTCGGCCACGACGCTGAATTGGACTTGTTCCGTGGGGCAGGTGGTTACATCCGACGGCTGGGTGGTAAAGGAAACGCCCCCGGACAAGGTCACCGCTAACTCGGCGCGCGGGCTGGGGCCGCAGGCGTTTTCGGCGGCCACGGTGACGTTGCCGGCAATCGTTCCAAAGGTAACGGTAATCGAGGTGGTCCCCTGCCCCGCGGTGATGGTGGCGCCGAACGGCACGGTCCAGGTATAACCGGTTGCGCCGGTCACCGCGGCCACGCTGTAGGTCACCCCGGTTTGACCCGAGCAGAAGGTGGTGCTGCCGGTGATGGCGCCCGCGGGATCGGGGAGGTCGAAACAGATCGCGGTAACAAAACCGTCGCCCACGCCGCCGGGATTGGGTTTGAAGGACCCCGCGGTGGTTGGGAATTCACTGGAGCGGGTGGAACCGACGACCACGCCGTTGCCGCTTGGGTCAAACACAACACCGTTGCCGTAATCTTCGTCCGCGCCGCCGAGGTAACTCGAGTACAAGGACTGGGTTCCGTCATCGCTCAGCAGGGTGACAAACGCATCGGTCCCGCCGTTGGCGGAGCGATCAAAGGCATTGGTGGTCGTGGGGAAGTTGGTGGATTCGGTTTGGCCGGTGATCACGGCCCGGTCGTCGCTGTCCACCGCGATGGATGCGGGGTAATCGCTACGGGAACCGCCGAGGTAGGTGGCATAGGTCAAGGCATTACCCGCGCTTGCAATCCGCGCGGCAAAACCTTCGTAGACGCCGCTGAAACTGGTGTCAAAGGCGCCGCCGGTGATCGGGAACGAGGAGGAACGGGTGTACCCCGTCACGTAAAGATCGTCGTTTTGGCCGATGGCGATGCCGGTGGCGGTGTCTTGGCCGCTGCCGCCGAGCAGGGTGGAAAAGATGAGGTTGGTGCCGGTGACGTTCAACAGGCTGACAAATACGTCGTCGTCGCCGTTGGCGGTTTCGTCGTAGGCGCCGGCGGTGGTTGGGAAGTCGGCCGCGCCGGTGGTGCCGGCAAGGGCGGCGTTACCGGCGCCGTCCAAGGCGATCCCGGCGACCTCGGCCCCGCCCGTGGTACCCAATAAGGTCGAATACAGCAGCGCGGTGCCGGTGGCGTTGAATTTGGTGACAAACCCGTCTGAACTGCTCGCGAAGGTGGTGTCGAAGGCGCCGCCGGTGGTGGGAAAATCACTGGCAAAGGTGGCACCCACCACGTGCGCGTTGCCGGCGCCGTCGACGGCAATGTCGGTGGCGCGCTCAAACCCGTCCCCTCCCAAAAAGGAAGAGTAGGACAAAGCGGTACCGGTTGCGTTGAGTTTGGTGACAAACACATCGGAAGTACCGGTCAGCGTTTGGGAGAAGGCGCCGGCGGTGGTTGGGAAATCGCTGGAGCGGGTAAAGCCGGTGACATAAGCATTACCGGCGCCGTCGACGGCGACGGCGACCCCGCCCTCTTCCTGACTGCCGCCGATGTAGGTGGCGTAGGTCAAATTGGCCCCGGTGGGGTCCAGTTTGGCGACATAGACATCGTTTGAACCATTAAAATCGGGGTCAAAAACCCCGCCGGTGGTGGGAAAGTCCTCGGCTTGGGTATCGCCGGTGACATAGACGGCACCCGCGCCGTCGACGGCCACATCAAAGGCGGCGTCGCCGCTAGACCCCCCGAGGAAGGTACTGAACCGCAGGGTGGTCCCGGTCGAATCAATTTTGGTGACAAAGGCGTCGACATTCCCGCCGAGGGCGCGATCAAAACCGGAGGCAGAGGTGGGGTAATCCGCAGAATGGGTTTTGCCGACGACGATCACTTGGTTATCGAGGTCGAGGTTCATCCCAAAGGCCTCATCGGTGCCCGTGCCGCCGAGAAAGGTCGCGAACTCAAGGTTGGTACCGGTTGCATTCACCTTTACGATAAACGCATCGAGGACCCCGCCGAAGTTCTCTTGAACGCCGCCCAGGGATGCGGGGAAATTGCTCGACGCCGTGGTTCCGGCCAGGTAGGCGTTGCCTTCAGAATCGACCGCGACCCCGACGACGTCCTCCGTGGATGAGCCGCCGAGATAGGTGGCGAACATGAGGTTGGCGCCGGCGGCGTCCAGTTTCGCGACAAAACCGTCGTTGGTGCCGCTCAGCGTTTGGTCGAAGGCGCCGTTACTCGCGGGGAAATCGTTGGAAAACGTTGAACCCGCGACGATGATGTCGCCGTTCCCGTCCAGCACCAGCCCGGCAATGTCGTCGAAACTGCTGCCGCCCAGAAAGGTAGAAAACATCAGCGTGGCGCCGTTTTGACTGAGTTTGCTCACAAAGGCGTCGTGGGAACCGTTGGCTTCCTCGTCAAAAGCGCCGCCCGAAACGGGATAATCGGAGGAGGCGGTTTCCCCGGCGATCAGGGTGTTGCCGCTGCTGTCCAGGGCGATGGTAACGGGTCGGTCAAAGCGGGTCCCGCCGATCAAGGTGGCGTATTCGAGGTTGCTGCCGAGCGCGTCGATGCGGGCGACAAAACCGTCCTCGAAGCCGTTGTGGCTGCCGTCATAGACGCCGGCGGTGGTGGGAAAATCGGAAGAAGCGGTGCCGCCGGTGACCACCGCGGCGCCGTTGTCGTCCACGGCGACGGCGTAACCGACATCATCATCGCCGCCCCCCAAAAGCCCGGCGTACAGGAGTTGGGTGCCGTTTGGGTTTAACTTGGCGACAAACACATCCAAATCGCCCTCATGGGTTCGGTTCCAACCGTTGTTGGTGGTGGGAAAACCAGGCGAGGCGGAGCCGGTGAGGTACAGGTTGTCGAAGATGTCCAGGGTCAGGCCGTAGGCGATATCCGCCCCTTCACCGCCGAGAAAGGTGCTGTACTCAAGGCCGCTGCCGGCGCTGTTGAGTTTGGTGACAAACACATCGGTGGTCCCGTTCCATTCCGCGTCAATGGCACCGGCTTGGGTGGGAAAATCCGCGGTGGGCGTTTCACCGGCGATGTAGGTGTCGCCTTGCACATCGCTTGCCGCGGCGCGGGCGATTTCGTCGCCAAAACCACCACCACCCCCGAGGAAGGTGCTCCAGGTCAGTTCGGGTTCCATTTTCAGCGCGTAGCGCGGGTTGTAGTTACCCGGGGCGAATCCATAAGCGCCGTCACCCAAAATGCGCAGGGCGACGCTCACCGGGACGCGGCGCCCGTCGATCAGTTGGGACGCTTTGACGCGGCCGATCTGCAGTTGTGCGCCGGCGATTTCGGCGATCAGGTCACCGTTCTCGGTTTGGGTCAAGGCGGCGCCGGTTTGCATTTCGATCACCGAGGGATCGGCACCGGGCGCAACGATCACCCGATAAGCGAGTCGGTCCATAAACCCGAGGTATTCGACGGAGACGCCGTCCCAAACCCGGTCGTAAACCACTTTTTCGTAAGTGGGCAAACCGGTTTGCCAGCGTTCACGGGGTCCGACAAGGAAGTTAACGGTTGCATCGGTTTGGCCGGCCAAGCGTGGGGTTAACCCTTTTTTGGCGGCAAACGCGGGGTCAAACCCGGACTGGAACACGGCCAAAGGTGTTCCGGTACCGGTGTTGCCGACTTTTTGCGCGGGCGATGGGGCACGCATGCCGATAAAGGCACCTGAAGCGGTGAAATAAACGCGGCCGAAGCGCGTTTGAACGAAGGCTGTCACCCCGTCCTGCTGGGAAAGCCGTTTGCCGGTGTTGGGGTGTGCCTGGTTGGGGATGAAGTAACTGGGCGCCGACATATAGGACGCCGTCGCGGCCGTTTCGGTCTCGGTCGTTACCTGGCCGAAAAGCATTCCTACACTGAGTAAGATCAGGGTGACACTGGTCGTGGTTAAACGTGTCATAACACTTCCTTTATGGATAGGGTGAGGAAATCTTCAAGACCACCCCCCTCGGCACGTAGGTCGGATGCGGCACGGTCCGCGTGGGGGTGATTCCATCGCGACGCGATTTACGTGTTTTTGCAGGATGATATCCAAGAAAATAGCATTAAAGGCGTGGTTAACAAAAGGTTGAAGAATAAAACGGTGATCATTATATATATGTTGCGCACCCGCGACGACTCGAGAAACCTTCTTTGTTCCTCCAAAGAATCCGGCACCGCGCCCTTGGTTTGGTCGCGCACCGTGCGTTCTCAGCGGGTGGTTACCGCTGCAGGCGGGTCGCCCCTTTGTCGGCACGCCGACAAAGGGGCTGTTCCGATGGGCCCCTGAGCCACATCGCTTTGGATCGGCATGACTCTGAATGATGTTTTGTACAAGGGGAGGACCGCGGTGGTTTTCCGTCTCACCTACGGACAGGGCGTCGGATCGGTCATCCTCACAAAAAGAAAATCAAGCACCGTGATTTTTCCGTCCCCGCTGGGATCGCCCGCGAAATCTTGGTTCCAGAATTGGGCCAAGTCCCACAGGTCTTGCGTGTTGCTGCAGCCGTCGTCGTTGTAATCCTCGAAGCCGGTGTTGGCCGCAACCAGGATCCACACGAAATCGGTCGCTTGGTTGCCGGTGGTGTCGTCGCTGAGGACCATCTCCAACAGCGTGGTTTCCGTCGGCGGCGGATCCATGGTGACGCGTGGGCCGTCCTCAATAAGCGTGGTCGCCGGGGTCGCGGTCCAGGCCACGCGCATGTTTTGGAAGGAAAAGGCCAAACGCAGGTCGAAGATCAGGGGTTCGGTGCGTGCGATTTGGTCCCGTGGGGTGAGGCTTACCCGTTGCAAGGCGTCAATCGTCAGGTTTGTCGCGGTGGACACAAAGGTCCCGCGGGGCGCGGTCACGGTGCAGTGGTAGGCGCCCTCTTGGGCAAGATCGATTCCAGCCAAACGCAAGCTTCCCTCGGCCTCCCCTTCCAGCAGCACCTCATCTTTAAACCACTGGTAATTCAAGTCTTTGACATCAGCGATGGATGCGATCAGGGTGACGGGATCGCCGGGACAAACCAAAAGCGTCGCGGGTCCCACATCCACGGTCACGTCCGGCAGCAGGGCCACGTCCAAGGAAAAGGCCTGGCCGGGACCACAGGCGTTTTCGGCCGCAACCGATACCGGACCGCCGGCCGCGCCGAAGGTCACGGTGATTTCATGGGTTCCTTGCCCGCCGGTAATCACCGCATCGTCAGGTACCGACCAGCTATAACCCGTGGCGGTCGCCACGGTCGGCACGGTGAACACCACGTTGGTGTCGCCCGCGCAAATGACCGCGTTGCCGTTAATCACCTCGGGGGCGGCCGGCACCGCGGCGGTTTGGTAATAAAGGCGTCGGCGGACCCGTTGCTGGTCGGATCGAACACGCCGGGTGTGGTGGGAAAGGTCCGCGAGCTGGTTTTTCCGGCGATGTAGGCGTTGCCCGCGGCGTCCAGGGCAATCGCGGTTCCGGCATCCCGGCCGCTTTCTCCGAGCAGGGTGCTGTAGACCAAGGCGGACCCGTCGGCCTGCAACGCGCTCACAAAGGCGTCACGGCCCCCGTTGTGGCTTTCGTCGTAGGCGCCGGGCGTGGTGGGAAACAGGGGGTCTTCAGTGTAGCCGGTCACCTAGACGTTGCCGTTGGGCGCCAGGGCCAGACGAGCGGCACCGTCATCGGCCGCGCCGCCGAGGTAGGTTGCAAAGGCAAGCCCGCTGCCGGCGCTGTTGAACTTGGCGACAAAGGCATCCATACTGCCGCCGTGGGTTTCATCAAACGCACCAGGGGTTGTGGGAAAGTCGCTGGAAAAGGTCTCGCCAACCACCGTCACCTCGCCGGCCTCATTCAGTGCAAGATCGGTGATCACCTCGTAGAAGTCACCGCCAAGGTAGGTTCCGTATTCCATCGCGGCACCGGCCGGATCGAGTTTGACCAAAAAGGCGTCGGATGAAAAATTTCCGCCGAAGGTTTGGTCGTAGGCGCCGGGCGTGGTGGGGAAATTGTCGGATCGGGTGTAGCCGCCCACGTAAGCATGCCCCGATGCATCAACCTTCACCGCCCAAGGTAGATCATCGTGACGACCACCGATAAAGGTGCTGTAAAGCAAGGCGGACCCGTCGGGGTTCAGCTTGGCGACATAAACATCCAAGCGACCGTGGAAATCGACCGCGTAGCTGCCGGCGGTCGTGGGGAAATCCGCGGTGGGTGTGGCACCGGTGACGTAGGCGTGGCCCTCGCCGTCGACCGTGACCGCCTCGGCGGTTTCCTCGCCGGACCCGCCGCCACCGCCGAGAAAGGTACTCCAAGAGAGTTGGGGTTCGATGGTCAGCGCCCGGCTGGGATCGAACCCGTCGATTGAAAAGCCCAAGCCGCCGTCGGGCAAGATGCGGTAAAAAACGGTGCGCGCCAATCGCCGACCGCCGACTTCTTGGTAGGCCTGGGGTGTGGCCCAATGCAGTTCGGCACCCGCCAGCGAAGCCGTGATCGTGCCGTCGGCGCCAAGCTGCATGTCGCCGCCGCTGTGCAGGGCGATGCGAGCCGGATCCGCGTGCGGTTCCACGGTGACGCGCATGCGTAGATGATCGGCGCCGGCGAGGTAGGTCACCGAGATACCGTCCCAGACGTGGTCGTAAACCAATTCGCCGTACATGGTTTGATCGGTGCGCCAATTGGCACGCTCACCCACCAAAAAATGCGCCTTGGCCGGGCTAGGCGCGGCGAGACGGGGTGATAACGCACGCTTGGCCGCGTGACCGGGGGCAAAACCCGCCTGCAGGACGACGGTACCGCTTTGGGCACCCCCGCGTTTGGTTTTGTCGGCAGCGGGCATCCCAATCGCCGCCCCGGCCGGGGTAAACAAAACCCGACCCTGTTGGGTTTGCACAAAGGCGACCACCGCGTCTTGATCCACCAGGGTTTTTCCGGTTCGGGGATGGGCCTGATTGGCCAAAAAAAAGCGTGTCGTAGAAGCGTGTTCGGCATAGAGCTCGCTCGCGGCAACCTCGTCCACGACAAAACAACAGCAAAGTAAGGTGATGTGGAACAGGTTCCACCAAGAAAAGTGCATGATTTTTCCTTATGGGGTAATAGGGGGTAAATATCGATAGGTGCAGGCGTCCAGATCGAAACCTTGCGGCCCACAACAAGCCACGGTTCCAGGACAAAAGCTGTTTTTTGAATAAGTAATTCGAGACAAATTGGTGAAATAATGAAGAACGTTAAACCCCGCCAAAATCGTGCTTGAAGCCTGTCAAGCGGGAAGAAGAAGATATGCGCGAAGTATACACCATGCGGCTTTCGGGCAGGAACGAAAACACTTGCCGACTGCTGACCTCACCCGGGCCCATCGACGAACGCCCGCATCAAGGCCTCAAAGGGACGGCGGTTGCTCCGTTTCAAATCGCTGTTTTGCAATTTTCGTCTAGAATTTGGTGAGGACCATAAAAAAACGGGAACCCAATAGTGGCATCGCAACCGATTCACTTAAGTTTGTACAACCTCAACGGCGTTGGTGTTGTTATTAAGAAACAAACCGGCGTCATTTACAGCAATCAAGTCGGTGGTCACTCCTGCCTCCAGCCCAAAATTGAAGGCGTCTTTCTACCGCTTGATACCGACCATCTTCCCGAGGACTATCGGGACAGCAACCTTAACGCGTTGGAGAACCTCGACTGGCAAGCCCAATCCGGTAATCTGACGGTGACCTTGGCCGACCAAGTCGACGCAATTTTGGCACGGCACAATTTCTCAACAGGGATCCTGGTGGATCGACGCAAACTGGAAGACAGCTACGAGGCATGGGTTCACGTCACCCTCTCCCCTTCCCGCGACAGCGTTTACCAAGGACCCGCACGGATGGAGGGGGTTCTCACATGGCCGAACAGCGATTAAGCGAGCAAAACGCCAATTTCCAATGGGAAACATTTAACGATGCTGTTTTACACGAGGTCGAACTTGATTGGTTCGCCGGTGACGCGCGCATCAAAGTAGAAACCACCGGTGAAGATCACCGCGAAATCACGATTGTGGGCCACGGCTTCATGCACACCGCGCTGTCGCGAACTTTTCCCAAGGGACGCAGCGAAGCCATCGCCTCGATTGATGTACACGAGCACCCGGAACAAGCCGACTTGTGGGTGATGAACCTGGTGATTCAAAGCGGCGATGCGTTGGTGATCCACGCGCGCATTTTCGACGTGGACGAAGAAACCAAAAGTTTTTGGGATTTGTAGGCGCGTTAATCGCGATTGGCAACCGTAAAACCGTTGCGCAGTTCGAGCGGAATTTCCGCCGGGCGCACGTTGCGGAAATGGGTACGCCCATTTTCCAAGCGTTCCAATAAAGCAAAACCCAAGGGTGTCTCTAGAAAAATTTGTTCATCTTGCACGGCGACGACCTTAAAGGCTTCCATGCCCAGCCTGTCGCCGGTCTTAAGCGCCTGGCGCTGGTTCCCACCCGAAATCACCGCATAACCGGGCAGCGTTAGGGTGACATCCATTTCGCCGCAGGAGCGCGCGGCCAAAACGTGTTTGACGTCTTCGGCGTCACCGGGTTCGGAAGGGTTTGATGAAAAGCCTGGGCTCTGCGCCCAGCAAGGGGCCGCCGCCAGACTCAGCAAAAGGGTTACATACGAAACAAAACGCACCAAGCAAACCTCCCTCTTGGCAAATTCGCGATTTTGTTGGGTATGTCGCGTCAACCTTCCCCGCGTTGGGGCGTTTGGCGATACCAACGAATGTTGGTTGGATGGGCGTATGGTGCGATGTTTGAGGGCCGGCCGGGTAATGGGGGTCCGGTTCAAAAATCGTTGTCCTGAAGGGGTTGACTTAGGGCGTAAGTGCCGATGAATAAGAACGATAAAGGGTTTAAAAAGAGGACAAGGGCTAAAAAGCTAGATGAAGGGCGGCTGAATCGCCGAGCACCAAATTGAAGAAGACAACCTGCACTAAAGAATAAGGCCTGAGTGAACGATAATCAACGCAAAATTTATTTTGGTGATTTCCGTCAGCCGCGACAGAAAGTTTTGTAAGACCGGGTCAAGTGCGATCCGCGCGGGTCAGTTTCCACCGAAAAAGTGAGCATTGCGGGCTAGGTTAATTGGTTGTAGCGCCGCAACTCGCTTTCGTGGATGCGTTGGTGAGGCACCAACTGGTAGTGGGACTCCTGAACGACCTTGATGACATCATCAACCAAAGTGAGTTCGAACATCGCGATCAAGTCGTTCACGAGGAATTGGGTGGATACCGACCGACAAATGAGATTTGGAAATTTTTGCCTGCAACATAACAAATCCTGCCGCGTTTGGATCCCTCCAACTGATCGTTCCCCCCTTTCGCCTGAACGGGAATAACAAATTGGCGGCCTTTTTTATCGATTCCTACATAGATTTCGTCAATTTCGATTTGGCCAACGCCTTTCACGGTCGTACGCAGGTGGTTTTGGAGCGAAAAAGTGGGTAGACCTAAAAAAAGATCAATCAGCCTGTTGTAGCGCACCTTCGCAAGCAGCGCTTGTTCATCCGAGAATGCATAAGCGTTGATGATTTCTGGTGTCGCATCAGGGATTTTGATGGTGAGCAAATGGGGATTGGGTTTGATCCTGTTAACCGTCACCAACCGAAATTCGTATTTTGCGCGTCCCGCGCCTTGAATGACCCATTCTTTTTCACCGGTTTGAGTATCGCGGATGCGTTTGGGCATTTCAATGCGATACCGAAGGGCATAAACCACATCGCCAAGATTTTTTGGCAAGGCAACCCCTAATTCTTCCGCCGCGCTTTCTAAATCTGTTCTGAGAAAGGGCAAGACGGTTCGGCCCGCCTGATAACGGTCGAAAAAAATCTTCTCGGCGATGCGTTGATACCTGTTTTGCGTTTTACCCTTTCCGTCATCCACCAAGGTCCCTCCTTACCTATTGGATTCGAAGCGCTTCGATTTCTGTTTGTTTTCGTTTTTTTGCGCCGCTTTTCTTGTTTCGTCCCGCGATGGGAACCGGTACGCCCCAATACTTTGCGGCATGTTTCATATCAAGAACCAGCAGTTGTTCATCACCCAAATCTAGTATCCGTTCCGGCATCGTGGGTTGTGCCTCAAGTACCGCGAGGATTTGTTCTCCAATCGCTCTCGCCAACGGCGGCGGCACCGCATTTCCGATTTGACGCGCGCCGTGCCATTTGGTGGCATGGAAACGAAACCAATCGGGAAAGCCGTGTAGGCGCGCCATTTCGCGGACGGTCACACAACGAGGTACGGCGTAATGGATCGGACGCGGTGAGGTGAATGCGCCTCGTGCCGAATCCGTCCCCGCGCGCAAGGTGTTGGATAACCCATGGGGTGCCAACTTGAAAAAACGAGAAATAGGCTCAACCTTGCCCGGTTCTGTTTCCGTGAACCGTCGTTGCGAAATCATGGTGTGATTCGTTCGCATGCTGGAGGAGAGCAGCTTGCGATCAAAGTTTCGCCGGTAACCACATCCCCAATCCTGGTGTTTGATCCGTCTCATTGTTGCCGCATATTCGCTCGGCTGTCCCCAATCATCTGTATGAACCCAATCCCTTCTTGCCAGCAGCGGAAACCGCTCTACTTTCGGAAGATCGGCCAAAGCCTCGGCACAATTGGGGGCCTTTGGCAGCAAAAGATTGGGGGTTTTGGGTGAGGCGGTACGCGGATTTGGGTAATCGGGTAAGGGGTGGCCTTTGCGCGCACCCATTAAAAAAAGCCGCTCCCGATATTGGGGTGCCCCGAAATCACATGCGTTGAGAATCCGCCAGGGATCTTGAACTTGATAACCAACTTGTTCAAAGGCTTCCAACAATTCCCCTAAGAAGGAACGATGTTTCCCTAAGGTCAGGCCTTTGACATTTTCGAACACAAAATAGGTAGGTGAAAGTTCGGCAATCAAGCGAACGAATTCCCGCACCAAGGCGTTGCGCGGATCGTCCAGGGATCGCTGACCAATCATGGAAAACCCCTGACAGGGCGCCCCGCCAAACACGAGATCGATGGGTTTGCCGTGCAATTTTGCGGCGTCGCGAATCGTCTGACCTGAGAGACCGAGAACCGAGAAAGGGATGGTTGTACATAAGGGAAAGTTGTAAGCGTGGATGCCGGCATGGACCGGATCGATCTCAACGGCCGCGGCGATGTCGAAGCCGGCCTCCTCAAAACCAAGACTCATCCCGCCCGCCCCGGCAAACAAGTCAATCGCAATCGGTCTGGACAAGAACAACCTCCCCAACAGAGCAAAAAAGCGAATCTGAAAACGGCATCGAATCTTAACACGAACCGGTCGCTACCCCTCGGCGCGAGTTTTGTTTTGGAAATTCACTTCCTCGGGCGTTTCTTAGATGAAATGCCTTCCTTGGACCCGATTGAAACAACTGTGATAAAGTGAAGTTCTCTATTCGCCACATTTTCAGGATTCCAAAGAACATGAGCCTTTCTTTTGCGGAAGAACTTCCCGTTATCGGCTCGCGTGTCGGCCCCTATCGCATTTTGCGCAAATTGGGTGCCGGCGGCATGGGCGCCGTTTACTTGGCCAAACGCGAGGACGATGTGTTGCACATGAACGTGTGCATCAAGTTCCTGCACGAGCACATGAATACCCCCGAGGTGTTGGCCCGCTTTCGTCGCGAACGCCAACTCATGGCCGACCTCAACCATCCTCATATCGCCACCCTCCTGGATGCCGGGCTCACCGAAAAGGGCCGACCCTACATCATTATGGAACACATTCGCGGCCGCCACATCGATGCCTGGTTCCGCGATACCCATCCCGACCTGGCCCTCCTCCTGGAAACCTTCCTCAAGGTGGTTGAAGCCGTGGGTTCCGCCCACGAACAAGGCATCATTCACCGTGACATCAAGCCGCAAAACATTTTGGTGACCGACCAGAACATTCCCAAATTACTGGATTTCGGCATTGCCCATTTCGCCGAGACCGGCGACGGCAGAAGCGAGCAGGGACCCATGACCCCTGCTTACGCCGCGCCGGAACAGCGGTTCGCCCGCGGCGTCTCCCCCGCAACCGACGTGTACGCCCTCGGTTTGGTTCTGTTCCAATTGCTTTCCGGCGCCGCACCCTATCGCCTGGGTTGCAGTCCACGCGAGGCCGTGGATCACCTGTTACAAGGCCGTCTGCTCGCCGAAGACCCGGCTTTTGCCGAGGGCGCGCCGACCCTGTGTCACCATGCCGCCGAAAAAACCATCGACACCCCCGAGGCCCTTACGCCGAACCGGGATTCCCAGGGTTCACCACCCCCACCCCGTCCCGGGGGCGCGCGGCAACCTTTTCCCGAGGCCTTGGGTTACGTGTTGCGGCGGTGTTTGGCGGATTGGGGCCACGAACGTTTTGCCAACGGCAACACCTTGGCTACCGCCCTCAAGCGCTTGAAAAAAAATGTGTTCCATCTCCAAAGCGCCCCGACCGATCCCGCCAAATCCCTCGACGCCGTCTTTTGGTGCCATCCGCATGATCGCGATCAGGTCACCGAACTCACCGCCGTTTTGGCCGAACGGTACAAGCTCCGGGTCCAGCCGAAATCGCGCGAGGGTGCCGCGGAACTGGACGACGAACGCTTTGAAACGACGGTGGCCAACGCCCACGCCTGTGTGATTTGCCTGGGCCGCGACGATCACATCCCCTGGTGGGTGGGTTCGGCCCAGCGCGACGCCCTCGCCTTTTATGCGGGCGACCTCAACCTGGTGCCGCTCCTGCTCCCCGGCGCGGCTTTCCCCGAAAAACAAAGCGCCCTGCCGGGATTTCTACGGGGACGAACCTGGCGACGCGTCAATCCCGGCAACGAACACGAAATGGCCGCGCTGGTGGCGGCGATCCACGGCAAAACCCGCGACGAAAAAGTCGCGCTGCAACCCAACGGGCTGTGCCCGTTCCGCGGTCTCGAGGTGTTTCGCGAGGAGGATCAGCATTTGTTTTTCGGGCGCGAGGCACTGAGCCAGGCCGTTTTGGAACATGTCCGCGTCCACCGCTTCAGCGCCGTGTGCGGGCCGTCCGGCAGCGGCAAATCGTCGCTGGTCCAGGCCGGCGTCTTGCCCGCCCTGCGCAAAAAAGACACCGCCGTGTTGCTGATGGCCCCCACGCAGAACCCCTTCGCCGAGCTGGCGTTCGGTCTCAGTGGTTTGTTTGCCACCCGCGAGGCCTTCCGCCCGGCCGAACACCTGTTGCGTCGCCTCCAGGCCTCGAGCGAAGCGCTCACCACCATTCTGCGCGATTGGCAGGTCATCGCCGAACAAACCAATCTGTGTTTGGTGATCGACCAATTCGAGGAACTGTTCACCCTGGCCGATGAGGCGGAAACCACCGCCTTCGCCGACAGTTTGTGCCGGCTCCTCGATCAGGCCGACCCGGGGATTCAGGTGTTGCTGACCATGCGCGCCGATTTTTTGGGTAAATGCGCCGTCCATTTTGGGCTCAACAACTACATTGTCGACCACCTCTTCCAAGTCATGCCGATGGACCGCGTTGATTTGGCCCGTGCGATTACGGCCCCGGCCCTGCTCGCCGGTTTGCGCCTGGAAGCCGGTTTGTTGGACCGCTTGCTCGACGACGTCGCCGGCGCGGCGGGCAAACTCCCCTTACTGGAGCACGCGCTGCTGGAGTTGTACGAACGCCGCGAGGAAGGGCTGTTGACCCGCGCCGCCTACGACGCCGTCGGCGGCATCGCCGGTGCGCTTGCCGGTCGCGCCGAACAGGAATACGCCGCCTTGACACCCGAGGCGCAGAAGGCGCTGCGTTCGATGTTTACCCTGTGTTTGGTGCATCCCGGCGAGGGCACGCAGGACACCCGACGCCGGGCCACCCAAAAAGAACTGGCCGCGGTCGGCGGCGAACACGCGCAAGCATTGCTGGACGATTGGACCGCGGCGCGGCTGCTCTCCAGTTCCCACGATTCGGTGCGCAATGTGATTTTGGTGGATGTGGCCCACGAGGCCTTGATCCGCAACTGGCACCGCATCCGCGAATGGATGGATGAAGATCGCGATACCGCGCGGCGCATCAACCGCTTGCGTCGGCGGGCGGCCGAATGGGACGACGCCGGCCGCGACCGCGATCACCTGTTGCGCGGCGGTCCCCTGCTGCAAATGGCGGAACTCCAGGAAAACCACGGCGGCGTAGTGGGCGCCTTGGAAACCGAATTTGTGACGCGTTCGCTGGAAGGTCGCGCGCGGGAGCAGCAACGGCAACGGCTGATGCTGGTGGTTGTCTCGGCCTTGGGGCTGGTCAGCGCGGCGCTGGCCGTGTTTGCCTTTACCTTGTTTTTCCAATCCAAGGCCGCCAACGCCGCCGTCTCGGCGGCCAGGGAGCGGGCCGAAACCGCCAGGAACCAAGCGGAACAACAAACCTTGGCAAGCAATTACAACCTGGCGCTCGCCCTGAACGAAAAAGCAGGGATCGCCCTCGACAATGGCAAGGCGCAAGAGGCCTGGCTGCTATCGCTCGCGGCACTCAGCCAGGAAATACCCGCCGACAAAGCCTTGCCCGAACCGGTCGGCCGCTTCGCCGATCCGCGCCTGCAAGCCAAAAACCGACTGCTGTGGACCTCTCCCGTTGTCACCAGCGCCGTTCAGCTCGCCGTAAGCGACGACGGCCGTTGGATCGCCTTGGCCGACCGGCAGGGTTTGGTGCGTTTGCTCAACGGGGCGACCGGAATCGAAGAAGCCGTACTCGGCCAGGTCAACCAAGGCGTTTCCCACCTGGCCTTTCGCCCGGACGGCGGCGCCGTGGCCGCCGGTTCCCGCCAAGGTGGCGTAATTGTATGGGACCTGGCCCGTCGACACGGGCTCAAGGTCGGCGAAAATACCGGGGACGGGGTCGCCGCCCAGGCCCTTTCCGCCGACGGCCGCTGGATTGCCGTTGCCCACGACAGTGGTACCTTGGTGCTGGCTGATCCCCAAAATAACCGCACCCTTCACCATTTCGCGGATTTGGGGTGGCCCAGCCACTTGGTGTTCCTCGATGACGTTTTGTTCGCGGCCAACCAGGCGGGCGCGTTGTGGCACCTCCCGGTCAGGCCGGGGCAAACACCCGTACCCAGAAGCCTGTCGCCCGCGCGCGAGCATCCCGTGCGCGCTTTGGGCCTGATCGGCGATGACCGCGTTGGTTTGGTAGACGGCGCCGGTCGTTTCGAGTTGTACCGCCACGACGGCACCCGCGTCCAGTCGCGGGAATTGAACCACACCGTTACCGCCGCCGGCATCGCGCGCACCGACGGACGGATCGTGCTCGCCGACGGGAAGGCACCGCTCCGGGTGTGGGACCCCGATGCCAAACAGGAATACCAACTCGAAACCGGCACCGAATTGCAGCAGCTTTTTCTCCACGGCGAAACACTCAGCGGCTTGGACCCAACCGGGCGGCTCCTTCGTCTCGACATCCACACCGGCAAACCGCGCCAAGCCCTGCTGGGCGCGGCGGCCGGACTGTGGCGGGTGGCCTACAGCCCTGACGGCACCAAGCTAGCCGCGGCCTGTTTGGACGGCAGCGTGTTGCTTTACAGACCGCGCGAAGGCGTCCGCCAAACCAAGGTCCTGCGCGGGCATCAGGGCGTGGTGTTTGACGTGGCGTTTTCACCCGACGGCAAACGGCTGGCCTCCTGTGGTGAAGACCAAACCATTCGCCTGTGGAACCTGGCCGACGGCCGCGAAACCGCCGTCTTGCGCGGCCACGAAAACACCGTATTCAGCGTGGCTTTTTCACCGGACGGCCGCCGGCTCGTCTCCGGCTCGGGTGATCGCACCCTGCGCCTGTGGGACCCCGACGCCCCGGCCGACCAGGGCCCGCTCGCCGTGTTTACGGGCCACGCGCACAGCATTTACTCGGTGGTTTATTCACCGGACGGCACCCGCGTGGCCAGCGCGGCCGGGGACACAACCGTGCGGCTGTGGGATCCCGAGGCCGCGCCGGACATCGCACAAAAACGAATGTACCTCGGCCATCGGGGCCGCGTGTGGGAAGTGGTTTTTTCGCCGGACGGTAACCGCCTGGCAACCGCCGGCGAGGATAAAACCGTGCGCTTGTGGGATAACCGCGTACCGGAAGCCGAGGCCGCCCGCCAGGTTTTCCACGGCCACCGTGCCTCCGTCTCGGGCGTCGCCTTTTCGCCGGACGGCACGCGGATCGCCTCCTCTTCCGGTGACAGCACCGTGCGCTTGTGGGATGCCGCCGCCCCGGCCGAAACCGCGTTACGTGGGGTGTTACGCGGCCACCACGATGCGGTCTGGGACGTGGCCTACGCCCCGGAGGGAACACGCTTGGCCGGCGTTTCCGTGGACCAAACCCTGCGCATCTGGGACCCGCGGGAAGACGCCGTCACCCCGCTCCTAACCGGCCACACGGAAAACATTTTGGGCATGGCCTTCGCGCCGAACGGGCAACTCCTGGCCTCGGCCTCCCAAGACGGCACGGTGCGGGTGTGGGATCCCCGTACCGGCGAGGCCCGCGCGGTGTTGCGGGGTCATACCGGCGCGGTCAACGACGTGGTTTTTTCCCCAGACGGCAAGCGCCTAGCCACCATCGGCCTGGACCACAGCCTGCGCATGTGGGATCCCCATGCCCCGCCGGGAAAAGCGGCCCGCGGCGTGATCGGCACCCACCAATCATCGATACGATGCGTGGCCTTTTCACCCGACGGCCGCCGGATCGCCACCGGCGGACGCGATCAAAGCGTGCGCCTGTGGGACCCATCCGCGCCGCCGGGTCGGGCCGCCGTCGCCGTTTTCGAGGGCCACGGTGCCAGCGTGATCGGCTTGGCTTTTTCGCCGGACAGCCGCCTGCTCGCCAGCGGATCCCGTGACCAAACCGCGCGGCTGTGGCGCTACCAGACGGCCGACGGAGAAAAAGAACCCGTCATTCTGCGCGGCCACGCGGGCAGCGTGATCGGGGTGGCGTTTTCACCGGACGGCGCGCTCTTGGCCACTGCCTCCCACGATCAAAGCGTGCGCCTGTGGGACCCGAACGCGCCGGCGGCGGAGGCGGAACGCGCGGTACTGCACGGCCACCAAGGCGCCGTCTACGGGGTCGGCTTCTCCCCGGACGGCGCGCTGTTGGCAACCGCATCGTCGGACCTAACCGTGCGGCTGTGGGATGTGCGGAGCCGCCGCCCGCTGGCCGTCCTCGAGGGTCACTCAAGCGGCCTCAACTTCTGCGCCGCCTTCCAGCCGGGCGGCAGCCAACTCGCCACGGTCACCAACGACAACCGCATCCGTTTCTGGCATTTGGCGCGCCTGATCCGCGCCCCGGCCGACGTCCCCGCGTTCCAGTATTACCGTGAACTACGCGACCGCGCCCTGTACCAAATGGGCTACCGCCTCGACGGTTTCCTGCTCATCCCCCAACCCCACCTCCGCCTAGAAGGCGTCGGCAAACCCGTGCAGCCCTCCAACTGGGACCACCTCGACCAACCCTACCAACCAGGAACGGACTACGCCCGCTGGTTACTGGGTGAGGACACGTCTAAAGGGACGGGGCTCTGAACAAGAAGGTTCGGGGTAGTATTGAGCGAAAGTGAGCGATGCGCGGCCGGCCTACCCGCATAAAATGTTGGGATGGAAGGCCCCCGTGGGAAATCCGTCGAAAGATGTTTTACCAGAAACACCTCGCAGTGATTGCACCTTTTAGGTAAAACAAATCATCGTTTGAGGTGACCGTTTAGTTGTAGCAGGGGTTTTCATTTAGGTCGTTAAAAGGAATTCACTTGAGTATCGAACAATCAATATATTTCAAGTTGAGAGAAATCGAGATCAAAGGGTTGATCAAAGCTAGTGTGAACTCGAAGGTTTATATTGGGTTTGAGAAAAGGCCGATTAAAAGAAAGGTCGCAGTGAAGGTGATTAACACAAGCGGCTATCAAAAAACACAGGAACAAGCTTTCTATCGCGAGATTGAATCTGTCTCAGGCTTGAATCATCCAAACGTCGTTAAATTTTTCCATTGCAGCAATATTGAAAACCATCTGTTTTACATAGTTATGGAATGCATAGATGGAGGAAACATTCTTGAATATATCAAGAGAAGCAACTGCACGCCAAGACATAACCTAGACCTTGTAATGCAGCTATGCTCTGGTTTAAAGTATATCCACAACAAAGGTGTAGTCCACGCCGACTTGAAACCTGAAAACATTCTTGTTGATACTTCTGAAAAAGAACCCAAGGTAAAGATTATCGATTTTGGCCTTTCTCAGAAAACGAAGCAACCAAATATCAGCAGTCCTATGCCTCAAGCGGCAGAAATAGGCGGAACCCTTGGCTATCTTGATCCTTATAGATTGCATGTTAATATGGCCTTACCAAGCACTTCTTCTGACATCTATGCACTTGGGATCATTATTTTTGAAATTTTTTCTGGAGTAAAAATTACAAACTTCTTAAACCGTTTATCAAAAACTACAAGTTCAATGGGCTTAATCATGGGTAGTAACCTGAACGAAAAGGTACGTATCTTTATCAAAAGCACCCTATCCTCGATGAGAAACAAGCAACAATACATGAACAACCTATTTGAAATTATTTTGAAATGTATCGCCTTCAACCCCGATGACCGATATTTATCCCTTCATGATCTTCAATATGACCTACAACAAACGATTGAAAACCAACCATTGGATAGACTCATAAACTCACCAATGGCGCGTTTACGACAAATTACAAGAAACAACAAACCAACAATTCAAATCATGTGTTGGACCATGCTTTTTTTGGCTGGGTTATCGCTTACCCTTTCAACAGAGCTAAGAAAAACAGAGGATAAAATTCGAGCTGCCTTTCATGCAAAGAAAGAGGCGGAGGAGATCCTTTCGGTGATGAGTGGGATTATTGGTGACGGGCATCAGCCTTCTTTGCATGCCGAGGCCACTATTTCGGAACGTGTCTATCAAAGCGCCCTGAATTTTGACCAATACCAAATAACAGAAGCCAACAAAAAGAAAATATTGGAAATTTATGCCAGGTTATTCAAGAACACCCGCCATTATGAAGGTCGTTCTGCCGCCGAAACTAAAATTTACCTTGCCACGATTAAGGTTCCGAATATTGATTCAATTGGTTTACTTGAGGCAGAAGCTCGCTTTGGTACCCAACTGTATTACATGGGCAAAGATAAAGAATCGTTGCCTTTCTTGTTGTCAGCCTACAATCGAGGTGCCAACGCATATCTAAATGCCAAGGATCCGTCTCAGCAGATAACGCATTTATTGAGAACCGTGGAAATCGCGACCATCCTCAGTAAAATATACCGATATAAACAGGAGCCACAAAAAGGACTCGAATTTTTATTGCCTCATAAAGAAAGTTTAATTATGCTACGTGAGCAGCACCCAAAGATCGCACGAGGCTTTTTTCATGAATATGGCATCACGCTTGTTTCACTTGGACGGGTTGATGAAGCTGAAGCGGTTTACAACAACTACTATCCCGAGCTCAGCGATTAAACCTAAGCACCTCGATAATCCTTGAGGGTTTTTACCAAACGTCCAGACGACAAAGCCTTGCGAAAAACTCTCCGCACCCAACGGGCTGGCTGCGAAACCTCCACGAGGCAATCACCAAAACATTGTCGGCCGCTCCGAATCAACCACCTCGTTCAGGCGGCTACCCGGACTCGATTTTTTTAAAATATTTTTCATGCCGTTATTTGCAGGAACGCCCGGCCAACAACAAGACCCATGGGACGGAAAAACACTGGATTGAACCCTTTTCGAAGGTGTAGCGGCAGATCCGGCCTTGCGGCTGCTTTGTTCCGCGGCGGCCACATGAAACCCAATGAAATGGGAAACGCGCCAAGTTTGTAAGCCTACCAACGAGCAGGCAAAAACGCGCCCTCGCTTCCTTTAAGCTAGAACCACGAGCCAACGCTAGATCAGGTTGAAGGTCTCGTGC
>NZ_JAFREP010000038.1 GCF_017377855.1 Acanthopleuribacter pedis
CGAAACACCACCATCAACCAAAGGCTCTTCACCTCAAGCTGAGAGAGCCGGGAATCCGTGTACCCACAAAAACGGTGGGTCCCTTTTCGGTGATCGAGGTGGGTCCCTTTTTGCTTGCCAAATACAGGAAGGAATGCGCCAGATTCAAGACAAGATCATCGGCTATCAGCTCTACCACCAACAAAAGGTGTTTCAGAAGTTCGGCCCCTTCTCAGGCTTCCGCGTGCTCATCCAAACGACCTCACCTAAGCGCGCCAAAAACATGCGTCATGCTCTCCTCAACATGGCCGGAACCGAATTAGCCTGGATTACTGACCGAGAGCAAGTGTGGGAAGACACGGTGCTCAGTGGTGAAATTTGGCAAGATCATGAGCTGGAAATCAAAAGCATTTTGAAATAATCAGGGGGTATCCAGGATGAATGGAAATCAACAAGAGCTTACAAATAAAGCTCTCATACTCCATGATGTTTTGAAAAAGTACAACTCCTCCCATTCATCTACCAAAAAAAGTCGCTTTGTTAGCGGAGTAGATTTTTGGAAAAAAGTATTTCGCAAATATGGCTTTGAATTCACTGAGCGACAGATACTTAAAACCTTAATCAGTCTAGAGGATCTTGTTGATCAACTAGAAAAAGATGTTTTATCAATCAGTGGCGCAGATCATCAGCTTTATTTGAAATACATACCGAACATTAGAAAAATTTTTGATTTTTCAAAACTAAAGAATACCCAGGATCGCCCCAAGGTGAGCGGTGAAATGTTTCTCTCTCTTAGATACACTTCGGAGGTATTGAAAATATCAGGATATGAAGAAATTAAACTAAGTAACGAGAAAATAAAAGAAATAAGCAAGATGGCAGAAGAAATCATTGCAAGAATTGAAGAAAGTCATCTTCCTGGCGATCTAAAAGAGATAGTAATATCTCAAATGAGGATCGTAAAAGAAGCTTTGGATAGATACGAAATATTGGGTGGAAGTCACCTTAGAGAGCCATTAGAGCAACTTATTGGAAAATCTTATTTGGCAGCACCTATATTAAAAGAAAACCAAGAAGAAGAAATCGTCAAAGATGCAAGTGATGTAGTTGGCCGATTTTCAAAAGTGGCCGAAAGTGCTCATAAGTACACCGGGTATCTTAAATCTGGTGAGTATATTTTAAAGTTGCTTGGAATGAACCAGGACTAATGTCAATCGAAATCTTCGAGTAGAGGCATTAAATTTTGTTCCTAGCCCTGATTTCCTTGGAGTCAGGGTTTGGTGGGCTGCTTATTAACATCCAGTCATTCGATAAATCTTGATTCATTCCTCTTGCGTCATGAATTTTTGAAATACTTCAATGCCAAGCACAGAAAATCATTTATTATCGTCTTTGAGAATGCGAAGAATTTGCATTAGTTTGTTTTCAATGTTGGCAAAATTTTCGTCAACACTCATGCCATTCGATACCATACTGGTATTTTCTTCGCCATAAAGCAATGCCATCCACGATACCTTCAAGAGCTTCGCAACTATTTCCAATTCTTTGAGGCGTATTTTTCCTTGCCGGAGGTTTCGAAGGAGGCGGGAGTAATACTCTCGTTTATTGGCTCCCGATGAGTTCTTTGGTGCGCCGAGGGCTTCTCCCAGGTCAGATATTTTGATCTGGGGAGAGGTCTTTATATACAGGTCTACTCTTCGGGCTAGTTGTTCGGAGAAGGTTTTGATGTCCATTAAATTTAAACAAAATTTAAGAAAAGTGAGGATCGCATAGTACGGTAATTTCTCCTCGGGCGCAAGTTTTTTTACTTGCGCTTTCAATTTGAATGCTTGCCATTGAAATAACTCAAGAGTAGCATCGCGCCTTCTTTTGGTTTTTTAAATACACAATGGTTTTTTGGATCTTTCAATCATGGCACCACACTATTCGAGGGTTTCCTTAGAAAACTGCCCAGTCATCCCCCTCACTTTCTCACCTTTTGACTTTTTCTTCTGACCATGAACTCTTCTCATCTGCTTCCCATTGGCCACTTGCGCAAAGTGCGCGGGCATTTGTTTCAGATTCAAACTCTCCTGGGGCACCTTCAAGCCCAAATGCCGGATGACCGCTGGAAATCTTGTTTCGACCAGATCCAATCGGCGCTTGTTGCCGCTTTCAAAGGCATCTCTCGGTTTGGCAAATACTGCGCTTCACCAAATGACTAAGGCTCTGGGATCGAACTCTTTTTCTCTTTTTGTTTTTCCATGCCTCCCCCTTCGTTCACTGCCCCAACTCTTTCCCGGCCTTCGCAACTGGTCACCACCATCTCTGACCAATACACCTCTTCGCCTTCCCGCCTTTTCCCAGATCTTCCGGATTTTGAGCATTGGATCGCAGATCAATACTCTCGTCTGCCATTGCGGGTGGAATTCGTTGATTTTGACCCGTATCGCGCTCTGGAGCCAATGCGAGCCGAAGTAGCCTCTACTAGAGTGCTACAAATTACCACTCGGCATAATGAATCTGTATTTGACCCCCGGATCAATCTGATGTTTCGAGCGGTTCATGACGTTGATCATATCCACCATCGCTGCCGGTTTGATTTGCATGGTGAGGTGAAGGCTTGTCGGGCTATCTCTGCTCGTTGTGGTGATGAGATGGGCCGAGCACTCCTCTTTAGCGAAATTGTTGGCCAAGCCTGCGTGGCTTTGGCTGAAGGCGATTTCCAGCAACAAAAATTTGTGCTCTTCCCACTCACCCTCCGTGACCAAGTTCTGCGGGGAACTCTGGAGTACTGATTTGCCGGATCATTTTTCTTTTTGCTCTATGCTGCTTGTTTCTGCTCGTCCACCGCCATTTTGGGAGTTTCTGGCTCTTCTGTTTATGATTCTCTGTTTTTCTGCTCTTTTTTGATTTTCGTATGTCATCTGCTGGCTCCGGTTCTTCGTTATTGTTCGTCATTGAATATTTGGAACGTGCATTCGTAAGAATGCGCGTTCACCTTTCCGCTATTCATCGGTTTTGGTATTGGGATACAGAATTAATGCGACATGTTCGAGCATTGCATGTTCGATTGGAAGTAGTACGAAATGTCTTACGGATTTTGAAGAGATAGTGTGGTGTTTTCGATATTCTCTTTAGAATTCTCTCCAAAAGGAGAGAAAGGGCCAAGGTCACTTTGGTGCAACTACCGCTTTTAAACTGGGAATTGCCTGTAACAGTGGTGATCGCCAAAATTGCCAGCAATATTGACACGTAAATTACCACCATAATTGCATTGTTTTGTTTCTGATACTGTTTCCAATTTTTTACCTTCCAACTTTCGGCTTTAAAAACTTTTGACTTCTGCCTTTTGAGATCCCGGATATTTTTCTCCGTTGCACTGCGAAAAATTCCGGGATGACATAGCCCTTGACTTTCGACTTTCGACTTTTAACTTTGTAGACTTCCCCCCATGACCCTCAAACAACTTTTCCTCTATTTTTTCGGGTTTGTTGGCGGCACTCCAGGTGTACCCTCCCTGCGTCTGGGTTTCTGGCCGTTTCCGATCTTCGGAAAATGGCTGGCTCTCTGGCGATTCAAACGCCGATTACGGATTTCGGCATTGCAACGCCATGCAGTGGTGATTGGCAAAAGTGGCAGCGGAAAATCGGAACTCTTGAAGCTCATCATTTTGGCCCTAAAATCCAAATGGATTCGCTTTGTGCAGCGCAAACGAACCGTTCTTGTGCTTGATCCCCACGGGGAAGTGGTACAGGAATGCGCCAAGAACACATTTTTTGTTCGAGAAGCGGAGGCGGCCTTGGCAGCCGGAAAAAAGCCAGATTTGGTGCTGATCTCTCCGTCCTTACGTCCTGGCTACTTGCCCACCCTCAATCCTTTTGACCTGCGTGGACAGTCCGTTTCATTTCGGATGGCGGAGGTGCTGGCCCAACATCTCACCGCAGCCTTTACCACCATGCTCAGCAAAGGTGATATGAAGCTCAGTTTTAACATGGAAACCCTTTTGACTCCGATGTTTACCGTACTCATCTCCATGTCGGCTGCACGCAAACGTACTCCATTGACTTTATTTGATCTGGAACAGTTCTTGGACGATGAGCGTAATTCTCGATTTTTGAGTTTTGCCCACAACCGCTTTCACTCCGAGGGATTGGGACAGTTTTTTCGGAGCACTTTTCATTCCCCACTGTTTCGTGCGACCAAATTTGCCCTCCGAGTGAAGCTCTCTCGGTTGCTCACTTCTCGGCTTTTTGTGAACCTTTTGGCCCGCCCTCGCAGTACCTGGAACCTCGAGCAGTGCATGAAGAGCGGAAAAACCGTGCTGATTGATGCTTCCCAGTCAGCCCTGGGACGTGAAGTGAGCGAAATCTATGGGCGCACCATTACCGCATTGGTTCAGAGCTATGCCTTTCTGCGCAATCCCTCTCAGTTCCATACTCCGGTCTTTTTTCTGATCGATGAGGCCGCCTCCTTTATCACCCCTGAGATTGAAACTATCCTGACGCAATCGCGCAAATATGGATTGCACCTGCTGCTGGCGATGCAAATGGTCAAACAGGGCGGGATCTCTTCCGGCCTGCACGATGCCATTATGGGCAACACGGCGCTCAAAATTCTTGGTCACAGCGGGCACCGCAGCAAAAAAGTTCTGAGTGACGAAATGGAACTGAGCACCGGCACACTGCCCAAATTGTCCGTGGGTTGGTTTGTGGTGCAACGAGACGGAGCGAAAGCAGAAAAACTCAAAATGCCGACTTCTTGGTTGGGTGAGAAGCACACCGTTTCCGATTCACGGTTTGCAAAGCTCAGAACTTTTTTTGTCCGGCAATACCATGCAGCGGTATCCGTTCCGGCTGCCACAAAGTCATCCGAATCCAAGTGTCAGGGCGCTCATCAAAATCTGAATCAACTCTTGCCTCATTGCAATGTGCCCAGTCCGTTTGAAGCCAGAGGAAATAATGAAATCAGGCACCTACCGGAACATGGTGAAAACGTTCCTCATGATCTTTAATCTGGTAATCGGTGTATAGCATGGCTTTCTCATCGCGTGCATCCAAACGGGCAATGACTTCCTCTTCGATGAGCGTAACCAGTGCATGATGTGAAATATCTTTGTCCTTGCGCATCTCCTCCAAAGTGGTTTCAATCCGCTCAAACCGCTCCGCATTCTCAGTATTGATGACAATTTGTTCCGCTGCAAATTTGCTCAAATCATCCAAGACTTTATCCCGCCGTTGTCCAGAAGTTTGTAATTCGGCAGTCATGGTTTGTAATTCGGCAGTCATGGTTTGTAATTCGGTAATTGCTTCATCTCGCTTTGCGCTGGAAGCTTCGATATTTTCTACCTTCTTTAAAATGAGCAGCAGTGTTTCTTCTTGAGTCATGGGAAATAGAAAGGTGACACCATGTATCCTACTCCTCAAATGAAAAAAATCAACAGCGGGTTTGGAATCGTTTTTACCATGTTTGTTTTCACTGGAAATCCCGGATATTTTGTTCCACATTACCCGAAAATCCGGGGTGGCATGGCTCACTGCCCCTCGCTCCCAAATCCCGACTCAGATTTTCCCACCCTCAACTTTCGATTTTACGACTTTTGACTCACGCCCCATGATCCTCACCCCACTCCAAAACTCTATCCTCCTGAGTTTGGCAACGTACCATTTCCTTACTCGAAGCCAAATGCACGCATTGCAGCTTGGCTCTATGACCGCCTTACATCGCGCTTTGCGGGCATGGTCGCAGATGTCTTCGTGCTCCTCCTTGGTGAATGTCCACTCGTTTCCCCCTTCAGCTCGTTGGGGCCGACTGGAATATGTCTACAGCCTCACTCCGGCCGGATATTCCGCTGCCAAGGAATCTGCACCGGACATGATGGATTCAGCGACTCAAAAGGAAGTTCTGCCAATGTATCCACTGGATTATTTCCACCGTTTCCACACGATTTCCTTTCGTATTGGATTGGAAATAGCCCTGAAACGTTCCTCATTCTCTCTGGTCAAATACGACCAGTATTTTGAAAAAATCCCCCAAGGTCAGGGAGTATCCTGCATTGCCACACAAGTACCGCTCACCGAACAAATTTTCTTTCGGCCCGATAGCATTTTTATCCTCGGTAACGGCCGCTGCCAAGGGGTTTTTTCCCTGGAAACAGTTTGGACTCCCAAGCTTTCCCGGGTTTTGCACCATGTCCGGCAGCATATGGATGGCCTCAGCAGTGGAATGGTAAGTGCCCAATATGGGTTGCCTGGCCAAGACTACCGGGCACTTTTTCTGATCCGTGATGAATCCATGCTTTCCAACGTACTCACCCAGCTCCAACGCAGCACACAATTTACGCCGTTTCGCAGGCACTTTATGTTTGCGTCCATTACCGATTCCCACAGAGATGTTTTGCGCTGCTGGCGCATCGTCGGCGATGCCAAGCACCTCTATCACTTCTTTATGGGACATAAGACCTTTCGCCTATCTCGCTAATTTTTTTTCTTCATTCTGCCGTTTATGTTACTTCATTCTCTCCACCACGAATTTAAAAGTTTCTGTTTAGCCGAACGCAATATTGAGCCCAAATCATATCGAACTATTTGGAACGCCCTGCTTAAAGCAGCTCAAGTGCTCAAGACAGAAAGCTTACTCGAATTTTCCGAAGAAAAGCTTCGCCAGTTCCTCTATAAAGGGAAATGGGAATGGCAGTGGTCACCAAAAACCTTTCGCAATTACTGGCAATCGTTTAAAACTTTTTTTGATTGGTGTGTCTCAAGAGGGCATTCCTCAAGTAATCCAATTTTGAAAATCCAGCGCCCCAAGCTTCCTGAAGTGTTACCACGTTGCATATCTCACCAACAAGCCAAAAAACTGTTGGAGACGAGCTTTGAGTTTTCCTGGAACAGTCGGTTTCAAAAGGCTCGCAACACCTGCATTATCGCCACCTTTCTCATGACCGGAATACGCCTTAATGAATTACTCCACCTCACGTGTGCCGACATAGACCTACCGGCAGAAAATATTGGAGTGAGAAAAGGAAAAGGCCGCCGTGAACGAGTTGTCCCAATATACCCCCTTCTTACGCCGATACTTCATCAATACGTACAGGAACGAATGCGAGCAAAAAAGAATTCCGAATGGTTTTTTACCGGACTACGCTCTCATAAACGACTGTATCCAAAGAATATCTATACTATTTGCAAAAAACTATCATGTGCTTCTGGTGTACGCTTTACACCACACATGTTGCGCCATACTTTTGCGCGTGAACTTATAGACAATGACTTTGATATTCGTAAGCTTATGGATCTCATGGGACACAAACACGTCACTACCACGCAACGATACACCGCCCTTACTCAAAGCAGAGTGCGAAAAAGCTTTCTTACCACTTCCATCTACACATGATTTTACAAAAAATATAGCACATGGTAGCGTAGAGTTGGTGTCTCAAATGTGACCTCCCCGAAAGACCGATTTTCTCATTTTCTTGTTGTCGTACAAACCGTACTTCGCCGCAGAACACAGAGAAAAACCTGAAAATATGATGGGATAAACGGGCTCATAACCCGAAGGTCGACGGTTCGAGTCCGTCCCCCGCAACCAATGGCTTCATACAGCCATAAAACAGCGATCATCTCCATCAATTTTCACCAAAAATCTTTCGGGCACAACCCCATGGTCAAACCCCGTTATTTTCTTATGTGTTTATGATGGATCTTAATAAGCTTGTCAACTGCTTTTTGGAAGAGTCATTCCGACTCAAAGGAAACACTCCTGATACAATTCGAGGATTCCGGTCGATCTTGAATTCTTTTTTGAAGTATTCCGATATTTCATCACTCGATGGAATGAACCGAATTCAGATTAAACATTTCATCATGGAACATGGGAACAAAAAGAAGTGGTCTCCAAAGACCACTCGGAATTACTTACAAACGCTGAGTTTATTTTGTGATTGGCTTGTGGCTGAGGAGTTTATCTCTGTAAATCCCGTGAAAACTATTCAGAAGCCTCGGTTGCAAAAGTCAGTTCGCTCGTTTCTTTCGGTTGAACAGGCTGAAGATTTGTTGGAATGTGCAAGGGTGTTTCCGGGGAAATCAAAATTTGAACGACTTCGAGCATATGCCATCCTGGCGACCTTTTTGTTTACAGGTATTCGCAAATCTGAACTTTTAAATCTAAAAATTGAGCATATTCTTTTTGATCGTGAAGATATTTTGATTCAAAAGGGGAAAGGCCAAAAAGATCGACTTTTGCCCATGATTCCTCGTTTAGTTGATATTCTCACTTTGTATTTTAAAGTTCGAGAACAGGAAGGCTATACGACCAGCTTCTTCTTTCCGGCTCTGCGAACCAATAGCAGACTCGGGAGTAAATCTCTACAACGAATGGTGAATATTCTCAAAGAGCAAAGTGGAATCAATTTTTATCCGCATCTATTGCGCCATACGTTTGCGACACAACTTCTCTCACAGGGGGTAACATTACCGGATGTTTCGTTTTTCTTGGGACATGCGAATGTGCAATCAACACTTCCCTACTTACACTCAGCGGTGAATCCGTATCGCACAACCATTAGGAAGCTGCCTTTTGCTCATCGCTAATTTTTAACGCCCTTACCACGGCTCCCCCTTCACAGTATGAACAGCCCCCATCCACCGCCACCCAAACCAACCTGGTACGGGTGGTTGGCCTTGGAGGGTCACAAAGCCGTCGCCTTCGTCAGGAAAGCGGTGATTGTTGGAGAGTCGACCCATGGCGATGCGGATGCGTTGGTAGATGAGACGAGCTTCTTCTTCGTCGGAGAATTCCACCATGCCGTGTTCAAAGGCAAACATGGCAATGGTAGCTGGGGTGTAGATCTGGTCTTCGTCCAGTTCCAGCAAGATGTGTTTGTATTTCATGGGTCGTCCGGTGGGTGCCATCTCTGTTCCTTAGGGAAAGCATCGCAGCTTTGACTTTGATCAAAGATCGAATTCCCGGTAAGCTGATTTGCGACAACCACTTGCGGATTTAATTGGCGATATTATTCGTTATCACAATAGACCTCCGGCTTTCCTCCACACCCTTTCTCGCTGCTGGCAGAAGCTTATTCGCATGATCCAAGGCGAGCCCCTTTCCACTCTGTGTGCTCAATTCCTGCAACTCCAAAAATCCGAGCGCACCAAACGTGCCTATCGCTGCGACCTACGTCAGTTTTTGGCATTCATGAGTTTGCAGAATGCTGGTTGCCATGCCCTTACTCGATACGGCCGTGCTGATCTGATTGGGCATTGCTCACGATTTGTGGAATCCTTTGCCAAACACGATGCCCATTCTCTACATCTGACCAATGGCACCACGCTCAATCGCAAGCGGTTCACGCTGGTGAAGTTTTTCGATTTCCTTATCGAGGTACAAGAGTACCCATTCAATCCAGCGCGCAAACTGCCCGTCTATCCGGCCAAGGAATACAGCAACACCCCAACACTCAGCAAAGACCAGATCAGCCACTTAATCGCCGCCATGAGCGTGGATCGCATCAAGAGTAAAGCTCATTTTCGCAATTACTTGATCATTAGTGCTCTGTTCCACTTTGCCCTGCGTCGTCATGAACTGGTGAACCTCAAGTGGTCACAGATCTACGAACACCCCATTCCTCACTTCCAGGTGAGACAAAAGGGTAACCGCTGGAAGTACTTACCCCTCTTTTCCAAATACCAACGCCGTCTTGATGAGTTTGTATCGCTCCATGGAAATTCAGGCGACTACCTGTTTTCACCCCTCAAAAACAATCGCACCAAGGATTTAGCAAAGCCCCTTTCCACCAACGCGGTACTCTTGATCGTCAAAAAAGTCTCAGACACCTACCTCAAAGGAATTCCCTTAGTGCCCCACAGCTTCCGCGCTACCTTTGTGTGTTTGGCTCGTGATGCGGGAATCGATGACAAGTCGATCATGAATACCACAGGGCAAAAAAGCACCCGCATCCTGAATTATTACGACATTCGATCCTTGCTCCAAGCCAATGCCGTACATCATTTGGCTGAGATTTTTGTGTGATCCTCGCTTTAGAACTGGGTCAAGATATGGTAGTTTGTATTCGTGAAATCAACTTGCGTTTATTGGTGATAACGAATAATATCACAACTGAACTTTTTCTTTCTTTTTTATGAAACAACAAAAGAAACCACGGGCATTACTGGCCGAGGATCACCCCAAGTTACGTGATCTGTACGGCACGTGTTTGGATGCCTTGGGATTTACCAGTGTCAGAACAGCAAACGGCGCTGAGGCCTTCCAACAGTTCCAGGCAGCACGATTTGATCTGCTGGTCACGGATCATGAAATGCCGGAGATGAACGGCTTGCAACTCATCAAAAAGATTCGCGCCTATGAACAAGAAAAAGCCCTCCCGCGAATGCCTATTGTGGCGATCACGGCAGGGCATGGGGAGCTTTTACAGCAGCTTAGCGAGGCAGGGGCGGATGAGGTGTTGACGAAACTATGTGTTCCGAGTCAGCTTGCTGAAAAAATAAAAGTCCTTCTTAGAGACTGACTTATTATTGCTGATCTTTAGCTTTATTCAAACATGTTTCGTCGTATTTTGTCTTTCAATGCCTGGCTATCAGTCCAGTTAAATATCTCTCTAAGGTCGTTCTTGTATTCGCAAGAAGCAAAAGCTTTTTCTGGTATGTTTTTAACCAGTATCATCTCGAGCACTGGTTTTAATTTAGTATCTTTGCAACGCTCGTCTGTAGCTATGCAGCTCACCGCGCTTATTACAAAATCTCTACCTACGTAGTCACTGTGCCTGTTGAAAAATGTCAATATCTCATTATACCTTTCAGTGTCTCCGTCTAGGGATTGTTTGTCAGCCAAAAGCTCAAACTGCGCAGCTTCATTAAACATAGAAGGATGTTTCTCCAAAAAAGAAAGGAATTTATTGATGTCTTTTGTTTTATTGAGCAGACTATTCAATCTGGACGAATGACCATGAAAAGCCTCATAGCTTTCTTCAACCTCTCTCATGATGATAGAATACGCATCAGTGTCTTCAAGAGGATAATCTTTTTTTTCTTCAAGCAAATTTTCGCGTACCAAACGCTGGTCATTTATCTTAACATGCGTAAACTGCATACGTAGTTCTTTGGCACATCGGTTAATAGTTCTAGTGACTTTCTTAACCATATCTGTATCACAACGACGAGGAAGCCCCATAAGCTCTAGTAGTCGATCTATTTGACTTGAGAAAACTTCTGTATACGGCAAATTATACATCCCTGTTCTCTCGTTGAAAAAACCAAACCCTGCATACCCCTCCTCCAGATCGTCGAGTGTATTATCCCTCGCTCGCATCATACTTTCTGCGATCGTTAAAACCTCTCCCATATCTTCCTCATTCACAAACGGATCCACACCCCATGTTTTATTACCTATTTCCATACAAAATATGATAAAAATTTAGACAAAATAATACATCTTAATAATATTTTGTCAATACAACAGATCTTTCATCTGCACAATCTCTATGGGGTCATGCTGAGTAAACAAAAACAGGCATTGCTATTCGATATAAAATTATTACGCAACGTTTCACGCCACCCATCCCACCTCTCCCTCAGTAAAAAACAGCCTCAAATCCTCATCACTCAACCCCAACTCCAACGCATACCGCTGCACCTTAAGCAGGGCTTCCTTGTGATTGAAGTCCTGCTCTTGGCGCCGTTTCTGCCCCAAAAACTCTGCCTTGCAGCGCAAGATGTAGTCACAGACCAACTGGAAGTATTCTCGGCGTTTGGCCGGGTTAAAGCTGGGATTGATGTACCCACCGGTAACCCCACCTTCAAAGCTGTGGTTGAGGGATCGTTTCACCTTGAGGAAATCCAAGCCCACCTCATCGGCAATTGAGGCAAAGGTACGCCGACAGGCATGGAGGGCAAAGGGAATGCCCACCAGCTCACTGAGTTCTTGCGGTGCCGTTCCGTATTTGGAGAAGGGTTTGTGCGGTGATGATACCGAAGGAAACACAAAGGGGATCATGCTGGCACGGCTCTGATGGAGTGTTTTGAGTAATTTTGCCGCTTCAGTCGACAAAGGAATCAGGTGATCCCGTTTATTTTTGGTGCCCTCGAATCCCATTCCTTTGGTTTTGACTTGTCCGGGTAAGATGATCACTTCTTCTTGGAGATCGATGTATTCCCACCGCAGGTTCTTGGCCTCAATGCCTCGCATTCCGGTAAAGAGGCAGAGCAGCACCAGATGACAAAACCGTTGCTGGAACACTGAGGACGGATGCCCTGTGATCTGGTTTTCGCCCCACTGTTCCACCAGCGCCACGAACTTTCCCAAATGGGCTGCCGGAATAATGATGCGCTGGGGTTGGTCTTGTTTGATGTGCCGGATCATCTGCCGGGCTAAGGGCACGGGGTTTTCTTTGAGGATACGTTTGTCCTCTGCATCCAAATAGAGCGGAGCGCAGGTACTCCAGACATTATTGAAGACCTTCAAGAACTCAAAACAGCGATCCCGTGCGGTTTTTCTGATCTCATGGAACTGCTGCACCAACATTTCCGGGGTGATGCTGGTGATGCACTTGCTTTTCCAGGAGGCTGGAAAATGGTTTTTTGTCTCCGTGCGGTATTTAGATAGCGTTGCGGCATTAAGGTGGGCTTTCATGGAAAAAAACCGGTTGATAGCTTCTTGCAGTGGCACACCGCTGGATTCGATGTGATGTGCTGACGGTTGTTTCTGCTTTCTGGGATCGATGCCTTTTTCGCAAAGGTTGGCCAGTCGTCTGGCTTCTTGCCGGGCTTCTTCAATGGAAATAACCGGAAAGGCTCCCAGGGTGATGGTGATGGGTGACCCTTTACGACCGGAGATACGCTTCTCGAAATGGAAAGTCGACCGCTTTCTCCCCACGGAAAACTTGAGGCCAGAAACTTCGGTATCACTGATGGTCACTTTCTGTTGCTCACGGACGAGATTTGAGAGCAGGGTTTTGTTGAATCGTTTCTTTTTGGACATGTGTAGTCTCCTTCTTTTTTAAATGTGAGAAGGAGAAAAGCGCTTTTCTCTGCCGACATCCCGCCGACAAATCCAATGTACAGGCCAGGTGACCGGAAGTAAAATCCGTCCCCTGTCATGACCTTTACATATCATAAAGCGCTCTATAAAAAGACGTTATTCGATTCGAGCTGACATTTTTAGACACCAGTTGATTTGGCATCTTAAGCCCATTCAGGGCCTTCCGGTTCGTGAACCCCATAGACCCAGGGTGCGACCATTTTCAATGGTCGTACCCGGGGCTAATATATGGCACCCCTTTGGGGTGCGTCCAGTGTGGCCGGGCTTCGCCCGGCGTTCAATCAAAGCATGGTCCATGGAGGGGGTGGTGCGGCCCGCTCCGGGGCGCGCCGGGTCAGCGCCAAACCATGCCGGGTTGCAACCCCAGCACCGGGGCTAATATATGGAATCCCTTCAGGATTCGTCCAGTGTGGCCGGGCTTCGCCCAGCGTTGAATCAAAGCATGGTCCATGGATGGGGTGGTGCATCCCGCTCCGGGGCGCGCCGGGTCACGGCCAAACCAAGCCGGGTGACGACCCCAACACCATGGCACGCCGGGTCCATACCAAACCAAGCCGGGTGACGACCCCAACACCATGGCGCGCCGAGTCCATACCAAACCACGCCGGGTGACGACCCCAACACCATGGCACGCCGGGTCACGGCCAATCCACGCCGGGTTCCCGGCATCTAGGCGGCTCAGTTCTTTTTGATGGCGGTTGAGGCGTCGAGGCCGGCCAAAACCTCCACGTGGATGCCGTCCGATAAACCCAGTTCCACCGCGCGCTTTTCGAAGGACTGTTCGGCGACTTCTACCTCGACGAAGGGTTTGTCGTCTTCGAAAATCAGGTCAGCCTCCCGCACCGCCAACACGTTTTCACGCTTGTCCAACACGATATCGGCGTTGGCGCTGTAACCCGCGCGCAAGAAGGTGCCCGACGGCAAGTCGATTTTGGCGCGGATCTCAAACTGAATCGCGCCGTCCTGCTCCACGCCCTTGGGCGCGATGAATTCCAAGGCCGCACCAAAACTTTCTTTGTCGAGCGCGCCGATTTGCAATTCCAGTGGCAAACCTTGACGGATTTTGCCAACCTCGGATTCGTCGACCCAGCCCTCAAAAATCATTTCGTTCATGTCCGCCACGTTGGCGATGGTGGTGCCGTCGTTAAAGGTGTTGGACTCAATCACGAAATTGCCGATTTCAATCGGGACATCCAACACCATACCGCTTGCCGTGCTGTAGATCAGGTTGGATTCGGTCGTGCCCGCGCTTTTGGAAACACCCTCGCGAACCACTTCCAAATGGCTGATTGCGTTGGCCAAATCCTGCTCTTCGATTTTCATCGTGTCCTGAAAACCCAAATACTCGGTCTCCGAGATCAGCTTCTGCTCGAACATCGCCTTTTGTCGGGCCGCCTCGCGTTTGGCGGTATCAAACTGGATTTGGGCGGCTTTGACCGAGGACTGCGCATTGTTCAGTTGCACCATGCTGGGAATGATGCGGATCTTGGCCACCAACCGACCCACCTCAATCTGATCTCCTGGCTGAACGTAGAGTTCGTCAACGACCCCGGAGACGTGGGATTTGATTTCGATTTCCTTGCGCGGGTTGATCGAACCCGTCGCCACCGTTTTTTTGACGATGTCCTTGTGGCTGGGCTTCACCGTCTCATAAACCACCGGCGGTTCCTGGTTTTTTTGGTAAAGAAACCAGCCGGTGCCGATGAAGCCGGCCACCACGGCCAAAACAAACAATGTGACAAAGGCTTTTTTGATCATAAAAGTCTCCCTGGAGCAACGTAAGCGGTAATTGGGTGAAGCGCTTTAGCTTTGAATGGCTTCGATGGGTTTGATCGAGGCGGCGCGTTGGGCCGGAATCAGGCCCGCACAACAACCACCGATCACCAAAATGAGAAAGGATGCAATGGCCGTGGGTAGATCGACCGAGGGGCGCAGGAACATGGCGGCGCCGTCACCGATGGCCAAATTAAGCAGTTCGACGACGCCGATCCCGAGCAAAAGGCCGATGTAACCCGCGAATGCGGTGATCACCACCGCCTCCTGCATGATCAGTGACACAATGGAAAAAGGCGTGGCGCCGATGGCGCGGCGAATGCCGATCTCGCGGGTGCGTTCCCGCACCACGATCAGCATAATGTTGCTGACCCCGATCACGCCTGCCGCCAAGGTACCCAGGCCGACGAACCACACGAACCAGCGAATGCCGTTGAACAAACCCAACATTTTGTTGAATTCTTCCTCGAGGTTTTCGTGGCCCAACGCGCTGATGTCGTCGGGATGAACCCGCTTGCGTTGCCGCAACAGCGCCATCATGTCGTTTTCAACGGTCATCGCCGACACGCCCGGTTTGGCGATGAAGCCGAACCAGCCGACCTGGTTTATGCGGTTAAAGGCTTGCTGTGCCGTGGTTAACGGAACATGAATCATTTGCACGTCGCGCGAGGCGTTGCGACCGGAGCGTTTTGAGGAAAACACGCCGACCACCTTAAAGAAAACCCCGTTAATGCGAATATACTCGCCAATCGGATCGACGCCCTGAAACAAAACCCGTTGCACCTCGCTGCCGATCACCGCGACCTTGCGGCGTTCCGCCACGTCGAGTGGGTTCAAGCCACGGCCTTTGTCGAAATTGACCAACAGCAATTTGTGGAAGGCGTCGGTGTCGCCGTAAATGCTGAAGGCCGCGGTTTTTTCTCTGTAAACCACATTGTTGCTGCCACCGAAACCGCCCAATTGCAGGCGCGGTGCCAGATGGTGCAAACCGTCCACCTCGTTTTCAAGCGCGGTCACGTCGTTCATATCGAAACGAATCGGGCGCCCCGGGCGCAGGCCTTGGTAGGGCATGGTGGTGCGTCGGCCCCACACAAAACCGGAACTGGTGGCCCAGGCCCCAAAATCCTTGGTGACCCCGTTGCGCAAACCTTCGCCGGAGCCCAGCAACAACAGCATGAGGAACAAACCCCAAAACACGCCGAACATGGTCAGCACGGTGCGTAATTTGTTTTTGCGGATCGTGGCCCAAATCTCCTGCCACTTGTCGTAATCAAACACGAGACGGCTCCTTGTTACTCATCACGCAGGGCGACGATGGGGTCGATGGCCGCGGCACGCCGTGCCGGAATCAAACCGGCGACCACGCCCGCCAAGACCAGAATCAGGGCGGCGCCCGCGGCGGCGTGCACGTCCACATGGGGGTCGCGGAAGAACTCGGGCGGGTTGCCCATGGTCCCCAACACGTGCTGCACCAGCTCCACCGTACCGATCCCCGCCACCAAACCAATGTAACCGGCGAGCACGGTTAAGGTCATTGATTCCAGCAGGAACAGGCCGATGATGTCGCTGGGTGGCGCGCCGATGGCCTTGCGCAAGCCGATCTCCTTGGTGCGTTCTTTGACCGAAATCAACATAATGTTGCCAACCCCGACAATGCCCGCGATGATGGTGCCGATGCCGACAATCCAAATGAACAGGGCGATTCCTTGGAACAACTGCAAAAACCGCTGGTAGTTTTCCACGTGGTTAAAAAGCCGTATGGCGCGCGGATCGTCGGGGCTGTAGACATGGCGTTCCGCCAGCAGGTTGCGCACATTTTGTTCGATGCGTTTGCTTTCTTCCAAATCGGCATCGCCCATGGTGAACATCAGGCGGTGAATGCGGTTGGCGCCGCCGTAGGCCGCTTGACCGGTGGTAATCGGAATATAAATCATGCGCTGTTCGCCCACGCCGCCCACGTCCGTGAAGACGCCGACCACCTTGTACTGAATCCCGTTAATGTCGATCCATTGGCCGATGGGATCGGTTTGCTTAAACAGGGTGTCAACCACGCGGTTGCCGATGACAGCCACCTTGCGGCGTTCGTCAATATCGCGTTCATTCAAAAAACGCCCCCGACGCATCTCTGTTTTTTCCAAGTACTTGTGGCCAGGATGGACGCTGCGAATGGGAAAGCGCGAGAATTGCAGACCGTTGCGAACCAAAAAATTGCCGCGAAGGTTGAAGCGCGCCGTAATGTGTTCCACGCCGGGAATGGTATCGCGTACCATCTCATAATCTTCAATCGTCAGGTTCACCGAACGGCCCGCCTTAAGCCCGCGGAAGGGTTCGCCGGTGATGCGCGGCGTAATCCAAATCGAGTTGGCCGCGTCGTCGCGAAACTGGTAGCGCACCCCGTTTTCCAAGCCGCGCCCGGCCGCCAGCAGCAGGATCAGCATAAAAATGCCCCAGGCGATGGAGAACATGGTTAGCGCGGTGCGCAACTTATTTTTTCGAACCGTTTGCCAAATTTCGAGCCAGTGATCCAGGTTGAAAATCACGAGGCGACTCCCGCGTTGTGGGTGTCGTTTTGGACCACGCCGTCGCGCAGGTGAATGGTGCGGCTGGTTTTTTCGGCGACTTCCGCCTCGTGGGTCACGATCACCACGGTTTTGCCCGATGCGTTCACTTCTTTAAATAGGTCCATCACTTGGTCGCTGGTTTGGGAGTCAAGGGCACCGGTGGGTTCGTCGGCGAGGATTACCTTGGGATCGCTGATCAAGGCGCGTGCGATGGCGACCCGTTGTTTTTGACCGCCGGACAGCTCGTTGGGCATGTGCTCGGCACGGTCGCCCAAACCCACCCGTTCCAGGAGTTCGCGCGCCTTGCGGTTGCGCTTACGGCGGCTGACCTTTTGGTAATAAAGCGGGAGCGCCACATTTTCCAGGGCATTCTTGAATTCGAGTAAGTGGAATGATTGGAACACAAATCCCAAGTAATGGTTGCGGTAATAAGCCGCCTTGCGTTCCGACAGACTTTTCATGAGGGTGCCGGCAAGGTGGTATTCGCCTTCTTGGTATTGATCGAGAATCCCGAGGATGTTGAGCAGGGTTGATTTGCCCGAGCCGGAAGGACCCATGATGGAAACCAGTTCGCCTTCCTCAATGTTGAGATCAATGCCTTTGAGTACTTCGAGAGAAAGTGAACCCATTTGGTACGACTTTCGGATTTGGTTGATGTGAATCATGAGCGCCTTTTCCAGGAGATGTGACCGAATCGTAGAGCAACAGGCGGGGAAACGGGAGAAAAAATCAAAGGTGGCGGAAAAAAGCGCACCTTGTCCCACGAGGCCGAGATGGGTCTTGCAGAGCGTATCACTTCTATAAGACGTTGGCTTTTCCGATAAGGTTTTGACGAGGTGCATTTTCTTTTAAAAAAAACGGCCCTTTGTTGTGAGATTTTGAAACTACTTGGCATGATGCTGGTTACGCGGGTGTTTTTTCGGGATGAATCAAGACGGGTTGGCCGGCTGTGGCCACGCGGGTGGTTGTGGTGGCGGCATGAGGGAGTCCCGTGAAAACCATCAACCCACAAAAGCGACCAAGGAACCCGTAACGACGGCGCCGATGAGGGTGTTGGCGAAATTCACCGAATCGTTGGTCATCAGGTCTTTGCGTTGGAAGGTGGCGCCCAGGATGCTGTCGGCGAGGTTGCCAACCGCGCCGCCCAAGACCACCGCCGCCGCGCCCCATAATCCCGCGCCGCCCCAAAAAGCGACCGCGGCGATAACAACCGCACCGATCAAACCCAACAAGGTGCCTTCCAGGCTGACCACGCCGTCATCGCCGCGTTGGCCGGATGTGAAGGTGACCACGTCCAGATAGCGGCGACCGTAGACATTCCCCAATTCAGAGGAAAGCGTGTCGGCCGTTGCCGAGGCCAGGGCACCCGCCGCGGCAACCGTAAAAACCGCTGCATGTTGGGGGAGCAGCAAGGCCAGCGTTGCCGCCGTCGCCGCCACCGCGCCGTTGCTGACCGCGTGCCGTACCGAGCGTTTGCCACCGTCTTCCTGGGCCACCCCGAGTTGGGTTTTCTCGGCGAACTTCCACTTAGAGGCGCCGACCGCCAACACAAAAAAAGCGAACAGGGCGGTAAAACCGGCCGGTCCGGCGCCGAGGTACAGAAGCGCCGCGATGACAAAACCGGCGATGCCGCCGGGAAGATCCATTTTTCGGGTGGCGATGCTTGCAAAGGCCAGAGCGCCGGCCAGACCGACGCCAAGCCACCATCCGCCTGGCAAGGGTGGCAATGCCTGCACTTGGCTCAGGGCAAAGACGGTGCAGGCCGCGGCGGTGGGTACCACCAGGTTGTCGTCAATCGTGCCTCGTGCCGATTCAAAGGCGGCCGCAACCACCAAAGCCGGTGCCAACCAAAGCAGCCAGGTGGCGCTGTCCGCGCCGAGTCGGCTCGCTTCCGGTAAACCCATGATCAGCAGCCAGGTTGCCGGGGTGCCGAGTAACACGAAAGCCGTCAGGCCTGAAATGCTTTTGTGGGGGTTCCAGGGAATCCGTGGTCCGCCCAGTTTTTCGCCGATAAGCCCGGCAAAACCGTCACCAAACGCCATCGCGCCCCAGCCGACCGCCATAAACACCTGGTTCTCGTAAAAAACCAGCGACAAAACCAGCAGGATCGCCGGGTAACACAACATGCCGATGGAGAAACCGCGGCGGCGATCCTCGGGGCGTTCCAGCATGTGACGGCTCACCAGGGGCAGGATCTTCCAGTTGAACACAAAGGCCGCGACGCACAAGACCGTGATCAACCACGGCGGTAGGCGTCCGATACAGAGGGCGAAACCAACCATGGAGATGTGGACCAAGCGGCGATAAAGGCCGCGGTAGGGTGAGGGTTGCGAACGCATGATTGGGGGAGGTTCCTTCGCGCGACCTGAAGCGGTCTAAAATTTGGTGCCCAGCTCGCCCAAGTTGCGCAGGTTAACCGTGAACCGCAAAAAGTCCTGGTTGTTGGCGTTGCTTGAGTCAAATGGTGAGCGTACATAATTAATCGTGAACCCGACGCACTGGCCCTGGTAGCCGTAGAGCAGTTGTTGGCTTTTGACATCGCTTTGGAGGATGTCGTAGTCAATGTAGAGTTTGAAGCGGGAACGGAACCGATCCAACCGCAATTCGCTGATGCCGATGAAGCTCTCTTGCTGGACCTGATTCATATCGGTGCTGGAACGGCGTTTGACGTAACCACCGTAGCCGCGCCAGTTGCCCTTGTTCACGCTGCCGTAAAACGAGAGGGCGTCGAGTACGCCTTCGTCCGGGTTGTAGTCGATGAAGCCGTTGCCGTGCAAGCCGCCCAAGCCGGAAAGTCGGAAGCGGGCCTTGATGGGTTCGTTGGGACGATCCGCGCCGTTGTCACTTTCCCAAGAAACTTCTTGGCTGACCTCGATTTCGCCCAGGGGACGCACTTTGCCGCGTGGTCCCGTGAACAGGCGGTGGTTCATGCGCCAAACCGAGGAGACATCGTCCCGGGTTTGGTTCAAACGGATTTCCAGTTCGTCCATTTCAATGCTTTCGATGAAGGAATCCTTGCGGCGACCGACCCCGGCGCGGATGTCGACGCCGGTATCGAAGTAGTGGACCAGACGGCGGTCCTCCAAATCGTAGGTGCGCCTGAGGCGGGGTCCCAGCAGTTCGGCGAACCCAAAAGCGCTGCCGCGCTCTTCATCGCGTTTGACGTCGTTGTCGTTACCCGGCGTTTCGTTGCCGTCGGGTACGGCACTGGAGAGGTCACCGGAATAAGACGCGCCGAACGCGGCAACGCCGAGTCTTGCGTGCAGGAAGGAGGTGAGCTCCACTGGTCGCGAAAGTTCCAGATCCATCCCGAAACGCGACAGGTCGCCGTCCAGTTGGTTGCCGCCGAGGTTGTCGAATTCGTACCAACCCGCGTAGATCTGGTTGCGGTAATAGAAACCCGCGCCGATATGGCGTTTGGGTTGGTAATAGCGCACATCCGGTAAGGCGTGAATGCCGATCACCGCGGGGTTGAGCCCGTTGGCGCGCTCGGCCTCGGTCAGGGACAGGATGCGGTCGAGACGGCCGAGGTTAATCGAAAGATGATCGCGGCCGACACCGCGGGCCCAGCGCGCGCGATAGGTATAGTCGCGGATGCGGGTTTGCTCGGCTTCTTCCAGAAAGTCGCGGTCGACGCTGAAGTCGGAGCCGGATTCGATGTCCATGGTGAAATCGGCGTTCCACAGTTTTTGGCGGTGAAACCAGTCGGCGCGAAAGCGTTTCTTTTTAAGCGGCTTACCGTCCTCGGTCGGGCGGTCGGCGACCGCTTGATCACCGATAATGTTGTCCAGGTAAAAGGTGCCTTTGAGTTCGCCCAGGAAGTTGTGGCGCGGCATATAGCGCATTTCTAAATCGAGGTTAAAACCGGCTTTATCGGCGTAGGCGGGTACAAAGGTCGCGTCGAAATCAGCGCGCGGCGCCCAGTAATAAGGCACGCTGAAGAAGGACCCGTTGCGGTCCGAACTCCCGGTGTCGGGTTGGAGGAACCCGGATTGGCGCTGACTCAATACAGGAATGATAAACCAGGGCAAGTAAATCACCGGCAGGCGTTTAATGCGAAATTTGGCATTGCGCACCACCGCATAACCGCCCCGTTCAATGGTGGCGTGGCTGATGTCCATCGACCATTGGGCGACGGGTTGGTTGCAGGCGGTGACCTTGCCGTTGTTGATGACGAAATAGGTGCCGCGATCATAGGCCTCGAGGCGGCTGCCGACGAAATAAAATTCGTCGCCGAACTGAGAGAAGACTTCCTCAAACACCGCGCCGCGGTTGTTGACGTCGTAGCGCACGGTTTGGGCCGCGATTTCAATCACGCCCATTTCGGTTGTGTAATCGATTTTGACATTGCCGGCCGCTTCAATCACGTTGGTGTTGGTGTAGTAAATCAGCTCATCGGCGGTCATGAGGATGTCGCGTCCGATGGTGACGCGCACGCCGCCGGTCACGATTTGACGGCCCTCGGCGTCGCGGTACTGATCACCGAGGTGTTGGATGATCAGTTCACGGTCGGCCAGATCGGCTTGGGCGCTCAAGGGCGCGCCACCGAGCATAAGCCAGGCGGCGAGAAGCAATCGGAAAAGCATGGATCTCACTTTTTGGCCCTTTCGCGTTTCAAATCATAGCGGCAGGCAAAATTCAGCAAATCGACACCGTGGTACAAACGGGGGATGCTGAGGGTGATCTGCTTGGGCCAGGTTTGGCCGGCCATTGGGCGGAACACCAAGAGTTGAAAGGCCTTGCCGCCGGGTGGGATTTCGGTGGTGCCGCGGATGAAGAGGCGCGCGAACCGTTCTTGTTCGACGGCGCGACCTGGCAGGGCCGACGGCCACAAATCGAGCATGCCCAATTTGGTGCCGACCGGGCGTCGTTTGCCGCTGAGGAGCTCGATTTGGTCCGGGTTAAACAGCAGGCGGTCCATGCCGCGGTTCTCGAGGGAAATCATAAAGGAGATCGATTGTTCGAGTTTTCGGGCGATGAGTTGGTGTTCCTGAACGGCCTTTGCGGCACCCATTCCGGCGAGGTAATCGCGCAATTCGTCGGCGGTCAGGTGGGTGATGCGGCATTCGACAGGTTCGCGATGGAGCACGACAGTGCGGTCCTCAACCTGGCCGATCTCGGGGATAACCGGTTGACCTTGGCTGACGAGAATGGTTTCGGGACCTTTGAAGAAGGCAATTAAATAAATGATAAGGAGTGTGTTCACCCAAACCTCGATTGGCGGTCAGACTGCGGACCCGGTTTCGCGTTCGGCGGACCAAGACAACCGATTTTAGCTCAAAGCGTATCAGCGCGCAAAAACTGTTTCGCGCCAAGTCTTTGGCCACCCTACCTGGGCGTTGCGTCGGGGGGCGGAAAATACAGAGGTCGGCGGGTATAAGGTTTTACAGCGGCTTTGCGAATGTGATATGTTGAGGCATTCGAGGCCCCAAAATAGTATTGCTTACTGGATCAAAATTTCATGACAAAGCAGGCGAAGATTCTCATCGCGGAACACGAAGAAAAAAGCCGTGATTCGTTGCAAAACCTCCTGAGGTCGGTAGGTTTTGAGGTGATTACAGCCCAAAACGGTCGAGAGGCCTTAGCCGTGGTGGATCGGGTGCTGCCGCAAGTCGCGATCATCGATCCACTCTTGAGCGGGATCGACGGTTTTTCCGTGAGTCAGCAGGTTTCCAAGAGTCATCCAGAGACGCGGATCATTATTTCCAGCGGCTCCCATCGCGGTGATCGTTACCGGCGCGACGCCCTTTCGAAGTATGGCGCCGCCGTGTTTTTGGAAAAACCTTACGCGGAACGCGATCTCATCGCCGCGGTCAAGTCGTGCCTGCGGCAGTTGGGTTTTAAGGAAGCCGCGGCCTCCCCGGAAGGTGAGTTGGATGCGACCTTACGCGACGAGAGTTTGGCGGGGTTGGCCCGTTCTGAATTTGACGACGGCGACGATATGAGCTTGGATGAAACCTACCGCGACGCCAGTCTCGACAATGTTGCGGTGGAGTTTGGCGGGATGACCGGCGAAGATATGGATGAAACCGTGCGGGACGAACCCAAGTTATTTGAGTCTTTTGGCAAGAAAGAGGGGTTACCCGACGAAGTGAATGAATTGCTGGATCGCCAAATGGGCGATTTTTCCCTGAAGCAGGGCAAAGCTTCCCCGGCCGCCGGCGCGGCCGGCTCGAAATCCGGTTTCTTGGGCAAAGGTGGTAGTAAACCCAAGCGCGAAGAAAGCCCGGCCATGACCATGCAGGTGCGCCCGGAAGACCTGCAGCGGGAGATCGAACGCATCAAAGAGAAAAACAAACAACAGTTTCCCGAGAACAAACGGGAGGAGCGCAACGCGGCTTCCCGCGTAAAAATCACCCAGTCCGAGGACGATACCTCCGGTATTTTGACCAGCAACGACATTTTTGGCGCCCTGATTGACGATATTGAATCGGGATCGGTGCCCGATTCGCCCAATGAGATTGCCGCCAATGGGGTGATTCACGCCTCCGATAACGATGCCGGCGTGGCCGCGGAGCAGGAAGCAGAACGCGAGCGGTTGAAGGAACTCAAGGCGGCCCGCGCCAAACAGAAAAATCAAAAAGGCGGGAAGGGCAAAAAAGCGAAAAACGCCGCGGCTGAAGCGCCTTCGACGGCTGAGTCGCCTTCGACGCCTGAGTCGCCTTCGAAATCCGAGGCGAAACCGGAACCCAAAGCGGAGCCTGTCGCCGAGCCGTCTCCTGCTGCCGGCCCGGAGCCCGTGATGGCCGAGGACGCCAAGGTGCCGCTGCCGCGGGAAACGCACCGGGACAGTCCCTTTGCGACCCAGCCGATTAGCGAAGAAGACCGCAAAAAAGCGATTTCCACCAAGCCGGTTGAGGACGATCTCGACCTGGACGATTTTCCCGATTACAGCAAAGAGTTGTTTTCCAACAACGCTACGGGTGGCAGCGGTAGCAACGAATACCAACTGCTCAGCAAAATCGCCTCCGGCGGTATGGCCGAGGTTTGGAAAGCCAAATTGGTTGGTGAGAAGGGTTTTGAAAAAATCGTCGCCATTAAGAAGATCCTGCCGCACCTGAGCGACAACGAAGAATTTATTTCGATGTTCATCGATGAGGCCAGGGTCGCCGCCAACTTGACCCACCCCAACATCGCGCAGATTTACGAACTGGGTAAAATGGACGACAGCTTCTTCATCGCCATGGAATACGTCGCCGGGCACAATCTGCGCATGGTGTTGAACCAGCTGAACCAGTTGAAGGTGACCATGGCACCCGAGGTGGTGGTGTTTGTGGGAATGAAGCTGTGTAACGCGCTGCAGTATGCCCACGTCAAAAAGAGCCACGACAACACCGCGCTGAACATTGTGCATCGCGATATTTCACCGCAAAACATTTTGATTAGCACCGAGGGTGAGATCAAGCTGGTGGACTTTGGGATTGCCAAGGCCTCGATCAAAGCAACCCAAACCGTGGCCGGTTCCCTGAAGGGTAAGTTGCTGTACATGTCGCCGGAGCAAGCCGAGGGCAAACCGCTCGACGGCCGCTCCGACATTTTTAGCTTGGGATCGGTGTTGTACGAGGCGTTGACCGGCAAAAAATTGTTTGCCGGCGACTCGGAGTTGTCGATTCTGAAGAACGTGCGTCAGGCAAAGTTCACCCGGCTCAGCGATGTGAATCCTCATGTGCCGGTTCGTCTGGAAAAAATCATTCTCAAGGTGCTTTCGAAAGATCTCGACAGCCGTTATGATCGGGCGAAAACCCTGGAGAAAGAGTTTAAGACGTACCTCAAAGAGGAGAAGATCCACATCAACGAAAGCGATGTGGCCGACTATATTCGCCTCATTTACGACAAAGACGTCGAGCGCCTTAAAAAGTTTGGGCGACCGGACGACGAACCCGGTGCCGATGAGGTGCCGAACAAGCCGAAGGTGATTTTGCCGGATACCGGTCAAATTGAGGCGTTTGAAGAGGAAGCCGTCGAAACCAAAAAAGGCATATCGCCGTTGGTTTGGGTCGGCCTCGGGCTCGTGGCCGCCGCCGCGGTTGCCGCTGTGATTTTATTGACTTGATTGAGCGACGGCTCTAGCCCGTCCAGGTACCGTCATTGACTTTTATTTGGGAGGACCCTTTTGATGGATGAAGAACGCAAGCAACGATACGAGGTAATGCTCTCCGAAACCCAAGAGATCATTCAAAGTATCGAACAAACGATGGAAGATGTGATTGCCGAAGCCAAACGCAAGGTTGAGGAGCTCAATGTCGAAAAAGACATCCAGCTGAACATCTACGGCAACTACTGTAAGTTGTTGGGCGTCGAAAACAAACTCGCCGGCGAGGATGACGACGACGAAGACGACGAATAATGTGATCGGGCCTGAAAAAGCGCAACGCGTTTCTTTTCAGGCCTTTTCTTTTGTGGATGCCGCATAGTGACCTCGGCCGTTTCGGCCGGGGACGCCGTCCCTTTTTTTGAAGGGCTTTTCAATTTGCGAATCTATGCTAGACTAACCCCCGGCTTGGGCAAGGTATGCCCATGAAACGCTGTACAAGCACCGAGTAGGTTCACACCCTCCATGAAAAAAACCAAGTACAACATCGTCGTTTTTAGCGACGACGACGGTTGCCACCGCCAATTTCGTATTACGTCCCGGTCGCTGCAAGTCGCAGCCGGTGTGGTAGGAACGGGTTTTATCGTTCTCGCCGGGCTCGCGCTGGTGGCCTATAAGAATTTTTCCCACAAAGACGAATACCTTAAGGTGGTTGACGAGAACGCCCAGCTTCACGAAGCCAACGAGCGTTACCTTTCCGCGACCATCGAGATCGAAAAAAAGTTAAAACACTTCCAAGAGAAAACCACCAAATTGGCCCAACTTGTCGACGCGGACACGGCCTTGATGGGATCCGGCGGGATCGGCGGTGCCGATGTTTTTGCCGAGGAGGAACTCAACCAGTTCCTGCGTTACGATCTTGGATTGTTGCGTCGACGAACAGAATTACTGCAATCGGAACTTGACGACGTTGAGCGTGATTTCGTTACCAAAAGCGAGATCCTCGAATCGACACCGTCGATCATGCCCACCCAAGGGTGGATTTCCAGCACCTTCAATTATCGGAAAGATCCTTTCACCAAACGGCGAACGTGGCACAACGGCCTCGATATTTCTTGTCCAACGGGCACGCCGATTTACGCACCCGCGCGGGGGAAAATTTCCTACCGCGGTTACCAGGGTGGCTTTGGCAACCTGATTGAAATCAATCACGGCAACGGGATCACCACCAAGTATGCGCATCTCAGTAAGTTCAACGTCTCGAAAGGCCAGATGGTCAAACGAGGCGATTTGATCGGTTTCGTCGGAAATACCGGCCGATCGACCGCCCCTCATTTGCACTACGAAGTGCATAAAAATGACAAGGCGGTCAATCCTCGGAAGTTTATTTTCGACGAAAGCCTAACTTACTGAGCCCGGAGCCGCATACATTCCGATAGACAATGAAACGGTCGCCGTTTCGTTGGGGAGTTGTTGCTAATACCCGTTGCCTCAACCTACATTGTTATTCCGTGGGGAATCGCCCTCACCCGCGCCCGCGCGACCGAACCCGGTTGGCCCGGGTCGTCCGGGATCGGCGATTTTTCCCGTTTGACGCACGCGCCCTCGCGTGCTTTTGCCTTTTCGAGCGGTTCTCTTTCGAGACAGCCCCTCGGAAGCGCGGTTTTGAATCTCTAGCGCGTTCCTTACTGCATCGGGTATTTCGCTTTGTGGCGCATAAACTTGGAAATACACCCACCTTGGAGTCTTAGACATGCTGAAAGCATTAAAAAAGGTTTTTGGTTCGAAAAACGAACGAGAAATCAACAAATTAAAGCCGGTTGTCGAATTTATTCATAGCCTTGAACCCGAGTTTCAAGCCCTTTCCGACGACCAACTGAAAGCAAAAACCGGTGAGTTCATGGAACGCATCGAGGGCGGCGAACCTGTCGATTCCATCCTGCCCGAGGCCTTTGCCGCGCTGCGCGAGGCGTCCGTCCGGGTGATGGGCATGCGCCATTACGATGTCCAGATGATGGGTGGCATTATCCTCAACCGCGGTTCCATCGCCGAGATGCGGACCGGTGAGGGTAAAACCCTGACGGCAACCCTGCCCGTCTACCTCAACGCCCTGACCCGCCGCGGCGTCCACGTTGTTACGGTGAACGATTACCTGGCCAAACGGGACTCGGAGTGGATGGGTCGGCTTTACAACTGGATGGGCTTGTCCACCGGTTGCATCCTCAACCAAATGAGTGATGACGAGCGCAAAGCCGCCTATGAATGTGACATCACCTATGGGACCAACAACGAATTCGGCTTCGATTACCTGCGCGACAACATGAAGTTTCAACCGGACACCTTGGTTCAGCGCGAGTTCCACTTCGCCATTGTTGACGAGGTTGACTCGGTTCTGATCGATGAAGCGCGTACCCCGCTCATCATCTCCGGCCCCTCCGAGGGCAATACCCAAAAGTACTACGACGCCAACCAGTTGGTACTGAAACTGTCGCCGGAACACGCCGATGTTGATGAAAAAGACCACCTCGCCATGTTCAACGAGGCGGGCATCAAACGCCTGGAAGAACTGCTCAAGGTCGAGAACCTTTACGACATCGAACACATCCAAATCCTGCACGCGCTGGAACAAGCATTGCGCGCCCACAACCTGTTCACCCGCGACGTGGATTACGTGGTTAAAGAAGGCGCGGTTGTCATTATCGACAGTCACACCGGGCGTCCCCAGCCGGGTCGTCGCTATTCCGACGGTTTGCACCAAGCGCTGGAAGCCAAAGAAGGCGTGACCATCGAGAAGGAAAACCAGACGCTGGCGTCGGTTACCTACCAGAACTTCTTCCGCATGTACGAAAAGTTGAGCGGCATGACCGGTACCGCCGAAACCGAGGCCACCGAATTCCAGAAGATCTACAAGCTGGAAACCTATGTCATTCCCACCAACAAACCCATGATTCGCGACGACCGCAACGATCAGGTTTACGGTTCGAACAAAGCCAAGCTCGAAGCCTTGGTGGAACAGATTCAAACAGAAAACGCCGTCGGCCGACCGGTTCTGGTCGGTACCGTGGCGATTGAATCCTCGGAACAGGTTAGCCAGTTTTTGACCCAGCGCGGCATTAAACACGTTGTTCTGAACGCCAAGTTCCACGCGCAGGAATCGGAAATTGTCGCTCAGGCCGGCCGTCTCGGCGCCGTGACCATCGCCACCAACATGGCCGGTCGTGGGACCGACATCATCCTGGGCGGTAACCCCGAAATGCTGGCCCAGTCGGAAGCGGCGCGCAACAAAGACGCCGATTACGAGGAACTGCTTGCGAAATACACCGCCCAGTGCGAAGCCGACAAAAAGAAAGTGCTTGAGTTGGGCGGCTTGGCCATCCTGGGCACCGAGCGCCACGATTCGCGCCGCATCGACAACCAGTTACGCGGCCGTGCCGGCCGTCAAGGTGACCCCGGTATGTCGCTGTTCTTCCTGTCCTTGGAAGACAAACTGCTGCGGTTGTTCGGCAACGAGCGCATGAAAAAAATGATGAAAGCGCAAATGACCGACGGGCTGCCCATCGAACACTCATGGATTTCCAAGGCCATTGAGCGGGCCCAGAAATCGGTTGAAGGCCGTCACTTCGAAGCGCGCAAACACACGCTCGAGTACGACGACGTCAACAACAAGCAGCGCAACACCTTCTACGCGTTGCGTCGCCAAATGCTGTTCGGCAACGCGCGCGAGTACCTGTTCAAGCGCGCCCGTGCCATTGTCGAATTCACGGTGAACGACTACCTGGCCCTCCAGAAAGCCAATGAAGATGATCGCGGTCGTGTCGAGGAAACCCTCAAAAGTATTTTTGCCTTTGAGTTGCCCGAGGATCGCAAGATCGAGGAATCGCTGATCGAAGAAGTCATCACGCGCATGCAAGAAGACTACAGCGAGAAATGGGACCATCTCGGTTTGCCCGAGGACGTGATTGAAAACCACGAGCGTTTCATCATGCTCTACATGATTGACCAGCAGTGGAAAGACCACATGCGGGTGATGGATTCCTTGGAGCGCGCCGTAAAACTCCAGGGTTACGCCCAGCAAGATCCGCTAACCGTGTACAAACGGGACTCCTTCAAAGAGTTCAACGCCTTGATGGACCGTTTGGACGAGGAAGTCGTCAAAACCTTGGTTCACGTTCGCCCGCAATTGCAAAGCGAATCGCTGAGCCAGATGAAACGCGAACGCGAAAAAGAAGAGAAGGCGATGCAAATGGCCGGCGGCGGCGAAGACAAAGCGGAAGAACCGCAAAACGTCAAAGCGAAACCCGTGCGCCGCACCGAGCCCAAGGTCGGCCGTAACGAGCCGTGCCCCTGCGGCAGCGGGAAAAAGTACAAAAAGTGCCACGGCCTCGCCAAGGTCTAAGCAGCGTTTTTCGTTAGCATAAAAAAGGCGTGTCTCCCCGGGGACACGCTTTTTTGCGTTTCGGCGCGGCGTTATACTGACAAAACCAGACAGGGGAGGGGTGGTTATGAGCGCGGTTCAATCCGATTATGTTTGGGTGTATATGACCCATGGTCAAGTGGACGAAGCGAAAGCCATGGTGCGTCAGTTACTGGAAGAGCGGCTGATTGCCTGCGCCAACATCAACGACGGCATGACCGCCATGTACTGGTGGGACGGCGCGGTTCAAGAAGACAGCGAGTGTTTCATCATCGCCAAAACGCGGCGCGACCTGTTCGAGCAATTGACAGACCGGGTCAACGCCCTACACCCCTACGAGGTGCCTTGCGTGATCGCCCTGCCGATCCAGGGCGGCCACGAACCCTATTTGTCCTGGCTAGAAAAAGAGACACGCGGCTGATTAAGTCTAAGAAGTGCGATTAACCGGTCTGCTTATCTTTCACTTTCCGTGTGTCTCGTTTGCGCCGATTCGCCCATTTTGCTAGGAAGGTCTGGTGCTGCCTTGTTCGTGATAACAGAGCTTTTCAGTTTGGATGTGGGGCTTGCTGATTTATCGGTTCTTGCTTGCGGCTAAAATGGCCGGCAACTCAGAAAGCTGAGCTTTTTGGATGAAAACCTCTTCATTTTTGAAGATATTGACATAGGCGAACCCGTTGTACTGCATTAATACCCTGAAAATTTTATCCTCTGGGCCTCCCTTTATGGGGACGCGTTTGCCTGATAGATCGAATGCGAAGTCGGGTTTAATTCGTCCCGGCCTTAATAAGCCATAGGCGATAAGATGGTCGTCCACCGTGTATTCCAGTTTCTGAATAGGCGGGAAATAGTTAGGGAAATTAAAAGACGAAGGGGTCGAATCCAAAGCGTTATACGCTGTTAGCATTGCAAGCATTCTTTTTGCCGATATTTCTCCCCATTCCCGGTCATAGGGAATGCGTTCTACTTTTTCTTTAATCGTATGCAGTAACGTCCCCGTGTGTGTATCGAAAACCTTAATAGAAAAACGTTGTTTATCGGCGATTGCCATTCGATTTCGCATTTTTGAAAATGCGGGCGGAATCGGTCGTCCTTCTGGATTGAAGGAGGTTCCTTCAAAAGAAGTATCAAGGTCGGTGGCCAGAATTCGTTGCTGCTTGAAGTCACGGGAAAGCCAGATAAGCTCAATGTACTGCATGCTTTTTGAACGTTTAAGCGCAATCCAACTTTTTCCGGTGGGAAACCAGTCAGCATCAAAGGGTTTTCGGATTTTTTCACGTGGCTTACCATCATCATGAAAAAGCGTAAAGAAGCCCGTGTCCTCCACATAAACAGCGCCGTCTAGGTAGTTGATGCTGCTCGAAAAGCTGAATTCACCGGGACCTTCGCCTTTTCCGCCAAAGGTCTTTAAGCGTGTTATCTGGGTAGAATAATGGCGCACTTGATGCTCTTCAGGATCTAAAATGTAAAAGGTCCCATCATCTCCCTTGGCAAAGTTCCTTGGAAAAAGGGGTTGGTAAAGATCTACAGGTCCTATCGTGGTTTGGCTCTGCAGCGCTAAAGCAAAAAGAAGATATATCATAACTGCCCTTTTATTAGCTTGTTGGTTGCATTTGTTGTGCTTCCCCAAGTGAATTTTGATGATATTCAGCAGGGGATAATAAAGACCTGGATTTTTTTGCCGAAATCACCGTGAGTTATCGCGCTTCTTAGGTTAAAGAACCCAGGCGTGGGATTAAGTAATTCGCGACTTGGTCCGCGCCGTTGATCTTTTCTTTGCGGTTGGGCGGCAAGGCCAGGTAATCGCCCAATTGATCCAACCAGCGACCGTTGTGGAAGTCGCCCTCGGCCATGGCGCGGGCCGGCATCTTCGCCTTGATAAAGGCTTCGATGGCAATGGATTCGCGAAAGTTGTCGCGGGGAATATAGGCGAAGGGCACACCCGCGTGGTACACCTCCGCGAAGGTGCTGTAACCCAGCTTGCCGACCACCAAATCACAGGCCGCGATCAGGTCGGGATGGTAGGGATTGTCCTCCCAGCGCGGGCAAATTAAGTTATCGCCCGCGTGGTCGGTTCCTGGCATCATGAAGGTGATGTCGTGCCGCGTTTTTAACGCTTCGATATAGTTCATCTCTTGGCCGAACCCGCCCATGGTGATGAGGACCAGCGGACGCGCGTCGGCCAAACCGAGCCGCCGACGTTGTTCCACACGGCCCAAGCGAATCGGCCGTGCAATGGGTTCGAAGCAAGGGGCGCCCGGTTGGGGATCGCTCACGGGTTTGGTTTGCAAATGGAAATCGGCCTTTTCGCACCAGGTTCGCAAGATATCGATGATTGGCTGAAAGCCTGGCTCGTCCTCCAGGAAATCCTCGTAAATCCAATGAAAGGTGAAGTTTTCAATCAGGACCGAGGGCACAGCCGCTTGCGCCGCGACCGCGATGCCCAAGGGCGCGATATCGCAAAACACCGCGCGCACCGCCAACCGTTTCACCTGCTCGGTCAAATGCGAAACCTTGTCGGGATCGAGGGGATAAAACCGATTAAGGGCCGCGAGGCTCGCGGTTAAGTCTACTTCCAGCGCGCTTTGCTGAATCAAACCCACGTCGGTTTCGGTTGGGAAAATGGTGAAACGATCCCCCAAAACCTGGCGAAACAAAAGCTCGGGCAGCTTGGAGAAGATGTGGAAATGGAAACGGGGTTCCCGCGCGGCAAGGGCCGCCATCACCGCCGCCGCGCGCGTGGCATGCCCGAAGCCGTGGTGGGTGATGAAATAAGCGACATTCAAGCGATCCGAACCGGGCATCGGGGACCTCCCTAACCAAAGGTGTCGAGCAGGGTTTGCACTTCCTCCGGGCTGAGTAGGCGCGGGAATTTTCGCTGGCCGCCCTCGGCACGACCGATGGCTTCCAAGAAGGTGCCCCGTTGTGGGACCATCACCAGCCGCGGCGGGTTGATGCGCCCGTCGCCGCGGTAATCGTCATAATCCTGGTTCTCACCGCGCAAGCCTTGGTCCAAGCGGTCGGCCCAGGCGGCATCCGGCTGGTGTTCCCCGATGAGAAACCAGACGTGTCGCCGTGTTTCGATGTCGGGACCCAGCGAGAAGTCGGCGAAGGAGGGGGTGACGGCCATCATCGCACGTTGGAGTTCTTGTTCCGTGACCTTTTCGTCAAAGGCGCTGGTGGTTTTGTCGCGCCCGACCCGGTCGAGGACGAGCGGGTTCACTGAACGGAATATCAGCACGTCGCCGATACGGTAACGCCACAGGCCGGAACAGGAACTGACCACCACGCGATAGGGGGTTTCGACCTCTAAGTCAGCGTAACCGTGGAGTTTGCCTTGATCATCCTCAAATTCGTAGAACACGCCGTAGTGATGCTGGAAGCGCATGCCCTGTTCGCCGGGCACTTGGAAGGCGCCGATCCCGATTTCCGAGGCCGCGTAGACTTCCACGGTGGTGACCCGCGGCCCGGCCAGCGCTTCAATTTTGGCGCGGTAGGGTGTGATCGCCATGCCGCCGTGAATCAAAAATCGCAGGTGCGGCATGGTTTCTTCAATCGAACGACCGCTTCGTGCGGCAACGGCCTCCAACAACGTGAGTTGCCAAATGGGAATGCCGGATATGGCGCCGACGGCTTTGCCCGAACAGCAAATGTCGACGAGGGCGTTGAGGCGACGTTCCCAGGGTTCGAGCGACGCCACCTCGGGCGGCGGTTGGGTTAATCGGTCTAACAAACGGGGGGCGAGGTATTTGGTTAGCGCGGACATATCGCCTGCCAAGACGCCGTTTTCATCACGGGCCAGGTTGGTGCTGCCCGCCATGTACAGGGTCTGGCTCAAAAGCGGTGCTTGTCCCGGCTGGTCGGCGAGCAAGTGCGCGAAAAAATCGATGGCGGCTTTGCGGTTGATCGACGCCATTTCGGCGGAGTAGGGCACGAATTTGGTGCGGCCGCTGGTGGTTCCCGACGACAGGCAAAACATGTCGACTCGGCCTGGCCAAGCTTCATCAACCAGGGGTTGAACGCCCGCGGCGGCGAGCGGACTCCGTGCGCCGAGCCATTGCACCCAGGTGTCGTAATCCAGCACCGGCACGCGCTGCTGGAAGGCGGCAAACAGATCGGGCTGCCGCAACACATCCGCGAAGCCGTACGCTTTGCCGTAACGCGTGTTTTGGGCGCGGGTCAGCAGGTCGCGCAAGGTGTCGTGCGGGGTGCCGCTTGGGCGTCGTTGTGTGCGGCGACGGGCCCAGGCGCCCGCGAGCGGTTTGATCAACGGCGCCAAGAGTCGGGTCATAGGGTTAAACCCTCCAGCCAGGGGTCCAGGTGTTCAATAAAACGTTCCGCCTGGAAAATCAGATCCGAGTGGGTGACCTTGCGACTGGGATCCTTGCTGTACACAAATTCGACCTTTCCGTCGGGGAAAATGGTTTTGAGGGTGTTGATGTCGGAAAAGGATTTGAGCGTGGGCGAGTTGGGTGCCATCACGTCGCCTTCACCCTCGGCAAACAGCACCATGGTGGGAACGTTGGACAAATAGCTGTTGGTCAGTGGCTCCAAGTCTTTGAGGTCCAGGTAACGGTGGAAGTAACCGGAATCGGAGCCGATGTCCTGCTCGAAGATGGCCAGGACCTCGTCCTCAATGGAAAACACCGGGATCAGGTCCTTGGAGGTGAAGTTGAGAAAGTCGCGGCCGGAGACAAACATCTTCTGGAAAATGGCGCGGGCCTTTTTCATGGCTTGGGCGACGGCTTCCGGGTCGTTGGGATCGATCCCGACGAGGTTGGAAATGGCGCGGCCCACCAAGGTTTTTTGGCGTTTGGTGGCTGAATCGACCACGTCGTCGAGGCAAAGGACCGGGCTGATGAGGGCGACGCCGCGAATTTGCACGCGGTCGATGTTGCCGGTTTCGTTGAGCCAGCGCAGGAAGTTCACAATCACGCTGCAGCCGAAACTGGTACCGATCAGGAACGGCGAGCCTTTTTTGCCGACGTGTTTAATTTTGCGGTTGTTGATATCGAGGATCAGATCGAGGATCTGGTGAAACACTACTTCCTTGTGGAACCGACGGGCGGGGTAGTTGATGTAATAAGCGGAGCCGTACTTGAGGAAGGCCTTGCGCAGCAGGTAAAACGCCTCGTTGCCGTCGGGCACGAACCCGGGAAAGAGCAGGGCGGGGTTGTTGCGCATGCGGTAGTGTTTTTCTTTGTAAATCGCGCAGGCCAGTTCGTCGAAAGGGCGCGAGGTGCTTTCGATATCGCGGCGCAGTTCGTGCAAGCGCGGATTGGCGCGGCCTTTGAGCTTGAAGCGTTTGATTTTACGGCTGAGGTGGGTCCGCGCGATTTTGGCGACGACCAAGTTTTCGACGATTTGAGAAATGGCGTCGTCGTCGAGGGGTCCGCGTCGGTTATCGATACGGCCGACTTTGGCGTTGATTTGTTCGGCCACTTCCTTGATTTTGAAGAAGCGACTTAGTTTTACAAATTTCAGATACCAGCGAACCTTGGGATTTAGGTTCTCACCGATCTGAAAATAATCCTTGTCCATGTGTGCTCAACAAAAGACACGGCCTCGGCGCCGCGTCGTGGGATTCTTCCGGTCGGGGTGAGCCGATGTCGCGGGTTTATTGGCCGGAAATTTTGTCGATGATTTCGGCGGTGAGCTTGGTTTTGAGGGCTTCCCACACCAGGTTGCGAACTTCTTCTTTGGCGTTTTTGGGGGCCATCAAGCCCAGTGGTACGCGGGCGCCGCCGGAGCCGGTTTTGGCGCCGGAATAACTTTCGCCAAAGATGGAATGGCAAATCGAGTTGAGGCTGATGGACTTGTTGGTGGTGCGCAAGCTGGCGACCAGGTAGTCGTCGATAATGCCGAAGACGACGACCGTCTCAATGCCCTCCATGCGCAGGAACTTGTCAGCGATGTAGGGTAGGGCGTCGCGGCGGTCGGGTTTGAGGAATTCCAAACCGGTGACGAGCACGGAACCGACGATTTTTTTGTTCTGGTTGGCAATCTCTTCCAGTTCAAAGAAGTAACGGGGAATGGGGTAGTTGCGGACATTGGTAATGATGTTGATATCGACCCGTTTGAGCAGGTACAGGAAACAATCGATATCGAGCTGACGGGTGTTTTCCGAAACCAGATTGCCGGTATCGTTTTCGATGGCGAACAGCAGGGCGGTGGCGACGTTGACATCTTCCTCGGACTCTTCATTGAGTTGGAAGCCGGAATTGAGCAGGTACTCGCAAATCATGGTGGCGGTGGCGCCCATGACGCGAATGTCTTTGAGGATGTAGTCGCCCTCGGGATTGTCCTCGTGGTGGTCGATGATGATGTCGGGCTGAACGGTTACGCTCTGCAGGTTCTTTTGACCGGAGCTGGCCACGTCCACAAAAATTTTGAGGCTGTATTCGTCGTAATCTTTGGCGTTGTCGACGCGCCGCATTTGGATGTTGAGCAGATTGACGAAGGTGCGGTTCTGGGGATGGGAAATCTCGCCCCCGTAAAAAATAACCACACTGGCGCTGGAATTGATTTTTTTGATCAGCCAGGACAAACCAAAGGCCGAGCCGATGGCGTCGGGATCGGGATTGTCTTGGGTGAAAATCGCCACTTTGTCGCCACGTTTCAGGTCTTTCACCGTTTCGGCAAGAATTTCATGGGGTTCGGTGGGCGCGGGTTTTTCAGTGACCGCAACCGCCGTCTCTTCATTCTCGCTCGGTTTTGTCATGGGTTCGACACTACTCATGGCTTGTAACTCCAAACTTCTTTGATCACGGGGTGTGAAAGGGGCTGAAACAAAGGACAGACCTTTGACGAGTGGGCCATTCTATCACGGCTTACCCCGTTTGCGACGGAGCCGTGTGACCCAAGAGACGCGCATGAAAACGATCAGAATGCCATACACCAATATAGAGGAAACCAAACGCAAGATCAAAGGAAGTGGTTCGGGATCCCCCGCACCGGGGGTAAGCCAAATGGGTACGAAGGCCAGTGCCGCGGCCGTAACCTTCGTTAAATCAGTGGTAAACTCGCGTGGCCAGCGCACCTGAAAATGGTGATAAGCCTGTTGTAAGGCCAGCGCAAACAGCAGCCAAGAACTGACCAAAGTCGCCAATGCAACCCCGCAATGGGCCAAATTTTTCGGGAAAAATGAGGGGAAGATAAAACAGCCCGCCATGTTGACCACGGCCGCGATGGTGGCGACGACGACGGAAATCGATACTTTTTTCTTGGCGTAAAAGGATTGGCTCAGAATGCGGTACCAGGAAATCGGCAGCAGCGCCATGCTGTGAAAGATCAGCGCGCTGTAGGTTAGCGTGAGGCTGCGGTCGTCGAACGCGCCGCGTTGAAAGAGCAGGCTGAGCACGGGGGCGCCGGAGACGAGCAGCCCGACGGCGGCGGGGAGGGTGACCAGGCTCATGGCGGAAAGGCCGGCCCACAGGCTTTGGTTCATGCCGTGTTCGTCTTTTTTGCCGGCTTGGCGGGCCAGCAACGGCAAAATGCTGGTGGAGATGGCGGCGGCGAACACGCCCAAAACCAATTCGATCATGCGGTTTGAGTTAAACAGCGCCATGGAGGCGCCCTCAAACAGGTTAACCGCCACGGCGGTGCTGACCAGCGCGTTAATTTGCACGACGCCCGCGCTGAAGGTGGTGGGCAACCACAGGCGGAAGGCTTCGGCGGTTTTGGGGGTCCACATGCGCGTGGTGGGGTTGAGCGGAAAACCCAAACGCATTAACTGGAGCCATTGCAGGAAAAATTGCAAAAAACCGCCGCACAAAACGCCAATGCACAGGCCCCAAATCGGGCTGTCCCAGTGGTCGCGCAGGGTCCAGCCGAAGCTGATGATGCAGATGTTGAGCAGGATCGGCGTGAAGGCGGGCAGGGCGAAGCGATTTTTGGTGTTGAGCACGCCTTGGCAGATGGCGGCGAGGCTGATAAAGATCAGGTAGGGGAACAGCATCCGCGTGGGTAGGATCAGGCGAGCGAGGAATTCGGGATCGCTGCCGCCGCCGCTGCTGGGCGTGAGCACCCGCAGGATGAAGGGCAGCATGACCGGCATCAACAAGATAATGGATCCGACGACCAGGGTCGCGGCCACCAAGATCAGGCTGAACATGGCGCGGGCGAATTCGCGGGCGCGTTGTTCGGCTTCCTCCGGCGGTTCGCCGCCGAGTGTTTCCGCCAGGATCGGCACGAAGGCGGACGACATCACCCCTTCCGCCATCAGGCGGCGGAACAGGTTGGGGAGCATAAAGGCCATCACCCAGATGTCGGCGGAACGACTGGTGCCCAACAGGTAGTTGGTCAACAGGTCGCGCATCAGGCCGAACACGCGGGAGCAGGCGGTCATCATCGCCATCACTTGACTGTTGCGGAAAAACTGTTTCAGCTCACTCATAACCGGCGGAGCATAGCAGATTCAACCAGGGAAAACAGGCTAAATCCTTCGGTTATTGCACTTCTTAGGTTTAAGGCGTTGTGGCAAGGTGTTTCAAAAAGCGCTTCAGTTTGGGGTGCAGATAGGTTTCGGAGTACAGGATCAGCAGATCTGTCTGGTGCTGAATGATCATAAATCGGGTTTGGATGAGGGTTTGCCTCAAAAAAGGCGGTTGGATGTGTTGGAGGTGTTTGGCGGCACGAGTTGCGGCGGCTTCAGCCTCATACGATAAAGAGAGGATGCCCAAGTGATGGCGGTAATGCTCAGGATCCCGAGCGAGGAAATAATCGGTTTTGGTCACGCTTTGAAGGCCGATCAAGAGGTCCGCGTGAAGGTGGCGGCTCACGTACTTTTCGGCATGAGGGCCTTGCTGATGGTATTCGGAAAGCTGATAGCCGTCCCAGTCGGCGCTGATGTGGGCGACAAAGGTGGCGCGGATCCTGTCGGCATGCGCGGAATCGGAAAGGGTGATCACAAGTGCAAAGAACCAAAGCAGCGGCATCAGGGGGTCCTTGTCGGGTTTCAGGGCGGGTTAGGGTCATTGAACAATGAGGTCTGGGATAGGTGCGAGGATGATGCATTCTTTAGCGATTTATTTCATCCGCGAGGCGGCGTTCGCCAAGCCCGGCCGTTTGGGTTATGGCGCCTTTTTTAACGGGGGACGGGTGGCCTTGTGGTACGTGATGGTCATGTTGCGGGCTTTGCCGATTTGCGCGAGCCGGTCGGCGCGCCCGGCGGCGGTTGCCCCGGAAAGAGCGATGAGGTAATCGTTGAACATGTCGAAGCCGCGTGGACCGTTGCAGATTTCAATACAACCAATGGAGGCGTAAACCTCGGTATGGGGATCGTCGGGACCATCGTGGATGAGAAAGTTGTCGTAGACCTGCCACGCGCCCCGCTCCACGGAACGAGCGGAGTGGACGGTATAGTGCGGCAACCAACTTTTGATGACGTGGGTTTGTAAATCGGCCAAGCCGACAACCCGTGCCTCGGGTCCCTTACCCCGATCTTTGCCTTGAATGCCAAAGCGGAAGACTTCAAAGTGACGTTCGGCTTTTTTGCCCAGATCATCGCTGCCCGCGACGGTCAGTCGGTAGGTGGGAATGAGGAAATGACCCAATGCGTGGCCGTCGGGGTACGCCCAGGTGAGGGCTTCGCCCACAATGACGTTGGTCATGGTCAGTTTGATGGGTCTCACGGTTCGACTCCTCACGGACGGCGGTTGGGTTGCAGGGGCGGGACGGTCGCGGCCTATGGTTAGGGGGCTTCGATGACCGCCAAATCTTCTTGACGGGGAAAGGGGGTGGTTGGTCGCGCGCGCGCTAGAAAACCCTGGGTTCGCGACGCCTTGAGATCGGCCGTAACCGGTTCGTTTTTCGGCGTTTTCCATAGGCAGACGCGGCCGTCGCGCCCGGCGGAAGCCATGCGACCCGAGGCGTGATGGGCCTGGATGGCGCAAACCGCTTCCCGGTGGGCGGGAACGCGGCGCGCGACTTGCCCGGAACCGAGGTCGACGGCGACGAGGTTGCCGGAGGCGCCGGGGCACCAGAGCGTGGTGCCGTCTGCCGAAAAAGCCTGCTGCGCGACCAAGGGCGTGTGATGGGAAAGGGTCCAGGGTTGGGCGGGCGGCGGGACGTCGTCCTCGCCGTACCATTCCAGTACCTGTTCGCATTCCGGGAAGCGAAAGACGCAAACCTCGGGACCGGGAAAACCGCCGAGGGCGGCGAGGTAGGCCCCGTCGGGACTCCAGGCGAGGTGCGGTGTATCCATGAAATTTTCAAGTTCGACGTTGAGCGGGACCAAGTTTTCGCGATCCAAATGAAGAAAACGAACGGCGCAGGCGCCTTGTTCAAAGAGGGTGTTGGCCATGAGTTGCGCCTCGGGGTGCAGGGCGAGCGTGTCCATGCTGCCGCGGCCCCAATAGGTGAATGCCAGGCGCCCGTCGCTGAAGTTAAATACGTCGGTGCCTTCAGAACCCCAACGGGCGGCAAAGAGCCGTTCACCCCGCGCATCGAATGCCAGCGATGTGTAACCCGGTTGTGTGTCGGCGGCGGGCGGTGTCCCCAGTTCGCGAAGTTTTTGGCCGGTCGCGCTGTCGTGAATCTCAATCATCCGTTCGGCGCCCGCGGTTGCCAGCAACGGCAGGCTTGGATGAAAGGCGGCGTCAAAAAGTCGGGGGTCCGAGGGGTTGCCAAAGGTGTAGGCCGGGATCAGTTCTTGGTCTTGAAGGGTGAGCACGGCGTTGTGGTTTTTGTCCGCGGCCAGGATGAGTAACTGGTTGCCCCGCGGGCTGAAAAATACCTTGGCAATGGGGCCCCCAAAAGAATAACAAGCCGTCAAATCCATTGTGATTTACTCCCTTAAAACAAGGTGATGGTTGTTTAGCAGTAGGGCGCTACGGTTTTCGAATGCAATTTTTTTCCGGCCGTACGGGTGGGTCCCTTGGGATTGTACTTGAAGTGATAGGTCACGGTCGCATTCGGGGCGTTTTGTTGTAGGAATTTACCGCATCCGGCGTAGTCACAGGGCTCCAGTTCGGTATAAACCCTTTTGATGCGGCTGGTGTCGTTTTTGACGTATTGGGGGAGGGCGGCGAAGGCGTTTTTTTCCGCGTGTTTGCCGCCGAAGGTACTGGTTGCCACCTTGTACATCTTCCTGCCGGTTGGGGTGACGTATTCGAAAACGGCCACGCACTGGCCTTTGGTCGTGGATTTGGCTGTTCCTTTTAGGCGGACGCGGTGGTTCAGGGCCCTTTTGCTCAGCGGGTGCACGCCGTACTTCGATTTGAGTTGGCGCGGCATTTTGGCCAAACCGTAGGGGTCGATTTCGACGAAGGGGTTGTCCACATAGGCATAGGCGTGAAATCCGCCGTCCAAGCCGATGGGGTCCGGGGTGAGGAAGCGACGGTCGCGCGTGTCGTAGTAACGCCAGAGCGCGTAGCCCAAACCGGTTTCCTCGTCCACAAACATTCCGGGCAGGCCAAAGGCCGGCGAAAGCTCGCCCTCCGACAGCAAGGCTTCGCCGTACTCGCCAAACCAGCCGCGCCAAACGCTTTGGCCGTTTGTGTCGGTGATGAGGGTCGGTGTTCCCGTATGATCCAGGTGGTAGAAGTAGGCGTCGCCCGCGATCATTTCCACCAAGGGTTGGTGATCGACGATCACGAATTCGCGGGTTTGGGTGGCCGAGATTTCCGCGAGCAGGTCACAATCATCCCAAAGGTAGGTGAACGCGTTTTCAGGGGTGACCTTTTTGACGCGGCGGCCCAGGGCGTCGTATTCATAGGTCGCAAGCGTTTGACCTCGGCGGTCACACACGGCGGTTAATTGGTGGAGTGGGTCGTAGTGCATCAGGCTTGCTGTTTCCGGTGTATCCCCCGGCCGTTCCACCACATCGCCAAACCCGTTGTAGCGGTAAGGTAGCCCGTTGCGGGTCGCGAGCCGGTTGCCCGACGCCGTTCGGTAGCCGGCGGCGCCGATGTGGAGGAAGTTACCGTTCTGATCCAGGGACATGGTTTCCAACCCAAAACCCCGCTGGGTTTGAATGGGGCGACCCAGTTCATCCAGTTGGTAGGTGCGGCTCCCAAAGCGACTGTCGGATACCGTTATCGCGCGGTCCTCGGGTTGGGCGTCGAAGGTTCTGCGCTGGGAAAAATCGCGACCTTCAAAATGCTGGGTGACGGGTTCGGTCTCGCTTCCTTGGTGCACCGCCTCGCACGCGTTGGGGAAATAGGTTTTTTTTGAGAACCAATCCCGGTCGTACGCATAGCGAATGCGATGGATTTGCGCCGCGCTGGTGGTCACCTGAACCGATGAAAGTAAGTTTTCGAAAAGGTAGTGATAGCTTACGCGGGCGCCGCTTGGTGCGTGGCGCGTGATCAGACGATCCGCCTGATCATATTCATAACGCACGATTTGGCCGTTCTGGTCACTTTCGACGAGGTTCCCGCCGCCGTCGTAAAGAAAAGCGAGGCGGTAGGAGGGGGTCTCGGCGCGCGCGAGTCGGCCGCCTTCGTCATACCCATAGCTGTACCTTGTGCCGTCCGGCAGGTCCAATGTCAGCACCCGGCCCGCGGGGTCGCGCGCAAATTTGAAGCGTGCGTGGTCGCGCACCGGCTTGCCGTCGCCGTCCCAACCGGTTGCGACGCCGATTTCCTCAAGCAGGGTCACATGATCGGAAAAGCCGTAGCCATACTTGCGGACCACGCCTTGGAAATTCCTGGTTTCTAACACTTTGCCGGAAGCATCATAGGTAAAGGTGTAACGCTCGCCGGCGGGATTGACGACGGCGGTTAATTGCGCCTCGGTATCGTATTCAAAACCATGGGTTTCACCCAAGGGATTGGTTTCGGCAAGCGGTTTGTTAAAAGGGGTATAGGCGGTACCATGGACCTCACCGCGATCATTCTCTTCCCGAACCAAATTGGACGCGGCATCGTAGGCCAAGCGCAGAACCACTTTTCCTTCGCACTGGACCGTCGTCAGATTGCCACGGGTGTCAAAGGTGTAGGTCGTGCAGGTGCCGTCGGGATCGGTACGGCGCTGAATCGCGCCCCAAGCATTGTAGACGTACCGGGTCTCGCGGTTGCCCGGCTGGATGTGGCGCACCAGATTGCCCCGTTCGTCGTAGTAAAAGTGCGTTACCGCGTCTTGGTTGTCGATGATCCGGCACAGGCGATTGCGGTGATCGTATTCGTAGCGGTATTCGGGCCCTTGATCGCGACTTTGGCGGATCATGCGGCCTTGGATGTCGTAGCTGTACCGAACCGAGGCCTCGCCCGGCGCGGTTTTGGTGATCAGGTGCCCCCGCGCATCGAAGCAAGCTTGGTGAACCAGGCCGTCTGGTTCGGTTAGCTTGGTGACATTTCCTCGCGCATCGTAGGCGTATTGGGTGCTGTTGCCGTAGGGGTCGGTTTCGCTCAGCAGCCGCTTAAGATCGTCGTAGCGGCGTTCAATACCGCGCCCGCGGGCGTCGTATACGCGGGTAACGAGCCCGTCTTCATTCCAGAGGTAGGTGGCGGTGTCGTTCAGTGAATCGACGACTTTCGTCATACGGGCCGGGTTGTCATAGGTTAGTTGCCGGCGGTACAGGTTGCCGTCACCCCAGGTGGCGACGCATTGGGCCTCGTTTCCCGGTTGATCGTATTCGAAGAAAAATGAGAAGCCGTTGCGGTTGGTTTCACGAACAATTAAGTGGTCTTGATAGTGATAGCGGAAGGGTTTGAAATCCGCATCCCACACCTCGGTCAGGTCGCCCCGTTCATTATAAATATAGCTAACCGGGGCGATTTCCTCGTCTGGGTTCTCGGGATGGGGCGCGAAAATAGCGGTGATTCGGTTTTCCTCGTTGTAGGTAAAGCGAAGGGTGCGGTTGCCTTGATCCCGCGCCTGGATCATTCTTCCCCGCGCGTCGTACTGAAAATGGAGGACACGGTCCGCCTCAAAGAGGGTCCACTTGGGCGCCAGTTCACCGTTGGGCCGGTTGCAGGAAGCGTAACCGGTGGTTTCGCCCGCCGCATTTTTGACGAAAAAACCCGCGCCGTCTCGGCCCAAGGTCAGTTGTTCGGCGGGGAGATGAGCCTGCTCGTTCATGCCGACCATGGGAAACACCACCGCCCGACCGTCAGACGTTCGGTGGGCCACCCAGCGTTCTTCCACCAGCAGGGCGCTGTCGTGGTTGTGGTGCCAGCCGTGTCCCAGCGGGCCCTGATAAACCGAGCTTGAATACCACACGCGTTCGAACAGAAAAGGGGAACCCATCCCGAGTTGGAGATCGACCGCTTCAGTCACCATTTTGCCGGTTGCCACGTCGACGGGGTGACCCGTCAAGGTGCAGATTTTGCGGTGGGTCTTGTTGCGAAGGCGCGCGTTTTTGGGTACGCCGAGTTTGTCCATGGTTTTATCGGCGGCTTTGTGCAGTTTGTTGGAGAGGCGTTTCATGCGCTTGCTGTTTTTCATCACCTTGCGCAGTTTTTTAAAACCTTTGCCAAGGGCGCTCATGCCCGCGCGCATGCCCAGTGCGCTGAGCGAGATCGTGGGCGGTCCGCCGATCAGGACCGGCATCCCCATCGGAATGGGGAGTACCACCGAGGTTGGCAAAACCATGGACTTGAGCTTGGTTTTCTTTTTGGGATTGGCCCGAAAGGGCGGCACCATGCCGATGGTGTGGCAACTCAGAGCCGGATGCAGCATGTGCGATGCGGCGTCGCCGTCAAAAGCGACCGTGGCGCTGCCCATGAACATTTCGCACTCGTTGCCCGGTGGTTTCACAAACACGCCGCCGAGCGGAATGTGCGGGGGGACCGCGATACCCGCCGTTCCCGCGATGGCGCGCGGCATGCCGTTGACCAAAATGGTCGCCCCTAGGAAAGGGACATAATCAAACGGGTCCATCACAATGCCGATAAAAGGGTGGGGAATGGGGAGGGGCGGAACCGGGCCGGGTGGCTGAATTAAGTGGATATCGATCCCGAGAACCGGGTCCAGGTGTTTGGCCGCGGGCATCATGGGGCACCGCCTACGGAACCCGCTTGTTCTTCCCATTCAGGACCGACCAGGTCGCACAGGGTGGCTCTGATCTCCTTGGGGCTGGGTTGCGTGTATTGGTGGCGCTCGGCGATGCGCAACAGACCGGCGCCGAGGTAGGGCAGGTAGCTATTGCGGCGTTCTTCATCGGAGAGTGTTTGCGCCTGGGCCAAACCTGAAAGGCCGATATGCCACGCGGGTTCTGGGTCGTCGGCAGTTTCGTAGCAGAAGCAGGCCAAGCGGCGGCATTCCAACTCGAGAAAGCTGTTGCCCACGGATACCGCCGCGGCAATGGTTTCCTCGTAGGTGGCGGCGGCGGGGGCATAGCGGCCCACGCCGATGTAGGCCGAACCCAAGGACATGCCTGTTTGCAGAACCAGTTGATCGCCCCCCTCGACCTTCGCCGCGGCGGCGTCTTGTGCTTCCGCCGAGGCCGCCTCGCAGGTGCGCACGGCGGCTTCGTGATCGTTGCAACTGATCTGAACCGAGGACAGCGCGATATGGGCCACGACACTCATGGCGGGCCACTTTTCGGCGCGGCTGATGCTTAGGGCGCGGTTGGCGGCATGTTCCGCCTCGGCCTGGTCCCGCTCCTTGCCCGCGGCGCCGATTTCTATAAATGCGCGTCTGAAGCGGCCGCCGGGACTGCCGTCGTCGGCCGCCGCGGCCAAATCAGCCGCCGCCGTTTCGCCGTCAAGTTGGGGATCCTCGATAAGCATCGCGGCGGGTGGTTGCTCGTGGAGGCGGTGCCATCGTTTGTTTTTGCCGACCTCGGTGGTGAGCAGGCGAACCGATTCGGGAAAAGCCGCGCTTGCAGCCGCCGAGAGCCAGTCTTGCCAGGCCGCTTCGTCGGCAATTTCCGCCGGATCGAGCACCAGCACCAAATGTTCCATGGCCTCGCCATAGGTCGCCATGAAATGGGTACAGACCGCGACCAAGCGCTCAATATCGTGCTGACCGGGGGTTGGCGGCGGAGGTGCCCAGGCGTCAGGCAAACCCAATTCAGCCAAGGTAACTTTGGCGGCCGCGTATGCTTCCAAAAGATGATCGACAATGGAAAAGCCGTGGTGATCGACCTCAAAGGCTGCTTCGATTCGCACGAACAACTCGGCGGTTTCGCCTTGCTCCTCCATTTCCACCGAGAGGAAGGTGTCCCGAATGCTTAGGTCCTCTGGATGCAAGCACCACACGAGGAGGCGTTTTTCTTCATCGTCGCAAAAGCGCCACCAGGCCTCGCGAAGTTTGTCGATGCGATCGATGATCGGATTCGCTTTTGGTTCTGTCAAGGTGGTCTCCCGTGAAGCGTTAGGCTCATTCCTCGCGGTGACCGCGAGAAAAGCGCGAAAGGCAAGCGCTGCTCGTGTTGTGCGTGTCAAGAAGGCGATGGATGAGCGTGGATCCCACCACCGGTAAGGTTGTCTCCAGGCATCGCGCGGTGACAGGGCTTTTGTCCCGACGCCCCGGGTTCGGCATCTTGGTGGGCGAACCTCGGCGAAATCCCGGTATCAGTTCAGTTTGATCATCATGCCGTTGATGGTAATCATGGCTGGGTCGATGCTGATCGCGTTTGGACCGACGGCAAGGGTAAGTGAGGCCGGGGTCATCGAAAGGGAGGCCGCGCCACTTGTGAGATCAATGCCGCCCGCGTGCGCCGACAGCGAAATCTTGCCCGTCATGGCGTCGAGACCGGCGTTTTGGGTTACCGAAACGTTTTGGTCGCCCATGACCGTCACATCGTGGTTTCCGCTGATCGCCGCGGATCGGTCGCCGCTCACATTCAGCCTGTCATTGCCGGTCACGGATACCGTACGCTTGCCGCCGACGTCGTGGGTTTGATCCCCCTTAACCGTTAACCGGTAGTTGTTGGCCACCGTTAGGGTTTTGTCATGATTGACCGTGACCGTGCGGTTGTTTTCAACGGTGAGGGACTGATTGTTTTTCACCATGTGGGTTTGGTTGTTTTTGACCGTGACCGTGCGGTTGTTTTCAACCGTTGTATCCGCATTGTTCATGACCAGGGTCGTCATATCTTTTTGGGCGCGAATATCGAGCATCTCTTTGCCGTCTTGGTCGTCGAACAGAATATGGTTGTCCTTAATGGTTTTAATGATATTTTGCCACTTGTTGGCCGGCTTGAGGGGGCAGGCATTGCTGTCGTTAAAAACCCGTCCGACGACCACCGGCAAGTCGGGGTTGCCGTTAATGAACTGAACCAAGACCTCGTTGCCGATGCGCGGGATCCATTGAATCCCGTAATCTTTACCCGCGTAGTTGTTGGAAACCCTGACCCACATCGAGGAGCGGTCGTTTTTCTCGCCCTCGCGATCCCAGTGGAATTGCAATTTGCAGCGCCCGAGGTCGTCGAGGTACACCTCGGAGCCCGGTGGTCCCGTGATCACGGCCGTTTGGAGACCGTCAACCTTGGTCTGTTGGGTAACGCGCGGCGGTCGATAAACCACATCGGCCGGTGTGGCGGTAAAGAAACAGTGGTAGGTGTTTTGGTGCGCGGTCACCCTGGTATCAATGAGCAACCACTTTTTATTAAGCTCCTCGCAATAGTGATGTTTCAAATTGAAAACGAAACCTGGCGAGAAGGATCGGCAGTTGGATTCGGCTTGAATCCGTTTGGCCGAGGCATGGGCTTCCTCTTTGAGGAGACGGGCGTAGGTTTTCCCCTGGCCGCGATCCAAGTGGCTCATATTGTGAGTGTAAACCTCAAGCTCGGAAAAACCTGGCGATTGGGTAAGCTTGTCTTTTTGTGAGAGATTGGTCTTGGCTTTTGTGTCGTTGTAGTCGTGGACCTCGAAGCCGCCGCTCACCGCCGCCATCTCATAAGACAAGGAACTGACACATTCCAGCTTTCGCTGTTGGAAAAGATCACGCAGCCCCTCGCTGTACGAAGCGTCTTCATAAGGACGGCAGGGTAGATGACAGCCCGGCGCATCGCAAAAAACCACCGCGCCGTTCTCATGATCGTTATAAAAGTAAATCCCCTCATCCTCCATCAGCCGACTGATGAAATGGAAGTGGGATTCCTGAAATTGGAGGGTGTACTCTCGGGTTCGATAAGTGCCGCACAGTTGCCAACGTTGCTTGACGCCCGCTTCGGTTAAGGTTTCCTTGATGATTTCCGGTGCACTTTTTTTCTTGTGAACATAGGAACGGAACATTTTGGTCAGTTTCCATACCTCGGGCTGAATGACCGCCTCGTAGAAGTAGGTTTTGGTGGAAGATGTTTTGATGTGATTATGGCCGGTTCGTTTGTGTTCAAGTCGTGTGATGATCCCAGAGAACGAGCGTCTCTCTGTCAAATGGTCCCCTACCGAAAGCGAAATGGACGCCGGTTTGTAAAGCATATCGGCCAGTGGCAAATTAGCTGATTCCGAGATCAGCATCGTTTCGATGAGGGGAATTTTGGATAGACCTTCAGTAGCTGAAAATTCGACGACCGAAAGATGTTCAGTCGGACCTTCCCACGAGATATCTGTTTGTAACAGAAGCTCAGCAGTCATGGAGTTTGCCTTTTTGTGTAAGTTGCTTAGAAAAAGTGGTTTCTGAGGAGTATGTTCTTCTCCGAGGCGTGGGAACGCAGCGTTCAGAAGCGGAAGAACAACCCGGTAGACGCGGGTCTTGCAACATGGGAAAGGCGAAAATATGGGGTAAGGTGAATATTAGTGGGTGGAAAATGTGTGTGCAATGAGCCGGGGTGGGGTTTTGGTGTAAAGTGACGTGTGTCACGTTTTTTAGGGGGCGCAAAAAAAGCGGCCCGCCTGAACCAAGACGGGCCGGTTGTGAAATCCTTCGCGGTTCACGGGTTAGCCGCCACCTTTGCTGAAGTCAGTCTTTTTGAAGCCGTTGTTGAAGGTGATGTCTTGCATCACTTCCAAAACCCAGCCGTCGCCCTGGGGTTCCGCTTCCCAGTTCGAGGGAATGTACCGCCGCATGGTCGGCAGGGTGACGCCCTCGAAGGTTTCGTAATCCACGCGCATCAGCAAGGGCTCCTTGCGGTCGAAGTCCATTACCGTAAACAGGAACTGGTCGACCAAATGGGTGAAGGGGTTGATGTACAGCAGGTAGGTATCCTGCACATCGCCAACCCCGTTTTCAAAGCCGACTTCCACCAACTGGTAGGGAATGCCTTCCAGGGTTTTGGTGCCTTTGCTTTTGTATTGCAGGCCGGGGTCGCCGAGTTTGTGCATCATCGCGAACCAGTAGTAGTTGGTTTTGCGCAGGAAATCGGCGCGTTTAACGACCTTTTCGTCGCTGCTGAGTTGGCCGTCGATGGTGGCCCACGCGGTTTTACCGTCGTAACCCTGAACCACTTTGCCCTTGGTTTCGGGCATGGTGGCGTCGCCTTTGGTGTATTCGGCCCAGGAGGCCTCACCGTCGAAGATGTAGCGTTCGATGGAAACGTCTTGTTTGCCGTTGGGCAATTGATAAATGTAGGTGTATTGCACGTCTTTCAGGCGGTGCAGGCCGTCCATTCCGCCGACGCGGGCGACGACTTTGTCGATCCAAGCTTTGGCGTCGGTGTCTTGAAATGCAAACAAGGGCTGACTGAGAAGCGCGATCAGCGTCATGGCAATGAAACGGGACATGGGGTCTCCTTTACGTTTGATCGAACCAGGTAACAGCCGGTTCCGTTCCTTTATTCACTTTTTTGCAACGGACCTGGGGAAACGGGGTGACTGTGCGTTGGCTTGTGGTTTTTGTGGCGATTTGCAAAATGAAGCATTGGTTTGGATTGTCTTTAAACCTAAGAGGCGTGATAAGAGCGAGGGATTTTGGCTAAAGATCTGGAGCGAAATGGCTTGGAAAAAGCGGAGGCGCACCCGGTGGGTGCGGTGAGCATTTTTACAGGCCGTTGCAGCCCAGAGATTTAGCGAAAATCGCCGCGAGTTATCGCGCTTCTTAGGTTAAAACCTGCTTGTTGGGTGGTTGGCGGTTATCTATAATTTCATCAAAACACAATGGTTTGGAAATTATATGATTTCTTCCCGTGATTCTGGTTTAAGCGCGGAGCCACAACCCCATTTGTTTCAAAAGCACCTCCCCGTCATTGATGCCGTGGTCCGACTCGTTGCCAAACGTCAAAAGGTCGGCCCGGATGAGCTGGATGATTTTCGCGCGGATGTCCACCTCAAATTGCTCGAGGAAAACTGCCGCGTCCTGCGTGGTTTTCGCGGCTCAGCCACCCTGAAGACGTTTTTGATCGGCGTGGTGACCCATTTTTTGATCAACCGTCGCGAAAAAGCTTGGGGCAAATGGCGCCCTTGTCAGGCGAGCAAAGATGCCGGGCCCGAGGCCGTTTTGTTGGAGCAATGGGTGGTTCGCGACGGGCTGAGCCACGCCGAGGCGCGTACCCGTCTGGCGGTGAACCACGGGGTCGCGCTGGATGATGCGCGTTTCGAGGCCTTGACCGCTTTATTCGCCGCCAAAACGCGACGTCGTGAGGTGGATCCCGCGCTATTGGAAGCGACGGTTGCCGACGATCCCCACGGCGAAACCGCCCTGCTCCGTGACGAACAGGCGGAGGGTCAGGCGGCGGTCACCCGGGTGTTGCACGCCGCATTGGCCGAACTCTCCAAACAGGAGCGTTTTTGGTTGCGCCTGCGTTACGCCAAAGGGCTTAAAATCAAAACCATTGCCACCAGGACCGGCACCGAACCGCGCACTTTGTATCGGCGCTTTGAGCAAATCAACCGACGGCTGCGCCAAGATTTGGAACAGGCGGGATTGTTCAAAGAGACCGTCATGCCCTTGTTGGATGATGCCGGTTTCGTGTTACACCTCGCCCCGCACCAAGAAATTTTTGAGGCCGAGCTGTCTCATACCCATGAAGCCGAACCGCAAACGGAGCCACGATGATCGATCCGCCCGAACACCATCAACCTGATTTTGAAGCCCTGGCCGCCTTGGCGGACAACCGTCTCGACGCGGCGCGCCGTGAGGTGGTGCTTGCTCACCTGCACGATTGCGCTCACTGTACGGATCTGTTCGCGGAAATGGTGGAAACCATGGCGCTCGACGAAGAGGAGGACGAAGCCGTTCCGCCCGACCTAACTACGCCCGTGGTTCCGATTCAGACGCAAACCCCCCCGCCATCCGCGCGGGGTTTCGCGCCGGGGCTTTGGGTGTTGGCGGCCGCGGTGTTGGCGGCCGGTTTGCTTTTGGTGTTTCGTCCCGCCGCGGAGCAAACAGCGGAGCGGGGCGCGCTGGTCCAACAGGCTTACCGGCAGGTGGCCGCAATCGATGGAACCCGCCTGTTGCGGTTCCACTATCCCACCGCCGCTGAACCGACCACGTTAAAGCAAGCGCGGGGCGTGCGGGGCGGCGGTTCATGGGCGCGGCTCGAGCATGCGCCTTTGTTGCAAACCTTGGCGGAACTCGCGGCGTTGCTCCAGCAACAACCGGCGGATCACGGCCTGCGCGCCGATTTGGCGGCGGCCAACCTGGCCGCGGGTCGCCTGGACCACGCGTTGGTGATCGCCGCTGAACTCCCTCGCGACGGTCCCGAATACGGCTTGGTTTTTCTCGCCCGTTACCTGGCGGCCGAGGGCGAGGCGCGCACGGAAGCCTTCCGCGCTTTCCGCGCCCACGCCGAACAGTTCGACCAAACCCCGTTCCTGGTGTTCAACCTGAGCGTGATGTTGGCGGAACAGGGCGAGCCCGAGGCCGCCGACCTTTGGCGCGCTCGTTATGAGGCCCTGGCAAAACCCTAACATTCCCTCGGCCGACAAAGTGAATCATGTTTCGGTTTCAGTTTCAGATTCGGTTTCGGTTTCAGATTCGGATGCCGGGGGCGAATCGAGAAAGCTGTCCAGCTTCGCTGGTAAGCAGTTTTTCGCTTCTTGAATCGATGGGTTCATAGACCAGAAGTCCAAGTTTAAGGTTTCTTCATTGCTGGTAGGGCGCATACGTTTCACCAGCTCCCGTCGTGCTTTGCTTTGGTGGACGATAGGCCGTCTTAGTAGAGGTCCCGGGGTTTTGGTAAATATGGCTTGGTAGCGATCAGCGGTGCTCCAACCTTCAACCAGTGAATACAGCAATAGAAAATGGTCGCTGTTGGGGGAAGGCTGCGGTTTACTGATATTGGCAAAAACCAAGTCAATAGGTTGGTTGGTCTTCACCGGTTGAAGCGCCATGGTTTGTGGTGCCTTGCCCTTATTCGTGAGGGGGTTACGCTTGATTTGGATTGATTTACCGGTAAAGTGGATGGTTGCCACCGTCCAAATCGACATGGGGCGACCGTTTTGCGCGTTAATTGGTGACCACTTTTTCGTTTTTTTGTCCTCGAACCCCGGACACTGGGTGGTTTCTCCCGTATCGCCCGCCCAGGTGAAATGCGTGGCGCGAATGACGCCGGTTTCGAGTTTGATCCGTGCACTTAACAAATCCAGAACGCCTGCTTCTTGTGTCTTTAGGATTGCCTTCGCACCTTTGAGATTCCTGGTGTGATCGAGTTCGTTAAAGTCGACCAGCCAATCTAGACTGTAGTTGTCGGGGTGGGGGGAGCTATGTTTGGGACCATATCCCCCGGACATATCCAGGCGATCATTACCGCCACACACGGACAACTCATAACCGTCACAATCCCAGACCTTTTCTTTTTCGCCGACCCCATTGTTGATTTCCTCAAACGTGCCGTTAGGTTGAGTATCACAAAAAAAGAGGTAAGGATGGTGTTCGAGATGGTGACCAGCGCCGCGTGTATTTGGTGCAAATCCCCAAAAAGTTTGGTCCGTATCTTTCGCGTCTTTTTCGCGAACAAATAGTAACAAGTCAACCATGAAAATACGGAGGGTTCCGGGCATATGAAACTCCTTTGTGTACGAGTTTTCAGTGTTTGGCGCGATGATTAGTCGTGTTTTTTTGTTTTGGAGTATTTGGTTGTCAGACCATCTATATTTAATGCTGAAAAAACGGTAAAGTAAAAGTAGAATTTTTATGCAGATCAACCACGAAACAAGGCGGAATCATGGAAACCCGCGTTATTCGCGACTTTTCCCCGCGGATTTGGGGAGATGTTACGCGGTTCACCCTGCTCGCGGTTTTGCTGCTTCTACTCGGTTGCACTTGGAGCGATCCCGCCGCCACCGAACAGCAGCGTTTTCAGCAGCGCCTCAACGAATTGGCCGCGGGTAACTGGCCGGTGGCCGGCCGCCTCGCGGGGGTGCGGCAAAACGGGTTGCGGCGCACCGCCACCGCCGACCCCGTACAGCTTGCCGCGCTGCGCTTGAAGTGGGCCGAATCAGCGAATGAAAGCCAACGTGGTTGTGCGGCCCTGTTTGATTTACTTGCCGGGAAACCCGAGGCCGTTTTGGGCGAATCCTCGCTTGGCGCCCAACAACAACAGGCGCGCGATGCCGACGACCTCAACCATCGCGTGGTCGCCCTCATGACGCGGGGGGCTGAACAAGAGAGCTGGTTATCGTGGCATAAGGCCTTGGAAGCCCTGGAAATCGGTTTCGCCCGCGGCTTCGATTCCCCGGCCTTACAGACCAATTACGCGCTCGTCCTGCAACAACTGTGGCTCAATCAAGACGCCGAAACCCAATGGCGCAAGGTGTTGGCCGACGAAAGAGATCCGATCTGGCGCGATGCTGCCGCGACCGCCTTGGCCGATTTGGAAGAACGCAAACGCCTCGGTTCACCCGCCGAGCACCGCGCTCGCCTGGCACGGGCCTTGGCCGAGAACGATTCCGCCGCGGTAGCCGCCTGGACCCGACAATTTCCCGGCTTGGCCTGGCAATGGCTCGAACAAAGCTTGCTGCTGCCCGACCCAAATCACGGCGAATCGGCCGCTCGGGCGCGGGCCGCCGCGGTGATCGTCCACGATCCGGCGCGGTTTCGGGTTTGGGGTGATCTGCTGGCCGAACTCGCGGACAGCGGCACCGTGGCGGAACAAGCCTTGCGTGACCTGCGCGCGCTCAAAGCGGTCGAGGACGGCGACGACGAGCAGTACATGTGCGGGGTATTGGCCGCCGAGGCCGTCACCGCGCGTTTTCCAGAGGGTTCGGTCTTCTCCGTGCTCGCCCGCTTTTACCTCGCCCGGTGCTTCTACTACCTCAATCAAAAAGCCGATGCCGCTCAGCAGGCCGAGTGGGTCGACGGCCCGACCCGTGTCTTGGGTTACCCCACCTTGACGGGCAAGAACCTCGGCCTGCGCGCTATGCTGGCCGGGCAGCGTGGTGACTGGGCGCGTTTCTATTCGCTGCACCGCGAGGGTCTGCGCCTTTTCAAACATTTGGGAGACCGCCGCAACATCAGCCATTTCCGCGATTCCGTGGCCGACAGCCTCCATTTCTTCGGGCAGGAACGGCGTGCCTTGGAACAACACACCGCCATCCTTTCGCAATCCGTGTTTTATGCCCGGCCCAAACGTCGGGCGCTGTTGTACAGTGCTGTTGCCCAGGGTTTGCTCGCCGAGGGCTTGCCCCACGCCGCCGAACGTTTTGCCCAAACCGCCGCGGTCTACCTGGACCAACAACACGATTGGTTCGAGTGGTATCGTGCCCGGCGCGAGTTGGCGCGTTGTCGCCGCCAGAAAGGGGACCTTGACGCGGCGCTCGCCTTGCTCGACGACACGCTTGGGGTCCTGGCCCGGCACGGGGGGGATCATTGGGCCGTTCAAAACGAGGCCGAATTACTGGCCCAGCGGGGTCATTACCGCTTGGCCGCCAACCGTTTGGAAGGGGCTCGCGCGGATTTGACCCGTGCACGGGGCCTGTACGAGGCCGACCAACAGCAGGGCCCCAAGATGTTTCGGATCGGCGCCGCCCTGGCCCGGTGCGCCAGGGGACTGGGTGACGACGCCGCCGCCTTGCGTTACCTGCGCGAAGAAGTTGACTTGATTGAGGCGCGGCGACCCCGAGCCGTGGATGAAGTTAAGGTCGGTTTTTTCGACGCCGTGCGCGCGGTTTACGACGATTTAATTCAGCTGCATCTGGACCGCGGCGAAAGCGAGGCCGCCCTGCAGGCCGCCGAACGCGCGCGGGCCAGGTTCCTGGGTGATCGGGTCGACAACCCCACGGGGACGCTTGATCCGGCCCGGGTTCAATCAGCACTCAAACCCGGCGAAGCGCTGCTGTTTTACCACGTTTTAGCGGATCGTCTCGCCGTCTGGGTGTTCACCCCCCAAACGCTTGAACACCGGGTTGTGCCCCTATCCGAAACCGATGTCGCGGCTTTGGTACGTCTGGTTGCAATAGCGCGAAAGCCTGGCCAAGTCCCTGCCGTCAATCGACACAACCACCGGCTTTACCAGTGGTTGTTGGCGCCGACCCGCGAAGTCTGGGCGGAGGCGACCACACTCCTTTTCGCTCTCGACGGCCCCTTGTGGCACCTTGCGCCCGCGGGTTTGCGCTTACCCGACGCGCGGGGTTACTTGGTGAATCGGGTTGAGGTCGCCGTGGTTCCCTCGCTGACCATGTTCCAATTCTTGCGGAAGCAAACACCGCGGCCCTCGACCAACCCCGCGTGTGTGGTGGGCAATCCTCGTTTCGACCGCCAGTTGTGGCCGTTGTTGCCCTTACCCCACGCCGCGCAAGAGGCGCGTCAGGTCGCCGACCGTCTCAATGGGACGCCGCTGATTGGCGCGGCCGCCACCGCCGAAGCCTTTCTACGCGGTGCCCGCGACGCGCGCCTGATTCACTTTGCCGGGCATGCCGTCGTGCAACCGGCCGATCCCTTGCGTTCCTATCTCTTGCTCTCGCCCAATCCCCACACCGGCTCGGGTGGGACCCTCAGCGCTGCGGACCTCTTCGCCCTAAATTTACCCCAGACCCAACTGGTGGTGTTGTCCGGCTGCGATACCGGCGGCCCCCACCAATCGCGTTCCGAGGGCGGCGGCAACCTGGCGCGCCCTTTCTTGACGGCGGGGGTGCCCTCGGTGCTGGCCACCCTGGCCCCGCTCCCCGACGACGAAGCGACCGTTGCATTTATGAACCGGTTTTACGATGGCTGGTTGGCGCAAGGTGACCCCGGTCGGGCTTTGCGTGCCGCCCAAATTGCCGCGATTGAAAACGGGGTTCCCGAAGAAATTTGGGCCTCCTGGCAACTTTTCGGCATGCCCTGAGGGGAATTTTTCCCCTTGGTCTGTCTCCTCGGATGTAGCTTGCAAAACAACATCCTTCAAGGAGAGAAAACATGCCTGATTCCTTTCTGGGATTGGATCGGCGGCGCATGGCCGTGCCGTCGGGAACCCAATCCGTCCTCAAGATTTTTATGGCTGATTTGCTGTGCTTTGCACCTGCCGCCGATGGTCGCTCGCTCCAGGTGTTGGCCCCCAATACCCCGGACGGCGACCAAAAACACGAACCCATCCTGTTTCTCGGCAACGCGCAACGGAGTTCCGGTACGACCAGTCTGCGATGGGGGCCGGAAGGCTGGCCCCTGGCGGGCTGCACCTTACGCGTGGAAAACGCCTTGGGCGGTCTCGAGCTCAACACCACGCCGTTAAACGGCTTAACCGTTCCGACGCAAAACGCGACCAGTTTGGCCTGGTTGGCCAACCTCAGCGAACTTCACGGCAACCCTTGCCGGCTCATGGCTGAACCTTTGGCTGTCGCGGCCCGCTTCCCAATCACCCAGGGCCGCATTACCGTTTGCGAGCACAGCGTTCATCACAAGGGTAACCAGATCCGCAAGATTCGTTTTAACCGAATCAACCAAGCGAACACGCCCGCCGCGGCAGTCCCCCGTTGTTATGGGACCATGGTTTTGGCTGAAATCCCCCTGTCAGGTGAAGAAGTCGTTTTGTCACGCACGCCTTTTGACGGCGCCCCGGTGGAGCGGCTTGTGCTCAAGAAACAGGCCGGCGAAAAAGAGATTGTTCTGGCGTTCGCCAATTACGGTGCCGCGGCTTCCTCGGACCCCCATTCCGAAAAAAATCACTTTCAGCACTACTATCAAATGGTGGAGACCTCGAGTACCAAAGTGTTTGTTCCCAGCGAAGATCAAAGAATGGTGAACAAAACCAGGAGCTTGCCCGCGACGCAGCCCTTTGTCCATCCTGTTCTGGCAAACCTGGCCAATCGTCTGGCGCCGATCCATACCGCCGATGCATCGACCAGGGCAAGCATCACCGTTCCCGGCTACAGCAAAAATTGTTTGCCGATTGTGGTTGATCCACCCGACGGCGGCTAATCGGGCAAAAAAGGCGCGTTTGTGATCCTTGCGAGGGCATGGGGAGTGTCACCCTTTTCCCTAGGTACGCCGAAACCAGGAACCCGCCTAACCCAATAACCCCTTAAAACCGGGATCGCCTACCGCCCGGACCTTTACCCACGCCAACCTCGGTTTCCTTCTGAGAAACCCAAGGCATGTCTGTGCCTTCAATCAGCCCGCACGGGGTGCGGGTTCACCTTCTAAAAAAGGGGATAATTATGGTTTCAGAACGCAAAAGCGGTCTCTACGCCGGGACCATCGGCCGCTACCATTTTGAACTTCGTCTCGATGTAGACGGAGATTTTCCGCAACATCAAGTCAGCCTCACCTTGCGCAATCACTTTCCCGCCCACTGGATTGCCGAACTCACCGCCGTGGGTGAAAGCGTTTGGGACGGTGCTATTTGGTTTCGTCACCGCGCCGCGGAAACCCTCACCGTGGCCGGCGAAAAACCCGACGGACTCAAAATTCGCTGGTCGGCCGGCCCCGAGCGCGTCCAAGTTGTGTGTGACTTTGTACGCGAAGGGCGTCATCTGGCCCGGCTCCAGCTTCCTTTTGTCGGGGTTCACCTTCACGATGTGGAATTTGAGCTTGATTTTGAGGAAGGCGTTGCGGTCGTCACCGAGGTGGATGTAGCCGCCCAGACGCCCGGTTTACCACCGCGACCCTTGGACCTGATTGAGGTCTTTGACGCCGTGGGTATCGCGGCCTCCTACAGCAACGGTGCCAATCAAATCGACAGCAATTTATCCGGTTTCGATGCGGCTTGGACCGAGGCCGAGCTCCACGACGCCATGCTGGAGGAATGGTCGCGCCGGGACGGCACGCCTTGGTCGATGTGGGTGCTTTCGGCCAAGCGCTACCGCGATTCACCCGACGGTGTGATGCTCGGCATTATGTTCGACGACATCGGCGACTATCACCGCAACGGCTGTGCGGTGTTTAACGAATCCATTGAATCCCAGTACAACCGGCAGGGACCGCAAGCGGTTCGCCGTGCCCAATTCCGAACCCTGGTCCACGAGATCGGTCACGGGTTCAATCTGGCCCATTCCTGGCAAAAAGAGGCGGCCTTCTTTGGGCGCGGCTGGCATCCCGGTCTTCGCAACGAGGCCGATGTGCCCAGTTTCATGAATTACCCCAGCGAATACACCAACGGCGGCTCGGATGGTTATCACCGCGATTTCAACTTTGAATTCTCCCAACAAGAGATTCTGTTCATGCGCCATGCGCCCGAATCTTTTAAAGCCATGGCCGAGACGTCTTGGTTCACCGATCACGGAATGCGCGCGCAGGTCTTGTGTCCGCGTGAACTCGAAGCCGGCTTGCCGGACCGCACTTTTTCCCTTGAAATGCGTGTCCATCGGCCACATCCCGTTTTTGAATTTATGGAAAACGTGCAGGTCGAATTGAAGTTGACCAATCGCAGCGCCACCACCTTCTGGGTTCCGTCCGACTGCCTAAAAAACAACCGCTCGCTTTTGGTGGATGTGACCCGTACCGGCGGGGCTACCAAAACCAAACGGCATTTCGTCCAATATTGCTGTCGGTCCGCCTTGGTGCCGCTGGGGCCGGGCGAATCCTTATACGCACCCTTGAATGTCGCCCACGACAGTGAGGGCTGGTTGATGGATGAACCGGGGCGTTACGATGTCAGTGTTTCCCTTGATTTTGAGGCCTGCATCCCCGCGCGACGGGCCCTGGCCTGCGTTTCCGCTTCCTTCACCCTTTTCGTCCAGGCGCCACCCGCCAACCTGCGCAAAACCGCTTACCGTCTGGCTCAAGACTACTTCCACAAAGATGTGGGCCGGGTCTACACGGTCGGTGGCACCCGTTACCTGGATCACGTGAACGCGGTGTTTGCCGAGGTGTGCGCTCAGATGAAGGGTTCCAATCCGGCGCTCCAGGCGCGCGTGACGGGTTCGCTCCCCAAATGGGAACCCTTTAAAACCATCGAACGCGACCAAAAGGGCGCGCGCTTGAAAAAAGCCAAGGTCGATGTGGCCGAACTGGCGGCCTTGCAAAAAGAGGTCTTGACGGGTGAGGCCGGGTTGGCCGCCGAGCGGGTTTTGGGGCATATCCCGTTTGCCGAATTATGTGCGCGTGCAAGCCGGGCCTGGTCCCAAGCGCGCGAGCCGGGTAAGGCTGCAACCGTGATGAATGGTTTGGCCGAGGCCTTTACCGCCCACGCGGTCACGCTGCCCAAAGCAACCGCCCTTGGTTTCGAACAAGCCCGCCGGCGCGATAGCGGCGAAGAGGATCGCGCCCTTCCTTTTCCCGCGGGTTCCAATCAGGCAGCGACACCGGTCATCGACAAAACCTTTAGCTTGGCGCAGGGCGATGTCTTTTCGCTTTCCTTTGTGGAAGAGGGCGGTGAAAACCAATGTTCCGTGGCGGCGACGTTGTGGTGTGATCTTCGGGAAATCGGGCAATGGTCGGATATTGATTTTTCCGCGGGGGACGCGCACTACACGATGGGCCGAGACAAGGCGGTGTTGGTTGAAGTGATTGCCCGTTTTTTCAGCCCAACCGCCAAAATCGCGTTAACGGCGCGCAAAGAAGCCGAGGGTGGGGCGTTCTTCCAGAAAACCCTGGATGACGGAAGGCGCGCTTATTATTTCCTGTTAAATCCCAAACCGGCTGCGGCCAAAAAGTAAGCTGCCGTAACCAAACAAAGGGACGCGTGCGTCGTGCACGCGTCCCGGTTTTGCTTAGCGCGGGGATTCTTTGATGGTGAAGGCTTTCTCCACCGTTTGGCCGAAGCCTTTGACCACCAGCGTGTAATCGCCGGCGACCGCGTAGGTTTGGCCTTCTTGACCGCGGTGCCACACCACTGCTTTCTCCGCTTCTTCGTCTTTGTTTTTCTTTTTCTTCTTTTTCTTTTTGGGTTGCTTGGTTTCGGTCTCAACGCTGACGCTGTAGGGCCAACCCAAGGTTTGCGGGCCTTGGACCACCGCGTGTTCCTTGCGGTAAACCACCTGATCGCCGTGTTTCACTTCCACGGTGACCGTACCCGCTTCCTTGGCGTAAAGCGGAATGTCCCAATGGTCCGGCTCGTAGTCGTCGCCGACCCAAGCCCAAGGCAAATAACCCCAGCCAGGAGAGAAGGTTACTTCGCTTTGCTCGAAGACGAAGAGGGCCTCGTCCAGGGTGTTTTCCTTCAGCTCGCCAATCCAGTTTAGGGGCAAGGTGAAAATCGAGCGGCCGTGGGTCGCCACAATTAGCTCGTTTTCGCGGGGATGGATTTCCATCGCATATACCGGCACGTTGGGCAGGTCGTTTTCGTAGGGCAGCCAGGTTTTGCCTGCATCGAAGCTGACCCACAGACCGAGGTCCGTGCCCAGGTACAGCGCCTGTTTGTTTTTGCGGTCTTGACGGATGACGTTACAGGGTTCGTCCGGCAGGTTTTCCGTCAGGTCGCGCCAGGTTTTGCCGTAGTCGTCCGAGGCGAACACGTAGGCGCGGAAATCGTCGTTGCGGTAACCGGTCAGGGTGACAAAAACGCTGCCCGCATCATGGGGTGAAATTTCAATGCCGGACACCCACAAACCTTGGGTGATGGTTTGGCCGATTTCCGCCCATTCCGCGCCGCGCGTGATCCACAGGCGGCCGTCGTCCGTACCCGCGTACAGCGTGCCGAAGGCGTGGGGCGATTCGCGGAGGGCCGTCACCGTGGCGAACGGCACGTCGCCCGTGCCTTCGCTGGGGTTGGTGGTGAGGTCGGGGCTGATCTCGGTAAAACTTTCGCCGCGGTCCATCGACCGCAAGATGCGGTTGCCGGCCATGTACAAAATGTCGTGGTTGTGTTGGGACAACACAATCGGCGTCATCCAGTTGTAGCGGTAGGCCGGTTCTTTGAGGCGGTGACGGGGGAAAATCGTAAGCGGTGCGCCGCCTTGGGTATTGATGCGGCGGTAGTTGCCGAATTGGTAACCCAGGTACACCGTGGCGTTGTCGCGGGGATCCACCTGAATGAAGGCGCCGTCACCGCCGCCCAGTTTGCGCCAGGAGGCGCTGTAGCGATCTTGTTCGCGGCTGGGGCCCATCCACACGCCGTTGTCTTGCAGGCCGCCGTAGATGTTGTAGGGCGTGGCCATGTCGTAGGTTACCGTGTAGAACTGACCGACCGGCAGCGTGTTGAAGTGCTGCCATTGGTCGCCGCCGTCCCAACTGATGTTGACCCCGCCGTCGTTGCCCAACACCAAATGATTGGGATCGTAGGGGTTGATCCACATCGCGTGGTGGTCGACGTGGACGTTGGGGCGCAGGATGTTTTTGAAGGTTTTGCCGCCGTCGGTTGTTTTGAGCAGCGGCACCGCGCCGATGTAGACCGTGTTCTCATCGCGGGGGTCGGCGAACACCGTTCCGAAGTAATAACCGTAACTCCAGGCAAAATCGGGGATGGGTTCCGCGTGGGTTTTGCGCCAGCTTTTGCCCGCATCGTCGGAGCGGTAGAGTTCCACGCCCAAGACTTCCACGTCGAACATATCCGCGTTGCCGTCCGCCATGAGGTAGGCGCGCAGGTCGTCCAGCGCAATTTCGTCCGCGGTCAGTTGCTCGCGCACCGTTTTGGCCGTGATCTCTTCATGGAAGCCGTTGCCGCGCAGGAAGCGGTCGATCACCTTGTCGGAAAGCGCCAAAAAGGCCGCCTCGTCCATGTCGCGCAGTTTTTTGCGGGTCAGTTCTTGGTATTCGGGTTTGGGATTGGGATTGGGGTTTTGGTTGTCGACCGCCGCGTAAACCACGTCGGGATTGGCCGGTGAAATCGCCAAGGCGATGCGGCCCATGTTCTCGCCGACGGGCAGGCCCTCGTTGACCTTGGTCCAGTTATCGCCGCCGTCTTCGGTGCGGTAAAGCGCGGAGCCGGGACCGGCTTCTACAAAGTTCCAAGCCGTGCGCGAGCGTTCCCAGGCCGCCGCAAGCAAGACCTTCGGGTTGCGGGGGTCCATCTGCAGGTCGATTACGCCGGTGTTGTCGTTGATGTACAGGACCTTTTCCCAGGTGGCGCCTTTGTCGCGGGTACGGAACACGCCGCGCTGCGCGTTTTTGCTGTAGAGTCGGCCGATGACGGCTACGTAGACCGTGGCCGGATCCGTGGGGTCTACCAGGATTTGGCTGATGTGATGGCTGTCGGTCAGCCCTTTGTGGGTCCAGGTCTTGCCACCGTCCTCCGTGTGGTATACGCCGGTGCCCGCGTAGGAACTGCGGCTCGAGTTTTCTTCTCCGGTGCCCAGCCAAATTTCATCTGAATTGTTGGGGTTCACGCCGAAATCGCCGATGGTGATACTTGCGCCGCGTTCCCACAGGGGCTCCCAGCTGCTGCCGGCGTTGGTGGTACGCCACAGGCCGCCGCTGGCGTAGGCGACCAAATAGGTGTGGGGTTGACCGACAAAACCGGTCAGGTCGACAACGCGACCGCTCATGGCGCGCGGGCCGACGGACGTGATGGGCCAGCCTTCGAAAAAGGTCTGTTCAGCCAGCTTTTGGCGCGCCTCGTAGGCGGCCATCCTTGCCTCGGGGCTGGACGGTTCCGTCGTTTGTTGGGGCGAGGCGAATAGCATGAGCAACAAGAGATACATGGGCGACATGAGGTGTTCCTCCGCGGATGAGTTAAAAATTGGGGATCCAGGCATCGCGTGATGGCTTGACCGGCCGTGGTGACGTTCGGAAAACAAAAGGGCCGGTAGGTGCGCCGGCGCGGCGGCGCCTTGGGTTCGGATATCATCGGATCGCCCCAAGAGTAACACGGCACCGGCTTTGTCGTGACCGGTTCGCGACCGACGGAAGAAAAAAGCGGCTTTGGAATAAAGGGTTTGGCGGGGAGGCACTGGTTTGTGGTGCCGGGCGACCCGTATATTTATAGGGTTTTGGGGTGCTTTCCCGCTGTGTGCTTGCTTTCGCGGGTGCCTTCCTTTATCTAATAATGTGTGTATCCCTTATCAGTGCCGTTCGTGGTTCAATAGGACCCTAACGACCCCTCCCCATTACCCTTTCTATAACAACTCCGTAAGCACTTACCGTTTCCGTGTTGAAGCGTTGCGGCGATATGGCCGCATCATCCGCCGGGAGGCTTTTCTTTGCTCAAGCTATTTGATGCGTTGCGAACCGAACTCGCCGCCTTTGTCGAAGGCGCGCAACACCGTGCCCTGCTGCTGGCGAGCAGCGACAACGACATCGCCTTTCCACTGAAAGTATTGCGCGAGGTCGAGGAAGGAGCTCCCGCCGATGTGTTCATGATGTACTGCGACAACTTCCAGGAACCCTCGGCTTATGCCGACGTTGTCATGGAACGCCTGCGCGAGGAACACCAAATTGCCGTTGAATGGCAGGTGGCCGATGGACGTGACCCCCTGCCTGATTTACCCGAATCGCTGTTTGACAATGCCCGCGCGCCGCAAGATCGCTTGGTAGAAGCCGTGCATGTTGTGCACGGTTGGTTTCCCCCCGAGGGGGATCACCGCTTGGTTTGGATCGCTGCACCGATGGAAACGGCGCGCGGCGAGGCTTGGCCGCAATTTTGCGAGCAACTGTACCGGGCTCTTGACGGAAATCCTTGGCTACGCTTGATTTTTCGCATGCCCGCCAACTTGCCGAAGCTGATTGAAAAAGGCAAAGCGCCCGCTTGGATGAGCCACAACGATGTAAAGCTAACGGGTTGTGATTTTGGGCCCAAGGCGATGGAAGAAAGTTTGGCCGAACAAGCCGAGGATCCCGAATTGGACGAGGACCAGCGCATGAATGCCTTGATGATGTTGGCCGTGCGCGATACCGGCTTTAACCGTCGCCGTGATGCCGAGGCCAAATACGCCGAGCTTTTGGAATACGGCCAACGCAAGGAAGATCCCTCCATCAAAGGCATGGCTTTAATGGGGCTGGGCGATCTCTACAAGCGCAACAACGAACTCAACGAGGCCGCGACCTGGTACGAGTGTGCCGTACCTGAAACCGTCGCGAGCAAACAAACGATGCCCATGTACCTTAATGTCAAGGGTTTGGCCGATACTTACTTCTTGCAACGGCGTTTCCCCGAAGCCGAGGAGGCTTATTTACAGGCCGCCCGCTTGGCGCAGGCCAATCAGGACACCGAAAGTTTTGCGCGGATGATCAACGGTCATGCCAAGGCCCGCGCCAAACAAAAGAACTGGGCCGGCGCGGTCGATCGCTGGGACTCGGCCGCCATCATCTGCCGGGACTACGACCACGACGACCTGCTCAAGGAAATCCTGCCTTCGCTCCGCAAGGGCTACGAAAAGCTGAACATGAATGATCACGCCAAGGCGATTGCCGCCGAGTTGACCCAACTCAAGACCAAAGGTGGTGTCGTATGAGTGATTTCTTTCAGAAACGCCATCCGCGTCCCGCCTCGGCCGCCATGCAAAACCGGCCGACCAACGTGCTCCACACCATCGCCGACGGCATCAACACCGTGGTCGGCGCCCCCGCGCGGGTGGTTGACAAGGTTAACGAGGGTTTTGCCGTGGCCACCAACGCCATTGCCGAAGCCCTGCCTTCCTTCCCGGCCGCGACTTTCGGCAACATGGCCCTCGGCATGCCCCACGCCCATATTCTTCACCCACCCAGTGGCCCGCTTCCCATTCCACCGATTCCGCTGCCGTCCCTCGGTCCGATTATGCTGGGCAACTGCGTGCAGGTCCTGATTAACGGCAAACCCGCCGCCCGCGCCGGCGATATCGGCTTGGGACCAACCTGTTGCGGTTTGCCGCCTTTCTACGAAATTTTTACCGGCTCGTCCAAGGTCTTCATCGGCGGATCCCGTGCCGCCCGCGTCACCGATGTCACCATGCACTGCACCTGTGTGCCCGCCGGCGGGGCCGCCCGTGCCGCCAAGGCCGCTCAGCAGGCCACCAAAATGGCCAAATTTATGAAAGTCGCCGGCGCGATTTTTTCCGGTGCGCAAACCGCCATTATGATCGGTGGCTTCACCGCGCAAGGGCTGTCCGCGGTCGGCGATGCGATTGAATCGGTCGAGGCGGACAATTCCGCCATGGCCGACGCCTTGGCGCTTAGCGCCGCCATGGGAGCCGCCCAGTTGGCCAACGACGCCGCCGCCATGGCCGCCAGTTTACTCATGGGCAAGGACATCTGTATTGCGCCCGTCAATCCCGGCATGATTCTCAATGGCTCGCCCAACGTGCTGATCGGCGGTTTTCCCATGCCCTCGTGGATGGACCTCGCCAAAGGTTTGTTGAAGCTCGTCAAAGGGTTGCGTAGCCGCATGCGTCGCCGTCAAAACAACACCCCGAGCGCGGCCGACAACGGGCGCCCCGCGCGCACCGTTGACAGCACGCCCACCAACGGTTGCCCGATCAGCATGATCAACGGCGAGGAATTGCTCGACCTTTCCGACTTTGACCTGCGTGGCCCGCTGCCGTTTAAATGGCGCCGCATCTATCGCTCCAGCCACAACCGCAATTTCGGACTGGGTCACGGTTGGACCTTTCCCGGCGTGGAACACTTGCGCGTCGAGGCCGAGGAAACCGTTTACTTTACCGAGGAAGGCCGCAACATTTTCCTGCCGCGTTTGGCCGAGGTTGGGGACGAAGGCGGTCATTCGCGCGAGCGCATGAACCTGGTGTGGGAATCCGATACCTGCATGCGCCTGACCACCCGCGGCGAACCGGACAAGTTATTCGCGCCCAGCAAGCACCGCGCGGATTACTGGGACCTGAGCGCCGTCGTCGACCGTTACCAAAACCGCATCACCTTCGAACGCGACAGCCAAGGTCGCCTGGAAACCATCACCAATGGTTATGGGCGCGGAGTGCGTTTGGTTTATGGTTCCGCGGGAATGATCGAACACATCGTACCCGAGGGCGAGGCCTATGAGGGCATTGAACCCGCCTTTGTCAGCTACGAGCACGACCTCGACGGTGATTTGGTTGCCGTCCGCAACCGCGCCGGCAACGGCGAGCGATACCGCTACGAGAACCACGTCTTGCTGCAGCGGACCATGGCTTCCGGGTTTAACTTTTTCTTTGAATGGGACCGCCACGACATTTACGCCCGCTGCCTGCGCAACTGGGGCGAGGACGGTCTGTTCGACTACCACTTCATTTGGTCGCCCGAGGGCAATCGCTCCGAATGTGTCGACAGCCGCGGCGCCCGAGTCGGTTACGATTTCGACGAACACGGCATGGTGACCTGCCTCAAGGATCGCAACGGCCGCACCACCTATACCTTCTACAACGACCTGGGCGATCCCACGCGGGTGATGGGGCCCGGTTCGATCCGCGAAACCTATGAATACGATGAGCGCGGCAACTGTACCCGCTTTACCAACGCCGGCGATCAGGTCTTCGAAATGACCTACGACGGCGAGGATTGCCCGATTACCTTCACCGACCCCGCCGGGTTTTCCCAGAAACGCACTTACAACAAACAGGGATCGGTTTCGGAAATCCTCGACCCGCTCGGCAACGCAACCCGCTTTGCCTACAGCGCCCAGGGGATGCCGACCCGCATTGACTACGGCGGCAAGGGCAGCGTGGCCCTCGGTTGGAATGCGACCCACGACTTGTTGTGGAAACGCGACGGCGCCGGGCGCACCGTGCGTTACCAGACCACCCGCGACGGTTTTGTCGAAGCCGTCACGCTCTCTGACGGTTCCAAAATCAAATACGAACTGGACGGGCACGGGCTCCCGATTGGGATGACCGAAAACAGCGGGCGCCGTCACCGGTTCGCCTACAACGCGTTGGGCCGGATGACCAAATACACCGACCCAACCGGGCGCACCATGCACCAGGAGTTCCACCCCTTCGGTTTGTTGACGCGGCTCAAGCGCCTCAACGGCTCCGAGTTGCGGTTTGGATACGACAGCGAAGCCAACCTGACCACCATCCACAACGAGAAAGACGAAACCTACCGCGTCCACTATGACTTTGAGGGCAACATCATTGGCGAGCGTGGTTTTGACGGCCTGGAAACCCTTTACAAACGGGACGAGCGCGGTTTCGTCAAAGAAGAGCAAATCGGCGGCACCCAGCGGCTGCGGTACCAGCGCGACAATTTAGGTCGGGTCCTGCAAAAAACCGGCAGTTCGCGGGCGGGCAACAGCTGTTCCGTGAATTACACCTATGATGCCGCCGGCCATTTGGTGCAGGCGCGCAACGAGGAACGCACCTCCAATTTCACCTACGATGTGTTGGGTAACTTGCTGGAGGAAGCGGGTGATTGGGGTTTTGTACGCCACGCCTACGATACCTTGGGCCGCCGGACCGCCAGCCAATACGGGTTGGATCATTTACTGGAGATTGAACGGGGCGAGGCCGGTTTTGTCGAAAGCATGCGTTGGAACGGCGAAAGCTTGGCCGATTTCGCGCTTGATGGCTTGGGCCGCGAGCGCCGCCGCAAGCTGGCCAACGATCTGACCATTGATTTTCAGTTGGACGAGCACCAGCGCTGGAAAAATTACCGGGTTACCCACAACAAAAAAACCAACGGTGATCGCTTGGTCGTCGACCGTTATTTCCAGTACGACGACCACGACCGGCTCAGCCAGGTCCATGATTCACGGACCGGCCTCACCGTGTATAAGTACGATCTCAATGATCGCTTGGACTCCGTGGAAGGCTTTTTGGACGAGGTCTTCCACTACGATCCCGCCGGCAACCTGCTCGCGACCCAAGGTCGCAAGCCGGAACCCGAGGCCGCGCCCGACCCATCGCCGGGGAACCGGCTGGTGGAAGTGGACGGCCGTGCGCTCGAATACGATGCGGTCGGTAATGTGATCGCGCGCTTGCACAAGGGCAGCCGCGTGGACTTGGAATACAACGCGTTTAACCAGCTTATTCGCAGCACGCGCGAGGGTAAGGTTACCGAATATGGTTACGACGCGCTGGGCCGCCGCGTGCGCAAAACCACCGAGGGCGTGTCGACCTGGTTCACCTGGGACCGCGACACCATGGTGCAGGAGCGGACCGAGGACGCCGCGCTCATCACCTACCTTTACGAGCCCGGTCGTTTCGCGCCCTTGGCAAGGACCCAGGGTGCCGAGACGCTTTACTACCACAACGACCATCGCGGCGCCCCGCGCGAAATGACCGACACGCTCGGCCAGGTTGTTTGGTCCGCGCAATACAGTGCTTACGGCCGCATCATTGAGGAAACGGGGGAGGGCGACAACAAGCTGCGCCTTCAAGGCCAGTATCAAGATGACGAAAGCGGTTTGTACTACAATGCGTACCGCTATTACGATCCCGAGTTGGGCCGTTATATCGGCCAGGATCCGATTGGTTTGGACGGCGGGCTTAACGCCTACGTGTACACCGCCGATCCCTTGCGCGAGACCGATCCGCTGGGGCTTTGCCGGAGCCACCTCAATGCCACCTCCTGGCAGCATTTTCAGCAGGTAACCACCGGCTGGTTTACCAACAAAAACAACTACATGGGTGATGTCCCGGCCAATCCCACCCACCACCGTACCTTTGCCGCTTCCGGCTGGCAGGTTTACCGAAACACCTCGGCACCGGGTGTGATGCCGATTATGGGACGCACGCCGCATCTAGACGTGTTTGAAGCAAACAACGGTTTGGCCGGTTATGATCGGCTGAATGCGAACAACTGGTCCCTGCATGTCAACGATGCGTGGATGATGGGCGGCGTCGATTCCGGGAAAACCTTCCGCATCGTCAGCGATCCGTTTAATCCCGAAACCCACATTCGCCGCGACCAAACGACCCAGGTGGTTCAGGGTCCGAGTGTGACCAACCGCGAACTAGGTATTTTGAGCAACTTTGGCTACACTTTTTACCCAGACGGCCCGGACGGCGGCGGGTATATGGTGCCGCCCGGGGGGTCACCGCCCTCCGGTGTCACCAGTTCGGGCGTGCCGATCACCTTCCCGATGGTTCCGGCGACCGGGTCGGGACCGCCCTGATCGAAGCCTGCTTGACGCGGGAGGCGACTACCACGAAGCGGTATCTCTCGCGCGGCAAGCGTGCCTGGCCGGGCAGCATTGAAAATGAGGAGTTGTTGCGATGGACGGTGCACTGAAGCAAGGGTTGCTCGATTTTCACGCGGCCTTCAAGAAAGGCGGCTTCGCCGCGGTGGATTACACCCAGAAGCGGATTGGGGCGACCCTGCGCGACGCCCTGCCCGAATTTTTGGGGGAACAAGGCCCGAGTATCCCGTTTCACGAGCCCTGGTGTGCCTTTGAAGCCAACGCCTTTTTGTTGGCCGAGCTCTACCGTGACGGCGATGAGGCGGAACGCGCCGAACTGCGCGCCTTCCTCCAGGAACACCCGCCGATGCGCGTCGGCTTAATGCACGTGGTGGAATGGAGCCTGCCGATGATGCACCGCGGTGTGTTCCCGCGGGAGCGCATCCAAGCGTTGTACGATTTTTTCGCCATCATGGATGAACCCATGAACTTTCGCCGCTTCACGGGCACCCTCAGCGCCCTATGGGATGTGTGCGACAGCAGGGGGTTGGACCCAAAAAGTTACCAATTGGCCGCGGCGGCGATTGCGCGCCCCGCCTACGCCCCCGTCCTCGAGGCATTCACCCCGGTCAATCTCGGTACGTGGCCTGGTTAACCCTTGGGGAAAAAAGGGATTAGTGCGAATGAAGTGAGGAGGGTTCACCGTGGGCCACGATTATGTAGGATTCGCCAATCGAACCCGTAAAGAATACATAAGACCGCTGGGGGGTGGTTCGACCAGTAACCTTGACTTTATGATGCGCGATCCGTTTTTGGCACCGGCGGCCCTGCATTTAATCACGGTGCCCCATCACTTCTTTATGCCGGAGGGGGATACCGGTGTTCTTTACCCCGGAATATGGGCGAGATGCGACTATTTTTGGGTGAGCGATTACGATGAAGCATACGATTGTGCGCAATGGGACGAAGAATGGACCGACGTGACGGCAGATGCGTTCGTGATGTTGTTGGCTTTTCCTTTTGTTGGCGGGGTCGACCAAATCCTAGAGGATCTGACCACATCTAAAAGAACCTTGATTACCATTGGCGACATCTACGAAAAAACCAAGTCGAAAGCCGTTGAAAAACGATTGATCGACGCGTTCGGAAAGGCCTGGTCAAAATGGTATTACGACGCCTTGGCGCACCGTTTCAAAGCAACGCCGACCAGGCCAAAGATCAAAGAACTCGGAAAATGATAAATAGTGGTAACAAACGTTTTTCCGCCGTTCCAGTTCCGCCTTTCCAGTGCCGGTCGCAGCGCAAAAAAGGGTCGGGCGAGGCCCCGACCCTATGGTTCAACGTTAGCCCACATTGCTTACAAGGTGCTGCGCCGCGGGGCAACCGGCCGCTTTACTCAGTCGCGTGATACGCACCGAAACGCTGCACCGCCGAAAGGTCGGGCTCGCTCCGTTTGCGCTTGGTCGCAACCTTCCTACCCACGAGGCTTTCAGCTTCTCGCGACGCATCCGTGTGAGAAAAACGGGTTAGGGCATCAAAACCGCCGCGTCCAGTTCGGCCGTTCGGCGTTGTACCAAGTGGCCCGTGTCGAGGGGGTCCTCCAGATCTTGCGGGACGCGCGCGTAGTAGGTACGCGCGATGTCGGGGAAATTGAGCTGCTGCGCAATGAACCCCAGGACATAGAAATCAACCCCTTCCGGTCGGAAGCGCCGGCCGGCGAGGGCGGTTTTCCGCAGGGTCTCCACCGCGTTGACATACCGGCCCGTTGTCGCGTAAAGCGTGGCCAGCGTATGGAAGGATTCGCTGCTGATGTGCATTTGCCCTTTGCCGGGGTCGGCCGTGCCCACCCGGCGTTCCGCGACGGTGACGGCCTCGGACAAGGGGATCACGTCTTCGAACAAGGCATACCACGCCAAGGTGTTGTCCACCGTTTCTTTACGGCCTTGCGGATGCTCGGCCAGCATTTTCAGGAGCTGCTGGTAGCCGGCCATGTCGCCTTTTCCGCGTAAGTACACCATTTGGTGTCGTTGGAACGGATAGCTGTTGTCTTCCTTGCCCAGCCAAGCGGCGAGTAGTTCGTCGTGTTCTGTGAACCGGCCCGCCTGTTCCAGCCGTCTGAGCAAGGTTAAAGCGTTGCGCGCGTCCGTGTGTTGTTCGTAATGGGGTTTGTAGATGCTGAGCGCGCGTTCGTGTTGTTCGTTTTCCGCCCACATCGTCGCGACCGACATGGTCAGGTAATCAACCACCTGCTCGTCCGCCGCCTTTGCCAACGCGGTTTCCAGGCGGGCCAGGCGTTTGGGAGGGCTTTCGGCGGTAAGGCCGAAAACCATGGCAAAAAGCTGTTCCGGGCGGCGGTCATGTGTTTTGAACAAGGTCCAAATCTTGCGAATGAGCGATTTTCCGATGCGGGGCCACCGGCCCGCGTTTTCTTTGGCGGTTGCCACATCGATGAGGCGCACGGCTTCTTTTTTCTGTTTGTTGTCCAGCAGGTAGGCGAGGCCGTCGGCAAAATGCCAGACCGAATCCATTCGGGTCACAATTCGGTAGCCCCTTTTGGTTCGGGTCACCCAGTAGGTATTGGGTTCCTGAAGGCCGAAGGTGGGCAAGGTAATGGAAATGAGCAGGTTGCGATCCCCGGCTTTGGCGTCGCCGTCCAGGAACTCAAAACGCATGTTGCTGGACACGGTATCCCAAATGTTTTGCTGGTTGTTTCCGTACTGGGTTTGGCTTGCCAAACGCAAGCCGTACCGCAGGGCTTCCAGGTCGTTCAATCCGAGAAAGGCCCCTTCAATGCCCATTTCGTGTGCCTCAAAGGGTCTGCTTCCTTCCGCCAGGGCGATGCCGTTGGCAAAAAGGCGGTAAAGCGGGGTGCGGGGATCTTCTTCAGGGTACGCGGTGATGTCCACGGGTTGGGTCTCCCGCAATATGGCCAAACGCATTTTCAGGCCGTCTTCCTGTTGGGTTTCGGGAACTTCTTCTAGAAACCGTACCGCGGCCGGGTAATCCCGCATGCGCGATACCAGATCGGAGGCGTGGATCAATGCGGCCAATCGCTTTTTCGGGTCCGCGATCCGGCCGGCTTCTTCAATCGCCGCCTGAACACCGCGCCGTTGACTGATCAGGATCAAGTTGATATGTTCCAGATCTTTGCCTTGCATGTCGCGATAAATTGTACCGACCGCGTCGAGATTGCCCGCCAGCAGGTGGTTCACCAGGACATGGTTTTTGTAAGTGGCACCATAGTTTGCAAAAGGGATCAGTTTGTAGTTCTGGGCATTTTTTTTGAGCGTGGCCGGTTCGGTGATCAGCACACCCCCGTCCTGGTGATCTGCGACATAGGCGCGGTACACCTTTAGCAGGTTGTTGTCGGGATGGCGTTTGATGCTGCGGTCCAAAACCGCCAGCACCCGCGCGCGATGAAAACCGGGACCGAGCTCCTTGCCCAGAAAGTTCACGTTAAAAAGCGACAACGCCTTGAGCACTTCTTCCGGCTCATGCTGCAGCGCCAGACCGGCTTCAACCATGCCTAAGGCCGGTTCGAGCATACCCAAGGTGGAGAAACCCTGGGCCAAACGCAGATGCGTGGTGGTGTTGTTGAGGGTTTGTTTTTCCTTTAACAGAATGGCAAAGGCCTCTTTGATGTCGCCTTTTTCCAATAACTTCAGTCCTCGGTGCTGGTAGGTTTGGGTGAAGTTCATGGTTTTCAAATCCTGCAACCAGCCGTGAATTTGGGTGACTTCTTCCAGCGGATAACGACCGGCTTTGAAGGTCAACAGGATTTCGCCGCGGTTGGGGTCCTCGGCAAGGGTGGCCGCTTTCATGCTGAAATGCGTGCTCGTGTAATCAATTCGCGGAAAAGGCGCGGCCACCTCGAAGCCGGGCAGGTCATGAATTTCGAAGGCCATGCGGTAGGTACCGGCCCCGGTGACGGCGACGGGAACCAAGGTTTCCTCGGCTTCGAAATTCAGGAAAAAAGGAATCTCCTCGGTAATCCAAAACAGGGGCACGGTGATTTGGGCGAAATTGAACTGGACCGCGATCTTGTCGGTGGGTTCGATGGTGATTTCCCGTGCCCAGGGTTGGCTCAGGTCCGCCGGGTCGACTTGGTGGGTTTCTTCCACCGTATCGTCCTTCTTTTTTTGGTGTTGTACCTCGCGGTGGTGTTGGCGGAATTCGATTTCCTTGTTGCCGCGGCCTTCATAACGGGCTACGGCGCGACCTTGGCCGACGGCGGCCGGGTAGAAATCCCAGCGGGCGATCATGCCGTGGTCGGCCGGGTCGGGTCCGGGAATGGTCACCAGCGCCGCGTTTTCGGCCGAGGCGATCAGGGCCGGGCTGTTGTGCAGGTCAAAAGGCAAGGTCCCGTCGCGGTTTAATTCGACGGTGGGATCAAGCCATAAGTCGGTACCGTTTTCGAGGCGAACCACCACAATGGCGTGGTCAAAGGCGCCCAGGCCGGGTGTGTCGGGATTCACGCCGCCGCGGATGCTGTTTACCAGGGCCACGTCGGCGGCCAGACCGACGTCGCGCAACATGCCGACCAAAAGGGTGGCTTTGTCCTTGCAATCGCCGTAACCGCGTTTGAGTACCTCGTTGACCGCGGTCGGGGTGACGCCTTTATCGCCCAAGTACAGGCCGGTGTAGCGAATGCGGCGGTTCATTTCGTTGAGGATCCGTACCGCGGTGGCGCGGGGATTGTCGGCGACCACCCAGGCGGGTAATTCAGCGGGAAAATCGGCGTCGGCCAAGGCTTTTTGGACACGCGCGCTGTACGCCGTCCCGACGGCCTGCCAGGAGGGTGCGGTGCCGAAGGAGATGCGACCTTCGAAATATCCGTCGGCTCGGAAGACATCGTTCACCGTGATTTCCTTAACCGGTTTGGTCAGGGTCCAGCTTTCCCGAACCACGCCCCGTTTCTTTTTACGGCGGAAGGCGGCCTCCACCGACGGATCGATCCGATGGGTGATCTTGAGTTTGGCGGGCCGTTCCAAAATGAGGCGTTGGGGGTGTTTTTCAGAAGAAAAGTAAAAGGTCCAGGCGTCGCCGGCGTCGAAGAACGGACGGAGGCCGGGAATGGTGGTTTCCGTCTCGATAAGGGCGCCGACACGGACGTTGGGAAGGGGGGGTCTTCATTAAATTGGTTTTCCTCGCTGTCGGCGGCGGCGCTTTCGACGATATCGCTTTCGTTCAGCTCGTGTACCGCGCCGTCCGGGGTAATCACCCGAGCACGTATGACGGGCCGTGCCTGGTACCAAGGGCGCCAGGATGCTTCGACCGTTTCAAGGTCGCCTAACTGCTGGTGGCTATTGATGAAATAGGTCCGGCGGAAAACCGTCGTGCGGCGCCCTTCATGGTCGATGACGATTTTTTGCTCCGACCACAAGGTGTTTGAAACATCCTCAGGGTTCGCCGCGTGCTGTGCTTGTGCGGCTTGAATCAGGGTCTGGGGGTCGCCCTGCCAAAAAGGGAAGGCCCATTCGCGAAGCTCGCCCGCGTGCGCTGAATGGGAAAAAAGAAGGACGGTACCGAGCATCCATCGAAAAAGAGTCACAATGCCTCCTGTGGCCTTAACGCAAATAAAGCGTCTTTGGGTTTGAACAACGCGCGACCGCTTGGGGGCCGGCCTCGGGGATGGAGGCCGCGGGCCGCGTTCTCTATTAACAAAGCGCAAATAAGCGGAAAATACGCCAAAACCAAAAAAAAATATTTTGGTGCTTTATAAATGGCGACCTATCCGGCGCAGGCCGCGGAGAAAAAGGGCCGGAGGATGCTGAAACGGTTTTTTCCGGAAATATTTAAAAGAAGCGGCAGGCTGGAAAACATTGTGACATGCGTTATTTTTGCAAGTCAGGGCGAGGTCGCGGTGTCGCTCGGGGGCGAAACGCCTCGAAGGCGGGAACGGCGAACCCGCATTGCTCACAAAGTCTTCTGCCGCGGGGCGGCCGGCCGCTTTACTCAGCCGCGCGGTATACGACGAAACGCTGCACCGCCGAAAGGTCGGCCCCGCTCCGTTTGCGCACCGTCGTTTTCATCGTACCCATAAGGTGTTTCGCTTCCGCGACGAATCCTCGTAAGCAATGCGGGTTAACCGCAACGGCGTTTCGATTCAGGGAACCCAATCATGCCGAACCACCGCGACCGGCGTCAACGTCGCTTTGAAACGGCGGAAGCGATGTTCGGGTCATCTACGAACCTCGATGAGGACAAGGTACTTGCTACACCCTCGCGCGTGGTAAAGCCGTTTCGCCTTTTGCGCGGCTAGCTCTGCTGGTGGGGTTCGGGATCGGGCAAGGCTTTGCGGTCCAGCTTGCCGCTGGGCGTGCGCGGTAGCGCGGGCAGACGCACAAACCAGCGCGGTACCATAAACTTGGGCAGGCGTTCGCCCATCCACGTGCGCCAAAGTTCAATCAGGTTCGGGTCCTTGAGGGCCGAGACCACGTAAGCGGCGATATGGGTGCGGCCGTTTTTGTCGTGGCGCCGCACCGCGCAGGCGGCAATGTCGGGATGTTCCCCGAGCGTTGCCTCGATTTCGTCGATTTCAACGCGGTAGCCTTCGATGTTGATTTGGTCGTCGAGGCGTCCGAGGAACCGCAGTCGGCCGCGCATGTCAAAGCGGGCCAGGTCACCGGTGCGGTACATGCGCGAACCCGGATTGCGGGCGAAGGGATCGGGTAAAAAACGGCTTGCGGTTAAGGTGGGTTGCTCCCAATAACCCCGCGCTAAAATCTCGCCGCCGAGGAAGAGCTCGCCCGGCACGCCGATGGGCGCGGGTTGCATGTATTCGTCGAGCACGTAAGTGCGCGCATCCACAATCGGGGTGCCGACGGGTGGCAGGACCGGCCACACGTTGGGGCTGCCTTTGAGGGTGAGCTCACAGGCCACGTGGGTTTCGGTGGGGCCGTATTGGTTGATCAAACGCGCGGCGGGGTGTTTTTCAAAGAAGCGGGTCAGCGCCGGGGTGACGTGGAGCGCCTCGCCCGCGCAGACAATTTCGCGCAAATCGGCGATGCAGCGTTCGCCGATATTAAAACATTCGGCTAGGTTTTGTAGGGTGGTGAACGGCACGAACAAGCGCTCGATTTTATGAGAACGCAAATGCTCGATCAGCGAACGCGGCTCGGTGCGGGTTTCCTCGTCAACGATCACCAGGGTACCCGCGGCCCCCCAGGTACTAAAAATTTCTTGGAACGACACGTCAAAGGAAAGCGAGGCGAATTGGAGCGTGCGTGGTTTTGACAGGGAATGAGCGATTTGGTGGCGGATCAAATTGGAAAGGGCGTCGTGGGTCATGGTGACGCCTTTGGGCTGGCCGCTTATGCCCGAGGTGAACATGATGTAGGCCGCGTAGCTGGGATGGATCAGGGTTTCCAGGGGGATCGGGTCACCCTGTTCCTGAAGCTCGTGCTCGCTGTTGAGCGATAGCGTAATGGCTTCCGGCATGAGGAGTTGTGGCTGGTAATCGTGGTTGGTGATGATCACTGCCGGACGCGTCATTTCCAACATGCGCATCAGGCGCGGGCGCGGCCATTCGGGATCGAGCGGCACATATGCGGCACCGGCTTTGAGTGTGGCGAGCAAGGTGACCATTTGAAAGGCGTCGCGTTTGAGGCAAAGGGCGACCGGGCGTTCTTGGTCCGCGCCGAAATCCTGGAGTCGGCGGGCCAGCGCGTTGGACAGCTCTTGCAGGCGTGCGTAATTAAGCACGTTTGCGCCGTCTTGGATCGCGGCCACGTGGGGGCGTTCCGCCGCGGTGCGCGCGACCATGTCGGTTACCCGAACACCGGCGGCTTCGCGGGTCGCCAGCCATTCAGGCACCGGTGAGGCAACGGCCTGCCAGCCGTGAAGGAGCAGCCGTTTCTCCGGCAGCCCGAGCAGCGGGATTTGGGAGATGGGTAGGTCGGGATGCTTGGCGACGGACTCCAGCAGCAGGATCAGCCGTTCCGCGAAGCGAGCCACGGTGACCGCCTCAAAAAGGTCCTTGCTGTACATCATCGCGAAATGCAAGCTGACGCTGTCTTGGCTGACCTCAAGGCCCAAATCGTGGCGCGACACAATGGTTTTTTGGTATTCCGGCACCACGGTCAACCCGAAAATATCGGGCATGGGGTAGAGCTTGCGGTAGCGGAAAAAGACTTGGAAGAACGGGGCGATGTGATCGGCGGAGGGGCAACCCAGCGCTTCTTCAAGCCAACAGAGCGGCAGACGGTCGTGCTGGGCGATCTCATTCATCGTGGTTTGGATCTGGTCGAGCACTTCCGAGAAACGCGGGTTGTGACGCAAATCGCATGGGAACGGGAATTGGTTGTTGTAGGGACCGATTAACCCGTGGTTCATGGGGTGGTCAAAGCCGGATTCAAGGCCGATGAGCAGGCGTGGTTCGGTGCGGTGGCGCTTGAGCAACACGGCGAAGGCGGCGAGCAGGAAGGCGTCGACGGTGCCGCCGCCGGCTTCGCAACGGGCCTTGATGCGGGTGAGCAGTTCGCGCCCGCCGTTGAACCGGTGGAAACCCGCCTGATGGGTGGGGTCTTTGCCGCGCTGACGGTCGACAGGCAGGCTGATCACGCGGGGGAACCCGTCGAGCCGCTTGCGCCAAAAGTCGAGATCCGCGCGCAAGGCGGGCGAGCGTTCATACGCGGTTTGCGCCTGCATGTATGCCGCGGCTTGGATCAGCGGTTTCGGGCTGGGTCCTTTTTCGCGGTTGTTGCTCATCTCGTTGCGCAGGGCGGCAAAGAAGTCGTAGACCAATTGGGTTTGGCTGGGCCGGTCAACGGCGATGCGGTGCGCGGTCAGGGCGGCCATCCACTGGTGGTTGTCAAGGCGCAGCAGCATGGCGCGGAACGGTAAATCATGGGTCGGATCGTACCCTTGGCGGAACCAGGAGCGGAACTCCTCGCGGGTTTCGCGTTTGCGGGTGGACGGCGGCGAGGCGCGCAAGTCTTGGAAATGAATGGAAACAGCGCTCTGTTTGAAGGGATCCGCGACCGGGCCTTTGTCGGTGTTGGGAAACAGGGTGCGCAAAATGTCGTGTTGTTCGAGCAAGCGTTTGACCGCGATGCGGAAGGCATTGACGTCGAGTGCGCCGTGGATTTGGAACACAAGCGGGGTGAAGGGTTGATCGAAACGGCGCCCTTCCATGGCGCGATGCCACCAAACCCGTTGTTGGCGGGTGAGCCCGGTGCTTTTTTGCGGCGGCGGTTCGGCGTAAGCTTGCAAGGGCACGCGCACGCCGGGGAAACAACCGGGCATGGCACGGGCCAAACCAATCAGATCCGCGCCGCGTTCGGCGATTTCTTGCGCGGTTCCGTCGTCCAGGCGTTTTCCGGGATCGCCGATTTGGAGGCGTCCGTCGCACACCGACAACGTTACGCCGAGCTCGCGACACCGTTCCAGTAGTGACATCAGCTCGCGCATGCTACCCCTTCGTTTCACGAAAACGTGGACAGATTAAAAATAGATCCGGCGCGTGATCCGGCAACCACAAAGCACAGCCCATGCTTGCTGATGGGGCCGAACGAGACGGTGGGCCGCTTCAGCGAAGGCTGAACCCATGGTGGATAACGGGATTCACGTCGAGGGAATTGGCTCTATTTTAGAGCAAGTCTCAGAAAACGCAATCACGGACGACAACTCATGCCTATTTCGGAAAAATTGGGCGGGTACGCTTTGAACGCGTCGGCTTTTCTTTTGGTTATCTACCGGGAAGTTAATGAGATAGAAGCTGTCGCCCAATCATTCCAAGCGCGGGTTTCTATTGGACGCGAACCGCGTTGCAACTTCTCCCTCGCACAAGGCAAATCGCCTGGCTTCTCACGTTCTTCACACATCCTTGATTGCGTACTTCTTCATGCGCGCCAGCAGCGTGGTGCGTTTCATGCCAAGGATGCGGGCGGCCTGGCTTTGGTTGCCGCTCACCGCTTTGAGGACGTAGCGAATGTAATCGCTCTCCACTTCCTGAAGGGTTTTGAAGGCTTTTTCGTCGGGGGTTTCGTCGGTGTTTGTCGCGACCGGCTCCTGTTCGGGATCGAACCACGTCGGATCGTAATTGAGGCGATCATCCGGTGAGAGCACCATCATGCGATACAGGAAGTTCTTTAATTCACGGATGTTGCCTTTCCATTCGCGGTTGATCAGCATGTCCATCACCTGTTTGGGGATCAGGTGGATCGATTTGTGGAGCTTGCGGTTAAACTCTTCAATGAAGTGGTTCACCAACAGCGGGATGTCCTCACGGCGTTCACGCAACGGCGGCAAATGGATGGGGAACACGCTGAGGCGGTAAAACAAGTCTTCGCGGAAGGACCCTTTCGCTACCTCCGCCTTGAGGTCGCGGTGGGTGGCGGCGATGATGCGCACGTCGGTCGCGCGGTCCGTGGTGTCGCCGACGCGGCGGAAGGTGCCGGTTTCCAGCAAACGCAACAGGCGGACCTGCATCGCGGGGGAGGCTTCCCCCAATTCGTCGAGGAACACGGTGCCGCCGTTGGCGATTTCAAACAAACCGATTTTGTCGGTGGTGGCGCCGGAGAAGGAGCCCTTGCGGTGTCCAAACAACTCGCTTTCCAAGAGGGTATCGGGCAACGCGCCGGTGTTTTGTGCCACGAACCGTTTGTTTTTACGGGAGCCCTGGTAGTGAATCGCGTGGGCCACCAGCTCTTTACCCGTACCGGATTCGCCCTGAACCAGCACGGTGATCGGGTTGTCGAGTACCTTCTCAATCGCGTGGCGGATGCGTTGCATGCCGCGGCTTTGGTACACAATCATGTCGAAGCGGTCGGCCTCGTCGAGCGGTTCTTTTAAAAACAAATAGTCCTGTTTCAGCTTGAGGTGGAGCTGGGCGTTTTCCACCGCGACCGCGGCTTGGGCGGCAAAGGCTTCGACAAAAGCGCAATCGACCTCGTTCAGACCGTGGGCTAATTCGTCGGAATCCACATACATCACGCCAATTACTTTCTCCCGCGAGATCAAGGGCACGGCGAGAATCGCTTTGAGGCCGAGGTTGACCACGCTGTGGTTGTTGGCGACCTGTGAGGTGGGCACATCCTCAACCACGATCAGGCGTCGTTCTTTCACCGCTTGTTGCGCCAAGCCGCGGCTGATGTGGAACTCCGGGGATTCTTCCATGTTGACCGCGCGTTTCATGGCGAGTGACCCGTTTTTTTCGACCAACATCAATAGGCCGCGGCAGGTGCCGGTCATGTCGATCATGTGGTCCAGGATCAGTTTCAGGACCGCGTCGAGGTCCAACGAGGAAATTTGCCGGGAAATTTCGAGGAGTTTTTCCCAGGCCAAGTTTTTGCGTCCAATCGCTTCCATGCTTTTTTGACGGGCTTGGCCGAGTGAATTAAGAAATCGGGTTTTTGAATCGCTCACGGAAATCTCCTGGGTTAGTGGTTTGGGGGGGCGAGGGTGCGGAACGCCGAACGTCGATCACCCGTATTTTAGCTTGAATGGCGCCTTAATTGAACGAGGGTGTTCGTCGCGCGGGTCGATGGATTTACGCGCCATGGGATTTTATTGGGGCGGTTGGCGAATAAAGGGATGTCTGCAAGTAAGTTAGGCTTCGAGGATGCGGCGGGGGCTGGGGCTCTTGTCGGCAGATACCCGTCCACTGATGATGCCGTAACTTCGGTGAGCGCTGAACAGGTTCTCAGGATGGGCAGGATGATTAGAGGATGCGGGGGGGGGCTTTGGAGCCCTCGGCTGCAGATCCCCGTCCGCGGATGATGCCCTAACTTCGGTGAGCGTCAAAAACTTCGCAAGAGCAAATACACGACCTTTGTAGGTCGTGGGTAACTTATTAATCGCAATCGACACCAAAGCAAAACGAAGTTCAGGCAAGACAGTCGCGAAAAGGAGCAAAGCTCTTAAATGAGGGTGGTCATAAGTTGAAGCATTTATTGGGTTGTGTGGTGGTTGGTGAACTCGAAAATATTCGGTTAACCGGAGCAACGGATCTATCCGCATGCGCGATCCCAGCAGCCCAACATTTGTTGGGCGGGCAAAGGGAAAACGGCGCCTCGCCATCCCCAACCTATCCTGATTCGAGGTTGAGCCGCTCCATAAAACCCATCACTTCTTCCACCTCGAACTCGCGTGCGTAGGTTTCCCAATGATCCTCGGACAAGTCGACAGTGACCTTTTCCAGATCATCAATGCACTCGCACATCGCCAGATGGGCCTCGTGTAGGTTGCGGGCCGCGTGTAATTCTTTGGCACGCAGGAAATGCGCGCGCCATTGGCCCGTTTGGTCTCGGACCGCCGCGGGCCAGTCACTCTCGGGCGTTGGGGCCGGCGACGCGGGTGGGGTGACCGCCGGCGGTGCGACGGCCTTGGGGGGTTGGGCGGCGAGCCCGGTGGTCGGGGCGATGTTGATGAGGGTTTGGTCAAAGGCGCCGCCGCGACTCTGCTCTTGGAAGTCCGCGAGCGCCTCATACAGGGATTGGGCGTCGCTAAAACGTTGGTCCGGTGAAAAGGCCAGACTTTTCATGATGATTTGGGCCAGGGGTTGCGGGAGCTCTGGGACCGTATCCGTTAGGGCGAGCACCGCGCCTTTGCGAATGTTGCCGATCAAACTGATTTCATGAGAGCCGGAGTAGGGCAGGCGACCGGCCACGGTTTCGTACATCAACACCCCGAACGAATAAATGTCCGAGCGGAAGTCGCCGCGGCGGTGGATGATCTGTTCGGGGGCCAGGTAGGCGAGGGTGCCGATCAGCCCGCCGCCGCGGGTTAGGGTTTTGGTGCCGCGGTGACGTGACAAGCCGAAATCCATCAACTTAATTTGGTCCGATTTGAGGCGACCGCTGACCAGGGACGCGATTTCGCGGGAACTGGTGCGCCAAGCCGGACTTTGGAACATGGTTTCGTGAATGATGAAAATGTTTTCGGCTTTGAGATCGCGGTGCTGAATGCCTTGCTGGTGAATGTAGTCGAGGGCTTTGGCGATGGCGGTGAAAATGTCCAGGGACGTGCGCCAGTTGATTTGCTTTTGCTCGGCCACGATGCGCTTGAGCGTGACGCCTTGCAGGAGTTCCATGGCGATAAAGCCGCGACCGTCGAATTCACCGGTTTCAAAAACGGGCACGATGTTGGGATGCTGCAGCGATTTGAGGATGGCAGCCTCGCGTTGGAAGCGTTTGCGAACCTCGCGATCCGAGGTCAATTCAGCCGGGAAGGTTTTGAGCGCGACAATGCGGCCGCGCACCACGTCACGGGCGCGGTAGACCACGCCCATGCCGCCTTCGCCGACGATGCCCAGTATTTTGTAGGGACCGATGAAATGGGCGCGGTACCAGGCGGGCAGGCCACATTCGACGAGGGCGGCACCGGCGATCAAGGCGCTGTACAGCGCGACCGCGGCCAGTTGGACCGGGGCCGTGTAGGCCGTGGTTGCCAGGGCGATCAACCCATAGAGGGGAAAGACGGCCATGATGAGCGCCCGGAAGGGGTAGGAGAGCGGTGTGGCTTTTCGGCGTACCAAGAACCGGTTGGTTAGGCCGATGCAAGTGAAAAACAACAGCAGCTTGAGCGCTTCCAACCAGAGCCGTGCGAAACGGGGGCTCAGTTGGATGCGGTACATCAGGGTGTGAAGGCCGTCGACAATGGGTGGGTGGGCCTGCAGGGTGATGTGTTGGCCCGGCATCACCTCGGCAACGCTTTGGTGGAGCCGGCCGTTAAAGCGAACTTCCAAGCGGTGTGGGCCCTCGTGGGGGGTGGCGAGGTGGTGCCGTCGATCCAGGCTGTGTCCCCAGCCGTGATGGTTGACCGCCTCGACGGCGCGGGTTCCAACCAGGTCGACCCGGCCATTGGGGTGTTCTCGGTACAAACGGATGTCGGCACCCATCGCGGCGCGGTTTTGGGGCGGGCCGATCAAGGTGATGGTGATGGCGCGGTCCCCCTGTATTTGGTTTTCATAAAAGGTGAGCCTGCTGTTTTCCAGGCCGATCAAGTCCAGGTCGCCGTCGTGGTCTAAATCCACGCCGGGGAAAAAGGCGTCGGGGGGGCGGACGAGCATTTGGTCGGCCACATTGACCCAGTCGCCGCGTTGGGTGCGGGTCAGCAGATAATGGGCGCCGGTGCTGTGCAGGGCCAGGGAAATTTCAGGAAAACCATTGTGGTTGAGGTCGCCCAGGTTCACGATTTGACCAAAAGAGTCCGGCTTGAGTGGGATGTTCGGGAACCGTTCTTCGGCTTTGGTAAAGAAGCCGCGGCTGTCGTTTTGCCACGCTTCCAGGCGATCACGAACGCTGAGGATGTCTAAATCGCCGTCCACATCAAAGTCTACGAGCAGGAAGGAACCGTATCCGTAGCCGGTCGAGCCTTCCATGCCGATGCTGTCGGCAAAAGGGGTGAAGGTGAAGTGCCCGTCGTTGCGGTAGGCAATGGTGGTTTCACGCGAGAAACCCTGGTCGAGGGCGTCCAAATCACCGTCGCCGTCCAGATCGCCCCAAACCAAAAAGGCTGAGGTGGCGGGTAAGGTATCGGCCGGCAGCGGCACCATCCGTCCGTTGCGGTTTTCAACCAGTCGGTGGTTGGCCGAGGTATTGATGGGTTGGATCTGGTACAAATCAAGGTCGCCGTCCCCGTCGAGATCCAGCACCTTGTTGATGTCGGGAAGGGCGCTTCGTTCGGTGGCGGCGATGTCGTTTTGGAGCACCTTGTAGCCGAGATTGCCGGAAGCCAGCAGTGGGTTGGTGTCGGGTAAGTTGGTGATGACGAGCCATTCCGGCAGGTTTCCGTCGAATAAAAACGCGGGCAGGCCGTGGGTTACCGCGCCCTGCCCATTCAGGTGCCACAGCTTTTCCGGGGAACCGTACAAGCCAAGCCCGTCATTGGGGTAAGCCATGAGGGATTGGTCGTCGGCGATGACCAGATCAAGGCGCTCATCGCCGTTGGCATCAACCATGTTCAGATGGTTTTTAGAGGGATAAAAGGGTATGGCTTGCGGGGTTTGGATCGCGCGTAATTTGGGCGGACCCGCATCGGTGTTTTTGTAGATTTTCCCGTCACCCAGAATCCAAAGGTTGCCCAGAGCGTCTTCCTCGATTAACTGGGCGTGCACATCGCCTGGCAACATGGCGTTTTGCCAGCTTCTGCCGTCGAAGAAGAGGACCATGCCGTTGTGGCCCACCGCATAACCGCGGTCGGGGGCCTGAATGCACAGATCGCTAATCGGGCCGCGTGTGGGGAGGTCGTGCCAACTGGTCCACTTGCCGCCGTGGTAGCGGGCCACCGCGGATTCGGCGGCGAGCCACAAGGCCCCGTCCCGGTCAACGTGCTGGCGGTTAAAAATCAGTGTTTCCATGTCGCGGGGGAGATCCAGCATCGCCCATTCGCCGTCGCGGTATTCGACGACAAGTCCGTTGCTCCCGGAAGCAAAACCGTGGCTGGGACTGGTTAGGGTGACATTGAGGAAATTCATTTTTTGCAATTCGCTCAGGGGTAACGCGGCGGCGCGTTTGTTGGGTTTGGCTTGGAAAACCTTGAACCCGGTTTTGTCCAGACGCATGATGCGACGGTTGTTACCCACCAGAAACCCCAGATTCGCATCGACCATCGCCATACCTTGCGGCCACAACCCGCTTTTTACAATGGGCCGGGCTTGCCAGGTGTTGCCGTCGAAATGCCAGATGTCGAAGTGTTGGCGTGGGTCGCCGTTTTCGGTATACGGGGCAAAAGGAACCACCCAACAGTGGTCTTGCCCGTCAACCGCCAGAACATACGAACGTTTGGTGGTGACCGGAAAGTCGGTGCGCGGTCGCCAGCGCCGACCGTCGAAAAACCACAAGCTGTGCCGTGTTGGCTTGTTGAACACCCCGCCGAGCCAGCCGCGGCCTTGGCTGTCAAACACCATGCTCGTTTTCCAGCCGGACACGTCGGCCTCGCCGTAGACGTACCAATCCGTGGGGCGGTTGGGCAACGCCTGAAGCGGCGGCACCACGATGAGGCACAGCAACCACGTGTGCAAGAGGATGGGGCGGAAAATGCTCAAGTTGGCGGGCTCCGGCAAGCAGGACAAGGTCTTTCGTGGCGGGGCGGCTAGACCGCGCCCTTTGTAAAAGGGGTATTAGCAAGGTGTTTGCCGGAATCCGAATGGAGGTCGCGGCACCGTCGGTTTCGTTCTGTGATTGCGATGCGCCTCGCGCGGCATTATGATGCATGGTATACCGAATGATCAATTGCAAGGAGGCAACGATGGTTGTTGAAACGCACCAATCACGCGTTTCATTGCTGTCCGCGTGCGCACGATGGGGATGGATGTGTTTCTTGATGCTCCCGTTTGTGACACACGTTCAAGCACAAGGCGGGCTGCGGTATACGGTGCAAGTGAGTGATTTTGAAAATCGCGCCGGGGCCAGTGCTCGGTGGAACCTGGGCGATGCCTGGGATGCGGTTCTCACCGAACGACTGAATAACTCGGGCCACTTTATCGTAATCGCTACCGCGGATATGCGCAACCGGGCAATGGACGAGCAGGATTTGGCGCAATCCGGCAGGGTGGTCACCGGCGATAAAACGGCCAAAACCGGGCTCATGACGCCCGCCCAACTCATCATTAAAGGAACCATCGATTCATTTGACGATGGGACCTCCGGTAAAGGTGCCAATGCACGGGTTCAGGGCATCGGTTTACGCTTTAAGGGCGGGGCTTCGATCATTTCGGGAACGGTGTCGCTTGTGGATGTGACAACCGGTCAGGAGATCGCCTCGCACCGGTTCGAAGAAAAAGTACGGCAGGCCGGCGTGCGGGTGACCGTGCAGGACGTTGATTATGCGGGCGATTTTGATGCCTTTAAGAAAACACCTGCCGGTCGCGTGATTGCGAAAGCCTGCGATAATGTGATCGCCTTCTTAAAAGATCGTCTCCCTTCAATTACCTGGCGCGGAAAAGTGATTAAAGCGCGTGGCGAAACGATTCTGATCAACCGCGGCACCCGCGAAGGGGTTTCCGTCGGCGACATTTTACGCGTTGGTTTTGTTGAAGAAATTCGCGATCCCGACACCGGGGAACTTTTGGACCAGGACTTGGTGTCCAAGGGTTTTCTTCGCGTTACCCGTGTCAAAGAAAAAATCAGTTATTGCGCGCCCCACGCTGAGAACGGCAAGAAACCCTACAAGGCGAAGGAAGGGCAGACCGTATTTCACCGGGAATAAGCAGCGATGGGTACCATGGCAGACATGGTGGGAGAAATCATGGAAGACATCCGCTTTTTAGCGTCCGAATATACCGAATCCGGCGGATTTGAGCAGGCGGTCTATCATTATCGCGGCAGTGCCGCGCTGGGCTGGGAGGTTTCGCGCAACAAGCAAAAACGCTTGTCGCTCGGTCCTGGCTACGAGGCGGTTCGCGTGGAGCGGTGCGGCGTTTGCTCCACCGATTTGGCGCGACGTTTCCTGCCGTACCCTTTGCCTCAAGTGATCGGCCATGAAATGACCGGTTTCCACCGCGGCCGGCGGGTGGTGGTCGAAATCAACGCGTCCCACAAGAGCCGCAACCTAGAGGTGGACTGTCCCTTTTGCAGCAACGGTCTCGAAACCCAATGTCCCGAGCGTATTACCCTCGGAATAAATGAGTTGCCAGGAGGTTTTGGGGCCTGGGTGCTGGCGCCCGTGGGGGGGATTGTGGCCGTGCCGGAAGCGGTGGATCCGCTCGCCGCCGCCTTGGTGGAACCCTTTGCCGCCGCCCTGCACGGCGTGAAAGCATCCGCGCCGCGCGACGGTGAAACCGTGGCCGTGCTCGGCCCACGCCGGCTCGGTCTGCTCACCGTTGCCGCCCTCGCCGCGTGGCGCGAACAGAGCGGCCGTCATTTCGAAATTCAGGCGCTTTCACGTCATCCCGCCTTGTTGGATGTGGCCAAACAGTTAGGTGCCGACAACGGCGTGGACCTCAACCAAGTGGACGCTACTGCGCTGGAAGGGCGATTCGACTTGGTGTTTGATACCACCGGGCGTCCCGCCGGCTTACGCGACGCGCTGACCATGGCCAAACGCGCCGTGCACCTCAAATCGACCCACGGTCGCGAGGTGATGGGTTTGGACCAGCTCACCGCGCTGGTGGTGGATGAGCTGACCTTATTGCCGGGTCGTCATCACCACCTGCATTTCCAGTGGCCGTTCCAGCGCCGCGAACGCGGCAACGTGCATATTTGGGTGTCGCCGTCCGTGCCGGACGCCGTGGTTGAAAGTGAACTCATGCAAACCGCCGTGTGCGGGGAAACGCGGGTGTTCCATCGTTTGCCGGTTGAAAAGGCGTACGCACGACTCAAGCAAAGCCAGGCCGACTGGGCCGATTCCAAGCGGCGTTTTCCGAAGGGCGGCGACCTGCCGCGGTTTGACGCTGCCATCGTGGGAAGTTGGGACGAGGTTGACGCCGTGATTCGGCCGAACCCGGCCGAGGAGGTCGGTTTGGTACGGCCGCGTGGTGCCGTGCTGGTGTGGGCCGACGACCAGGTGCCGGCGGCGGATGCACCGGTTGCGCCCTTGCACCGCGCCCTGTGCGAGCGGGGCGTGGCCCTGATGAGTAGCCGTTGTGGCGATTTCCGCGAGGCCGTCGCATTGTTGGCGGAGCAGCCGCAATTGGCGGAATCTCTGGTGCGTTTGATGGTGACCCATGTGTTTCCGGCCGATGATTTGGGACGGGCTTTTGAGGTTGCCGCGGACAGCGAACAGAGCATTAAAGTGCTGGTGAACGCCGGCATGGGCTTGGGTGCCTAATTTTTTTTGTGAAAAAACTTGCTTATTGAACCTTTTAGGCACCACATTGTCTGTTGGGGTAGCCGACACATAAAAGGATTCGTCTGTCGGTGAGCAGTTGACCACGGAGGGAACATGGAACTCAACGGACTTTCTTCGCAATCGCAATCCTTGCTAAACAGCTTGGCCGCGGGGGGCACCGATCAAACCGCGCAAACGGACAGTGAAGAAACCACGACGGTGACGCAACCTGAAGCAGACAGCGTGGAAATTTCCGAGGAAGCCGAGGCTCTGGACCAGCTTGACAGCGCATTGCCCTCGTTAATCGCCGCCGACAATGCGACCTCGATCCTCTCCACGATTAATAACGGCGAAAGCAGCGGCACCACCAACTTGCTGAACCTCGCCAACGCCCAAGCGTTAAGTGAATCCCAATTGGGCCAATCCTCTGCTGAAGACGCCCTGAGCAGCGTCCAAAACAACGGAAGCAACGACAGTGATCTGTTGTCCCTGATTGGCTAACCGCTTGCGCCTCGGGCGCGGCGCTCACATCCTCAGCCAAAACAAAAAAAGCCCGGCGACCTGCCGGGCTTTTTGTTTTGGGTTCCGCGTTGGTTAGGCCATGGCCTCCGCCACCAACTCGGCGATATCCTTGGTTTGGATCTCTTCTTCCTTGTTGTGGTGGGCCACACCGTCCGTCAGCATGATGGTGCAGTAGGGGCAAGCCGTGGCGATCACCTTGGGGTTCTTTTCCATGGCTTGGTCCACGCGGGTCACGTTGATGCGGGAACCGATGGTTTCCTCCATCCACATGCGCGCGCCGCCGGCACCACAGCACATCGACTTCTCGCGGTTCATGTCGAACTCGAGCGGGGTGTCCTTGGTGAGTTTGTTGATGATTTGGCGCGGTGCCTCGTATTCCTTGTTGTGGCGACCGAGGTAGCAGGGCTCGTGGTAGATCACGCGCTCAAAGTCGGCGTTGACCTTGATTTTGCCCTGGGCCAGCAATTGGTTGATCAATTGCGTGTGGTGAATGACCTCGTAGTTGCCGTTGAACTCGGGATACTCGTTTTTCAACGCGTTAAAGGCGTGGGGATCGCAGGTTACGATTTTGGTAACCTCGTACTCGTTCAGCGTCTCCGTCAATTGCATCGCCAGCATTTGGAACAGCAGCTCGTTGCCCGCGCGGCGAACACATTCGCCGGTGGAGCCTTCTTCCGCGCCGAGGATGGCGAACTTAATGCCGGCCTCTTTGAGGATTTTCACAAAGGCTTTGGCGACTTTTTGGTTGCGCGAGTCAAAAGACTGCGCGGAACCCACGTAAAACAGGTAGTCGAGTTCCTTGACCTGCTCGGCGTCTTCAACGACCGGTACATCCAAGTCCTCGGCCCAGTCGCCGCGGGTATCGGAGTTCAGGCCCCAAGGGTTGCTCGCGCGTTCGTAGTTGTCGAAGGCGTTTTGCAGTTCCTCGGGAACCTCGGCGTCAATCATGACCTTGTACTGGCGCATGCGGTAGAACTTGCTCAAGTGCTCCAGTTCGATGGGGCAAGCCTGTTCGCAGTAACCGCAGGTGGTACAAGCCCACAGCGTGTCCTCGGAGATGACGTCGCCCACCAAAGGCGGTAATTCGTCTTCTTCGATTTGGTCGGCGTCTTTCAAGAGGGTGTCGCGGTGGTCCAAGAGGTGGTGTTTGATGCTGTCGTTGACCCATTTGAGCGACAAGGGTTTGTCGGTGAGGAACGTGGGGCAGGCGTCTTTACAGCGGCCGCATTCGGTACAGGTAAATACGTCGAGTGCGTCTTTCCACAACAGGTCTTTGGCCGTATGGGCTCCGACCTTAAATTCGTCCTCATCGTCCTCGTCCTCCTCCTCTTCTTCCTCTTCCTCGTCGAAAAAGGCGCTGAGGTCGGCGGAGGGCACCTTGTTGAGCGGGCCCTGGGCGCTGAAGAACAGGGCGGGTAAGGCAGTCACAATGTGGAAGTGCTCGCCCATCGGCAGGATCACCAGGAACGCCAAAACCGTTACCATTTGAATCAGGTAGGAGCCTTTGTAGAGGATCTCCAAGGTTTCGGGCGGAATGCCGGAAAAGGCCTTGCCGAGCGCGCCGCCGATAAAGGCAAAGGACGCCTCGTGTGCCAAACCTTCGTTGGTATCCACGTAGAGCGCGAACTTAAAGCCGTCGTACAAGAAGTCGGTAACCATAATGGTCATGATCATGCAGAGGATGACAATGGCTTCTTTGTTGGGTTCCAGACGTTTGGGTTTTAGGACGAAACGGCGGTAAAAGGAGTAAAGCACGGCCAAAATGACCGCGAACTCGATGAAGTCTTTAAAGGTGGCGTACAAACCGCCGATCAGGCCGGGGTACACGAAAAACTCGTCGTACGCGATGATGATCAACTGAATTTTGCGGAACAGCAGGGTGGTGAACCCGTAAAAGATGACGAAGTGCATGAGGCCGGGTTTGAGGTCCATGGACAACATGCGTTTTTGGAGAAAACCAAGATTAATGAGATTGGTGACACGATCGCCAACATGATCCCAACGCACCGCGGGTTGCAGGGCTCGCACAATCGATAATTTCACAAATGAAAAGTACGTGAAGCCGATCAAACTCGCGGCGAGTAGAAGAGAAATGACTACAGGAAACATACTACCTCGCTCCGAAAAGGGTCGTGTTGCAAAAGCCGGCGGGGGAAGGGTACGGCTTGGTGGGGGTGTGGCCGGCGGCGCCGTGCCGTGGGTTGTGGGGTTGTTATAGGTAACTCATACCACAATCTCACCTAATCCCCGAGCGCTTTTCACGCATGGGAAAGGTGGTCGCCGGCCGAAAAGGCGGTTAACCGCTTGCGGAATTGGGGCGTTCCTCGACTGTCGCGCCGTCCATGGCCATGCCGCCCGGATTGCGGGGGCCCGACCCGGGAGGGTGGGGAAAATTTGAAACTGCACGACGGTTGGTCAAGAATCATCCTGCAGGTCAATCGCTCGGTAGGTGGTAAACGCATTCCAATCCGCATTCATATTAAGGACTTGCGTGACCATGTGTCAAGGAGAATGCCGCAATGTGTCAAGGATAGGACCTTTTCCGCGCGAGAATGTTGGGATCGGTTGAATGTTGCGCCCTTGGGCTTTGTTCTTTCCTTGGGAACAATGCGCCGCTCGCACCGCCGGGGTTTCTCCCATACCGCGTCGCTTCCCGACGGTAGGCATTCGGTGGTGGTACAGTTTATTTCACCATCGCGATAGACCCCGAGGTAACAACGGAGGATTGTTGCCGGGGCGGTCTCGCGACGGTGACAACTTCACGGATGTCTGAATCAAGCAGGCGGCGGTTTTAGTGGACCGTTTTGGGTGCTGCTCTGGCGCGTGCCGCTTGGGTGAAATAGTGACGGCTCCCCAGCCGATCCTCCAGGGCTTGGAGGCTGCTGTCAAGCAACGACCGGGCTTCGTCGGTTTGACCCGATTCACGTAAAAGGAAGCCTCGAATCGACTGCACCACCAGATGTTTTTCATGGTTTGCGGGTAGGTGGGCGCCGAAGTATGCCGCCGCCTCGGTTAACAAAGGGTTCGCCTCCTTCATGTTACCGCGCACCGCGAGAAGGTCCGCCAATTCAAGACGAATTTCCGCGCCTTCTTCAAATGCCCTCGCCTTTTTTCCTCCGTGCTCGGCCAGCAGGCGGCGCAGCAAGGATTCGGCTTTTGCAAGGGCCCCCTCCTGCCGGAACTGAAGGGCCCGAACCTTATGAACCATGGCGAGGGGACCCTTGGTACTTAATGATTGGGCGACGGTTTCCGCCTGTAACAGGTTGGCTTCGGCAGCGGATGGATTGCCGCCCAGTAGCAAGATTTCGGCAAGTGCGGTGCGCCATTCAATTAATTCGACATGGGTCTCCTCCAACAGGGCACTACCGAGGGTTAAGGCGGTGCGGTAATGCTGTTCCGCGCGTTTTAGATCCCCCATCGACAGATAGAGTTCGCCCAGGGCCGCTTCACACACAATGACCCGTCGATGCTTGCGGCCAAGCGCCGCCGTGTAGACCCGCAATGCTTGTTGCAGTTGGGTCTCGGCTTCTTGGTAGGCCCCTTTGGCCGCCAGCAGGGCACCCCAATTTTGGGTGCTCACCGCGGCGCGGAGGTGATCCACGCCGTAGGTTGCGGTTCGCGCGGAATAAACCTTGTGCAACAGGGGTTCGGCATCTTTGTAGCGACCTTGGGTCAGGTACAGGGCGCCCAGATTGTTGAGGGTGCTCAACATCCTCGGATGGGTTTCCCCGAAAAGTTCCCGCCTTAGGATCATTGCCTTGAGGTAGCTGTGTTCCGCCTCTTCGAAGTTTCGTTGTGCGTGGTAAAAGGCACCCAACGTATGGTAATTGGCTGCGACGAGCGGGTGCTTTTCGCCCAGCGCCGCCATGTTGATGGCCAGGGATCGGCGGTAAAGCGGTTCCGCCTCATCGTAGCGGCCTTGGTTTTTTAGCAGCACCGCGAGGCTGTTGAGAACCTGACCCACGTGGGGATGCCGGTCGCCGATTTGGGATACCTGAATCGCCACCGCGCGTCGGTACAAATGTTCCGCCGTTTCCGGTTGTCCCTGATGGTTCAGCAAAACGGCGAGATCGTTAAGGCTGCCTGCAACCAAGACATGTTGTTCACCGAGTAAAGCGATGCGCATGTTCAATGCTTGCCGATAATAGGTTTCCGCCTCGGTCAACCGGCCCTCGTCATGGTGAACCGCGCCTAAAATATTCAACATGGCGGCCGTTTGTAAATGATTTTCACCGTAATACTTACGCGCCATTTCGAGACCGGCGGTCAGCAGGGGGGCGGCCTCAGCGTAGTGAGCTTGGGCTTTGAGAATCTCGGCATGCCGCGCGGTGCAAAGGACCCGCCATGGATGGTCGTCCCCAAACAACGATTGGTAAATTTCTTCGGCCTGGCCGAGAGTTTGCCGGGCTTCGTCGAGTTGACCCAGATGCATTTTCTGAGTTGTCACGGCCATAAGGGTTTCGGCAATTTCTGAATGGGTCTCGCCGTGTCGGTCGCGCAAAACGGTTAACAAGCGGCGTTGTTCGGTCAAGGCGTCTTGGTAGCGACCCAGCAGCGAAAGGAGTTCCGCGCGATGACGGTGGTAGGTTTCTTGTTCACGGGAGGGTAGCCGATGAACATCGGGTGCCAAATTTTCAAACAACGCAAAGGCTTGCCGGTAGCGCCCTTGGAGCAAGTAGAGGTGGGCTTGGGTGTGCGCCAAGAGGCGTGCTTTCTCAGGGGCGGTTTCCAGATCCCAGCGGTCTAACAGTTCTTCCAGATGTTTCTCAGCAACGGTGAACTGGTTGCGTGCGATGAGGGTCCGTACGAGTTCCAACTTGGCGGGGTAGGCTTCGTGATCCTGCTCGGGAACGCGGAGCAGGGCTTTTTCCAGCAGCGCTTGCGATTGTTCGTGGAAACCCAAGGCGCGATACACACGACCCATGGTCGTCATGAGCCGACGTTGAACCTCGGGCTCGTCGGCGAGGGTATGACTGACCTGTCTGCGCCCTTGTTCCATCACGTCATAGGCACTGACTTGGCCGGAGGGCGTTAAATCTGGATCGACCTGTTCAAACAAAGAAATGAGAAATTGGGTGACCTGCTCGGCAGTCCGTTTTTCTTTGGCCACGCGGTCGCGTTCCTGCATGATGGCGACCCGTTGCGAGGCCGCGAAACTCGAAAATAAGGTTAACCCCAGGATCAATACACCGGCAAAACCCATCGGCCAAGGGTTGCGTGCCAGAAATTTACGGAACCGGTAGAGCCGCGTTGCGGGGCGCGCGCTGATGGGTAATCCGCCCATATAGGCGCGAACATCCGCGGCAAAAGCTTCTACACTGGCATAACGTTCGGCCGGATCGCGTTCCAAGGCTTTGAGCGCGATTCGGTTCAAGTCACCCCGCAATTGTCTTTGAAATAAACCAATGTGTGGGTTGTTTGGATCCTGAACCAAACTCGGTTTGACAATCGGCGCCTCGTTCACCGCGTGAACCAGATCACGCAAATTATGGGTGTCGACCTCATAGGCGCGTTTTCCGGTGAGGACTTCATAAAATACCATGCCGAGGCTGTATACGTCGGATGTGGCACTGAGGCGCCCGCCGTTCACCTGTTCCGGTGAGGCGTAAGCGGGGGTCATCATCTGGTCGGCTTGAATTGTCACCGTATTCTGTTTTCCCGTATCGGGATTAAGTGAAGCGGCCAACCCGAAGTCCAACAATTTGGGCGAGCCGTTGGTTTGCACCATGATGTTGTGCGGTTTTAAATCGCGGTGAATGATCATGTGCTGGTGGGCGTGACTCAGCGCGCTGCACACGGCCAGAAACAAGGTGAGCCGCGCTTTGAGATCGGGGCGTTCGTTGGTGAGGTACCTATCCAGGGTTTGGCCCGCCACGTATTCCATGGCAAACCAGGGGTGCCCGCTCGGTAATGCGCCTGCATCAATGACATGGGCGATATTGGGATGGCGTAAGCCGGCCAAAATGCGGTATTCCCGCTGAAACAACAAGCGTGATCGTTCATTCGGCAGGAACAGGGTTTTCAAAGCAACTTTCAGGTCTAGGTCGTCAATGCGGTCGGCGAGGTAAACCGTACCCATACCGCCGCTACCCAACACCCGTTCGATGCGAAAGGGACCGCAGGTACTTCCCGGTTCCAGACCCGAGCGCTCTTTTGGGCCCATCGCCGCTTCCACGGGGAAGGCAGGTTCCGGTGAAGGGTCGAAGGAAAGCGTTGCGGTAGGGTCTTCATGTTGTGTTTTCGCCGGGTCGGCCGCATGGGTTGTTTCCGTTTCGCGTAGCAATAGAGCCAGCCGATTCGCAACATCCGGGTTGGTATGGGCGGTTTGTTTAAGCACCCACTGTTCGACAGCCCGCGGGTCCGCGCCGCGGAGGAGATCAAACAGCCTCGCTGCTTGGCGTTCGTTGTCGCGCGGGTCCCCGGATGGGTCGGTGTGCTCGGGGTTGGGATGAGGAGCGTTCATATCGGCCTACTCGAATCGGAAAAAAAGATCGTAACCTGTACCAAGAGGGGCGCCCAAAATGCGCGAATGGCTAGGTTCAGGGGATCAGGTGCTTTTTGCTTCGATGATCTTGCAACATCAAGATGTGCCTGGTTTATCGGGGTCAGGCCGATAAAACTAAAGATCGGAAGTAGCCCGCCGCTGGGCATAGGCTGCTGGGCGTCGTGAACCGGCTAAAGGATTTGGATTAGGGCATTTCTCAGGTATTAAAGCATCGCGGGATCGGTGGGTGAGGTTGGTCGACCTCGGGAGGCTGTGATCCGTCACGGATGGCGAGGGACCGTTTTCCCTTTTTTGTTGGATGGCGCATGAGGATAAAGCCGTAGCTCCGGTTTGGTTTTTTTATTTCTCAGGATGGGCAGGATAGGATGAGGATGGCGAGGGGCCGTTTTCCCTTTTGTGTTGGATGGCGCATGCGGATAAAGCCGTAGCTCCGTTTGCCCAAAATTAAAATTGTATGGTCGAAGTAAAACAACACTTATAAAACCATTAGTTTACGCGTGACTGTTACCCTGTGGGTATGCTGTGTTGGTTTTTGTTTCCCGAAGTGACGGCTTCATCCGCGGTCGGGAAGTGGGAGAAGAGGGTGGCAACGTTCCCGCCGCATCTTCTAACCATCCAGCCCATCCTGAGAAAGTGTTTTGTAAGCGCGGGTTTAAGGGTGACTGTCCCTGCTTGGGTCGTGAGTCCAGATATCCTTTGCTACAATTGTCGGCATGATTCCCTGCTGAGGTGGTTGTGTCGCCTTCTTGTTATGCTTTGATTTCGGATTACGTCAGCCGTCCCGAGTGGCTGCGTTATGAGCGTCGCTTGAGCGAGGGGTATCCCGGTATTCCCGAGCACTGGGGGCTGCCGGCCGGGGTTGCGGCCCGTTTGGTACTCAAGCTGCAATGGGAATATTTTAACCCTGACCGGGTAAGTGATATTGCGGAGAAACGTGCGTTGTCTTGGTCGTTTTTGCGTGCCTTTTTGGATGAGGCCTCGCTGCGTAAGTATTTCTTTTTGCGGGATCGATTGGAACCGAGGGCCAAGGAGCAGTGGGATCGGCGCTTTGCCGACATGGAAGCCTTGTTGCAATTGAGTGCCATGGACGAAACCCTGCGGCTCGAGTACCTGTCGCAACAGGATGCAACCGCGCGTTACGGAAAGTCGCGACGGGTCAAGGTGATTAAAAACAAGGGGTTGGGTTTGTCGAGCGAGGTGTTGGGTGTCAATGTGTTGATGACCTGGGACGAAATCAAGGCCCGTTACCGCTTCCTGTTGAAATGCCATCACCCGGATGTGGGCGGTGATCCTGAGAAAACCCATGAAATCATCGAGGCCTTTAAGGCCTTGGAGCAGGAGCAGGCAAAACGGGCCGCGCGCGGCCGCGGGTAAACCCCAATTCGACGGCGCGTAGCGAGAAGGGTCGCGGGGCAAGGATAAGCGATGATCCGGCCAACCCCGCCGGGGTTGGCACACCGCGAAGCGGGGACCACCACTCATTTTAAACGTGAGCCGAAGGCGAATTACCCCTGGTTAGGCTGAAAGGGGTTGGGTTTGTCGAGCGAGGTGTTGGGTGTCAATGTGTTGATGACCTGGGACGAAATCAAGGCCCGTTACCGCTTCCTGTTGAAATGCCATCACCCGGATGTGGGCGGTGATCCTGAGAAAACCCATGAAATCATCGAGGCCTTTAAGGCCTTGGAGCAGGAGCAGGCAAAACGGGCCGCGCGCGGCCGCGGGTAAACCCCAATTCGACGGCGCGTAGCGAGAAGGGTCGCGGGGCAAGGATAAGCGATGATCCGGCCAACCCCGCCGGGGTTGGCACACCGCGAAGCGGGGACCACCACTCATTTTAAACGTGAGCCGAAGGCGAATTACCCCTGGTTAGGCTGAA
>NZ_JAFREP010000039.1 GCF_017377855.1 Acanthopleuribacter pedis
CCAAGCTGCCGGGGATTTCCGCTAAACTTCTGTGTATTAAACACATTAGCTTCAAAATCGAGTGGCTGGGACATCACATCACGCTATTTTTGGTTTCCGAGATGCGAGGTGCCCCGCTACACATAAGGTTTAGCTAAAAGCACCGCGAGTTATCACGCTTCTTAGGTTTAAGAGCGCAAATGCGTGGACGCGTCCTGCATGGCGGCGAGGAAGGCTTTTTTGCGGCGTCGGCTTACCTTGAGTGGGGTCTCCTCCGTGAGATAGACACAGGTTCGGCCCGCTTCCCTGGTCACCCGTTTGATTTTGCCAAGATACACCAGGGTGGATTTGTCGATGCGGAAAAAACCGGCGCTTCACCCAAGGCGTCAAGCACGGCAAAACTAGTGATCTCCGGCATTTGAATGTCGCGGAAAAGGACATCCGGCGTTGCAACGCGCAACCCTTGAATGGCCGCGCGACCGTCGGCAGATTTTGTAAGGCAAAGAAGCGCCCGCGGTGATGCGGGCGCTTCTTGCTTGTGTGACGCGATTACGGGGCGCAGTTGAGGTCGTCTTGCAGGTTGATGTGGAGTAAGTCGAGGATGTTGAGGGCGCCGTCGCCGTTGGGGTCGTTGGCGAAATCCGCGCTGACCCAATCCGCCGCCAAGGCCCACAGGTCGCGGATGTTGTTGCATCCGTCGTCGTTGTAGTCGAAATAGACGTCTGATGCGGCCACCAAAACGATCACGTCGGTGTCGACCGTGCTATTGCCGTCGTCGACCAACAGGTTCAGCGTGGTTGACACCGCTTCATTACTCAGTTGCAAGGGATTGCTCGTGAAGGTTTGGCTCGTGTCCAGATCCGTCCACAACAGGGTTGTCCCCGGCAACGCGCAATCAATGATTGCCTCCAGCGTGATCGGTTCAATCCCGCGGATCCCAATCGGGGGATCAACCCGCACCGCCAAGGAGCCGTCGGTCAAGGTCACCAGCGCGCTGCCGGAAACCTCGGTACCGCAGGCGTTGCTTACCTCGCAGTGGTAGGAACCGGCGTTTTGCGATCCGGCTACCGTGAATTCGAGGCTCGCCGCTGTTTCACCCGCCATCGGGTTGCTTTGAAAAAACCACTGATAACTCAGGTTTCCGCCTGTCGCACCCACGGTTAAGGTCACCCGTTGGCCTTGGCAAACGGCCGCGCTTACCGGATCGGTGGTAATCGAAACCGGTCGGTTGGCGGTCACACCCGCGCTGTCGCTGTTGTTCGCGGCGTTGGTGTCGGTCTGGTCCAGGGCCAAGCTACTCGCGGTATTGGTGATTTGGCCGTCCGCGCTTGCCTGCAATGCAACTTCCATGGTTAAGGTCGCGGTAACCCCCGGATCCATGGTGCCGACGGTCCACAAACCGGTTCCCTCGGTAAAACTCCCCTGGGACAGAACCACCGGGGTACTTGTGCGCGCCACGCCACTGGGCAACACATCGGTGAGGGAGACGCCGGTCGCCCGCGCGGCGCCGGTGCGGGTCACGGTCAAGGTATAGGTGAAAGGTACGCCCACACATGGGTTCGCATCGCTCACGGATTTGGCCACGGCCAGATCGAGTTCGTCACTGACCGTGATCGATGCGGAAGCGCTGTTGTTGCCGGCGTTGGTGTCCTCCTGATCCACCGCCAAGCCGTTGGCGGTATTGGTGATCGGCTGACTCAGCGAACTCGCGCCCAAATTAACCGTCGCCGCCATGGTCAGGGTGGCACTCGCCCCGTTGGCCAAGGTCCCGATGGTCCAGACACCGCCGCCGAAGGAACCCTGACTCGGCACCGTGGCGCCCAGGGTCAACCCCGCCGGCAAGGTATCGTTGAGCGAAACGCCGGTCGCCTGCAAAGGGCCGTTGTTGGTGACGGTCACGGTAAAGGTGATGCTTTGTCCCTCTTCCACGGTGCTGTCGTCCACGCTTTTGGTCACGGCCAAATCGAGTTGGTTGCTCGCCACCGTGATGCCGACACTGCCGACATCGTTGCTCCCATTGGCATCGGTTTCATTGAGGCTCAGATTGCTGGTGGTGTTGGTGATCGGCTGACTTAAGGCCGAGGCACCGGCATCCACGGTCACTTCCAGACCAAGGGTCGCGCTGTTGCCGGCCGCGATGCTGCCGATGTTCCAGAGCCCGCTGCCCTCGGTAAAAGAACCTTGGGAAGCATTGGCCGCGGTGGCGGTGCGCGTCACCCCGTTGGGTAGGTTGTCGGTGAGCTGGACATTGGTCGCATCGCCCTCGCCGACGTTGCTCACGGTAATGGTGTAGGTAAGGGTCTGTCCCTCGGTGACGCTGCTGTCGTCAACGATTTTGGTGACCGCCAGGTCGGGGGTCGCGGCCGTGCGCAACGCGCAGTTGCCCGAATTCAACAATTGCATGGTTCCGCTAATCGCGCCCGGAATGAAACACAGGTTGGCACTCGCCGTCAGACGATCTTCAACACCCTCTAATTCGGCGGCGTCCGGGGTGCGCACGTCGTTGCCCCGCGAGGAGGAAAAGTGCATCAGGGATCCCGGTGCAATGCGGTGGCCCAAACCCAGGCCGTGCCCTAACTCGTGCAGCGACACGGTTTCGAAATCCTGCTCACTCGCGGTGGAGGCGTCGGGGCCAAAATTCCAACTCGCGCTCGAGGGCACCGGGGCAAAGGTAATGTCCAGCTCCGAGAGCCACCACACCAAATCATGCTGGGTACACGAACCCGTGCCTTGCCCGTTGAAAAAGCTGTTAGCCCTACCCAGCACGCCGGCGCCAAGTGAACCGAAGGTGACAATGTTGACCCCGTCCCGAGCCGCGGCGCTCACCGAGGAGGTGTTTTTAAAATCGACCCCGTAATTGGCAAAGGACGTACACCGCCAGGTTTCCAGGGAACGCTCGAAGGCGGCAACCGCCGGCGCGTTGGCATTAAACGACGTATTGTAGGTGAAGTTCAAACCGCCGGAACCTAAATCCACCAACCGATAGAACTGGCGGGTAACCTCATTAAAGCCGGCGTCTGAATACACCGAGGTCTGGGCATAGTTCACGGTCAGCGCACCGGTTTGCCCGTTGACACTCACGGTCCCGGTTCCCGCACTCGAAATGGGTTTGACGACGACCTGGCCATCACTCCACGAGACGTTATCTGATGCGACCTCTTCGGTCGTCAGCGTCGCGCCGCCGTTGTCGGCATTGGCGAAAAACACATCGTCGGCGGTGCCGCCGAAACCACTCCCCGCGATGGTGAGGAAATCGCTGTTCTCGATGGTGCCGACGTTGGTCGTGCTCGGCGTAATGCTGGTGATCGGCAAGCTGCGTTTTTTGACCGGCCCGGTAATGCCCACGCGCGCTTGGAACAGGTCGCCGGACGGGGTCATCGCACGTTGCCCGGTTTTTTGAAAAATGCGACCGGTCAGCTTGGTTTCGTCCAGAGGTTGCTCAGCCAGCAAATCGAAATAAAGGCCGGCTTGTTTGGTCAGCGCTCCTTGCGCACTGGCAAAAGGTTCGAGTTGGCGCAGGCCCGGTTCGCGTTTCTCCACCGCAAAGGCTCGTTTGGCGGCAGGTGCCTCATTGAGAAATAACACGTATTCGTTGATGGCTTCCAGCTTCAAGCTGGGGTAACTGATTTGTCCCTCAAGGCCGACAAACCCGCCCAGGGTAATCACGGCGATTTCCGACGGCCCGTGGTTCTTGAGATAGGCGGTTACCTCGATGCGGTTCACGGTGTAAATGTTGGTTCGGTCTGCATTCCAAAAAGCTTCTTGGCCCTTCAACCGACCCATCACAATGTATTCGGATTCATTGATGCGCCGATCCAGCGAAATCGGAACCATCATGCATTGGGCGAAAACAACCGTTGAACCAAGCCAAACGGCAAGCACCGCCGCAATTTTGCACGCACGAACCATGGAAACCCCCATCAAGGCAATGGACATCAGGCAGGGTCGAACAGGCAGCCGCAACACCGAACGAGGGCACGGGCCTGTTACCGCAACCGTCTTTGATGGGCGACGCAACGAGAAGGAGGACATGTAATCATTGAATGAGGGTATGGGCGCATTTTAACACATGACCTCATCGAAAACACGGCCCGGGCAAGGATTTCGATTTCGCAGAAAAGCCCACGCACCAGGACGATCTTTAAAAAAACAAAAAAATTTTGGCGGGTTAACGGGGCCAAAAGGCCTAGCTGTTTAGACACGGTGCCTAGGCCGTGCAACATTCTGACCTAAGAAGCGCGATGAGAGCGTGGGATTTTCGCTAAAGATCTGGAGCGAAACGGCTTGAGGAAAGCGGGCCGGGGTCGCGCACGACGCGCACCCACTGGGTGCGGTGAGCATTTTCACAGGTCGTTGTAGCCCAGAGGTTTAGTGAAAATCACCGCGAGTTATCGCGTTTCTTAGGTCAAAAGCTATGGAGTCCCGACCCTTGAAATTATCCCCTTTGTTTTTTGCCGCGACGGCGGTGTTATTATTTGCGAACCCGGCGAAAGCCGAAACCTTGGACTGGATTTTTACCAATGACAACACCCTGGACGGGGTGGTCACCAACGAGTACCAAATCGCACTGACCGGTCAAATCAACAAAAAACATTTCTATTTCCACGATGCCAACGAAAGCGCGCCCACCTCGTTTTTCAGCACGGGTGCCATCGAAACCGACGCAACCGATGTGGGCGGTGCCGGTCGCATCAGCTTCGCCACCTACACGGCCGAAACCACCTTCCGCTTCAGCGGCGCCCACCTCGGCGACGGCAAATACCAGGGCACCTGGTACGGTGACAACGGCGAACAAGGCGACTTCTTGTTGGAAACCCAGCCAGGCCTGGAAATCCCACCCGAGGGCGGCATCCAGGTCACCACCGTGCAAGACTCGGTGTGGGCGTCTTCTTACTACAACGCCAACCCGGCCCGCGCGATCATCGACGGTGTTATCGGCGGGAGCAACGGTCCCAACGTGTGGATTTCCCACACGACCGACGCCACGCCAACCATCGGCTTCGATACCCAAACGGCCCAGGTCGTTACCCATTACCGCCTCTCGCGCGGTTACTGCAACGCCCCCGCCTACCTCGCCGGTACCTGGAAGGTTTACGCCCGCAACGGCGATGCCGAATGGACCTTGATCGACACGGTGGCAACCGACCAAGCCGACAACTATCCCAACACGAGCTGCGGCAGTTTTGGTCAATTTTATGTGGTCGACAATCCTGGCAGTTACACCTCGTACAAGTTCGCGTTCATCGCTTCCTCTCAAAGCAACAACGTTGGTGTCGGCATCGGCGAAATCGAGCTGTACCGCTAAATTCAACGCCTAGTTAGTCCCAAAATTCGCGGGCCGGACGTCTTGTACAGGGCGTCCGGCCCGCCCTTCGTTTGGTCGCGGGATCACCACGCACCGTTCCGCTCCGAGCAGGCAACGCCGAGATGTTAGCCCGCGCTCACCATTGCTAAGGATCCAAAGGAATATCCCGCCGATTGGCGGCCTCTTGATCCGCCGGCTATTGCTCAGGTACGCAACCACTTCCATCACCAAGCCAAAACACGTTTCAAGGCAATAAAGACAACCCTTTTGCTGAAGGATTCACTTTCATTCGCCACTGTCCCGCGACAACATTCATTGCCGCCTTCCCAAGAAACCATGGCGTGTGATCAGCGAAACACATCGCCAAAACCTGCTAGTTAATTCATGTACACGAAGCTTTGTTCGTGGTAGCCTGCTGGACTCAAAAAAAGGCGTCTATCCCGCCTTTTGACAAAACCCGAAACGTTCCTAGAGGAGAGACTTGATGAGTCACTATGCAGGCATCGCCGGCTATTACGACCAGTTGATGGACGGTGGCTATTACGATCACCGCGCGATGAGCCAAAATCTTTTAGCCGTGGTGGGCACGGGTAAAAAAATACTGGAACTGGGCGTTGGTACCGGCCTGACCGCGCGGGCTTTGTCCGAGGCCGACCCTTCCGCGGCGTTTACCGGCATTGATTTCAGTCCCGCGATGTTAGAAATCGCCAGGGATCGCCTGCCAGACAACATTCGTTTGGTTGAATGCGACGTCGCCGAAATGGATCTCGGCATTCAATTTGACGCCGCCGTCTCCACCGGGGGAACCTGGGTCATCATCCGATCAGAAGCGGGTTTGATGCTGGGTACCCATCTTTACCATGCCGAAAAAGACCGCGCGGGTTTGCACCGGGTCGCCGAACACCTGGTTCCCGGCGGGTTGTTGGTCTTGAGCGTGCATCCACCCCACGAGGACCACAGCCTGCAGCTACCGAACGGCTTGGTTTACTCCCAAGAGTTGGGCAAACCATCCACGGATGATGCGCATTTTTTCATTGAGAAGAAATACCGTTTCACCCGCGATCAGGAACACCTGGCGGAAGACCGCGTGGTACTGGGTTTTTACAGGGATACGCTTTACCCTGAAATGCTGGCCGACGCCGGCTTCAAACCCTTGGGCCTGACCAACAACGAAGATTTTTTCGTTTTCAAAAAAGTTGATTGATCGCGGATTTGCGGGGGCAGCTAGAAAGCACTCCCGTCTTTACCTCAGTTACTTACAAATCGGGCATCATGTCAATGATGGTAAACAGTTTGCCCCGGCCCGGCCAAGCAACCACTGCATCCGCTAAATCACAATCAATGAGCAGGGCCGTCGACACCGAAAGCACCGTGTTTCCCGGACCCGTGACGCGACATTGGTACACACCGGTATCCGCCGGTGAAGGCTGCACGAGGGTTAAAACCGAATGTACCCCGCCCGCGACCGGGTTTCCATTGTGCAGCCATTGGTAGGACAGAGGCGGCGTTCCCGAGGCGGCAACGCGCAAAGTCGTTTCGTGGCCGCTACAGGAAATGCGGCCCACCGGCCGGTTCAAAATAGCGGCCAACCCCTCCAGGCGCAGTGTGGCTGCTTCAGAGGTATGGGCGCCGCAGTCATTTTGCACCACGCAGTGGTAAGCCCCTAGATGATCTTCGGTCAGTGCCGCCAGCACCAAGGTGTTTTGGTTGGTCGCGGCAAGCGAGGTTCCGTTATGAAACCACTGATAGGCCAAGGCCGTCCCCTCGGCCGCGACACGAAAACGAAGGGTTCCGCCAGGTTCGCCGGTTTGATCCTCGGGATGGGTTTGAATGCTCGGAGACTGCCTGAAATGGACTTGGATTGGCGCTGAAATAACCGTCCCGCAAGCGTTAGAAACCTGGCAGGTATAAACCCCGCTCGCGAGCGTGTCCTGGGTCTGATTGGGAAAGGTCGAATCCTCGGCGCCGTCAATCGGGGTACCATCCAAAAACCATTGGTAGCGGAGATCGTCTCCCGTCGCGGCGACCCAAAGCCCAAAACCCGGCTCATCGCAGACGGTCACATCGGGCGAGACCGCGGTAATCGTGGGTGCCGTCTGCACTTGTACCGTCATCGCTTCGGACGAAAGAGACCCACAGCCGTCGGAAACCACACATTGGTAGGTTCCATCCGTTGCCGGGTCGGCCGAAAACGACAACGCGGTCCCGTCTTCACCTTCCAAGGCAACACCGTCTTGAAACCATTGAAACGACAAATCGGCAGCCCCTTCGGTTTGAACCGACAAGGTCACCATCGTCCCGGCACATGGCGCGGCATCACCGGTTTGAGCCACAATACGAAACCCTTCACGAGGCCTTAGTGTCGCGGTTTGGGTGAAGATCGCGTTGCAGGGGTTGCTCACCAGGCACGCATAATCGCCGGAGTCGACGGATGAAACCGCGGAAAAGGTAAGGCGTGCCGTGGTTTTTCCCGGTAACGGAACACCATCACGGTACCACTGAAAAGAAGGTGCTTCACCCACCGCGGCAACGTCCAAGTTCACGGCGCAGCCGGCGGCCGGGAACTGGTCCGCGGGGTGGGTCACAATCTGGAGCGGCCGGTCGCAGGTCAAGGCCCGTGTTTTTTGGGGATCGTGGTAAATCATCGGCCAGGAACGGCCGATCCCCGGCGCCACCGCTTGCGTATCCCACATTAGAAAGTGCCCGCCGCCATCCAACAGCGCGATCTCAAACAAACCGTCGCCGTCAAAATCCACGATGGCGGGCGCATTGGAACGCATGGCCATGGCGGAAACGGGCTTGGGAAACGTATCGAGCAGGGTACCGTTACCATCCACGCCCCAGAGGGTGAGCCAACGTTGGGCGGGGTCGGCCTCGCCGAGGACTTCCATCGCGCCGTCACCATCCAAATCAACCAACGACATCAGTTGGAAACCAGACGAGCGGTGGACGGGGACCGGTCCGGCAAAAGGCCAGCCCGGCAAGTTCTCGCCTTTCCCATTCCAAGCGTACAGCGTGGAATCGAGGAAGGTTCTTTTGGCACCCAACACGACATCGGGAATGGTGTCGCCGTCCACGTCACCCAGCACGGGCGACCCCAGAAACGCATGATTGGGAAGGTCCAACGGCCAACCCGGCAAGGATTGGCCGGTGTCGTTAAAAGCGAAGACTTTGTCGTAGCCAGTGTTGATCACAATCTCAAGACGACCGTCGGCATTAATATCACCCAGGGCCGGGGCGGCCCATGCCCGCTCGGCAAGGCCGGGGCACAGCGCAATCGGCCAACCCGGACGAATGCTTCCATTTGACTGAAAAACATACAGGTTAAGATCACCATCTTGGTTGAGCAACACGATTTCTTTTTGGCCGTCGCCGTCCAAATCACCGACGGCCGGGAGCGACAGATCGTTGTACTCTTGGTCCTGAACGAATCGCGGCCAATTCGGGAAATCGCCACCATCCGCGTGGAACACCTCAATTTTGCCGCCAAACCCGGAACGGTACGAGGTGCTGATGATTTCCATCGTTCCGTCGCCGTTGAGATCCGCCGCGGCAAGTTGCCCACCAAAAGCGGCCTTCGCCCGCGGCCATCCATCCCAAAGCACCCCGTCATGCGACCACACATAAACCTGACCAAAGGTTGTAACCGCGATGACTTCCAAAAATCCGTCGGCATTCAAATCGGCGGCAATCGGCGCCCGTTGGGTTCGATTATCCATGGTTTGCGGCCAACCCGGTTTAACGCTGCCATCCTCACGCACCACCACGACATGCCCGAGATACCCGGTAATCAGCTCGTGCTTGCCATCCCCTTCCAAGTCAACCGCAACCAAGTTATCCAAAATAGAGATTGCGCCGGGTTCGACCCCAATCAGGTCGCTCATCCGCACGGGCCAACCCGGCCTCAGATCTGGATCCACGCCGATGTGGCGTTCCACGGTGACGTCGGGCAAACCTGTTCGTGTTACCGTCAGGCGCACAGGGTAAAGCCCCGCTTTTTGGACAACCGAGGTGTCCCAGGCGCCCAAAACATCCGCCGTAATTCGGTTCGCCCCGTTTCCCGACAGGGAAAACCCGGCCGTCGACCAATCGCCAAGGTCGGGATCGAAATAGGCCAGTTGGAAGCCGGAAAAACCCCCACCGGCGGCGGTGCCGGTAAAAACAAGGGTTTCGTGACGCTTGGCCAAGGTGGTATCAAGCGGCGTCGTCAGGGTCGTCCGATCAAGGGTAAAGGTGGTGCGATCCTCGCGATAAGCGCCGTTCTCGCCCGTGACGGTCAAACGCAAGGTATAGGTGGTGTCGGGAAGGTCGCGGGTGTCCCAGGTAAAGAGCACGCCGGCTCCCGGCTGATCCGAGGCGGTTAACGGGTGCCATTCACTCGGCGACGCACCTTCGCCGTAGGCGAGTTGAAAACCGGTGAAGGAAGAAGCATCCGCAACCCCTTCCACCGCGATTTCTTCAACGATGAGCCGAATGGACCGCGGCGAAAACAACCGAGCCGTGAAACGGTGTTGATCCACCAAGGCACGTGCCGCGTTCAGTCGGCCGTAACCCGAAAAATCGTCCCGTCCCGGTTCGAGCACATCATCACAGGCGGCGCGCAAGATTTGCCGAACCTCCTCAGGCGTTGCATCTGAGAACCGTTGCAACACCAAGGCCGCGACGCCCGCCGCATGAGGTGCCGCCATGCTGGTCCCGCGGAAACGCGCGTACTGTTGGTCGACGGTAAAGATCGAATCGGAACCGCGCGTCGACTGGGCCGACAAGATGTTTGAATAAGCGCTGTTTTCACTGGCATTCACAGAATCGCCACCGGGTGCGAGCAGGTCGAGCCCACCACCGTAGTTGGAAAAATCGGAACGCCGGTCCCCCGTATCGGAGGCACCCACGGTGACCACATACCGCGAGGAGGCCGGAAAGAAATCGCCGATATCCCGATTCGAATTCCCCGCGGCCGCCACAAGCACAACCCCGCGGCCGTGGGCATAAGCCAGGGCGTCATCCAGAAATTGTGCGTACTCGTTTCCGCCCAGACTCATGTTGACGATATGGGCGCCGTTGTCGGCCGCATAAACCAAAGCTTCCGCGATGCCCTCAAAAGTACCGCGACCGTCATCGTCCAGCACCTTCAACCCCATTATGCGCGCATGATGGGCGATCCCGGCCAAACCCAAACCGTTGTCGGCCTCGGCGGCGATGGTCCCGGCGACATGGGTGCCGTGCCCGTGACGATCCGTGATCGACACCGCGTTTTCGACAAAGTTCCAACCATGAAGGTCGTCCACAAAACCGTTGCCGTCGTCATCAATCCCGTTTCCGGCGATTTCCCCGACATTGAGCCAAGCCTGGTTCACCATTTCAGGGTGGGTGAAATCACAGCCGGTATCGGCGACGGCGACGACCACGCCTTGGCCGGTGGCGGTATCCCAGGCGGTGGTCACGTCGATTTGGTGATGCCCCCAAAGATCCGCATAAGCTTGGCCCCAGCTCCCATGGCTAACCAGATACGGATCATTGGGCACCAACTGGGCGGTGACATAATAATTAGGCTCCGCGTACAAAACCGCTGGATGGTCGACGAAGGCCGTGATGACGGTTTCCACCGAGCGCGTACCATCCGTTTCTAAACGGAAGATTCGATTGAGACCGGCGGCGCGCGTCACCCCCCCCGGTCCGCCACGAAACAGCGGTGCGCTTGAAACGATACCTTGTTCATCAAAAAGGGTGTCCAGACCCGATTTCGCCCAAATTTCCTCAAGCCGCTTGCCCGTCCCCGGCGGCACCGTTTTCAAGGCTAAAATCACCACATTGGGTTCAAAACCGGTTTCTTGAGGGGGCACCGCATCAGGCGTTTCCGCTTCGGGCATCCCCGCCGCCAAGATCGCCGTGAGGGCGAACAGGAGCACCCAGCACCTAGGCCGAAAAAGAGAAGCGCGAAAGGGCAAGAACATGGCTTTTCCTATTTCCTGTAGCATTTCAGCCGACGAGACATCGACACCAAGAGAAAAATCAGCGCCGGCACCGAAACATGAAAAAAAACAAAATTTAATGGTTCCCCTATTTTACAGAAGCACCACGATTTCTTACAGGACATTCCTAAGAAAATCAGGGCCGCCCCGCCCTTCTTGCCTCATTGAACCCCCTCCCCTGGATGCCGGGATGGGTACAATGGTACCTAAAGCCGCCAGTGTGAATTCCAAGGATCACCCGAGGCGCAAGAATCCGCCGTAATCCTTGGTCAAACCGGAAACACCTGGGAAGGTGGGCCCGCATCCTGCGTGGATCCCTTTGGTACCATAACCCTTGAACCCGAAGATTTGGCGGAAGTCAGCCTGATTCGCTGCCTCCGGTGTCAGCGTAAATTTTTCACCTGGCAAATGAACGAGGAAACCGCGGCTTGCCGCAAAGCTATAACCAGCGAGAACCATCTTGCCGGCTAGTATTTTGGCGGGCGGCCATGATGGCCGGCGCTCACCAGAAAACGTGGCGGCAATGAGCGGAATATGCCCTGGTTCCCATCAGGTTTCATCACGCCTTGGGCGAATCCCATCCGCTGCGCCAAGACAGGTCATCCCGATTCGAACGCGGAACAGCGCGCTTTGGTGTTCCAGGGCGAGCTGCCACTGGAAGCGGTCGCAGACCCGTTGGATCAGGCTCATGCCGTGGCCCAGGCCTTGGCTCGGGGCGGGCTCCTGCGATGGTGCCGCGTTTTCAAAAACCAGGTCCGTGTTTTCGTATTTGATGTGCAGCCAAGGTTGGGCCGCGTAGCGGGTCGCGTTGGTGAGCAGGTTGTCGAAGAGGATTTTGGCGAGGTGCGGGTTGCAGACCACCTTAATCTCGGCGGGCACCCTCAGTTGGAGGTCGAAGGCCTCATCGCGCGCCAAGTGCAGGTGGTTAATGATGCTTTCCTCCAGCAGCGGGAGCAGCGCGGTTTCCTCCATAGCGAGGTTCTCCTCGCGGGCCAGCGCCAGCAGCGTGGTGATGATCTGATCCAAATTCATCACATTGTTTTTGAACAGCGCGCGGCTTTCCGATGACAGCTCGCCCGCTTCCGCCAACTCGTCGGCCAGCAGGCGCAACACCGCGGCGGGCGTGCGCAACTCATGGCTGACATCACGGGTGAATTCACTTTCGCGGTTGAGCGCCGATTGCAGTTGAACGACGCCGGTTTCGATGGTTTTTGCCAAAAAGCCGACCTCGTCGTCCGCGAAACCGGCGGAAAAACCGGGTGCGATGTCGCCTGTGCCGAGGCTTGCAACGCGATCCGTTAAGCGACGCAGGGGCAACACCGCCGAACGTGCCGCCAGCCAGGCCGCGGCCGCCGCCAGCAAACCGACCACCGCGATTCCGGCGAGCAACCACAGGGAAATGAACGGCAAGTAATCACGGCTCACCTCGTAGGCCGAGACGTCGGCGCTAAGTACCACCACCCTCGATCCCAAATCGATCTCAAGCACGTGCACGGTGCCCCTCGGACCCTTGGGAAATTCGACCCGACTGGGATCGGCACGGTGTAATTGGGGGATCGGGGCGGGCAGCGTTTCCCACGCTGGGTGAAGGGTCATGAAGGCCGGGCGCGGTTCGGCCAACGCACCGGTCTCAGCGTGGTGCGCCTTGATGAACGCGGCTTCCCGCGCCACCAATCGGTTGAAAATGGTGTCCTCAATAATCCAGGAATAACCCAGGATCAGCACACTAAAACCAACACTGGTTAGCAGCGCAAACGCCAGAAAGATATGCTGGATCCGCCGACCAAGCCCGGATGGAACCTTCATGCATCCAACCGAAAACCGACGCCGTGAATGGTTTTGATCATTTTGGCGGCGAAGGGTTTATCAACGGCGTTGCGCAGGGTGTAGATGTGAGAACGCAAGACATCGCTTTCGGGGCAGTCGTCACCCCAGATTTTTTGGATGAGCGCGGAGCGACCGACGGCGTTGGGATAGGCTTCCACCATGGCGTAGAGGATATCGAAGCCGGTGGGGCTAAGGGTGATCGGCCGCCCTTCCCGTTCCACGGTACGTTGGTCCGGGTCGACCTTCAACGAACCGATCACGGTCACCCGCGATTGGTGCAGCCGGCGACGGCGCCCCAAGGCCAGACAACGCAGAAACACTTCTTCCAAGGCGAAGGGTTTGGTGAGGTAATCGTCGGTACCGGCCTCAAAACCCACCACCTTGTCGGCCAAGCTGTCCCGCGCGGTGAGCATCAGGATCGGCACATCGCGGGGTTGGGTTGCCTTGATGCGGCGGCACACATCGAGCCCGTCCCCGTCCGGTAAGCTGAGGTCGAGAATGACCACGTCATAACCGCCCGCCATGGCCCGTTGCACCCCACGCCCGGCGCGGTCGGCGTAGTCGACCAGCATGTCGCGGGCGGCCAGGTAATCCCCGATCCGCGCCGCGATGGCGTCGTTGTCTTCAATGATAAGAATGGATAGGCGTTGCATGTTTGGATTATAACGCCGCGCGCGCGGCGATCAAGGCCAGGGCTTTTTCCCGTTCCGGATCACGCCCGTCGGCCAAACCCGCCGCATCGCGAGCAACCGGGTGGTGCGGCACCAGGCCACCGACGCTTTGATCCCCGTTGGGCCGCACCAACAAACGGGTCGCGACAAAGGCACGCAGTTGTGAGTGGGGCAAATTGAATAAATTCCCTTGACCGGTTTGGTTGGCGTTCCCTCCGGTGGTTTGTCCGATCAACACGGCGAAGTCGTTGTCTTTCAGCGTGGTGGCGAACACAATCGAGGAAGAATAGGATATCGGCCCAACCAATAAATACACATCGCCGGTAAACCGCACGTCCTCCGGCTTGGGTGTCTCCCAATCGTTCCAGTCCTTCTTCAGGAAGGTTCCTGCTTTGCCGCGGTAACCGAACAGACCGCGGTTGTCCTGGTTCAAGCGTTCGGTCATGTGGGAAATCAAACGGAATTTTTTATGGGCAAGGTGTCTGGAAAGGTAGGTGACGGTATCGGTATTGCCGCCGGTATTTTCGCGGATGTCGATGATCAAGGAACGAATCCCACGCGCGCGCAGCTCGGCGAAGGTGGTGTCGATGAAGTCCTCAAAGTCGCCGGGGTTGGTGTCAAAGCTGACGAGGGTCAACAGCCCGACCCGGTCCGGTAATTCCTCGTAGCGGTAGTCCGCGAGGGATTGGGTTTCTTCGGGCTCGGGCCGTCGGCTTGGGTTCACCTGGATTTCGCGGCGACCTTGCCCGTCTTCGATGAAGAGATTGAATGTGTCGATGAACCCATAGACGGCCCAAAGCATGGGTGGAAAGCGGTCGGCCGCCATTTGCTCACGCAAGCCTTGGGTTTCTCCGCCGGTGACCTGTTGCAGTGTTTCGATGATGTCGGCGGCGGGCAGGTTGTTAAGGGTCACAATCCTCGTCCCCGGGGCGATACGGGTTTCACCAAGGGTATAACCGCCTTTGATGAACAGTTGCCCTTCGCGCACTTGAACCCGGAACGGGAAGGACAAACGGCCGGCGTCCTTGAGGTCGGTGTATTCCTGGTAGGGCCAAATCAAAAAAGCGTGGCCGTCTTTAAAGTGGTGGTTCAGGCGGCCAACGACGCGAAAGAATTGAACACGGGTCATGGGTTCGGTGATCTCGGCTTTGGCCGCATCCACCAAAGGACGCAGCCGTTCGCGTGTTCCGGGATTGTCCAACAGCGGATGACGGCTCAGGACCCCTTGGTACAAAGCCTCAACATCGGCTTGAAGCAGCGCCGGTTCAATTAAAGCGGTTTTCAACGCGGGATCGGGCAGCTTGGGAAATAGTTGCAAGTGCGGCCGGCCCCACATCCAATAGGCGCCGCCCCCGGTTCCCAGCAAAACAAACAGGCCCAACACGATCAGGATTTTTTTCATCAAACACCTCCCAACCGCAAGCCTACCGATTCAGATGTCGTGATTTCGTGAAGACGATCTTGCCAAAACCCCGAATCACAAGGTTATCCAGATGATGCGTTCAGGATGAAAAAGGCGCAAGGTCTCGCTGCATTCTTAGGCATGCGCCCCCTCACTCGCTACCGCCACACCGCAACAAACCTTTATTCTCAAGCCACTTAACCACCGCAACAAAACCCGCCCGACGAAATCGTGAGGGGTACCCGTCAACCGCATGCACCCCTGCATTTATGAGGGTGAAACGATAGCCGCCGCGAATGCCGTTTTTCTGGAAGCCGACGGTGACCCCTTCCATTACCGCTTCTTTTAACACCTCCTCAATACGGGCACCCGGAACCTCGGCATGATGGAAGGGATCACCTTGCCAATCGGGATGGTCCTGCCAGACAAAAAGCAACGCGTCGCCCACCGCGACTTCAATGGCAGCGGTGATTTTGGCAAAACCGCCACAATTGGTTTGGGTTCCCGTGCGCACGACACAATAGCCTTGCGCGGTCAACGCGAATAAATCATGTTTCGAAAGCTTCATTAACCCCTCCAAAAGTTGCCGGCGCCATCGACCAACCGGGTGGCGCAAATTGCATATGGGTTGGCGCGCTTGGCTATGTTTCCTTCCGACAGAAATCTCTAAATTGAGGGTCAGCAAAGAAGATGGGAGGTCAGCCATGACACAAATTAATCGTTCCGCCCCGGTAATGGTAACCGGTGCCACGGGTTATGTGGCCGGTGTACTGGTCAAAAAACTGTTGCAAGCGGGCTTCACCGTTCATGCCCCGGTTCGCGATCCTCACAACACGGACAAGCTGAAGTACCTCAACGCCCTTGCCGCCGAATCAACCGGGAACATTAAGTATTTCAAAGCCGACTTACTCGAAACCGGTTCCTACGCGGAAGCCATGGCCGGCTGTGAACTGGTGTTTCACACCGCATCGCCGTTTAAGGTCAATGTCAAAGATCCCCAAAAAGAGTTGGTCGATCCGGCCAAACTGGGAACCCGCAACGTGCTGGAACAAGCCAACCAAACCCCGTCGGTCAAACGCGTGGTGCTGACCAGCAGTTGTGCGGCCATTTACGGCGACAACATCGACTTGCAACAAACGCCGGACGGCGTCTTCACCGAGGAGATCTGGAACACCAGTTCCTCCTTGGCCCACAACCCCTATTCCTATTCGAAAACCCTTGCCGAAAAAGAGGCCTGGCGCATCGGTGACCTGCAATCCCAATGGGATTTGGTGGTCATTAACCCGACGCTGGTGATCGGCCCCGGCATCAACCCCCACGGCACCTCGGAAAGCTTTAACATTATTCGCCATATAGGCGACGGCACCTTCAGCGCGGGTGTCCCCCATTGGGGTTTCGGCGTGGTGGATGTGCGCGACTTGGCCGAGGCCCATTTCCGCGCGGGTTTCACCCCCCACGCCAAGGGTCGCCACATCATCTCCGCCCACAACACCGACATGTTCGCCATGTCGCAAACCTTGCTCCCTCGATTCGGCCAAAACTACCCGATCCCCCGCAAAACCGTGCCCAAATGGTTGCTGTGGCTGGTCGGCCCCCTCGTGGATAAAACCATGACCCGCAAAATGATTGGAAGAAACGTCAACTACCCCTGGCGCGGCGACAACAGCAAGAGCAAGCGGGAACTGGGCGTCAGCTACCGCCCACTCGCGGATTCGATGAACGCTTTTTTCCAGCAAATGGTCCACCACGGCCTGTTAAACAAGGTCGGTTAAGCCGCATTTCTCACAAGGGTTCGTCGCGAGAAGCTGAAAGCCTTGTGAGTACGAAGGTTACGACCGAGAGACGGCACAGGGGTCCGACCTTTCGGCGTAGCAGCTGAGGCGAAGGCGGCTCGACCGAGTAATGCGGAAGGCCGCCCCCTCGCAATCGCATGGGTTGCCCCGTAGCAGAATTCCTTGGGAGAAATGCGGGCTAAGCCGCCACCGATGCCCAAGCGTTCCGATTTGGGGGAAACCAACCCCGCTTGCCGAGACGGAAGAAATCATCTGGAAAACGCCGGCGAAGAGAATCTTTGGTTTTTTGAGCCGTTCGACGATAAGCAGGATAATCTGTATCAGGAACGGTTGAATGACCCCAAACCATCCTCCCGAACCGGGCGACTTTGAATTTTATTACCAGCTTTGGAAGCAACAGCCTTCTTCCCAGCAGGCCACGACACAGCAGTTCCTCGTTTGGTGCGCGGCACAAACAGGTGCACGCCACGACGAAGCAACCGCATCCTCCCTTTTTAAAACCTTGTGGTCCACATGGCGGGAAGCGCGGCCCACGGGAACGGGTCTGACCGAACACCACTTTGTCGCTTGGATCGCCGAACAGATCGCGCTTCAGCAAACGCGGGAAACCTCGGCTGGGCGCCCTCATCCGGCCGAGGATGACGCAAACCAAAGCAATGTGCGCGCGCGCCTTGCGGACCCCGTTCCCGCAACCATTGGCCGCTTCCGGCTGGAAACCCCCTTAGGCGAGGGGGGCTTTGGCCGCGTGTTTTTGGGCGTGCGCATGGACGAGACCCAACAACGTGTCGCCGTAAAAATGATGTCCACTGTCGCGCCGGCCCAATTAGACGCCTTCCGCCAGGAAGCCCGTATTTTGGCGCGGTTACAGCATCCCAACATCGCCCACTTCCTGGATCACGGGGATCTGGCCGACAACCGTTGTTGGATTGCGATGGAATACGTGGAAGGTCAACCATTGGACCATTGGTTGGCAAGCACCAAACCAAACCTGACGCAACGCCTGGCCGTATTTTCCCAAATTTGCGATGCGGTCGGACACGCCCATCACCATTTGATTATTCACGCCGATTTAAAGCCGGCCAACATCTTGATCGATCAAGGCGGCCGACCCAAACTTTTGGATTTCGGGATTGCCGCCGTGCGCGACCCCCACCAGACGGAGGATCAAACCGCACCCATCCCCACCGCCCTCACCCCGGCCTATGCAGCGCCGGAGCAACTTCTCCGCAAACCCTTAACCACGGCCACGGATATTTACAGCCTGGGAGTCCTGCTCCATCAGCTTTTAACGGGGTGTCCCCCCAAAACCCAAACCCTGCCGCCCAACCCACTGCTCGCCCACGAGGAGACAAATCCGCTGCCGTTACCCAGCCGCGCGGCGCGCGATCCAAACCTGGGCATCCCCCCCAAACAGTTGCGCGGTGATTTAGATGCGGTGGTCGCGAAAGCAACCGCCCGTGAAGCCGAGGCGCGTTATTCATCCACGGCCGCCATGGCCGAGGACTTAAAGCGTTTTTTGCACCATAAGCCGCTGCACGTTCGACCGCGAACCGGATGGTACGTCCTGCGAAAACTGTTTCAACGGCGCCCCTTACCGGTGGCGCTCAGCGCGGCCACGCTCATCGGCATCTCCTTGCTTTTGTACCTCATGCACGTGCAGAACCAACAGCTGAGCATCGAGCGGGACGGCGCCAACCGCGCTCGTGATCGCGCCACCGCCGTTACCGGTTTTTTGGTCACCCTGTTTGAACATACGGACCCCGACCTGGCCCGAGGCGGCACGGTTTCGGCGATGGAGGTCATGGAACTGGGCCGTCAGCGGGTCAAGTCCCAGCTCGCGGGCGACCCGGAAACACAAGTCAGCCTGTTAACCACCATGGGCCGCGTTTTTAGGGCCTTGGGACGTTATCCCCAATCACGCGAATTACTGGCCGACGCCATGGCGCTGGCGAAACCGGGCACCCACGAACACGAAATCGCGGGCTTTGAATTAATCCAAACACTCGAAGCCGACGGTGAGTATGGGGCTGCCAAACAACGCCTGGCGCAACTCGCGGCACAACGGGCGCCACATCACGAGGGGATTTGGTTCGATTACCACTATGCCGCCGGCCGTATCGCCTTTCTTTTGGGCCGCTACCACCAAGCTGAAAACGCCTACGCCGCCGCAAAACCCGCGCTGGCGACGCGACCGGCAGAACAACAGATGCGTTTTATGCGCGATCAGGCCCGCCTTCAAGCGACCCTGGGTTTCAGGGAAGCGGCGGTTTCCATCCTCCAAGAACTGTTGGCGCTTCAGCAAGCACACTACAATGAGGGGCATTCACAACTGGGTCAAACCCACGCGCTCCTGAGCCAACACTACCGAATTCTGGCCGATTACCCGGCGGCACAAGCGGCCAATGCCACGGCCGAAGCCATTTATCGTCAGCGCTTTGGTGATCGACATCCCCATTTGATCGGCTGCTATCTGCGCGCCGGCCGAATCCATCAAATCGAAGGCCGGTTTGAAGCGGCGGAACAGGATTTTAAAGCCGGCTTGGCCCTCAGCCGCGAGGCCTTGGCGGAAAGCCATCCCCTCGTCGAGGAATGCCGGGCCGCACTCGGTGAGCTCCTCGTCGCCAAAGGCCGCTACCAAGAGGCGGAAACGCTTCACCGGGAGGCACTCGCACGGCGGTTGGCCCTTTTTGGCGGCGACCATCCGGTGGTGGCGCGCGGCTACCAAAACCTGGGTAACCTGCTGGTCATCCGGGGCGACTATGCCGCCGCCGAAACCTTGTTTCGCAAGGCGCTTTCCACACGAATGAACCGTTTTGGCGCGCAACATGCCGAGGTCGCCGAGAGCCTGGAAAACCTCGCCGGCTTATTCAAGCGCACCGGCAATCTCGATCAAGCGGAAGACCTGTATCGCCAAGTTCTCGACCTACGCCGCCGGCTATGGCCGGAGAATCACCCCAGCATTGCCACCGCCGGCAACAACTTGGCCCTTGTGCTGATGGAGCGCCGCGCCCTTGACGAGGCGGAACCGCTTTTAAGAGACGCCTTGGCCTTGAAAAAAGATCTGTTCGGGCCCCGCCACCCCGACGTCGCATCGCTGCTCAACAACTTGGCCCTGTTGCTGCGCCGTCGCGAGGATTACACGGGCGCCGCGGCCAATTACCGCGAGGCCTTGGCTTTGAAGCGCGCGCATTTGGACGAAAACCACCCCGACATCGCCCGCGGTTTAACCAACCTCGGCAGCCTTTTCCTGGCACAGGGCGACTTTGAGGCGGCAACCCCTTTTTTTTTGGAGGCACTCACGATACGCCGTGCCGCTTTTGGTGAAGAACACCCGGCCGTGGCGCGGGCGGTGAACAATTTGGCGAGTGTCAAACAGGCACTCGGTGAGTGGCATGCCGCGGAACCCCTTTTTCGTCGTAGTCTGGAGATCAAAGAATCGGTTTACGAAAAAAACCATCCCAGCATTGCCGTCAGCTTAAACAATGTGGGCCGGTGTTTGCGGGAGCAGGGCCGATATGCCGAGGCACGCACTTATTACGAACGTGCGTTGGCGATGCGTTTGGCGTTGTTTGGTGAGCAGCACCGAAGCGTGGCCTTGAGCCACCGCAACCTGGGCCACCTCGCCCTGCTGCAAGGCCGATTTTCCGAAGCAGCGCGGGAATTGAAGCGGGCGGAAGAAATATTGCGTGCGTCACGAGAACCGGCGGTTTCCAGCCTGGCCCGCCTGCTCCTTCATGAGGCCGAGTTAAGCGCAACGACGGATCATCACAACGCGGTACACCCGCTGTTAGATGAAGCCTTGGCAGGTTTTAAAGAAACACTCGGTCTGGAACATCCCACCGCCCTCAAAGCGCGCAGACTCCAAGCCGATGCGGCCTTCGCCATGAACCAATGGGACGGGCTCCAAGCCACATACGATACCTTGGCGACCAAACACCAAACCCTGGGACGGCTCAAAAATCCCGAATGGTTGCAGGTGCGTCTCGGCCTTATCCGACTGAAGCTGCGCCAGGATCGATTCGAGGAGGTGCAACCCTTGATTCACCAGGCCGCCGCGCAAGCCAAAGCAATCCAAAACCCAATTTATGAGGGACTTGTGGCCCAAGAGCAGGCGTTGTTGTCGGTCCGGTTGGGTGACCCTAAAGCGGCGGCACCCTTTTATCAAACCGCCTACCAGCGAATTAAGAGCCGTGTCGAAGAAAACCACTGGTTGTGTATCGAACCCCTGATGGGCCTTGCCGAGACGATGCAGATGCTCGGCGAAACGGAGGAGATGCTCAAGCGTGCAGAACGCGCCAACCAATTAGCGGAAACCACCTTGCCCGAGGATCACAGTTACCGAGCCGTGATTCGCTCGCGCTATGGTCGGCTCTTGGCGGCCGCCGGCCGGGTGTCCGAGGGTGAGGCGATGATGCGCGATGCCGTCGACGTTCTTTTGACACGTCGCGAGGAAAACCACTTCCTCGTCCGTGAAGCACGCGCTCGGTTGACCTCGTTCAAACCATAACCCACGAACCCACCGCCTAAAAAGCCAGGGTCGTGGCACACGGCTTCGACCTGAGAAGCCGGCCGGAATCTTGGCGCAATGCGGCGCCGAGGCCAAAAAACAAGCCGGCGGCGGATGGTTTCCGGCCCAAGGCCACAAAATCCGTAGCGGTATCGCCTCAGCCACGGCAAAAATTCCATTCACACCAACTTTTCTAGGCGCCACCGCGACTCAAGGAAAGGAAAAGAATAGGAGGGGTGGAAATGAACACGATTTTGACGATGATTTTAGCGGGCGCTTTGATGTTTGGTGAGCCACCGCGGGTGGCGAACAAAACACAACCCGAGGGCGACCCACGCCCCGTTTCGTTGGTCGAAGATTTGCGGATTGGACCGGAAACCCATGAGGATGTTGGCTTTTGGCCGGGTTTTTCCGTAAAGGTCGCGGTCAATGCTGCCGGGCTGACGGCCGTTGCCGATGATCGCGAAAACCGCATTGTGGTGTTTAACCACGATGGATCCTTAAACCGCATTTTGGGCGGTTTTGGGCAAGGACCGGGTGAGTTCCAACACCTGAGAAGGGTTCAATTTTTGGCCGACGGGCGTTTGGTCGCTTTTGAAGCCCAGGGTTATTTCGCGATGACCTTTTTTGACAAGGACCTGAACTATGTTGAAAAAATCACACCGCGCACGGCGTACCTTTGCCACCATTATGAATTTTCGCCCAAGGCTGATTTGGCCTGGGCCGACACCGTGCGCAACAGCGGCGGCCACACCGAACGCGGTACCCAGGTACTTAAGCCCAACGGCGACATCGTCCACACCATTCAAACCCACAAGGTGATGCATTTCCGTCAGGACAAAATGATGGAACCCGCCTTTTGGGCCGAGTACATCGGAGACCAACTGAAAAAACAGGCACAGGGGCTCGGCGGCTTCGGTGCCTTCGCACCCGACGGTACCCTTTACACGGCGGTAGGCAAGCGCTACGAAATCACCCAATGGCGCGCGGACGGCACCGGCAAGGTCCGCACCATTACGCGCGACACCAAGCCAAACCGCCTCACCGAGGCCGAAATCGCGGCCGTCATCAAACCCATTCGCCAGAGCATTAAGGCGCAATTACCACCCGACGTCGCCGCGGTCGTCACACCGAGCGTCGTCGAAAAAGCCATCGACCACGCCGGTTTTCTGCCGGGACGGATGCCGATTAACGGCCTAAAGGTGATGGAGGACGGCACCCTGCTCGTCATCACCGATTACAACCGGTTAACCGGTTTAAGCACCGCCGACCTATTCGACACGGACGGCCGCTTCCTCGGCAGCTTCCAGCACCCCAATGCGGGTTTGCAGAATATGGTGTTCAAGAACGGCTACGCCACCACCATCGAAACCGACGAGGACGATGAAAACACACTGGTACGGTACCGCATTCAGCGGGGAGAAGGCAAAACCGAAGGACGCACACCCACCAAACCCAAACCTTAACCAAGCGGGCCGCGCCGCCTGGGTCACATGTTCCAACCGCGGATGGTGGAATCGGAAACATCCAACTTGTCTTTGACGATATGGTCGATTTCGTTGAGGAGCACGGTTCGGTTTTTCTCATAAAGCCGGTTCAGTTCGGGATCCTCGTGCTCATATTGGTACAAGCGGGTGCTGAGCCGGCCCTTGAGAATGCGCAGCCAGGTGCGTACCTCGGGTTGGGACTTCACCTTTTCCACCTCTCTGAACACCTGGAACAGGTTTTGGGCCGGCGGCGCGTCCTTGAACGCGCCAAAGGTGGTGTAGGTCAGGAAGAATATAAGGTATTGCACCTGGTAATCCCAGGCCGCCTCGTCAAAACGCAAAATCGCCAATTTCGTTTTCGAGAGGATGCGGCGTTCCGTGATGAACTTTTGGTAATGTACATCGTGAATTACCTTGTACAACTCGGAATCCCTGGGGAATTTTTTGCTGTAAACTTCGTTAAAAACCCGCTCGGTGGAACGGTTGTAGGCATTGAGCAGCGCAACAAACTTTTTCCCCACGCGCATGTCGACGGTATCGATGAACTTGTATTCCTTACGCAGGTTTTCAAGATCATCGTAATTGAGGATTTCATCCCAGTAGGGCGCATCATCCACGTAACCCAGCTTGGTCTGGAATTGCATGAGCTCCCTGAGGGCATGCTGGACATCTTCCTGAAGACGACCAAGGGCTTCGCAGTTCACATTTAATTGTTCCTTCAGCAGGGTCACCTGGCCGCGGTCGAGCCCAAACGTAGCACGAATGACATTCACTTTTGCTTGGCGAACCGCGCCGGGACAAGAAATTTGCTGGGCCTCGCGAATGTGCTCCGAAAGCCGGTCAAACCGTTCAACCAGGGGTTCCGCCCCCTGCAAGTCGGCAATTTCCACAAAAGTCGCACAGCAGGCATTAAATTCTTCGCGCCAGCGCCCCTCGTGAAACACATCAAGCCCGTACTTTCTAAAGGTTTTGGCGGTATCCGTGCTCTGGTCGAGCACAATCAATTCGTCAAGTCGTGCCGCCGCGGCCTCCAACTTATCCTCGTTCGCCTGAATGAGTTGGAATTTGGTGCGGAAATCGTGCTCCACCTCGGACTTAAGGCCTTTCGTCTTCAGGACTTGCTTGAAAAATTCTTCAATCTTTTCCGGTGGCGGGATGAGTTGCAGTTCATCGCGCGTGAGCACAAAACGCCGTTGCTGCTCTAAGGGGCAATGGAGCTGCTCGTAATCGTCGATGCGCTCGTGATAAGGCTCCCCTTTAATCAGGTCTAGCTTTTGGCGATAGTCCAAAATCGCGTTTACAATCATGCGCCGCAAGGTTCGCATCAGTTCGCGCTGATCCGATTTGGTCAAGACTTGGGTATCCGGGGCGGCAAGGTAGGTGTCGTAAACCGCACCGTTGATTTCGAGCAAAAGATGCTCGAACTTGTCGATACGGTCATAAAGCCGTTCGAGAAAGTCGCCGGCCCCCTCGGGATAAGCCAAACGAATTTTTCCCTGCAGCAAGGTATCGTGGATATTCAGGCGGTGGACAAAATCACTTACCTCCGTTTTGAGTGTCATCAGGGTGTTCAGCTTTTCGGTATTCGCATCTTCAAATTCGGTACGCTGAAACCGGATGGCGAAGCGACGAAAAACATCCGGCAACAAAAGCTCTTCCAACTCGGCCCTGGCACTTTGCGAGGCGAAATCATCGGTCACCTGAAAATCGTGGATGATTTTGTGAACCACTTCCATGGTTTCGACCTGGTGCTCCTCCACCAAACGGGTCATTTCCGCCAAGATTCGGAAATAGAGGCGGTGCAACTTAATGCGGTTGGAACGCAGCCAACTTTCCGCCAGTTCGGCGTCCGGCGATTGCACGGTAAGCTGTTGGTCAAAACGAATCGACTGGTAAGCGATGCTGTCTTGGCGGCAAGCCTCGTCAATTTTCTCCTCAATCAGGTGGCGCTGACGGTTGAGCTGGGAAAAATAACGTTGATGGTCTTTTTTGCGACTGTAAAGGTTTTCGATAAAAGCGATGCGTTTGTCAAAGGCCTGTACATCACACTCGCGCTGAATCTCAGAAAAGGTCTGGTATTTCAGCCGATGCCATTCCTTGACGTTAGGGTTGATCCCATTGGCGTCCGCCATGCGCAACAAGCGAAAGTTGTTGGCCCAACCCAACATGCCCCCGTCATGCTTGCCATCGAGGGGTTTCAACCCGCTCAATTTTAAAAATTCCTGTTTCAAATTGGCGACGTGTTTGCGCAGGCTGGGTAGGGACAGTTTTAAGTAGGATTCAAGGGCCTCGATCTTTCCGCGAAAATAGGACTCCTCAAATTGCTTCATGGCCAATTCATGATTGGGGTGCTCGGGATTTTTAACCGCCGTTTGTAACGCGAACAAATCGAAAAAGAGCCGATTCGGCAGTTCGAGCGCCTTGGTAATTCGCTCGAGATGGGAGACATCCTGCTCTTTACTGTATTTTTTGCTTTGCGCGCTTCGTATTACTTTGATGCCGCCCTGCACGATGGCGTGGGCGTTGTAACGGTTAAAGGTTTCCAAATAGGAAAGATTGCGCTCTCGCTTCAAATAAGAAAGGAGCTGTTGGTGCTCCAGGCGAAGTTCTTTGATGCGTGGCTCAAGCTCGACCAACATGCGATGTTGAATATCCATGCGCAATCGGGTTGAGAACTCTACATCAAAGGGAATCCGAAAGGGCACGTCGGGCAAGGTAAAGTGAAGCAAACACCCGGTCCGCTTGATGATCTGCAGGTAATCAATTTGAACAAAATCTTCGGCTTTCACCTTGTTCAGTTCATCGTGGACGATCACCATCAATTCAATGTAACCATGGGAGCGCCGTTGCTCCATCACCAGCGCCTGATTAAAGATGAAATCCAACTGATCTTTATTCAGGGGAAACTCATAGCTGGGAATGGCGTTGTGAATCGCTTCATCGGGGATCAGGCTATTCTGCCTGGGAGCCATAGCGCCCCCTCCTGAAATGGACCGCCGCGCACAGTTACTCGCAACACCTGTTCCTCTAACGGTTGCAAAGAAAGAGCCCGGCGGATGATACCTTGACTTAATTTTTGAAAATGTTTTTTTGGTCGAGATACATATTATAACAAGCACACAGGGGTGTCAATTAGGTCTAGGATCAATATTTGAAGAATAACGTAATCTTCCTCGATACTCTCATTCTAAGTGCATATCCTAAGTTCCGCTTATACCGAAAAATACACCCTTCCATCAAGGAAGGTTCAAGGTCAAAACCCAGAGTTTTCAATCGCGTCCACCACGTTTTTCTCGAAAACCGTGAGCTACATTATAAATGATCCCTTTGGTGGAAATATTTGGGCGGTTTCGGTCTCAATCATTGCGCGGCTAAATACCTGCACGGCAACCCGTGGAAGTTGCTAAAATGATCACGTATTCGATAGGTGGTTGCATGCCCAATTCCAAAGACATAGCCTCTCCGAGCACCAAGGAAAGGCATCATCCCCCTGCTGAGGAGCATCTGGAAAACCTGAGCGACCCCGACGGCCTCCTTTCCGGCAGAGGCCAAGCCCATTTGCTTCAGCGCCTTCAGGAAGATTTCAACCCCAAGATGTTGGATGAACTTCAGGAGCAGGCCTACTTATCCAGCGGCAAAAAGTCGCACATGTACCGCGAAAACATGCGGATGGTCGCCGAAAAACTCAATCTCTACGCCGACAGGGTCCAACGGGTTCGCGTGGAAGAGTTGATCAATGGTTACGGTTCTTTGATCTACATTAAACTCAACCTGGGCGCCCAAGAAATCCCTTTCGATATCGAGTTCCTTCTCGAGCTAAAAGAAGCAGCGCCAAAGGTTTACAGTGCCTTAAAACGCAAGCGTTCCTACCTTTGTAAGGAACATGCCGCCCTTTTTAAAAAGTTCACCAAAAGCCTTTCGCTCCACGCCTGTATTGGGCGACTGACCGGACGGGGTGGCGAAAAAGCCGCGACCTCCGACGCCAAGATGCGCCCGGACCTGCGCAAACAGTCATACGGTCTGGAAGCCGGCGCGGAAACCCGCTTTGGTTTGGCGGTCATCGAGCACATCTTGCTGGATAAAAAAAATGCGCGTTACCAAGAAGCCGTCGATTGGTTGGCCCATTCCAAATTCGAGAGCCTGGGCGCCCTGCAGAGCCACAACAAAAAGTTCCGGGAACTGCTGAACAACCCGCGTTCCCAGGGTACCGGTCTGGTGGCCATGTCCCGCGAAAGCCACTACTTACTGGCCGTCGAAGAAATGCTTACCAACGAAAATCCACTGGGGTTTTTACGCATCAAGGACATTCAACCCTTTTGGAATCCAGAGCAGTTCAAACGCCTCAAGCAATCGACCAAAAACCGCCACATGGGTTCTCAACCCGAAAAGTACATGAGGTGGTGCGGCGCCCGTCTAGAACGCATCTTTGCCTTCCTTCACGGCGGTTTTGATCCCCACAGCCTGCTCAACCTCAACCTGCAGGCCTTGCCCCACCGCAACAGCGATCTAACTGAAGATTACCAGGCACTTACCCTATGGCTCGAGGATGTTCAGGTTCACCTATTTCTATTCGCAGAAACCGTCCTCAAGGAGATGAGCGGGGCGCGCGAGGCCAATCCCGCGCTCACCATCTCGGAATGGGCGGAGAATCTGTTAACCCCCCTTAAACCAAACGAACTACAGACCTTCGAGGCCATTAATCAGGGGGATTTTACCCGCAAGCTTATCTACCGGGTCGGTAAGTTGGAGTTTGAACCCTCCGGGGAAATCGCCACCTTCCAGGCATCACTTCAACTCCACCGCGAAATTGAACACCTTACCGCGTCGCTAACAGGCTGGGCCTTCAAGTACTTCCAACAGAACGGACCCGAGGACGGAGCAACCCGCTTCGATGCCGTCGGCCACCTTTTCAAAGAGATTCGCGCTTGTTTTGAACGCCAATTACAGATCGAGCAGGTTTTGATCCAATGCTACGAACATCTCAAGGATTACACCTCGGTGCCCCTGGAGGACCTGCGCTACTGCCTCCCGATTATCAAGCGCACGCTCTACAGCTCGCTTCACGCCCTCGATTTTCAAATCATCAACGCCACCCACTACCGGCGGCGCTTAAATGAGATCCTGGTACTTCCCAACCCGCGTGAACGGCAGATCCGCCTTTTGCTGCTTCTGGAGGAGTTGCGCGACATCCCCGTCGCCGAACCCTTGGTCGACTTGGTAAGAAAACACGGCGCGGATGAGGACCCATCTTGGGTTCAAATGTATTGGCTTTTTCTACAGTGTAACGACGAGAATCTAGAAAACCTTTTTCAACACGTGCGCAATGAACTCCGGGAAGCGTTGCGTGAGGGCGAGTGGGCCCACCCACGCGTGGCCCTGGAAGCATTCGAACTCATCAACCATTTCTCGCCCGACCTCAAACGGGCCCTGGCCCTGTTAGAGGCCGAACTGGCTAAGGCCAACGCACCGGAGGATGCCAAAGGCACGGCTTGGATGCTCATGAACCTCGAACAACAAATCATCGAGGGGGAAGCGCAGGTTGCCGACAAAGCGGTGTTAAATGATCTAACCGCACAGCTTACAAGTGCCTTCAAGCTGGACAAACCGATGCTAAAACAGTTGGTTTCCATCCTTGCCGACGATCACGAGGCGCTCTACGAATTGATCGAATCCCTCAAACGCCCCTTCGGCAAAATCTACAGTCGCCACGGCATCAGTCGCCACCTTTCCCAAGCCCTCCACTACAAGGATGTCACCCTGCTTAAGAAAAATTTTGACTTCGTGTCACGCTCTTCGGCGGCCCAACTCAAGGCGTTCGGCTTTCTCTACACTCAAAGAGGCCTCGCGGTAGAAGCCATCTTCAGCAAAGCCAAGAAGAAAGACGCAACCACGCCGCCCGACCTCAAAAAAATGCTCACCTCCGGTGCCCTAAAAACCTTCAAAAAAGAACACCGCATGTCTGCCGAGCTGAAATTATTGATGTTATTCCACGAGGAGCGTTTTCTTTCACTGGACATTCAACTCTTGGCCAGCTTTTTGAACTTCGCCGCGCCCGACAAACTGAGTACCAAGGGCACCTTTAACGCTTATCTAGCATTGTTCCGCCTCCTAGACGTCAACCCCAAATACCGCACTTACCTACGCCACGTCTGGTCCAAAACCAGAGGGCTTCTTCGGGTTTACCATCCCGAATCCTTCGGCGGCCTCTACAGGCAAAACGTAAAGACCCTGCACAAAAACGTGGAGGACATCGTGGGTATCCGGCTGGAACGAAACGAGTCCGAGCTAAAGGGCCGGGTCTAACCCAACCGCTGCCGCGTCCCACCGCCGGCAGCACCCGTCAAGCCCGCGTAACAACCGAAAAACCGCGCGGCACCCGACCAAAAACAAGGCCGCTTCGATCTCCCCGTGAAAACAAAAAGATAACCAAGAAGACAACCTTCAATAGAACCACACACCCATTGATTTCTAACTGATCCAATGATTACACCAACAACACCTTTTGCACCATTAAAGGTTTTATCACCAATACACACTATGCAACGCCATCACGAGACGATGTTTTCGTGTTTGCGATGGGTCACCTAAAACATAGATCATTTTTCGTTTAAAACACGTTCTCAACTTTTAAGAGGTTCCTCGATTTTTGTATTCCAAAGCTGCGAACCTTTTCATTGTTTCAAAGCTGTTGATCCGACATGAAAAAGGGCGCGGCATTTTGCGCCACGCCCGCCTGGTATTTTAGAACTTTGAACCCAAGATTAATGCTGCCAAACGTCCACCTTGACGGTCGTCGTGGCCGGCGCCCAGGTGGCGCCCGTTTTGTTGAAGAAGGTTACGGTCACGGTGTTTTCTCCGGTGACCGCGCCGCTAATCAGCAACCCACCAACCGCGCCATCGACACCAACCGCCACCGTGTCGCCCGGCATCGCACCGGTCACGGTGAAGGTTTCGGTATGCACCGCGTCAGCTTCAATGCTCGGGGACAGGCCCGCCGCCACATGGTGCATGTGCTTTTTGATGGGTGTTCCCTGGCCAATGGCCATCCCCGACGGGTCGACTTCCACGATGGGGTCGCCGTCTTTGCCGTCGTCGCCCCCGTATTCACGGATCACGAACCTGTAGCTGGGATGCCCCGTTTTCCCGACGCGGAAATTAAGGCCGCCGTCGACGGTCAGGTTCCCTGGCAGGTACAAACCGCCCGAGTCGGTGCGCATGCGGAACAACAATCGGTTGTCCTCGTTTTGGATGAGCATGTGGGTCGCGTCCGAATCCAAAATTAAACGATAGTCCGGCATCCACTCCGTTGGTTCAAAAGGATTTCGGCCAGGCTTCAACAAAGTCTCGCCCAATAATTCGGGGATATGTACCCCGCGCGAAACGTGACCCGCTTCCGAGGAATCCACGCTGAGCAGGTATTTGAGGCCCTCGCCTTCCGCCTTCACTTCCATGTTGCGACGGTTGCGGAGCACCACGTTCAAACCGTTGTCGGAACGAATGCTGCGCATGTCGCGCGCCTCGTTAAGCCGCACCGAACCCATGTGGGTATCCTCCGGCATGTAGAGGGTGCTGCCGTCCGTATAGATGCCCAAACCTTCCGCACCCTGAATGGAAGACGGCGTTTTGTACATACCGGTCATGCGCGCCAAAATCTGCAAACCCGAGGCGTCGGCCCCCTCGACCACTTCGATATTCACTTCCTGATCGGTCGCATTCAAGCGATCCCAACCGTTTTTCTCAATCCAACCGCCGGCAACTTGCAAACCAGACACCTGACCTTCTAACAAAAAGCCGCGACCGCGCGCGCTATAGTCCTCGGTGATCATGCCGTTGCGCTCGAGCTCCAGGAAACTGAAGCTGTTGGAATTGGCCCAATCCATTTTGATACCGGTTCTCACACTGGTAGAGATGTCCAGAAAATCAAAGTGGTTGGCATTCACACGCGCCGCCTTGCCATTTTCTTGGTTGCAGGTGAAGGTGGTCTGCATGATCAGACCGGTCCCACAGCGGACCATACGCGCGTGATTGACATGGTTGTAGTAGACGCCGCTTTCCGGGTTGCAGCGCCATTCTGAACACCCCGTTTCGCAGCCTTCGTCACAGTCGCGAGTGACGGTTTCTCCGTTCACCGTTTGTCTCAGGTTTTGGCAACCGTCCACGGTGAACACCATGCCGAATTCGCAATCGTTGATAAAAATGTTCTCGATATAGGCGCCGGTATTCAAATCACCGGATTTACCAAAACGCACGCCGGTGATCCCGTTACCGCCCCCGGTCCCGACGCCGGCGATCTCTTGCGGGGTATTGTCATCGCCGCTGCCGTTGTCCCACTCAAGAGAAAGGGTACCGTTCAATTTGGTGTGAAAACCCATCTGGATCGCAACGAAGTCCGTCCCCTTGAGGTTAAAAAGCGCGTTTTGGGCGACGATCACCAGGCCTTTGGTGTGTTTTTCGCGCTCTTGAATGGTCCAACCCGGTTTGAAATACGGCCGCATATCCAGTGCAATGCCGTCGTCCTCGGGGCGTATTTCCGCGCTGTCCAATAGGTACTGCCCGCCGGGAATCACCAGGGTCCGCATGCCCATGCGCCGCGGCGCCTGAGAACCGTCGCAATGCTCGAAGTGCGGCGAATAGCGAAGGGTATCTAAAGCCGCGGTAAACCCCTTGTTATCGGGAAGTTGGTCATCGGCGACCACACCGAACCAGTTGGGATAAATTTCCCCATTGGTATCACCGACCCGGATGGTACCAAAGGCGCGACCCTCGGCGTCAAAAAGGGGGCGGGCGTCCACGGCCAGGATCACGTCAAAGTTGTATTCAAAATCGCCCACCAGAAGCCGAGCGCCCGGATGAAACGCAAAGCGAGCGTTTGGGGCACAAAAAGTGACTTTATCCCCGGCGGACAGCGAGCCATACAGGTCGTATTCGCCCTCGGGGAAATAAAGGGTTCCGGGTAATCCGCCCAACGCGTCGAGCGCGCTCTGAATGGCGGCAATATCGTTGGTAGCACCTGTTTGAAAATCAGCTAGGTTCAGGCGATCTTGAGCCTGAAGCGCCGTGGTAAAAGTGAAAAGACAGAGGGATACAACACGAACAAGTGAAACGGGAAAGAAAAGGCGACCTATTTCGCCTAAAACGCCTGAGCGATTCATCATAAAATTAACCGTCCTATCTAGCCCGCTTTTCTCACAAGGCTTTCAGCTTCTCGCTGAACCCTCATAGGAAATGAAAACCGGGCTTATTGACTTACTTTTGACTACCGTTAACTAACAGCATATGCGCAATAAGCTATACGACGGCCCATCCTTGATGTTTCCATGACCTATTTTTTTTCGAAAACACCGAACGCCCATCCAGCCCAAAACTTCAGTTCTCAACGGGAAAACCCGCCCCGTGAAACAGGGCGAACCGCAAAAGTTCGGATCGATTTCGGCGTGGTTTCCCCAGTCGACGAGGCACAGCCGCGACAGGCTAACGGATTGGGTTCACTGCTTCTGCTGAAACGCCTGGATCCGCTGTTTGTAGGTGCGACCCGAACGGAAATGGGCCCCTTCCGTGGTCGCGATTTCGTATTCATTGTTGCCCCGGTAAACCACCTCGGTCACATGCGCGCTGTTGACCAACACCGACCGGTGGATACGGATAAAACCTTGTGGTTCCAACAGTTCGACCGCATCCGACAGTGTTGCCCGTTTGTAATAGGTCGAACTCGCGGTGCGGATTTTGATGTAGTTGCCGTCAGATTGGATCCACATCATGTCGTCGGCTGCAAGGTCAACCGACGACCCGTAAAGGTCAATGGTCATGAGGTACCGCGGCGGCGCCGCGTCCGGTTCAGACGCGGGCGTCGTTTCCCGCATCTGGACATGGCGCCTGGCGCGCGCCAGCGCTTGCTGAAAGCGGGAATTTCGGAACGGTTTTAGTAGGTAGTCGAGCGCCTCGTATTCGAACGCTTGGACCGCGTATTTAGAATAAGCCGTCACGAAAATGCAAAAAGGCTGGGCCGAGGCGGGTAACTGTTGTAGGACATCAAAACCGTTTTTCCCGGGCATCTCGATATCGAGAAAAAGGATGTCGGGTTCCAAGGTGAACAGTGCCTTCAGTGCTTCGTCGCCGTTGCCACATTCGGCAACCACCGTCATATCCGCTTCTTTTTCCAGAAGGGTACGCAGGCGTTTTCTGGCGAGGGGCTCGTCATCGACGATGAGCACGCTCGTTTTCGGGCTCAAGCCACACCTCCCGGCAGCTCAATCAACACGCGAAACCCTTGGGCGAGCGGTTCCACGTCCATCACAAATTCTTCGGGATAAAGCAGTTCCAGACGCTTGCGCAAGCCCGACAGGCCCAGACCGTGCCCCTCGGTGTTGCGGTCAGGGCCCGCATCCGCCCAGGTATTGGTGACTTCAAAGCAGGTTCGGTTGGGTTTGCCAAAGATGCGAATGGCGACCTGGTGGGGGCCAAGCGAGGCGGAAACACCGTGTTTGATGGTGTTCTCAACCAATGGCTGGAGCAAAAAGGCGGGCACCTTCTGTTGCAAAAGGTCGGGCGCGGCATCGATCTGCACCTGCATGCGGTCGGAAAAACGCACGGCTTGGATGGCGAGGTAGTTCTCGGCAAAGGCGGCTTCCTCCGCCACCGTCACCCGATCCTGCACCTGGTGATCCAGGGCGTGGTGAAGCAACTCGCCGAGCCGGCCCAAATATTCCTGGGCTTCCTCCGGGTTTTCTTCCATCAGGGTGGCCAGGCTGTTGAATGCGTTAAACAGGAAGTGGGGCTGTACCTGCATTTTCAGGGCTTCCAGTTCAGCGAGGACTTTGCCTTTTTCGGCTTGAGACCGCAAAACAGCCTCATCGCGGAAACGCCCCTCGTACCAAAGCAGGTACACAAAAGCCAAGGTAAGTACATACAAAAACAGGTTTTCCAGCGCACCCACCAACACGCGCATGGCAAACAGGAAGGTGTCGCCGGCCGGGTCCAAATAACCCCAATCCTCCGCATCGATATAAATGAGCCAATAGGCCAAACCCAGTTCCACCAGGAACCGGTGCAGGATACACAAACCCAAACCCATCACCAGGTGTTTTGCGAAAAACGCGGCGCGATGTCCCTCGAAGGGAACCCGTTTGTGGATGGCAAACACGGCCGGCACAAAGAGCACCCACATGAAATAGACGAGGATCTGAGCGAGGGCGCCGTACCAGTTCATGGTTTTGCCCCAAACCGCCACCACGATCAGGTTCACGGCAAAGGCGAGGATCACAAAAATCGCGGCAAGGAGAAGCCACAGCCGCAACAGTTTATGATGTCCCAGAAAGTAGCCCATCCCGCTCTCCTCGATTCATTTCGGAACCCGCCCACAAGGCACAGGGTTGATCTTATCAGGCTCAGCCAACGGTTTGTCCCAGTCTTCAACCGTTCGTCCCCCGTCCCGAATCCTCAAAAACCCGGCGTCCGTAACAATCTTCAGGTGTGCCCGGTTTCTCCGCTCTCTAAAAACAAAAAAGCCGCCAACACCCAACAACACGATTTACGCCTGAACAACAAACAGCGGCCCCCTCCCCCGTCGCCGTGTTCAGGGTTAAAGGATAAATGATGAAAAGCAGCCTCTTCTTTTTGACCGTGCTCCTGCTCTCGCCCCTACCCGCAAGTGAACCCGCGACCGAGCAGGGCGAAGCGGTGACCGTTGACCTCGGTCGAAAGGTTCAAATAGCCTCCACGGTTCTGGGGGAAACACGCGATATCCTGGTTCACCTACCCGCGGGCTACAACCAAACCACGGACCGGTATCCGGTGGTTTATGTTTTGGACGGCAGGGATCACTTCCATCACGGCACCCTCGCGGCAAAAACCTTGGCGCGCTTTGGCCGCATCCCCAAGGTGATCGTGGTGGCGATTCCCAATACCAACCGCAACCGCGATCTCGGCCGCGGGAAGGATCAGTTCAAACGCTTCATCAACGACGAATTGGTGCCCATGATCGACAAGACCTACCGAACCAGGGACCGAAACGTGCTGTTCGGGCATTCCATGGCCGGCGCCTTCGCGCTTTATATGCTGGCGAGCGAACCCAATTCGTTCCAAGGTACGATCGCGGCAAGCCCCTCGCTCCAGATGGAGGACCGCAAACTGCTTGCTCAATTCCCCGCATTCTTGGCGCAAAAGCACGCCGGTACCCAATCGCTGTACTTCACGCGCACCACGGCGGCGCAAGAAGGAACGGACCTCAGCGAAGCGGTCGACCAACTTGCCGCGCTCATGAAAAAAGCCCCGCCGGCATTGGCCTGGGAATACCACTTCATCCCCAACGAAACCCACATGACCACGCCGAACCTCACCCTCTACCAAGGCCTTTCGGTGGTATTCCGCGATTACCAGCTTCCAAGCCTCGCCACTTTCAAGGCGTTCCAGGAATACGGCGGCATGGCGGGTATCCAGGCATTTTACGAAAAACGCGGTGAAACCTACGGCATCGCCAAGGACATTCCCATGGGAACCTACAACAGCATCGGCTGGATGCTCATCGAAGACGGTCACCAGGAAGCAGGTTTGCTACGCTTCAAGGAGTTGCTCAAAAAGAAACCCCAGTCACCGAGAGCCCACGCGATGTTGGGCAATGCCCTGGCCGAACTCAACCAAAAGGAACAAGCCCTGGCAACCTTCCGAGCCGGCCTTGAACTGGCCAAATCGCAGCATTCCCGCCTGGCCGAGTTTCTCAGCCGCCGCATCGACCAACTAACCAAGGAACCGTAAACCGGGTTTGGTCAGGTTCGCGGTGAGACGCACGCCTCCTCGAACCTAAGAAGCGCGATAAGCGTGAGGGATTTTGGCTAAAGATCTGGAGCGAAATGGTTTGGAAAAAGCGAGCCGGGGTCGCGCCCGACCGCACCCGTTGGCCCTGAGCATTTTCACAGACCGTTGCAGCCCAGAGGTTTAGCTAAAATCACCACGAGTTATCGCGCTTCTTAGGTTAAAGGCCGGGCTTGGTGGCGCCGTCGCCGGCTTGCTCCTGGGCCCCGGCAGCCTGTCATTTGCCGACACCAACCCCAAGGACATCCGCGCCCAATACCCCTGGCTTGAACACGAGACCTATCTGAACAGCGCGGGCATGATGCCGCTTTCGATTGCCGCAAAGGCAGCGCTCCAAAAGTACATCAACATCCAACATTTGGGGTACCACCGGCCGGAAGAAGCGTTTCGTCGCGAGGTTAACCGCAACACGGGGAAACTGTTCGCCAACATGATCGGGGCGGCGCCAAACGAGGTCACCGAAATCACTTGCACCAATCCCACCAAGATCGACCTACGCGGCCGCCTCAAGAAAGCGGGCATTCGCGCGAATGTCGGCCAAAACCGAATGCGCATTTCGCCGGCCCAATTCAACAATCAGTCAGACATGGACAAGCTGCTCAATGCCTTGGCTTAATCCGACCTCAGGGTGAAAACCTAGCCCGCATTTCTCACGAGGATTCGTCGCGAGAAGCTGAAAGCCTTGTGAGTACGAAGATTACGACTAAGAGACTGCCCAGGGGTCCGACCTTTCGCGGGGCCGACCATTCGCGGGGCCGACTATTCGCGGGGCCGACCATTCGCGGGGCCGACCATTCGCGGGGCCGACCATTCGGCGTAGCAGCTGAGGCGAAGGCGGCTCGACCGAGGAAGGCGGATGGCCGCCCCGCGGAAGGCAAACCCTCGTAATCGCATGGGTTTCATGGTTCGTAGCAGAATTCCTTGTGAGAAATGCGGGCTAGTCCTTTCCCCGGGGCAAAAGCGCCCTAAAAAGACCTTCAAGCGAGCAATCGAAATACGGCAATTCGTTCGCCACCAATGCATCTGAATCTTTGCTGGGGAAAACATCATCGTGATGAATGATGGCAATTCCCGCGTTCAAATTGGTTGTGGCAAACACATATTCATCGAGCAAATTGACGTGACCGATGATGAATGCTTTCTCTTTGAGCATAGGTTGGTATTCATCCACATCCCATGCCTCTCTGATCTGTTCGTTCCCAAAGAAATCGACACGCGCCAACTTAGGGCCCTCATCTTCTTCTAAGTAGGGGTAGAGCATTGCTTGATCAATATCATGGGGCATTCTCAAAAAGTTCAGACGCGCCACAAAAGCGGCCCAACCATCCATCGCTTCTGAAATCGTCCGGTAGGGCGTCTTCAAGAGCGCAGGCAGTTGACTTTCGCCCGCGGCTCTTCATAATCTTGCTCCATCATGCAAATACCTCTTGTATTTATAGAGTTTTAGGTAATCGCAAATTTCAACTGAGCAAGAGCCGGCTACCTTACTTCCCCTTATCCCCTAGGAACACAGTTCCCGGCATTTACGCTTGATGTTTTACTTTTGTCGGCCGTGGTCATCAAGCATCCGTTTTATCTCTTGATATGCCGTGGTATCAAGTTCCAACGCCTTAAATTCGGTCATGGTCTCGTTGAGGATGGTGCGAACATCGCGACCTTCCTCATCCTTCGTTTCCAATGAAGCACCGCGCTGCAAAGCACTGCGCACGGTGGCGACACGTCCCCACAGGATCCCCAACCGAAGTTGTTGATCCAGGTCTTTAAGGATGTCAATGAGGGTCGGTTCGGTGGCATCGCCGGCCGGTACCTTGCGGTAAATGTCCCGCAGCGCCGCGATGGACGGCCTGGCAATAACAACGTGTTCAAAAGGACCGAGACCATCGACGATTTTGTTAGGGTCGGCGCCGGCTTCCAGGAGACTTTTCACCATGTACGGATTGCCACAAACAACGGCGCGCATCAATGGGGTTCCGTATTTGGGATGAAAACCATTCACATCAGCGCCCCCTAAAAGTTTCACCCGAATCTGCTCTGGATCCATGTCCTTTTTGGACAGTGTTTGCAACAAGGCGACGGTCCGGTCCAAATGCGCGGGATTCTCGAACCGGAGCCCCGATCTAACCTGTTTAAAGGCAGGCTTTGCCGCGAGCACGCAGGACTCGGAGCCGATCGCCATGAGCACGTAGGTATCAGCTGACTGAGCAGTGAAGAAAAAAAGTAAACGCATGGGTTGGCCTTCCATTTCGGCGCCAACCTCCGCGGTGAGCACGGGCATACCACCATCATCCGTCACGGACGCCTCTGCCAAGACGTGGATGGCACCCAAATCTTCAGCAAGGCCGTTTTTGTAGTGTTGCCACACCTGATCCAAGTCGGTCACAAGCAGGTTCATTCTGAGTAAGGTCAGCGTACATTCACCGCCGTTGCGCGGTGCGGCCGCCATCAAAAGGCTTTCATTCTCAGGGATGGAAACCAATTCCAGGGATTCAGGCAATTGAAAACTGCCGCCTGAAAACCGGAGTTCCACCGGATCTGAGAGCCAAGCCGCGATTAGGAAAAGAAGCATGTTACCGTCCCCGTCTTTGGTTGAAGATTGGCCTAGTTTACCGTAGCAGTGTGAGTCTACCCCAGTGCCTTCACAAAAACGATCAGTGGGTTGGCGTATTATCCTGCGACAGGGAATCCGGTTAACGGGCAACATGCCTCCGAATAAGAGCTGGAGCCGATCCTCCGCGGTTTAGGTTAACAGGTAATATGACAGGGGTTTGCGGTGGCGATCCGCGCTAAAAAGAGATGACCCTTGTGCCGCTTCGCAGCCCCGCTACCTATTGGGTTCCCCGTCAGCCTTAAAAAATTGAAAAAGGGTTGTCAGTGTTCTTGCCGACCTCACGCATAGCTCTCCTAAGAGGGAGGTGCTCGTTTTTGGCGGGCGGCCTCCTCATCCGATTTGGAGGAGAATGATGTTTCAGATCCTATTGCTTGTATGCACCGTTTTTCACCCACCTGCAGAAAGCCGGGTCATCGAGAACCCAATGCAGGCCCCCCACGGGCTGGGTTTTGCCATTGATCAGCGAGAGACGGATTTATGCATCATCCGTGAACGACCCGTCGAAGAGGCTTATCTTCGCGATCTGCAACAACAGGCGCTGTTATGGAAGCGCAACCGGGGGTTGAAAAAAAATCAGACCGTGACCTTTGATGTCGCGTGGCACAACATCTTGGGTTTTGCGACCCAGGAACGGGCTGAAACCTTGGTCGATCTTCTCAACGACGCCTTGGTGGATTCAGGGATTCGTTTCGAGCTGGTTTCCTTCGACTACGTGTGGCGTAGTGAATGGTTCCAACTGGACCTTTGGACGGCCGAGGAAATGGACATGAAAGAGACACTCCGCGTGGGGACCTCGACCACGCTGAATGTTTATTCCTGTGTACCCAGTTACCAGGGAACACGTGTTGCCGGCTCCTCGGCATTTCCCGACGATTACGGTGACGATCCCGTACGAGACGGCATCGTCCTTGATGTCGCCTTCAGCCCGGTGGGCGGTGAAGGCGGCGCGACCTTCATCCACGAGGTGGGTCACTGGCTGGGGTTGCGCCATACCTTTGGTCCATCCTGCGCAACCGATAACGATTTGGTGGACGATACGGAGACGCATCTCAAACCAGATCTTTCGAACCCGCCGCCCGCCGGAACCTGTCCCACCTCCCAGTTTTGCCCCCTGGGTCGTACCGGTCCGGTCGAGAACTTTATGAACTACGGTTTTGCCGGTTGCCAGACCCTGTTTACCGCCGGGCAAATAGGGCGCACCGAGGACCAAGTCGCCATGTATCGGCCGGCGCCGCTCACCGCCGCGGAAATGAACGGACCGGAGGTGTTGCACGCCGGCAGGCCCGCGGTCTGGTCGGTTGACGTTGAAACCGGCTATGGACCCTATACCTACAGTTGGCATGTTGCGCAGGGTTTCGGCATTACCCCCATTGGTTCCAACGCCCGGGAAATTACGGACACGGTTCGCTGCACGTTACGCGATTGTGAACGGTATGAGGAGCTTGTGACCATTGCGTGCACCATCACCGACAGCGAAGGGCAGCAGATTACGGTAGAACATCAGGTTTTGGTCTGGAATTAACAGGCAACCGCGCTTTGGCGGAACACCCTTGACTGGTCTGGGGTGTTCCGCAACCAACTCAGATTTCGCCCAAAATTTACGAGATCAAAATTTGCAAGTGAGTTTTCGTCCCTCCTGGTTATTTCGCCGAAATTGATCAAGCCCCGCGGGAACCCTATAATCAATACCCCTAATGTCGTTTGCCGACAACGGGGGGAAGAACTTGGAGATCACGGGTTTATTGGCCGCATGGCGTGCCGGCGAGGAGACCGCCCTCGCGCGACTCATGGAAGCGGTTCACGGTCACTTACGCGAGCTGGCGCGGCGGCAATTCGCGCGTGAGCGGCCGGATCACACCTTGCAACCGACCGCGCTGATCAATGAACTCTTTCTTCGGCTCCAACATGATTTGGCGATTCCCTGGGATGATCGCAACCATTTCTTTGCCGTGGCCGCCCACATCATGCGCCGGATCCTGGTTGATCACGCGCGAAAGAAACAGGCCTTGTGTCGCGGCGGAGACGACGTCACCCTGCATGCCGACGAGCAAATGTTGCCTGGCGTTGGACCCCAAAGCATTGAGATTTTGGCTTTGGACCACGCTTTAAAGGGTTTGGCGCGTATTGACGCCGTGCAACACCAGGTGGTGGTGATGCGTTTTTTTGGCGGTTTGACTGTTGCGGAAACAGCTTCCGTGATGGCGGTTACGGAGCGGACCGTCCATCGGAAATGGGCGGCGGCGCGTCTGTGGCTTTTGGGCCAATTGCGGGAAACGTGATGGACACGCAACGGCAGCGACGCATCACCTCGCTTTTAGAATCCCTTTTGGAATTACCCGAGGAGCACCGCTCGGCCTACCTCGATGAAATCGCGTGCGACGACCCGTCGCTGCGACTTGCCGTAGGGGACTTATTAGAACTGGAAGATCGCGCTCGGGTCTGGATGCCCGATGAGACGGTCTCGTGTGCGCGGCCCCTGGAAAAAATCGGTCCCTATCGGGTCGTTCGAGAATTGGGTGCCGGCGGCATGGGGGTGGTGTTTCTCGCCGAGCGCGACGACGAAACCTACCAACAGCAGGTTGCCGTCAAACTGATGCGCCCCGGCATGGTTTCCGCCGAGACACGACGCCGTTTTTTTAGGGAACGGCAAATCCTTGCCGATCTGGCGCATCCCAACATCGCACGGCTTTTGGACGGCGGCACCACCGAAGACGGCGCACCCTACCTGGTCATGGAGTACGTACAGGGTCAGACCTTGGATCGTTACTGTGACGAACGGCGACTGAGCCTCAAACAACGCATCGGCCTGATCATGTCGATTTGCCGCGGTTTGGAGGCCGCCCACCGGAACCTGGTCGTCCACCGAGACCTAAAGCCGGCCAATGTGATGGTGACCGAGGCGGGTCAACCCAAGTTACTGGATTTTGGGATCGCCCACCTCATCCATCCTCATGAAGGGCCGGCCACGGCAACGGGTTCGCGTTTGATGTCACCGCGTTACGCTTCGCCGGAACAAATCCTGGGTTTGCCCATCACAACGTCTTGCGATGTCTACGCCCTGGGGGTTCTCCTCCATGAACAATTAACCGGTGTTTCTCCTTACGATCTTGAAACCGACTCTTTCGCGGCGTTGGAACAAGCGATCACCAAACAACCACCCCCTTCGCCGGCGGAACAGTTCCGCCGTTTGAAACGCCGCAAGCCAGTCCAAATAAGGGAGATCGCCTCACGCCGCGCCACCACGCCCGGGGCGATGTTGCGTTCCCTGCAGGGCGATCTGTCGCACATCGTGGTCAAAGCGCTTGAGAAGGATCCAGAGCGGCGTTATGCCTCGGTACAAGCCCTACGGCAAGACCTGGAACGGTTTTGCCAAGGGCACCCGATCCTCGCGCGCCCGCAAACCTGGCGTTACCGCGGCATGCGGTTCCTCAAGCGCAACCGGTTGCCGGTAGCGGTTGCCTTCCTGTTTGTGGCGCTTCTGGTTGGGTTTTCGCTCCAGGCGCACATCCAACGAGACCGCTTGGCCTTGGAGCGAGACCAGGCTGCACGGGAACGGGACAAGGCGCAGGCCGTCCTCAATTTCGTACAAGACCTATTGCGGCAGGGCGATCCTGGTGTGGCGGGCGTGCGTGATATCGGTATCAAAGAAGTCCTCTCGCGGGGATTTCGACTCTCACAAATCAGCATGCGCGATCAACCTGAAACCCGGGCCGCCATGCTCAACACCATCGGCCGCACCTTTATCTCTTTGGGTGAATTTGATCAGGCGGAACAGTTGCTCCAACAGATCGCGCCGTCATCACCGTCTCAAGGTCCGTTGATGGCGGTGGCGCAATTTGAAGCGCAATTGAATTTGGCCGCCCTTGATTATTGGCGGGGTCATGCCCAGGCTTGCATTGATCGCCTGGTCGCCAACGCCGCGTTCCCCGAGGGCACGCCGCTTGCCACGCGGGCCCGCTACTACCAAACGCTGGCGCGCGCCTATAACGAAAGCGGTCGGTATGACCAGGCCATACAAACCCTTGCCTTTTCGCGACACATGGCGGATGCACTTCCCGCGGAAGTGGCGGTCTCCGCGCAAATGGATAACTTCAGTTTAATGGGCCTGGTTCATCTCAACCGGGGCGCGTACGATCTTTCCGAGGCGGCCCTGAACCAGGGTCTGGCGCTCGGGCACAAAACGTGGGGCGAGGCCCACCCAAAGGTCAGCGATCAGATTTATTCGCTGGGGTTAACCGCGCTGCATCGCGGGGATTATGCCCGTTCCGAGAAACTGCTTACCAAGGCACATCAGTTGGACGGCGCCTACTGGGGCGCGGACAGTTACTATGTGGCCAAATCGCTTTCATCGTTGGGAACCGTTTACTTATGCCAAATGCGCTTCGACCTCGCACATTCAAAATTTAAGGCGGTCGCGGCCATTTACGAACGATCCCTGGGTGAGAACCACGCCTCAATTGGTCAGGTCCACCTCAATTTGGCCCAAACCAGCCGTTACCGGCGTGAAGCCGAGGCGGCCCTGTTCCACGCAACCAAGGCGTTGACCTTAAACCGCGACAGATTGGGCGCCCGTCATCCCGAGACCCTGGCCGCGCTTCAAGTCAAAGCAGCGATCTTGGCGGATAAAGGCTGTTTGGGCGAAGCCGTTGCCCTCGGCCACGAGTTGGTGGACGTTTCGCGAGGACTGGAGCAGGACCCGTTCCGCTTACCCGGCGCGCTCCTTCAGCTTGCCGTCTTTTATAAAAACAAAGACATGCCGCACATAGCGCATGACCTGGCGGGCGAAGCTTCCGACCTTTTTCAGGGCTTTGCACCCAGACACATCAACAGCCTGAACGCCGATAAGGTCGCCGGCGAAACCGCCCTCCACTTGAAGCGGCCCCGGGTCGCGGCGATCCATCTCGACCGCGCCTGGCGGCTTGCCATCGAACTAATGGGCGAAAAGGCCCCCTTGACAAAAGAAATCAAAACGCTGCGAACCGCGGCGTTTGAACGCCTTGATCAGGATGGATGATGCTCGAATTCGTCCGCCACGGCCTCGAGACAACCGCGTTTTAGGCGAGGGTTTCTGTATTAATGCCTTGGATAATTCCTCAATACGACGGGAGGTGAAACCGCGATTTCGCGCGTCCTGTTCTTTGGCGCGTTCGAGACCGGCTTGGAAGATATTGAAGCCTTCTTCCGCTTGTTTGCGGAAGGTGATTCAATAAACCCGGTTGCCGTCTACATACAAGGCTTGGATCGCAATGTCTTTTATCGTCGTCGGTTCAACGGTCAAAGGGTTGGCCGAAAGAATGACGAAATCCGCTTTTTTTCCCTTTTCCAAACTGCCGATCAAGTTCTCCATATTAAGAGCCTTGGCCGCGTTGATCGTCACCGCTTTTAATGCTTCGATGACCGGAATTCCATCCGCCGCCACGCCGCCTTGGTAGGGAACCAAGGTGCCTTCACCCGTCAGGGTTTGACCGGTTTTAAATGTCTGGCGGGTGGCCGCAGTTCGCACCATGAGCAGCGGGTTCGGCGGGTACATCGGCGTATCCGTATGAAACGAAATCGATAGTCCCGCGTCGACCGCTTCCTTTAGCGGCATCACGCTTGCCAAGGCCGATTGGTTGAGCATGTTTTCAAAATCCGCGCCGTACCAATAAATGTGTAATACGTGGAAACTCAGGTGAATGCCGTGCTCTTTGGCGTTCTGGATTTCTGAGTCACCCAACCAACCGTTGTGTTCCAGTCGGTAGCGAACCGATTGCGCCGTCGGCGGTAGTTTCGAGACCTGTTGACTCTGTTCGTAAAAGTTCAAAACATCGTCGCCGGCCTGGGAGCCCTGGGTGTGGGTGGCGATCAAGCCGTGTTTGACAGACGCGTTGATCGAGGTCAAAAAGTTGCCTCGGTTTTGGTTGTTGTAATTGGCGTGACCGCAATCCTTATCAGCGTCGTCGGCGTATTGCGGAATGCCCAGTTGTTGCGTAAGCCAGTTGTTCTGGTAATACTGACTTTGGTTGCAATCCATATACATGCTGCCCGAATAAGGTGCGCCGTCATACCAGTACTTGGTCCCCAGCCAATCGATCCACTCGCGTTGGGATTGGGTCAGCGGGTCGAAAAAAACGGGTCGCGTTTTACCCTTATCCTGGCTGGGGTCGGGGCCTAGGGAAAAAATGCGCATGCGCATACGATGGTGAAGCGCCGCGTCGATCAGCAGGCCCATCTGTACTTCGGGGGTCCCCATGACCCCCACCGTGGAAATCCCTTTTTGATGATAGTTTTGAATGGTTTCCTTCATAACCACAAAGGATTCAGTGGCAATGGGGTTTTCCAACATAAACGCGCTAATTGCGACATTGACGCCTTCCGCCTCCTGGAAACGCCCGATTAAGTTCCCCTTATCGTCACGTAGGCAAAAGTTGGAGGGTTGGTTTTTACAGCGATTTTCTAAGTGGTATTTCTCCATCCATTTAGTATTGGTATATATGGTATGCATACTTTGCAACATAATCGAGATGGGGACATCGGGGTTAAACGTTTGATCCAAAACCTGGGCCGGCGTCGTACCCGGCTTGTCTAACCAAGGCAGGTTATCGCTGGTAGATTGGTTTACGGGCCCGTAAAAAATAGGGTCCCAACCGAAAAACATAATGCTTTTGTTGTTGTCGGCTTCTCTTGCGGCTATGACTTTTTTGATCTGTTGTTCCAGACCTTCGGGGTAGCTGAGCTGACCTGAATAGCTCGTATTGTCGGCGGCGTATAGGTCGAGTGGGCTGACATTGGTGACCCAAGGGAAGCGAACCAAGTTCCACAAATCGGGATGGGTATGGGGTTCGATGAAACTGGGTAACACCACGGCTCCCGGTTTGAGCAACAGCTTGCCGGCTTTGGCCCCATACTGTTTCTCCAGATCGGCCAAGGTGCCCAAGGCCAGGATGGTGCCGTTTTGAATCGCCATGGCCTCGTACTGATTGAGATTGGCATCCATTGTGATGACGGCACCGCCGCTGACAAGGGTGACGCCTTTGCTAGGATCCGCATCCTTAGTTAGGGGATTGTGGGCGAGCAGGTCGGCAAGGATTAGGACGAGGAAAAAAGCGAAACGCATGGCCGGCTCCCTGAGTTGTGAGTCCGTAGGTTTTGTTGGTAGGGGTAATTTACATATTCACCGAAAATTAATTTATATGTCAAGTTAAATGCTTTACCGACAAAGCTGCAACTCATGTAAAATGCATAAAACCACCGCCCCCAATGAGAAAGCGCTGTTACCAATGTGAGGTCACCTATGCCTTGTCCGGCTGTTGTTTGTTGCCTAGCTTTGCTGTCGGTTCCGATGCTCGCCACTTCTTCCAACCAAGAGGACATCATCTTCCGCAACGGAACCGTGTTAACCATGAACCCCGCCCAACCCCATGCCCAAGCGGTTTGGGTCAAAAACGGCATCATCCTAGCCGTTGGCGAGGAGGACTTGGTGATGGAACACGAAACCAAACACACGCGGGTCATTGATCTTCAGGGCGGAACCTTGATGCCCGGTTTCATCGAACCGCACGGTCACTTGCTGGGAACCGTCGTTTTCAGTTTGGCAAATCAGTTGTCGCCCTGTCTGCCCGCCCCCTACCAAAACTTGTTGGATGCTCGTGACGGCAAGGAACAACCCGACTGTCCGCTGTATATCTACAATGCTTTGATGAACTTAGCGAAAAAAACACGAGGTGGTAAAGGCTGGATTTTTGGCTTGGGTCTGGATCCTTCGCGTATGGCTTATAAAAAAGGGGTGCCCGCTTCGGTTTTTCACGACAACCCACGCAAGATTTTGGATGCGACCTTCCCCGCCGACCGCCCCGTTTTTATTATGGATCAGTCGGGTCACCTTGCTTACGTCAACACCAAAGCTTTTGAGGCGATCAAGGTATGTGCGCAAGCCGACCCCTGTCCCTCGGATAGGAAAACCCCCCCAACGGCACCGCCGCCCGGCGTTTGGGTCATCGATCCCGAGACCGGTCAATTTACCGGTCTGCTCCAAGAACAAGAAGCCTTCGGCCCTTTTATTAAAGCCATGGCCGGCGACACCGTGCTTGGTGCGTTGACCAATGAGATGAACGATCCCGAGACGTTGAAAAAAGCTTATGAAGGAAGCCTGTCGGCATTGCGCAATATTGCACGCACCGGGGTTACCACCTTTGTCAACGGCGGGGTGAATACCAGCGCCGAGGTACTGTTTATTGAAACCCTGATGCAGAAATGGGCCAAACCCATGTTTCGGGTTCGTTCCCTCTACGCATGGGACTTTGAAAAAGAGGCGCCTAAAAAGATCAAACCCACCTTTTGGGACGAAACCAATCAGGGGATGTACTCGGTTTCCGGGGTGAAGCTGTGGGCCGACGGTTCCACGCAAGGTTGTACCGCCAATTTGTTTGCACCCTATGCGGCACGCGGTGCCTGTTCTTCCGCGGGTTACGGCAATGAGAACTTCGCTTGGCAAACCATTCAAACCAACCTCGAACCCTATTGGAACGCGGGTTGGGCCGTGCAGGTCCACGCCAACGGCGATCAGGCGGTTCAAAATACGCTGCGCGCTATGGCTTCCTTGCAGGCTGCCAAAGCCAACAACCATCCCCACGTTTTGATTCATTTTACCGTCGGTGACGACCGCCTCGTTTCGCAGGTGGCCGAAATCCGTGAGGGCGTATTTGTGTCGCCCGTGGATGTGTCGGTCACCCACCTTATCGGTCACGTGGCTTATTGGGGCGGCGCGTTCCAAAACATTCTCGACGGTTTATCGCCGCCGGAAAAAGATGAGACGGGTCGTGTTCCGTACCTCGACCCCACGGGTTTGGAATTGCGCCACGGCGTACCCTTTTCCTTCCATAGTGATACACCGGTTTCGGTGGTGAATCCTCTTTGGTTTGTCAGCCAAGCCGTGACACGGCTGACCTGGTTCTACCCGAACCTGGCGGCCAATCAAGCCTCGCAGATGCCCGGCGATCAAACCATCACGGTGCAGCAAGCGCTTGAGGCGATTACCATTGTTCCGGCCCGACAAAATGGCATTAGTAACTATGTTGGTTCGATTGAAGTGGGTAAAGTCGCCGACTTGGTGCATCTCGCCCAAAACCCCTTAACCACACGACCCATGGATATTCGCGCCATTCCCGTGATCGCCACCTATGTCCACGGCATGGAGCATATTTGGGTGGAGGATGAAAAGTAGACACGCCGTGCGCCGCTTGGGCCAGGTAACATCATTGAAGAAACAGGTGATTATGAGCCGACACAGCTTGTAGGCCGCTGGTCAAATCAAGCCATGCGGAAACAAAAAATATCCCACCGCAAACGTCCACGCAAAGCATTCATGCAAATCAACGCCACCATTGAGGAAGCGCGGATGCGGGGAGCAAAATAAGGTGGGTGGAACCACCGCAACACATCGGATGCTTGCATCTGAAACACCTGTTTCGGTAAGTCTGCGCCAACCAAAAAACCTTGGTGTGACGACTGGGTATCGTGACCACACGACACCCTGACGATACCCATGAAAAAAGCCCCTATGCAGGGGCTTTTCTAAAGTGTTTGATTTTAGCGGTTTAAGTGATGCCCCCAGTCCGACTCGAACGAACGACCTACGGTTTACAAGACCGTTGCTCTACCAACTGAGCTATAGGGGCACAATCAAACAAGCGCCGATTATACGCAAAATCACTCAGGTCCTCAAGCTTTTTTTCGTATATTCACAAGCCGCATTATTCCAAACACTTAAACCAAAAACCGTATCGCCCCGGGGTCCTCCCCCATCGCCTCGGGGCCCTCCCGCTTCTGTAATTTTTTCTCCTTTAACGGAGGCGGCGGTTTGGAGGATGGGGGTGATGCGCCTTCTCGTAATACCAACCGCACCGGAATTTGATACTTTCTTGGGGAAAGGACGGGTTGGGTCGTGCGCATTCTATGTTGCATCGCATGTTTGCCATTTCCCGCCGAAGGAGTTTCATTCACCATGACATCCGCCTACCCCTCCCCCAACCTGCCGTCCGCTTCGCCTCGTTTGGCCTTGCTTGCCTTGCTGATTTTGGTGCCGATGCCTTCGATTGGGACGGCCGGGGCTATGGTTTTTGAAGCAACCGCCGGGACGCCCCTCGGCCAAGCACTTTATTCGCTGGCCAAGGTTGGACTTTTGTTGTTTCCACTCGTTTGGTTTCTTAAGGCCGAGGGTGGCAAAATGCAGGTTCCATCTTGGGATGGGCGTGGCTTGGGGCTTGGGATCGCTTCCGGGCTTGTGATTAGCGCGATTATTGTTGGGGCATACCTGCTGCTGGGCCCCGCGTCGATTGATCCGGCAACGGTACAGGCCGCGGCGGCGAAGTCCGGGCTCGATAACCGGATGGTGTTTTTTGGGCTGGCGACCTACATCTGCCTGGTGAACGCGCCGCTTGAAGAATATGTTTGGCGCTGGTTTGTTTATCGGCAGTGTGAAACCTTGGTGGCCAAACCCGCGGCGGTGGTGCTTGCCGCGCTGTTTTTTACGGTACACCACGTGGTGGCGCTCAGCGTTCAGTTCGATCTGTTGGTTACCGCGCTTTGCTCGCTCGGCGTTTTTGTCGGCGGATGCATTTGGTCTTGGTTTTATGCGCGTTACCGGAGTGTTTGGCCCGGAACGGTGAGCCACATTATTGTGGATGTGGCGATTTTTTGGGTGGCTTATCAGCTTATTTTTGGGGCCGGTTAAGCACCTTTTGTTTCGGCTCGGGCGCCTTGCTTATTGCTTGCTCCAGCGCGCGTAGGTGCCGCTTGGCAAAACGCATTCCGAGCTTTCCATGGGGACGGTCATCTCGCCGCCTTCGATTTGGGTGAGCGGTAGGTCAAACACCTGGTGCAGGATGTTGCGCAGACACCATTCGGTGTAACCCGGCGTGTGACAACTCAACAGGATGAAATGCAGCGGGTCGGCCAGTTGTTTGATCAGTTCGAGCAGGGGGATCAGGTCTTTTTCGATGCGCCAGATTTGGTTTTTGGCGCCGCGGCCGTAGGTGGGCGGATCGAGGATGAAGCCGTGGTAACGGCGGCCGCGACGGACCTCGCGTTCTAGGAACTTGGTGGCGTCGTCGACAATCCAGCGGGTGGGATGGTCGGCCAAATTGTTCAATTCGAAGTTTTCGCGGGCCCAAGTGACCACGCCTTTGGCGGCGTCTAGGTGGGTGACCCGTGCGCCGCCGCGCGCGGCGGCCAGGGAGCTGCCGCCGGTGTAACCGAACAGGTTAATGACTTCCATTTCCGGGTCGTTCGCTTGCTCAGTGATCCAGTCGAGGTTGGTGTGACCCTGCTCCGGGAAGAGGCCGATGTGGCCGAAATCGGTAAGCTTGGCGCGAAAAAGGAAGTTCTGCCAGGAGATCGTCCACTCGGCGGGCGGTTTGTTTTTGTAGTCCCAGTAACCGCCGCCTTTGTTGGTTCGGATATGGATCCCGTCGATGGCGTCGCGCCAGGGGTGTGGCTCCCCCATTTTGGGCCAAAAGGCTTGGGCGGCTTGGCGGATGACTTTGTAGGGGCCGACCAACTCAAGTTTCTGCTCCTCGCCGGCGTCCAACAATCGGTACGGCAGTACGGTTTCGCTCGATTTGCTCATGGGTCCCCCCTCGGAATAAACCACCCGGTTCCCGCTCGATATCGAGGGAACCTTGTTAAGATAGAGCCGCTTGGAATCGCGCCGACCCGCTTGCCGGCGCGTGTTGGGATCGCGGCGCGCGAGTTTAGCACGAAGCAGGGCTTTTGCGTCCACTCTACCACCTAAAAAGCACGAGTCGCGCATCTTAGGGATAAGCGCCGCCTCCAATTTCCTCGCAGCGCTTCAGCCTGATCCGCGGATCGGGCTTGCTACTTGTCTGAATCACTTTATGTGCAAATAGGAGAACCACCATGGAAGGTAATACCCACTTGGACGGCGCGTGCTTGTGCCGTCAAACTCGTTTAATCGCAGCCCAACCCACCGACAAGGTCGGCGCCTGCCACTGCGTCATGTGTCGCCGCTGGGGCGGCGGTCCGCTGCTCGCCATTGACTGTGGCACGGAAGTCACCCTGGAAGGCGAGGAACACATCGGCCTCTTCGATTCATCGGAATGGGCGGAGCGCGGGTTTTGCAAAAACTGCGGAACCCATCTGTTCTACCGACTCAAGGGCATCAACCAATACATTGTTCCGGCCGGTTTGTTTGGCGACCGTGACAGTCACGAATTCGACCACCAAGTCTTCATCGACCACAAGCCGGCGTATTACGACTTTGCCAACCAAACAGAAAATATGACGGGCGCGGAAGTGTTCGCCAAATACGCACCGACCGGCGAATAACCGCGCAAGTGCAACCACACCGGGGGCCGGATAAACCTCGGCCCTAAAAAAGAAAATTCCGGCCCCTTGGTGTGTCATGGCGGAAATGCCACGAAGGCCGGAATTCTTAGGCTGTTCAGGCAGACCTTATCATGAATCGCACGGAAAACCCATGGAATTGTTGCGTCAAAAATGGGTGGGACTCCCATGGTATGACGCATCACGAGTCGCCTTATTTTTGTCAGAATTTTCCCCGGGCGATGGGTCGGCCCCTGTCGGAGCGGCAATCCTCATTCCCACACCACCTACTTCAGATTTCCGCCGGAAAACCGATACGTATGAGTAGCCCATCAAAGTGATGTCTCGATCCGCGTTTTCGACTACCCGCGAATCGAGGCCGCGTCGGCGTCTACCCAACCTCGGCGGAGCTTTGACGGGCTCCCTTTCCATGATGCGTGTCGGCGACCACAAAGCAGCCCATCCAGGTAACTCTTTTTTTTCCAGCCACCTCCTTTCCCGACGCACCAGACAACCATCGCAGGCTCGTTCTTTTCCCTAGGATAGAGGCGAAGCGCATCGGTAAGGAGGAAGCCGCGATGACAACCCATTTACTGCAACGGGAGCAATGGCTGAACACCAGTTTGGACGAGGCCTGGGCCTTTTTTTCATCACCCAAGAACCTAGACCGCATCACCCCACCCGATTTACGGTTCCGCATTACCAGCGAAGACATCGACACCATGTACGCGGGCCAGATCCTCACCTACCGCATTAAGGCCGTCCCCGGTTTGTGGCAAAACTGGGTCACCGAAATCAAACACGTCTCCGACCGAGCGGCCTTTGTGGACGAACAGCGTTTTGGACCCTACCAGTTTTGGCACCATCACCACCGCTTCGAGGCACGCGATGGTGGCGTATTTATGGTGGACCGCGTGTTTTACCGCCTTCCTTTCGGGCCGCTGGGCAACTTGGTCCACGCCCTCTACGTGAAGAAGAAGCTAAACTGGATCTTCGATTTCCGGTACCAAACCCTGGAAGCCATGTTCAACCAGAGTACAGCCCCCAAGTCTGTCGGCCAGGCACCGCGGCTGGACTTAGAATCGGCGGTCTAACGCCCCAAGCCGCGGGCTTTCTTCCCGGCGCGCTCCCTGTTAAGCTTGAGGCTGCGAAACATCCTCGGAGCCCCCATGCATACACCTTACAAAGCGATCATTTTCGACCTCGACGGCACCCTGCTCGATACTCTCGCCGATATTGCCGACACCATGAACGCGGTCCTGCTCGGACTCGGTCTGCCGACCCACCCGCGCCAGGCCTATAAGCAATTCGTCGGCGACGGCGTGGCCAAATGCGCCGAACGGGTACTGCCGGCTGATCGGCGCGACGCGGCAACCATTGAGTTCTGCAAAGAAGCTTTTTTGGTCCGCTACGCGAACGCCTGGAAAAAACAGACGCGGCCCTACCCGGGCATTGAAGAATTGCTACGCCGTTGTCATACGAGCCAACTTCGCATGGGGGTTTGCACTAACAAACCCCACGAGGTCGCGGTCGAAACGCTGCACCACTTCTTCGCCCCGGATACCTTCGAACATGTTCAGGGTGTAGTCGATCACCTGCCGCGCAAACCCAACCCGGCGATGCTGCGCGGGTTGCTGGGGCACTTTGCCCTGAACCACACCCAGGTCGTTTACGTGGGCGATACGGCCACGGACATGCGAACGGCCAAAGGCGCGGCATGTTTCTCGGTGGGCGTGACCTGGGGTTTCCGTCACGAGCATGAACTCCGCGAACAGGGCGCGGACCTGATCATCCATCACCCTCGCGAATTACAACACTGGCTCGGCATTTAACCCGAGGAGAAACGCAGGGTTGCCCGCGGGGCTCGTTCGGGTCGCCGCGACCTGTCCCGCTTATGAAGCGCTCGCATCAATCACAAGGAGAATGGGGTGAAAAAAGTATTGATTACCGGCAGTGCCGGCCACTTGGGTGAAGCCCTGGTCCGCACCTTCAAACAGCGGTTTCCCCAAACCGAGGTGATCTCGATTGATGTACTGGCCTCGCCCTTCACCACCCATCAGGGCAGCATTGTTGATGCTGATTTGGTGGAACGGTGCATGGCGGGCGTCGACACGGTGATCCACCCGGCGACCCTCCACAAACCCCACGTGGCCACCCACAGCCGCCAGGATTTTGTCGACACCAACATTACCGGTACCCTGAACCTGTTGGAGGCGGCAGTGCGCCACAAGGTGGCGCGTTTCATTTTCACCAGCACCACCAGCACCTTCGGGCACGCGATGGGCAAGGATCCCAGCGAGGCCACCTGGATCACCGAGGACGTGGTCCCCATCCCGAAAAACATCTACGGGCTTACCAAAATCGCCGCGGAAAATATGTGCGCGCTGTTCCACCAAAAGTTCAAGCTGCCGGTCCTGGTCCTACGAACCTCGCGGTTTTTCCCGGAAGAAGACGATAACCGCAACACCCGCGACGCTTTTAGCTGCGACAACACCAAACTGATCGAGTACCTTTACCGACGGGTTGATATCGAAGATGTGGTCGAGGCCCACCTGTGCGCGCTGGAACGCGCGGAGGCGATTGGCTTCGATACCTACATCATTAGCGCCACCACCCCGTTCACCCGGGCCGATTTGGTCGACCTCAAAACCGATCCGGCCAAGGTGGTGCAACGGGTGGCCGATTACGGTCCATTTTTCAAAAAACAGGGCTGGCGCATGTTCCCCAGCATCGACCGCGTTTACGTCAACACCAAGGCACGCGAGGCCCTGGGTTGGACGCCACGTTATGATTTCCAGGCGATGCTGGCACGGCTCCAAGCGGGCGACCCCCTGCAAACGCCCTTGGCTCAGGTGCTCGGTAAAAAAGGGTACCACAAGGAAACTTTTGAGGACGGTCCCTTTCCGGTGGATTAGACCGGAGCGATCCCCGGTGAACCCGGGTTAGGCGGGCTGGTTGTCGATATCGGCGAAGTAGTTGGGTTGCAACAAGCTGTGCAGATCATCCGGCGGCGCGGGCCGACACAACAGGTAACCCTGCACCACGTCACAACCCAGCTCGCGCAAGACGTGTAACTGCGCGGGGTCTTCCACCCCCTCGGCAATCACCTTCAGCCCCAACTTCTGGGCCATGGCGATAATGGCGGACACAATAGTGAGGCTTCCCTCGTCTTCAAGAATTTTGAAAATAAACGAGCCGTCGATTTTCAAAATGTCCACGGGGAACTTGGTTAGGTAAGCCAGGGATGAATAGCCGGTACCAAAATCGTCGATGGCGATGGTAATCCCCTTCTCGCGCAACTGTTTGAGAATGGCGATGGCTTCATCCACGTTGCGCATCAACAGACTTTCCGTAATTTCAACTTCTAAAAACTCGGGCGGCAAACCGGTGCGTTGCAGCGCCTCCTCGATGACCTTAACCACGTTTTGGTGCATAAACTGGCGGCCCGAGAGGTTGACGGCCACGGTAATCGGGGGTAGCCCGGCGCGACGCCAGTTCATGTTGACCTCGCAGGCTTTGTCGATCGCCCAAGCGCCAATCGGCAGGATCAGCCCGTTTTCCTCGGCAAGGGGAATGAATTGACCGGGGGAGATCATGCCGCGTTCCGCATGACGCCAGCGAATCAACGCCTCGACACCGACCACCCGGTTATCGGCTAAAGCCATCTGCGGCTGGAAATAAAGCAGGAGTTCGTCTTTGCCCAAGGCGTTGCGCAGATGGGATTCCAACGAAAGACGCTCCTCCGTGCCTTTTTCCATGTTGGGGTTGTAAATCTGGAAGTTGTTACGCCCCATTTCCTTGGCGTGGTACATGGCGCGTTCGCTATTTTTTAACAGCAACTCGGCGTTTTTGCCGTGATGCGGGGCGATACACACACCGACGCTACAGGTGATGTACAACTCGCGTTCTTCCAAGGTGTAGGGTTTTTCCATCAGCTCGAGGATACGCTTGGCAATGTCCATCACCTGGGCCATCTGGGCAATGTTGTTCATAAAAAAGAGAAAGCGGCCGCCGCCGACATGACCGAGCAACATCGGCGTTTCGCGGGGTTCGTGGGGCACAAACAAACGCTGGCCACACAGGGTTTTCAGCCGCTTGGCGCCCTCCAAAATTAAACGATCACCGAAACGGTGCCCAAAGGTTTCGTTCACTTTTTTGAATGAATCCAAATCCACAAAATATATGCCGAGAACACAACGCTGAATCAACATCGGCAAGCTGGCCTGCAACGCGGATTCGAAAAAGACCCGGTTGGGCAACTCGCTGAGCGGGTTGAAGTAAGCCAAGCGGCGGATTTTATCTTCCGATTTTTTGCGCTGGGTGATGTCTTGAATAATGCCGCGAATGCGCGCGGGCACGCCGTGGGTATCGGTGGTTACGACCACTTCCTGGTGGACGTAGAGCATGTTCCCGTCGGGTTTCATAATGCGGTGATCAATGGAAAAAGGCGTGCCGTCCTGAAACGCATCGCGAAGCTGGGCTTCCAGCGCGGGTCGGTCATCAGGGTGAACGGCACCCAGCAGCAAGTCAAAACTTTTGCGTTCGCGACCGACAAATCCGAAAAGGTGGTCGAGTTCATTGGACCACGTGATGGCTTTTTCGGTGAGTTTCCAATCCCAACTGCCGACGTGCGCGATTTTTTGCGCCATCTCCAAACCCAACTCTTGCTCGCGCAGCTTGCGGAACGCACGACTGGCCCGTAAGCAAAACAAACACCGCTGGGCCAGAACCACCCAATTGATGGGTTTGGTGAGGAAATCGGTGGCACCGGCCTGGAAGGACTTGGAAATCGACTCGTAATCGTTCATGCCGGTCACAATGATAATGGGCACATCCAGACCGGCGGGATCGCGGCGCAAGGCCTTGCAGGTTTGGTAACCGTCCATCAAGGGCATGTTCACATCGAGAATCACCAAATCAGGATTGAGCAGGCCAAACTTGTAAAGCGCGTCCTGGCCGTTCACGGCGACTTCGACCTGGAAACCATGGCGTGACAGGGCGGTGCGGCACAAACGGCGCGTGAAGGTATCGTCGTCGACGACGAGTACTTTCCCGAGCAGTTTTTCGGTTTCATCAGGCCGCATAAACCAACCTAAAAAGAGGCGATGCCCGGAGCCGGGTAAATCACAAGGATTCACCGTTTGTCCGAACCAACATGAACTCACGAAAGACGGAACGCCCCGCCGTGATGGTTTCGATGCATTGATCCTCAAGGTGTGTAACCTTCAGTATTAACGGTTGGGCAAACAGGTTCAAGTAATTTCACCAAGGGCTCACAAAAATATCGGCACAAGCAGGCGGGAAGATAAGTTACGCAGGGCCGCTTTCCGCGCGCAAAAAAGCGACCTGATCGCGACCACTTTGTTTGGCAATGTACATGGCGCGGTCGGCACGCTCAAAAAAAGATCGCGGCTGGTCCGCGCCTGCAAGTTGGGTCACCCCGATGCTCATGGTGGCGCCGAAACGCAGTTCTCCCGCCTGGAAGCGACGCGCGGCAAAGTTGATGCGCAAACGTTCCGCGATCCCCAGCGCTTGGTCCAAGTGAATGTCCCGCAGCAAAACAACGACCTCCTCACCACCGTAGCGAAAGGCGGGGTCGCTGTCACGCAGGGTCGCGCGCACCACATCACCCATTGCGGCAATCACATGGTCGCCAACCAAATGACCGTGGTTGTCGTTGATCGCCTTGAAACGGTCGATATCGAGCACCATCATCGACAGAAACCGTTCGGTAACATGGGCTTGGGAAACCAAATCGGGCACGACGCGGTCGTAATAGGTCCGGTTGTAAAGTCCGGTAAGTTGATCGAGAACGGCCTCGCGTTCCAAACTTTCTTTGCCGGCCATCAGATCGCGAAAGAGGCGGCGGTTTTCGCGGCCCCACAACCACAACCCAATGCTAATTAACCCGATACCGGCAAGCTCCAGGCCGCCCTCCAAATTCAACCAGAGGGAATGGTTGAGATCGTAGATTTCGTCCAAACAATCAAACACTCGCCCCAGCAAAAACAACCAAAACCCGCTGTAAAGGGCCTGGTAAACATGACCTTTGAGGCGAACGCCGTGGATGTTGAACAACCAAAGCAGCACCAAAAAACACACGCCCAGTTCAAGAAGGAAATCCACGAGTAAAAATTCTGCGACGGGCTGGACTGGAAATAATGACAGCAAACCCAACACAACAAAAAGTTGCACCGCAACACCGATAAAAAACGGCGCATACACACTGGAAAACGAGCGCATGTGGTGAGTACCCCGAAACCTTTGGTTGTCACATTTAACTTAATCGGTAGATAACACGCGTTCGTAACGGATAAATAAAAAAGGCGGCCGAAGCCGCCGTTGGTTTAGCTTTTTTTGTTGGTAGCCGCGTCCGCTTTAAGCGCTTCCCGGAAGCGTTTGAGCTGTTTCTCGTAGAATTCGCGTCCCGGGTGTTCCTTGACGGCTTTTTCCATCAGGTTCACCGCGGTGGCGGTGTTGCCGAGCAAATGCTCAATTTCAGCCTGGGTATCGAGGATCATGGCTTTCTGGGTGCCGGTTTTGGCCAGGGAAACCCCTTTGGCGGCCAGATCGCGCGCCTCGTCCAGGTTGACCTCGTTTTCAAAACTCCACCAAGCGTAACGGTTCAACTGGTCGGCATCCTCGCGCCAATTTTCAGGTAAGGCGGACGCATAACGTTTGGCGGCTTCTGCCTTGTTCTCATCCAAAAACAAGGCGGCGTCGGCCCACAGGGCGACGTACTTGGGGTCCTTGCTAATGTCGATACCCTGTTCATGGGTGAAGAAATCAATGGTGGCCTTGAGGTGGTGTTTAAAGATGCCTTTATTTTTGGCGACTTTGGCCGAGTGCATCATGAACTGACCAACGGTGGGCACAATCTCCGGGTTTTCCTGAACCGCGGCCAAACCCGCCTGGTGGATGTCCTCCACCTTGTAAGCCTCGGGATTTTCTTTATGCTGTTTCCACTTGATTCTGAAAATTTGGAATTTCACATCTTTAATCTCGGCCACGGGGTTTTTGGCCACATAGTCGAAATATTCCAATGCTTTGTCATACTTGAGTTCCGCCGTTAAAAAAGTGCCGAGCGAATAGGCGGTGGCGCTATCAGGGTTTTTCTCAAAATCGGCCAAACGCTCGGCCAAGGTGCGGGTATCGCCAAGGGATTCTTCTAACTTCTCAATGAAGTAGTCCGGCGAATAACCCGAGAAGCGGTTCACGACTTTCAAGTCATGGTTAAGCACGATGTAGGTGGGGTATCCATTAATCCCGTATTCTTTGGCCAGTTCAACGCCTTTGCCTTTTTCGGCGTCGACCTTCATCAGAACCACTTTTTCCAAGGCGGCTTTGATTTTGTCGTTTTTCTTCATATCGCGGTCGAACATTTTACAAGGGCCACACCACACGGCGTAAAAATCAATCAGGATGGGTTTCCCCTGTGCCACCGCTTGTTTCTGGGTCGCCTTCAGATCCCAACCCTCGGCTAAAAGGCTCGGTGCACCGAAAAAAGCCGCGGTTAATAAAGTGAATAGGAATCGCATCGGGATTCGCTGAATATGCATGGTTTCTCCTCCCATCAATAAGAACACAATGTTTTAACATAACTCTATTTACGTGCTCAGGGTAAGCATTCGTTTCAGGAAGTTGCGGGATGGGCGTCGCAAACCGGAAAAACGGCGCGGCCACGATTCAATAACCACGGTGCCGAGCCGCTTCGGTTATGATGGGGCGGTTGGCGCAACCGGCCCGCAACCCATTCGACGAGGTGTTCCTTTGAAGCATCGTTTTTTACCCCTGATTGCGATCTTTTTGGTGATTTCCCAACAACCGGCCATGGCTTGGGGCTATTTGGGTCACCGCATCATCGGTTATATGGCGGAGGCCCGCTTAACACCCAAAACCCTGACCGCGATTCAGGAGCTCACGGGCAAAAAAACCATCGCCGAAATCAGCACCTGGGCGGATGAAATCCGCTCGGAGGAACACTGGAACCCACGCGTCGACGGCAAACGCGTCACCATTCACGACAACTGGCGCGACTACCGCAATCACCGTTTTTGGCATTACGTAACCGTTCGCGACAAAGCGGCCCTCGCCGATATAAACTCGGAAAGCCATCCCCTCTCCCAAGGTTATTTGGTCCCGAAAATGGTGGACAGCATGATGATGGTGACCCATCCCGACGCCCCCAAAAAAGAACGCGCCGAATCCGTTATGTTTTTGGCGCACCTGGTTGGCGACGTTCACCAACCTCTGCACGTGGGGAACGGCGAAGATCGCGGCGGCAACGACGTTAAGGTCACCTTTGGCGAGAAAACCGGTTCCCTCCACTGGATTTGGGATTCGGCGGTGCTTGAGGAACAAGGTCTGGAAGCCGAGGCCTACGCGGATAAACTGCTCAAGGCAACGGACAAAACACAAATGGACCAATGGGCCGCGGACGAATACCCGCAATGGGTTAAAGAATCCCTGGATCACCGCGATCAGGTTTACCGCTTGCCCAAACCCGGTGAAGACGGTGTTTACCCCCTTGACCCCGCCCCTTATGCCGCGGAGCACCTGCCCCTGATGGAGCAACGCATGGTGCAAGCCTCGGTCCGGTTGGCCAAGGTGTTGAACGACCTATTCGACCCAGCAACCAAATAACACCACCACCTTACACGCTGTCGCCGGGTCTTCCACGGACCCGGCCCTTTACCGGACCCCCCCCCATGAACCAAACTGAATCAGCTCAGGTTACCCGCAACTTCTCCCGAATTATCGCCTTCGATGTCGCCCGTGCTTTTGCCCTTTTTGGGATGATTTTTGTGAATTTTAAGATCACCATCGGTGCCGAAACGGTCACGGGCGATTTACTCGGCGATCTCATCGGCCTGTTGGAAGGTCGCGCCGCCGCGCTGTTTGTCATCCTTGCCGGCACGGGATTAAGCCTGCTTTCACGCAAGGCACGGGAATCAAAGGATGCCGCGCGTTTGGCCGCCAACCGCGTCATGATTTGGCGCCGCGCCTTGTTTTTGTTTGTGTTTGGTTTGCTCTATACCCCGATTTGGCCGGCCGATATTCTCCACTTTTACGGGGTCTACCTGTTGTTCGGGGGCATGCTGCTGAACCATGCCGACCGCACGCTCATCAACGCCTCGGTCCTGTTTGTCCTCATCGGTTACGCCCTCTTGTTCACCCTCGATTACGCGGGTGACTGGAACTTCACCACCTTGGAATACCACAACTTCTGGACCTTAACCGGCTTAATCAAGCACCTGTTTTTTAATGGGTTCCACCCGGTTTTCCCCTGGGCCTCCTTTCTCACCTTCGGTATGTGGTTGGGCCGCCTTGACCTGAGTAGCGCGGTCGTGCGCCGCAAACTCTGGGTACAGTCGCTTTGGGTGTTTGTCGCCGCCCAATGGGTGTTGCCCTTCCTGTTTGCCGCCCTCTTTCGGATGCTGGAGGTCAGTACCGAGGATACGGCCGCTTTGGTTTCACGTTCACCCATGCCGCCGACCCCGTTTTATATCTTCTCGGCGGGCGCCACGGCCTGCATGCTGCTGCTAGCCTGTTTTTCCCTCTGCGATCAGTTGGTTGCGCGCCGGCGTCTGCAGCCCTTGGTCGCCACCGGCCAAATGGCGCTAACCCTTTATGTGGCGCATGTATTGATCGGCATGGGTGGCTTGGAAGCCATGGGGTTGCTGGGCGGACAATCGCTCGCCTTTTCCGCGTTGGCGGCGCTGACGTTCAGTGCCTTATGCGTGGCTTTTGCGACAGCGTGGCGCGCCAAGTTCCGCCACGGTCCGGTTGAATGGTTCATGCGCAAAACCACGGGTTTTTAAGCGGATTCTTCGGCTCGGTCAACCATGGTGCCATCCGAGTGACCAAACGCTTAAGAAGCAGGGGCGAAACCGCTTAGAACCATAAGATCCAAGGACCGGGGCCACCATGGGCGGGGTTGAACCCCTGCCGGGGCCGGCCCAAGGACCCCGGCGGCCCCGCGTAAATAAGCAGATTAATCACAGTTATTTCAGCTTCGGGAGCGAATCTTCGGTGAGAAATACGGACGATAGAGTTTTTTCTCGGACGGACTCTTTACGCCGCCACGGTATCTCTTTAAACTCAAGAGGTGGTGGGTATGCCACCGCCGCGTTTCCCTCATCATGCTTCTTCCGCACACGCCCGGTGCGTGTCGCCCTTCAATCCACGCGACGTTTCACGACTTCGTGTTTTGTCCGATCCACGAATCCCGGCCGTTTTTTCGGTCGCGCTCGCCGCCAACCCGATAGCGACGCCCGTTCCAGATCGTCAGCGCGGTTTCGCCCTCGCAACGTCTCATCGCTTTTTGGACTTCCATGATTTCCGATTCCCCCATTCGCCGCGGCATCCGCTGGAAATTGCTCACGACCATGGTCGGTCTCACCGTCACGCTGACGGTCCTGATGACCATCGTGCAAATTACCGTCCAAAAACAACTCTTGGAACGCGAACTCGAGACTCGGATTGATTTGATAAAAAAGAACATGCAGGACCGGGGCGCGACCCTGATCGCCTACCTCGGCCGCCAGGTCGAAAACGACATTGCCGCATTTGATTACTCCTCGGTTCACGAGTTGCTGGAACGCACGGTGGCGGCCGACAGCGACCTCGACTTTGCGATTTTGATGAACAATGATCGCGTGGCCCTGGTTCACACCCGGCCGGAATATCTGCAAACCAAACTTGATGCCTCGGAAGACCGCTACGCCGCGGAACAAAAAACCCAAACGATTAACCAGTATCAGCGCAACAAGGTCGCCTATTTAGAAATGATCACCCCGATCAGCAACGGCAACCAAGCATGGGGCGTCTTGCGCCTCGGCTTCTCGCTGAGCAGCGTCAACGAGGAAATCGTCAAGTCACGCGCGGAGATTAGTAAGCTCACCGAACAGCGGGTGATTTACGCCTTGGCGACGGCTTTGGTGGTTGCCTTGGTGGCGGCCGGGATCGGTATTTTGATCGCGACCAGTATTTCAAAACCCATCGTTGCGCTGACCGACCATGCCTACCAATTGGCACGCGGTGATTTCTCGGTCAGCAACACCGGCAAAATCGACACCCGCGACGAAGTCGGCATTCTCGCCAACGCCTTCCGCGGCATGAGCCGCAGCCTGCGCGAATCCCACGAGAAGCTGGAAGAGTACAACCACACGCTGGAGCAACGCGTCCGCGACCGCACCCGTGAGTTAAGCGCCAAAAACGACGAACTCAAAGCCCGCTATGAAGAATTGGAAACCCTGGAAGAGATCGTGATTTCGATCAACCGTGAGTTCGTGCTGGAAAACGTCCTCAACATCCTTTTAATTCAAGGCTTGCGGCTTTTCCACCACGCCGAACGCGGCGCATTTATCATTCAAACCAGCGACGACCAATTCTCTTTCGCCGCCACGGTCGGCTACGACATGAACGAACTTTCGGCGCACACCTTGAGCCTCAAGGAACTGCTCCACGATCACATGGAACACATCCATTCGGTGCAAGAAGACGTATTTCTGGTCACCCTGAAACGGGACGCCCTGATCAACAGCCTGGAATCCTTCAGCCAAACGTCGGAACTGCTGGTCATGCCGCTGCGCCTACACGGCGAGCTGGAAGGTTTCCTGATGCTCGATAATTTGGGCTACGAAAAGGGCTACGATTTATCCGATTTGCACAAGCTGGTGCGGTTTCGAGAACACGCGGTTTCCGCCGTGGCCAAGGCGCGAACGATGCGCGAGCTGCGCGAGAAAAACCGCGAAATCATCCGCACCCAAAACCAACTGTTAATCCAGGAAAAAATGGCGTCGCTGGGTACGCTGACCGCGGGCATTGCCCACGAAATCAAGAACCCGCTTAATTTCATCAACAACTTCGGCGCGGTGATTGTGGATATGAGTGAGGAACTGAAATCCGAGCTGGCCGCGGTGCGCAAACAACTGGGCGACGAGCTGTTCGAGAGTTTGGACGAACTGGCGATGGATATGGGCCAGAGCTCCCAACAAATCGTCAAACACGGCGAACGGGCGGACCAAATCATTCACGGCATGCAAATGCTCTCGCGCGGTACCTCGGGCCAATTGGAGATCATTGATTTAAATGAAATGATCCGCGAGTACCTGAACCTTGCCTACCACGGGGTTCGCGCACAAGATAAATCGATGTCATTGACCTTCACCCTCGACTTGGCCGAGGATGTCGGCCAAATCGAGGTGGTTCCCGAAAACATCAGCCGCGTGTTCCTCAACGTGGTGAACAATGCCTGTTTCGCGGTCAACGAACGCCAGCAGCAGGAAGGCGACGCCTTCACCCCGGTGGTCCGCATCGCCACACGGAACCTGGGCGACGCGGTCGAATTTTCGGTTTACGACAACGGCACGGGCATCCCGGAAGAGATTCGCCCGCGCATTTTCACCCCGTTTTTCACCACCAAAGAAGCGGGTAAAGGCACGGGGCTCGGCCTATCAATTAGTTACGACATCATCGTGCAGGAGCACGGCGGCGAGTTCCAAATCGAAAGCGAACAGGGCGAATATACCGAGGTCAGGATCAAACTCCACCGCCATTACCCCAGCGCGGCCCAGTCGGAAGAAGACCGCCACAGCGTGCTCGGCACCTGAGGCCGGGCCTCCCCTTGTGCACGCGCGGTTATCGGCCGCGGTAATCACGGTAGAGGGCGAGGGTACGCTTGATCGCGGGACGCGATTCATGGCTTTTGAAAAAGTCGACCAGTTCGGGGGGCGGCTCGGTCCAGTTGACCTGGTGTTGCGGCGGCAACGCGAGCGGTGCCGACAGGGCGGCAAAGGAAAGGTCCGCAAAGGTGAAGCGATCACCGACGAGGAACTCCCGTTCGCTGTAGGCGGCGTCAAAGCGTTCCAAACCGGCCGCCAGGGTTTGTTCGTGTTGGGGGCGTTGCTCCAACTTATAAAAGTAGGTGAGCTTCTTCTTAAGCGTGGGAAACAGCAGGTGGCACAGCAAGCGGTTGCCGAAATGGTTGTCCTGGCACCACAGATCAATGACATCGCCGCGGTACTTAATCAATTCCCCGTAGAGGATCGCCCGTAACGGGATACCGATTTCTTTATCGGCAACCTGGGTCCACTCATCGACCTCGGCCGCGAGCTTGGGGTCTTCCGGCCACAAGGGGTTTTGGGGGATTTTCTCCTCGAGGAAACGCGCGATATTGTCAGAGCCCTGAAACCGCTCACCGTGGTAATCGAGGATGGGCACGGACGAGCGCTTGAAGCCGAGTTTCTTGGCTTTGCGAATGTGGGGGCCGGGCACCCAGTTGCCGAGTTGGAAGTCCACCTGCTTGTAATCCAGGTTCCAACGGCTGCGTTCGCAGTAATGAGAGATCATAAATTGGTAAAGCCGGACGGTCATAACGACACCACCTTCATATTAATAATGTAGGGAAGCATGATAACGCGTTGTCACGGACGTGGCGAGGGTGATTCACGTCACACCGGCAATCGACAGGGTACGCAAATGGAGCGGAACACGAAACTAGCGCAAATTTCTTATCGAGGGATGTTTTCTCCTTGACAGTTAATTCACCTTATCAACAGAATGGGGGTACCAATCACCAAACGCGTTCATTCGTATCCATAGTCTGCCGAATATGGAGCCCGTTTCACCACGAGAACTCCACATTTGCAGGCTGACCGGGCGGACTTACAGGTTTCCATCAGGGAAACGCGTGATCCGAATCACACTCTGACCAACGGACCGCAAGCGGCGGTAGGTGGTCTTGCAACCCGGTCTTTTGATTGATGCCCAGCACCGTGGAAACGTGGTTCGGTGAAAACCGTTGCGCAACAAGGCTTCTCCTTTTTTCAAAAGCAGGTTGTTGACGTTTTCGGGCGTGTTTACCTAGATCGAACTACCTACACAAAGAGGCAAATCAACCGAAGCTCTCCCAACAGGGAGAAAAAACGTTTACCCTACATATTTGCTCCACAATTAACGGATATATTTCACAACATACCGGCGAGGGGTTGCCGGTAGGCGAAAAACGCTTCGCCAAGACGTGAGCTATCCGGGTTGAACAGCAACATAGGGACCTCAACGCACAACAACTTCACCCACAAGCATTGCGCTAGAACATAAGCGCAAAGGGCGGAGCACTGTCCGAAGTCACCTAATTCAACCGACAGATCTTTATAAAAAAGACAAGGAGAACAAACCATGGTAGATGGAATTAACTCAGATCCTAGCATTCAGGGAATGAACCTCGGTGAAGGCAACTTAGAGCCCTTCGACATTCAAACCTTACTTTTGACCCTGCAAATGGAGCGCTCTGAAACGCTCAACGGTTCCCTGATGGACCAAGCCAACCAAATGAAAGCCTCCAACGAAAAGTTGAAACAGGCTAACCAAGTCATGGCGAACTTGCGCGTCGCTCAGGCCAACGCACAAGCCCCCGACGATGTAACTTGGAACGTTGACAAAAACAGCAACGTGATCACGCTCGACGGCTACCAAATCGAACTGAACGAAAGCCGCTCTCAGTGGACCCTGTCCAAGTTGGACGACAACGGTGAAAAAATCCCCGGTTCCGAAACCCGCATCTGGGGCGACCCGCACGTTGACGAAGACAACGACGGCCGCACCGACTGGGACTTCAAAAAAGACACCACCTTCGTTCTGGAAGACGGCACCAAGATCTCTGTCGGCACCAAGCAATGGGGCAACAGCGACTACACCACTTCCGACACCTTGACCATCACCAAAGGTGACCAAGCAATCCAAGTTACCGGTTTGACCCAAAACGACGACACCCCGCTGAGCATCAGCGACGTCGGCCTCAACGGTCGCCAGTTGGACATGGACACCACAGACGGCCACTATGTTTACGCCAACGCAAGCGTCAACCAGTGGACCGACGGCAGTGGCACCGACTTGGGCGACGACCAAGGCAACTGGAAAATGCACTTCGAGAGCGAAGCAACCAACGCTGCCGAAACCTACCAGCAAAAGCAGGTTGACGTTGACCCCGAAACCGTTCAGTGGTTGAAGGACAACGGCGTAACCATCGTTGACTCCGACGGCGACGGCCAATTGAGCGCCGACGATCTGGCTTCTACCATCGAGAACCTGAAAGGCACGATCGACACGCTGAACGCCACTTCTCAAATGGACATGATCCGTTTGCAGAGCCTGAACAACAAATACACGCAATCTTTTGACATGATGACCAACTTCATCAAGAAGTTCGACGCCAACAAAGACGGCATCATCCGCAACATGGGCTAATAGCCCTTAACGTCCTCGTCCACATCCACATCATCAGGAGGCTGGTTTTTATGAGCGCAAAACAATCCCCGGAGGAACAATCCCTAGACATCATCGACCGCATGGACAAACTCATCCGCCAAACGGAAGGCTTGCTCCAACAAACCGATGACTTTTACCAAGATTTAGGGATTGAACGGGACGCCGCAAAACGTTATCTCGAAAGCGATAAGGTACCTGAGGCGGAACGCCAAAAAGTCCTCAAGGAACTGGAAGAATGGGAAGAAGAAGTCGCCGCCGACGTTCGCGCCGCGGTAGACGCCTTCAAAAGCGAGAAGTCGCCGCGCCGGAGCAAGGCACGAATTCCCAGGATGCGCATCTAAACGAAACCGGTTAGTAGGACGAACCAACGGCATCGAACCATAACCCAGCACTCATTAGAAAATAATTTAGGAGAATCATCATGACTGAGATCAGCGGAAACATCACCCCAATCGGCGCCTCTACCGCCAACATGGACGGCCAAGTACTCGACATCGAAACCTTAATGGTGATGTTGCAGATGGAACGCGCCGAGAACATCAACGGCCAGTTGATGGACCAAGCCAACGAAATGAAAAAGAAAAACGCTTTGTTGAAAGACGCTCAAGCCATTCTCGGTAAAGCACGCGAATTGCGTCCTGCCAAGGACTCCGGTAAGGCTCAGGTTTCTGACGAAATCAAAGCATTCGCCGAAACCCACGGCATCGACATCAAAACCGGCAACATCAACCAGTCCGAGTGGGACCAAAACATTGAAAACCTCAAAGGTTTCATCGACTCCACCAACAGCTCTTCTCAAATGGACATGATTCGTTTGCAGAGCTTGAACAACAAGTACTCTCAAGCGTTCGACATGATGACCAACTTCATCAAAAAGTTCTCTGCTTCCAAAGACGGCATCATCCGCAACATGGGCTAATCGCCGATCTAATCAGGCAGCACGCATCGTTGCTACGCCGGCTTTGCGAAAAGCTAAGAAGCAACGTAAAATCCCTCAAACGAGCAGCGCAAAACAAGTCACCACCTTGCGCAAGTTCCAGTCCTTAGAGCAATTGATTACCATCAAGGAGATTGAAACATGGCAACCGAGCCTTCTGAATTTTCAATGGACGACTACAAAGACATCGTTGAAACCTTCCTTACCAAGGGCGGTACGCTGGCCGACATTCGGGGCTTATCCGCGGAGGACATGGACGTCATCTACAGTATGGCTTTCAACCTTTACAACCACGGTAAGTATAAGGATGCGGAAGACGTGTTCAAGTTCCTTTGCTTTATGGACCACATGGAACGCAAGTTTTTGATGGGGTTGGCAGCTTGCCGCCAGATGCAGAAAAACTACGAGGGCGCCGTTCAAGCCTACAGCCTGGCAGCGGTCTACGACATCGAAGATCCCAAAGCACACCTGCATGCGGGTGATTGTTTCCTCGCCCTGGAACGCTACGCGGAAGCCGAAAGCGCACTCGCCGCGGCCATCCACTGGGCGGGCGACAAACCCGAGAATAAAGAGAGCAAGGATCGCGCGCAGAGCCTGCTGGACCTGCTGCAACGGAAACCCAACGAAGAAGAAAAACAAGGAGTCTAAACATGTCAACGATTGACGGTAATTTTTCGATCCCCAACGCCTACGGTGCCGACATCGACAGCGGCCAGGAGATCGAACAGTTAAAGGAAAGTATACAGAAGGCGCTTACCTTCCTCGCTGAAAACGAAGGTCCGCGCCTCCAAGGTCCCCCGCCCAAAGGTGGCCGCCCCCAACTGGAAGCGCCCGCCAACATGAAAGATACCGACGACCTCGCCCTGATGTTGTTGGATCTGCGTAACAAAGTCGGTGAGCTCCAGCTCAAAACCAGCAAAGAAGACATCCAACACAACATGGCCAAGAAAGAGACAGCTCACAACGACCGTCTCGACCAGCTTCAAAAAGCCATCGACGCCATGAAAAAAGCCGACAAAGGCGGCATGTTTGGCAAGGTCTTCGGTTGGATCGCCGCATCGCTCTCCTTGGTCGCTGCTGTAGCCGCAACCGTCGCAACCGGTGGTGCCGCTGCACCGCTGCTCGCGGCAGCCGCGCTCAACATGACCATGATGGTTCTGCAAGAAACCGGTGCCATGGACACCATCACCGAGGAATTCGGTAAGTTGATCCAAGACATCGCCGGGGCATTTGGAAAAGAATTGAGTGATGAAGAAGCGCAAATGATCGCGGGTATCACGATCACGGCCGCCGTACTCATCATCAACATCGCAGCCGCGGTCGCAAGCGGTGGTGCTGCTTCGGGTAACCTCGCTACCCAAACCAAGCAGATCGCCGATATGATCAAAATCGGTTCGGAAATTGCCGCCGGTGTGGCAATGGTCGGTCAAGGTACCTCTCAAATGGTCCAGGCCGGCTACCAAAACGATGCGATGCAGGCACAAGCCGATGCTGCCGACTTCCAAAAAATGATGGCGAAACTTCAAGCCGCGCTGTCCGAAGAGATGGACCGCTTGAAAGAGATCATGGAACAGTTGCAAGACTCTAAAAGTGCTGTGATTCAAATGATGAACACCACCGCGCAACAAACCTCCAAGATCCAACGCAACATGGTTTAAGGCTCACGTCTAAACCCCCCCGAGGCGGTCTTTCCGGCCGCCTCCTTTCAGAACCTTATCCCACCCTGCTTCATTTTTTTGGAAGCCACAGTAAAAGTTTGTATCCACATCGGAGGACACCATGAGCATCGACGGCGTAGGCGGACAGAATCCCATTTCCTGGGGTAACCTGCAGACCGAATTTGATTCCCAACTGGAAGCGATCAACAACAATCCTGAAACCGCAACCCTGACGGTCAGCGACAAGCAAAACCTGGCCCTCGACCGCGCGGTTCAAAAGTTGGCGCTTGAAGCACCCAACAACCCCAACCCCAGCGACAAGCAACTGAACGAAGTCGCCGGGAAGATGGGCCAAATGGACACCTCAACGGCCGGTGACATCTCCACCCTGCTGTACCTGTTCCACGAAATGACCACCCTGAACCGCCAGACGGCGCGTGAAGAGCGTGCTTCTCAGCGCGACATGCAGATCGGTCAGTTGGACAAAGCGGCCGACGAGATCCGCAAAGCCGCCAAATCCGCCTTCATCTCCGGCATGGTGATGGGCGCTGTTTCCGCCGCCGGCGGTATGATGAGCGTCGCGGGCGGCTTGAAGTCGGCCTCCGCCATGAAAGGTTCCGTGGGCGCCACCAAAACGACCTCCGCCCAGCAGAGCTTGAAAACGTCCCAGACCAACGCTGCCGCCGCGGCCGACGACGTGAAGGTTCAACAGCAGAACGTGGTTAGCGCGAACAAGAACCTGACCGCCGCCAAAGCCGATGTAAAAACGGCGCAGACCAACTTGGACACCAAGAACGCGCAGTTGAACCAGTTGAAAGCGGACGGTGCGCCTAAGTCCAAGATCGACGCCAAGCAAATTGAAGTGGACAACGCCGCCAAAGATCTCAAGGTTGCCCAGCAAAAAGAAGTCAATGCGACCAACCACCTCAAGCAAGCCAATTCGGACTTGGCCGACGCTCAGGAAACCTCACGCATCGCCAACCGCGATTTCGACAAAGAGTTCAATAAGAAGGGCTTGAGCAAGGAAGAGAAAACGGAAGTTCTGCTCGACAAAGACCAGAAAACCATCGACCAAGGTGCCAAGCATGCGACCACCAAGGCCGAAGCCGACCTGCAGAAGTCTCAACGCATGAACGCTTACGCGGCCGGTGCTTCCGGTATCACCACCGGTGGCGGCCAAATGGCTTCCGCACACTTCAACGCCGAGCAAAAAGGCCACGAGGCAACGCAAAAGGATCACGAGATCAACGCGACCCACGCGGAAACCTTGGCCAAAGACGCCGACGACACCATGGCGGGCTTGCGCGATCTGGAGCGCGACATCCGCGAGAAGTTGAACGCCATCCTGACCGCGCGTACCGAAACCAACAAGAAAATCATGGCTTAATCAAGCCCTGGGCCGGCCGCCTCAAGGGGGCCGGCCCTTTTCTTGTTTCCCCGCACCTTTCCCCGTTCGAACACCACATCGAGGTAACCCATGGACGCTTCCAAACTGATCAACAGCCTAGCGAACCGATTTGGACTCAACGGCATGGAACCCGAACCCGAGGGTCACTTCGAATTTCACTTTGACGGCAAACTGATCCTCAACATCCTCGCCGAGGGCCGCAACCGCCTGCTGTTGTTCAGCCCGATTTGCCGCATTCCCCAGGACGACGCCCACGCGGCGGAGCAAAAAGTCAAAAAGATGATGAAAATGAACCTGGGGAAACTGGCCGACAGCCACGAAATGTTGGCCTACGAGGAAGAGAGCCACGAAATGGTGATCTACCGTCGCCTCGAAACCGCCGGTCTCACGGTGGACAATTTCGAAGAGATTGTCGAAACCTACCTCAACAATCTCGAGTTTTGGATGGCGACCCCGACGCAGGAAGCAACCAGTTTCCAGCGTCCACCCATGAACATGTTCTTCCCGTAAAACCGTTCAACGTTTCGCTCACACTTGGTTTCATGAAATTTCTGCGTAACGGCCGCGACCAGCGTGTAAAGAAAGGGAGCCCCGCGCGAGGAACGCCGATGAAACCCGCGACAAGCATTCTTTCCCAAGCAAAGGATGTTTCGCCGCCCACAAAACAGGTTAGAATCGCCGGATGCTCACTGTTTGTCCTTTTTGGGCGCCGATGCTTCATCGCGCCGCTTTTCATTGTTCTCAATTCGTATTCAAAGAGGAATGCACTCGTCGTGAAACACTTACTTTTATTACCTAGCCTGTTAACGCTGATCAGCTTTTTCCCGCTCCACGCGGCGGAGATCCCCTGGAAACCGGAAAAGTACTCGCTGCAAGTTCGCGAGGAAGCACTCAACACGGTGCTGCAAAACTTTTGCGCCGACCAAGGCATCTACACGATCATCAGTGAGCAAATCACCGGCACGGTCAGCGGTCAATTTACCCAATTGGACCCGGCCGACTTTCTCAACCGTTTAACCGCCGCCTACAACCTCATTTGGTACTACGACGGCACGGTCCTTTACATTTATCACAGCAGCGAAATGGCATCCGAGATGTTGACGATGCAATTCGCCAAAATCGACCGCTATATGATGGCACTCGACGCGGTACAAATCCTCGACCAGCGCTTTCCCATCCGCGCCCTGGAATCCGAGGGTCTGGTTTACGTGACCGGTCCACCCCGATACGTTGAACTCGCGGTACAAACCGCGGTCGGTATGGACGCCAACGCGGCACGCATGACGGCCCTGGAAGCCTCGCGCGATGTGGTCGAAGTCTTTGAACTGAAATACGCCTGGGCCGACGACCAACTGCTCAGCTTCAACGACCGCGAAATTACCGTACCCGGGGTGGTCACCGTCCTGCGCGGCATTTTGACCGGTTCCACCGGGCTCGAAACACTCGAATCAAGGGACCGCCGCCGCAAGCCCACCCGTGACAAGCTCAAGGGCAAAGGCATGTCGGCCATCGGCAACCTTGAAGACGACGAAGCCGAAGACCTGCAAGCGCAAAACAGCGGTGGCGACGAATCACCGCAAACCGGACCACCAACCCCGGTCCCCATGATCATGGCCGACGTCCGCAACAACGCGGTGGTCGTGCGTGACAAGGGCGAAAACATCGCGTTCTACCGCCAAATCATCGAATCCCTCGACGTCCCCGCCGGTTTGATTGAAATTCACGCCAGCATCATTGAAGTCAACACGGATTACTCCCACGAGGTCGGCGTCGATTGGCGTTACGAAAAACCCGGCGATGCAAGCGCGGGATACTTCAACAACGCGGCCAACGAAGCCGACGCCGATTTCAACTTCAACAACAGCCCACTCACCGCCGGTGCCGGCTTGTCCTTCACCACCATTTTGGGTGACGCGGCCGAGAACTTCATCGCCCGCATCCGCTTGCTGGAAGCCGACGGCAAGGCCGACATCATCTCGCGCCCGTCCATCGTCACGCTGGACAATGTTGAAGCGCAGTTGACCACCAACCAAACCTTCTTCGTCCGCTTGGAAGGGGATCGCGAGGTCGACCTATTTAACGTGTCCGCCGGTGTCACCCTGCGCGTCACGCCCCATTTGATCGAAGACGGCAAACACAAAAAGATCAAACTCAGCATTCAACTGGAAGACGGCAGCGTTACCGAAAACCGGGTCGACGCGATTCCCATCGTGCAAAACACCACGATCAACACCCAGGCGGTCATCCGCCACAACGAAAGCGTGTTGCTCGGCGGTTACGTCCTCGAGAAACGGACCGATACCGAAAGCAGAGTGCCCTTCTTCGGCCGCATCCCACTCTTCGGCAACCTGTTCCGCAACAAAACCCGTCGTAACGAAATGGTCGAGCGCTTGATCCTGCTCACCCCGCGCATCATCGACCCCGAAAACCCGAGCCGGTTTGTGGAAGTCCAACCCCGTTACACCAACGAGCTGGACAGTGAAGAGTTGCCACTCGACATCGATCCGGCCCGCCCTCGCCCCAAACCCAAGAAATAAGCCACTCCTTCACCCGTTTCATCCGTTCACCCATCATCCACCAAGGAAACACTGAGGCACCATGCAAAACCAACTCCTGCTCAAAATTTTTTCGGGTCCCCAAGTCGGCGCGGAAATCATTCTGAACAGCGGCGCTTATGTCATGGGTATCGACGACGACTGCGACCTGATCCTCCACGATCAAAACATGGCGGACAAGCACCTGACGCTCAAACTCAGCGGCGGTCAAATTTTTGTCCGTCCCTTCGGTCAGGAAGTGGTCATGGTCGGCGGTGAGCGGGTGACGGATCCGGGCGAAACGGAAGTACAACCCTTTAGCATCATCACGGCGGGCACCACGCATTTCGGCTTGGGCCCGGTCGATGAAAAATGGCCGATGTTCTTTTTGCCCGACCTGATTAATCAGGACGGCGGCAAACAAGGCATCGACCCGGAAGCCAAAACCAAGGAACAACCGCTCGACAGCGAGCCCGATGAAGACGAGGAACTCAGCGAAGAAGAACAGGCGGCCCAGGCCGCCAAAAAGGCAAAAACCAAAAAACGCGCGCGTTTGGCGTTGGCGTTGATGTTTTTCTTTTTGGCGATTTTCTGGTTCTCCCGCCTGTTCACACCAGAGCCGGGCGACGAAACCGTGCCCATCGCCGACCTGGGTACGCCCAGCGAAAAGGTGATCGTCATTCTGGATCGCTTGGCCATGAACCACCTCAGTCTGTTCCAAAAAACCAACCGGCGACTGACCCTCGGCGGCTACGTGGCCACCCAAGAAGAAAAGCTGCAATTGGGCCGCGCCTTGCGTAAAGAAAAAGTCGATGTATCTTTTGAGGTAGTGGCGGAAGACGCCTTGGTTACCTCGGCCAACGAGGTACTCGGCATCTACAGCCTCAACCTGGGGGTTCGCAGCTTGGGTGCGGGAAATATTGAAATTCACGGGTTCACCGAGGAAGCCGACGTTTTGCTCAAAGCGGTTCGCACCATGCTGGCCGATATTTCCGGCATTGAGGCGATTACCAACGACGTGGTGACTTGGCCCGACCTTTTGGATTTTTTCTACAAAGAAATGAAGAAAGAAGATTTGTTGGATGTTGTTAAGTTGGAACTACACGGCGGTAAACGGTTGGTGGTCAAGGGCAATCTCGGCCCGAACCAATTGGAAAGCTGGGATTTGGTTCGTCAAAACTACAACGAGAAGTACCCCGAACTGTTGGAAATGCGCGAGCAGTTTAACGAGGTCACCCCGGTCAAACCCCGTAAAGCCAAGAACAGCAATAAATTAGCCCTGCAAATCGCCACGGTGAGTGTCGGCAGCCAACGCTACATCACCACGGCCAAAGGCGACAAATTGTTTGAAGGCTCGCGTTTACCCAGCGGGCACATCATCAAGGCAATTCACAGCGATAAGTTAATTCTCGAATTCAATGGACAAGAGTTCGAATATCAAATGGGAGGCGGCTCATGAGCGAGCAAACCACGACCTTTTTGGAGATTGAACAAAAGTTGAGTCAGGACGCCGAGGGCAAAGAAAAAGCAGTCCTCATTGAACGACTGTTAGGTCAGGCGCAAAATACCAAAAAAGCCATGGACGCCGGGCTCGCCCCCGACGATTTTTCCGCGGCGAGTAAGTTCCGCGACGCGTGCGACGTGGCGGCCGTCACGGTCGGCAAAGTCTGGATGCGCATCCACAAAAAAGCGAATAAGCCAGGCTAAGCAGCCGCGACACGCGGACGCGCCGATCCAAGATCAACCCTACTCACCTCGTCAACCCCAACCAATCAAACAGCAAGGAGTTCACCATGTCAGGTATCACTTTAGACAGCATTAACGCAAGCATTGCCGAGCGCGTTGCCGCCCTTGAGGCGTCTCTCGCCGCGGAAATGGACAACTACGACGCCGCAACCGCGGACCAACAGTCGCTGATCCGTCTTCAGATGGGTCTGCAAAAGTGGACGATGGCGACCAACCTTCAGTCGAACGCCCTGAAAACCCTCGGGGACGGCCTCAAGAGTACGGTTTCCAACATCCGTTAATCCGCACCCACGGGTCTCGCCGTCGCGGTCGCAAGACACAAACGCGGTGAGGCAGGTGGGCGAAGGTCGGGTCGGCTTGTTCCGACCCGACGTCCCCAAGCATTCGGTCCACGCGTTGTCGGACCCGGCCCCGCCCTTCATTTTGATGGGATCCGCCACGGCGATCCCGCGCCCAATGTCACCAGCAAGGAGCAACCCAGATGGAAATCCCCCAACAGTCCGTTCAAGATTTAATGGAAGTCGGTTATTTGGCCGGCGGCTATGGTTATTTCAAAGATGCGATTGCCATTTTCGAGGGCCTGTCGGCGGTTCGTCCCGACAGTGAATATCCGCACATCGGCCTCGCCATGACCCACCTGGGTATGAAGCAAACGGAAGATGCGGTGCGTATTTTACGCGACAACGCCCTGCCTAAAAATCCCGAGAACCCTTTGACCAAAGCCTTTTTGGGGCTTGCGCTGATGCAAGCGGGCCTCAACGGCGAAAGCGAATCGGTGCTGAACCAAGTCATCGACGACAACCAAAACGAAACCGCCGTCGAATTGGCGCGCAACTTACTCGCGGGAACCTAAACGGCTCGGTCGCGGCGCACCTTTTGCCCGAAGCGCTCCTTCGGAAGCGCGCCCACCATGACCCAGCCCATCGGGACTCCCCGCGCAACAGTTAGGAGGAAGCATGCTGGAGCCGGCCTCACAGCAAGGCGTGCAACAAGTTGTCCAACAGCAGTTGGAACAAGGCACCCAACAACAACAGCAATTTGATGAACCGGATCAAGCCGACGTTACCCGTTTTGAGGAATTGCTCAAAGCGCAAAACGACGGCGTGGTCGACGGAAATACCGGCGTCGAAAAAGCCGAAATCCATGCGGGCGAAATCCAAGCCGTCAGTGTCAAAGAAAACGCGGTAGAAGCGGCGGTTCCTTCCATGGAAGTGGAAGAGGGCGCAAGCCTCGGCGATGTGATCCTCAAGGGAATGGAAAAGATATCCGCGACCCACGAGGGCCACGTGAACAACCTCAGCCACTTGCTCGAAGTTGGTAAAAACGAACCGATTAACTTCCAAGACGGTGTTAAGTTGCAAATGGAAATCATGCAAATGAACCTGCAACAGGACATCACCACCAAGGTCGCCGACAAGGCGAGCCAAGGTGTCCAGACGCTGTTCCGCAACCAGTAACGGGCGCGCCATTCCCCATCGGTCGCGGCGCGACCGATGGGCGATCCCCGCCCCTACCCTGCCGCATCATCACTTTTGGGAACGAAACCATGACATTCCAACACATCTTCCGCAATCCATCTCGCCTTTTGGTCCTTCTCGCGGCCGTGCTTTTTCTTTCGGCTTGTAAGGTTGAGCTTTATTCCAATCTGCAAGAACAAGAGGTCAATGAAATGCTGGCGATTCTGCTGCGGCACGGTATCAGCAGTCAAAAGATGCCAGGCGATGAGAACCTCTATAACTTACACGTCGACGAAAACAAATTGGCTGAATCCGTCGAACTTTTGAAGCAATTGGGTTACCCGCGCGATCAATTCGAGAGCATGGGCCAAATCTTCAAAAAAGAAGGTTTGATTTCCTCACCGCTGGAAGAACGGATTCGTTTCATTTACGCCCTGTCCCAAGAAATCGGCAAAACCATTTCACAAATTGACGGCGTGGTTTCGGCACGGGTCCACATCGTGTTGCCCGAGAACAATCCCTTGAGCGATTCACTCACACCCGCATCGGCCTCGGTATTTGTCAAATACCGCGAGGAAACCAACGTCACGGCCAATGTGCCGCAAATAAAAAAGCTGGTCACCAACAGTATCGAGGGGCTGTCCTACGACAAGGTCACGGTTGCCATGTTCGCGGCCGAAGCCATGCCGGAGGAAGAAGGTCCGGTGCTGACCAAGGTCCTCGGCATGCAGGTGGAGAACCAATCGCTGAACCTGTTTTACGGGGTTTTTGGATTCTTAACGGTCTTGCTGGTCGCGGCCGTCGCCGCGGCGGTGGTGTTCTTCCAAAAGCTGAAAGCCGCGGGCGGTCTCGGCGGTAAAGAATTGGCCGAGGCCTCGGCCGATGCATAAAACCTACCTCGGCTACCTGCTCAAAAAAGGCGATACCGAACTGCTGCCGCTGATCCACGAGTTCAACACCCTGCCGACGCGCTACATGCACCGGTCTTGGTTGGAAGGCGTGGTGGACGCGGGTTTGTTCGAACGCCTTCAGAGCCACCCGGCGGCCGAACGCAAGCTGGCCAAACACATGCTGGCCCACTACGGCTTGGCCGACGATTTCTGCTACAACTTCGAAGCTTCTTCACGACGTCTGGCGTTATTCGCGCCGGAAAACTTAATCCAATCGGCCAAACTGGCGGGCATCGCCCTCAACGCGCCAAAAATCCAAAAAGTCATTCTCAAACACGAGGTCTTGGCAATGCGCCGCGACCTCGGCGACGACGGTTACCAATTCGCCCTCAAAAAAGCGTCCTTCCTGCTGGGTAACCTCGAATTTCCGGTCCCGCGCCAAACGGACGACCAAACCTTGGCGGAATACACGGATGCCTGCGGCAAACACCTGCTCAACGCCTGTTTCTACGGTGAACCGACCAGCGTGATCCAACGGCTTCAGTTTAAGTTTCCCAAGGGCGAAGGTCTGGATTTGGACCCCAGCCAGCGCGTTAGCGACAAGCAACGCGCGTGGCGAAACCTGAAAAAAGAGAGTGCTTGGCGCATTATCAAAAAAATTCTCACGCACGAGGTAAATCCGCAATGGGCACCTTTGTTAGGCTAAAAAAAGAGGGCTTTTCCTTCAGCCCCGGTCAGAAAGTGATTAAAGCCGAGGCGTACCAGGCGTACACCGAGGTGCACGCGTTGATCGATGCGGCCCGTGCCGAGGCCGACCGCATTGTCGCCGAGGCCCGCGCGGTTTACGAAAGCGAGAAGAAACGCGGCTACGACGACGGTTTGGAAGAGGGTAAGTTCAACCTCTCGCTGCAAATGATGGACACCATCGAAAGCACGGTGAATTACTTCGCCAAAATTGAAAACGAAATTACCGACACGGTGCTGCTGGCGGTCAAAAAGATTTTGGGCGAATTCGACGACCGCGCCCTGATCCTGCGCATCGTGCGTTCGGTTCTGGCGGTCGCCCGTAACCAAAAACAGGTCACCCTGCGCGTGGCGCCGCAACAGTTGGAAACGGTCCGCGAAAACCTGACCTCGATTATGGCCGATTTCCCCTCAATCAACTTCATCGACGTGGTCGCCGACGGACGCTTGCAAGAGGGCGGCTGCTTGCTCGAAAGTGAGATCGGCGTAGTCGACGCCAGCCTCGAAATCCAATTAAACGCGATTCGCACCGCCCTCAAAAAAGCCTTTGAGAGCCGCCGCTAACCCGCATGCCACCACCCAACCAGGAGAACCCGCCGATGAAAGGCAGCAGTTTAGGTTACATTACCGAAGTACTCAACAACGCCATCGAAGAGACGATTCCGCTCGAGGTCAAAGGCCGGGTTGTTCAGGTTGTGGGCACGATTATCCGCGCGGTCGTACCGGCGGTGAAAATCGGCGAAATTTGCATTCTGAAAAACCCCTGGGAAGACCTTGAAGTGCAAACGGAAGTGGTGGGTTTCTCCAAGGGCTGTGCCCTGCTTACGCCACTGGGCAACATGGTGGGTATTTCCTCGGCCGCCGAGGTCATTCCCACCGGCAAAATCCACATGGTTCCGGTCGGTCCCGAACTGATGGGCCGCGTACTGGACGGCCTGGGCCAACCCCTTGACGAGGACACCAAGGGCCCGCTGCACGCCTCGGATTACTACCCGGTTTACGCGGCACCGCCGGATCCACTCAAACGCCAAATCATCGATACCCCGCAACCGCTGGGTTTGCGTTGCCTCGACGGCGTGCTGACCTGCGGCGAGGGCCAGCGGATGGGAATTTTCGCCGCGGCCGGCGGTGGTAAATCAACCCTGCTTTCGATGTTGGTCAAAGGCGCGGAAGTCGACGTCACGGTTCTGGCGCTGATCGGGGAACGCGGCCGTGAGGTTCGCGAATTTATCGAACACGACCTGGGCCCGGACGGCCTCAAAAAATCGGTGATCGTGTGTGCCACCTCGGATAAATCATCCATGGAACGCCTCAAGGCGGCCTACGTCGCCACCGCGGTCGCGGAATACTACCGTGACCAAGGGAAACGCGTGTTGTTGATGATGGACTCGGTAACCCGCTTCGCCCGTGCCCAACGGGAAATCGGCCTGGCCGCGGGCGAGCCGCCCACCCGTCGCGGTTTCCCACCCTCGGTGTTCACCACCCTGCCCTTGCTGATGGAACGCGCGGGCCGATCCGACAAAGGTTCGATCACCGCGCTTTACACGGTTCTTGTAGAGGGCGACGACATGACGGAACCGGTCGCGGACGAAACCCGTTCGATCCTCGACGGCCACATCATTTTGTCACGGAAATTGGCCAAGGCCGGCCACTACCCCGCCATCGACGTCCTGGCCAGCGCCAGCCGTGTGATGAACGCGGTGGTCAAACCGGAACACAAGGAAGCGGCCGAACGCCTGCGCGCGCTTTTGGCCAAATTCCAAGAAATCGAACTCCTGGTGCAAATCGGTGAGTACAAAAAAGGTTCGGACAAAATGGCCGATCTGGCCCTGGCCAAGGTCGACGCCATTAACGCGTTTTTGAAACAACGCACGGACGAAAAAATGTCCTTCGAGGAATCGCTCAAACGCATGATGCAGCTTGTTTCCTAACGGTACCCGGGAACAGGCGCCATGATTAAGTACGTCTTACAAGACCTGCTCAACATTCGCAACATGCGCGAAGACGAGGCCCAACAGGGAATCACCGTCGCCAAGTACAAGGTCGAAGAAGCGGCCCGCGCAATCCAAGACAAAATCAAAGAAAAGGAAGAATACGTCGCCTGGCGCCTGAAACGAGAGATCGAGCTCTACGACGGCATTAAGGGCAAAAAAGTGAAACTTCGCGACCTGGACGACCTCAAGGAACGCATTTTTATGCTGCGCCAACGGGATCTCGCCTTTGAAAAGGCGATTGAGGACGCCAAACGCGCCAAGGTCGATGCCGAGAAAGCGGTCGAGGTCGCCATCCAAAAACACAAAGCGGCGATCAAAGAGCGCCAGAAGATCGACGAACACAAAAAAATCTGGCTGGAAGAAAAGCTGGCCGAGGAAAACGACAAACAAGAAAAAGAAGCTGAAGATTTTACCAAACGCAAAGACGAAGACAACCCAGACGACGATGACGATGACGCCGATGAAGATTGGCTAAGTAACGACTGGTAAAGCCCCAAGTCTGCTGGAGAACATCATGAGACCCATTGACACATCCACCCACAAAACCCCGTCGGAACAAACCCCGGCGCCCGCGCCCGGCGTGCCCACGGACCGCGAACAGCAACAGTTCAGCGATATGATGCGCCAGAAGCAGCGGGAAGCGGATCCACGCGGCGGAAGCGAACGCTCGCCGATGGAACTGTACCCTCGCCGCGAGGAACGCGGTGAATCGCAAGGCGGCAGCGACCATTGGGACCCGGATATGCCGTTGGACAACCCAACCGACGCCCAAATGGACATGATGCAAAAAATGCAGCGCAACAAGCGCGAGCGTTTGGAACGACGTCAAGAAGATCAGCAACGCCAACCGGCTCGGGACGAGCAAGCGGCGGGCAGCGAGCAACAGCCAAAAAACGACGGTGGCGCTAAGGCCTTCGGCGGCGGCGAACGCACGCTTTCACCCTTCGCGCAACAACCATCCGGTCAAACCCCGGACAACGGACAAAACACGGCGTTCCAGCGCAACTCGGGTGACACGGCCCTCGCCGGCAACGCCCAAAGCCAAACCCAAAACCAAGGCGCCGCGGCCGATGCGATGCCCCAAAGCGACATCGCCGCCCAGCCAGGCAGCACCCAAGCAAAACCGACGCCCTCGCCCGCACCGCGGGCGGATGCAACAACCTTCGGCAACCAGACGGGACCCGACGCGGGCAACCCGGCGCCAAGCGGCCAACCCGGCGGCATGCCGCACCCGGCGGGCGCGGAAGTCACCCAGAGTCAGCAACAACTGCTGTGGCAAAATATGGCGCCCACCAAACAAGCGCCCACCTTGGGTAATCCGCTGCCGGAAGGCGCGCCCAAACAAGCGGGCGATAACCCAAGCGCTCCGCTCGGTGCCGACACGACCCGCTTAAGCGGCGAGCACATCCTCGGCACCCTGCAACGCCGTCAAGGCGACGGCAATCAGGGTGGCGGTCAAGGCGGCGGCAAAGGCGGTAAAGCAAGCGAAGCCGTTGGCGAAAATGGTTTTGCAACGCCGCAAAACGCGGGTGAAGCCATTTTGGGTATGTTGCAACAGAACCACAGCGCCACCGGTGAAGTAAGCGCGGCCCAGGCCCCCAAGGCGGCCCAAATGGTCAGCGACATCGCGGACAAAATTGTGGATCGCATTTTGGTCTCCGATGCGGCCTCGATGGGCAAGGACGAGGTTCGCCTCATCCTGAAAAATTCGGTGCTCCCCGAGACCGAGGTCCGCATTACCCGCGAGGGTGGCAACCTGGAAATCCAACTGGTGACCAAGGATACCGACGCCTATCGCCTGCTCAACGACCGCACCGACAACTTGCAGCATTTTCTGAAAGAGAAACTCAAAGACAACGATATCAACGTGCGTTTGCAATTCGCCGAGGGCTCCGAGCGCGGCGAGAACCAGCGCGATCAAGACGGCCGTTCCCGACAACAGCGCAACCTCTACGACGAGATGCAGGAAGAACCCCAGGACTAAGCGGGTCGGCACGGCACGTACCGGCCTCGACCCTTAAGAAATCACCCCAAAGGCGGCAACAACCATGAGCTTAGAGACGCCCACCGTTTCAGCATTTGAACCCAGAACGATCCAAGGCCACGAAGCCTACCTGCTCAACCGAATTTTCCGCAAGAACGGTTGCTTCAGCGTGGACTTGGGCGACCAAAGTTACCAAGTCAAATTCTCACCGGTCCCCTTTTTGTACCAGCCTACCTTGGCCTTGGAAATCGGCGCCGGCGAGAGCCAGGTGCGGGTCGCTCTGGAGCACATGGATTTTATGGCCAACGTCAGTGAGACCTTGGGCAACCTGCCCTTGGCCGAAATGCCGGAAGAATTGCGCAACGCGGTGTTTGAGACCGTGCTGGAAGGCGCGATGAAACGGTTTGAGGTCTGGTCCGGCTTGCACAGCCATGTTCGCCAGGTGTTGTATCCCATCGATCAGCAGGGATTTGACGCCTTTTTCCGGGGTTACGGTCAAACGATGTTTTTCCAACTGATCCGGCTTGAGGACCAAAAACCGATCCGCGGGCAAATCAGCTTCAAAGGCAACGCAATGGCCTTGTTTGCCGATCTTCTCGAAAAAATACAGGCATTTGCGTTCACGACCTGGGAGAATATGGCCTTTGGCGCCCGCGTCGAGGTCGGTTTTACCGCGATCCAACTCGGTGAAGTGCGCGGCCTGGGGTTACACGACATCGTGCTGTTCGATCAGTGCGGGCTCGACCCCACGCAACCGGGCTTCAACGGCATGGCCATGTTGCGCATTCCCGGCGACATGGTCCTGGTCGGCAAACTGAATCAGTCAATTTTTACGGTGGAGAAAATACAAATGCAAGAGCAACAAGAAGGCGGAGAACAAGCAATGGCAGACGGTTTGGACAGCCTCGATATCAACATGGTTTTTGAAATCGGTCGCAAGGAAATCAACTTGGGTGATTTGCGCGCGATCCAACCAGGCTTTGTCATTGATTTGGAACAACCGCTGGAAAAGCCGGTTACGATTCGCGCCAACGGCAAACTCATCGGTCGCGGTGAATTGGTTCAGGTTGAAGAAAGCCTGGGCGTCCGCTTCCTCGAGTTGTTTGACCAATAGGTCAAACGGACCAATAGGTCAAACGGACCAATAGGTCAAACGGACCAATAGGTCAAACGGACCAATAGGTCAAACGGACCAATAGGTCAAACGGACCAATAGGTCAAACGGACCAATAGGTCAAACGGACCAGCAGGTCAAACGGACCAATAGGTCAACCCCCCTTACCTTATTAATGAACCCAACCCCCTAAACAGGTCAGTTACCACGGAGTTTCCATCATGGAACAATTCACTATGCCCAACCCGTTATACATCATCATCGTGCTGGTGATGTTGTCACTCGCGCCTTTCGTGGCGATTATGGTGACCTCGTTCATCAAGCTGGTGGTGGTTTTGTCCCTGGTGCGCAACGCACTCGGTATTCAGAACATCCCGCCAAACATGGTCATCAACGGGCTGGCCATCATTCTGACGATTTACGTGATGGCGCCGGTCGGAAACCAGGCCTACAAAATATTCAAAGAAGCCCAAATCGAGGAAGGCAACATCGAAAGCGTGGCCGCCGCGGCGATGGAGGCCAAGGAGCCCTTCCGCGCCTTTTTGCTGGAACACAGCCATCCGCGCGAGCGCAAGTTCTTCCTGCGGTCGGCCAAAGCGTTGTGGCCGCCGGAAGACGCCGCCGCGCTTGAGGACGACCACTTCCTGGTGCTGATCCCGGCATTTACGGTAAGTGAACTCACGGCCGCTTTCCAAATAGGCTTCATGCTGTACCTACCCTTCATCGCCATTGACCTCGTTGTTTCGAACATCCTCCTCGCGATGGGCATGATGATGGTTTCACCGATGACCATATCCCTACCGTTTAAACTACTGCTCTTCGTCCTCTTGGACGGATGGGCGCGGCTTATCCACGGCTTGGTTTTGACCTACGCTTAAGCCGGGAACAAGGAGAACTCCATGGATGAAGCAACTATCATCGACATGACGATTCAATCGATGACCCTGGTTTTGGTGCTGTCGTTACCACCGATCATCGTCGCCTCGGTTTCCGGGGTCCTGGTCAGCCTGATCCAAGCCTTGACCCAGGTTCAGGAACAAACGCTGTCTTTTGCGGTCAAACTTTTGGCCGTGTTTGCGACCCTCGTGCTCACCGCGCGCTGGGTCGGTGCCGAGCTGATTCTGTTCGGTACCAAAATGTTCGAGACCTTCCCCTACGCCGTTAAGTAACCCACCATCTTTTAACGAAAGAGAATCCCCCAATGACCGAACTGGATGAACTCAAACAAGTCATACTCACCATCGGCGTCTGTTCGCCGCGTTTTCTGGCAATGTTTGCGGTCATCCCGTTTTTGGGGCAAACGGTGTTGCAAGGCATGGTGCGCAACAGCTTCGTTGTCAGCCTGACGCTGTTGGTGTTCCCCATCGTGCGCCAGACCATGCCCGAACAGGTCGACATGATGTTGCTGGTGGCGGTGCTGGTCAAAGAAGTGTTGATTGGGCTGATCATCGGTTTTGTGGTGAGCGTCGTGTTTTGGGTCGGCGAAAGTGTCGGCTTTTTTATCGACAACCAACGGGGCACCACCATGGCCCAGGTCGTCGACCCCCTTTCCGGCCACAACACCTCGCCGCTCGGCAGTATGATCCTGCAAATGTTGGCGGTGCTGTTTCTCTCCAGCGGCGGCATGTTGCTCCTGCTCGGCGGGTTGTTCGAAACTTTTGTCATCTGGCCGGTGTTCTCCTTTTTCCCAACGCTGGACCCCAATTTCGCGATCTTTTTCTTGGAACTGGTCGACATGCTGATGGAGTACACCGTTTTGTACGCCTCGCCGATCATCATCGCGGTTTTTGTTTCCGAACTGGGCCTCGGCCTGATCAACCGTTTCGCCCCTTCCCTCAACGTATTTTTCCTGGCCATGCCGATTAAGTCCGGCATTGCCAGCTTCTTACTGATCATCTACACCTTATACGTGTTTTACCTCATTCTCTCCTCCGGTGAGGGGCTGCGTGATTTGGTGACTTTTGTGAACACGGTGCTTCATGAGTGAGAAGACCGAACAACCGACCCCGAAAAAGCTGAGGGATGCGAGGAAAAAAGGCCAAGTCGCCAAAAGCAAAGAGATTCCTTCAGCGGTCATCATCATCTACACCTTCTTGCTCACCTGGGCCATGTTCGACACCATCGTTGAAAAAATGATCGAAATGATCACCATCCCGACGCTCTACTACGACCGTCCCTTCAAGGAAGGCCTCGACGCCACGGTTCACGGCGTCCTCAACACCTTGGTGTTTCTTTCCATGCCCTACGTGTTCGGCGCGGCTTTTGTCGGCGTCTTGGCCAACTTCTTCCAGGTAGGTTTCCTGTTTTCAATGGAATCCATCAAACCTGAACTCAAAAAGTTGAACCCCGTCGAGGGTGTCAAAAAAATCTTTTCGATGAACAACCTGGTCGAACTGATTAAGTCGATCCTCAAAATCGCCTTTCTCTCGACCTTGCTGTACCTGGTCATTCGCGACGCCATCGACCCGCTGTTTAAGATCCCCACGCTGGGGATGGAAGGCGTGCGCATGATGCTGGGCGCGATCCTTTACCAGGTGTTTATCTACACGGCGGCGGCTTTTGTGATCGTGGCGGCCTTTGATTTCGCTTGGCAGCAACACTCCCACACCAAAAAACTCAAAATGACCAAGGACGAGGTCAAACGCGAGTACAAAGAATCGGAAGGCGACCCCCTCATCAAGGGCAAACGGAAACAACTGCACCAGGAGTTGGTCAACGACGACACGGTGCAAAAGACCAAAAAAGCGAGTGTACTGGTGACAAACCCAACCCACATTGCCGTCGCCCTGTTCTACGACGAGGAAAAAACCAAATTGCCGACGGTGGTCGCCAAGGGCACCGACCACGTGGCCAAGGCCATGATGCGCGTCGCCGAGGAAGCGGGCGTCCCGATCATGCGCAATGTGCCGCTGGCCCGCTCGCTGCATGAACAGGCCATCCCCGACCACTACATCCCCAGGGATCTGCTGGAACCGGTGGCCGAGGTCTTGCGCTGGGTCCGCGAGTTAGAAGAGGAGAATTCGCCGGGTTATTAACCCCGGCCGGCCACTTCGCTACCGGCACCTTCCCAATGGAGCATTGATGACGGATTCGTCGACACAAACCACCTGGATCGAACAACTTTGGCACCTGCAAACGCGAGATTCGCCGATGGGCGCCGCGGATGTCGCCGCCTTTCGTACCGCAACCGGCGGCGGGGATCCCGACGCGCTGGACGCGGCATTTTTGGCACAACACCCCGAGGCCTTGGTGACGCCCTCGGGTCTGCTGACCTTTCCCGCGCTGGCCGAGGCCCGCGTTGCCGTTTCCCGCGGCGTACCCATGGTGCGCGAATGGATCGGCGCTTCCGGTACCTATTACGTCTACGACCGCGCCGGCAACACCGAGGCGCCGCCCCTGGGGGTTTTCAAACCCGAAACCGAGGATTACCAACCCGACCCCGACGACCTAACCGCCATTCGCGCCGACCCCAAGCTGCACCCAATGCGGGATCGCGTGGCCGCCTGGTTCCCCGACAGCGAAGCGGAAATGCTGCAACGCATGGTCGACGAGGATCGCTATTTTTACCTGAGCGCCCCCCTGGGAACCGGTCCCGCCAAGGAAGTCATCGCCTCCGCGATTGGCGCGGCGGTGGGCGTGCCCCACACGGTGATGACCGAATTCAACGGGGTGCGCGGTAGTTTTCAAAGTTACGTCCGCGACCTAAAACGCCTCAACCAGCGTCCCGACCTCTGGCAGCCGGCGTTTCGTTTGTTGGCGCACCGGGCCCGGTTGCAGACCATCGGCGCCTTCATCGGGGTGCTCGGCCAAGAAGATACCTGGGAAATTTACGCCGCCGGCAAGGGCCCGAACCCTGACCTGATCACCCTCGACCACAACAAATGTTTTACCGATTTGTTGGTGCGCTTCCAACGGCAAACCTTGAGCCTGATGTTTTCCGAAACACGCGAACTGCGTCAAACCCTGGGTTGGCTGTTCACCTTGCCGCTTGCCGAGGCGCCGCGGGCTTGGTCCCTGGACACGGACGCGGTGCCGCGTTTCGAGAGCGGTAACTACCCCGATTCCGGTTTGGCGGAAATGCGTTTGGCAGGCAAGCTGTGGCACGCCTGCCGCGACCGCGACCTGCCGATTTGGGACTTTCTGCAGTTACGCGACCGCCCGTTAACCCAATGGTTCGCCGAACGAGGCGACCCCGACGCCGACCCAAGCATGCTTGCCGAGGAACGCGCCGCCCAACGCGCGACTTGGCCGCAACCTCATTGTGGACCCTGTTCCGATGGGTTCACCGCGCACGTTTCGGCGTTTCTCCAAAAAGCCGTCAACCCAAAACCAAGCGACATCAACCCTTGGTTTGTGGAAGACCTCGGCCTCCACCCTTTGACCTTACCGGCCGGAACCTTGGATGGAGCACGCTTCCCGGGGCAACGCATTTTTTGTGAAACCGAACCCGACCCGAGCTGGACCCGAACCGCATTGAACGGATTAAAAAGCTTTTGTAGCCAAGTATTTGGCGACGAAAAGGCAGACCAGGCCCTGACCGATCTCAGCCACCTGATTTCGGTTTGGTGGATGGAAGCCTTGGCCTCGGCCAACGCGGCAAAACACGGGGTCGCACTTTGGCCCGACGGGCGACCGGCCCAGTTGATCGCCGAGGAATCACGCCCGGACGACCTTCATTTCGAACTATCGGGAACGGCGGGTCGGGCTGCCCTCCAGATCGCCTTCACCCGTCATTTGGCCGCGCTGACCGACGCGGACGAACACAACAACCTGGCCACGGAACCACGCGCCTCGCGCTTCCACCTTTCCCTGAAAATCACCCTAAACTACGGCGGGGACGGCCGCGCGTTTTTGGCGTTGAACGCGGCCGAGGCCGCCTTTGGTTTCGCCCCGCTGGAAACCCGCGAAGAACTCTACCTTTGGTAGCGGCGGCGGGGCATCGCTCACACGACCCTCGTTTTTTTCCGAAATTTCTCGGGCCTCCATATTATCTACCCATTCTCCGTCCATAATCACATCGGGCGTCTCCCCGTCCCGCCGGCCGCGGATGTGGATCGTTCTCAACCAAGTGTGTTTCCTCACTTACGACGACGAGGTTTTCCCATGATGGATCGCATCGACTTTCACCAACAGGCACAACACCTGCAATCGACCGACGCCTTCGCTGCTTTTGCAGAAGCCAACGGCCAGTTCAAAGGCCAAAAGGTAGCCCAGCAGAAGGACGCCGCCTCGATGGTTCAAGACGCGGCCGAGGAAATGACCTTCCAAGCCTCGGAGAAAGTAGAGAAGAAACTGGGTAAACGGCGCGCCGCCGCCAAGGGCATTCGCACCACGGCTCTGGAAAAAGCGGAGTTCTATCTGAAGAAAATCCGCGACATGGACAAGCCGGAGAAGATGAACAAGTTCATGGAATCCATGAAACGCATGGCCAAAAACATGAACCCGCAACAACTGCGGCAAGAAGTTCAGCGCCATTTCAAGGATCCCTCACAACAGTTCGCGGCCTTGGCCTACGCCAAGGAAATGATGACCCAGGAGCCGGGAAACGAAGGCGTCGGCAAAGCCTTCCAGGACGCCATGGACCACATGATGGACGAGTCCGGCCCGGAAATTCGCGCCGGCTTCAACGTCACCGACGACGCCATGGAGTTCTCGGCCAAAGGCCTCAAGGACACCCAACAACTCCGCGACTTCTACCGCGACACCGTCCTCAAATACGAGGGGTTCCACGAAACCTACAACGAGATTTTGGAACAATACGGCGAAACCGAATTCGGCAAAGCCATCGATTTCCTCATCAAAGCGGTGGGCAGCGAACTACAGTCCAAGGGCCCCTCCATCACCCACGTGGAGCTGAAACGCATCATCGACGATTTGTACTCGTTGGAAATGTTGGGTAACATTCACCGCAATTGTGACGAATTACTTGAGAAGATTCGCAAAGCCTACCGCCTTGCCTTGAAAATGAACACCAAGGCCTTTATGGGCCGCCTGATGGGGCTGAAATCCGAAAAATGGTTGCGCATGGACCACGTCGCCAAGTTGGTCGCGCAATTGGGATGTGACCCCATCGAAGCTCAGATTTATTTCCTACGCGAAATGGGAACCCTGATCAAAGATCTGCCCCTCAAAATCTTCGAAGAGGATATGGAGAAACGGGAAAAGCTGATCGATGTGACCCAGGAAGCCCTCGACGACGCCATCGACCGCGAGGAGGAAATGTTGGAGGAAGAAGACGATTACTAGCCCGCATTTTCACACTTCCCCACGAGCGAACCACGACCCATCACCCAATAAGGAGCACCAACCATGAGCTGGGTAGAAGACACCTTAAGAACATTCGGCGAAAGCATCCAAATGGAAGACTTGGATTTCAACCACAACGGGGTTGTCTGTTTGGCCATCGAAAAGATGGGCACCCTGTATTTGGAGAAAGGCGACGAAACGGTGCGCATCTACCTCAGCCGCGAAAAGGAATCCTTTAACACCGGTTACCCGGCACGCGCGCTCAACGCGGTTCACTACCGCGAGAACCTGCCCTTCCCGATCACCGCCGCCATGCGCGATGAAAACACCCTCGTCTTCATCGCGGTCATTCCCGAAAGCGAATTTTCACCACCCAACCTGGATCGCATCTTGGAAATCCTCACCCAGCTTCACGATTCGGTGTGAGTGAGAACCACCGGTGATTAACCTTTTCGCAACAGGACCCGATCCTCTATGATAGGAGTTCGTCGAAACGAGCCAACGATTACGCCAACAGGAAGAGAACATGACGGTTAACATTGAGAAACAAGACCACGCCACGGTGATTTACGTCATCGGACGATTGGATTCAGTAACCTGCTCCGACCTGGAAGACAAAACGATGCGCACCATCGCGGAAGGCGAAACCAACCTGATCATGGAACTGAGCGATGTGCCCTTCATCTCCAGCGCGGGCCTGCGGGTGATTCTGCTGGCCACCAAGAAGGTTCAGGGCGGCGGCAAATTGGTTCTGTCCGGTTTGAAACCCCAGGTTCACGAAATCATCGAAATGGCCGGCTTCCACAACATCATCAAAATTTACAACAGCCTGGACGACGCCAAACAGGCGTTTGTTTAGGGTGACCCCAACCCCGATGAACACCGCCGCCCCCCAACCTTTGGCGAAGGCCGGCGGTTTTTCATCACCGATCCTCATCCCACTCACGAAGGTATCCCCCATGTTTCAACGTACATGGCCGGCCCGTATCGATTCGGTCCGCGACATTATGGAAACGGTAGAGCAGCTCATGGGTCGTTACGGCCTAGCGGAACGACGCGTGCTGCACATGGGACTGGTAGCGGAGGAACTGGCGGCCAACATCGTCAACCACGCCTACGGCGACATGAAGGCGCCCCCCGCGGATCCTTTGATCGTCCTCACCATCACCCTGGAGCGTGGGGTGATCCGCATGGTGTTCCAAGATTTCGGTGGCCCGTTTGATCCCAACGCGGTGCCCGAGCCGGACCTGACCGCCTCGGTAGAAGACCGAACCGTCGGCGGACTCGGCATTTATTTCATGCGGAACTTGGTCGACAAAGTGCAGTACCTGCGCGAGGACAACGCCAACCTATGGACCTTCGAGGTCGCGGCCGAGGCGAGCCCCGACGACCCGAGCGGGCCGTCCCCCGCGACCTAACCAACCCCATCCCAACCCACGAGGTACCCCATGGCCGATCCGATTAAGTTTTTTTCCTTTGACCGCGGCATTGAGCAGATCTTCCAAGGTGAGCTCAAAGCCGACGCGCGCCTGCCCCAACAGCGCGGCACGGTCCTGCCGAGCCAAAACCCGGCCACCCAACACCTCGACAAAGTCGTCCGCACGCCCAACTTAGAGAGCCACTTGCTCAACTCGCTGCAGACACCGGTGGACGACAAAACGATCCTGATCCCCAACGTATACCGTTCGCTGATCACGGAATCGCGCAAAGCCTTGCGAAAGTCGGCCAAAAAAGCGGGACCCTGGACCAACAAAAAAGTATTGGAAGAAGCGGCCGAACTCCTCGACGGCGAAGAGGACCTGATGGACCTGCTCACCACCTACCGCAACACGCTGCACAAAGCCTAGTTAGGGTTTTTTGATGGGGTGCGCCCTTTTTTGCGTGGGTTGGTATTGGTTATTTCTTTGGCCGGCGCGATGATTTGAGGATGCGGCTTTTCCGTGGCTCCCCTGCCCGCCCAACCGGAGGTTGGGCTGCCAATCCCCGACGCGGATGATGCCGTCGCTTCGGTGGTTTTGTTGATCCATTGGATTCGGTTTTACCACGACGGGAACCCCGGCTGGGCCTTTCCACGCGACCCCCTCTTTGGGCCCACCTTCTTCGAACCTCGACATCCACCCCGGCTGGGCCTTTCCACGCGACCCCCTCTTTGGGCCCACCTTCTTCGAACCACGACATCCACCCCGGCTGGGCCTTTCCACGCAACGCCCTCTTTGGGCCCACCTTCTTCGAACCACGACATCCACCCCGGCTGGGCCTTTCCACGCGACCCCCTCTTTGGGCCCACCTTCTTCGAACCACGACATCCACCCCGGCTGGGCCTTTCCACGCAACGCCCTCTTTGGGCCCACCTTCTTCGAACCACGACGTCCACCCCGGCTGGGCCTTTCCACGCAACGCCCTCTTTGGGCCCACCTTCTTCGAACCACGACATCCACCCCGGCTGGGCCTTTCCACGCGACCCCCTCTTTGGGCCCACCTTCTTCGAACCACG
>NZ_JAFREP010000040.1 GCF_017377855.1 Acanthopleuribacter pedis
CCAAGCTGCCGGGGGTTTCCGCTAAGCTTCTGAGCATTAAACACATTAGCTTCAAAATCGAGCGGCTGGGACATCACATCACGCTATTTTTGGTTTCCGAGATGCGAGGTGCCCCGCTACACATAAGGTTTAGCCAAAATCACCGCGAGTTATCGCGCTTCTTAGGTTTCAGAGCTTCTTAGGTTACAGGCTCCATTCTTGAATTAATCGGTGCGTCAAGTTTCGAAACCCCTCTGAGAACTTAGTTTCTTCAGGTATGGGGCGGTGAAAGTATAAGACCTTGTCGTTTTCCAAAATCAAAACCGTTGGATTTACAGGGAGGTGGTTTTTCTTTGCAAAAGAACCGGTTTCATCGAAAAACACGGAGGCGTTCAGCTGGTGTCGCCGGATTAAACTTGTTACATATCGTTTGTTCGTGGCATGTACTATTATCATAATGTTGAGTTCAGGGTATTCCGTGTGTAGGTTTTCGGCAATGCGGATTTCCTCATCGAGACATAAATCGCAGCCTAATTCACTTACATGAACGAGGTACTTGATTCCATTTTTTGATGAGATCGGCATGGCGTTTTTTTGATTCTGTATGTCTAAGAGTTCGACATCGGCAATCTTTTTATGCACAAACTCAAGGGCTAACTTCTGCTGGTTTTGAAGAGCTTCTATCCTTAGATCAGTGCTCTGTTCTTTATCCCTGAGGGCTTTTGTGGCTTTCCTTAGTTTCTCTTGTGAAGACGTGAACTTGATGCCGAGTGCGATGGCTGCCGCGGTGTTTAAAATAAAAAGAAAGATTATGAAAGACGCGAGCGCTTTACCAATGGTAGCTTTCAAGGTTGAAGCCCCCTATATCTGGGTTGGCGAAGTTTTGTTATAGACATCACTTTTAAGATTGAAGAAAATTAATATCTGGTTATCTTTGGCAGTAAAAAGGATATCTTTAAAGCAGGGGTTGCTACTTTTAAAATCCGAGAACCGCATTGGATCGTTTATTACGCCGATTAATGATTTTGGTGAATGACCTACAATACGTCGGATGCTCGGACTGTTTTTATTCGCTGGGTCTGTGTCCCTTAAAATTGATCCTTTGAAAGTGACTGCCTTCAGAGTATCAAGGTGGATCATCCTGTATCGATCTACAGAGAAATCTGCTCCACGACTTGCTTCAAAAAAAAGCAGGCTGCCATCGAAAGTGTGTATTAACGGGAAATTCCAAAGATTATCGCGTATCTCTTTTCGACTCCCCTCATTGAATGGTTCCTCGTTCCAGGCAGCGAGAAAGGCTGGGTTTTCCTCTCCGAATTTCCAAGTTCGAAGTTGAGACTTTTTATACTTATTTAACGATGGCGCGTATAGATCCGTAAAATACAATGAGTCTTCATAAGCTGCAATCGTTGGGCTGGAAGTCGTGAGGTATTTGTTTTGGCGTAAGTCTAATGAACCAATTGAACCAATGTTACGTAAGTCGTTGTCATATATTAAGAAGCTTGGGCTTTTTGTGTCTGGTTTACCGATTCCAACCCTGATGTATTGCAAGCCTAAGTGGGAGAATATTTCAATTGGCGCAAAGGTGAGACTTTTTTTGCCAATAAACTTCCCGGTGGGAGAATACTTGAGAACAGTTCTGTCTGCTAGCAAGAAAAGTTCTTCTTTCTCATTTATAGAAAAGTCTGTGAGTTGTCTGTATTCACCTGGTCCGGGGCCTTTTTGGCCAACCCTTCGGATGAAGGCACCGTCTTTGTCAAAGATAAAAATGGCTGATGATGAGTAATAATCTCCGACAACAATATTGCGTGTCTTTTCTGCGATTTTTACTTTGTTTATTCGTCCAATCAAGGCATGTTCATGAGTTTCGAGTTTAATGGCTTTTTGGATGTTAAAGATGTCCTCAAGAGTCTGGGCGTCTAAGTGTTGAAAATGTAATTTTTCATACGAAGGCGTGCTCTCGCTTGATAATTGGGGTGGAGAGTTTGATTGACAACTAACAACACAAGCGAGGATGACGAGCAGGAAAAATTTCAAGCTAAATCCTTATAGTTTTTTTCATTTTGTGTACAAAGAGTGGTTGCACCTAAACAAGTAATTACATGAGAAAGCGAATTTGAGAAGACGAGCTTGCCTCGTCTTCTCAAGCTAAAACCTAGATTGAGTGATTTTTGGCGGCGCCATCGACCCCGTTGGGTTACAACGTATTGTCAATATTCGCAACGTACTTTGCAAACACGCGTCGCGCGCGAATCCTATGGCTTTTCTCCATACCTTTCGCTCTAACCCTCGGCGCGTTTTGCGCCGATTCTTGTTCGATTGCATCCACCCAAATTGCACGCTTTAGATTCAATAGCTAGTTCGGGTTGCAGTATTTATCGGTACATTTTTGGGTTCCGCCCTTCGAACAGGTCGTCTTTTCTGGAGAGTTTGGATCCTCGGCATTGCATTTTACATCCACTCTGCTCCAGGTAACCACGTCACTGGAGCCCTCACTGCCACCACCAGAGTAAAATGAGTCTCCATGGCCAGGGTCATTTTGAACTTCGATTGTACCGGCGAAACTTAAAAATGAGAAACAAGTCAGTAAGAAACAAGAGAAAGTAGTGAAAATTAGGTTTTTCTTGGTCATAAGTACCTTATTACTTAAATATAGCCCCATAGGGTTCGAGACATTATACATAGACCCTAAAAATGGAACAAGTCATTTTTTACCGACTCAAGATTTGATTTAAATTAACCGAAAAACCAAAGGCGAGCAGAAAAAAGCAAAAGGGGCGACAATTACGGTCTTTCTTGATGGGCTTTCTGAGATAAATCACCAAGAAACTGAGGGGTTTTACCCGCTGGGAAGGATGTGGGGACAGGCTTATGCAAAAGGACGTGGGGACAGGCTTATGCAAGGTTGCAGGGGACAGACTTGTGCAACGCGCTGTTTTCGTTTTGGTTGTGCCGGACACACTTTTACCCACACCTAGGTTTAGGTTGGGCCTGTTTCTTCCGCCCCCACCGGTTCGGTTGGGGGGGTTGCTGGGGACAGACTTGTGCAACGCGCTGCTTTCGTTTCGGTTATACCGGACACACTTTTACCCACACCTAGGTTTAGGTTGGGCCTGTTTCTTCCGCCCCCACCGGTTCGGTTTGGTAGGCAACCGGAATGCGCGCGGCCAATCGCCGACGGTACACGCTGTCGAGCTGCAAACGCGCCAAGTGGATGTAGCCGATGTAACAACCACAGCTTGCATTGGTACAAGGCCTTGGCTTTAGGCCGGCTTCAAAGGCGGGATCCTCGATATTGCCAATCACCCCGGGGATGAAGAAACAACGACGCACATCTCCTTTTTCATCCACCGCGAAGCTGGATGCGCCGGCGCGGCAAGCTTGATCCCCACTGTCGTAGGTCTCTAAGTTCAGAGGGAACCACGGATCAATCTCGGTGAGGAACGCAATGTCCGCCTCGCTGTAGTAGTCCGGTTCTCTTTTGTATGCATTGATCCACAGATAGCGAAACTCGGGAAGCGCGGCGCGCACGGCTTTGATTTCGTCAAAGTGTTCCTTGAGCCCAACCACGCCCACGCTGTAATCCATTTGCAGCTCGTCCAATGCGCGACATTGCGCCAGAAAGGTGGCGCGGTCGGTTTCGCCCGGGTGGTAGGTGGCCCATAGCGCGAGCCGCCGTCGGTCGGCTTCGGCAAGATCCGCGATGGGAAACGACAGATTGGTTTGGGCGGCGACGGTGTCGACCTGCTCAAGTCTACTGAGCTGCACCAAGGCCTTGCGGTAATAACCGCGAATCAGGGCTTCGCCCCACGGGGTAAACAAAATTTGGTGACGCTCCGTGGTTTGGCGGGACATCCAGGTGACAAAGCGGTCGACCCCGGCGGCGTCGACGGCCAACGCCGCGCGGGTATTGCTCGTTTTGGCAAAAGGACAATAGGGACAGCCGTAGTTACAACTCGACAACGAACCGCGGTAGTAAATGAAGCGACTCATGCGACGACGAAAGCGCCCATGCGTTCCTGCACGGTCTCGGAGTAAAGCGCGGGCGCCAGCACATCAGCATGGTCCAGGCCGGATTCCGTGGGCAACAGCAGCTCGCCCTGCCGCGCCAGCCAACCCAAGGCAAGCGCTTCCTGTAAAAGGGGCAGGGTCACCAAAGGATCCAGCCCCAGCCAAGCACGACAGGCGCTCAGATCAAGCCCGCGGCGTTGGCCCAACGATTGGATCACATAACGGCGCAAGCGCTCATCAGCATTGAGTTGGAAACCGTAATCGGTCCACCCAAAATCCGCCTGTTCCCGCATCAGATAGTCCTGCAAAATGGCTTTCACTCCTGGCCGCGAAACGGCGTATTCGCTGCAATAATGCAGGTTACGCGTGTAAGAGCGCGCGCCCGGACCCAAGCCGATCATGCCGTCTTCTTGGCAGCAGTAAAGCGGGCCGTCTTCGTTCGCCACCTCGCCTTTGCGGAACAACCGCATCGATTCGCGTCGGTACCCGGCCGCGGTCAGGTGTTCCACGGCCTGACGGTAAAGGGCAAAGGCGTGGTCGCTAACAATCAAATCATGGCGACCGTCGAGCCCGGTGCGCGGTCGCACGTAAAGCGGATAAAGGTAGAGTTCCTCCGGCTGGTAGGCTAAGGCGGCGGCCAACGAATGCCGCCACGTTTCGGCGGTCTGACCTTCGATGCCGTAGATCAAATCGAGGTTTAAGGTTTCGAATGCGGCCTCGCGCAGCAAACCCAGCGCGCGATGCAGTTCGCTCGGATCCTGGGGCCGACCAAGTCGGCGGGTTTCTTCCACGGCGAAACTCTGCACGCCGATGCTGGCGCGGGTCACCCCGTACCTTTGCAAAACGGCGACCTTTTCCGCGGTAATGGTACCCGGCGAGCATTCGAAAGAGATCGGCAGCTTGCCGTAATCCAATTGAAACGGATCAAGCAAGGTGAACAAACGTTCCAATTGGGGCGCGGTCAGGTAGGAGGGTGTTCCGCCACCGAGCGCCAAACGCGTAAAACGCGCGGTGGAACCCAGGGCCGGTCGCACCGCGGCGATCTGACGTTCGAGCGCGTCGAGGAACGCGGTCACCCGGTCCCCTTGCGGGCCGGCCAAGGTGAACAAGTTGCAGAAACCGCAGCGCATTTCGCAAAAGGGAACATGCACGTAAAGGAACAACTGCTGCAAGGGTTCATCTGCCCAAACCGCGGCGAGTTCCTGTCGCGGCAACGCGCGGTAAGCGGATTTGTGGGGATAGGCGTAGGCGTAACCCTGGTATTTGGAGGCGTTCGCACGCGTGGCGAGGTTCATGGCGTCATCTCCGTGGAAGAACGGTAGGCCAGCGGCACGGTCCAGATGCATTCGTGGGCGGCACGATGACCGACGAAACCCCCTTCGCCGTAGGAGGTGCCGTGGTCGGAGCAGATCAAGAAAAAAACGGGGCGCGGGCGGTTGAGCAGGAACGCGACAAAAGACGCCAGTGATTGGTCGACGTAACGCAAGGCCGCGGCATGGCTGGCCAGGCTGTCTTCCTCGGCGCCTTTCAGATAAAAACAATTCGGTTGGTGGAGCGCGGACACATTAATGAACATCAAATAAGGTTGGTTCGGTGCGGTGGTTTCGATGCATTGGATGGCCTTCGCGAATTGATGTTCGCTGCTGCGTGGGTCGGTCACGCCGAAAGCCGGTTCCCAATAGGCTTCGTCGAAAAGGCTGGGGAACACTTGGCCGAGCGGGGTCGCTTGGTTAAAAAAACCAACGCCGCCGATGCAGAAGGTTCGGCGGCCGGCCGCGCGCAAACCGGTAATCAGATCGGGCGCCTCGAAAACGGCGGTGTCGCGGTTTTTGGTGGTGGCGCCGTGGAAGTCCATGGCGAAGAACCGCGGTTGTTTGGGGTTGTCGGCCGGGGTCGGCAGGAAACCGACGAAAAAAGCGGCGTGGGCGGCGTAGGTGAAGCTGCCGGGCGTGTGGCATTTTTGCCAACCTTGTGGGAACAAACGGGCCAGCGTGGGCGTGCGGCCGGCGTCCATTTCCGCGACGGCGACGTCGTAACGCAAGGTGTCGAGCGTTAGCCAGACCAAGTCGTGGGTGGCCAGGATGCGGTTCATGTCAGGCATACAAAAGCGGCTCCAAATCGAAGATCGAATCGATGGTCCAATCGGCGGTAACCGGATCGAGGTGGGGGTTGGCAAGCCAACAGGTTTTCATGCCCAGCGCGGCGGCCCCCAGTATATCCCGTTGCGGATCGTCACCGATGAACAGCGTGTTTTCGGCCGGGATACCGAGCCAGGCCAAGGCCGCGCGGAAGATCGCCGGTTCGGGTTTGGCCGCGCCGCATTCAGCGGAGAGGAACAGGCCGTCCGCGGCGAAGCAGGAACCCAAGCCGCTCGCGGCCAGCTTGGCGCGTTGGGTTTGGGAACCGCCGTTGTTGACCAAAGCGAGGGGAAACCGCGCCGCGAGCCGGTGCAACAGGTCGCAACGGGCTGGATCGCGCGGGAACAGGCGGGGGATCGCGACCACCCATTGTCGGTGTTTGGCCGCGATGTCGGCGGCGCTAAAATCCCAGTGCGCCGCCAGGAAACAGTCTTGATCGTCACGGGAACCAAGGCCGAACCCGTCTAGATCCATGAGCTGCCGGAACAGGGCGGTACGCGCCGCGGCCGGAACGCGCGGCTGCTCCGCCAACCATTCACGGTGGAAACGGGACCAAACGCCGTTGCGGTCGACCAAGGTGTTGTCGAGATCGAAGCACAGCGCCTGAATCGCGGTGGGTCGCGTCATCGGCGGCGGCTATTCCGCCACCGCGACGTAACGATCATCGTCGTGTTCTTGCTTTTCCTCGTGGGTGACGGTGATGCCAAGCCCTCGAACCAAATCGATACCGGCATCGCTCATGTAGTGGTGATCGAGGTGAAGGGTGTTGAGTTGTTTGATGGCGGGAATCAGGGTCAAGGCGGCGGCGCCGGCGTCACCAAAAGTGCCTTGTGACAAATCGAGCACCTCCAATTGACCGAGCCACGAAAGGTTGCCCAATTCACCGGCGAGGTCGTCGGCAATGACGCAGTTGCGCAAACCCAGGTACCGCAAATGGGGAAGTTCGAGCCCGTTTAAAAAGGCCAAAATCTGGCCGGCATCCATGTTGAACCCATACCACTCCGAACCGAACCAAAGCTCCAAATGGTGCAACTTGGGGAAGCTGCACTGGCTGAGATCCTTGAGTACCGAAAGGGCGAGGCCCCCGGATTCAATCACCAAATGGGTGAGGTTGGGGTGTTGAACACGACTAAACATCAGGCTGTTGGCGCCACGCACGCCGAGGTATGCCAATTTGGGAAAAGCTTGCAGAAGCGGCGCGAGGTCGCTTTGTTCGATCCACGAGACCTCTTGTTCTTCGCAGGTGATGTCGCCGATGAACAGGGCCCGCAGGCTTTCGAGTCGCGTGGCGTGACGGACCAGTTCGGCCACAATCACGGCCGAGGATTCGGAGGCCTCGAAATCCCAGGAACCGATGGACACCCCTTGCACGGCCTCCACCATGGGATCTTTGAGAAACGCTTGGATACGGTCGACAATGGTGATGTCGGAATCATATTCGTCGTAATCAATTTTTAGGCGGTAAGCCTCGGTTGTGGAACCGATGCCCGCCTCGGGGTCAAAATCGGTAACGGGCAGGTCAAGAAGCTTCTGTTGGTACTCACTAAAAACCATAACAATGCCTCACAAAGTTAATAAAACCAAGGAAAAAGAGGGCAAACAAGAACTGTCAACGAATGACCTCATTTTAAAGCAATTGCGGACATCCACCACATGGAAAAACGTTGCTTCCATCACCGCCGCGCACGTAAGGCTTCCACCTGGGCGGCGTAGGTATCGCGTCCCTCATGCACAATCCCTGGCAGCAGGTCACCGAAGGCATTCACCTCGAACACGACCACGTCGCGGTGGTTGGCGGCCAAGCCGAGGTCGACCGCCACCGCCAAACAGGTGGGAAACGCACGCGCGGCGGTTTCGGCGCTCGCTTCCAATCGCGCCCAGAGGGTTTCGCCGAGTTCACGGCGCAGAGAAGCAAGCTCACCGCGACGATTGCCGAGGTGCAGATTGGTGAAAGGCGAACGGCTCATGCGCACCACGGCATGGCGCGCGCGGCCGGCGATCACCAGCACGCGCAAATCCCAGGCTGAACCTTGCCAGACCGCCTTGGGCACCCATTGTTCGGCCACCAATTCCTCCGGGGCGAGCTGATCCAACAACCATAGAATCTCGGCCGGATTTTGGTAAGTACGCGGTTTGAGGTTGTTAAATAACCTACCGCCAACGCCTTCCATCTCCAGCGTGGTGGTGATTCGTTCCTCACGATCTCGCCGACGATAGGCCAAGATCCCGGCCGCGGAAGATCCGTAGCGCGGCTTGAGAAACAAACGGGCAAAGCGGCGGTTCGCGTGGACGGCGCGTACCTCGGCGGGCGTGGATAAGCAGCCATGGTAGGTCGGGCGCGGGGCCCCCGCACCAACCAAACGCTGATGACTCTCGTGTTTGTCAAACATGGCAACAATCGCTTGGGGCGGACAGCACCAGCGCGTGTTCGGGTTCGCCTTTTCCAAATGTAGGAGCAAATCGCGCCAACCGAGAAACAAGTCGCGACCATAACCCTGCTGCCCATGTTCCAACGGCGGCGGCTCCTGCTCGCAACCGCGTGTCCGCGGCCCGCGCCGGATTAAAGCACCCTGGACGGCGGCGTTTTCGCCAGGCGATTCAATGCGAACCCAATCAGCATCGGGCAAGACCCAGTTTGCACGACCGACGAGCAGATCCTCATAGGCGATTTCAACCGCGGGCGGCAGACCGAATGCAGCAAGGGCCTGCTGGAACAAACGAACACGACGATTCTCGGGATTACCGACAACAACCAAGCGCAAAAGGACCCTTCCTCCAGAATGAGATGACGCCTCCGAATTCTACGTCATTGAAGGCGACCGCGGACAAACCGAATGAGCACAACCAAAAAGCAACCGTCGTTTTCAAACGGTGCCGATGCCCGAACGCGCCCACGGGATTCCGCGCCTTAAAGCGAGGAAAAAAGGCGAAAAGAAAAAGCCTGTTGACAACGCTGTCATTAACGATTACTTTTAAAGCATCACAAGGATCCCTGTATCTTGCGGCGTGTTTTCGGCACCACCGCGCGCGCATTTTCTCTTCACTCAATCCTCTTGAAGTATTTCATTTATTTCAACAGGCGCGCCATTCTTTTTAGGCTGTCGATCCTTTTTCGCCCCTTGCCCTGCCCTTACGTCCTGTTTCCACTGAATCGTTGCGGATTTGCCGCGCGACCCTTACCAAACCATTCGTTTTGCGGATGGAACTCCCGGCTCGTGTTTCACAACCACGGGACCGTTTTTCACCGTATCCGCGACGCCCCGCGACCCAGTCGCAACTTGCGACTATAGGCTCCTCGCGTACGGTGCACGTCTTTGGAAACCGCGTGTTGCCGCGGCCGGCCTGTGCCCGGCGCGCGTTGCACCCGCGGCGCCCTTTGGAAGGATGGGAAAAATGACACTCTTGCTTTGGCGAACCTGTTTGGTCGCCCTGCTTCTGCTTTGCCTGCCGCTCTCGGCACAAACCACGGAAACCGAAACCAAAACGCGCGACACCACCCCTTCAGCCGAAACGGCTGAAACCATTGTGGTCACGGCGCAAAAACGCGAAACCGACCTGCAAAAAACGGCGCTGGCGGTCACGGTCCTTGATCCCGACCAGGTGGCCATGAAAAGCACGCCCGACATTCGCGCCCTCGCCGAAACGGTGCCCTTTGTTCACCTGGGTGTGCAGGAAGGCAATTTTGAGCTAAACATCCGCGGCATCGGCAGCAGCAACAACACGGAGCTGGGCGACCCGGCCGCGGCGCTGCACATCGACGGGGTGTACATCCCGCGGCCGCGCGGTTCCGGCGCGATGTTTTTCGACATTGAACGGGTCGAGGTGCTGCGCGGTCCCCAAGGCACGCTTTACGGGCGCAACGCCACGGCGGGCACAATGAACTTGATCAGCAAAAAACCCCAACTCGGCCGATTCGCGGCCGACGTGGAACTCTCGTTGGGCAATTACAACGACATCAACAGCCAAGCGATGGCCAACATCCCGATTAACGGTCAAACAGCGGTTCGCTTCGCGGGCATGGTGGAGCGCCACGATCCCTACCTGGAGAACAGCGGTTCACCGGTTACCAACGTCACCGGCACGGAGGACGCGGACGACCGCGCCTTTCGCGTGCAGTGGTTGTGGCAAGCCGACAGTCGCGTATCGCTGCTGGTGGGCTACGACCACGTCATGCAGGACGGCAACGGTTATTCCGGCATCAACGAATTTGGCGGGCGTGCCGAGGATCCGCGCATCACCAACTACTTCGACCAGCTGGTCCACGAATCGGAGAACAGCGGTATTTCGGCAGTCCTGACCTGGAACCTGACTGAATCGCTGCAGTTGGTCGGCCAGCTCGGCCAACGTTCGGTGGACTACCTTCAGGAAACCGGCGCCAACAGCGCGACTTCAACCCAGCTCAACTATTCCAAAACTTTTTGGGACAGCCATTCCGATTCGGACACGCTGGAACTGCGCCTCATGCACGAGGGTGACCGGCTGCGTTGGACCCTGGGCGCTTTTGGCTTCGACGAGGAACAAGACGTGTTCCTCGGCAACACGGCCGACCGTTCGGTGGTTTTCGCGGGCACGGTGTTTGACCAGCCGGTGGTCGAATCTGAATCGCGGGCATTGTTCGGAGAAATGACCTTCCGGCCCAACGAACGCCACGCGATCACGGCCGGGCTGCGCACCACCCGCGACGAAAAGTTCCGCGAGGGCACGGGCCACATCATCCTGTTTCAGTACAACGACGGCGACGCCTACGCCGACGGCCACCGCTTCGGTACACCGGGTTTCCGCTGGACGGGCAACGGCCGTGAGGTCGGACAATACGGCCAACTCGATACCCTGGACGATTTGATGGGCGCGGACGAATCCAACGATTTCGTCAATTTCGGCGAGGCCGATTGGGATCACACCGATTTCAAACTGGCCTACGAGTTCACCATCGACGACGAACACTTGGTTTATCTGTCCAGCCAAAGCGGCTACAAAGCGGGCGGTTTTAACGACGGCGATCAACGGGACACGGGCAGCGACGTGGTGGCAAACAACCTGTTCACCTACGAGCCGGAAACCCTGATCGCCTATGAACTGGGTTCGAAAAACCTGTTCCTCGACCGCCGTCTGCGCGCCAACTTCGCGCTGTTCCACTACGACTATCAGGACCAACAGTTTTCCACGGTGCGCGAAACACCGGCGGGCGGGCGCCTGCTGCTGACCACCAACGCGGCCGATTCGGTCAACACCGGGCTGGAATGGGAAACGACCTGGTACCCGGCAGGCGGGTTCCAAGTCGATTTCAGCGGGGTATGGATGCAAGCCGAATTCGACCGCTTCAACACGGTGGATACCCGCGTCGGCTTCAACCCGGACGACCTGCCGACCATCGACCTCTCGGGGCGAAAACTGCCGAAAGCGCCGGACTGGACGGCACGACTCGGCATTAGCCAACGCACGGTCACCGAGTTCGGCGGGGTGCTGCGCTGGCGCGCGGCGGCCTACAGCCGCGACGACCACTACCTTAACATCTTCAACGACGCCGCCGACCGCGTCGCGGGGTACACCCTGTTCGAGGCGGGCCTTGGTTACACCAGCGCCAACGGCAAATTCGAGGTCGACCTATTTGGCGCCAATCTGGGCGACGAGACCTACCGCACCAGCTTGATTCAAACACCCAGTTTACTATTGGGTTTCTACAACGTGCCGCGCACCTACGGCTTACGCCTCAAGGTCGCGCTCTGACTTAACCCGTTGTACGCATCCGTTGTACGCATCCGTTGCACGCATCCGCTTGAATCCATCCAAAAAGGTCTCTCCCCATGCAACTCACCCCACTCGACTACGCGGTCATCGCGGCCTACCTCGCCACCACGGTGGTGATCGGCCTGTGGGTCCGTCGCCGCGCCGCCAAAGATCTCGACAGCTATTACCTCGGTGGGCGCACGCTGCCCTGGCCGATGCTCAGCCTCTCCAACGCCTCCGGGATGTTCGACATCTCCGGCACCATGTGGCTGGTCACGCTCGGCTTCGTTTACGGGCTCAAAAGCATTTGGATCCCCTGGCTGTGGCCGGTGTTTAACCAGGTTTTCCTGATGGTGTACCTGTCGATGTGGTTGCGGCGCTCCGGGGTGTTGACCGGCGCGGAATGGATTCGCACCCGCTTCGGCGACAGCCCCGGCGCCCGGCTCAGCCACATCTCGGTGATCCTGTTCGCCATCCTCAGCGTGATCGGCTTCCTGACCTACGGCTTTGTGGGCATCGGTAAGTTCATCGAGGTGTTCATCCCTTGGGAGGTCGTCGCCCCCTACTTCCCACTCACCGTCACCCCGGCTTATGTTCCCCACGTGTACGGCATGCTGTTTACCGCCGTCGCCACCTTCTACGTGATGCTCGGCGGCATGCTGGGCGTGGTGTGGACGGACCTGATCCAATTCCTGATCATGACAACCGCGGCGGTAATCATCGGCGTCACCGCGATGCAACAAACGGATCCCGAAACCATAGCCGCCCTGGTCCCCGTCGGTTGGTCAAGCCCGTTCTTTGGAAGGGAGCTCAACCTCAACTGGCAAAACGAGTTGGCCCTGGTCAACACCAAAATCGACAGCGACGGCTACCAGTGGTTCGGTTTCCTGGTCACCATGATGCTGTTCAAAGGCGTCCTCGTCAGCGCGGCGGGTCCGGCACCCAACTACGACATGCAAAAAATCCTGGCGACGCGTTCGCCGCGCGAGGCGGCCCTGATGAGCGGCTTCGTTTCGGTGGTCCTCATGCCGATTCGCTACCTGATGGTGGCCGGCTTCTGCGTGCTCGCCATCACCCACTTTCACCAACTCGACCTACACGTCGGCGGCCGACTCGACCTGGAAAACATCCTGCCGGCGGCGATCAAAGCCTTTGTCCCCACCGGCGTGGCGGGCCTGTTCCTGGCGGGCCTGATCGCGGCCTTTATGTCGACCTTCGCGGCCACGGTCAACGCGGCGCCGGCGTACCTGGTCAACGACCTCTACCGCCGTTACATCAACCCGAAGGCGTCCAACCGCCGCTTGATCTACGCGAGTTACGCGGTTTCGCTGGCGGTGGTGGTGCTCTCGACCACCATCGGCCTGTTCGTCCACAGTATCAACAGCGTGCTGCAGTGGCTCGTCTCCGGCCTGTGGGGCGGCTATGCCGCGGCCAACGTCCTCAAATGGTACTGGTGGCGCTTCAACGGCAACGGTTTCTTCGCGGGCATGCTGAGCGGCATCCTCTGCGCCCTGACCTTCCCCGCCCTGTTCGGCCCGCTTCTGCCGGACGTCGCCGCCGACATTTTGCCACTGTACCTGTTCCCCTTACTGCTCGCGGTTTCCGGCGCCGCCGCCGTGATCACGAGCCTGCTCACCCAGCCCGACGACCCAGACACCCTGATCCACTTTTACGAAAGTGTCCGGCCCTGGGGATTCTGGGGACCCATCGACCGGCTCACCCGCGCGCGCAACCCCGATTTCCAACGCAACACCGCCTTTGGCCGCGACATGTTCAACGTCGCCGTCGGCATCGTCGCGCAAACGGCGCTGGTCGCCCTGCCCATTTTCATCGTTATCAAGGAGGCATTCTCGGTAGCGGCAACCCTGGTCCTGGTGACCCTGTGTTTCGCCACCTTGAAGAAAACATGGTATGACACACTCGAACACTGACTTAGACATGCTTGCGCCCCCCGCGTTTCACGACCGGGAACGGTTTGGCCACTTCGACGACAGCACCCGCGAATACGTGGTCGAAACCCCCTACACCCCTTACCCTTGGATTAACTACTTGGGTAACAACGATTTCCGTTCGTTGATCTCTCACACCGGCGGCGGCTATCAGTTCTACCGCGACGCCAAACTGCGCCGCCTCACCCGCTATCGCTACAACAGCGTGCCGCGCGACCAAAACGGGCGCCTGTTGTACCTGCGCGACGATACCCAGCTGTGGTCACCTACCTGGCAACCCTGCCAAACACCGCTCGACCATTTCGAATGCCGTCACGGTTTGGGCTACACCCGGTTCCACGCCCGTTACGCGGACATCGACAGCAACCTGCTGTGTTTCGTTCCCCGCGATGCGGCCTGCGAAATCCAGCAACTCACCCTCACCAACGGCGGCCCACGCCGACGTCATCTACAGCTCTTTGCCGGCCTCGAATGGTGCCTGTGGAACGCCCACGACGACGCCAACAACTTCCAGCGCAACTTCTCCACCGGTGAGGTGCTCGTCGACGGCGGTTCCATTTGCCATCTGACCGAATACCGCGAACGCCGCAACCACTTCGCCTTTTTCTCGGTCAACAGCGACCCGGTTGGTTTTGATACCGACCGCGATAGCTTTCTCGGCCCTTACGGAAGCTATCAAAAACCCCGTGCCGTCCAGCAGGGCGCCTGCCGTCAAACCAACGCCTTTGGCTGGGCCCCGGCCGCCGTATTCCAACTGGCAATGACCCTGGAACCGGGTGAAAGCCGCGAACTGGTGTTCCTCACCGGTTATGTCGAAAACGAACCGGAACGCAAATGGACCCCCTCCGGCACGGTCAACCTTGAACGAATGCACCAGATGCAGACCCGCTTTGCCGACAGCAACGCGGTGGCAACCGCATTCGCCGCCGTGCAACACCATTGGGAAGGTTACCTGGACCACTGCACCGTGCAAACGGAGGAACCACGCCTGGACCGGTTGGCCAACATTTGGGCACCCTACCAATGCGCCGTGACCCACCAACTCTCGCGCAGCGCATCGCTGTTTGAATCGGGCGTTTCGCGCGGGATGGGGTTCCGCGATTCCAACCAAGATCTGCTCGGCATTGTGGGAACCCAACCGGATCAAGCGCGGCAACGCATTTTGGACTTGGCGGCAGTCCAGTTTCGCGACGGCGGTGCGTACCACCAATACCAGCCGCTCACGAAGCAGGGCAACGCCGACATCGGCGGCGGCTTTAACGACGACCCGCTGTGGCTGATCCTGTCAACCGGGGCCTACCTCAAGGAAACCGGCGACAGCGGGATCCTCCACGAGGCCGTGCCTTTTGCGGACGAATCCCCCGGCCTGGGCACCACCTTGTTCGACCACCTGCGCGCCTCCTTCCAGCACGTGGTCGACAACCTCGGTCCCCACGGTTTGCCGCTCATCGGTCGTGCCGATTGGAACGACTGCCTCAACCTCAACTGCTTCTCATCCAACCCCGACGAGGCGTTTCAAACCACGGACATTCGCGAGCAAGGTGTCGCCGAGTCCCTGATGATCGCGGGTTTGTTTCTGTTCGTCGCCCCCGACTACCAACACATGTGCCGCTTGGTGGATCGCGACGATTTGGCCGCGGCCGCCGGTGCGCACCGCAACGCGATCACCGCGGCGGTGGACAAGCACGGCTGGGACGGGCGCTGGTTCCTACGCGCTTACCGCCACGACGGTGGTAAAGTCGGTTCCAGTGAGAATCGCGAGGGGCAGATCTTTATCGAATCCCAGGCCTGGTGCGTGATGGCCGGCGTGGGCCACAAGGACGGCCGTGCCGAACGGGCGCTGGATTCCGTACGCGCGCTGCTGACCTGTGAGCACGGCGTCGTTTTGGTTTATCCCGCCTACACCCAATACGATCCCGCCTTGGGCGAAATCAGTTCCTACCCGCCGGGTTACAAGGAAAACGGCGCCGTTTTCTGCCACACCAATCCCTGGATCGTGATCGCGGAGACCATGCTCGGCCGCGGCGAACACGCCTTCCAAACCTTTTGCAAAACGGCGCCGACTTGGCGGGAAAGTCAGGCCAAACGCCACAAAACCGAACCCTACGTATACGCGCAAATGATCGCCGGTAAGGAAGCCGCCGTCCCCGGTGAAGCCAAAAACTCGTGGCTCACCGGTACCGCCGCCTGGAGCTACCACGCGCTTACCCACTACATCCTCGGCGTGCGTCCCGATTATGACGGCCTGCGCATCGATCCCTGTATCCCGCCCTCATGGCCTGGTTTTGAGGTCACCCGTCGTTTCCGCGGCACCGAATACCACATCAAAGTGCACAACCCCAACCACGTCACCAAGGGCGTTGCACGGATGACCGTCAACGGCACCGAACTTGACGGAAACCTGCTCCCGCCCGGCGGGGTGGGGGACAGCGTCCAGGTTGTCGTGACCATGGGCCACGTGGGTTAGCCCGGCGCCGAGCCCGTCGAAGCGCGGCGCACCAGTTCGCAGTGCAACAAATGACTCTGGTCGCCGCCCGCCTCGTTGCGAATCCGCTTCAACAGAACCTCAGCCGCCAGCAGGGCCACCTGGTGGATCGGCTGACGCGAGGTCGTCAACGGCGGCCAGGAGTAACGCGCCATCGGCGTATCGTCAAAACCGCAGACCGAAAGCTGACCCGGCACCGTCACGCCCTGCTCGTGGGCCGCGGTCAGCACGCCCATCGCCATGTGGTCGTTGCAGGCGAAAATCGCCGTCGGCCGCAAAGCCGCCGCCAACAAGCGCCGACCCGCGCTGTAACCCGACTCAAAATTGTACAGCCCTTGTTCCACCCAATCGGGGTTCACCGTCAAACCCGCCGCGGCCATCGCCCGCTGGAACCCGTCGTGGCGGTCGTGACTGGAACCGTGATCCGGGTGACCCATCACAAAACCAATGCGCGTGTGGCCCAGTTCGATCAGATGTTGGGTCATGCGCGCCGCCGCTTCCTCGTCGTTCACCGATATACAAGGCGCGCCCCCGAGCGCCCGCTGCGAAATGCGGACGTGGGGAATGTTGCGCTGTTCCAAAGCTTGGATCAGCGCGGCGTTCTCGGAAATCGGCTGCGACAGCAGGAATCCGTCCACCATCCCCTGACTCTTCAAGTTCACCGCTTCCGAAACCAAGCCGGCCGGTTCCTCCGTGCAGGGATGAATCAAGATGTGATAACCGTACTGACGACAAATCTGTAGGGCCCCTTCTTGAATGGCAATAATGTAATCGGACTGCGGATTGTCATAGAGCAACCCAATCACAAAAGCCCGTTTGGCCGCCAGACGACGTGCCGAAAGGTTGGGTTGATAGTCCAATTCACGCGCGGCGGCCATCACCCGGTCACGGGTGGTCGGTCGAACATTGGGTTCGGCGTTAAACACGCGTGATACTGTTTTAATAGAAACCTTGGCCAATGCGGCCACATCATCAATCGTTGCTTTTTTACCTTGGTTGGCTGGAAACAAATCGTTCAATCGAAACCGTCCCGTGACTAATGGGTATCGCCGGTTCGTCGGGCGATACAGCCGGCGCGGTGGATTCAGCCGAAACCCTCCCCCGATGCCCGGCCTGCCGCGTTGGTGAATTCTAGCGCAAAGTGCCGTCCCAAACGGGTCAAATTTACGCGGCTGCATGTTCCTTCACAAAAAACGTCATTCTCGAGCTTTGAGGTATCCGGCACCTTCCACGGGGCTTCCCAGTTCATCCCCACCTTTCAAGCCATCAACACAAACGCTTTATTAACAGCGATTTAATCTTTCAGACAAGCAATCAAACGCAACCGACACCCACCCCGGCAGGGGCGACCATGCCGGACGCGAACAAAACGTGAGATCGCTCAATGACAGCGTTGTCACACAAAAACTAAGATAATCATGTCCTTCAATCAGTCACGCCACATGACTTTGTTTCACGATCATCGGCGCATTTTGCGCCCCACACACGCGACCCTTTTGTGTGCTGTTTCTCTGATTTCATGCTTCATTCAGATCTTCACGGTCCTTAACCATACTATGACAAGCAGTTTGTTTTAATGCTTCCTCTTCGTTCGCTCACTGCTTGATCTTCGCGTTTGGTCCCCCGTGCCGGCAGCGCCATGCCTCGCCCCGGCACCTTGGTACCGCGCCTTTTCTTTGAGGAGAAAACCATGAGTTTCCCACAAGGCTCGTTGCGACTGAGCCTTCAAGCCCTATTGATTGCATTGCTGCTCTTTACCAGTGCCGCGCCCGCCCTCGCCCAGGGCGGCGACACGCCGAATTACGGCGAGGCCCTGCAAAAATCCATGTTCTTTTACGAGGCGCAACGCTCCGGCCCACTCCCCGCGGACAACCGTGTTTCTTGGCGCGGTGACTCTGGGCTTCAGGACGGCGCCGACGTCGGCCACGACCTGACCGGTGGTTGGTACGACGCCGGCGACCACGTCAAGTTCGGTTTTCCCATGGCCGCCACCACCACCATCCTCGCATGGGGTTTGATCGAATACCGCGAGGCCTACCAACAGACAGGCCAATACGACATCGCCCTGGCCAACCTCAAATGGGCCACCGACTACTTCATCCGCTGCCACACCGGACCCAATGAATTTTACGGCCAAGTCGGCAACGGCCAAGCAGACCATAGTTGGTGGGGCTCCGCCGAGGTAATGCCGATGGCACGACCCGCCTACAAGGTTGACGCTTCCTGTCCCGGCTCCGACCTGACCGGTGAAACCGCCGCCGCCCTCGCCGCCGCGTCGATGGTTTTCCGCGAGGTCGACGCCGCTTACGCCGACACCCTGCAGGAACACGCGCGCCAACTCTACACCTTCGCCGACACCTACCGCGGCGCGTACCACGAGTGCATCACCGACGCCACCGCCTTCTACCGTTCCTGGAGCGGTTACCAGGACGAGCTGGTGTGGGGCGCGCTGTGGCTGCACCGCGCCACCGGCGAGGCCGCTTACCTCAACAAAGCCAAGCTGGAATACGAAGGTTTGAGCACCGAACAGGGTCAAAGCGCCAAAAGCTACCGCTGGACCCATGCCTGGGACGACAAGTCTTACGGCAGTTACGTGTTGATGGCCACCTTGACCGGCGAAAGCCGGTACAAAGAAGACGCACAACGCTGGCTCGACTACTGGACCGTGGGCGTCAACGGCAACCGCATTCGCACCACGCCGGGCGGTTTGGCCTACCTGGACACCTGGGGCGCCTTGCGTTATTCAGCCAATACCTCGTTTATGGCCTTGATCTACGCCGACTACCTGGCGGCCAACCAGGGCGACGCGACGCTCGTCGACCGCTACCACGGCTTTGCCGTCAGCCAGTTGGAATACATGCTGGGCAACAACCCACGCAACAGCAGCTACCTGATCGGTTACGGCAACAATTCACCCACCAAACCGCACCACCGCACCGCGCACGGAAGCTGGAACGACGCCATCAACGAACCCGTTGAAAACCGGCACATCCTCTACGGCGCCCTGGTCGGCGGCCCCGATGACAGCGACAACTACAGCGACGCCCGCGACGATTACATCCGCAACGAGGTCGCCACCGACTACAACGCCGGCTTCACCTCGGCCTTGGCCCGGTTGTACCTGGAGTTCGGCGGCGATCCCGATCCCAACTTCCCACCCGCCGAACCCCGCGACGACGAGTATTTTGTGACCGCCAAACCCAACGCCTCCGGCCGCAACTTCATTGAGGTAGCCGGTACGCTCCACAACCGCAGCGCATGGCCCGCGCGCAACGACACCAACCTGAGCTATCGTTATTTTGTGGACCTCAGCGAAATCTACGCGGCCGGGTACACGGTCGCCGACGTCAGCGCCCGCACGGCCTACAACCAGGGTTCCGGTTTCTCCTGGCCCAACGTCTACGACGCGGCGAATCATATCTACTATATAGAGGTCCAATTCGACGGCGTCGCGATTTACCCAGGCGGCCAATCCGCTTCGAAGAAACAGGTTCAGTTCCGGCTGACGCTGGACAGTACCGACAACGTTTGGGACAACAGCAACGACTTCAGCTACGACGGCATCGCGAGCGGCGGTGGTAGCTTCGGCGTGAAAACCGAACGCATCCCAGTTTACCGCGGCGGTTCCCGCGTGGCCGGCATCGAACCCGCGGGCGGCTGCACCGCCGGTTGTCCCCCAACCGCCGAGGATCAATCGGTGACCGCTTATCTGGGTGTTCCCGTCGATTTGACCCTGCAAGCGGCCGACCGCGACGGTTCGGTCACCGCTTATGAAATTCTCAGCGTGCCCAGCCGCGGTGAGCTGAGCGGCAACGCGCCCAACCTAAGCTACACACCAGGTGGCAATACCGCCGGCTCGGACGCCTTTATGTTCCGTGCACTTGACAACGACGGTTTGTCTTCCGCCGCGGCCACGGTTTCCATCAGCCTTAAAGAACACGGCTTAACCCTGAGTTCCCCAGCAGCCGACGCCCAATTCGACGTGGGTCAGCCGGTCACAGTACGGTTCAGCAAGGACAGCCCGCTGGATGTAGTCCTTTGGATCGACGGCGTCGAACAAGGTCTCGTCGAAAGCCCGGCCACGATCACCGATCTCGCCGTGGGCGCCCACACTCTGGCACTGAGCCTTGCCGGCCGCCCCACCGTTCAACAATCCGTTCAAATCGAGGTGGTTGCCCCGCAACCCCGCGTTCAATTTACCGCGCCGCAAGACGGCACGGTCATCAACAAACTGGAAACCAGCCAAGTCCTGGTTCGCTTCGAAACCGTCAACCATACCGGTGCGGTCCTGCTCAGCAACAACGGCGTTGACCTCGGCGCGGTCACCAGCCCGGTCGTGGTGAACCTGGTCGACGGTGAGAACCAGTTGACACTGCAACTCGCCGACGCGCCAGGAGCAAGCGACACCATCTCCGTGTACCTGACCATCCCCGACCCGGAACTGCGCATCACCGCGCCGGCCGATTTCCAAAGCTATCCGCTTGGCGAAGCCGTTACGGTGACCTTCGACGCCGCCGGCGGTGACGCGGTCGCCGTGCGCCTCAACGGCGACAGCCTCGGCCGCTTCCCCATCGACGCGCCGCTCACCATCAGCGACGGCTTAAACCTCGGCGAGAACCTAATCGAGTTAGAGCTGATGACCGCAACCGGCAGTACCGGCCTCACCGCCTCGGTCACCGTGGTGGTGGTTCCCCCCGCCGGCGGCAGTTGTCGCTACGTAATCCAAAACGTGTGGAACACCGGATTTGTGGCCAATGTCGAAATCACCAACGACGGCGACACCCCGATTGAAGGCTGGAACATTCACTGGACCTTCACGCGTGACCGCCTTGAGCACGCTTGGAACGCCGTCATCGACGGCGAGGGTCCCGGCCGCATCGATGCATCCAACCTCGAATGGAACCGCGTGATCCAACCCGGCCAAACCGTGGTCTTTGGATTTAAAGGTGTGCTGGGCACGCCCAACGGCGAACCGGAAATACCGACCATCCAAGGTTCCGTCTGCCAATAACGACCTCCCCTCCGACGGGTCGGGTCCTCCCGGCTCGGCCCGTCACCTTCTTTCCATCGATTGTTCTTGAGGAGAAAACCATGTTTCCAATCAATTCTTTTCGCTTCCTACAACGCACCCTGCTGCTGTGTTTCTTGCTTGCCCTCACCACCACCGCGCTCGCGGTCCCACCCCTCACCGTCAACGGCAACCGCGTTCAGGCGGGCGGCCAAAATGTCAGCCTCGGCGGCGCCAGTTTGTTCTGGAGCAACAACGGCTGGGGCGGTGAACGCTACTACAACGGCGAGGTCGTCTCCTGGCTGAAACGGGACTGGCACGCCACCATCGTGCGCGCCGCGATGGGTGTCGACGAGGGCGGCGGTTATTTCCAAGATCCCGACGGTAACCGTGAAAAAGTGATTCGCGTGGTCGACGCCGCCATCGCCAACGACCTATACGTCATCATCGACTGGCACTCGCACCACGCCCACCGATACCCGGACCAAGCCGTGGCGTTTTTCCAAGATATGGCGCGCCGTTACGGCAACCATCCCCATGTCATTTACGAGATTTACAACGAACCCCTGGGCGACGCCTCCTGGGATAACCACATCAAACCCTACGCGGAACGGGTGATCGGCGCCATTCGGCAAATTGATCCCGACAACCTGATCATCGTCGGCACCCGGTTCTATTCGCAGGAAGTAGAAGAAGCCTCGTGGAACCCGATCCAAGCCAACAACATCGCCTACACGCTGCACTTCTACGCGGGCACCCACGGCCAATACTTGCGCGACAAAGCATTGGCCGCGATGAACAACGGCATCGCCTTGTTTGTGACCGAATGGGGCACGGTGAACGCCAACGGCGACGGCGGCGTGAACGAGGGCGAAACCCGCGCTTGGATTAACTTCATGAAACAACACGGCATCAGCCACGCCAACTGGTCCGTCAACGACAAAGCCGAGGGCGCCTCAGCCATGTGGCCGGGCGCGAGTACCTCCGGCGGCTGGGGCGACGGTGCGCTCACCCCCTCCGGTAAGCTGGTGCGCGATCTGGTTCGCAATTCGGACCCCATTCCCGGTGGTGACGGCGGTGACGGTGGCGACGGTGGCGACGGTTCGGACGGCGGCGACGGTTCGGACGGCGGCGACGGTTCGGACGGCGGCGACGGTTGCCAAGACAGCGTCCGTTTGCCGGGAAAGATCGAAGCTGAGGACTACTGTCAGATGGACGGAATTCAAACCGAAACCACCTCGGACCAAGGTGGCGGCAGAAACGTCGGCTGGATCGACCCCGGCGATTGGATGACCTACAGCCTCAACGTCCCCAGCGCGGGTCGCTACACCATGAACCTACGCGTCGCGGGCCTGCAAGCCGGCCAGCTCCAGATAGAACAAGGTGGCGGCGGCGCGGTGTACGCGGTGGTTTCCATCCCAGCCACGGGCGCCTGGCAAGCCTGGACCAACGTCTCGGTCGACATCGACCTCCCCGCCGGTGAGCAGCGCCTTGGCTTGGTCGCGTTGACAAGCGGTTTCAACATCAACTGGTTTGATTTTCAGGACGGTGATACCGGCGGCGGCGAAACCATGGTGATGCAAGGCGAAGATTACCTGGTCATGAACGGGGTTCAGTTGGAAAACTGCAGCGATCAAGGCGGCGGCCAAAATGTCGGCTGGATTGATCCCGGCGACTGGATGTCCTATCCCGAAATGGACCTACCGCGCGCGGGCCGCTACAAGGTCGCCTTCCGCGTAGCGAGCCAAAACGGCGGCGGCGTGCTGCAATTCGAAAAGGCGGGCGGCGACGTGGTTTACCAACAACTCAACATCCCACGCACCAACGGCTGGCAGAACTGGGAAACCATCGAAACGGTGGTGGAACTGCCCGCGGGCGTGCAGCGATTCGGCATTTTCGCCCCGGCGGGCGGCTGGAACCTCAACTGGTTCTCGGTGACCCCGCTGTAACACGAGCTTCTCTGAACCGGGCCACAACCCTGGAACCCTCCTGAATCCATCTGAGATTCACCACTTCAACCGCATGTCCCCCCGACATGCGGTTTTTTTTCGGTCTGGTTCGCGGTAGCCTAAGCCGCGAAAGCAACGGATTTCATTTCCTTTTGTAACAAAAGGTTGCGGGTTTGTAACAGCAGGTATCACCACGGTTTCTCCACACTCTCTCCTTAATTGAGACCTATTTTTCAGGACATCGAGGCGACAAAAAGACGACGCCCGACATAATAGTGCCGGTTCTCCCAGCCATGGGCCGGCCCCCGACCGTCCACGAATAGAAGGTGTTGGTCCCGTTCCCAATGCCTAAAGGAGACCTGTATGTCCCGATTGATCATCCCCGCCGGCCTTGCTTTGTTGGCCCTGCTCTCATTCGGCCAATCCGTTGTTGCCGGTGTCGCCGGCGATTGCGATTTTGTCTTTCCTTGGATCACCCACAACGACCGCTTCAGCGCCGACTTGGTGTTTAACAACCTTGGCGCCGAGGCAACCTCGGTCCAACTGATCGCCGTTCGCGCCGACGGCAACAGCGAACAGGCCGAAATTTTTATCGAAAGCCTGGAACAACAGGTCTACGCCGCCGACGCGCTCTTTCCCAGCCTCGGCAGCGGCAGCGGCTACAGCGTTTACGCGACCACCGCGCGGACCAGCGACCACATCGAGGCAGCTTTCGTGGTAACCGGTCGCGACAGTTGCTCGCAAAGTTCGCCGGCTCAGGCCAACGTGGTCAAACCTTCCGCAGCCGCCAACCTACTGCTCTTTAAATACATGCCCCAGCTGAACGGCGGCACCGCCGCGCCGGTGATCGTCAATACCGGCGATCAGACTGCCACCGTCACCGTACACGGCTACCAATACAACGGCAAAGTCGGCACCAACAACATCCTCATCGGCGCCAATCAACCCTACGCGGCCACCATCCAAAGTCTGTTCCCCGGCACCCGTGAGGATCTGTACTTGGTCGTCCAAAGCGACCAACCCGTGGTCGGCCTGAGCTTCGCCTTTAACGAACTGGGCGAACCCGCCATGGCCGACGCCGTCCCGCTCACCGTGCTGCCAGACGGTGGCAATGACGACGGTGACAACAACGGCTTGACCGGCTGGGATGCCATTCTCGCCAAGTTCACCGATAACGTGCAGGCCTTTGTGGACGGCAACACCGTCGTGATTCGCACCGACGGTGTGCCCAACCACGGCAGCCCCTACTTCGGCGCCGGCGACAGCCGTTACCTTCAACCCCATAGCGGTATGCACGTGAACCCCAACCGTATCGGCGAGCAAAATTTGGAATTCGAAGTCCCCACCAACCCGGCCGTGGCCGCCACCGGCAGCGAAACCCGACTGGGCCCGATCGGGGTCGCGCTTAACGGGGTCCCTTTCTTTAACCAGTACGCGGGCCGGACCGCCGCCGGTTGGGAAGCCCTGGATAACGAAATCCTCAGCTTCGACATCTACAACGGGCACCCCGCCGGGAACGACATGTACCACTACCACTTCGAACCCGTGTTCCTCACCGAGGGCGACAAAGCCGCCTTAATCGGCGTCATGATGGACGGGTTCCCGGTTTACGGACCTCAAGATCCAGACGGTTCTTTACCCAACAATTTGGACGAATGCAACGGCCACACCCACGCTACCGCCGAATTCCCCGAGGGGATTTACCACTACCACGCCACCACCGAGTTTCCCTACCTCAACGGCTGTTTCCGCGGTGAGTCCGGCACCGTGAGCCAATAAAGGGAGAAAGCCATGCCGACCCTGCTGCTGATTCTCCTGAGCCTCACGCCAACCCCCACCACCGCATCGCCTTTGATCCTCACCGAAAGCGACGCGCGTTTGATCCCAAACGGTCGCCGCCTGATGTTCCTGGACCAACCCTTTAGCGGGGTGGTCTGGCGGGCGGCGACCGAGGGCAACGGCCGGCTGGTTTCCTATCACAACGGCTTGCGCGAGGGTTTGGCCCTGAGCTGGCGCGGTGACGGCGGCATCGCCACCGTACGCCGCTTTGCCGCCGACCGTAAGGTGGGCACCCACCTCGGCTGGTGGCCCGACCGTCGCCCGCGCTTTGTCTACCACTTCGAAAACGGCCTCACGCACGGCCCGCAACACACCTACTACGCCGACGGCAGACCCGCCACCGCCTACCATTTCATCCAAGGCCGGGAAACCGGTGCCCAAAAAGCCTGGACCCGAAAGGGCGAGTTGGTTGCCAACTACGTCGTGCGCAACGGCCGCCGCTATGGCCTGATCGGCGCCAAACCCTGCTACACCACCACCGCCGTCACACAAAACATCGAAGAAGGAAGGACACCATGACCCTCGCCCGCCCCCTCACCCTGCTCCTGCTCGTTGCGACCACCCTGTCCACCTTTGCCGTCGAGCCGGTAACCCCCCTGGTGCTCCCATTCTTCGACAGCGCGGATCTTTCGCCCCGTTGGGCGGACGACAGCGGCGAAGGTCCCGCGCCCGGAAGCCACCGCATCGGCGATTTCCAATTCACCAACCAGCAGAACCAAACCGTGACCCGCGCCGATCTGCTCGGCAGCATCCACGTCGCCGACTTTTTCTTCACGAGCTGCCCCGGAATTTGCGCCACGCTCACCCGCAACCTCAAACGGGTTCAAGACGCCACCGAAGGCCGTGACGTCGCGCTGATTTCCTACTCGGTCACGCCGCGGATGGACACACCCGAGGTACTGGCCGCCTATGCTCTGCGGTTCGGTGTCGACAACAAGCGTTGGCACCTGACCACCGGCGACAAAGAAGCCACCTACGCCCTAGCGCGCGAATCTTATTTCGCCGACGGCCTCAAGAACCAAGGCAAAGGCAGCGAAACATTTCTGCACACGGAGAACCTTTTCCTGGTCGACGCCCAAGGCCGCATTCGCGGCGTCTACAACGGCACCCGCGCAACCGACGTCACCCGCCTGATCGAGGACATCGCACACCTTCGGGCTGAGATGCAAGACACGGCCACCCCACGCTGAATCGCCACACATGAGAACGCGTGATCAACACCGGGGCAAAACACCTTTCACATTTACCCAAAGCAAAAATTAACGAAAAAATGCCTTTAAAAAAGCGCGGTTCAAACCCATAAAAAGACCCAACAAGCTCATTTTAGTGGATCTAGCGTTTTTCCTCGATTCGATTTGTGTTATCATTCTGAAACTGGTCTCCCGCTTACCATCGTCTTTAGAGGAAGATAGCGCGAATGAGGGGTTTTCATCCTTCATTTCGGCGGTATTTCTGCGAGCGCATGGCAATCGGGAATGGCGACAAGCTACCAAGTGACGAGGTCTAAAAAGACCTTCTCTGGAGGTTATCCAAATGATCAAGATCGACATTGCTGAGAAAATTACCGAACGTGTGGACATTCCGCGAGTGGTCGCCTTAAAAGCAGTTGATGTCATTTTGGACGAGATGAAAGACTCCCTCGTTCGCGGTGAGCGAATTGAAATCCGTGGGTTTGGTGTCTTCCAAAAGAAACTCCGCAAGAAAAGCGTGGGCCGTGATATCCAACGCGCGAAAACCATCGAGATCCCCGAAACATACACCGTCAAGTTCAAACCCGGCATTGAAATGCGTGTCCTCGACTAAGACACCCCAACCAAAAACACCGCACAACCCCAAGCAACCATTCAAAAGCATGGTTGTTTGGGGTTGTTTCGTTTAAATCTGAGATGTCGGTCAAAAACGGCTCATTCGCGCCGTTCAGCCACGCGTCATGGCATACATTAATATATGGGCCGCACCAGCGACATTCAGGCTCTCAACCCGGGGCTGAATGGGAATGGCCACCAAATCGGTGAGCCGCGCGCGCAGATGCTCGCGCAAACCATGCCCCTCGTTACCCATCGCCAAAACCAAATCGCGCGGCCAGGTGAGATCGTGAAGATCCCGTCCCGCGCCGTCCGCGCCGAAAATCGGCAGCGGGTTTTCGGTCAGCCAGGCCGCCAAGCTGTCCTCGGAGAGTGCGTAATGCTTGATGTGAAACACCGTTCCGGCCGAGGCGCGAATGCAGGCGTGATGGAACGGGGAGCAGCCGGGCAAGGCGTAGACCACCCCATCGAAATCAAAGGCGGCGGCGGCGCGAATCAAGGCGCCCGTGTTGCCGGGTTCTTGTACCGCGTCCAGCAGGAGCAGGCGGCCCGTGGTCGGCGGTTTTTGTTGTAGTAAATCGTTTTTGTCAAACACGGCAAGCGGTGGTTTGCCGGATCGGGTCGGCGACAACGGGCCGTACATATCGGCCGAAACCTGATAGGTAGGGCAAGAAAAATCGCCGCCGACCGCGGGCGTGCGCCAAACAGCACGGGGCCGGAGCCCGGCCGCGACCGCCTCGCGGATCAGCTTCTCGCCTTCTACCAGCAGCACCGGTGCCGCTGCACCGGCGCGTTGCCATGCTTTGAGTTCTTTGTAGCGGGGGTTCGCACGACTGCGAATCGCCAAAACGTCGGTCACCCGATCACCCTCTTTGTTGGATCGCCCGAACGACGCCCCCAAACCTTTAAGCTTCGGCTTCTTCGTCCTTCTGATCGTCGTACCAGTGCTGAAGCTGACTCACAATCATGCGCGCTTGTTTTTCAGAGCTGATGTTGAATTTGCTTTTGCTCATGTAACGGCCGCGCGACTTCTGGTAGCGCTGAACACGAACCTTGGGGGGACTCCAGGAACCATCGCTTTTCTTTTCGCGGTAGAGAAACATGATCGTTGACCAGGCGCCCTTGGAAAGAATGTACTTGTCCAACTCTTCCACAATCACTTCACCATCCTGTTCCCAGGCACAGGTCAAGTCGTCAATTGTTTGTTCACCATCCATGGGTCCGTCCTCACTTTTTGAATAAAATCTCGCACGCGGTTTTTTCCGCGAGCTGTACGCCGTCCACAACAGCGGAATCAACGCGGCCGTCCTGAACAGCCGCAAACAAAACCAGAGCATAAACGATTTTTTTTTCGCTGAAAACCCCCATGTAGGAAGTGAGGAGCCTTGAATCGCGACCTTTGGGGTCCCTTTTGGGTATGGCTTGGTATTCCTATTGCCCAGGAATGCGAGACCAGAAGGATACGAATAAATCGCCGCATCCTTTACCGATGATCCCGACCTGGAAAAGTAGGTCCTTCCGCGATGACGGGCCTGGATAGGGGCATAAAACCGCTTCCAAAACAAGTACGACGAGGCAGGGTGTAAAAATCGTCCCATTCTCAGGAATGAGGCCGCGAACAAGCCGGGCCCAAGTCAACGCATAAAAAACCCGGCATCCCTAAACTATCCAACCCGGAGATTGGGCCCCCGCTTGGCGATAGGGGTGGCCAACTGGCCGCAGGCGGCACCGATGTCACGCCCTTTGGACCAACGCACGGTGTTAAGGATCTTAGAACGGTTGAGAATTTCTTGGAATCGCTCAATCACCGGCAGTGCCGGTTGTTTGTATTCGAGTTCCGGCGTTTCGTTAAACGGGATCAGGTTGATTTTACAGCGGAGGTTGGCCACCAGTCGCACCAACCGTTTGGCGTCGGCCGGGCTGTCGTTCAACCCTTCGATCAAAACATATTCCAAGGTGATACGCTCGCGCGGTGGAATCGGCAGTCGGCGGCAGGCCGCAAGCAAGGCCTCAATGTTCCATTTGAGGTTCACCGGCATCAGGTGGTTGCGCTGCTCATCGGTGGTGGCGTTGAGCGACACGGCAATGCGCGGCAAACGCGGGTACTCACCCAACTTGAGCAGGTTGCGCACGTGGCCGCTGGTACTGACGGTAATCCGGCGCGGCGACAGGTTGAGGCCTAACGCGTCGACGAAGTGATCGAGCGATTTGGTAAGGTTGTTGAGGTTCAACAGGGGTTCGCCCATGCCCATCATGACAATATTAAAAGGATCATTGAGCTCCATTTCACGCGCGATCACGAAGGCTTGGCCGACGATTTCGGCGGGGGTCAGGTTGCGGATGAACCCCATTTGCGCCGTCATGCAAAAGCTACAGGCCTGCGCACAGCCCACTTGGCTGGACAGGCACATGGTTACCCCTTTGGTCATGGGCATGTAGACCGCTTCCACATCACCACCCGCTTCAAGGTGGAACACGAATTTAATCGAGCCGTCGCGGGACAGGTGTCGCTCGTAATTCAGCGGCGGACGCACCTCACAAGCATCTTGCAACTTTTCGCGCAAAGACTTGGAAAGGTTGGTCATCTGCTCAATCTCGAGCACGCGTTTCACGTAGATCCAGTGGCGGATTTGCTTTTCGCGAAAGGCCGGTTCGCCCAGGTCGGTTAACAGCTTCTTGATTTCGGCGGCACTTGCCCCGAATAGGTTAAACTTACTCTTCGTCTTCAATGTCGAGTTCGAAGCTTTCATGATCGTCGCCGGAATCCTCAATTTTAATCTTCAATGCAGCCAAGAACTCTTTGTCGTAATGATTGAAATTCTGGTCGGCCGCTTCGTAACGTTCTTCCGGCTTGCCGAGATACAACACGCCTTCCCCGTCTTCTTCATCGCGTTTATCCAGGGCGATGTTGGCTTCCATAATCAAGTAGATATCATAGCCGTTGCCTTTGATTTGGTCCGTTACGTTTTTAATGGTTTGGTCTTTGGTTAACGCATGGTGAAGGGCCACTCCCAGCTCTTTGAGCAAGGATTTCATTTGATCGTCAAGTTCCATGCGCTTCTCCTTACGGTGCCTTTCCATCAGAAAGGGCTTGGGTGGGCCAAATGGGGTTTGGCGTTAACAGAAAATTCGGCGGACAAACAAACGCGGCAGCCCTGGCCGAAACACCTCAAGGTTAAACCATTTGGGGCGGCACGTCCATGGTTATTCAGGAACCTGACCGGCGCAAGCCGAGGAAAAACCCCCGTGGAAACGCGGACCAAGCACACCATCCAAGATCATATTTTTCAATAACTTAGTAAAAAATCGCCAAGTTTACCGCACCTCTCCCAAACATCACCTAAACACCTTAAAAGGGTCAAACGGTCGTCTGGTTAGCGGCTTCCAGTATGTCCAAATCCACCCTCTCCGCGTTCGGTTTCGTCGAGGCCCTCCACCTGCCGCCAGGTCACTTGGATGACCGGGGCAACCACGAGCTGGGCGATCCGCTGACCGCGTTCCACCGAAACCGCTTCTTGGCCGAGGTTCACCAGCGGTACCAAAATTTCGCCGCGGTAATCGGCGTCAATGGTGCCGGGACTGTTAATGACCGTCAATCCCTGTTTAAGGCTGAGCCCGGAGCGAGGACGCACCTGGGCTTCATAACCGGCAGGTAGGGCCATGCACAACCCGGTCGGGCAGGCTTGGCGGGCGCCCGGTTCAAGCACCAGTGGTGTCTCGCCGGCATAACGCAAATCGACACCGGCGCTTAAGGCGGTAGCGTATTCGGGTAAGGGTAAGCCCTCGTGATGGGGCAGGGTCTTCAGGGCAACGGAAAGCGTCATGGTCGTTCCTCTGTGGGGATTAGTGTGGGATGAGGATCGGGGTGTCATGGAAACCACGGCCGGCCAAAAAGCCGTCGTCGGGTCGCCCCGAGGCCGCGCCGAGTCCGGCCAAAGCGCGTTTGTCGGGATGAAATGCGTAACGCGCGGCGTCGCGTACCGCGTCGGCCTCGACGCTTTCAATCAAAGCGACCCACTTTTCCGGCTCGTAAATTTCGCCGTGAACCATTAGGGCGCGGGCTAAGGAGGTGGCGCGGTTGTAGGTACTCTCATAACCCATCAGCAGCGAGCCGATAACTTGCTCCTTGGCGCGTCGCAATTCGCCCGCGTCCAACCCATCCTGCTGCACCCGTTCAATTTCGTCAAAACACAGGGATAACACCGTTTGGTAGTTCTCAGGGCTGCAAGCGCCGTAGAGATTGAAATAACCACAATCCGCGTAAGGGACCGTGTAACAACCGACCGAATAGGCCAGGCCCCGTTGTTCCCGAATGGACTGGAACAGACGGGAGCTCATGCCGCCACCCAAGGCCACGCTCAACAGGTTCAGTGCATGGCGGCGCGGGTCGCGTTGGGAGAAACCGTGGGTGAACAGGGTGAAGGAAACCTGCTCCAGGCGGTCATCCGTGTGATAGGCCTGGAAGCCACGCACCTCGGGTGGCGATTCCACGATGTCCGCCGGCGGGCGATCCGAAACAGGAAACAGGGTTTCACACAGGCGACAGAGTTGATCGTGGTCCAGGTCGCCGGCGGCGGCTACGACCATGTCTTGGGTGCGGTAGAAACGTCCGTGGAAGGCGGCAACCTCGTCGTGATCAAAACGTTTTACGTTTTCGACCGGGCCGAGAATCGGTCGGCCCATGGCATGGTCGCTCCAGTAACGCTGGATACCCAATTCGAACACGCGATCCTCGGGATCATCCTCACCCATTTTGATTTCTTCCAGCACAACCTTGCGCTCCAGCGAAAGCTCGTGGGGATCGAAGGTGGGATGTTGCAGCATATCGGCGAGCAACGCCAAGGTGCTTTCCAAATGAACCGCGCGAACTTTAATCGAATAACAGGTTTCCTCGCGCGCGGTGTAGGCGTCTAAAATGCCGCCGACACCGTCGACGGCTTCGGCAATATCGCGGGCCGAAAAACGCGGGGTGCCTTTAAACAGGGTATGTTCGATGAAATGGAAAAGCCCGTTTTCGGCAGCATTTTCGTGCCGCGAGCCTTTGTTTAACCAGATCCCCAACGAAACGGTGGCGACGTGATCAACCCGTTCGGTGACGACACGCATGCCGTTGCTCAGTTGGGAAAAACGTTTAACCATGGAACCTCAATCTCAAAAAAGCTCGACCGCGCAACGGCGTGGTCGAGCTTCGGGCAATGTGACGGGCCGATTCGGGCCCTTCGTGGCGCGGTAAAGGCGCTAGAACTCGCGTTTCGGAACGCTACGGCGGACCGGCTGCGCGGTATTTTTGCGGTTGTTGCCCGACCGACGAACATTGTTGTTCTTGGAACGGCTGTTATTGTTTTTCGACCGGTTCGCATTATTGGTTGGCGCACCTTTTTTGGTAACCGGCAATGGCTTTTTGTTGTTCTTGACCACCGGTTTCGCCTTGTTGTTTTTGCGATTGGTCGTTTTCTTAGGCGCGGGTTTGGCAATTTTCTTCGAGCCGCCGCGATTGGTTTTGGTACCGTCAAACATCCGCAAGGTAAGCTGTTCACGACCCTTGGTGAGCACCACGTGATCACTTTCAATTTTGGCAACCAAATAACCTTGAAGCTTGTCGTTTTCGCTCAAGCGTTTCGTTTCCATCTGACTTTTTATATTACGCGGGCGACGAATCGGTTTGTTGCGACGGGCGACGTTGGTTTTAGGATTTTGGTTGCGTCCGGCAATGTTGCGCACACGAGCCGCCACCGGGCTCTCCATCTCACTGGGATCGGGCTTATATTTGATGATCGCCATTTTGCGACTGGGAAAAATGATGGTGCCGTCGAGTTGGAATTCCACATTGGTCGGGGTCACTTCAACGATTTCCTCGACTTTCTCCTCTTCTTCAACCTGTTCCTTGCCGCGGTTGGGGTCAAAGGGATCGCGATCAACAATATCGTCCACCTGGTTCTGAGCAAAAAGGCCGGCGCACAAAAACAAGGTCGTCCCTGCGAGGAGTAAGGTTTTAATTGGCGAAGAAATCATGGAATCCTCCAACTTTGGTCACCCAAGGGCGCGCGGCTCTTCATCTTAAGGAGCAGGACGACCGGGTGTCAAGCAACGGTCGGCCATTCTTAGACGGCAGGGGGAATAGATTCGACGAAATTATTTGAAAAAAATGCGACCGAGGAAAGAGAGCCGACGTTCTCCTAGGTGACAGGCTGCTTAAATCACCTGGGTTCAATAGAGATAACTTCTAGCCGACACCCTCGTAGCGGCTTGAACCAGGTGATTGCATTAGAGATAACTTCACGCCGGTATTCAGCGCGTTTAGGCTGCATCACCTAGAACCCGTCGATGGGCATCGGAAACCGATTGCTAGAGGCGCTCGACCGACGACTTACTCCCTAGGTCTTTTACTATCAAATATTTAACCCTGCCTGTCACCAGTATTTCTCTACCACCAACTGCCCCTAACACCCATGTCTTTTATTTACAAATATTTAAAGATGCCTGTCACCATAAAAAAGTTCTCTCAGGTTTGTCCCGCGGTTTCGCCGTCCATAGCTTCCTGATGGCGCTTGGCCAAAAAGCGCAGGAAGCGGTGGTAATAAGAAGAGACAAGAAAGGTCATCGGAAGGGCGATAATCAGGCCGAGCATGCCCAATAACTTGCCCCAAATCGACAGGCTAAGTAACATCACGGCCGGGTTGAGGCCGGTGACGTCACCCATAATTTTTGGTACGAGAAAGCCGTCTTGAATCGCCTGCACCACCGCAAAAACAATCAGCACCAGCAGCATCATGATCCAAAAACTACGCCCCGTTTCCAAACTGTGGACCAACGCGAAGAAGGCGCAAGGCAGAAGGCCGAGTGTTTGTAAATACGGCACCATGTTGAGCAGGCCGATGAACAGGCCAATCACAATACCCAGCGGGAGGTCGATGATTTCGAAACCAACCGCAAACAAGACACCGCAAATCGAGGCGATAAGCGCCTGGGCACGAAAGTAACCCCGCATGGCGGCCGTAAAATCTTCGACCACCTCAATCATCATGGTTCGGTAAGACGGGTGGAGCAGGTCTTTCCAGCCCTCCATAATAGTGTCGTAATCGAGCAAGATAAAAATTAGGTACAGTAGAATGATGAACAAACCGACCACGCCGATCACGATATCCAAGGCACCGGAAAACAGGCCCCAGACGCCCGGAACCACGGTACGCAAGGTGTTGATCACGATTTCACCGAATTTTTCGGTGTTAAAAAAAGCCTGAATGTCCTCGCGTTGGGCCAATTCGGCAACGTAAGCCGACATATCTTCCGGCAGGTATTGAGCAACCTTCTCGTTAAGCTTGGCATCGTTGGCCATTTTGGTGACCAATTCGCCCACGTGGCGAATCTCCTTCACGAACACGGGCACCATAGTCAGGCTGAACAACACGAAGGCCGTGGCGATCAGAAACAAGCTGATAAGAATGGCGACCAAGCGGTTTTTGATGCGGACCCGAACCTGGAGGATGTTCACAAGGGGTTGGATTAGATAGGCCAACAAGGCCGCGATGGCAAAAGGAATGAGCACATCCTGAACGGTCCGCACGAGGAGGAACACCAGGTAAACCACGCCGAGCGTGATGAGCAAGCGAACAATTCGATCAAGGGTAAAGGGTTTATCGCTGAACAAGCCCATCGCGGAAACCTCGTCATCTTTATGTTGGGGAAACGCGCTTTATTATAGCCGAATAAGCAGGCGATTCGAATGCAGAGCGAGGGTCACAACCGATGTACATTCAGTCGATTTAGTTAATTTCTGAAATGCACCTTAAGCCAAAGGTCGATTTTGGCGCGGTGGCCGCCCCCCGGCCGGCGACGTGGTGGGGGCCCCATCCCCTCACGACCCATACCGCCACCACGACCCATACCGCTACCGCGCCCCATGCCGCCACCACGCCCCATGCCGTCACGACCCATGCGTTCACCGCCACCGCGTCCCCCACGCTGACCACCCCGAGGTTCCTGAGTGAACAAACCCAAGGCAATTTTCTTTTTCACAGCATTTACCGCGAAGGGTCGGCCCTTGGCCGAGGTGAGCGGGAAACGCACCTCGGCGGTAAAACCTTCATCGGTAAAAACCACCTCAAAGGCCAAACCAAAAGACGTTGCCGGGTCGATCCATTCCCGAAAAGCCCCGTCACCACCCAAAACTTCAAAAGCACCGTAATCCTCGCCACGCATCTCATCCCGCGAACGTCCGGATTCGGATAATGCGGCTTCTTCCAAACTCCCATGACGCGCGCCACGCGGCCCACCCCGTCCAGGTAAGTAAAGCCCCAGGGTTTTGTCTTTTTTGCCTTCCGGGTTCACCCAAACCGTAAGACCGCGCGCGTGAATGTTGCGCGCTACATCGGCGTCGGTGCCCCGCAAAGCCACGTAAAAATAGTGTTGGTCTCGATGGGTGGCCAGAAAAAGCGTGCCCTTCTCTAACCGGGTCCAAGGTGCGTCGGCCCACTCTTCCGGGGTACCGTCCAGAATAATCGCAAGATCGCGTTGGGGACAGTCAACTTTTTTGACGGCGGTCATCGCCAGCAAGATCAGTAGGTCAAACACGGTTTCTCCTCGGGGCCCGCTTTGGTTCACGGGACACACAGTCGCTCTTCCGATTGTTTTCGGCCGCTTGGCTAGGAACAAGCTAATTTACCAGTTGTTACAATGAACCGCATGGGTACCACGCAACGGTCGCACGATTCTCAATGTCCGCCATTAGGGCCGCATCACGACCAAAAAGCGTGCTGCCATGTAAATTGACGATTGGGTAACCGAAACCCACTGCGGAACAGAAGTCTCCCGCGAACAGGTTCATCGTGAAACGCCAGTCGGCCCAAACCGCGAAAAACCGTCCCACCGCGGCACTTCACGGTCGGTTCATGCGCCCCCCATATCAGCACGGCCAAAGCGTAAACACGGGACACCAAGGTCATTTTTCGATGCCGGATTTCCCCACGAAATACGCGTAGACTTGCAGTGTGTATATTTTCATCCAAAAGGGAGCATTTCATGATCATGACCAACTTAGAAACCGTACCCGGTAAAACCATAACCGCCCATTACGGCTTGGTCCAAGGCAGCACCATCCGCGCCAAACACGTCGGCCGCGACATCATGGCCGGGTTCAAAAATATTTTCGGCGGCGAACTGACCGGCTACACCGAACTCCTCAAGGAATCCCGCGACGAATCCATGCAGCGCATGCAGGAACAAGCCCACGAAATGGGCGCCAACGCGGTGATTAACATCCGTTTCTCCACCTCCAGCGTGGCCCAAGGCGCCGCCGAAATTCTGTGCTACGGCACGGCCGTGCGGGTGCAGTAATGGCTGAATACCTCGTTTTTCTCCCCTACCTGGTTCCCATCGTCTTGCTGGTCGGCGGCGGCCTCGTCGGTTGGCGGCGCGAACGCGACCACTATGCCTCGATTGAAGCACGTGAAAGCCAATACGCCCGCCAGCCCATGCTCAACAGCAGAACCCTGCCGGCGGAAGCCCAATCGGCGCGCACCGAAATGGTCACGGGCTCCGTGGTCATCTCCATCGACCGCTTCAAACAGTTCTTGGGCGCGCTACGCGGTTTTTTCGGCGGCGAAATCAACGCTTACGCCAGTCTTATCGACCGCGCCCGTCGCGAGGCGGTTTTGCGCATGCGCGAGCAAGCGCTCGGTGCCGACATCATCGTCAACCTGAAAATGGAAACCGCATCACTCTCAAAAGGCGGCGAGAAGCAAATGGGCACGGTGGAAGTACTCGCCTATGGTACGGCCGTTTGGTACAGCGACCAACCTCCGCGCCACCGCTCCATCGGCGGCGTCTAGCCCCCATTTCTCACAAGGATTCGTCGCGAGAAGCTGAAAGCCTTATGCGTACGAAGATGACGACCGAGAGACGGCACAGGGGTCCAACCTTTCGCGGGGCCGACCATTCGCGGGGCCGACCTTTCGCGGGGCCGACCTTTCGGCGTAGCAGCTGAGGCCAAGGCGGCGCGACCGAGTAATGCGGAAGGCCGCCCCCCTCGTAATCGCATGGGTTGCCCCGTCGCAGAATTCCTGGTGAGAAATGCAGGCTAACCAAAAGTCAGAGAGGCGGCACGTGAACATCGAACCCAAAATCCCATCCAACACCGCGCACAACAGCCGCGGCAACACCAGCAGTCGTCGTTTTCTGGTAAATACCGCCCTGGTGTTTTCCTTTTTTGTCGCACTGTATTTCGCCTTAGGTTGGCTTTCTCTTATCCTGGTCCACCTGATGCCGGTTCATTGGGAACAACACCTGACCTTCAGCACGCCGGATCATTGGGAAGATGCAGCTCCGCCGGAGGTCCAGCGGATCTTTGACGAAATGATCGCGGGGGACGACAGCGGCCGGGTCTACAAACTGCGAATCGTACCCTCGGACACACCCAACGCCTTCGCCCTGCCCGACGGAACCATCGGCCTAACCCGCGGCTTGCTTGCACAAAGCGAAACGGAACAAGAACTCGCCTTTGTGATCGGCCACGAAATCGGCCACCTGCAGGCACGCCACAACCTCAAGCGCATGAGCCGTCAAGTGGTCTACGGCCTGGCCAGGACCCTGCTCATCGGTGAAAACGACGCCTTGGCGCCTTTTGTCCACGCGGAAGGCATGGCCCATTTGCATTTTTCGCGGGAACAAGAATCAGAGGCCGACCGCAACGGCTTGCACTTGGTTCAATTACGGTACGGCCATGTCGGCGGCGCCGATCAGTTCCTCATCAAAGCCGGCGGCACACTGTACCCGGAGTGGGTCACCACGCACCCGCATCCCGAGGAACGCACCCAAGCCCTGCGCGATTATGCAGCGGACCAAGGCTGGGAGAATGGGTCAACGACACCCCTTGCCTACCAAAAAAAGGAATCCGATACTTACCGCCATGAGGCGTCTGGATCAGAAGCAAGCAACATCGAACCCGAAACCTTTGAATCGGCCAAACAGCCGACCCCTTATTGAGAGGAATCGACCGTTTCGGTTTTTTCGGGTTGCGGCCCGGACGTTTCAACCTCGGATGCGGGTTCTTCGGCCGGTGAAACCTCACGATAGGTCGCCAAAAAGGCGGTTAAATCCTCGATCACCGCGGGATCCAGGGAAAGGTTGGGCATGATGGTTTCCGGCTTCACCGCGGGCGGGTTCCACAACCAACGACGCAAATACAGCGGTGCCACATGGGGCTGATTCATCGCGGCTTCGAACGAAGGCGCGGTGGATAGCTGGTGCCCTTCGCCGTCGACCACATGGCAGCCGAGGCAATATTGTTTGGCCGCGCGTTTACCTGAGGCAACGTCCCCTTGCAAGGCGGCCCAGGTCGCGGGCGCCTCGGCAAAAGCAGGTGGTTCCGGTAATTGGCCGGGATCAATGCGACCACAGCCCAAAAAAAAGACCGCCGCGAGGAGCGGCAGTCTCGTAAGGCGGCGGGCGTACACCCGCCGGTATGAATTGTCAGACATAGCTGTGAATCCGTTTAGTGGTCGCTGTCGTCTTTTTTGGCGTCGCCGTGGTCACCGCCGTGCTCTTTACCGTCAAGAATGGATTTCGCATCGTTGATGTACAGCTCTTTGATGGTGGTTTTCTCGATGTACAGGTCGTTTTGACGACCGGCGTAATCGATAAACAAAGCCCCCAACAAGGTAGCCAGCAGGATGATCGGTGCCCAGATGAAACCCCAGGTTTCGGCCTTCTCATACTTGCCGTGCATGAAAAACACGATGACGAGGGTGGCTTTCACGGTAGCAATACCCATCGCGATCAAATCGTGCATCAGCGGGCTGGTTTCGAAGCTCGCAACGAATACGGTCAAAAGGGTGAGCGCAATAAGGGCGCCAAAGGTACCGTAGTAAACCACGGGCGCCTGAATGTGGCCCATTTCACCATGATGGTCGTCGTGATGATCGTGTCCCATTAGTGACCTCCCAGCAAGTAAAGTAATGGAAAGAGGAAAATCCAGATGACGTCAACCAAGTGCCAGTAGAGACCGCCGACTTCAACGCCGGCGTGACTGGCGCCCTCATCGGTGTAGCGACCAGTCCTAGACCGGAAAAACATCAGGGCGATGTAGTACATGCCGATCAAAACGTGAATCAAGTGGAGACCGGTGGTCATGTAATACACACTGAAAAACACGTCTGAACCAGGAAGCTTGCCACTGGTCAGCTTGGGATACCATTCCATCCCTTTGATCACGAGGAAGCCGCAGGCGCCGAGGAAGGTCGCACCCAGCATCAGGGTCAGTTTGCCTTTGTTTTTGCGTTGGGCGGCATCAACCGCGAGTGCCATGGTCAGCGAACTGGCCAGCAGGACCACGGTGTTGGTGGCGCCCAGCTTAACGTCCAAGTAAGCTGAACCGGCGGCGAAAACCTCGGGCCACTTGTACTTCAGGATGAAGTAAGCCGCGAACAAACCACCGAAGAACAAAACCTCGGTAGCCAGGAAGATCCACATGCCAAGTTTGAAGAACTCGTAAGCCACCAGGGGTGGTTCCTTGTGGAAGTTGAAAAAGGTGCCGTCGGGTGCATTCTTATGATTAAACATGAAATAAAACCCCTATTATGCCTTTTGTTCGTCGCCGTAGCCGTAGGTCCAATCGGTGACGGTAGGAACCTCGTCAAAGTTGGTCAACGGGGGCGGCGAAGGTGTCTGCCATTCCAGTGAAAGGGACCCGTAGGGGTTGGCGGAAGCGCGCTTGCCCTTGTAGACGGCCCAAATCAAGTTACCGAAGATGATGAAGTAGGCCAAGCCGTTGATCATCGCACCGACGGAAGACAAAAAGTGCATGTCGTGGAACTCGCCGAGGTAGTCGGCGTAACGACGGGGCATGCCTTGGTAACCCATGATGAACTGAGGAATGAAGGTGGCGTTAAAGCCGATGAACAGCGTCCAGAAGCCGACTTGGGCAACGGTTTCGTTGAACATGCGACCGTAAATTTTCGGCCACCAAAAGTGCAAACCACCGACCAACGCGACAACGGTGCCGCCCTGCATGGTGTAGTGGAAGTGGGCGACAACAAAATAGGTGTCGTGGAGGTGAACATCCGTCGCCAGGGTCGCCAGTGGCAGACCGGTCAAACCGGCGATGGTGAACAAGAAGATGAACCCACAGGCGTACAACATGGGGGATTCGAAACTGACGGACCCTTTGTAGAGGGTGCCGATCCAGTTGAATACCTTAATCGCGGTGGGGATGGCAACGGCAAAGGTCAGCAGGGAGAAAATCCAGCGCGACCAGTTGGACATCCCGGAAACGAACAAGTGGTGACCCCACACGAAGAAACTCACCAGGGCGATGGCCAAGGAAGAGTAGGCGATGGCGCGGTAGCCGAAGATGGGTTTTCTGGCGAAAACGGGCAAGATCTCGGCGACAACACCCATGGCGGGCAGGATCATGATGTACACAACGGGGTGTGAGTAGAACCAAAACATGTTCTCGAACAGGATGGGGTCGCCACCCATGGCGGCACTAAAGATGCCGATGCCGAGCAGGCGTTCCATGATCAGGAGCAACAGGGTGATGGCAACGACGGGCGTGGCCAGAACCTGGATCAGCGACGCGGAGTACAAAGACCATACGAACAACGGCATACGGTGCCAAGTCATACCTGGTGCACGCATGCGGTGGATGGTCACGATGAAGTTCATGCCGGTGAGGATTGAGGCGAAACCGAGGATGAAGGCACCCAAGGTGACGGGAATAACACCGGTAGAAGATTCAATCGAGTACGGCGTGTAGAAGGTCCAACCGGTGTCGAGCCAAGAAGAGCCCGGGGGACCGATCAAGGAACCCAAAACGACCAGGGCACCCAACACATACACCCAGTAACTGAGAATGTTGAGGCGCGGGAAGGCAACGTCTTTGGCGCCGATCATCAGGGGCAACAGAAAGTTGCCGAGGGTGGCGGGAATGCCGGGAACGATGAACAGGAACACCATCAAGGCGCCGTGCAGCGTGAACAGCACGTTGTAACCGTGGTGGTCGACGATTTGCTCGCCGGGATAAAACAGCTCGGCACGGACACCCAGGGCGCACAGACCGGCGATCAGGAAAAAGAACAAAATGCTGTACAGGTACATTAAACCGATGCGTTTGTGGTCAACGGTCCAGAACCAGTTGTAAAACCCCTTCGGCTCAAGGTAGGGGCTGTATTCTTTATTTTCGGTAGCCATTTCTAGCGCCTCCCTTATTCCGATTTGATCGATTTAATGTAGGTGATGATATCGGACAGTTCGCTATCCGATAACTGGCCGTCAAACGACGGCATTTGGCCGCGCGGATAGCCTGCTACGATGTGACGTTCGGGGTATTTGATGGACTCGACGATGTAGTTGTCGTCGATGGTGTAGCTCTGACCGTCGTCAAAAGCGGCGGAACGCCCGTAAGCGTCGAGCATGGTGGGACCAACGAGCTTGACGCCGTCGATGGAGTGACAGCCTTTACAACCGCGCTTAACAAACAGCTTCTCGCCGTTCTCCAGCGGGGGCAGGATCTCCTCGCCCAGCATCAAACCGGTTTTCTCCCAGTTCTCCCAGTTGTCGGCATCAAGAACTTTGACTTTACCCAACATGTGCGAGTGGTCTTTACCACAGTATTCGGTACAGAAGATGTTGTACTCACCGGCATATTTGGCGTTGAACCACATGTAGGTGTATTGAGAGGGAACGACGTCTTCTTTAACCCGGAACTCGGGGATGAAGAAACTGTGAATGACGTCGGCCGACTTCATGTTGAGCTTGATGTTGGTTCCCACGGGAACAATCAGCTCGTTACCGGTGGTAGCGCCGTTGGGGTACTTAAAGCTCCACGACCACTTTTGACCGGTCACGCTGATTTCATAAACCGGTTCACCTTCCGGCGGCACCCGCAAATCTTTCCAGACCACGACACCGTAATAGAAAATGATGAGGACCAAAATACAAGGGATCACGGTCCAAACGATCTCCAACATGTGGTTCCCTTTAATATTGGCAACCTTGTCATCCGGCCCCTTGCGCCGGTACCGCAGCATGAAATAAACCAGCACCGCGTTACATGCGATGAACCAGAACGCCATCATCCCAAAGATGAAGATCTGGACCATATCGACGCGTGCGGCAACTTCGGTAGCATCTGAAATCACGTGCCTGCCTCCGTTTTGTTTAAAAGCTCACTTCTCCAAAGGAAAAACCCGATCACCAGCATCGCGAGTAACGACAAACCACTGCCCAAACGCATGAGGTTCATCGCGTCTTTGACGTATTTGCCCGCGAGGGGATCGTATCTGAAACAATAAATCAGAACCTTGTCCAGTGTGGTGCCCACTTTGCCCTCGGCCGCTTCCACGAGACCGAGGCGAACATCCTTGGCTGGATAAGTCACGCCGTATACGTACCGCGAGATCACCCCTTGCGGGCTGACCAACACGATCACGCTGGCATGGTTGTACTGTTCGTCCACTTTTTTGTACCGAAAGCCAATTTGGTCCATGGCATTTTCGATGACTTGGCTGTTTCCGGTCAGGAAAAACCAGTTTTTATCGGCGGGCTCGGGACGGTCGAGCGTGCCGATGTAATTTTTGGCCTTGTCGGCGGCCATTTCCGGCGTATTGTCCGGGTCGATGCAGATGTTGACCACACGATAGTCTTCACCCAAGGTGAGGGTCATATCGTTGATCAAATTGCGTACGCCGTTAAGCACCAGGGTACATAACTGCGGACAAGAGTAGTACACCGGGGCAATGATCACGGGTTTGCCGTCGGTGAAAAGATCACCCAACGTGACGGGATTCCCGTGACGGTCGGTAAACGTCTGTGCAAGGTTGATGCGTTGGCCCAACTTTTCATCCACCCCGACATCTTCGATGAGGGGTTTGGTATCGAGTTGCGCAAAAAGCGGAAGACTCAGTCCAAAAAACCAGCACACAAACAAAACATTAAGGCGCATTAAATCAAACTTCCTGTGGGGACACTAACTGAATCCAGCGGGTTATGGAACGAAAAACCGCGGAACATGTAAGGGTTCGAAGTCCTACCAACCGGCCACACATTTTATGTGAAAGTGCTTACCCTTTCAAGGGGATTCTTTGTTTGCCGAACGGCCGCAAACGGGGGTTAAGCCTAATGAAACGTGCATTTTAAAGTCAAGAAACGCGCATTTGAGAAGATTGCGCCACTGCCGGCTTGCGGCGAAACTGGACCAAAGCACCGATAAAAAGCCCAAATGTGCCGAAACTGAACCACTGCAAGGTGTAGTTCAGATGGCGCGAGGCGGGCAGGACGGCGTGGGTAATCGGCAGTGGAAATTCGCCGTCGACGGGTGCGGTTTCCTGTTCCAAATAAATGGGCAGCACGGGATAGGGCAACTGCATCGCCATTTTTTCGACCTCGATGCGCAACCAGCGTCCCTTCCATTGGCCGGGGGTTGGGTCGGCGGTTTCCGGGGTCAAAAAGAAGGATTTGGCCTGGGCCGGTCGCAAGCGCGCGGTAAAGGCCATTCGGCCCTCGGGCTGGTATTCGGATCGGCGCGATTCATCCATGGTGTAGGCAAAAGGCAAAAAGCCGCGGTCGACCAGGACGGCCGGGCCGCCGTCCGCCGGCAGCAGGGGCGTGATCACTTTCACGCCCGGTTGATCGCGATGGGAGCGATTGATGAGGACCACCTGGTGTTGGTGGTCGAAGGTACCCGACACGGTGACCTGCCCGTGGTACAGGGCGGAAAAGTCGGTCAGCGTGGGATCGAGCGGGGCGGGACCCCGCTCGTTTTGTTCTTCCAAGATTGCAAAATAGGCGTTCTTCTCGTGAAACCGCGTCAACTGCCAGTATCCCATGCTGTAACACAACACGGCGGCAAGGATAACCAGAATGGTTGTTTCTGCTGAAAACTGGAATTGGCGGTTTCGGAAGAAGGCGATCAAGGGGCGCAACCTCGTCAGCAAGGTTTTTGGAGTCACTACGCATCATAGCCGATACCGTGAAGCATCGCACCAAAAAGGCCTAAATCACTGATAATGCACAACAAGTTAAGAATCGGAACCCTTGACGGAATCGCGATTGCCACTTGTCGCGGGACGGTTGACGCCGACACCGGTCGCCGTACCGCCGGCCTGAGCCGCGGTTTTCAGCATGCTCTGGTTTGAAACCTCGGCACGTTTGACAGCCTGTAATCTACGTCTCCTCCGCAAGTTAACCACTTTGATCCTCCATGGAACGGTCGTACCGTAATTCGGTGTTGGGTGCTTGACCTTCAACCTGCTTTCCGTGGTGTGGGCTGAAGTCCCGAATTGGTCCTGCAAAAAAATGAATGCACGGAAATTTGCCAAATGGCGGATAACACAAAAACGCATGAATCAATTGAGAAACAGTGATGTCATTGAATCAATGAAGCGACAGCTCAGAAAAATGCTGACAGTGCAAGATATTCTAAACTGTTTTTAGAGCTGGATCACGACTGCAATCGCCAAAAAGATTCCCGATGTGAGCAAAAACATGCCGAACAAGGGAAGCATGAAGCGCAGCCAGCGATCATAGGGAATCGACGCCAAGCTGAGCATGGACATCAAAATCCCGGAGGTTGGAATGATGAGGTTGGAGAAACCGTCGCCACACTGAAACGCGAAAACGGCGGTTTGACGGGTGATTCCGAGCACGTCGGCCAAGGGTGCCATCAGCGGCATGGTAACCGCGGCTTGACCCGACCCGGAGGGGATGAGGAAGTTGAGCACTGTTTGGAAAAGCAACATGCCCTGGACAGCCACAATATTGGGCAGGTTTTCCAACAGTGAAGCGCTGTGATAAACGATGGTGTCAAGGACCATGGCGTTGCTGAGCACGACCTCAATGCCGCGCGCAAAGCCGACCACGAGGGCGGCGACAACCATTTCTTCCATGCCTTTGACAAAAGCGGAGGCCGCTTCGTTGACTTTGAGGCCGGCGATGGCGGCGGCGAGGATACCCATCAGCATAAAACCACCGCCCATTTCGGCCATCCACCAATGTTTGAGGATGACGCCGGCAAGGACCCCGATAAAAATCAGCGAACTGGCGATGATGATCCACAGGTGCCGCGAGGTAAATTCTACATTTTCGGATTCCAATGTTTTGCCAGGAACATCAGCTACATGCGAAGCCTCTGGGTTCTTGCGAACTTTTTCACCGTAATAGATGAGGTAAACCAAGGTGATGGTCAAAATGACGACGTAAAAAATAGCGCGGAACCACATGCCGCTGTAAATCGGTACCTCGGCGATGCCTTGGGCAATGACCACGGTAAAAGGGTTGGTCGTCGCGGCGGCAAACCCCACCTGGGCGGCGAGGATCACCATCGCCATCCCAAAGATACGGTCGTAACCCAAACGGGTCGCCACCATCACAAAAATCGGTACCAGCGGGATAAATTCCTCGCCCATGCCCAGGGTGGAGCCGCCGAAAGAGAACAGCACCATCACCACGATGATGAGGATCCAGGGTTTTTTCCCGACAGAATCCACAATCGCCTGAATGGCGGCGGTAATCACACCGGTTCGGCTCAAAATGCCGAACACGCCGCCGATCACGAAAATGAAAAAGATGATATCGGCGGCTTTTTCCATGCCGCGCGGGACGGCGGAGAGGAATCCGTGGAAGGAAGTGGGCACGGCCTCGCCCTCGGGCGGGCTTACATCAAGCAATAAACCTTCGCTGCTGACAAATTTGTCAACCGAGGTGTAGGTGCCGGGAACAACCACGGTCCGTTTCGAACCTTCAATCTCAACCTGTTTGCGCTCGTAACGCCCGGAGGGGAGCACATAGGTCAGGACAGAGCAGACAAAAATGACGCCCAGGATCAGCGCAAAGACATGAGGAACGGGGATTTTTCTGAGCAGGTCAAACATGAATTTGCCTCGACCAGTGTTCCAAAAAAGGCTTTTGATCAAACGCCGAACACCAGTCATTGTGTCTTAGTTAATCAACCAATCAAGATATTGTGCAGGTCAAAAAACCTGAATACCTTTCCCTCTCCAAATAAGCGGTCATTATAGCCCGCCTCCCCCTTCTTTCCAAGGGCCGCTTCTGTAAAACGATGAGCTTTCTTTCACAAGGAATCTCGTCGGTTTTTTGGAAAAAGGCTGGGCCATGGGGGTTTCGCGGCGACGGCCGGTTCGGCAAACAGGCGTACGTCAAGATTTGGTGAGACAGCGCTCCGTTGTCGGGGTACGCGCTCTTTGCAGCCATGCCTTCACCCGGCGCGCAACCATGCCCGGCCCGGCCTTCATCCCGGCGCGCAACCATGCCCGGCCGTGCCTTCACCCCGACGCGCAACCATGCCCTGCTCGACCTTCACCCCGGCGCGCAACCATGCCCGGCCATGCCTTCACCCCGGCGCGCAACCATGCCCGGCCGTGCCTTCACCCCGGCGCGCAACCATGCCCGGCCGTGCCTTCACCTCGCCCGCAACCATGCCCGGCCGTGCCTTCACCCCGCGCGCAACCATGCCCGGCCGTGCCTTCACCCCGGCGCGCAACCATGCCCGGCCGTGCCTTCACCCCGGCGCGCAACCATGCCCGGCCCGGCCTTCATCCCGGCGCGCAACCATGCCCGGCCGTGCCTTCACCCCGGCGCGCAACCATGCCCGGCCGTGCCTTCACCTCGCCCGCAACCATGCCCGGCCCGGCGTCCAATCCTGCCCGGCCGTGCCTTCACCTCGCCCGCAACCATGCCCGGCCCGGCGTCCAATCCTGCCCGGCCGTGCCTTCACCCCGGCGCGCAACCATGCCCGGCCCGGCCTTCATCCCGCGCGCCCCAACCGGGGCCGCACAACCCCATCCATGGACCATGCTTTGATTAAACGCGAGGCTCTGCCTCGCCTCTCTGGACGCACCCCGACGGGGTGCCATAATTTAGCCCCGGGTACGACCATTGAAAATGGTCGCACCCTGGGTCTCGGGGGTTCACGGACGGGAAATCCCTGAAGGGGATGACACTACAGACGTTTCGGGTTTTCAACCCCGCGGGGTGGATGAGGGAAACGGGCGTGGTTTCGGGGTCAATGAACCCGATGGTTCGGTTACGGGTTGTTTTGCCGGCGCCTTCAGCGCCTACACAACAAGAACCCCATGGGACCTAGGGTAAGCGGTTGCTTTGCAACCGCTTACCCTAGGCTGAAATCTCATAACGCCTTCAGCGTAACCAGATGATGTTCGCCTCCGGCTCACGTTTTCAATCAGTTGTGGTCCCAGCCGTTGGGTGTGCGTACCCCTTCGGGGTACACCGGTTCCATCCCCGTCCATTCATTTCGTTTCCGTTCCACCATCCCCGTCCATTCATTTCGTTTCCGTTCCACCATCCCCGTCCATTCATTTCGTTTCCGTTTCACCATCCACATCCATTCATTTCGTTTCCGGTCCACCATCCCCGTCCATTCATTTCGTTTCCGGTCCACCATCCCCGTCCATTCATTTCGTTGCCGGTCCACCATCCATCCACACCCTACACGCCGCCCCGATTAACCCACACCCGCAACCCACACGTCATTTGCGCTACAATGGGCGCCAATTCAAAAACGGAGGACCTCTTGCCGGATCCATCCCCCATTCAATATAAAGTCCTGGTCTTCGCCTCCCTGCGCGATGCGGTCGGCGGCGATACCTGGCTCTACCAAAGCACCCAACCGGTTTCCGCGGCGGCACTGCTCCAAACTTTTTTTGAAACCTTCCCCGCCACCGCCGGTCTCGCCAAAACGACCCGGCTCGCGGTCAATCAAGAATTCCTTGCCGAGGATCGCGTGCTGGACGTCGCCGACGAAATCGCCCTGATCCCACCCGTGTCGGGAGGTTAAGCCATGACCACGACCCAAGAAACCCTGGTCATCGACGTCCCCGTCGGCCAACCCCAACCCCGCCACGTCGCCATCATTCGCGCGACCATCGACCAACACCTTCTCGCCGACCGCGGCGGCCATCCCGAATGCGGCGCGGTGCTCACCTTCAGCGGCACGGTACGCAACCATCACCTGGCCCGACAGGTGGAACAACTGGCCTACGAGGCCTATGCACCCATGGCGCTCAAAGAGCTCAACCGCGTGGTCGACGCCATGTACCGCGAACAACCCGAGGTGCGTTTTGCCCAGGTGGTTCACCGCTTCGGCACCATGCCGGTCGGCGCCTCCTCGATCTTTTTAACGGTGGCCACACCGCACCGGCCCGCCGGCTTTGCCGCGCTTCGCTTCCTCATCGACCGCATCAAACGCGACGTACCCATCTGGAAAAAAGAGTTTTATGCGGACGGCGAAACCGACTGGCTCCACCCCGAGGACGGTTGCTGCCATCACCACCTGACCGCCAAACCCAATTCCTAACCCGGCCCCCTCCCGGGCTGTGATTCCCGCGATGATTGCGGTACAATGCGGGCTTTACCAGGCGCCGAGGGCGCAACCCAGGGGTGGATTCCATGAGCCAAAAACGAAAACTCATTACTTCAGCGCTACCGTACGTCAACAATGTGCCCCACCTGGGTAACATCATCGGCTGTGTTTTGTCCGCCGATGTCTACGCCCGTTTCTGCCGCCAACGCGGTTACGAAACCTTATATATATGCGGTACCGACGAGTACGGCACGGCCACCGAGAACCGCGCCCGCGAGGAAGGCCTGACCCCGCGCGAGATTTGCGACAAGTACAACGCGATCCACACCGAGATCTACAAAACCTTTAACATCGCTTTCGACACCTTCGGCCGCACCTCCACCGAGAAACAAACCGAAATCGCCCAGGGCATCTTTCACAAGCTGGACGAGGCGGGCCTGATCCAAGAACACACGGAGGAACGGGTTTACTGCGAGGTCGACGTGATGTTCCTCGCCGACCGCTTTGTCGAGGGTACCTGTCCCAAGTGCGGTTACGAGGACGCGCGCGGCGACCAATGCGATCGCTGCGGTACCCTGCTCGATCCCGAGAAACTGCTGACCCCGCGCTGTAAAATCTGCGGCACACCCCCGGTGCGCAAGCCGACGACCCACCTGTTCCTGGACCTGGCGGCGCTGCAACCCAAACTGGAAGCTTGGTTTGAAAAGGCCTCCAAGGCGGGCAATTGGACCCGCAACGCGATTCAAACCACCCGCGCTTGGCTGGACCAAGGCCTGCAGGCACGCCCGATCACGCGCGACCTCAAATGGGGCATCCCGGTGCCCAAACCCGGCTTCGAGGACAAGGTTTTTTACGTCTGGTTTGACGCCCCCATCGGCTACATTTCCATCACCGCCCACGCATTCGAAGATTGGCAAAGCTGGTGGCTCGATCCCGATAACGTCGATCTCTACCAGTTCATGGCCAAGGACAACATTCCTTTCCACACGGTCATTTTCCCGGCCTCCTTGCTGGGGACCGGCCAAAACTGGAGCATGCTGCACCACATCAACAGCACCGAATACCTCAATTACGAGGAAACCAAATTCTCCAAATCGCGGAGCGTCGGCGTGTTCGGCACCGACGTGGTCGAAACCGGTATTCCCATCGACCTATGGCGTTTTTACCTGCTGCGCGTGCGCCCGGAAAGCAACGATTCCAAGTTCAACTGGGAAGAATTTTACGAGCGGGTTAACAAAGAATTCATCGACAACCTGGGCAACCTGGTCCACCGCGGTTCCACCTATGCGGTCAAAAACTTCGACGGCGAAATCCGCGACTTCGAGCCGGACGACAGCCACCGCGCCTTCACCGACGAGGTCACCGCCGAATGGGCACGGTTCACCGAGGCCCTGGAAGCGGTTCGCCTGCGTGACGCGCTCACCATCCTGCTGCGCATCGGCGACATCGGCAACAAATTCTTCCAGGAACAAGCACCGTTCAAACGCATCAAGGAAGACCGCGACGCGGCCCACACCACGGTTTCGCTGCTACTGTACCTGGTGCGCCATATCGCGACCGGTCTCTACCCTTACATGCCGGAAACGGCCGAACGCATCTTTGCCACGCTCAACCTCAAGCCGGAAACCTGGACCGACACGCCCGCGTTCACCGGGCTCGACGGCCACAAAATCGGCAAACCCGACCTGCTGTTCAAAAAGCTGGACCTGAAGGACGCGGCCAAATTCCGCAAAAAGTTCAGCGGCGAACAGGCCAATTTCGGCATCCTCAAAGTCGCGGTCGGCCAAGTGGTCGAGGTCGCCGACCATCCCAACAGCAATCAGAACTTTTTGCTGAAGGTCGATATCGGCGAGGATCAACCCCGGCAAATTGTGGCCGGCCTCAAAAAGCACTACGGGGCCGACGACATTCAGGATCGCAAGGTGCTGGTGATGGCCAACCTCAAAGCGGCCGAGCTGCAAGGCAAGTTGTCCGAGGGCATGTTGCTGGCGGCGGTTAAAGGCAAAAAAACCGAATTACTGCATCCCGGCGACGCACCGGTCGGCCAATTGCTGGAAGCGGCCAAACAAACCGTGATTCACGAAGAGATCAGCATCGACATCGTCAAAAGCGCCCCGCTCAAGGTCACCGATAGCCAGGTTACTTTTGACGACGAACCGCTGTTGCTCGACGGCAAAACCATCAAAACCAGCGTCATCGCCAATGGAAAAGTCCGTTAGCACCATTAGTTTGCGCAAATGGGTCAAACTCAACCCACGCAAACAACACCAACTGCTGGCAACCTGGGCCGAGGACCACGCGGAACTCGGTCCGACCTTCCACGCCCGTTACACGGAACTGTGCGAGGCGGCGGATCTGGATCGCTACCAAAGCCCGGCTTGGCTATCACCGGCCGAGGCACGCGCGGCCCTGGCCGGTTTTCACGCCACCATCGCGGGCCTTGACCAACAAGAAAGTGAAACGCTGCCGACGACGGCTTGGCAGCCGCGTTTTGCCGTGGAGGTGGTGCTCGATCAGGTTCACAACCCCTACAACGTGGGATCCATCCTACGCCTGATCGACAATTTCGGCTTGGCCGGCCTGACGATGAGCCGTCCCTGTCCAGCCCTTGACCACCCCCGCCTGATTCGGGCCGCGCGGGGCAGTCAGGCCTGGCTTCCAGTGACGGTGGTGGATGATTTGGCCGCGCGTTTGGCCGCGGAGGAACGTCCGGTTTACGGCCTGGAACGGGATGATCAGGCCGTGGCCGTCGGCGACTGGCAACCCAGCGCGCCGTGCGTGCTCCTGCTGGGTAACGAACGCTTCGGCATCGCCGATCACTTGCGTCCCTTGTGCACCCAAACCGTCGCCATTCCCATGTTCGGCTTCAAGCATTCCATGAATGTCAGCCACGCTTTTGCGGTGGCCGCCCAGAAAATGGTTGAGAATCTAGAGCGACTCAAGTAACCTGCTGCACAATTTAGCGTTTCCCCCCGTTTCGTCCCAACGGACCAAACACAACGCAATTTCCCCAAAAGCAGGTGTCGTATGGATCAACTAGGAAAGCTTCGCGAGGAGATTGACGACCTCGACGAACGCATCTTGGAACTGCTCAACCGCCGCGCCAAGGTCGCCATGGAAATCGGCCATTTGAAAAAGGTTTTGCGCAAACCTTTTTATGTCCCCAGCCGTGAACGCGCCATCTTTGAGCGTCTGCGCAGCATCAATCCGGGTCCCTTCCCCAGTGACGCGATTGATACCGTCTTCCGCGAAATTATTTCAGCTTCCCTCTCGCTGGAATACCCCATGAAAGTGGTTTACCTGGGTCCCAAGGCAACCTTTACCCATGTCGCCGCGCTGCAAAAATTCGGCAAACTGGCGCAACTGGCGGCCTGCAAATCAATCAGCTCGGTGTTTGACGAGGTGGCCTCGGGTCGCGCGCTTTACGGCGTTGTCCCTATCGAAAACAGCAACGAGGGCGCGGTCACCCACACCCTCGACATGTTCCTCGAATCCGACCTCAAAATCATCGAGGAACACTACCTGGAGATCAGCCACGACTTGCTGGTAAACGACGGTGAATTGGGCGATGTACGCCGCATTTACTCACACCCCCAAGCGCTGGATCAATGTCGCCGCTGGATCGAGGACCACCTACCGCACGCGCAGCAGGTCGTGGTGACCAGCACGGCAAGGGCGGCACAAATCGTCGCCGACGAGCCGAATTCCGCAGCCATCGCCAGCCGTCACGCCGCCAACCTCTACAAACTCCGCGTTTTGGAATCCAACATTCAGGATAACCACGAAAACTACACACGCTTCCTGGTGATCGGTCGCGACTTGCTGGAGCCCACCGGTCACGACCGCACCAGTATTTTGTTTGGGTTCAAGGATCGCCCGGGCGTTTTGGGCGAAATGTTGGAACCGTTTAAAAACCGCTCGCTGAACTTGATGAAAATCGAAAGCCGGCCCATCAAGAAAAAGGCCTGGGAATACGTCTTTTTCCTCGATATTGAAGGCCACGTGGAAGACGGCCCCATCAAAGAAGCGATTAAGGAACTGGATTCCTTCGCCACCTTATTGAAGGTGCTGGGTTCATTCCGCCGCGCGCGCTAAACCCCACCTTAGAAATGAAAAATGCCGGGCATCTACCCGGCATTTTTTTATTGCAGATCTCGCAAGCTAGTTGATGATGTGATGGTATTTTTGCAACAAGTCTTCGAACTCTTCGAAATCCTTCACCGGGCTAATACCGATCTTGCGCAGGGCCCCGTAAAGGCTCTCGTTGTGGTAGAGCCCTTCAAGAACGATGTCGGTTTTGAGCGACAGACCTTTGCGCAGTTGGCGCAGGTAGTTGGCGCGGTCATGCAACTTGGTCAGACCCGGTTTCACCCCGATCACCACCGCGGCGGGATGGGTTGTGTCGGCGGCCTGGATGATCTCGTCAACCGGAAGGTTGGTACCGAGGTAAACGGGACGCAAGCTTCCGGCGGTAGCCAGCATGGAAGCGATCATGATGCCGTGCTGATGTTCTTCGCCGGGTAAGGTGGTAAACAGAACCGTGGCGGCGGTGTTGGGGCGGTGGATTTGACCGCCCAAAAGCAACATGGCGTTGCGCAGGGACGCGATGGTCATGTGACGTTGCGCCTCTCGGAAAGGTTCGTCTTTCCAGGATTCGTTAACATGTTGCAGGAAAGGAATCACGAAGGAGTAAACAAATTCGCGCGGCGTCACCAGGGAAATGACTTTGCCGATCAGTTCGTCAGCGGCTTCCTGGTCGTAGGCGATGAACTTTTCAGCCAGTTCGGCGACGGCGTCGCTGAAATCGTGGGTGCGTTCGTCGCGGGGACGCGGCTTGCGGTTGGGCGCGTTAAAAGGCAGATTTTCAAGTTCAACGGTCTCGAGGTTGGCGATTTGACCGATGCTGTGGCCCATGCCGACAGCACGTTTCAACAGCTTGAGTCGGTAGATGTCATCCTCGGAAAAAAGACGACCGCCTTTGGCACGTTCAGGATTAAGGGCTCGATAGCGGCGCTCCCAGGCACGAATACAGTCAACGGAAACACCGGAAAGACGGGACGCGGCACGTATGGGGACTTTCACACTCATTGGTCGGCCTCCTTAATTGTTAGACCTATAAGATGGCGATTTCTCATCGCTTTGTCAAGATTTTGTCCAAAATTAAATCCGATTACCTTGACAACCCCTTGTCAGAAGATCATATTTTGTACGTCCAACGCATCGAATTTGATTCAACAAAGGGAAACGCCGACGCCCACTTTTTTATTCCCGGCACCACACAACAATCGGGGGAACTGCTATGAAATCAGCATCAAACAAGCCTATCATCGGTATTTCCATGTGCCTGCTCGGCACCAATGTTCGTCACGACGGCGGCAATTGCGCCAATTCATTTGCCAACAAAAGTCTGAGTGAATTTTTTGAGTGGCACCCGGTTTGTCCCGAGGTCGGTTCAGGCATGTCCACGCCGCGGCCGGCGATGCGCCTCGTTCAAACGGAATCGGGCATTCGCCTCAGAGAAAGCCAGTCGGGAAAAGACCGCACCGAGCAATTGACGACCTACTGTGCATCACTCGTCCAGAAGTTGTCCACCCTGCCCCTACAAGGCTTCATCCTCAAATCAAAATCGCCTTCCTGCGGTCTCAAGCGGGTCATGGTTTACGGCGAAAAGGGAAACAAAGTCGCCGCCCGCAACGGTTTGTTCACCGAAGCGTTGCAACAGGCCCTGCCCTTTCTTCCCATCGAAGAAGACGGTCGCCTGAACGATGTGACCCTGCGCGAACATTTTGTGGAACGGGTTTATGCCTACGGACGCTGGACGGCTTTTCGCGCGAACAAGCCACAACCCAAACATTTGGTGCAGTTTCAGCAACGCCACAAAATGCAGCTCTATGCGCACGACCCAAGACTTGCGCAGAAACTCGGCCGCCTCGCCGGCAACCACGGCGAATCTTCCTTCGAAGACGTGCTTAAAAACTACGAAGCAACTTTTTTTGAATGCCTGAGCAATCCCACCAAACACGGTCGCCACGCCAACGTGCTCCACCATTTAATGGGGTTCCTCAAAAACACCCTGGACAGTGGCGACAAACAAGAACTGCTGGAACAGATCGAGGCCTACCGCCTCCGCCACACGCCGCTCGCCGTTCCCCTGATGCTACTCAACCACCACCTTCGTCGCCATCCCCACCCCTGGGTCGGCAGCCAAACCTACCTGGAACCCTATCCCGGTGCGTTGCGGCACGGGCAAATTTTGGTCGGATAAATTTCGACCACCATCTATCCAAAGGAGATCGTCTCCATGCATCTGCTTGTCGCAGGCGCCTCGGGTTACATCGGGCAACGTCTGTTACCCACACTCTTGGCCGAGGGCCATCGTGTCACCTGCCTCGTCCGCGACCCGGCCCGCTTTGCCGCACCGGCCGGCGCCGGCCCCAACCTGGAGATCCTACGCGGCGACCTACTGGACCCATACAACCTGCCCATCCTGCCAGGCACCATTGAAGGCGCCTATTATTTGGTGCACAGCATGACCGCCGGCGAAGGCGATTTCCGCGAAAAGGAAGCCGCCTGCGCCCGCAACTTCACCGCCGCCCTCAAACCCACCGCCTGTCGCCACATTGTCTACCTCAGCGGCATTGCCAACGATCCCAGGCTCTCACACCATTTGTCCTCACGCGTCGGCGTCGAATCAGTACTCCAGGAAAGCGGCATTCCCGTCACCGTGCTGCGCGCGGCGATTATCATCGGCTCGGGTAGCGCCTCCTTCGAAATCATCCGCGATCTGGTGGAGAAATTGCCGATCATGATCGCACCCCGCTGGCTCAACACCCGCTGCCAACCCATCGGTGTCCGCGATGTGGTTGTCTACCTCACGCGCGTGCTCGACCAACCCGCCGCCTTTGGGAAGATATGGGATATCGGCGGGCCCGATGTGCTCAGTTACCGCGAGATGTTGTTGGGTTTTGCCCAACAACGGCGGCTACGTCGCTGGATTCACACGGTTCCGGTGCTGACCCCGCGGCTCTCCTCCTACTGGTTGTATTTCATTACCTCGACCTCCTACCACCTGGCCTGCAGCTTGGTGGACAGCATGAAAAACGAGGTCGTGGTTGAACGGACGGGTATCGAAACGGTGGTCCCCCACACACCCGCGGATTACGCAACAGCCCTCGCCCGCGCCTTTGAAAAAATCGACAACAACCAAGTGCTGTCCTCCTGGAAAGATTCTATTGTCAGCGGCACCATCAGCGACGCCGATATCAACCACTTGCAAGTCCCACGCAACGGTGTCTACCGGGACGAACACATCCTACCGATCACCCGGCCCGTGGCCGAAACCCGCGCGCTGGTGTACGGCATCGGCGGGGATCGCGGCTGGTACGTGATGAACTGGGCTTGGTCGCTGCGCGGGTTGCTTGACCGCTTTGTCGGCGGTATCGGTTTGCGCCGCGGCCGTCGCAACAAAGACAGCTTACGTATCGGCGATCCCCTGGACTTTTGGCGGGTTTTGGTTACGGACACGGCCCAAAACCGGCTCACCCTTTATGCCGAAATGAAATTACCGGGCGAGGCCTGGCTGGAATTCGAGATCCAGGGTGAAACGAACCCAAACCTCCGCGTCACCACCATCTTCCGCCCACGCGGTGTCTTAGGCCGCCTGTACTGGTACGGCATCCTGCCCATGCATCGCCACGTCTTCCGCGCCATAAACCGGTTTTTGGCACAACCACCCAAAAACCGACCCCTCGACGGTCAACCCCGCGTTCGCGAGGCCAAATAAGGCAATTGGGACAAAGTGCTTCCTGTTCAGAACCGCGGCTTAAGCGCGTGTTACCAGGATCGCGCTCGCGGCGCCGTCCTCGTCCAAAGACAGCACCAAGGCCGCTTCCGCGTCGGTCGCCTGGTTTTCATAGCTCCAGGCAACCATCGCGAGGTTGAGACCGCCGAATGCAGCACCGATCTCACCGACACTTTCACCGGCGACAATAACATTGGTGCGGTCCCAATCAACGCGCTCCGCCAGCAGCACCATCACCTCGCCCCACACCTCGTTGCGCAACATCCAACCGTTGGCATCGAGGTAGATATCGCCGGTGAAGACAAAATCGGTGTCGTAGGCCTCGGTCAACGCCTTGACCACCGCTTTTTCCCACAAACGCGCCAAGGCGGTAATCACAAGATGACGGTCTTGCTCGGGATCAACCTGTTCCCGTTCCACGGCGCAGGCACGTACCCGCGCCAGAGAAGCATCGGCCTGCTTGGCAAATAACACCGCCGCGGCGGCCTCGCCCGGCAGGTAGCCGTCGTTGCCCTCGCCGGTCCGAATCATGCCCGAACCCAAAGCGTAATCAATGCTCTTGCGATCAAAGTAGGAATCCACCGCCACCACAAGCACCCGATCAATATCATCATTTTGCAAAAGCGCACTAACCCTGGCCGTCGCATCGGCCGCGGCGGCATGGTCTGTCGGCACCACCCATTGGTTGCGGGTGCGCGGCGGGTGGTCGAGGTGCTCGCATAAAATGGCGTTTAAGCACTTACCCAAATGATCATCGGCAATGTCGGCGGGCCATTCGTGGCGCATGCCCGCGACATTGGGCAAGGCCCACAACAGCGCGGTCCGCTGCCAGTAGGCGGCCGGCTCGGCGGTATGGGGAAGCACCCATTTTCGCGCAATCTCGTTCACCGCAAAAACCGAGAGGCGGATCCAAGCCCCGGTGAACTGGAACCCATCGGTAATCCCACTGACCGGGCAACCAATCAGCGGCGCTTCCAGGTCGTCGGGATCAAAGGCGGTGAAATCCTTGAGTTCGGCATGACGCTGAATACCCGCTCGGATCGATAAGATAGAAGACACGGCGTCAATGCCGACATTGGTGATCGCGCCGTAACCCGCAATGTAAACCATTCAGGACTCCTTAGCCTTCGCCCACAAAAGCATTGGGAATGTTCATCCAGGCCCCGTCGGCCGGAGGATCCACGGCTTTTTTGACCCGCGCCAAAGACGGCGCCAACGGGTAATCGTCGTCGGGCACCATCCCCTTGCGCGCCAGCAAGTAAATCCAGGTCAACACCTCGGTGGAGACATGCAGCAGGGTCGCCTCGTCCTCTGGGAAATACACAAAGTCCTCGACCTTCTCCTCCAACCAATCGTTCATGGCGTCGATCGCGTCGAGCAAACCTTCGTTTAGGTCGTCCTGCTCCCATTCTTCCTCAAGCAGCAATGCCACCAAGTCGTAACGGAAATCATCCTGATCGGTCAGCAGTTGCGCCCATCGCTCAAGCAAGATTTCCATGTCTTCTTGTGGCATAACCCCCAGAAACATTTCGGCGATGAGGCGCACGTAAAGGTAGTCGTCCTCGTATTCCCAGGTTTCGTTGTGTTCGGGCGGGGTGGCGCGCGCAATCGCTTCGGCCAAGGCGATATGCCCGCCGGCAATCGCATCAAACAGCCCCAAACCACGGTCTGCAATCCGCTGGTCCTTCGGCGCATGGTTGAGAAAGTGAAGCCATGCTTGGGCCCCGTGACCAAGGTGTTCGCTAAAGGGCAGCTTGCTGCCGTCGAGCAATAACTCGGCAACGGCCACGCGCCGGAACATGTGGCACACGGAAGTCATCACTTTCCAAGAAAGGTCGCCGTTTTTGGCGAGGGCGAGTTTGTCCATCAAGAGGACGCCGGAATTTTTCCAAGCCAACGGCAAATAAAGTGCGGCCATGCTTCATCCTATCCTCGGCACGGCAGAACCCTCCCAACATCGGCGGGGCGCCCACGATGCCGATGTACCTGCTAGGTTTCGCTTTCGCCTTTATGGGAAACGGCGACTTGCGAGACGTAGATATTGGTCGGCGGGGGTACCACCATGGTGGTGATGTAGTACATCAAACGCGAGCTGGCGAAGTAACGATCTTTTTCTTCCTTAAGGCGAAACAAATCCGGCGCCTTCAAGGCTTTGCGTTCATCGAAGGTCAACCCTTCAATACTCGCCACGTCCCCTTCAACCTCGTTAAGCTTGGCAACTTCTTTGTCGAGCACGTCGGCGGTTTCTAGAACGTTGCAGATAAAATAGTCCTTGGATGCGAGGCGCCGTTTGTGGTTGTGAATCCAAACCGGCAAAAACTCCATCTTGGGCATGTTCAGTTCGTCGATGTGCATCACTTCTTTCACGCGTTTGCTAAAAACCAAGGCATTACCGGTATTGCCGATAAAATCGCCCAACTTCATGCCTGGATCTTTTTTGCTCATGTAGACCTTGGGCTCCTCCGGGTAGTCGTCGCCAAAGCGGCCTTCACCGAAAAGGACCTTGTAACGATCCGCGCGAACTTCCTCGGGAAGCGGCTCCCGCAAAAACGCAAAATCGAGGTCATGACTGGGCGTCACATCAATTTCATACCAATCCATCGAATCCTCCAGGTATTCAGTACATCAATTAGGCGATATAAGAGACACAGTGGGACGGCAGGCCGGCTTGTTGGGTTAGGTGGGCGAGAACATGCCGGGCGTCGCCGCCGTCGAGGGGGCGGCCTGACCGGGCGCGGGAAAATTCATCCCCTGGAACTGGGTGGCGACATCCAGGGAGCGGCCGGCCGAAGCTTTGCTGTGATCGTAAATCCACTTGAATAAATGGTCCGACAGGTCCTCGAGCAACTTTTTGCCGAGCTTGGCGTTGGGCACCGCGTGGCGGCGCTGCTCCGCTTTTTTGATGGCCTTGCGTGCCGCCGCCTCAAAATGGCCGATAATTTTGGTCAACTTGGACTCAACCGCCCGATTGTAAACAGGGTGGTTGGTGGTGGCCGGGCTCACCATAAAGGTGTCTTGGTGCTTGAGTTGCAAGTGGCGCAAGATGCCGATGTATTTGGCGACGTGAAGATCTTGCGGCATCAACAGCAAGTTGTTGTGGTGGTTCACATTGTATTTCACGTTTAACAAACCGCGTTGAATAATAAGCGCGTGCTCGCTGCCGACAATGGCACTTTTGAGGGAACCCTTGGGCAAGATGTGGTGGGCATTGTTCCAATATGGCCAGGTCTCGGTAATAAAGTTCATTCCCTGGGGAATGGCCGGCAAATCCATGACATTTTTGTAATCACCCCGCCGCGGTCCGTCGATATGCCAGTCGCCGGCCTTTTGGGGAAAGGTCACGTGGGTGCCGTAATCAGAATTGGGCGTTTTCAATTTGTCGCGGCCGTTTTTCTGCTTAACCGAGCCGTCGGCCGCAAGGTCTAGTTCGGTCGAGGTACGCGCCACGCCGAAACTAAGCGGGTATTCATGCAATAACTCTTTCGTTTGAGCGGTCTTATGCCCACTCCGAAGCCGGTGCATCGATTGGTAGCGGTAGTTACAGGTGCTCTCTTTGCGCGAGTCATAGGTTTTGGTTTTAACCCCGTTCCGGGTTTGGTTCTTCCAAACTTGATACTCGTGACCGGTGAGGCAGGCGCCCCCCTCGGTTTGATTCAACTGACGCGCTTCCTCGTGCAAATCTTTGGCTTCGGCGTTAAGGACAACGTGTCCCTCTTCTTTCGCCTGCTGGCTGTCGGTTTTTGCCATATGCTTACTCCAAAAAAACAGGTTCGACCAGAAACGCGGCGTTCTTATAAATGATGGCGGTTTCAAAATGCCGAACGGTTCGTATCCACGCCACCTAAATCACCTCCATAAGCGATGTGATCGGTAACGCGGATGATATAAAAATTAGATGGGACAACGCCTCAACGCGGAATCGGCTTATTTTATAACGTCGTCCGAGGGAATGGATATGATTTTCCGCACGGTGTAGTGTCCCTCTTGGTTTACCAAACAAACGCGGAAACATGTTTACCCGTCTACAGATCAAGTTGGTCCCTGGCGAGGGAACTGTCAAGCACTATTTCGCCGCGTGCCACGCAGCCAGGTAAGTCATCACGCACCCGTTTGAACAAATCGCCGTCGTGCGGACCTTCCCCCGCGCGCATGCCCAACCAGCCGTTGCGGCCGGAACGTTTCACCACGTACAGCGCTTGGTCGGCAAGGTCGATCACCTGCTCCCACTTCAAACTACCCGGTGCCTCGGGTAGGAAGGGAACACAAGCGAAGCCAATGGAACAGGTGCGATGAATGGTCTGACCGTCGCCTAAATCAAAGTGATGGGCGGCCACCGCGGAACGAATGCGCTCGGCCACGTCGGTGGCGAACCGTCGATGGGTAAAGCGGCTTACCACCAAAAATTCCTCGCCGCCCCAGCGCACAATCACATCCGAACCGCGACACACGTCCTTGAGCACCTCGGCAAATTGCCACAGCACCTTATCGCCGGCGGCGTGGCCGTGGTTGTCGTTCACCGCTTTAAAATGATCCAAATCAAGCAGCAGGAAAATCAAATCCTTGTCGTCGCCACCGACCGGCTCGGGGCCGTCGGCGTAATCGCGCAACACCTTGTGGACGTCGCGGTAAATGTATTTCACCAAGAACCGGCGGTTGCGCAGCCCGGTCAGGGGATCGGTCAGGCTCACGTCTTCCAGCTTGGCGTAGGCCTCTTCCAACTCGTTGTTTTTCTGTTCCAACTCTTCCGACTTGGCGACAATGGCTTCGTTTTTGTTGCGTAACTCGGCCAGCACCCGCGCCTTGGAAATGGCGGCAAGGGCGTGTTCACGGAAACGATTCAAGCGTTTGGCCGCGGCACGGTCAAAGGCGTTCTCCTGCTGCGCATTCACCAAAATGAGCACGCCCTCGAGTTTGTGACTCGCCGGCACGGTCATCACCAGCATGGAACGCGGCGGGATGAATTCGCGCAAGATCTGAACCACCTTGAGCCGGTCGCAATCGGTCACGGGGAAAATACCGTCACTAACCGCGTCCAAGGGCCGTAAATCGTGATCCACCAAAGCGTCACGGGACAGCGAATGCCGTTGCAACGGCGCCAGGGGGTACCCCGTCGCCGCCGCAAATTGGTACAGGTTCAATCCCGGTTCCCACATCAAAAATACCGCGTGCTCCGCCTCGGCGAGGAGTTGCAGCGATTGGTTGAGCAGGGTTTCCAAGACCTGCCCCATTTCCATCTCGCGGTTCACGGCTTGGACAATGTCGTCCAAGGATTCCAGTTCCGTATTGCGGAACGCCAGCTCGCGGGTACGCTCCTTGACCATTTGCTCCAAGTTGCGGTGGATGTCCAGGAGACGGGTGTGGGTATTAATGCGGCTGACCAACTCATCTTTGGACACGGGTTTGGTGATGTAGTCGTTGCCACCGGATTCAAACCCGGCCACGACGTCCGAAATTTGGTGTTTGGCGGCCAGAAAAATAACGGGCAAGTCTTGAACCGCATAGCGTTTGCGAATACGGCGACAGACCTCGTACCCCGAGATGCGCGGCATCACCACGTCCAGCAGCACCAAATCAAAGCGGCGCCCCTGTTCAATGGCGCGCAACACCTCACGACCGGTCGCCATTTCCGTCACGCGGTAACCCATCACGGCCAGGTGGTTCGCCATGACCTGACGGTTCAGCGTTTCATCCTCGACAATCAGAATGTGGAATCGCTGATTGGCCTCCGCGCCCTGGGCGACCGGGGCATCACGCAACGGGTGATCGGGTACCGGCATGACCGCCCCGGCCGCGGTGTCGCCGTCCCCTTCGTTTTCAGGGAAAAACCCGGTGCCAGCCTCGCCCACGGGCAGGGTAAACACCACGCGGGTGCCCTCCCCTTCCGACGATTTCACGGTCACCGCACCGCCGTGTATTTCAATCAATTGTTTGGTGATCGATAATCCCAAGCTCCCACCGTAACGCACGCGCCGCCCCGGCAGCGTTGAATGTTCGATGGTGTCGAAAATGGTTTCAATTCGAGCCTGACTCATGCCCAGCCCGGTATCCTCCACATAAATTTCAATCTTGCCCGCCATTTTGCGCGCACCGACGCGGACCTCGCCGCTTTCGGTAAACTTGAGGCCGTTGCCGACCAAGTTAATCAGAATTTGTTGCAATCGGTTTTCGTCGGCGCGCACGGGCGGCAGGTTGGGGCTGACCTCGTTCACCAGTTTCACATTTTTCCCCCCGACCAAGGGATGCATCAAGGTCATCACCACATCGGTCGCCGCGCGCAGGTCAAGGCTCCGTGGGTTGAGCTCCAGGCTGTTGTTTTTGATGCGGGCGAAATCCATGATATCGCTGACCAAACTCACCAGGCGCCGCCCACTGGAACGCACCATTTTTAGATCGGCACGGGCTTTGTCACTGAGCGGACCGGCCACGCCGTCGAGCAATGACTCGACAATGCCGATCATGCCGTTGAGCGGGGTGCGCAATTCGTGAGAGGTCCCGGCCAGGAATTCGTCCTTAAGGTGATCCAACTGCACCAGACTTTGGTTGACTTCTTGCGCCCTCTCCAACTTCTGCTTTTGCAAATGCCACAATCCGGTTAACAGCAACAAAGCCAGCCCCGAATACCCAGCAAAGGCCAGGGGTGAGCGCCACCAAGGCGTCAGCACCACCAGACGAAAGGCGGCCCCGTTTTCGTTCCAAATGCCGTCGTCGTTACAGGCTTTGACCCGAAAGGTATAAGCGCCCGGTCTTAGGTTGGTGTAGGTCGCCTCGGTACGGGCGCCGACCTCCACCCAATCATCGTCAAAAGGATCCAGGCGATAGGCATAACGGTTTTTGTTGGGGGCGGCGTAATCCAAGGCAATGTATTTAAACAACACCACGTTTTCACCCGGGCGAACCTCGGCAACGCTGTCCGGCTCCAAGTAAGGGGTACTCGGTTGCTGATCGAAATCGCTGCGAAAATAGGTGATGTGGACGGGGGGTTCGTGACGGTTGTTGTGCACCTTCTCGGGCAGGAAGCGGTTCAGGCCGCGGTTTCCGCCAAAATAGAGCCATCCGTCGGCGGAAACAGCGGTCGCCCGCGGCAGAAAGCCAAAACCCTGTAAGCCATCCTTGGGCGCGTAGTTACGAAACGTTTTTTCGACCGGATCAAAACGACACAAACCACGGTCGGTACTAATCCAGAGATACCCCTGATCGTCGCCCTCAATCCCGAAAATCGTATCGTTGGGCAAACCGTGTTTAATTTGATACGTCTCGAATCGGGCCCGGATTGGATCGGCCTGAATGTCGCGCAACACGGTCAAGCCACCGTCATAGGTGCCGATCCACAGTTGTTGCGCCTCATCCAAATAAAGCGACACCACACGGTTACTGGGGAACCCACCTTGATTCACATCCCCTTTGTAGTAACCGGTAAAACGGCCGGTGGCGGGATCAAACCGTTTCAAACCGTCCTCGTAGGTCCCGACCCACACCACCCCGGCAGGTTCCACGGCGAGGGCGTTGAGGCGTTGTTGCTCCTGGCTGGGCACCAAATCCAAGGGATACCAACGATCGAACCGAGTACGGTCGGGACCCAACCGATTTAAACCCCGGTCGGTGGAAATCCAGATATTGCCGTCGCCATCCTCGGCCAAAGCAAGAACGGTGTTGTTGCTGAGAGAGTGGGGATCGTCGGGCCGGTGTTGAAAACGCGTGAAACGACCGGTTTCCGCATCAAAGCGGTTGAGACCGCCCTCCCAGGTTCCGGCCCAAAGGTCGCCGTCCCGGGTACGCAACAAACACAAGACGCGGTTATGGCTGAGAGAATTGGGATCCGCGGGATCATGGACAAAAATTTCTTGGAAGGCGCGGTCGGTCTGATAACGAATCAGGCCCTTGGTGGTCCCCAACCAAAAGCGATCTTCGTCGTCGGGAATGACCGCGGTAATGCGGTTCAACGCCGGATCGACCGTGTTCATTACCGACACGCGGTAGAGTTCAAACTTCAGCGAACTCAAGTTAATGCGGTTAATCCCGCCGGCCCGCGTCCCAATCCACAAGTTCCCAGCGCGATCCTGGAAGATGGCGCGAATGTCGTCTTGGGTCAGGCTGCCGGGATCCAGGGGACGGTAGTGGAAACGGCGAACCTCATAGGCGGGTTTTTGCACCTTGGCGCCGTCGGCACGGGGCGCGGGCACACCACGTTGTAGGCGGAACAAACCACTGTTCATGGTACCAATCCAGACCACGTTCTGCTGGTCTTGATAGATGGTATTGATCACATCATTGTTCAGCAAATCGGAGGCGGCGGCCCCCCAAAGTTGCGGCTGGACCAAGCGATTGGTTTCGTGATTGAGCAACATCAGCCCGGATTCGGTTCCAATCCACAGGGTATTTTGATGGTCGTGAATCAGGGCACGCACCTGTTGGTGAGGCAGCCTTAGCGGACCGATCTGTTCCGGGCCGGGGCAATGAACGGTGCCGCCCGGTTCGATGAAACACAAACCCCGCTGAGTACCGACCCAAATACGGCCGGCACGATCTTCACTCAGGGTCCAAATGCGGGTACCCGGCAATCCTAAACGTCCCTGATCAATGCGGGTAAACGATTGATTGGACGCATCGTAGAGGTTGAGACCTGCCCTGCTGGTGCCGATCCAAAGGCGGCCGCGGCGGTCCATTAACAAAGCCTGTACCTCATTGTGGCTCAAGCTGGTGGGATCAAGTGGATCGTGAGCGAAGTGCTGGAAGGTAAATGTATCGGGATCAAAGAGTTCGAGGCCGCCTCCCCAGGTACCCAGCCACAATTTTCCATCGGGGCGCATCACCATGCTGCTAATCCCCTTGGCGCTGAGAGAGTAGGGATCGACACTGTCGTGTACAAAACTTTGGAAGGTCAGGCCGTCGTAGCGGTTAAGCCCGTTTTGGGTCGCAAACCACATAAAGCCGTGTCGATCTTGCACGACCTCGTACACGGTGGCGTGGGACAAACCGTCTTCAATGGTTAAGGATTTGACGGGATAAATCTGGGCGAACGTCGTGGTCGGCCACCACAGCAGCAACAGCGCCCAAAAGAAGCAGCGGCCGCACGTTGGAAAACCGTCCGCCGGGCCGCCCTTACGGCGTCGAAAATCGCCTAATTGATCCTTCATCCCCATTGATTCCAGCAAGTAAGGACTCTCTCCATCAGGGTCTCATTGATCCATCCCCGTTAGGGGGCGTCACGCAAAGCTTGGTAAGCACGCCGCGCGGCACCCAAAAACCGGGTCACTTTATCCATAGCTTTCCGCCCATCAGCCGCTTCGACCCCGGTATGGACGTCGACTCCGGCCGGGCGCACCTGCCGAATTGCCTCGGCAACATTGGCCGGATGAAGGCCGCCCGCCAAAATCACCGGTTTCGGCGAAGCCGTTACCAGCGTACGGCTGACCCCCCAATCGTGGGTTTTCCCGGTGGCGCCGCTTGCGCCACTGGCCGCATCATAGGTATCGGTTATAAACGCATCGACCCAAAGGGCACATTCCTGAACTTGTTGAAGCAATTCCGACACATTGTCACGCCGAATCACCAAACTTTTGATGATGAAGAGGTTGGGGCGCGCCTCGCGCAGGCGCTGTAACTGGATGGGCTGGATGGGGCCGTGCAGTTGGACGGCGTCCGCGCCCAGTTCATCCAGGAAGGCGAGGATCGCTTCCGCTTGGTCCAGATAGGTAATCACCACCCCGTGAACCCCGGCGGGTAAACCGGCAATCATTCGGGCGGCTTCCGCCTCGCTGCAATCGGGTTGATGCACCGCCAAACGCAGCGGGAAACCAAGATAAGTAACGCCGGCGGCCACCAAGGCGGCGGCTTCAGACGCGTCAATCACCCCGGCAATTTGAATCATCGGCGGCCCCTCGGGCCAAAATGGACCGTGCATGCTTCCCACTCCCCTGATCGATGTTTCACTCATAAAATCAAAACCGGCCGTGGATGGCAAGGAACGAAGTGCCGGCCAATCCGGTATTCACATCGAGGATAGGCGATTGGGTGGGGTCTCCCTTTTTGGCTGGGTTTCGCCGCGGATGTGGCCGTTGCTTTGCATTTTTTCTCAGGATTGCCCGATGGGTTGAGGATGGGCGATTTTGCTTTTCTCCCCTTTTTTGAAGGGGTTACGCTGTTGATGAACCCGTTGCTTCGTTCGTCTGGGTCGGGATGGCGCTTGGGTCGGGTCTCCCTTTTTGGCTGGGTTTCGCCGCGAATGTGCCCGCTGTTTTACCGGCCTGGAATGGGGTTAGACCCATACCTGCCCTTAGTCAATCGACCCCGCTCAGCCGGTATTCCGAGAGGAACAAACCAACCCGTTCCCCTTTCCAAAGCGCGCCCGACCATGGCCGTGGAAAACCGCCTCATCGCAACCCCTTCATCAACGGCGCGATCCCGCAACGACGAGCAGGTCCTCTACGCCGCCGATCCTCATTCCATCCTTGTATCCTGAGAAATAAACGAATTCCAACAACCCGCCTCGACAAGCAGGTTCTCGACATGCTGCCGATCCTCATTCCATCTTTTAACCCTGAGAAATCATCGAATTCCAACACCGGGACCACCCATACAGATCCCCCTTCCATCCACCCGAAACCAACAACCATCAACGCTTCCTCGTTTACAGGGCGGGATTGACAAGATAGGCTACGGACGAACCTATCCCTGATCGGAGAAACCATGGCCGAACACAAACCCAGCATTGAACACCCTTATTACCGCGCATTTTTGTTCGGTCACTTTATGTTCCTCGTGGCGGTGTTTTTGGTGTTGTCCGCCTTTTTGCCGATTGAGCCACCCGATCAACCGCCGGCACCGGAAACCTTCAAACCCGGCATAAGCTTTGACCTCACCGCCCGGTACGTGCTCGGCGTCGGTTCCTTCCTCAACACACCCGCATACCAAGTACCGCCGTCCCAACGCGCGGCCTTTACGGCCGATTTTGCCGAAAGCCTGGAAACAACAGCGCTCACCGCGGGCGAACAAATGGCTGTTGCGGTCGTCTTGGCCGAGTTGGAAGACGCGGACCGCGCCACGGCCTACCTGGAAAACCTAACGCGCGAAGACTGGAGCGACCAAGCCCAAGAACATTATGCGACCCTTTACCAAATCTACAGCACCCCCACCTGGCTGGGCGATGCGGAGGCGGGCGCGGCGCTGGCTTCAGCATTCGGGCTCTACGGCACCCTGGCCCAAACCTTTCCCCGCGAAGGGTTGCCGCCCGAGCTCGAGGCCGCGCGGGAAACCGTGCGCAACAAAACCCGCCGAACAGCCACCGCATTGATGGTTTGGATGGGGGTTGGGTTGGTTTTGTTTTTCGCGGCCTTCCCGGTCGCGGCGGTCATGGGCCGGCGTTTCATCAAGGGCGCCTCACGCTGGGGCCAAGCAAGCCTCAACCAAAAACTGCCCGTCCATCGCACCGCCTTTTTGGAGGCGATGTCGGCCTTTATGTGGTTTTTTATCTTTTTTGCGGTGATGAGCGCCTTTTTGCCCATGATGTTCCAGTGGCTGGCCTTCGCCTTACCCGTCGGGTGGTTGGTGCTGCGCGGTACCGACTTGGACCACATTGTGTTCGGCGTCGGCTTACACCGGGGTCGCGGCATTCCACGCGAAATGCTGTCGGGCTTCATCGGTTACTTGGCCGGCATACCGATCCTGCTGCTCGGTTTCCTGCTCACCCTCACCCTCATGAACCAAACGGGCAGTCAGGCCGACCACCCGGTTGTAGAACTGTTCGCACAAGGCGGCACCTTCCAGAAACTCAACCTGTTGGTGATGGCCTGTGTCGCGGCACCCATCTTTGAAGAAATCATTTTCCGAGGCATTTTTTACCATTACCTACGCGGCACCGCGGCCGCGGCGGGCGCGGCCCTCATCACCGGTTTCTTCTTCGCGATCCTCCATCCCCAGGGCTGGGCGGCGGTGCCGATGCTGACCGCCATCGGGTTTGTGTTCGCCATGATCCGCGAATGGCGCGGCAGCTTGGTGGCGTCCATGACGGCCCACGCGCTCAACAACCTGATTCCCATCAGCTTGTTGCTCATTTTTTACGGCGGTTAGCGCGCCTTAAAAGCGGTACAGCACGGAGGAAACCAAAGCGTCGAAATCATCGGAGGTCACGTAGGCGGTATCCACTTGGAGCTTGTTATTAAACACGTAACCGAGACCGAAGGTGTAACCCAGTAACGATTTGTCGTTGCCGCCGATGTTGTAGATGAAACGCTGAATATCGTAGAAAATACGCAACTCATCGGGGTTGTTGGCATCGGGATCGGGCTCGCCGACGAAGCGGGTATTGTGGTCGGACTCGCGGAACGCCCCCCCCCGAAACGCAAAAATATGCCGACCCCGCGGCCAAAGGTACTCGGCACCCAGATGAAAGCTGGGATCGTTGCCGTTTTTAAAATCGCCGGGTTCAAATTGACGCAGTTCCCGCTCGACATCAGGCGTCGACAGCACCGTCATATTGTCGCTAAGCTGTTGGTATTGAACCCAGTTAATCTCACCCACCAAGGTCCAGAAATCGTTGGGTCGCCAGGCCGCGCCGAACTGAATGGAATCCGGGGCTTTGAAGGTGACCGGCGTGGGGACGCGGCCGTCGGGCTCATCGGTAACCTGGCCCGATTGGAAGTTCAAGACCCGTTCGATGTAGGAAAACTCGGGCAGACGTTTGGCGGAAAAGGCAAGCGAAAGCTGGTCGTTGACCGGCACCATCAACCCAACCACGAAGGTGAGCTTGGCCGTGTCGTGACGGCTGTTGGACTCGACCCGATCTTGGATCAGGATGTCGTTGGAAGACAACGAGGTACGGTAGATATACCGCAAATCCAACCGTGAGAGACCAACCGAAACACCCCACGAGAGGCGGCCGATACGATTGGACAAACTCAGCCCGTAGGTATCGAGCCGAATCTTTTCAACATCAAAGCCGTTGACGTAGTTGAAGGTGATGCCGTCGTCGAGATTAAACCATTCGGTGGAGGTTTCACTGCGGGAGCGCCGGTAATTCAACTGATTGGTATAGAACGCGTTGAGGTTCATGCGACCGCGCGACAGACTGAACGAAGCGAAGGTTAGCCCGCTCAAGCGGCTCATATCGGCCTCGGGCGCGGTCGAGATGGGCTCAAAGGAATTGTTTTGGGTCAGCGGCGGATATTCATGGTCGGTCTGCCGGAATTCAAACGAAAACTCGGGTGCACTGAGCACCGCCAACCCGGCCGGATTGTTGTAAGCGGCGGTGGCCTCGTCACTAAGCCCGACAAAAGCACGACCCATGGCGTTGGCCCGGGCGCCAGGCGTGGAAAAATCGAAGCGAAACTCGCGAAAAATGGTTTCGTCGGTTTGGGCAAAGAGGGTGGCGGGTACCGGCAGGAGCAACAACAGCAGCCACCATGGCCGAATCCGTGCCATGGAAGTTTCCCGCACGCGGGGGCAGGCGGTAGGCATTGACCGCTTCATCATAGCCCGATGGGTTCCAGAGGTTGGGTAACGAATTGAAACACTCTCCATTCACCTAAAAAAGTCGCTGGAAAAACGCCGAATGAACCGAAAAGGACCAAACAGGCCGCCGCAAGGAAGGAAATTCCCCACGGATTGCCGTCACGAATGCAGCCACCTTTGGCAGCCACCTAACGCATGTTGCCGGCGCCAAAGGCGCAAACACGCGCCCAACCTCCTCGAAACAAAAGGGAACGAACACGCGGGACGGGGCGCAAACGCTGGGCGCTCGCCCCGCCGGTGCAGGGTGCTTGGCGGAACGAAACGCAAGCAACCGCGGTACCCGACGGTTCCAAATAGGTCGACTTTGTTGATGAAAGCGGAACATGTCTCTTGCAGAACGACGATCCGGCGATAGATCGCGGGAACCGGCGTCGGAGCCGGCTGCTGTCTCGCTCGTGGTGAACATGTGTTGCCTGACCAGACACAAAGCCTACCTTTTTCACAAAGCTCGGTGAATTGATTCAATAAACCAACCAAATAAAGAGGGATGCATCGCATCGATAAAACAAAACGGGGCAAACGGCCCCAAAGCTAGAATCATAATTGATTCGCGCCCAAAGTGAGACAAAAAAATGACATAAATGGGTTCCCTTACCAAATACAGCTTATCGGGAAGCTGTCTCTCACTAAGAGCCGCGCGAACCCCGAGACCGGTCGAAGCGATGGGGTACGCACCCGTCGCCCCGACCGAAGTGGTGCTTAGCCAAGCACTTCGTTCCATTTTGCAACGTTGTCTTTTTGCTGCTCCAGCAACGCATCTGCATCGCCTTCGATGGTCACGGCAACCATTTGGTCGCCACCGGCAATCGCGTTAACCACATCTTGGTCCTCACCGGTTTTTACCGCGCCGAACACGGTGTGACGGCCGTCCAGCCAAGGCGTGGGCACGTGGGTGATGAAAAATTGACTGCCGTTGGTTGCCGGGCCGGCGTTGGCCATTGACAAAATACCGGGGCGATCATGAATTAAGGAATCGTCGAACTCGTCGGCAAAACGGTAACCGGGACCACCGGTGCCGGTGCCTTGCGGGCAACCGCCCTGAATCATAAAGTCGGCAATCACACGGTGGAATTTCAACCCATCGTAGTAACCCCGTTTGGCCAAGTTCACGAAGTTTGCGACCGTCATGGGCGCTTTATCGGCAAAGAGGTCCAAATGGATGGTGCCTTTGTTGGTTTCAATTTTGGCGGTGATGTTCATAACAAGCATTGCTCCTTTTATTTGCCACAGGGCACCCGCCGTTTCGTTTCAAACGTTTCGTGGCTCGGGTGGTGGCGTGGGTGGATGTTAGGTTTTACCACGAAACGGCGGCAAACCCGAATCTTTACCACCCAAGCGCGACCCGGGCGCACCAAACCCCCCCTATTTCATCGGAATCCCCTACTGGGCGCGGCGCCATTGATCCCAAAGCGCGCTGTAACCGGCCTGATAATCGGGATACGCTGGTTCGAAACCGGTCTGGAGCATCCGCGTGTTGCGGCAGCGCCGGTTGGCACGACCCGGTGAAGAACCCGCGCCCACGGGGGCGAGCGCGATGCCGTCCGCCGCCATGCGTGCTCGCAGCCAAGCCGCGATTTCGGCCATGGGCGCGGGCGACCCGTCACTGCAAATGTACAGGGGCTCCGCCGCTTCATGTCCGGCCAGAAACGCCATAAACCGGGCGGCGTCTTCGATATGAATGCGATTGCTGTACACCACCGGCGTCTCGGCATAAGCAGCCCCGTCCCGAATCGAGCGCAACAGCCAGAAACGGCCCGGTCCGTAAATACCGCTAAGACGCACAACACAATGGGCGTAACCTGATTCACGAACCAACTGCTCGGCTTCAAGCAAAATACGCCCGCTAAAGCGGGTTGGCTCCGTCGGGGACGTCTCGTCCACCTCGGCCCCGCCACCCTGGTGGTACACGCTGGTGCTCGACGAAAAAAGCACCTGCCGTAAATGGGGGCATTTTTGTCGGACCGCGGCCAGCACCCGGCTCAATCCGGTCAGGTACGCGGCACGGTAGGCGGCCTCGTCGCGCCCGCCCGCCGAAGCGGTGTAAAAAAGGACCTCAATGTCCTCGGGAACCAGGGATTCGAGCGGTGCCACCGTCATGTCGGCGGCAATCGGTAGGATCTCGACCGGGAGCCGTTCCACCGAACGCCGCATCCCATGCACCCGCGCGCCTCGGCCCGCCAAAATACGGCCGATCCGGCCGCCTAAATCACCACATCCCGCGATAAGAACCTTCAAAAAACCCTCCTCCGTCCATGATCAATACCACCCGTCCGCCAAATTCACCGCCACACACAAAAACAGGGGCAATCCGGCCAAGGCCTACCCAGACAAGCGGTAACCGTTCTGTAAACGCCATTGTAGCCTCGCCCGCGCATCCCATCACGACAAACCACGGCCGAACCAAACGCCGGCCCGCTAAGATACATACCCAATGGGCGAAACCAGCCCAACGAGGACGGCATGACACAACAAAAAGTGAACCTGGTTTGGCTGCGACGCGATTTACGCTGTCACGACAACCACGCGCTCTCGCTCGCGCTAAGCGAAGACCTACCGGTCCAACCCCTATTTATTTTTGATCCCACCATCCTCGAAAAGCTGACGTCCCGGCAGGATCGCCGCGTATCCTTTATCCACCAAACCCTGGGCGAGCTCAATCAGCAACTGGGACAACATGGGGCGGGCATTTGGGTACGCCACAATAAACCTCTGGCGGCGTTCCAAGAATTGATTGAAGGTGACCACCCGTTTCAGATCCACAAGGTTTTCACCAACCGCGATTACGAACCTTATGCGCGGCAACGCGACCAACAGATCCGCGATTACCTCGCCGCCAAGGGCGTGGGCTTCGTCGCCTGTCAGGATCAAGCGATTTTTGAGTGCGACCAAATCCGCACCAAAAGCGGTGACCGCCCTTACACGGTTTACACGCCCTATAAAAAAACATGGTTGCAACGCTTGGAAGGCCACGAATTTGCCCCCTATTCCGGCCTCGCCGAGGCTCCCGACCCACGTCTGTCAACCATGGCCGACCACTTTCCCCTTCCCGACCTGGACCCATTGGGCTTTGAGCCCGCCACCGCGGCATTTCCCGACACCGAGCCCGACCAAAGCCTGCTCGCCCAATACGACCAATTGCGCGACTTCCCGGCCCGCGACGCCGGCTCCAAACTCGGGATTCACCTGCGCTTCGGCACGGTCAGCGTGCGCGAGATTGCGGCCATGGCGCAAAAGGTCAACGACACCTTACTCAGCCAAATCATCTGGCGCGACTTCTTCTTCCAAATCCTTTTCCACTTCCCCCACGTCATCCGCGGCGCCTTTCGTCCCGAGTACGACAAAATCGCCTGGCGCGAGAGCGAGGAAGACTTCGCGCGCTGGTGCAACGGCCAAACCGGTTTTCCCATCGTGGACGCGGGTATGCGCGAACTCAAAGAAACCGGAACCATGCACAACCGGGTTCGCATGATCACGGCCTCTTTTTTGTGCAAACACCTGCTCATCAACTGGCGACGCGGCGAACGCTGGTTTGCCCAACATCTCCTTGACTACGATTTGGCGGCCAACAACGGCAATTGGCAATGGGCGGCGGGGACCGGCTGTGACGCGGCGCCCTACTTCCGTGTCTTCAATCCCTGGACCCAAACCAAAAAATTCGATCCCGATTTTCGTTACATCAAACAATGGGTCCCGGAGCACAACCAACCGGGCTACCCGCAACCCATGGTCGACCACGCGTTCGCCCGGGAACGCGCCCTCGCAACGTACAAACAAGGGTTAGGCAAAAATTAGCTAGGAGCAAATGATGGGCGGCGCTTTCAAAAAATACGTGTGTCTGGTGTGTGGCTTTCTTTATGACGAGGCCGTGGGAGACCCCGAGGCGGGCATCGCCGCGGGCACCCGCTTTGAAGATTTACCGGAAACCTGGTTTTGTGCCGACTGCGGCGCGGGGCGAGCCGACTTCGAGCGGGAAGGTCTGAGCGGTTAAACCGCGTCGGTCGGGGCCGCGGTCATCCGCCTTTCGCGATTTCAACCCATTCCCCGGCCTCGGCCGGCAGGGCCGGCGTTTCCAAAAGCTGCTGTTCTATTTCGCGCGAACCCACCTCGCCGGAAACACGATGATCCGGGATCTGATAGACGTGATCCGAGGGTTTGTCGCTTTCGGTGTTCTCAAAAGGATCGCAAAATTGCCAATCGAGCTGTTCACCAGGACGGACAGTGTTGCCCAACATGTGCTTGTTCCCGATCAGAGACGCCGGTGCGGTAGGCGTCTCCAGCCAAAAAACCATCAAGCCGGACGCCGTCGCAAACAGGCTAACCGACAGAATTAAGCTTAAATTTCTTATATAATCGTAGTTCATATCCACACCTCGATAGCTGAGGGAGCATTGTGTCAATGCCTTCTTAAGGCGAAATTGATGCCAACCTTCGAACTGTGACTGGAGACACAATCTCAAAACCACCCGAGGATCGCCCCTGGGTTATCCGTAAAGGCGGTAATTAACCAAAGAAAGTGACAGACGCGTCCCATGCGTACAACGCGGAGCGGGACACAGCCGACCACTTACCCGTCTTACGCGCGTTTTGGCGGCAAATCCATCAAACCTTTCGGTAAATAGTTTCTTGTGCGGACTTTTTTCCCGAAATCGCGGGAGATCAGACTTTAACCTAAGAAGCGCGATAACTCGTGGTGATTTCAGCTAAACCTCTGGGCTACAACGGCCTGTGAAAATGCTCACCGCACCCTACGGGTGCGCGTCGTGCGCGACCCCGGCCCGCTTTTCCTAGACCATTTCGCTCCAGATCTTGAGCCAAAATCAATCACGCTTATCGCGCTTCTTAGGTTTGAAACCCGGCCCGAGGCGGTGGCCCGCCGGTCCCAATTTGGCCGCGTTGTCGTCGTCACCACGGGTACCGATCTCGAGCACTTCCATGGGGCAGACCTGAATACAGATGCCACACTGGATGCAGGCCGAGTTGCCGTTATGGAAGGTTTCGCGGCGCTGGGCGAAGCGCTGGACGTCAATCCCCATCTGGCAAAAACGGGTGCATTCGCCGCAGCCAATGCATTTATCGTTGGCGGTAATGGCGATTTTGGAAAACCAACGCGAGAGCAATTCCATGTAGGCGCGGAGCGGACAGAAAAAGCGGCACCAAACGCGGTTGCCCAGGTAGGGATAAAGCGCGACGCCGACCACGGCCGCCAACCAGAAGTCGACCATCAGGCCGTACCAATGCTGGGCGAAGGCCTTGGCGTTGGACAGGGCGCCCGCCGCAAAAAACTGCCAGGCGTCGTTGAGGATCAGGAGCGTGACCGGAACCGCCATAAACAAAATGATACGGCCGAACCATTCCGCCTTGTAGCTGGTCACCCCGCGTGGGGCCAGGTGGCGCCATTGGTCGCCGAGCGTTTCCGCCAAACCACCGCAACCGCACATGTAACTGCAAAACCGTTCCCCCTGGTAACGCACGTAAAGCGGAACCGCGATAAAAGAGACGGAACAGCCGGCCAGCAACCAGCCGACCGCGGCGCCCGTATCACCGCCCGCCCAACTGGGCGCGTCGATCACCGACCAAATCGAGAGTGGCCAGGGCACCGTCAATGCATAAACCTTCCAGGGTCGATCGATAATAAAGGGCGCGACCAATTCGGGGATGCCGAACAGAAAAAATAGCTGGAACACGATCAGTGAAATGTACCTTCGTTTTTGCATCAGGCTGGGGTACTTGAAATAAGCTTTGATGCCAAAGACCAGAATGAACAGCGAATAAACCACGGTCCCCCAAAACCCGGCGTCCACCTGCCGAAACCCCAAATCGACCTGAAGCATGCCCGGCACGAAACCGAGGATGTGGTCGGGACCAAAGGGAAACATTTCTTTTTTGGCCTTGAGCACGTAAAAGAGGTAGGTCAACAAAGCGAACGAGGTCACCCAAATCCAGCGCAGCAAATCCATCTCGCCGGCCATGCGCATGCCGATTTTGCGCAGGAACGGCAGCGGCAATTTGGTGCCGATAAACACCAGCACGGCGTCGTTCTCAAGGGTGAACTGATCGCCGCCACGTTCCAGGGTCACGTCTTTTTCGCCAATGGCGATGGGGACACTGCCGTACTCGGCTTTAAGCTTGCCGGCCGCGATCATGGCCTCAATTTTTTCGCGGTTGCCGATTTTGGCGCGCGAGAATTGATCCTTGCGATAGCTGACCGTGACCGCCGCGCCGGCCTCGGCACAGGCCATGGCCGCTTCCACCGCGGAGTCACCGCCACCGACCACCAACAGCTTGCGGCCGGCGAAATCGTCGGGATCGCGCAGGCTGTAATCCACCTTGTCCAAATCTTCGCCGGGAACATGGAGGCGACGCACCGAGCCGCGTCGCCCGATGGCTAGGATCACCTTACGGGCGCGGTAACGATTTTCGGCGCCGGCCTCCCGTGCGAAATCGCCGTCCGCCAATTCCTCGCCCAACCCCTCGTCACCGACCTTGGTATGAACCACGAACAGGTCGCCGTCTTTCTTGATGTCGACCACTTCTTCGGGTTGATGAATCACGAGTTCGCGATCATCCAGGGCGCGTTCCCAACGATCAACCAAGTCTTCTTTTTTGGCGTCTTCGAACCAAAAGTTCCCGGCATTGTGCATCTGACGCGGTTCGGAAAAGATCATCTTGGCCTTGGGGAAGTTTTGGATGGTCGCAAAAGGTTTCTCTTTTTCAAAAACCCGGTAACGGCGTCCGCCGTCCTGTAACGCGAGCGCGGCGCCAATCCCGGCGGGGCCGGCGCCAATCACGGCCACATCCAGCACATCGGCTTCGCCCACTTGCGGAAAATCGAGCTTTTGGGCCACCTCGTAACCTTGGTTCAGGGCAACTTTAATAATGGGCGCATCGGCCAAATCGCCCACCACGTACAAACCGGGAATGTTGGATTGGTGAAGTTGGTCGAGCTTGGGTAAATCACGTACCCCCAGCTTCGAAGAGAATTCAAAACTAATCTTCAAAATATCGGGACGACCCATAACCTCATCCTCCTGACCCGCGGTTTTCACAACAAAACCTGGTGAAAATACGGGCTATCAGCCCAAAGGCCCAGTCCGGTCTCGACGATCCAATTCAGTTGTAAAGGGTTAACCCAACCAAATTACCACACCGAAGCGGCCCAACCAAAGCCCCACGGACCAGACACACCGGGTCCGCGGCGGCGCCGGTACAAAAATCCTTCTTTTCCACGGGTTCTTAAAGGGAAAACGAATGCCAACCGCGACCTATTCCAAAAGAAGCAGATCATTGCCGGCAAACCCGTTCTTAAAAAGCGGTCAAAACGATTCCGTCACTTCGCGCCAGGCGATCCCAATCATGCGGGGGCGGAACGCGCGGCACCAAACAGGTTGCCCTTCAATCGCCCCTTCTATTTGCCCCGCACTCCTCGCAAAACAAGCGTGCCAAGCCGAATCGAATCCTCAGGCCTCGCCTGTCTGGAAGAACGAGGTCACCGCCGGGTCAATGCCGAGGCTGGCCAGCACCGCTTCCCAGCGCTGCCCGTAGGCCATGTCTAACACGAGGTCGGTACTTACATCCTGAATCCACCAGGCCCCTTCCTTGAGCTCGTTATCGAGCTGACCCGGTCCCCAGCCCGCGTAGCCGCATCCCAAGTGGAAGGTGTGCGGGCCGCGCCCCTCGGACAAAGCGTTGAGCACTTCCAAAATCGAACTCATGTGGATGTGGTTGTTGATCACCGTCGTTGAATTACCGGTGTATTCCGAACTATGCACCGACCATAAAAACTCGGCCTGAACCGGGCCACCCAACAGGATCGGGGTGGTGATGTCGGTGGCGAGCACGGTTTCCTCGTTGAGAATATCTTTAACCTTTACAGGAGAGGGTCGGTTAATCACTACCCCAAAGGCGCTTTCCTCGGTGTAATCGCAAAGCAGGACAACGGTTTTCTGGAAATAAGGATCGCGTAAGTTGGGCAACGCCACCAGCAGACTAGGTGCTCCGATTGTCTGAATCATCCATGACTCCTCGTGCAGGGCGGGCCGAAATAGAAATGCGTCAACAGGACCAAAAGCGAAAGGACGAGGTACTTGAGTCACGGCGACCACGCCGCCTCGAAAAAGGCGGACGACAGGTCGAGGGTTATCCCAAGGGTCCAAAACATGTGACGGGTTCTGCTGGCGGCTATTCTACCTGAGCCCGCGAGCGCAGGCGAGCCCTTTCGTGACGCGGCCCACCGACAACAAGCCGCACGCCAAACACGGAATGCGGGTGTCCCTACAGCGGCAAGCATGGTTCCCCTCAGGTTTAATGCTAGACTTGCCGAAACGTATCCCAAGGGCAAAACCCGTTGCCACCCGATTCCCGCTCCTCCGCCAGGTACCCCGATGGTTGCATCCGCTTTCCTTATCCCACTGATGTGGTTACTTTTATTTCAAGAAGAAAAACCGCCGCCTCCACCGCCGGTTGACCCCGAACCCCTGCTCGCTCAGGCAAGGCAGACCTACCTGCGCGGCGAGTTCAGCGAAACCATCGACATCCTGAAACCGGCGGTCCGCATCAACCACGGCCTGTCGATGCTGCTATCGGCCGACGCTTATTACGCGCTGCAAACCCCGGAATCCTTCAAGAAAGCACGATTCCTCTATGAACGGAGCATCTACGAAGACGATACCATTCCCTTCGCCGACCACAGCTATTACCGGCTGGCACAAATTTACATCGCCAACGCGGCCGAGGCCGACGACAAGGGACGCGCCTACGATGCAACCACCTACCGTGAGGAAGCCGGCTTTTTCCTCACCCAGATGCTCAAAAAGTACCCTGACTCTTACTTCCGTGATCAGGCGCTCAACAGCGTCTACGAGGTAGCCCGCGACATGCGCCGTTATCGGCAATTCAAAAGCGCGGCCGAATTGATTTGGGCCCGTTCCACCGACCTGGACCTGCTGATCCGGGCGGAACCGGTGATGTTCATCGAGCAGCGACCCCCGCCTCGCGATGTGGCCGCCCTAACCGACACCTACACGCGCCACGCCGACACCATTCACCTATTCCCCGAATTGATGTTCGCCTACGCCGACCGCTTCGAGGCGCTCAACGACCTCGCCAAAGCGGGCGAACTCTACTTGGACATCATTAACCTGTGGCCCCAACGAGAGGACAGCCCCACCTCCCTGCTCCGTTTGGCCGAAATAAACCGCCGCCAGGGTTTCTACGAGGCGGCAGGCTTTTTGTGCCGGTACATCGTCGAAGCCTACCCCAACAGCGACGAGGCCGAACTGGCGCTGCTGGCCGGACTCGAAATGATGGATCGGCGGCAAATCCGCGATTTCGTCACGCCGTCCCACCAATGGACCTACGCCGAATTGCTCGAAGCCGTGCGCCATTCCGGCCTGGACGACCCCATCCGCGCCCGTTACAGCTACCAGCTGGCGGTCATGGAAGCCATGTTCGGCAACCTCGAAAAGGGCCTGCTGATCATGGCCAACCTGGTCGCCGAATACCAGCGCGGCCCGTTCTCCGGCCTGTACCGCAACGCCTACCAAAACCTGTTGTTCCAAACCATCGACGATTACCACGCGGCCGGGAATTATTGGGGGCTCGACCGCATTTACAACAAACACCGTCCGTTGCTCGCGTTCACCACCGAGGTCCGTTATCCCGAAAAAATCGCCGACGCCTACCTGAAACTCAACCTACCCAGTTCAGCCCTTTTGGTTTACGACAACATGTGGAACTTCAAGCAGTCGATCACCGGGTTCGAGCTCGCCTTTGAGCCGGCGTTAACCGAATACCTCAAGCTCCTCGACATCATGCGCATGGACGAAAAGCTGACGTTGCGCATGGCCGAATACGCCGATATCTACAGCGAACGCGACCGCTTCTACCCCCAGTACCAATTCGTGGAAATGGAACTGAACGCACGGCGGGTCGACGGTGAAACGCTGCTAGAACCATACACCGAGGAACCCTTTGTGATTGGCAACATCTGGGACGCCCGCCGGCTGCGCCGCCTTGCGCTGGTAGCACAGGAAGAAGAGAAAAAGAACCTGGCCGACCGCCTTTACGCCACGGCCAGACGGCGCCCCTCCCTACGCGAAGACCTGCCGATCCTGCTGCGCGAGGCCGAACTCTATTACGCCGACCGCCTGTTTGAGTTGGCCGACTACAACGGGGCCCGCGACCAATACGAACGCATTTTGGTGGATCAGCAGTACGATGCATCCGACCGCGATTGGGCCTACCTCCAAATCGCACGGCTTTTCGAACTCGAGGGGAAACGCAAGCAAAGTCTGCGCATTTACGGCCAAATCGCTTGGTCGCCCGACGCCGATTCCGTGCCATATTCGCTTTTTGCCAAACGGCGCCTCGACTCGCTGGCCGCGAACAAAACCATCAACCAAATGGAAAAGGAGCTAGAAGGTGGCCAATTCTAAAAACCCGCCGACCGACGCAACCGGCGCCGCCGAAACCAACTTGCTCATCGAAGCCTTCCGCTCCTTTAACGAAGCCTCCACCGTGCTGGAACGCTCCTACCAAGAATTGCAGGCCCACACCCGTGAACTGGACCTCGAACTCGCGGACGCCAACGAACGGCTGCGTCGCTCGCTGCTAGAACAGGAAGCGACAAGTCTGCACCTGCGCAGCATTCTCAACAGCTTGCAGGTCGGCATTATGGTGGTCGACCTCGAGGGCGTGCTGGAAGCGATCAACCCTTGCGCGGTGAAGCTCGTGGATTTCGAAGGTTCGGTAGGCGTGAATTACGCCGAGGCGAACCTGCCTCAAGCCGTGGCCGACTTCATTTACGATTGCTTGGAAGGCACCATGCCGCGCATCGCCAAACGCGAGGTGACCCTGCCCCAACCCGACGGGCAACGGGACCTGGAGTTGCAATTTAAGCTGGTACGGCCCGAGGGCGGCGGGATTTTGTCGGTGCTGATCCTGATGACCGACAAAACCTTGCTCAACCGCCTACAAAGCCAGAGCAAACGCACCGCGCGTCTGGCGGCAATGGGTGAAATGGCGGCCGAGTTAGCCCACGAAATCCGCAATCCGCTCGGTTCCATTAAATTGTTCTCCGGCTTGCTGGAAGGCGACCTGGAGGAACAACCGGAACAGGCCAAGCTGGCAGGCCAAATCTCCCACGGCGTCAACGTCCTGGAGAACATTGTCGGCAACATCCTGGCCTTTTCCCGCAACGTCACCCCCAAAAAAGAAGCGCTTGAATTGGCGGCGCTGGTTGAGCAGAGCTTGCCGTTGTTTGAAATGGAACGGGCCCGAAAAAACATCGAGGTCACCCTGCGTAAGCCGGAACGGCGCCTGATGATTGAAGCCGACCCGCACCTGCTCAAACAAATGCTGCTTAACCTTTGCAACAACGCGATTAAGGCGATGGCCCCCGGCGGTCGCCTCGATATTCAAGTCAACACCCACGACGAATTCGCCGAACTCGTGATCACCGATACCGGCCACGGTATTCCCGCCGACCAGCTGCCCAAAATTTTCGACCCCTTCTACACCACCTTTCACGGCGGTACCGGCTTGGGTCTTTCCGTGGTCAACCAGATCGTCGAAAAACACGCGGGCGCCATTGATATCAAATCGGCAGTGGATCGTGGCACCTCGGTGTATGTCTCGTTACCGCGTAGCCTGTAGGCCGCCGACGCAACGCTGGAATCGCTGGTCGGCGCAACGGGGAAACGTTAGACTAAGTGAAACAGAGCATATCCTGGAGGAATCATGAGTTTTCGGCCGGAAGCCCATCGCATTTTGGTAGTCGATGACGACGACGGCATGCGCCTCGCCATGGCCGAAACACTGAAGCGCAAACGCTACCAGGTCGATACCGCCGAGGACGGCGCCACCGGACTCAGCATGGTCACCAAACACAGCTACCAAGCGCTAATCACCGATCTGCGCATGCCCGGCATGACCGGTCTCGAACTCCTCGCCGAGGTAAAAAAAGCCTCGCCCGCCACCGAGGTCCTGCTGGTTACCGCCTACGGCACCATTCCCACCGCGGTGGAAGCCATGAAATACGGTGCCTACGATTTCATCCAAAAACCCTTTAGCGCCAAAGAATTGGAAAGCATTGTTTACAACGCCCTCGTCAAACAAATGCCGCAAAACGCCTACCGCGCCGACACCGCGGAGGACCGTTACCACATCGTAACTCGCGCCGAAAAAATGCTGCACTTGCTCGCGCTGGCCAAACGCGCCGCCGCCAGCAACGCCACCATCTTGATTCAGGCCGAAAGCGGTACCGGTAAAGAACTGCTGGCGCGCTTCATTTGCCAACACTCCGAGCGCGCCAAAAAACCCGTGATCGCCATCAACTGCGCCGCGCTACCCGATAACTTGCTGGAAAGCGAACTCTTTGGTTATGAAAAAGGCTCCTTTACCGGCGCGCTCACCGCCAAACCCGGTAAGTTCGAAATGGCGGACGGCGGTACCATTCTGCTGGACGAAATCGGCGAAATGCCGCTGGGCTTACAAGCAAAACTGTTGCGTGTCTTACAGGAGCACGAGGTCGACCGCATCGGCGGTAAACAGCCCATCAACGTGGATGTGCGCGTCATCGCCATGACCAACCGCGACCTCAAAAAACAAATCGCGGAAGGCCGCTTCCGCGAGGATCTCTACTACCGCCTCAACGTGATTCCCCTGGAAATCCCCAGCCTGCGCGAGCGCATCGAAGATTTGGAAGAACTGGTCGCCCACTTCACCCGCAAATTCGGCAATCCCAACGCCAAACTGGCCCCGGCCGCGCGCAACATCCTCAAGCGCTACGATTGGCCCGGCAACGTGCGTGAACTGGAGAACATGATTCAGCGCGCGCTGATCCTAAGCGGCAAGGACGAACTGGAAATCAGCGACCTGTTTCAGTTCAGCGAGGCCCCGCAAATCAGCGACGCGCCGCAACCGACACAGGCCGGCGCAAACGCGGCCGATGCAGGCGACGCACCGGGCTACCAAATGCGCGCGGGCATGTCGGTTGCCGAGGTAGAACGCATGCTGATCGAGCTGACCTTGGACGAAACCGAAAACAACAAAACCCATGCCGCCAAGATGTTGGGCATTTCGCTGCGCACCCTGCGCAACAAACTCAACGAATACACCGCCGCCGGCAATCCCGTGAAAACGCCCGCGAAGGATTAACCCGGTTTGAGGCTTTGTGTTAAGGTGGGGATCGTTCTTTCCTGCTTCGAAAACACCTCTGGGAGAGCCTCGCCATGACCACCTTCCGCACGCCCTGGCTGCGCTGCTTTGCGCCCCATACAAACCCCAAGAAACGCCTGTTTGCCTTTCATCACGGCGGTGGTTCAGCCGTGTTTGTCAAAAACTGGCACACGTTTCTCGGTGAGGATGTAGAAGTGGTCGGGGTGCAACTGCCAGGCCGCCAGGAACGCATGCGCGAAAAACCCATCACCCAGGTTGAGGCCCTTGTTCAGCCTTTGGCTCAAGCCCTGCAACCCTACACCGACCTGCCCTTTTATTTGTTCGGCCACAGCCTCGGCGCCATGGTTTCCTTTGAGCTGGCCCGCTACCTCTGCGATTTCACCAGCGCGCAACCCCAAGCGCTGATCGTTTCCGGTCGCCACGCACCCCAGGTCAAAAGTGTTTTTCCCAAAATCGCCCGTCTCGACGATCAAGCCTTCCTTGAAGGCGTCAAAAACTACGACGGTTTACCCGCGGAAATCTTGGCCCACAAGGAACTGCTCCAGCTCATTCTGCCCTCGTTACGGGCCGATTTTGCGCTCTCGGAAACCTATTTCTACCAGCCCGCCCCACCCCTGCCCCACCCCATCGCCGCCATCGGCGGCAACGCGGATCGCAGTGTGCCGGTTGCCAACCTCGAAGCCTGGCAAAAACAAACGCGCGGCGGTTTTTCGATGCAGTTAATCGACGGCGGGCATTTCTATTTCGAGGAACAGCCCGACGCCTTTTTTACGGCGCTTAAGCAGGTACTGGACGGCGCGTCATGAGCGCGGTACGGATCGGCAAAGCCGGCCCGGACCAAGCCGTCGCGCTTCAGGCCTTTGTCGAACGCACCTTCCGCGATACCTACCGGGAACACAACACCGCGGAAGACATGGAACAGTACGTGGCGGAAAGCTTTGGCCTGGATCGCGTCCGCGCCGAACTCCATGACGCCGACATCACCTACCTCATCTTAGAAAAAGACCATGCCGTGGCAGGATACGCCAAACTCAATCGCGGTGAACCCACGGCCGTCACCCTCGCATCACAACCCAATCTGGAGTTATGCCGCTTCTATATCGACCAGCCCTTTCACGGCCAAGGCTTGGCGCAGAAGCTGATGGAACATTGTTTTGCAGCTACCCGGGGACAGGGATACCGGGGAATTTGGTTGGGCGTCTGGTCCCAAAACCACCGCGCGCTGCGTTACTACGCCAAAGAAGGATTTGAGAAAGTCGGCTCGCAAATCTTCGTCCTAGGCCGCGATGAGCAGTTGGATTACATCCTTTATGCGGGCCAGGATCGTTCGATTTAGGGCGAGGATCAGGCGATGGATGTTTGCTTGTCGATCCCGCTTCCGCTTTAGTGTGAGGCGATGAAGGTTTGGCTACCTGTCGCGGCCACTTCCGCTTTGGAGGCGCCGTTTTTTTCGCAGGATAGGGCGATGAGCGTCTGCCTGCTTTTCGATTCCTATTCCGCCTTTGATAAGCAGGATGGGCGATGGTGGTTACCTGCTTTCCTCGGCGCTTCCCGCCCTGGATGCGTTTCGAGCGATGCCCATAGCCTTCCCCTTGAAGCGTTTTCCGCTATGAAGGGTGAGGTGATAGAGCAGAAGGCCTACCGGCCCGTGGTTCTCGCCAAGATTCGTCGTATGGAGCGAGTTCAAACTGTTGCAAGGAAAAAGATGGTAGCCAAGGGCGAGGCGTTTCGATCTTGGTAGACCCATTCATCCGCGGTCCGACCTGCCATAGCTTGCGAAGGCAGACGCAACCGGGCAGCGCCGGCAGGCAGGCGTGGCACCGATCCTAATATCCTGCCCATCCAAGGCGCGATCAGCAATGGACCAAAGCCAATGCTCCATCGCCCATCCTGAGAACCTTCCAACAACAACCCTGGCACATCTGGAACACCCACCATCCACAACATCCTAAACAGAAAAAAGCAGGCCCGGGGTGAACCAGACCTGCTTTTCAAGGGAAGTCGGCAAGCGCAAGCGCCTACCGACAACTAAGGTGACTTAGAAACGAATACCAAGATCGATGGTCATTTCGCGAGGAGCTTGGAAGTGCTGGTTGAGGGTACCCTCACCGAAGCTGCCGCCACGCTCGTAGTGAATGCCTTCGACAGGCGTTTCGTTGAAGATGTCAAAAGAAGGTGCACCAGAGATGGCCGTTACCGTCTGGTTACCGTCGATTTGCGCATCACCGTTGAACATGTTGGTTACTTCGAACTGAACGAACAACTCGTAACGGTTCTGAATGGTGAAGCTGTAGTTCACAGCGAGGTCGAGAGAGGTGAAGCTGTCGAACTCGAATGCATCAGGATCGGTTACGTGGTAAGTCGCCTCGGTGGGCGGTTCGGAGTAAGGCAGGGTAGCAGGATCGGGGAAACCGTATTCGGTCTCACGACCACCAATCTGTACGTTGTACTGCATGCCGTAAGGAATACCGGAGAAGTAGTTAAACAAACCGGTGAAGTTGAAGGTACCAAACGAGGTGTTCAGGTCGTAACCCGCCCACATACGCAGGGTGTGCTCAATGTTCTCAGGCAAGAGGCCGGTAGGGTTGGCACGGCTGTAGCCGGCGTACTCAGGATAGGTGGTGGTACGTTCCGTAGAGATCGCACCGGAACCGGAGGTTTCACCGTTGATGTTACCTTCAGCTTGAGAGTAGGTGTAGTTACCACCGAAGGTGATTTCGTTTTCGAACTTGTACTGACCGGAGAGGTTGATACCGAAGTACTCACGCTCGTAGCAGTCGTCACAGTTAGAAAGAACGGTACGGTCAACACCAAAGGTGTTTTGACCCGTGGTGGTGTCAATGGTACCGATCAGGAAGCTGCCGTACTCACGAATGATGACGTCAGACTTTACGAAACCACGGTTGCCCAACTTGTGCTTGTAGCCCAAGCTGATTTCGGTTACGTCCAAGGCATCCAAACCACCGGCTTGAGGAACCACGGAAAGTGATTCAAAAGAGGTGTCGGGAGAGAAGTCTTGGAAGAAGAGGTAAGGGTTTTGGATGGCGTTGGCGTCGAGGGCTTCAACAGCGGCACGGCCACCGGGGAAAGCAGATTCCAACCAAGCGTAAACGTCGGCGATGCTTTCGGTTTGAGGACCGTCGTAGATCCAAGCGAAGATCGCGGGAGAACCGGCGGTAGAACCGTCTTGAGCAGCGTCGTTCAACTTACCAGTGTAAACGTTGTAGCCCAAGCTGAACTGGTGAACACCGTCACCACGAGGATCGTAGTTCACGGTCAAACGGGGGCTGAAGTTATCGGTAGCGGAAAGTTCCTGACCATCTTCAGCAGCAGTATCGTTGCGGTCGAAACGCGCGCCGATGTTGAAGTACCAGTTTTCGTTCAAGGTCCATACGTCGTTCACAAACAACGCTTCGGTGGTGAAGTCGGAACCTTGGGACAGGTTTACGACGGGGAAGTATACGAACCAAGCAGAACCACCAACGGTGCCGTCACCTTGGAAGATGGGGATGGGTTCGCCGTTGGCGTCGAAACGGGTCCAACGAGGACGCAACTGCCAACCGGTAGGCGACTGGAAGTTGTTTTCGTTACGGGTCTCGGTCAAGCTCTGGGCACCGAAGGTGATGTCGTGAGAGCCGAGGTTGGTGGAGTTGTAGAAGTAAGAGAACTTCAAGTTCCAGTTTTCAGAGTTACGCTCGGCAACACCGCCGCCGCCAAAAGGCGCGTTGGAGTATGCGTTACCTTGGTCACGGTGAATCAAGGTGGTACCGGCGATGATGTCGTCGGTGATCAAACCACCACCCAGTTCGCCGGTGCGCTCGGAGTAGTTGGCGTCAACGGTGAAAGCAGGGGTGATAATACCGCGGTAGTTCAATGAAAGCAGGCTACCGGGGAAAGAAGCAGCGGGATCCAAGGCGCTGGTGCCAATGGATACGAAGGTTTGACGGTTGATGACGTCAACTTCGTCTTCCAAGTAGGAAGCAACAACCTGGTGACCTTCAGCGATGGTACCGGTCAACTTCAACTGGAGACGTTGGCGCTCGGTAACCTCGGTGTAACCACGCGCGGGAGGCGCGGTTTGACCGGTGGGCAGACCCAGTGCAGTCGCTTGCGCGTCGCTCAGGGCGGTACCGGCACGCAGTGATTCGGTTTCGTCGGTGTCGAATGAACGACCGGCAACGGCGAACCACAAGCGGTCTTTTACGATGGGACCGTTGAAGGTGAAGGTGTATTCTTTGTTGATGGTGTCAACTTTTTCGGTACCGGCTTCGAGTTCCAGTGGATCGCGCGCGAGCCAATCTTCGTTGGACAGAGAAGCACGGAAGGTACCGTGGAATTCGTTGGAACCGGACTTGGTGATGGAGTTAACCACACCACCGGCGAAGAAACCGAATTCAGCAGAGGCGTTACCGGTGATAACCTGCGTTTCTTGAATGTCATCTTCAATGAACAGGTTGTCCGCACGGCCGCGGATACCGTCACCGTTAACGAAAGCGCCGTTCAGCATGAACACGTTTTCCGTTGCAGATGCACCGTTAATGGAGATACCGCCGAATGCACCGGTGGTAACACCAGGTGCCAAACGCGCTACAGACTGAAGGTCACGAGCACGGGGCAGTTTCTCGACGAAGTCGCCTTCAAAGTTGGTGGCGACTTGGGTGGTATCCAATTCAAAAACACGGTCGGCCACAACAACCAGCACTTCGCTGGTGCCTTCGGGCTCCATCACCATTTTGGGACGGGTGGTCGTACCGATGGATACACGTGTTTCGAGTTTGACGGTTTTCATACCGGGCATGGTGGCGGTCACGGTGTAAATACCGGCCGGCAAAAGACGTACGAGGTACTGACCGGTTTCAGCAGAAACAGCGGTACGGGTACCCTGAAGGGCAGGTGATTCGAGGGTGATTACGACGCCGGGCAGCGGTTCGCCGTTGGCATCCTCGACACTACCGTTAATATTACCAGTCTGTTGCGCAAACGCGGGAAAAGCAAAAAGCGCAGCAAACATAACGCCGAATACGACGTTGGAAAGCCTTGTGTTCATGATAACTACGATCCTCCATATCTAAGGACTTGAAGCAATGAGCGGGGAATCATGCCGCAAAGTCTTGCTCGTTAAGAACAGAGCGGCGGAAGCAACCATTTGTCTTCCTAAATTCACAATTCCGATACAACGCGACAGCACGTACGGTCCGCCTTTCTAAGGTCTGTGTCGGCACCCCTCCGCACAGACGGCATCACGTGACGTGTATCTCTATTACCCAAAACGACTCATTGTGGTGAATCCCCCTAAGGTCGAGATAATAACCCAGGTTTTACAAAGCGGAAAGGAATTGTTGCATTTTGGCGAGAAAAAAACGGGCCCGCCGTGATGCGCTCCCTCACACAAAGTCAAGTAAATTCCTGAGTTGTGCGCCCGGTAACGTCGTCAAAAACCCGACATAAAGCCGCCGTTCACACCTCTAAGGATCGTCACGCATGCATCAATTTACTGGGATTACACCAGTTAATCACACTTTTGCCTTTTTGGCCATTTCTTCCACCCCTTTCGTTTCTCTTCTAACCAAACCCAAACAAGGAAAACATGATTCGAGCCCGAAAATGGGCTTATTTAGCCCGTTTCACTCTGTAAAACTTTTTTCATTCCCTTTTCGTTTTGGGCTTTGGCGGGGGTTGAAGGTGGGAAATCGGCGTATTTCGTTTGGGATTTTTTTTGCCGACGGTTGGCAAGCCACCCGGTGTCAACCCCTTCAGGGTTTTCCCGTCCGTGAACCCCAAAGACCCAGGGTGCGACCATTTTCAATGGTCGTACCCGGGGCTAACATATTGCCCCCCTTCAGGGGGCGTCCAGCGTTGCCGGGCTCCGCACGGCGTTTATTCAAAGCATGGTCCATAGATAGGGTTGTGCGGCCCGCTTCGGGGCGCGCCGGTACAAACCGTGGGCTGATCCGGCGCACCCCGAAGGGGTTCGCACACCGCAAGGCGTGGTCCACAACTGATTTAAACGGTGAGCCGGAGGCGAACGACCTTTGGTTACGCCGAAGGCGTTACGGATTTCAGCCCTGGGTAAATGGTTGGAACAACCGTTTACCCAGGGTCCCCGGGAGTTCCCGTCGCGCAGGCGCTGAAGGCGCCGGCCAAACGACCCCTAACCGAACCGCCGGGTTCATGGATGCCGAAACCACACCCGTTTGCCCCATCCTCCTCGCGGGGTTGAAAAAACGAAACGCCCGCGGTGTCAACGCCTTCAGCGTTTTCCCCTCCGTGAACCCCAAGGCCTGTGCTCCAGTGGCGCGCCGGTACAAACCGTGGGCTGATCCGGCGCACCCCGAAGGGGTTCGCACACCGCAAGGCGTGGTCCACAACTGATTTAAACGGTGAGCCGGAGGCGAACGACCTTTGGTTACGCCGAAGGCGTTACGGATTTCAGCCCTGGGTAAATGGTTGGAACAACCGTTTACCCAGGGTCCCCGGGAGTTCCCGTCGCGCAGGCGCTGAAGGCGCCGGCCAAACGACCCCTAACCGAACCGCCGGGTTCATGGATGCCGAAACCACACCCGTTTGCCCCATCCTCC
>NZ_JAFREP010000041.1 GCF_017377855.1 Acanthopleuribacter pedis
CGGGGGTTTCCGCTAAGCTTCTGAGCATTAAACACATTAGCTTCAAAATCGAGCGGCTGGGACATCACATCACGCTATTTTTGGTTTCCGAGATGCGAGGTGCCCCGCTACACATAAGAGGTTTAGCGAAAGTCACCGCGAGTTATCGCGCTTCTTAGGTGAACTGCGCATCGAAAGCTTGGAACGCTCAAACCACTTCCTTCTGCACAACCAGATCTGGTGGGAGCAAGCCACGACCTTGGCCCATATCAACCACCTGCCGTAAACCATGCCGCGTTTTTCCTGTTGCTCCTCCTGGCCGGCTGCCTGCTCGACCGCCGTCTCTGTGCTTTTTCGCCTCGCTCCCCTTAGGCTGGGAAACCAAGTGGCGATGATTTAGGTGGATTTAGGGGTGTCATATGTGGCGTGGGTCGGCTAGAATACAACTGTATCTTCGTTAAATAAATGCCCTAAGTTGCAACTGATAATTCATCTCAATAAAGCGTGAGGTGAGGCCATGGATGCTTCGGATAAACGGTTGCGCCTGTTGCTCTTGGTTACGGTATTTGTTGCCGGAACCAGTCTCGGCATCGGCGTTGCCACTTTTGAATATGCCGAGGGCACCTCTTATTTCAGCAAAGACCCCGAGGCCTGTGTTAACTGCCACATCATGCGCCCGCAATACGACAGTTGGTTGAAGTCGAGCCATCGCAGCGCGGCCACCTGTGTCGATTGCCATTTGCCCCACGAAGGTTTGGCGAAATATCTCGCCAAGGCCGAAAATGGCTGGAACCACTCCAAAGCCTTTACCCTGCAGAACTTCAAAGAACCGATCCAAATCAATGAAAAGAACAGTCGCACGCTGCAACAGAACTGTCTGTCGTGTCACGCTGCATTGACCCACGGCATGACCGCCTCCCAGGCGTTTCCCGATGCCGAGGCACCAAAGCCGGGACAATTCTCCTGCGTTCATTGCCACCAAGACGTGGGCCACGGCGAGCGCGCCACCATGGGCGTGCTCGACAGCTATCCCGGCCGCGCCGGTTTGCAGCAGTTGCGCAAAAGCTTAAAAAACCAATGACACCCCGGCGCGAGGAGGGTTCGATGGCCGATCAAAACAAGCGTTCTTTCTTCACCAGCCCCATCTTTTTGGTCGTGACGCTGTTCCTGGGCATTGGCGCGGGTGTGTTCGCGACCATGCTGCTCTTAAATGTGTTTGAGCGAAAAGTGGAAGCCCAGGCGACCTTTGTTCCCCTGGTGACCGTCACCGAGGACGATACCGATCCCGCCAAATGGGGACAAAACTGGCCGCGCCAGTACGAATCCTACAAAAAAACCGCGGTTTCCACGCGTACCCGCTTCGGCGGTCACGGTGGCTCCGAGGCTTTGCCCGCGCAAAAAATTGAGCGCGATCCCTGGTTGCGCCGCATGTTTTTGGGGTACGCCTTTGCCATTGATTACCGCGACCGCCGCGGCCACGCCTACATGTTGACCGACCAGGAAGAAACCGAACGGCAGAGCAAACCCCAGTCCGGTTCGTGTTTGCACTGCCACGCCTCGGTTATGCCCCTCTACCGGCAGTTGGGTGACGGCGACGCCATGAAAGGTTTTACCGGGACCCACGCCATACCCTACGCCGAGCTGAACAAAATGCTGCACGAAACAGGGGAGGCCCATCCGGTCTCTTGTGTTGATTGCCACGAACCCAACACCATGGGCTTGCGGGTGACCCGGCCGGGGTTCATCAAGGGCATCCAAGCCTTGGCCGAATCCGACGCCGAGGTACCCCATTTACCCTCTATTTTGGCCTGGCGCGAAAGCAATCGCAAAACCGCCTACGATCCCAACACCATGGCCTCCCGCACCGAAATGCGTTCCTTCTCCTGCGGCCAATGCCACGTTGAATACTATTGTTCCTCCGATTTTCCGCTCACCTTTCCCTGGGGGAACGGCATGAGTGTTGAACAGCAGGAGCGTTTTTGGGACGAAACCAAGCTGTCTAGCGGCGAACGCTTTTACGATTACAAACACAAGGAAACCGGTGCCGAGATTCTGAAAGCCCAACACCCCGAGTTCGAGTTGTGGAGCCAAGGAATCCACGCGCGCAGCGGGGTGTCTTGCGCCGATTGCCATATGCCGTATATGCGCGACGGCGCTTTAAAAGTGAGCGATCACTGGGTGCGTTCACCGCTGCTTAACATCAGTCGCGCCTGTCAGTCCTGCCACCATTTTTCCGAAAAAGAGATTCAGGCGCGGGTGGATGTGATTCAAGACCGCAACCACCGCCTGTTGCAAAACGGCGGCAAGGCGATTATTGCGCTGATCGACGCCATTGTCGCGGCCAAGGAAGCCGGCGCCAATGACGCGCAGCTGCATGCGGCGCGTGAATTCCAGCGAAAAGCGCAGTGGCGCCTCGACTTTATCGCCGCCGAAAACTCGATGGGTTTTCATGCGCCCCAGGAAGCGGCGCGCATTCTCGGCGAAGCCTCCGACCTGGCCCGCCAGGGTGTCGTGGCCGCGATGAATTGGGAAAAACAACCCCAGGCTGCTTCCAAAGCACGACCCCATTAAGTTCGCGCCACACACGAATTTTGAATTTTGACGCCAGGTTGGTTTGGAGGAGGGCGCTACCGCGGCGCGCCCCGATCCCAAACAACAACGGTGTCGAAAGGCACATCGGCCTTTGGCCTGGTGTTCTATGGGAGGGGGTTGAGAAATGGGCGTAGAAGTGTTTTTTAGCCGATAAATTGACTCAGCTTCACGTCTTGGGTTAAGCGTGGGTTACTGGTTCTCTTAGATGCGAACGCTTTTACCTAAGCCGCGCGCTAAAATCACCGTGACTAATTGCGCTTCTTAGGTTTTCGCTTCAAAGTAGGGAGAACGTCGACTGGAGGCACCACCGTCACGAACGTCCTGAAAATGTAAGGTTGAAAGATGGTCATTGTTTTTTGTGTTTTGAGTTTGTTTGGGATAGGTCAATCTGGTTCTGTCGGCCTCTTTCAACCGCTTTTTCCAAGGAATTTTGCCCAGGGAGATGATGGGTCCTTTTATATTTTGGATGCCCGTGAGCACAAAATTCGTCATTATTCGCAGCAAATTACGTTACTGAACGAATTTGGATCACGTGGAGAAGGACCGGGTGAATTTTTCTTTTCTGACGGGATTAGCTTTTTTGACGGGGTGGTTTATATTGAGGACGCTGTCTTCTTTACGCTTTTCGATTCAAGAGGGAAGCCACTCCAGAAGATCAAGAAACCTTTTGATGCCGATTGGTTCCCTACCGGTAAAAGTTGGATTGCCTATAACCTAAGAAGCGCGATAACTCGCGGTGATTTTCGCTAAACCTCTGGGCTGCAACGGCCTGTAAAAATGCTCACCGCACCCACTGGGTGCGCTTCCGCTTTTTCCAAGCCATTTCGCTCCAGATCTTTAACGAAAATCCCACGCTCTTATCGCGCTTCTTAGGTATAAACGGCCACTCACGAGCGGTAAGGTTGAGCTCATTTGGTTTTCAAAAGATTTTAAGGAGCAAAAGGTATTAGATGTTGATCATGATACCACCTTTGAAGGGAATCGATTCAACCCAGCAGGCAGGCCGATTCCACCCGCATTTTCCAAGCAGCGGCATCGGCTTGCGAAAGCCGACAAGAATCGATTTTTAATTCGTGTTTTCGACACCCACCGTGGAACCTTGTTTCATGTGCTTGAACCTAAAGTGTGCGATTCGGGTGGATGCAATTGCTTAAGATGTTGGAGCGAAAGGTGTTGGAAAAAGCGCAGGCGTACCTGGAAGGTACGTCGAGCATTTTTACTGCACCTTGCAGCCCAACAGGTTGAGCAAGTGCGCCACCAAGAATCGCTCAATTTAGGTTGAGGAACAGGTTCGTCTTGTTCCTTTTGATAAGGCCTGGGGAGAGGAGACTGCAAAAAAGATGCTTTCAATGATGCAGGCACATCATGCTCTTGAAGTTACGCCGACAGAATTTCATTTTCCTGATTTTTTTTCTCCCATCCTCCGAGTGGATTACACGGTCGATGATCATCTGGTCGCTTTTGGGATGTTGCGGCCAGGCCGATTAAAACCCGACTTTGCGTTTGATTTGACGGGTAAGCGCATTCCCATAAGAGGGCGTCCCAATGATTATATTTTTAAAGTTCTTATGAAACATAATGGCTATGCTTATGTTAATTGCTACGAGGATGAAGAAGTGTTTATTCGGCGGGTTCCGCTTTCAGAACTCGAGCGTTTCTTGGCAAACAAGAATCATCAATAACCTGCGCACTTTTTTTGATTTAAGGATTTGATTCTTCAAATATAGTGGCGTTTTCAAAGAGCAGGCATAAAACCTAAGAAGCGCGATAACTCGCGGTGATTTTGGATAAACCTCTGGGCTGCAACGGTCTGTGAAAATGCTCACCGCACCCAATGGGTGCGGTCGGGCGCGACCCCGGTCCGCTTTTTCCAAACCATTTCGCTCCAGATCTTTAACCAAAATCCCTCGCTCTTATCGCGCTTCTTAGGTAAAAAAAGGGCGACGTCTTGCCCTGACGTCGCCCGTTCGAGGTTGGGTGGGTTTCACCCAGATGTCAAACCCACCCTTCTGCAAAGGTTTGATTTAGAATTTGAAACCCAGGTCAATCGTGATCGTGCGTGGGTTTTGGTAGTGGGCGGCGACCGTGCCTTGTCCGAAACGGCTGCCCCGTTGGTAGTGGACCCCTTCGACCGGGGTTTCCGTGGCCAGGTCGAAGGCCGGTGCGCCCGAAATGGCGGAAACCGTTTTATTGCCGTCGATTTGGCTGTCGCTGTTGAACAGGTTGTTAATGTCGATTTGCATGAACAGTTCGTACCGGTTCATCAACCGCAAGCTGTAGTTGACGCCCAGGTCGACCGAGGTCATGGCGTCCCATTTCAACGCGTCGGGGTCGGTGATGTCGTAGTTGATGCTGCGCGGTGGACTGCGGTAGGGCAGGGTGGCGGGATCGGGCAAACCGAATTCCGTTTCCCGACCGCGAATGGGGATGCTGTAGGACATGCCGTAGGGCGTACCCGAGAAATAACTCGCGAGCGTGCTGAAGGTGAAGTCACCGACGGTGGTGTTCAGGTCGTAGGCCGCCCACAAGCGCAGGCTGTGTTCGCTCATGTCCTCGGCCAATCCCGTCAGGTTGGTGCGCGGGTGGTTGAATTCGGGATAGGTCGTGGTGGTTGAGGTAGCCACCGCGCCGGAACCACTGGTTTCGCCAACAATGTTGGTGTTGGTTTGGGCGAAGGTGTAGTTGCCGCCCAGGTTGAAGTTGTCCGCGAAGCGGTATTGACCGGAGAGGTTAAAACCCTTGTAATCGCGTTCGTAGTTGCCGTTGTCGTTGGCCAGCACGGTGCGGTCCACGCCGTTGGTGGTGCGGCCGGTGGTGCTGTTGATGTTGCGGGCCAAGAAGTTGCCGTACTCGCGCAGGATGAAATCGGTTTTGAAGTAACCGCGGTTGCCCAGCTTTTGTTTGTAACCCAAGCTGAACTCCGTCACTTCAACACCGTCCAAGCCGCCTTCGCCGACCACAATCGGCAGCGCTTCCGGGGTGACTTCCGGGGTGTAGGTGTTGTAAATGCTCCACTGGTTGTTGAGCACATCGGGGTCCAACGCCTCGGCCGCGGCCACCCCGCCCTCGAAGTTCTCCTCCATCCACTGGAACACATCGGCGATTTGTTCCGTTTGCGGGCCGTTGTACAGCCATTGAATGACCGCCGGCGTCCCCGCGGTGGAGCCGTCCTGGGCGGCGTCGTTCAGCTTGCCCTCGTAGACGTTGTAACCCAGGCTGACCTGATGCACGCCGTCACCGAAGGGATCAAGGGTCGCGGTCAGACGCGGGCTGAGGTTGTTGGTGCTCGACAGTTCTTGGCCGTCCTCGGCGGCGGTGCGGTTCTGCGAATAACGCAGGCCCACGTTGAAAAAGAAGTGTTCGTTCAGGGTCCACACATCGTTGAGGAAGGCCGCCCGCGTGGTGAAATCACTGCCCTGGGAAATGTTGGCTACCGGAAAGTACAGAATCCAAGCCGCGGTGGCGTCGTCCGTGCCCGGGGTGAAAATCGGCACCACCTGGTCGCCGTCCCAGCGCGTCCAACGCGGGCGCAATTGCCAACCGTTGGGGGATTGGTGGTTGTTCTCGTTGCGTTCTTCCGTGATGCCTTGCCCGCCGAAGGTGATGTCGTGGGAACCCAGCTTCGGGGTGTTGAGGAAGTAGGAGAATTTCAGGTTCCAGTTGTGGCTGTTGCGTTGGTTCGTGGCCCCGTTGCCAAAGGGCGCGTGGCTGAAGGCGCTGTTTTGGTCGCGGTGAACCAGGTTGGTGCCCGAGATGCGGTCGCTGTCCGCGAAACCGGTTTGCAAGGAGCTGTTGCGAATCGCGTAGTTGGCGTCGACCGTTAAGGCCGGGCTCAACAGGCCGCGGTAGTTCAGGGTGGTCAAATCGCTGGGATAGGCCGAGTTCGGGGCAAGTGCGCCGCGGTCCAGAGAACTAAATACCTGGCGTTCCGCGACATCGACTTCGTCTTCCAAATAAGAGGCGACCAGGGTGTGGCCCTCGTAAAGGGTGCCCGTCAGTTTCAGTTGCATCCGCGTTCGGGTGGTTTCGGTGTTAAAGCTCTCGGCGCCCGGTGCCGTTTGGCCCGTCGGGAGACCCAAGGCCTGGGCTTGTTCGTCGGAGAGCGGGGAACCTTGCTGGAGTTGGTTGGTGATTTCCGTGTCGAATTTGCGGCCCGAGGTGGCGAACCACAAGCGGTCCTTGATGATGGGCCCGTTGGCGGTGAAGGTGAATTCCTTGTTGATTTTGTCGACGTTTTCGCTTCCGGCTTGCAATTCCAGTGGGTTCCGCGCCGTCCAATCTTCGTTGCTCAGTTGGGTGCGGAAGGTGCCGTGGAATTCGTTGCCGCCGGACTTGGTGATGCTGTTGACCATGCCGCCCGCGAAGAAACCGAACTCGGCCGAGGCATTGCCGGTGATCACCTGGGTTTCCTCGATGTCGTCCTCGATGAAGAGGTCGTCGGCCGCGCCGCGAATGCCGTCCTGGTTAATAAAGGCGCCGTTCAGCATGAACACGTTTTCGGTAGAGGCGGCGCCGTTAATGGAAATGCCGCTGTTGACCGGGCCGTTGGTGACGCCGGGTGCCAAGGTGGCGATGGATTCGAGGTCGCGGGCGCGGGGCAACTTTTCCACAAAATCGCCGTCGAAGTTGCTGGAAATTTGGTGGGTGTCCAAGGCTGTTTCGCGATCCGCGGTGACAATCAAAACCTCTTGGGTGCTTTCCGGCCGCATCACCATCCTCACGCGGGCGGTGGCGCCGATGGTGACCCTGGCTTCCTGTTTGAGCGTTTGGAAGCCGGTCATGGTGGCGGTGATTTGGTAGGTGCCCGGCGGGAGCAGACGGGCCAGGAACAGGCCTTTCTCCGCGGTGACCAGGGTTCGCGAGCCCTGCAACGCCGGTGATTCGAGCAACACCGTGATGCCGGGAAGCGGGCCGCCGAGTTCATCGACAACGGTGCCGGTTAAGTTGCCGGTTTGTTGGGCGAAAGCGGGTGTGAGCGCAAAAAAGGCGCACCACAGGCACCATACCTTGCGGTATTTGGAAATAACCATGATTTTCTCCTTGTGTTTCAACAATAGGATTCGCAGCCGGGTCCTCATTATTGCGAGTGACCCAAATCGAGACATAGCAAGGCCATAGACGAGCTCGGTCGCCATGTTACGGCCCTCGGCTGAGGGAGATACGACCCTCGGTTGAGGGAAATAGAACCTAAAGTGTGCGATTCGGGTGGAGGCAATCGTGCAAGATGTTGGTGCGAAACTTGTTGGGAAAAGCACAGGCGTACTTGTAAAGTACGTCGAGCATTTTCACGACAAGTTACAGCCCAACAGGTTGTGCGAGTGTCCCGCCAAGAATCGCTCAATTTAGGTAACAGGACGAAACATTGTGTTCGCCACGAAAAATGGAACCGATGCCGCAATGACACGAGACGGATGGGAATGGATGAAACAACCGCAAGGCGGCAGTCCCCAATCCGGGTGTCGGCATCGGCAAAAAGGGTCTTCCATGAGATCAATTACGTACCCACGCGTGGCTTGATCTCTGGTGATCACCACCGGTTCCATTCAGAACAGGGGTGCAAATGACTTCGCCTGAATCCTGCGATCCAGGGGTAGCGCGTGGTTCCCTATGGCGAAAAGCAACGGTGCCTGACCCGGGCGACCGAGGATTCCCACGGGGGTCAAAGTCCCAAAACGACCTTGAACACTGAGTGCGCGTCCCACCGGCGGCTGTTATTCGCATAACGGCGGGGCGTTGCCGATTTGATAAATCGTAAACCTTCATGAACGGCCCGGCGTCGTGACGCCCTCCACCGAACTTTTGGTTTTGCTCAGTCTTACTTGTGATTAGCGATTTTTAGCAGAAAAACCGGACATTTTTTTTGGGGTATATTGCGCTGGTTTTTGAAGTCCAATGCGTCTCACCCGCCCGGTTATCCGAAAAAACGAACGGGCTTTGCATTTCCCCTAGAAACTTTTTGAAATTTATTCCGTATGGCTCGCGGCGGACGAAATCCTAACCACGATCAGGTTGTTTTTATGTAAGTGATTGGTAAAGATGAGCTTGTTTGTTGCCGGCGCCAAACCCTTGGTGGGTGCTAATTAAGGCCGTGTTCCTTGAGCTTGTAGAGCAGGGAGCGCAGCGAGACGCCCAGGTGTTTGGCCAGCGCTTTGCGATTGTGGGGGTAAAGTTCCAGCGCGCGTTGGATCAGCACCGCCTCGACCTTGGCCAGATCGCCCTTGAGCGTGCCCGTGTCGGGCAGTTCGCCCTGTTGCAGGCCCGCGCCGTGGTCTTCTTCCGGGATGCTCAGTGCTTCAATGGGCATGTCCGTGATCATGCTTTGCAGCAGGCGGTTGCGCAAGTCGTGAAAGTGGCCGGGGAGGGACAGGCCGCGCAGGTGTTCCAAATCGGTTTGATTCGGGTGCGTTGATTGGATGTTCATTTCGCGTTTGAGTTGCGCGCACATGGCCTCGGCGACGGCATGGAAATCGAGCGGTCGTTGCGCGGGCGTCGGCAGCGCGATTTCACTGCCGGAAAGGCGGAAATAGAGATCCTCGCGGATGGCGTTTTCGTACATCAGGTTGCGCAAGGGAATGCGGCTGGTGAACACCAAGCGACCGACAAAAACCCGCTCGCGGTTGGCGCCCACCGCGCGGTACATGCGTTCTTGAATGAAGCGCAGCATTTTGGCTTGGACGGTGAGCGGCCAATCCTCCAGACCCTCAATCACCAAGGTGCCTTGACCGGTTGCACCGGCCAGACCGCCGTAATCCTTGGTTGCGCCGCTGAAGGCGCCTTTTTGGTGGCCGAAAATTTGGCTTTCGAACAAGCCCTGGGTCATGGCCGCGGCTGGGTGGAACAACAGCGGTTCCGAATCGCGGTCGCCATGGCGGTGCAACAACTCGGCGACGGTGGTTTTCCCCACGCCGCTCGGACCCGTCAGCACCAGCAGGTTGGTCTGAGCCAGCAGACGTTTGGCTGTTTGGTAGCGTTCCTCCCAATTGGGATGGCGGCTGTACTCGCAGGTCATTCGCGAACCGTCCAGTCGTCCGGTTTGTCCTGCAGCCACGCGCGCAGGTAGGGTTCGCCCGCCGTGTTGCCGTGGTAATAAACCACCAGCAGGCGGCCGTCGAGTTGGGTTATATCGCTGTAACCGCCGTCGTAGATGTTGCCGGGGAAGGTGTCGAGTACCAGGTCGGGCGCGTCTTCGAACGGACGGCTCAGCGCCGTCCCCGCCACCGGCTTTGCCTCACAGCCTTCCTCGTTTTCGTCGGAGAGGATGGTGCGGTAGCTGAGGTACACGCGGTTTTCAAAAACCACCGCCATGGGGGCGTGGGCGTGACTTTGCCATTCCACCGGCTTTGACCATTGGTTCAGGTCGGGGGAGGTGGTGTGGTAGAGGGCAAAGGGTTTGCCGTGTTTGCGGCTGAACAAATGCCAGGTGTTTTCAAAAAAACACAGCGAGGATTCGTTTAGTTGTAGGGTGTCTGTTCCCGACGCGGGCGCGGCGAACACGCGCCATGCCGCACCGGGTTGGGTCCGCTTGGTGGCCAGCAGAAAAGGTTCCATCAAAACGCCCGGTTTGGTGCCGCCGTATGCGGGGAACAGGAAATCGTCACCGTGGACGAAGGCTTTGCCGTAAAAAACAAACCAGTGCAGGCCGGGCACCGTGACCGCTTGGCGGTCGGGGAAGGAGAGGTCGCGGCTAAAGCTGACAAAAGAGAACATGCCGCGGTTTTTGTCAAAGTACCGGGTGGCCAGGCTGGTTGTCTCCCCGAGGGGGCTGACAATTGCGTCCATTTCGTTGTGACCGGTTTTGCCGAAAAGCGTCGCCGTCTGGGGCTCGGGACAGCTGTCGGTTTGTCCTTCCAAATAGGTGAGGAGGGCTGCTTTGTTCCAAGCCGCGCGTTGCACCGTCCCCCCAAATCCGTGGGTGCCCCATTTGCCTTTTTGGCCCTGTCGATAAAAGAGATAAAAGGAATCGCCGACCGTGACGCAGGTCGGGAAGGCGCTGTATTGGCCGGCGGCGCGGGGGACCAGGGTTTTAATCGGCATGGAACCTCAATCTGTGTTAGGTGCGGCGGTGAAGGTAGAGGTGGGTGCGTCCCCAAGTATAGTCCACTTCAATTTGATCGACCAACTGCAAGAAGGTGCATTCGGGCCAATCGGTGAGCGGATAGCTGGCGGTGATCACCCAGGCATCGCGGTGCAAGTCGGCCATGGCCGTGATCAGGTCGCCGATTAAACCTTCATCGAAGCCGGTGCCGTACAGGTAAACCGCATCGGCGGTGGTGAAGTCCACATCGCGCACATCGGCCAAGACAAACCGCAATCCCTGCCGGTCGCCGAGCAGGCGGGTTTTGAGCCATTCGGCCTTGTGGACGAAGGTGGGCACGTAATCGATGCCGAAAGTGGTTAGGCCGGCAACCAGGTGCAACCAAAAACAGGTACGACCGCGACCGCAGCCAAGTTCAAAAAAACGGTGGCCGGGTTGTAAATCGCAGCGTTTGACGATGTGCGCCAGAATGCGCAGCGGCGTTTCGCCGTAGCGGAAGACATCGGCCTCGCCGCGCTGTTCGAGAAAGGTGCGACTGACGCGGTAGGCGTTGTGGGGCAGGTAGAGCCATGCCAGCAAAAGATCGGCGAGGGCGAAGCGGGGACGGGTGTAGTACCTTAGCTCGCCGAGGTAATCGCGCCACTCGCGCAACCAGGCATGCAGGGCGGTGGCGGCTGAATGGAAGGGGTTGAAGGAAACCTTGTTCACCGGTTGTGTTCCTTTTTCGGAATAAAGGCCGTTCGATGCGCCGAACAACCCCATTCTAACGCGAATGGATAAGGCTGTAAGATTTTCCCCGAGCCCTTGTTTTATTGGGGTTTTCGGTCATGTGGCGTGGAACTTGAATGGCGCATAGGCATCAAGCATCGTTTTACCCACAACAGCCGTCTGTTCGACTTGTTATTGCCAGAGCGCGACGGCGGGTAAGGCGCTGTACCTCACCTCCGTTCGCGCGGGTTAAGGGTCGCGCGGCGGGGGAATGTGACCAACCAACCGCCTCGGCCCGTTTTCCATGAGGGAACGCGGTGTTGAGACGGCACAACATTCCTTTTAAGTGGGAGCACTACCAAATGGCAGATCTCGAATATTCTATCTCTGACGAACGACTCTCTTGGCCCGCGAAAGGCCAATCCTGGGAGGCCGTTTCCGGTCCTTTCGGCAACGGTGCGTTGCCCGTGGGCGAATACCTGGTGAAGCGCAACCGCGTCACGTCCTTCACCGATGCCATCGGCCCTAGTTTCCGTGATCCCAGCGGCCAAGGTTTCTTTTTGCCGCTGGAACCTCAGTTCAAAACCACGCGTTCCGGCTTCGGGATTCACCCCGACGGCGGTGTGCCGGGTACCCTGGGTTGCATTGGCCTGAAAGGCGGCACCAAGTCGTTCTACGACACCTTAGCCGGTGCGCCGTTCCAAGACCTGACCCTCGAAGTGAAGAACTAGGTTTTTCCTCGCGTTCGGGGCTGCCGCCGCGCGGCTCCGTGCGCGTGTCTTTTTTAGCGGAGTGCGTCGCTGGAAACCACCGTCCAGGTGTCGGCGGCGTCGATGTCGATGCGGGTGATCGAACCGTTTTTAATCGCGAGCCGGCGCGTTTTTTCTTCCGGCGGCAGCGCGCGACGCAAGGCGCAGCTCACCACCCCGCCGTGGACGACGACCAGCAAGCGTTGGCCTTGTCGTTCCCGCGCCATGTTCCCCAGCGCCTGGGTAACCCGTTGGAAAAACGCGGCATAGGTTTCGCCGTTGGGTACCGAGAATTCGGGCGTGGTGGAGGCAAACCGTTTGAACCAATCGGGGAACTGTTGTTTGAGTTCGACGGCGAGGCGGCCCTCGTAATCGCCGAAGTCGAGTTCGCGCAGGCGCGGTGCTTCGATGACCGCTTGCCCTTTTTGGCGGGCGACGGGCGCGGCGGTATCGCGGGCGCGGCTTAAATCGCTGGCAAAAATCGCGTCATAGGTAGTATTCGCTAGTTTGAGGGCCAGCGCCTCGGCCTGATCGCGGCCAACCTGGTTGAGTTCGATATCGGTTTGGCCTTGGATGCGGCCCTCGGCATTCCAAGCTGTTTCCCCATGGCGCACCAAATAAATCTGACAAGCTTCCATCATCGCCTCCCCGTGTTGCGGGCCCATCATACATCAAGGCGCCGGCAAAGTGGGTTGCTGGTTGTACCCTGTGATACCAAGCCGGGTTTGGGCAAAAAATAGGCGCCCGCCGACCCCAAGCGAACATAAAAACCCGGGACTTCGGCGGATTTTATAAGTCAAATGATTTGAGTAGGTTAGTGAAAGCTAGCGAAAATTCGCAAGATTTCAAAGGTGCCAAAAACAGACATCTGCGAAATCGGCCTCTTAACATACTGGGAATAAGTGTGTTAAAAAGGCTGCAGTCGCAACGGCCTACGGGTCGTTGCGCGGATGGAAACATCCTCTGGGCGCGGTAATGCATGTAGCTGACGTCGCAACGGCCTACGGGTCGTTGCGCGGATGGAAACTCGCCGGTACCGGGGCAGATGAGCATCAACACAGTCGCAACGGCCTACGGGTCGTTGCGCGGATGGAAACCATTTTCCCGTGGGTGTCGCAGTTCGACGGGGTCGCAACGGCCTACGGGTCGTTGCGCGGATGGAAACTTCGTTAATGCGCTTCAAAAGATCATCGGCGAGGTCGCAACGGCCTACGGGTCGTTGCGCGGATGGAAACGTAGAGGGCTAGCCGATTAGCTCGGCTAGGCAAGTCGCAACGGCCTACGGGTCGTTGCGCGGATGGAAACGATGCTATCAAAGTAGATGCCTTGTTTGAACAGTCGCAACGGCCTACGGGTCGTTGCGCGGATGGAAACTACCTCAGTTCGAGATAACACGTCCCGCGGAATGTCGCAACGGCCTACGGGTCGTTGCGCGGATGGAAACTGGGAAAAGGCCGACGCCACGCCACACAGCCGGTCGCAACGGCCTACGGGTCGTTGCGCGGATGGAAACACGCCCGGCATCTCCTCGGCTTTAGCCCAAACGTCGCAACGGCCTACGGGTCGTTGCGCGGATGGAAACTCGCCGGTAAAATCGGCGAGGCCTGCCTTGATGTCGCAACGGCCTACGGGTCGTTGCGCGGATGGAAACATCACCACGGAGTCGCCGGCCGAGGTGTACAAAGTCGCAACGGCCTACGGGTCGTTGCGCGGATGGAAACATCGTGGTCTTACCGGTAACAGACGGGTTGCTACGTCGCAACGGCCTACGGGTCGTTGCGCGGATGGAAACAGTCCTCGCCGCCATTCACGGCCGCCGGGAAAGTCGCAACGGCCTACGGGTCGTTGCGCGGATGGAAACAGTCCTCGCCGCCATTCACGGCCGCCGGGAAAGTCGCAACGGCCTACGGGTCGTTGCGCGGATGGAAACTCGTGAGTCTCGATGTTCATCATTGGGCCAACTCGTCGCAACGGCCTACGGGTCGTTGCGCGGATGGAAACGTCTGGGTCGCCCGGATCAATAGGGCCACCACGTCGCAACGGCCTAAGGGTCGTTGCGCGGATGGAAACGTCTCCACCGGTTCCGGCCTGTTCGATGACCAGTCGCAACGGCCTAAGGGTCGTTGCGCGGATGGAAACTTGCGTGTTATCCAACACGCAAAACACACCGTAGTCGCAACGGCCTAAGGGTCGTTGCGCGGATGGAAACGCTGTATACCGCGCGGCATATCTCGATGGCGCGTCGCAACGGCCTAAGGGTCGTTGCGCGGATGGAAACAGAAAAGTCCGAGAAGAGGACCCAAGCAAACTGGTCTCAACGGCCTACGGGTCGTTGCGCGGATGTCAACGCGGACCTGGTTGTTTTAGTGCATCCATAGTGCGTCGCAACAGCCAACGGGTCGTTGCGCTTCGTGATCGCGGCCTAAAGCAGGGGTTGGCGGCTTTTGGTGACGGTTTCGATGGCTGTTTGGATCGCCAGCACGTTTTGGTCGTATTTGTTGCCGCCGTTGAGCTTCGTGGCGGTGTCGAGCATTTCGCCCAACACTTCCAGCGCCTTGTCGTGGTGGAACTTGTTGTCGGTGCCGTCCACCAAGGTGGCGATGCTTTCCGCGTGCTCCTGTAACGCTTTCATTTTGTTACCGTCCGACTTGCCCGAAAGTTCCAAAAACGCCGTCGTGTTGCTCAGGTACTCCAGCCGTTTGGGGACCGGCATCTCGGTTTTTAAGAGTTCCGTCATGTTGCTCAGGGCGCGATTGGCCGTGGTTTTGGCCAATGAAGGATCGTTGGTGTTTTGGGCCAACGCCAACTGAAAACGGGGGAGCTGCTGACGGGCGAACAGTTTGGCCTCGTCTGACGAGCGCAGCCGGCCCAGCAGGTTGGTTAAATCACCAACGGTCGTTGTGCTGTACTTGGTGATGTCCTGTTTGTTCATGCCGTCGTAGTCGATGTTGTTGAGCAGTAACTCGCCTTCCTTGAGGTAGGACATGTTGGTGCCGAGGCTGCCGATTTCCAGCGCGGTGCTGGCGGCGTCGGTCAGGTTGTGCACCTCCTCCAGCTGCGTTTCCGAGTTGGTGGCCAGGTTCGATTGGATGTCGAGGGATTGCGTCCACTCCTGCATGCGGATATGGCCCGCCATGCCGTCCTGTAAGTTGTGGGTGACCTTGACGAAATCGGTGAGCGAGGCGTTCGAACCCTGCAACAATTGACCGGCCACCCACTCGCTTTCCACCGCGCCCCGTTCGGTGAAGTCACGGACATAGAGGTTGGCGTTGTGCTCGAAATCACGCACATGGTGGTCCGATTTGGTGAAGGTCCGCGTGGCCAAGTCAAATTCGAGCCGATCCTTAACCACCTGGGGAATGGAATCACTGTTGGTGTTGGTGCCGTCCAAGATCGAAAACTGGTAACTGTGGGTTAATTCGTGGGCCAGTGTTTTGAAAATCAAGGTTGGGTCGTTGCTTTCCATGGTTTGGGCGCGCAGGTTCATGTTGTTGGTGCCAAACAACTTGCTGCGCTCCGCCGAGTCCGAACTCTGGTTGAGTTGCAGTTCTACCTCGTTGGGGTAGCCGTGGGTTTCCGCGTGAAGTTTCATGAACGCTTTCACCGCTACCTCGCGGTCGTCCATGCTGAGATCTTTCCAAACATTGGTGTTGGGGTTAAAAATCTCCTTGAGATCGACTTCTTTCTCGACCTGCTTCACGGTGACTTGGACCTTGGTGTCCGACATTTTATCGACCATGGTTTTCACCATGTCGAAGCGCATGCCCCGTTCCACCGCGGCGTGATCGACTTTGCCCATGGAGAGTTTGGGGGCGAGGGCGCGCACCACATTCCCCATCGAGTGATCGCCGTTGATGGCGGCATCGATACTGTCGTTGACAATGGCCGTTTTTAATTCAATGGTCATGGCGCGCATGGAATTGGAGATTTGATCGCCTTGGCCCGCCGTTTTCATATCAGAAGCTTTTTGGGCCAGGGCGCGGCCCACCAACATCACCACCTTGTCGGCCGAGGTACCGTGGACGCCCGCGAATTTGTTGATCACACTTTCCACGGCGGTGCGGACATAACCCTTTTGGGTGTTGTTGAGGTTGTTGGGCCATTCCATTTCGTCGTCGAACTTGTTCATGATCAACTTGGTGGCCGTTTGCCGATCCACCGGTCCGTCAAGGAGTTGTTCACGCAGGGTATCGGCCTGGCTAATAATGTCGACAATATCGTCGCCGGTCAGGCCGGATGTGCGCACGTGGGCGGCGGCATCGAAGTTGTCTTCGAAACTGGTATTGAGAATTTCGTTCATCGCCTCGCGGGCGATGGCCGGGGTGTAGTGGGACTCCAAGGTGGTTTTGAGCGCATTAAAAATGGCGGTATTTTGTTTGCTGGAGGTGGGCGTCTCTTGACCGACCACCTTGCTGTTCGACAGCTTGCTGAGCCTGGCCGACTGGTCTTCAATTTTGTTGCCGAAGTTTTGCATTTGCGATCGCGAAATCGACATAGTTTACTCCCTTCACCGGTAAAACTTGGTCGGGGTGGCCCGGCCTGGGTTAAGCAAATTGGCGGGGATCAAACTGTTGCATCAGTTGCGCCGCATCAAGGGGTTTGGCAGCCTCGTTTTGGTTGCCCTCTTCCGCTACCTCGTTGGATTTTTTGACGATGGCGGTCCATAATTCGGCCGTTTCCAGCATGCCTTCCACGGTTTCCCGCAAAATATGGGGCTCCAGTTCCAGGAGCGGCAAACGATCCTGCAAAACCATCGAGGCGTATTCTTTTTCGTAGGCGAGGGTGGCCCCGCTGGTGCGTCGCCAAAACAAATTGGAGGTCATCGCGTATTCGATGATGTTTTCCCGGTTGCGTTCCGGTAACTGACCCAGGATGACAAACAACAAACAGGATTCATCCGCGGCCAAATACTGAAGATTAAGCTCAATGCCCTCGGGAAACCGGAGCATGCCCAAACCTTCTTCGCTGAATTCCGGTGGCTCAAGGTGCAGCGATTCCGCCAGTTCCGTGGCTTGAGTAATAAGCTGTTGTTTCATCATAAAGCCTTCTTTCTATGTGAGGATGCCGCCGAGATCAGGAGTGGTTAGGCAAAGCGGCCGGGGTCGAAATGGAAGCTGGGCGCGGCGCCGGTTGGTTCGGATGGAACATGATCGGTTGGCGCCGCATCCTGGTTTTCGGTCGGCGCCATCTGGGCGGCGCGTCGGAGAATGTCGGACCAAACGGCGGCAACCTCGGCCATATGGGTCACCTTTTCTTGGAAATCGGCGGGATTGAGGCCCACCAGTTGAATGCGGTGTTGCAGGACAAGGGATTGTCGGTCGTCGTCAAAGGCGAGGGTTGCGCCGCGCGTGCGTTGCCAAAAAAGATTGGAAAACAGACAGTGTTCCAAAACTTTGGGGAGCACGTGTTCGGGAACCCGTCCCAAAATGACGAAAACCACCACGGCTTTTCGTTCCGCAAAGTACTGGAAACTGAAGACAACCTGGTTGTCGTAAACAAGGTGGGCGTAATCATCACTTTTGAATCGTGCTTCCGGTCCGCCGAACGCCTCCGACAAACCCGACACGACCTCGCGAAAAATCTCCTGGTCGTCCATGGGCTACCCGCTATGTGAAAAAATGTTGACTTAGCGTTATTCTAGTGAACTCGTCACTTAGTTGCAAAACATCTTGTGAGATTCAGTGTTTTTACGGCTCGTGGGTTATTCACCCCGGTGGCTCGTTTGACGTGGTGTTGGGCGGTGACGGCCATCGAATCAGTCTCATGAACCGGGATGGGTTCATGAGCGTCATTTGGATCAACTCATTCTTTTGGTGTGAAAAATTCATTTATCGAAAACGGGTGTCTCGGGTAGAATCCGATCATTCATTGATGCGATGACCATGGTCTCCTAGGGGCCGACCCGATACGGGTCCTCATCCTTGACCAATCGCTTTCGTCACAGGTGTTTGCCCGTTGCCGGCTTATGGCCTTCCTCACAAAATCCTTTATACAACCTTGCCGTTGATGCACGACGGCACATCGATTTTGAGGAGGAAACCATGACTTTCGTTTGTTTGAAACAGGGTCTGTGTTTTTTATTATTGGGCGTTTTGTCTCTTTCTTTTGCCCAAAACCCAACCGAAAATTTTCGTCAACTCGCCACCTTTGATGTGGGAACATTCTCACTCGGGGCGACACCCCTATCCTTTGAAATTACCGAACGACGCCGCGATAACCGTTACGAGGTGGTTCGCGGCATCGTCACCGAACCCGGCGGCGTGACCGTTATCGAATTGCGCAACCTTACCGCTGTCCTGGATCACGAGACGGAGACCTTGGTGGGTCTGCTCGACCTCTACACGCGTTCGGTTTCTATTGATGAAACCGGCGCACGTCGCACCAACACCAAAAATAAACGGGGACGGCCCGCCGAGGTTTGCGTCGCCCCGCACGAATCCCACGATGCTTCCGCACGCACCAACAAACATCCCGACATTTTGCCGGTGTTGCCCGAACGGGACGGCAGCGGTCGCGCCATTGTGGATGTACTGGTGGGTTTCTCGGATCGTGCGGCGGAGACCGTCGGCGATATCGAGCGGGAAGCGCTGTTCCAAGTGGAAACGGTGAATACTTCCTTATTAAATAGTGGGGTCGAGGACATCTTCTTGCGGGTTGTCGGCGCCGCCACCCACCCCGCAAACCCCGGAATCATCGTTGAAGCCTTGAATGACGGGCGGGAATGGTTTGCCGAGGAGATCGAAGCGCTGGCACCAGACCTCATTGCCTTGATGCAAATGCCGACCGATGCACCCGGTAGTGCCGGTGGTTATGCGCCGGTTGGTGGTGATATCAGTGTCAACGGCGTGATTTGGCCGACGGTGCTCCGGCATGAAATCGGACATAACGTGGGTGCGAGCCATTGTCGCGATGACAACACGAGCGGCTACAACTTTGGCTATCAGCCGGGTTATTCCTTTGACGCCGGCACCGCCATGTGCGGCAATTCGATCAGCATCTACTCCACCCCCACGGTGGCCGACAACGAGGGGCGCCTGTTCGGGGTCGAGGACGCGCAGGATGTCACCCGCGTGTGGCGCGAGCGGATCGGCTTTTTGTCGGGCCGACGGTCGCACCGGGTGCCATTTGAGGGAGAAATCATTTGGCCGCAACATGTTGAGGCCGAGGATTACGAAAGCGCCTTCGACTTTACCCCCGGCAACCTCTTTGGTGAATACCGCGGCGGCGATGTTGACATTCGCGCCTATGCCTTCGAAGAGGGTTACTTCGTCGACTGGATTATGGGTGGTGAATACATGACCTATCCCATTGCATCCCATGAGCAAACCGCGGCAACGGTGACCCTGCGCGTGGCTTCGCGTCATTCCTGGGGCAATGTTTACCTGGCCGCGGATGGGGTGATCCTGACGCGTTTGGCGATTCCCAATACCAGGGGCGGTTGGCGGGAAGTGTCCACCGAAATCGACCTGCCCGCCGGTACCGAATCCCTCACGGTCCTCGCCGATTTCGGATGGTTTGCCTTTGATTGGATTCGTTGCGAACGGGAGAGCCTGCCGACGGTATCGGCCCCGTTCCACATCGAAAACGAATGGATCACCGGCGGATTTCTGAGCACCGTGGAGGGCAAGGTGACCTATTCGCGGAGCGGCGGTGAATACTCGGTGTGGGTGTTGGAGCGGGCTGCCGCTGAGCCGACTATCCGTTTGCGGCACCCGGATGATCGCGAGCAGTACCTCCAATTCGACGGCGAACGCTTGTCCTTTGGGCCACTGGGGGCGGAATTGGAGCACGCGGACTGGCTGTGGGAATACCACGGCCTCGGCACGATTTGGTTGCGGCCGGTGATTGACCCCAACAAAACGTTGAATTACGAACGCCAGATCCCCGAGGTCAGCGAAAGTGAGGCCGGTTGGTGGAGCGCGCGCTGGTGGCTCCGTCCCATCAATCCTTAATCTCTCATCCTTGCGACGTCGCCTGATGGGTTGGCGTCAAGCGTCCCCCGGTGGTATTGAGACCATCGGGGAACGCTTCTTTGACCATTAAGACCGCGCCGGCACAGCCTGGCCGGTCGGGGCCGCCCATGCTCCCGCGTCATGGGGGTCAGCGGATGAGGAACGGCAGGCTGTTGACCCAGTTGAAACCGCGTTCTTCCAAGAAGTAGGCCGGTTCGATTTTTTCCAGGGTGTAGACCCAGTGGCCGTCGCCCTCGGTCGGCACAAACAGGTGGAGCTGCTGTTGTTCCGACCACCAATAGTGCAAGGTGGGCGTGGGCCAATCGACCGCGTGGGTGAACAGTGCGCGGGGCGTGTGCAGTGCATCGATGACCGGCTTGGTGCGTTTGTTTTGGCAGCGGTTGATCTGGCGAATGCTCTGGTTTTGTTCGTCAATGCGAAAGGCGCGACGGGAAACCTTGCCGTCGATGCGTTTGACCCCGCCGGATCGACCCCCTTTCGCGACCACGAAGCTGTGCCACAGGTTGCGATCTGCCGAGGTGACCGGTCGCCGGCCTTCGCCTTGATCCACGGCAATGACGCGGTAAGTACCGTCGAGGGCGGTAGGCGTGACATCGCGGCGCTGTTGGTCGATGCTGACGGCTTTATTAAACATGAAACCGGAGGCCGCGACCATGACCGCGGCGGTGAGCATTTGGGCGATTTTTTCGCGGCGCGGATCACGAAAAAGGGGCGGCAGGGTTTGTGCCGGTGTGGCGTCGAGGCTGAAAACCAGCGCGTTCACGCGGCGCCGGTTGCAAACCAAAAGAGAGGCGCAAATCAGCACGAAGTGAAATGCGATGTTTTTCACCGAAACATCCATCATCAGTTCAAAGAGGAATAGGTAAAACGTGGCCGCGAGCGACCTTCTTTTTTTAAAATCATTGTGTGGATGGAAACAAAATTTAGCTTAGCTGCGAACGCGGGGGTTCGGGGCGACAGTGGTTTGGGTTAAAAGGACGGGCCAATGCTGAGGTAAAAGCTGTGGCGGTCTTTTTCGGCAATGCCCACGGCCAGGTATACCGGCCCGACACGGGTATCGGCGCCCAGGGTGAAGGTTGCCGTGTAGCGCAGGTCGCCAAAGTCCACCGCGTCACGTGTCTGCCACATATTGCCCATTTCGAGCCAGCCGCCCAGGTAGACGCCGTCCCCAATCGGCGCCGGAAGGCTGGTGGCACGGTACAAATAAGTGGGTCGCAGAATCGCGTAATGGGAGCCAATCAACTCGCCTTGTTCATAAGCTGAAAAGGAGAAAAGCCCGCCGATGCTGCTTTGGGCATAAAAGGGCAGGGGCTCGTTTTTGAGGCCGCTTGCCGTTTCGAGCCAGCCCAAAAAGGTGTGGCGCCCGAACGATTTGGTGAACACAAGGTTGAAGGTTGCCGAGTCGAAATCATCATCGGAGCCCATCTTCTCGCGAACGGATAGCAGGCTCAAGGTGCTGAGCATGCCCTGTTTGGGAAAGGCGCGATTGTCGAGGCGATCAATGACCAAAGAGGTGGAAATGCCGCCCAGGGTGACGCCGTCCAAGGCGTTGGCTTCCGGGGAATCGAGTGGGCTGAAATCAACGTCGTACTTGGCGGTGACATAGCGGGTACGGAATTCCCCGTAGGCGCCGAGGTTGATGCCCAGATCCAGGGTGAAGCGGGAAAAGATGGTTTCCAATTCCACCGGCTCACCGCCGGCGGCGAGCTGGGATTTATCGCGATCAATGCCCACTTGGGGCGCGATGAAGAAGCGCCCACCGAAATCGAGCGGTTGGTAGAATTCGCTGTTGAGGCGCTGGATATCGCCAAAGATGAAGTCGGTCCGCAATTCGGCGCCGAGCGCGTTGAGGCGCGTGTTGGTCAAGTTGATCAGGGGCAGGATGCGGGTGTTTTGGTCGTCGTCGATGCTGGTGTTGACCCCGAAGTGCATGTAGTTGGGTCCCCAGAACTTCTCGCGAATCAGAATGCGCACATGAAAGCCGCCCTCGGCGGGTTTTAGTTGGAAATCGACCAGTTCGAAATCGCCGAGGCCGAACACCCGGTCCAGATCGCGGCGCAGCTTGGGAAGGTCCAGCGGGTCACCTGGCTTGAGCCGCAACTGACCGCGCACCACCCGTTCGTCGACGCGTTTGAGGCCGACGATGTCCAGCGACACCACGTGTTGCGGTTTGGGCGGTGGTTGGATGCGCTGCTGTTGGTAGCTGTTGTAGGCGGATTCCGAAACCGACCATTGGGTAAGCTGATCGACGACCGCCTGGGCCGCTTGTTCGCCGCGGTTGCGGATTTCGGCCGTGGCGGCAAAGTCGAGTGTTCCGATATCGCTAATGGGGGGCACGATTAATAAATCGGCCAGTTCGAGTTGCTGTTCCACCTCTTTGCGGCTGAGGATGCCCATGGCTTGGGAAGAGACATCCATGATGGTGATGATTTGTTCGCGTTCACGCAGGGGAAGGCCGATGTCCACGGCGATGATCACGTCGACATCCATGTCTTTGAGAACTTGGATGGGGAGGTTGTTGACCACGCCGCCGTCGACGAACATCCGGTCGTTCATGGCGATGGGGGCGAACATACCGGGCAGGGCCATGCTGGCGCGAATGGCCTTGGCGAGATCGCCGCGGTGGAGCGCAACGGATTCGCCCGTGACGATGTCGGTGCCCATGGCGCGGTAGGGGATCGGCAGTTGATCGAAATCGGCGAGGTGGGCCACGCCCAGCGTGTGGCGGCGCAGGAAGAAGTTGAGCTTTTGGCCGGCGCTCAGCCCGGTGGGCAGGCGTACGCCGTCGCGGCCGATGCCGATCTCAAAATCGAAGAGGAAGCGTTGGTCTTCCGCCTTGCGGCGAAAGGTGCGGTCGCGGCGGGCGGGTTCATCGTCAAAGAGATCGGGCCAATCGAGGTCGGCCATGATCGCTTCGATGCGTTCGAGGGGCAGCCCGGCGGCGTAGAGGCCGCCCACCATGGCGCCCATGCTGGTGCCGGCGACGGCATGAATGGGAATGCGCTGTTCTTCGAGCACGCGCAAAACGCCCAAGTGGGCATAACCGCGCGCGCCGCCGCCACTGAGGGCCAGACCGATACGCGGTCCCTTTTGGGTGGCGTTGGGAAGTTCCTGGGCAAAAACGGGGTGCGCCGTTGCCGACAGCAACAGCAAGCACGGCCAAAGCAGGGTGGGGAGGCGGCGTAACCGGGGGGCGCGAAACCCTCGCGTAAGACAATGCTTGAGCAAAAGGCGCATAAAAGCCTCGCAAATGATGACATTGGATTCTTAGCAGTTTACCCATGCCCCAGGCTGAAAGCCAGGAATTCGCGACCTTTGCGGCCCGCCGCGACCCTCCCCACCGGCTGACCCCCGATATGGGACTTGGGTCTGTGAATAGTTGCTTGATTAGGCGATGAGGGAGACGCCGGCTGTTGGCGCCGCGGGCTGTTTCTCATGGGCAGCGAGAGACGCTTTTTATCGCCGAAAACGTGCCGGCCGATCCCAAGTCCGCAAAAAAAAGCATTTTCTTGTGCCTCTCGTAATCCTCGTTGGTAGGCTTACAAACTATCGATCACCGGTAAGGACTCCATTCCCACGGAACATTCCAGGGGCACCTGTCGGTGCTCCCTTGGACGCCCGTCCCGACCTTTCTCAGTTAGACGAGGTCCTAGGGCGATCCGTGCGCAAAAAAACATCAAATAACCGACAAATTCTCCTGCGAATTTCCGCCCATTGACATGCGGTCCTTTCCCCTGAATGAACAGAACTTGACCCCCAACCCAAACCAACCCTGCCTTCCAATAAGCCTCGCTTAATCGGCGCATGGAAACAGTGACAACTCAATTCGTTTGACGCATTCGCTCAGTCTTATGTGGAACGAGTGGCCTAAGCTTGTATTGGTGTGACGGTGTCACCTTCCCCTCCCAAAACCCGGATCTAGTGGGCGAAGCTAATACTTTCAATCTCCCCTATCTATTCCACAGGAGCTAACCTACATGACAACCAAATTGAAATATCTAACGACCATATCCCTATTTCTTAGCTGTATTTTCGCCTCTCTGACGGGTTTTGATGAGGAACACACACCTCCTGCCGAGCAACGGAATCCAGCCATAACCGAACCCCAAAACGGTGTCTCACCTCTGTCTTCCGATTCTGATAATTTGGGCCTGAATATCTCAGCCCCGTATTCAAGCGTGAACGAGTTCACCGGCAAGCTCAACATTATTTTGGACCCGATCGGCGTTGGTGGAATGAGCCTTCGACCGGTTTACAAGTCTTACCAGCAGAAGGTTTGCAACGACGAGAGCGGTTTCAGACTGTGTCCAATGAATGAGCCAAACCTGTCGTCGGTTCTTGGCGAGGGTTGGAATTTCCATCTCGGCTACATCATTGCGCGCAATGCCATTTACGGGTCGCCAGGATCATCCGATTGGGAACGCGTGCGTTTTGTTGATACAGCGGGCAACGTGGCGACATTTGGTCGCGACGGTGTTTTTCAGGCTGATCCAAATAACGGCGGCGCGTCGGATACCTGTGTCGGTGGCAGCTGCATGCCCAGCCAGGTCGATGTCCACTTCATCGATGACCAATTGCGACGCATCACCCGCGCACGCCTCAATGACGGCACCTCACTCCAAGGTTTTTCCCGTCAACCCTATTACCTTCTTGACCCCAACGGCCGGCGCACGGAATACCGCGCCACGCGTTTGGTGACGAACGCAAACAACGCAAGTTCGGTCACCTTTCATCCGACCGCGGTTCGCGCCCCCAACGGGCGTGCCATCACGATTTCCTACGTTGGCGGAACCGATCCCGACGGGACCCTTCCCGATATGCCGCGAATTGAACGAGTGACTGATTCTTATGGGCGCAGTTTAGTTTTTGACTACGAAGGAAACAACCTCGCGGGTATCACCTTGGAAGCGGGCAATCAATCCAAACTGCTCAAATCTTTTCGCTATCAGCAGGTTTCGGCAGGCGGTTCGACGCACACCGTACTGCACAAGGTGGTTACACCCGAGGGCTACGAAACCGTGTTCACCACGTCCGACATTGGCCAATCCAAGCCGGTGATTACCGCGATGACACTGCCCACGGGTGGCACCGTTGAGTACGACTACGACACCGAGTTGTTTCTGTACCTTCATGCGGATGACGCAAACTGTCGCGCCGTTCGCGATGATGATTGTGTGGAACTGGAGCTGCGCGGTCGATCGTTCACCCGCATCAGCGAGATACGTCACAGCGGCGGTCGATACCAATTTACCTACCGACAGTGGTCCATCAACGAGGAACGCGGCAACGGCTCCGGTGAAGGACGGATTGACGTCACCGTGAAACAGCTCAACGGCAATCATGTCTTCACCCGCAAAACGAGTTACATCAATGCCCCCATCTTTGAAACCTATTTTCAAACCTTTGCCAACGGCTACTTGGTTGGGCGCGCTCGCGAAAAAGAGACAACCTATCGCGGCTCCACACTTCGCGAATCCTGGTTATACACCCGTGAATTGAACATTGGCGGCCACGCGGGCGGCGACCCGGTTTCCGTCAGCGCGGTGCGTCAATACGCACAACAAATCGATGGTCAGTGGATTGATACGAATTATGAATATTCATGGTGCGAGAACGGCACCTGGAAGCCGCAAGATTTCAAGGCAGCCTTTCTTCAACCCACCAGGATCTCTCGCCAGGCCCGCGACAGCGATGTAAGGTTGATCCGCACGTTTGATTACGATCACCGCTTCGTTGAAAATTTTGGCTGGGATCGCGATACAACCATCCACCAATACGCCTTGGCGCTGCTCACTGAAGACGAACAGATCTTGAGTGAGGGAAGCGGCGAAACATTGCTGACACGGACAACCTACCGATATGAAGATGTGTTTCGCCCGTTCCCGACCAAGGTTGAGCGCCGGCAGGACAGTGACAACTACCTAACCGAAAGCTACAGCTATTACCAAACCGGTGTGAACCTCGGCCTGCTTCATACGGCCCAACCGCTTGGTCAAAAAATCCCAACCGAGTTCACCGCATACCAATTCGGGCAGGCAAGCGTGATCAGCTTGCCGGAAAACGCGACGATTTCACGCACGATTGCCTTTGACGGCACCTTGTCCAACGAAACCGTGGACGGCGTCACCACGGTTTATGGCTACGATAACGATTTTCGTGTGACCCGTGTCGATGTTCCCGATACAGCCCCGCTAAAAACCGAATACACGCCACCAGGCTCCTTTCCCTCAAAAATAACCACCTTCTACGAATTGTCACAAGCACAACGCTTTCCGGCCGATCAACCTTTCCCAATTGCGACACGCACACAAGCTGAACGAATTCCAGTTGAAGCGTTGACGCTAGACGATTGGGGACGGACCACCGATGAGGTACGCCGCACGTCGCCCAACACGGAATACACCCGTACCTATGGCTTCTCACCACTGGGGTTGAAAGAGACCATCGAAGCAGAAAACGGTCGCTGGACCTACCACTTTGATGTCCTCGGGCGACCCACCCGAACCGAACACCACGATACCCGCGACGACCTTCAGTTGTTGGCAACCGATTTCGTTTATCAAACAACCGGGAACGGTTCGACGGTGATCACCCAAACGACGCAAGCGCAGACGCGGGACTATAGTGCGCTACCGATTGAGCCGCGTCTGCCGGGAACCCGTGTTTCAACCAAGACACAAGTTAGCGAAACCGATATCGCCGCGCGTTTGGTGCAAACCGAAACCAACGGCCAAGCCGTTCACTTTACGTACAGCAGTCATGCACGCGGCATCGAAAAAACAGCCTTGCCGTTCAACAATGCATCGTTGGCTCGCGTCACCGTAACCAACCTGCTGGGCGACCTGGTGCTGGAAAACCACCCCGAAATCGAGTGGCCGATTCATTACGAATACAACGAATACGGCCTGCTGCGAGAGCAATACCACGGCAGCGTCAATGACAAGAAGATGCGCCGCGTGTGGCGATACGACGATGCAGGCCGCATCATCGAACGTCTTGGCGCAACGACCCAGGCACCCAACGTCCTCGTGCCAACCGCGTTTTTTGACTATGACACCCGTAACCGCTTGACCGAAGCAGTTCAATACAGCCGTCACGAACACCCAGTGACGATCACCTTTGACGTGTTTGACGGCGCGAACCGCGTCAAAGCCTACAGCGTTCAGATACCGCGCTTGGAACACACCGATTTCAGCGTACAGCCTTACAGCGACCAGGGTGAGCCCCACGTTTACACCGTCAACTACACCTACGACGCATTGGGCCGCGTGTCGTCGACCAAGCACCCAAATGGCGGCTTTGCGGCGTTTGGCTACGAATTCGACTTCGCCCCTTATGACGTTTTTTATGGCTTTGGCCCGAACCACGCCAGTGGCCCGGACTTTGTCAAGGTTGTCACCAGTGGACGCTATCATCCCTACAATGGCAACAACTTGACTGCCGTATACGATCTTGATCGTTGTCAAGCCCAAGATTGCGCTGAAACCTTGCAAGCCATGCGCGCACCAGAATCGGCCATGCGTGCCGCGTTTGGGGGGCAGGTGTTCACCTCAACCCATGACTACCTTGACGCGTTCGAGGCAGGCGCTCGAAAAACCAAGAAACACCCTAATGTTGGCACCAACGCGATTCACCGGGTCGATAGCTTGGGCCGTCCTAGGCTAAATCGTCTCTGGGACCCATTAGCCGGCGGCAAATCGATCCACGGCGAAGCCTTTATCCAATACAACGCGTTTGGCTTTATTGACCACTTCATTGGGAAGGGTCGGCTTTTCAGTCCCCGCTTGTTCTTTTTCGGCTACACGGACTTGGGCCAACTCGAAAAACTCACCATGGGTTCGGATTCCATCGATTACCGCTACGACCAGGTTGGGAACCTGACGTATCGATCTGGTTTAAATGTGGATGTAGGCAGCGGTCGCCTTACCCTTGATTCCTTTTCTGCACAGTACAGTAACGGCAACCCTTTTCATGTCGATGCCCTGGGCAAGGTTTATGACCGAGCCGGCCGGTTGATCGAGAAACCAGGTTATGTGTTGGGTTACAACGCGGCAGGCCGGTTTGAGCGGCTCGAACGAACCCATATGGTTCAGAAACCGATCTCTGATGAAGCTAATTGGCAGGAATATTACCTTTACGATGCGTTCGGCCGGCGCGTTGCCGCGTTAGAAACGGTCGCGAACAAGGTGACCTATTCGGTTCGGGACCTAAATGGTTCTATCCTCACCGAGGAAGATGTCAGCACGTACGCCAAAACCCGAGGCGTTCTCACGGCGCGGCGGCAATACGTCATCTTCGACGGCAAAGCGGTTTACGTCGACGAAGAAACCTTCGCGTTAAACGGCGATCAGCGAGGACGCGCGGAAACCTATCGATTCCACGACCGCTTAGGGAACCCGGTTGTTACCTGGGACGCGGAAACAGAGGCGATTCAATCTCAGTATTATGAGCCTTTTGGAACGCCCATGGTCAATGCAATGAACACCGAGGGCGCTCACGGTTTTGGTGGGCACGACGAAGACAACACCGGCCTGGTTTACATGAAAGCGCGTTTCTATCAGCCGACGATGGGTTGTTTCCTGCAGCCTGACGCGGGCCGCGATTTCAACCCGTATTTACCCAACAGCTACAACCTCTACAGTTATGCGTATCAAAACCCAGCCAATGCTTACGATCCCGATGGAAACGCGGTGGAAACGGCCTGGGACGCGTTTAACATTGGTATCGGCGTCGCGTCGTTCGTCTACAACGTCAAAGAAGGCAACTGGCTGGATGCGACGATTGATGCGGGCGGTGTGGTTGTCGACGGGATTGCAGCAGCAACGCCGTTTGTTCCGGGCGGTGCAGGATCAATTATCAAAGCTGCCCGTGCTGGTGATAAAATTGTCGACGGAGCTAAAGCGGCTGACAAGGCAAACGATGCGAAAAAGGCTGCCGATGCGGCTGATACCGCTGCAGATGCTGCAGGCGCTGCAAAAAAGCGCGACACTCTTCAACCTGGTCCCCATTCAAAGGGATCAGTTCCTGCAAGAAGCCCTGATAAAAAGTTCACCAGAGCAGAGCGGGATAAGATCAATGTATTTGGTAGAAAAGATGGTTGCCATACGTGTGGTACGAAAGATCCTGGAACTAAGAGCGGTGATTTTATCCCTGATCACCAACCACCAAGCAAGATGAATAAAAATAATGAGCCGCAGGTTCTAATGCCTCATTGTAAAAAGTGTAGTCAGCGTCAAGGCGGACAGGTTAGACAGGCTACAAAGGAGAATTAGTCATGAATTGGATTGAGTCCTCTGGGGGACCTCTCAGTTTATTAGAAGAGCGCATACTTTCAGCCTGGGGCGGCGTCGACTCTTCGGTGACTGATCCAAAGAAAACCGATTATGATCGTGCATGTGAGGTCGAAGACTATGCCTCAATACTGAGGGTGGGTGATGGAGAAGCCGTTATTTTTGGCGATGAACCAAACCCCCTTTCCTACATTCCCCACCAGCAAACTTATGGCATATTTGTTCGCTGGAAATGGGCGCCGGATCAAGCCTCGGTGGAAAGCCATCTCCGGTCGTTGAATCTTCAATCCATACCTGAAATAGGTAGGGTTAGGTTCCGAGTAGAGAGTAAAAACCTTCAAGTTTTTGATGCTTCATTAAGTGGAGGAGATATCAAAGAATCTCTGCGATTAGAATTGAACCCAGGAGTTTATGATATTACGACTAAGCTTTACGAGCCAGATTCAGAAACAGCATTACTACTACACGTAATCACCAAACTAAGCTCGAGCAGCGATTGATGTTCTCGATGTGGAAAAAGTACTGATACTGGCAGAAATAATCCATGTGATCGTTTGATAGGTGAGGGCGCGGTAGAGATCAGACTCACTAAGCATCTTAACCCAAGCTGATTTTCACTCACAAAAGAAATGTTCATTTTGAACTGGGGCTGTGATTGGCGGCCCTTTTGTATGTTTTAGTGAATTTTGGTGGATCTGTGATTTTTAAATTTAGAAAAAAGTTCCTATTTTAGAGAGCGAGAAGGAGAAGCGTTAGTATGAGGTGATTGGGTGGATATGCTTACTTGTAGGGTTTCTTTTTCGGTCATCCAGTACATTTCGAAAACGCGGCCGGATTCGCTTTTTTCGATGAGGTGAGGTACCTGACTGATCAGAGCTACCGTGGGAACTATACAAAAAAACCTGGCTTTGGAGCCTAGGTTTTGGATTTCGAAGCTACTTTGTTGATCAACACGCTCCCCTCGCACTCTTGCTTAATACTTGTCGCAACACCCTTCGGTTCGTTGCAGGGGATTGTAGAAACCTCGGGTCGCTTGCCCGTGGCGTGCCTTGTCTACTGGATCAGTTGGTCTCGGCTTTGGGTTACCTTGTCGATGGTGTCTTTGATGATTTGGATGTTTTGGCCGTAGCGGTCTTTTTTGTCGATGCGCACCGCCGTGTCCAGCATCTCCTGGAGCACTTCCAACGCTTTGTCGTGGTGGAACTTGTTGTCGGAGGTTTCCAACAACTTGCTGATGTCCTCGGCGTGACTCTTGAGCATGTCCACTTTGTCGCGGCTGTTGCTGCCCGACGAAAGTTCGATAAAGGCCGCGGTGTTGCTCAGGAATTCCAGCCGTTTTGGGACCGGCATGTCGCTTTTTAGCAGTTCGGTCATGTTGCTCAAGGCGCGGTTGGCCGTCGATTTCGCCAATTTGGGATTGTCCGTGTTTTGGGCCAATGCCAACTGGAAACGGGGGAGTTGTTGGCGGGCAAACAATTTTGCCTCGTCCGACGAACGAACCCGACCCAGCAAATCCGACAAGTCGGTGACGGTGATCGAACTGAATTTGGTGATGTCCGACTTGCTCATGCCCGAGAAATCGATGTTGTTCAGCAACAGTTCGCCTTCCTTCAGGTAGGACGTGTTGGTGCCGATGCTGCCGATCTCCAGCGCGGTGCTGGCGGCGTCGGTGAGGTTGCGCACCTCGTCCAATTGCGTTTCCGCGTTGGAGGCCAGGTTCGATTGGATGTCGAGCGATTGGGTCCATTCCTGCATGCGGATATGGCCGGCCATGCCGTCTTGCAGATCCTTGGTGACTTTGACGAAATCGGTCAGCGAGGCGTTGGAACCTTGAAGGAGTTGCCCGGCCACCCATTCGCTTTCTACCGCGCCGCGTTCGGTGAAATCACGCACGTAGTTGTTGGCGTTGTGGGCGAAATCTTCCACGTGGTGGTCGTGTTTGGTGAAGGTGCGCGTCGACAGGTCAAAATCAAGGCGGTCCTTGACCACCTGGGGAATTTTGTCCAGATTTTGGTTGGTGCCGTCGAGGATCGAATACTGGTAAGAGTGGGTTAACTCGTGGGAGAGGGTTTTGAAAATGAGGGTGGGGTCGTTGCTTTCCATGGTTTGGGCGCGTAGGTTCATGGTTTTGGTGCCCCACATTTTGTTGCGTTCCGCCGAGTCGGAGGATTGATTGAGCTTGAGTTCCACGTTGTTTTGGTAGCCGTGGGTTTGCGCGTGGAGTTTCATGAAGGCTTTGACGGCTTTCTCGCGGTCGCCGCTGCTCAGGTCTTTCCAAACATTGGTATTGGGATCGAAAATGGATTTGAGGTCGACGTCTTTTTGTTCCTGTTTCACGGTGACCGATACGTTGGTATTGGGCATTTTGCCCACCATGTCTTTGACCATGGCAAACCGCAAGCCGCGTTCAACCGAGGCGTAATCCGTTTTGCCCATGGACAGTTTGGGTGCCAGCGCGCGGACCACGTTCCCCATGGAGTGGTCGCCGTTAATGGCGGCATTGAGGCTGTCGTTGACAATGGCTTTTTTGAGTTCAATCGCGGTGGCTTTCATGGAATTGGATATTTGATCGCTTTGGCCCGCGCGTTTCATATCCGAGGCTTTTTGGGCCAGAGTTTTGGCGATCAGGCCGGCCACCTTGTCGGCCGAGGTGCCGTGCACGCCGGCGAACTTGTTGACCACATCCTCGACGGCGCCGCGGACCAACGCCTTTTGGGTGTTGTTGAGGTTGTTGGGCCACACGATCTCTTCGTCGAGTTTGTTCATGATCAGTTTGGTGGCGGTTTGCCTGTCGACCGGGCCGGAGAGGTATTCTTTGCGAAGGTCGTCGGCCTCGCCGAGCACGCGGGCGATGTCGTCCCCGGTCATGCCCGAGGTCTTAACGTGCGCGGCGAGGTCGAAATGCTCCAAGTCCTCCGTATTAAAAACGGTTTCCATCGCTTCCCTGGCGATTTGCGGGGTGTAGTGGGATTCCAGCGTCTGCTTCAAAGCGTTAAACACGGCGGTGTTTTCCTGGGTGGTGGTTTCTTTGTTGGTGCCCACCACCTTGTTGCTATTAATTTTGCTGAGCCGCGCTGACTTATCTTCAATGTTGTTAGCGAAACTTTGCATTTGCGAACGTGAAATCACCATGGGTGCTCCCTTTACCTTAAAACCTAAGAAGCGCTGACGCGGTGATTTTAGCTAAACCTCTGGGCTGCAACGGCCTGTAAAAATGCTCAGGGCCGGCGGGTGCGGTCGCGCGCGACCCCGGTCCGCTTTTCCAAGCCATTTCGCTCCAGATCTTTAGCCAAAATCCCTCGCTCTTATCACGCCTCTTAGGTAAAACCTGCCGGGTTAATGCAAACCGACTGGGGTCAAATTGAAAACTGGATGGTTCGGCCGCGTTGAGGGTTCCGGCCTCGGCCGGCAGGGGCGCGGGTGAACCGGGAGCCGTCGCCTCGGCGGGTGTGGTTTGGGCGGCCCGGTTTAAGAGATCGGTCCACATGGCGGCAACCTCGGCCATGTGGGTGACCTTCTCCTGGAAATCGGCGGGGTTGAGACCAACCAAGTGGATACGCTGTTGGAGCACGAGGGCTTGCCGTGCGTCGTCGTAGGCGAGGGTGGTGCCGCGGGTGCGCTGCCAGAACAGGTTGGAAAACAGGCCGTGTTCCAACACCTTGGCGAGCACGTGCTCGGGGACGCGCCCCAAAATCACAAAAACCACGACCGATTTTCGCTCAGCAAGGTACTGAAAACACAAAACAGATCGGTGCTCGTAAACGAGGTGGGCGTAATCGTCGCTTTTAAACTGTGCCGCGGGCCCGCCAAACGCCTCGGACAGACCCGACACGATCTCGCGGGACATCGCTTGGTCGTCCATCGAACACCTGCAATGGTGAAATAGGGTAACCCACCCTTATTCTAGTTCCCGCGAGACTCGGTTGCAAAACATCTCGACGTTAAATGTTTTCTCGCGGCGGCGATCTTGCCTGAATGGATGTTTGCGTTTTTTTGATGAATTTCCCCGCGGTGCGATGGTTTTTTCTTTTGTTCGGCCCTTTTTGCGGGGCTGGGTCCTGGTTTTTTAAGGAAATGAAAAGAAATTCAAAAAAATCTGGGACATTTTTGGATCAGGCTCGTAGGTATGAATGGGAACGCTACTTTGTCCTGAGCAAATGAAGCGGTCCTTGACAACACAAGGGTTAGCTACCCGATTTTTCTCCTAGCTTTATGCCGGTAATGGGCCCAACCCTTGCCGGTATTTTTTTTGGCCGCCGTGGTGCGACGGCCCGTTTCGTTGTCAAGGTGAATCTTCCGTTGTGCGACCCGCCGGGGGTTCATCGGCCGCTTTGGCTTGCGCGGGCGCGGTCGCCGGGGTGGGTTGGTTTTGGACCGGGGCTCGGGTTGCCGGTTTCGGCCCGTTGGGTTGCGGGTTCGGCTTCATGGGTGCGAACACAATCGCCCACGCCCATTTCAACCAGGACAGCAGGCCGTTGGCCAACCACAACGCCCACAGCAACATCAGGAACCGGTAGACCCAAATCGAAAGGGTGACCACCCCGACGGGGGCGATGGCGCCGTCGGCGCGCGGGTTGTACCAGGCCAAATCGGTGACGGGGTAATTGGGGCCGTACACGTACATGTTGGGTTTGCCGAGCAGACCCTGGCTCAATGCGGCGGCAAGGATGCCGAGGAAAACCATGGTGAAGCCGATTAACGCCAGCCGGATGAGGATTTCCAAACCCTTCTTGGGGCGGGGTTCGTCCCGGTGATAGAAGCCGACGGCAAAAAACCAGGTGGCGGCGATTGCCAGCGGCCAAATGCCCAGTTGCAGCACGCCCAGCCCGAGCAGGAACCAGCCGGCGGGGCTCAGAGGGGTCTGTTTGAGGCGGCCCAGCGGGACGGCGATCAGGATCAACAACCCGAACAACGGCCAAAACAAAACGGAGGGGCCCATTTGCGGGCCGAAGGTACCCAGAATCCAGCGGTTGGATCCAATGTTGAGATGATGGCGGATGTTGACCGCGGGATGGCCGAGATCGAGCTGAGGTGATGCGATCACAAACGCGCCCTCGCGTTTTTGCCGCCAGGAACCCTCGATGGCGACTTCGCCGGGGGAGTAGCCGATTTTGAGGATTTGATCCTCGACAATGATGGTGGTTTCTTTGCCGTTGAGCGTGAGTTCCTGCATTTCCACGTCAGGGGGCAGGGCGAGCTGGTATTCACCGCCGGTACTGGTGCGCAGGTTGAAACGGAAGTGCGTGGTTTGCAAACGGTTGCCGGCTTCAATGTTTAAATGGACCTCGTCGATGGTCAGGGTACGCCCACCGACGCGTTCGGGACGCCGCGCCGTGAGGGTTAGTTGCTCTCCCGGTCGCGGTTTCCAATTGGGGAACCACTGGTTGGCGCCTTCCTTGCGGTAGTGCATCAGCGGGGTGCCTTGCCATTCGACCAACCACAGGGGAGAGGCGGTTAATTGCCAGGTTTCGGTCCAGGGTCGGTCCGCGGGCGCTTGGAGCACCAGGCTGTCCGTTTTATCCAGGCGGCTTTTCCATGAGACGGCGCCGCGGTCCGCGGACAAGGTAACGGCGACCCCGTTTTCGTCGGCCTTGAGATCGCTGGTTAAGATGCGCTCACCTGGCAACAAGGGGACATTGATCAGCACGGATTCACTGTTGATGGTGCGTACCTGGGTGGTCACGGTCCAGTCGAGACCGAGGGTAAGTGTGCGGGTGACATGAAGAAAGGACTCGGCTTGAATGCGTTCCGAGGTTTTGCCGGCCTCGTCCTGTTCTGCGGGCTGGCGCGGGCGTAATTCGATTTGGCCCGCGACGCGACCGTTCTCATCGACACCGATCACCTGCCAATCTTGGGTTTGGGTTTCCAAACGCTTCGGGTGTTGCGGCCAAGCGATGATCAGGTTGCCTTCCTCGGGAAGCGGTTGGCTCAGGGTCAGGCGGCGAATGCCGGCGGGTACCCGAGCCCAAACAATGCCGTCGACGTCGAGGAACAGCGGCGGGGTTTTACCGACGGGGTCGGTGACCCGCGTGGGGCGACCGGGTAGGGGCAAGGTGGTCGGGGTTAACGCGTGCAGGGTGAGGGTGGTTTCCACGGTGCCGCCGCGCACACGCAACAGGGCGCTGTCGATGGACAGGCAATTGTCGCCACAAGGCGGCTTTTGCAGCAAACGCGCTTCGTACTGCTCCAGAAGTGTTTGATCCGGTTCGGTCGGCATCGTGGCTTCATTCACAAAGTTTTGGTTTTGGGCGACCTGCATCTGTTGTTGTTGGCCCAGCAAGGGACCGGCGGCGAACAGCAGCGCGGCCGAGGCGGCGGATTTGAGGGTGGTTTTGCCGGGGATCAGGTTGTCGCGACGCAACAGGGCGATCAGGAGCAACAGGGTAAGGGCGATGCGTACCAAAATTAAAAGCTTGTTTTGCCAGGGCGAAAGCAGAATCAGCCGAACCGATTCGTCCTTGTCGACCGGGTTGTTCCACGTCAGGCGGAGGTGGTTGTGTTTCCATTCGGGAACACCCGGCCCGGTCTGGATATCGCCTTGGGTTTTGTCGCTTTTTTTGGTGCCGGGCTTGCGAGCATGGGAGATGTAGTTTTGCACCGCCCGTTTGCCTTTCTGTTCAAAAACCTCCTCCTCCATCATGGGCGGTGGTTCAAAGTGGCCGTCGGTTCGGACCGCCTGGGAGAAGTTCGGTGAACCGGAGAGGCGCCCTTCGATTAAATCGGGCAGGCGCACCCGTTCCAATTGCGGGTAGGTGAAAGACAGCAATTGTTGGCCGATGAAGGCGGTAACCCACACCATGGTGAGTAACCAGGTTAGGTTTTTTCCAACTTTAATAACTGGTTTTAAAAAGTCAATGGTAACGTAACGGGCAAGGGCGATCCAAACCAGCAGGAACAGCCAAACCCCTCGGGGCGCATGGAGCTGATGGTAAATCAACACCAGGCAGGCAAGCGCCAGGGCACCCAGGCGCCAATCCCAGAGTTTGGCGACGGCGCCCGCGATGATCAACACCCAAAACAGGTGCCACAGGCGCCAGGAGCGCAGCCAATCGCCGCGTACGGTTTCGGGTCCGAAGGCGGTGAAGGCGCGCCAGCCGGGCGGCAGGTTGATGTCGATCACCAGCCGGTCGAGGTCGGTGTTCCAACCGGAGGCGGGCAAGTTGGCGAGCTTTTGTTCGAGGCGACCTTCGACCTTGAGGTGGCTGGTGGGGGCGCGCAAGCTGAGCCCGGTTAAACCGGTTTGCGGGTTGCCGGTCAGGAGCTGGGAGACGTTTTGGATTTGGGCGTTGCCGGGTTGGTAGGGATCGCGCATTTCCAGACGCCAATCACGGTGGGGGTTCACATCGATGACGTCGCGAAAGGTCGCGCCGCGGCCGTTTTGGTCCAACCAAATGGTTCGCGTGAGGGTCATGTCATTGGCTTTGATGGTGCCGATGCCGCGTTGGCGTTCTTCCAAGCGCAAGGTTTGGCCGGGTTCTGCAAAAAAACAGGGGAAGCCGCGGTAGGCGGCGTCGAGGTGGGTTTGGGTGGGGTCGACGGCGATCATGTTGCGGGGGGTGATGGTGCGCAGTTTTTCATTGGCTTGGTAAACCCATAATTCGTGATCGGCCCAGCGTGCGCCGGGTTCGGGGACGGTAAGGGTTTCGGGGATGTCCGTTTGGACACTTTGGAAACGGATCGGCCAGGTTCCCGAGCGGACTTGCACCACCAAGTCACCGTTTTCGTTGCGTTTCATGGGGAGCGGCGAACTGACACGGAGGAGGCGGGTGTTCGGCATTTCCGGGTTGTGCAGGGTGACCTCGCGGCTGCGACCACTGACCTCGAGTTTGATGTTGGTGGTGATGCCGAAGGGCACCGCTTCCTGCAAAATGCGTGAGACGTATATGTCGAGGCTGTCGATTTGGTTGGCTTGGGTGCGGCGACCGCTCAGCACCAGGGTGCCGTTGTTTTCGCGGCGTGGCTCGGGAACAGGGCGACCTTCCAAGTTGAGATCGAGCAGGCCGGTTGCGGCGGGAATCGGCAGTTGGGTGGGGGAGCTTGTCCAGGTGAAGGACCCGCGCAGGGTGGTGGTGCCGGCCTGCAAGTAGACGGTGGGCACGTGAACAGCGCCCGCGTCGACATGGGCGTCGGGGCTGGGGATGACGGGAATCGCCTTGCCGGCGGCGCGCACCTCTCGCGGCCAAATCCGGCTGTTGCCCGGCAGCGGGACGGCCATGTCGCGGTACAGGGTCCAGGTTTGTTCAAAGGTGCCGCCGCTTTGGGTGAGGTCCAGCACCAGGCGGGAAGGCCAGGCGCAGACGGTTTGGTCGTCGGCCTCGGGGCAGGCCGCCTCGGGATGGGCGTACAGGATCCAATCGCGCCATTGGGCGAGTTCGGACGGGGCGGGTACGGCCCGTTCCGGCCCTTGGGCCCATGCCGGCGCGAGGCCGAGAACAATCAAACTAATCAGGAACAGGTTGGGCAGGCGCAACATAAATCCTTCCTAAAGCAGCAGCAAATTTTTGTAAGCATAACGGGGGCGCGGTGGGGGCGGCGCATTAAGGCGCCGTGGGATCGCCGCGCGGGTCTGTTGGTATCGTGCGGTACACCCGCGCCAAGGTTTCGGTCAAATCGCATCAATGATGAGAAGCGAAAGCGCACGCGGGAAGGGCCCAAAAGATAGAAAAGAATTTCAAAACCGGGGTTTAGAACAGGTTTACCTTGGCGACAATGCCGCTGCCACCGTTGATTTGAATCGAGTTGGGGCGAATGCGTTTCGGGATTTCAAAAACCAAAAAACCCTCGGCTTCCTCGTTCGGGCTCAGGACGGTGGGGGTGAGGCGGCCGGACATGTGCCGTGTTTTCGGCGATGCGTTAACGCGGTCGCCGTCCGAGGTGAACACCGAGAAACCGAAAGGGTCGAGGTTGTAGTTTTTGCGCGCCGTGTTTCTGACGCGGACTTTTACGGTGAGGAAGGTGAGGGCGTCGGTTCGGGGTTTGGTGTTAAAAATCCAGCCCTCCAACTCGTTGGTTCGTTTGGATTCCACCACCATCAGACGAACGGCGTCGCGTTCCGCTTTAAGGTCCTGCGTTTTGAACTGAGCGAACCCCGTTTTTTCCCCGGTCAAACTGCCGCGGAACATGAGGGCAAACCCGGCCAAGCCGACCACCAGTACCAGGAGGGTGACTTGGGTGAGGGTACGGCGCAGCGCAATTTGGTAATTTTTGCCGTCGAGTTGGGCCCCGGCTGCCTCGAATTGCGGCACTTGGCGGGGCTGAATGTTGGCGGCTTTGCTGTCCTGTTTCCAAGCGGGTTGCATAAAATTCGCTCGTCATTTTGAAATAAACAATTGGATACATGGCCTTTCGGTATCTTTTAGCCTAAAATGAAGCCACCTTCCACAACAATCCCGAGATTCTTGGCCGACGCGGTTTGCGACGGCTGTCGCGGGAAGCCGGCGATGTTCAAACCTAAGAAGCATTTCCACCACCCTTGCCTGCTCGGTTACCATGAGACGTAACCACCCAACCTACCTAACCCGGGTCTCGCGAGACCCTCGCTCCCGAACGGATGACGCCTATGCCCACGATTCTCAGCTTTAAAGTTGATTTACACGACCTTCACGGCTACACCGAGCCCGTTAAAATGGTGTCGAACTGGCGTTCGCTCTACGACCTGCTCAAATTGGCGGTTGCTAACGGCGAAGCCTACGCGGTGGTGGTACCCGGCGAAAGTTTGTCTCGCCAAGACGACGCCATTGACCGTGTGTTGACGCTCGCCAACGATTCCGGTGTGCCGGTGATGGTGTACATCAACCCGCGCGACAAGCTGAAAAGCTCGGCTTATTACGCCCAAATCGGCGGGATTTTATGTGAACCGCTGGATGTAGGGTCGATTAAAGAATTTATCGGCTACGCCCGCGACGCCAAAAACAGCCGTTCCGAGATCATTTTGGCCATCGACGATTCACGCACCGCCCGCAAGGTTTTGTTCCGCGAATTGAACAGTGCCGGCTATCATTTGTTTTTTATCTCCGACGGTACCTCGGCCCACAAGGTGGCGGCCGTCCTGAATCCCAGCGTGGTGGTCACCGATCTGCTGATGCCCGGCATGGACGGTTACGAACTGTGCAGTCAGTTGGCGGCCTCCAGCGATACGGCGCACATTCCGGTGGTGGTGATTACCTCCTTGGACAGCAACGAGCTGCTGCGCGAGGGTTTTACGGCGGGCATCAAGGAATTTTTCCAAAAACCCTGGCCCAACCAACAGTTGGTGCGGTTTATCGATCGCCTGATTGTCGAAATGAAATACCGTCGCTCAGAAACGGCGCTGGTGCTTGAAGACAGCCCGACGATTCGTCGTCTGGTGGCGCACTACCTCAACAAATTGGGGTTTTCGGTGGTGGAGTTTTCGCTGGGCGTGGAATTGGTGAAATACCTGCAGGGCGAGCATTCCGTGGTTGATTTGATGGTGCTGGACTGGGAACTGCCCGATTGGGACGGCCTGGATTTGGTGAGTACCATTCGTACCAAAAAAGAATTTGCCTTCACGCCGATCCTGATGTTGACCGGCCGCAACAAAGAAAGTGATATCGCCTCGGCCTTGCGCGCCGGGGCCGACGATTACGTGACCAAACCCTTTAAGTTCGAGGAACTGGCGGCGCGAATTCAGGCGCAGATGCGCATTAAACGCCTGATCGACGAACTGCACGAGAAAAACAAGTTGCTGGAAGAGTTGGCGCTCACCGACAGCCTGACCGGGCTTTACAACCGCCGTCACTTCGACAACCAAATGGAATTTTTCTGGGCGCACCACGAACGGGCGCAGCACCGCTTCTCGCTGATGTTGATCGATGTGGATCACTTCAAAAGCATTAACGACACCTACGGCCACGCCACCGGCGACGAGGTGCTGACCATTTTGGCGGACCTGCTCAAGGAGATTTGCCGCAAGGGTGATTTGGTGGCGCGATTCGGCGGCGAGGAATTTGCCATGATTCTGCCCGAAACCGGCCAGGACGAGGCCTGGATTGTGGGCGAACGGCTGCGGTTGGCCGTGCAGGAATACAGCTTCGCCGTGTCCGGTAAAACGATTGCCATGACGGTAAGCGTGGGCGTGGTCGATTCCGACCGCGGCGAAATCCACAAATTCGAAGACATGATTCATCTGGCCGACAATACCTTGTACAAAGCCAAGGCGGCGGGCCGCAACAGCGCGTTGGTCTACCGCAACGAGTAATCGTCAGAGCCTGTTGCCGGGATGATAAAACCCGTTGTGATCCTTTGGCGAGCATTGCGCCCACCAAGCGCTTTCGCGATGCCGCGGTGAAGGCGGCGCCACATGTGATGCGGCATTTCTAAAGCGCTTCAGGTTTCCGAAAAAGAAGCGAGCACGGCCGATTTTTGGCAACATTGAACTTAAGAACCTAAGAAACACCTTTACGCGCGGTGACTTTAGCAAGGCCTCTCGGCTGCAGCGGCCTGTAAAAACGCACGGCCGCACCCAATTGACACGGTCGCGCAGGTCCCCGGCTCGGCGTAAAAAAGAGAAGAGAACAGGTGACAGAACCCGTCTTTTCCGTTATAAAAAAGTAGATAATCAGGGGAATTCATTTATATAAAGAACTTATCCTCGCGGTGGCCGGTTGGTTCGCGCGGTAGTGTCTTTGGAGATTTATGCTTAACATATTGCTCGTCGACGATGATAAAGACGATTATCGTTTGACCGATGAATGTTTGTCGATCGCGCTCGGCGCTCAGTACGCGCTTAAATGGTGTGCTTCTTTTGACGAAGGACTCAAGGAATTAGAAGAAACCGACTATGATGTGGTTTTCGTTGACCACTTTCTCAAGGGAAAACTTGGGCTGGATTTTATTGCCAAGGCACGAAGCATTGGGGCGGACGCCCTGCTTGTTATGTTGACTGGGTCATCGGATAAAACACTTGACCTAAAGGCGTTGGCCGCCGGAGCCGGTGACTTTGTGGCCAAGGAGGACCTCACCCCGGATTTATTGGCGCGGGTGATTCGGTACGGTATCTATCGGAAAGGCCGCGAACAACACCTTTTGCAAATGAAAGGGGAGTTGGAACAGGCGCGCCGCGATATGCGGCGTCTTCTTGCCAATATTACCCATGAGATTCGCACGCCTCTGGTCGGTATTGTGAACCAGGTGAACCAAATGAGCGCCGAGGACTTACCTGAAACGGTCGCCGATGCGGTCCGCGAGATTCGCGACGCCTCCGAACTTTCCTTGGAATTGGTGAACGATGTGCTTCGTTTTGGCAAGTTGGAAGCCGGCCGGGTCGCGTTGGAAAACGTGGTTTTCGAACCGAAAACCACGGTGGCGCAAATTGTGGCGGTGGTCCGCCCGTTGGCGGCCAAATCGGGAACGCGTTTGGTTGTTAACGATAAAGATGTACCGGATCAGCTCTCCGGTGATAAGGGAAAGTTGCGGCAGATTCTGCTCAATCTCCTATCCAATGCGGTTAAATTCACCGAGGCAGGCAGTGTGACCCTTTCGATGGGTTACGACCCTCAAGCGGGAGAGGCCGTCTTTCGCGTTACCGACACGGGGATTGGGATGACGCCGGATGAGGTACAACGCATCTTTGAACCCTTCCAGCAGGCAGATGCCGGTATCTATGCCCGCTTTGGTGGCACGGGGCTGGGGCTTTCTATATCGCTGCAACTTGCCAAAGCCATGAATGGCACCATTGATGTGGAAAGCGAGCCGGGTCGCGGCTCGACCTTTACCCTGACCGTGCCCCTTGACGGTTTCGATGAAGCGCCGCGGGTGCAACAAAACGTTGATTTAAGCCGGCTTCGCGCGCTGGTTGTTGATGATGACGGCGCCAGTCGGCTGGTACTCCAGCAGTTTGTGGGTCGCATGGGCATCGAGGTCAGCCACGCTTCGGACGGCCGAATGGCCCTGGAAAAAGCGCTGCGGCGAAAATACGACCTCGTTTTTTTGGACTTAAATATGCCGGGTCTCGACGGTTTTGAAACAGCCCACGCCATGGTTACCGGTTTGCCGCCGCTCCACCAACCCGTCATTATCGGGCAAACGGCGCACACGGATCCCGAGATTCACCGCGCTTGCCTTAAGGCCGGGATGACCCGTGTTTTGGTCAAGCCGCTGAAGTACTTAACCTTAGAGCGATTAATGCTTGAGCTCTTTGCGTCTCGCTAAGCCTTTTTCGGGTTAAAGGCATAACCCAGCCTTCTCGGCGGCTGGGGGGAATCCGTCCTGGTTCTGTCGGTTGCGGCGATGTGGGAGAGATGTGATGGACTTTTTTTTGAACCTTTTTAGTTCAGAGTTTATGCCGCACGGGCATTGTTTCCAGTGGCGGCCCGATATTCTCTGGACCCATGTGATCAGCGACGGCGTCATCGCGCTTTCTTATGCGACCATTCCCGCCACCCTTGCGGTTTTTACCGCCAAACGGAAAGATTTGCAGTTTCGCGGGGTATTTATTTTGTTCGCGCTGTTCATTCTGTTCTGTGGTGCAACCCATGCCTTTCAGATTTATGCTGTTTGGGAAGGTGCCTACCGGTTAACGGGGTTGATGAAAGCGATGACGGCTGTTGTATCGCTAACGACGGCCGTGGTTCTTGCCAAGATGGTTCCTGTTGCGTTGAAAATTCCGAGCCCCCAACAACTACGCGATGCGAATTTGCGTTTAAAAGATGCCCATGACGAGCGCATTAAAGCGGAGAAAGAATTGTCTGAGCAGCGCAAGGAGACGCTGTTTCGCACGATTTTTGCGGCCACGCCCAATGGGATGGCGCTCCTCGATCATTCGGGTCGCTTTCTGTTGGCAAACCGTGCTTTTGGAACCATGTTTGGGGTGGAGGAGGTTAAGGTCGTCGGACTGAGCGCACAACAGGTGATGTCCGAGACGGTTGCAACCTCGATAATGGCATATTTGGACAACCACCTAGCCGAAGCGCATCACAACGACCCTTTGGATCGAACCATCATTGAATGTCAGGCTCAACCTGGGCGACTGCTTGTTGCCGAGGTCGGTTTTTCGCCGGTGGAATACAAAGGTGACGATCTGGTGATAGCCACTTTTGTGGATATTTCTCAGCGTCGCGCGGACGAGGAGGCACTGCGTCGCGCCAAGCACCGTTTTGAGCGGGCCGTAACCGGAACCCGTGACGGTTTATGGGACTGGCGGCTGGAGGATGACCAGGTGTGGTTCTCGCCTCATTTTTGCGGACTGCTCGGGATCGAACCCAACCAGGAAAACAACCCATACAGCCTGGCCGCCTGGCTTTCCCATGCCCAACCCGCCACGCGAGGGGCCCTCGAACGCGCCTTGCGCAATCTTGCCGATCAGGAGGGGGGTACCCTCAAACAGGAACACCTCTTTAAAACGGCCTCCGGCGAATACCGCTGGTTTGAGACCCGAGCCCGTTTCAGCTCAGCCGAACACAGCACCTTTGTTTCCGGGTCGATCTCCGATATTCATCCTCGCAAACTCGTGGAAATGGAACTGGAAAAACAAAACGTATACTTGGAAACCATCCTCGACAACATGCGCCACGGGATTTTTGTCATTGATGTCACCGAGGAACAAGACTTTGTTTTCTCCGCCTTTAACCGAGCGGAAGAAGAGATGACGGGGGTTTCGTTTGAGGATGCAAAAAATAAGCGCGTCGAAGATTTGGTGCCAAAGTATTTCCCGATAGAGGTCGCGCGGGAGATTCGTGCCCGCTACCAGGCTTGTTATGATCGCAAAGGCCCCTACCAATACACCGAGATGCTGCCGCTCCAGGGAAAAGAGACCTGGTGGCTCACCAATTTATCGCCGATTGTGGATGAATCGGGCCAGGTGACACGCATTATCGGCAGCACCAGTGAGATCACCCAGGTGAAACAATTGGAACAATCGATGCGGGAACGGGAGGAATTTCTGCAGAAGGTGATCGATTTCTCCCTAAACGGTCTGTACATTTTCAATTTCCAAACGCGGCGCAATACCTTTATTAACCCTGCTTACACGCGCATTACCGGTTATGAAATGCAGGATTTGGCGGCGATGGAAGGGAACCTGACGCAATTGTTCCATCCCGAATCGACCGAACCCTTGGCGGCGCACATTCAGGAGGTGCTGCAATCGGAAGCGGGTCAGTCGACAACCATGGAATACCGTTTTCGCCACAAAAACGGACATTGGATTTGGTGCCTCTCCAGCGACACCGTTTTCTCGCGCGATGGGGACGGAAAGCCGGTGGAAATGATTGGGACCTTTATCGACATCAGTTCCATCAAACTGGCCAACCAGCGTTTGCGGGAGTCCAACCAGGAACTGGAACAGTTTGCCTTTGTTGCTTCCCACGATTTGCGCGAGCCATTGCGCAAGGTCAAGTCGTTTGGCAAGTTGATCACCAAGCGATATGCCGAAAATTTACCTGAAAAAGCAGCCGACTACTTCGAGCGGATGATGTCGGCCACCGACCGAATGGATCGCCTGATTGAAGATTTGCTGTCCCTCTCCCGGGTGGCAACCCAGCAGCGTTCCTTTGAGCATTGCAGCCTCAACGCCGTGCTCGATCAGGTTCTATCCGACCTGAGCTTGTTGATCAAAAGGAAAGAAGCGCGTATCGAACGCGGCGCGCTTCCCGGGCTGTTCTGCGATCAACTCCAGATGTACCAACTATTTGCCAATCTGGTTGGGAATTCGCTAAAGTATACGCGCACCGATGTGAAACCGCTTATCCAAATTCGTCTCCAGTCGGAAACGCCTGATCGTGTCGTGATTGAGGTTTGTGACAACGGCATTGGTTATGATGGTGACGCGTCGGAGCAGATTTTCGGGATCTTTAAACGACTTCATGGTCGTGATGATTACCCGGGCAGTGGTATCGGCCTCGCCATCTGTCGTAAGATTGTCGAGCGGCACGAGGGGACCATTTCCGCCCAGGGTGAGCCGGGCAAGGGTGCTCGCTTCGTTGTTAGCCTACCGCGCCGTTAGGAGGATGCTTTTGAGTTCCCATTTACAACCCGTTCCGATCCTCATGGCTGACGATGACCAGGACGATTGTTTGTTGGCCCAGGATGCGCTTGACGAGAGCCGGCTGACGAATCCCATTTTTTTTGTCCATGACGGTATCGCGCTGCTCGACTTTTTGCACAATCGCGGCGCCTATGCCGACAAAAAGAAGTACCCTCGGCCCGGGCTGATCCTGTTGGATCTCAACATGCCGCGCATGGATGGACGCACCGCGCTGACAAAAATTAAGGAAGATTCAGAGCTGCGGCTCATTCCCGTGGTGATTCTCACCACCTCGAAACAGGAACAGGATGTATTTCAAACCTACGGGTTGGGTGCTAACTCTTTTATTACTAAGCCTGTCGAGTTTGATGATTTGGTGAAAACGATGCGGGTACTGGGTGAATATTGGTTTTCTATTGTGCGTTTAGCATGACGGCCTGCCGAAGACGCGGCTTGTGACCGCCGTCGACGACGGGTTGTTCCCGGTGTCTTTTTCACCCTGCCCTTTTGATTTTCAAATAGCCACACCGTGGCGAGGAGCGTTCCATGGATGAGAAAGAAGTTGGTTCTTCCCCGGGGACCTTGGTTTACACCGGAACCATGAGCCACGAGGTCGATGGGTGTCTCTACCACTACCGTGAAGATATGCTGCGGGAAACCCCGTTTGCGGGCAGCTTGCCGGCCTTGGATGCAGTGCCCGATTGCACCGCCTGGTTGGTTGTTCACGGTGTCCACGATCTGGCCATGGTTAAACAGTTGGGTGCCCGTTTTCAGTTGCATCCTCTGGTCATGGAAGACCTGGTTAATCCCGTACAGCGCATGAAAATTGAGGAGTACGACGATTACCTCTTTATCGTTCTAAAATGGCTTGTTCGCAATGAATCGGGAGATTGGGAAACCGAACAACTCGGATTGATTTTGCACGATCAATGGTGTGTGCTTTTTCTGGAAGAGGCCTCCGACTTGTTGGAACCGTTGCTGCGGCGCCTGCGAAAAAAGAACAGCGCGCTGCGCAAAAGAGGCCCTGACTATTTGGTTTACGCCATTGTCGATCTCGTTGTCGACCACTATATGGAAAGCGTTGAGGAGCTCAGTGAAGACCTTGAAACCCTTGAAGACACCTTGATGGATCCTGATGCGGCCCCGCTTGACGACTTAAAAGAGCTGCAAAATTCAGCCCAGACCATCAAACGGAACCTGCGCGCCATGAAGGATCTTAACAATGCGATTCTTCGTGTTGATTTGCCCGTGATTCAAGATGGGACGCAACTTTATTTTCGCGATGTTCATGACCATGCGCTTCAGTGTTTGGACCAAGTGGAAAGCGTCCAAGAATCCATTAACAATGCGTTGAATTTTTATCATTCAATGATTAGTTTGCGACTGAACGAGGTTATGAAATTTTTGACCATGATGGGAAGTATTTTTATCCCGTTGACCTTCATCGCCGGGATTTACGGTATGAATTTTCAAGAAATGCCCGAGCTGAAATGGCGTTATGGGTACCCTGCCGCCATGGCTTTAATGGCCTTAGTGAGCATCGGTATTTTAATGTACTTCAAACGAAAAAAATGGCTATGAGCGCCGTGTTATTTGAAATAAAAAGGTTGAAATAATGAGTGATATCGTACCTCAATGGCTGTTAGCGCTTTCACCTGTTCATAGTCGTATTTTCGAATCTCTACTGGTTGTTTTGCTGTTTGTTGTAGTACGTTCCGGCATCCTGCGCCTTGTCGGTAACCGTGTCAGTGATTTGCGCGCCCGTCTGGCTTGGCGACAATCCGTTACCTTTGTCCTTTTCGTTCTATGTGCCCTATTGCTGATCCGTATTTGGTTTGTGTGGTTTCAGTCGATCCTGACCTTGCTCAGTGTGGTTGCCGCCGCCTTGGTGATCGTCTCCAAGGAGTTGATCGCCAACTTTACCTCCTCCGGCATTATTCTTTGGCGCGCCTTATTCGAGGTGGGTGACCGGATTCAGATTGGCAAAACCACCGGTGACGTGGTTGAAATCGGCCTGTTTTACATTACCCTCGCTGAGACTGGGGCCGGCGGCGATGAAGCCACCGGCCGAATCGTCAAAGTGCCCAATAGCAGTATTTTGGGCAACGAGGTCGCCAACTTCTCGCGCGGGCTTGAACTGGTTTGGCACGAAATCGTGGTGCCGGTTGCCGCCGATAAGAACTGGCAAAGAGCACGCGTGATTGCCGAAGAACTTTTGGAGGAACACGCCGCCAAAATCACCGACAAGGAAAGGCGCAAGCTGCTTAAACTTTCCGAGGAAATCATGTACACCGGGAAACCTGCGCGCGTTTATGTCCGCTTGGCCGGTGAAAAAATTGAGTTAACCCTGCGTTTTTTGGTCAAAATTCACAAGCGGCGGGTTACCGAACACCGTATTTGGGAAGGGCTTTTGACGCGCTTCACCGAGGAGGGCGACATTTTGGGGACCCCATCCAAGAAGGAAGCGGCCGAGGGGAAATCGGAGGCCGCGGCGGCTGAGCCGACCGCGCCTGAGACCGCGGAAGCAAAACAAGGCTAAACCCGTTGTTCCGGGGGCGCCACAAAGCGGCTTGTGGTCGCCGGGTAAACAATGGAAGCGGTGGGATTCGAACCCACACCAACACGGACCTCGACCGTGCGCCTCTGCCGTTGGGCTACGCTTCCGTAGGGAAGGGAATGGAAGCGGTGGGATTCGAACCCACACCACGGCGATTTTAAGTCGCCTGCCTCTGCCGTTGGGCTACGCTTCCGCGGGGATGGGGACGGTGGGATTCGAACCCACACTGTCACGGTTCTAAGCCGTGTGCCTCTGCCGTTGGGCTACGTCCCCGGTGCAGACCCTGTTCGCGATTGATTCGCTCCTTGCGAGGAGCGAACAAAGTTACGGGCAGGGCCGCGTTGGGGTGGATGCGGTGACGCCGCCGTCGAAGTGGTGACGGCCGCCTGCGATATCCAGATTGTGTTTTGGGGGAGATCATCCGGTGCTGGGTAGTCTGCCTGAGATGGGTCGCGGGACACCCACATGGATGAACCACGGGGGTGTTGCGCCGACAAACGCGGGAATCGTTGGCCCGCATTTCGGCTTCGGAGCAGAATTCCGTGTGAGAAATGCGGGTTAGCTCATAACCTGCGACTTTTCGTGAACTTATGGACCGCACCACGAAACCAAGTCGGGCCACGGTGAAAAGTCGCGGGGTTCCGTCTCGCTGTCGCATCCGCATTGCGCGCCAAAGGTTCTGGTATAGAAAGCCTTGTGAGGCATACGGACTTGGCTGTCTGGACGGACACCCGCCTCCCGCGTGGCAGTGCGTGTTGTGCGGGGGGCGAGCGTCCGTCCGAGACGGAGGAAGAAAGCATGGATATGAGATCGTCGTCTGTCGGGTTGTTGGTTAACCCGGCTCAGGAAAAGAGCCTGTCGTTGGATGATCTTTATAAGTGTGCTGCTTGGGTTACCCCAGTCGGGTAACGAACAATAAAATGCTAAGGAGCAGCAAAGCCAAACGCTTCATATACATGGTCGATGTCATTTTCATCATCATCGGAGGCTCCTTTTGAGAATAATGGGGGCGGCATCGGGGCAGACGCTTGCCGTGCCGACGGGAGATGGGTAGAGCGAGGCTTGTGCCGGCTTTTGGAAAACGCCGGATATTTGCTGGAATTTGTTTGTAAACTGTTGAAATAAAAAGAGAAAGGAGGGTGAGGCTTGTCCCGGAAACGGAACGCCGGCTTTTTGCGAACCTTTTAAAAGCTATTAAGGGATATTGATATCTATAGACTTTGATAGCTAGGGGTGGTCCGCCTCGTTTTGCATGAAGCGGCGTTTCTTTTGCCGATCTTTTGCTTGTGGTACGGGCGGAAATTTGCACTGTCTGCGTCAAAAACTGGATTCGCCTGTTTTTTTAGGGTGACCTTATGCGAGCCAGCTCACAAAGGTGCTTTTTTCAATTCGGCCAGGGGCCGCGGGGCGAATTGGTACTCCCTTGGTACCTAAAATAAATTCAGTGGTTTAGGTTTTTTTATCCGGTGCCGATTTGACTTTGGCGTTTCCACCGTCTACCTATGCAGCAGAACACCAATTGAATGAAAACTAGGAAAGGGCGAAAATTGTAGTCTGCTATTGGCAGGCTATGTTCTGTCTTTTTGACCTCAACGACCTACCACAGATGACCGTGCTCGGGATGGAACGGATGTCGGTTTTGACCAAACAACGACTTTTTCGACGTGGCTTGAAGTTCTTCACACGCCAAGCGCGCCCTTCCTGCATCCACCACGCTGCCCGGTTCCTGTTCAATATACGCGGCTCCCGCGTATCGGTGTGCTGTCCCGCGCGATCCCGGTTTTGTTTGTTCCGGGCACCTCGCGCGGCCGTCCACCGCATCTGAAACATTAAGGTGTCATACATGCTTTCACGAAGGTTTCCCTACCTTTTCGCCGTTGTCATGAGTTTTTGCTTGGGTTGCTTGCCCCTTGCCGCACAGGGTTTTCCCAATGTGCCGCAAACGCCGGGTACCCTGATTGCCGGCCCCATCGCCCCGCAACAGGGCCGCACCGCCGTGATTACCATCCAAGGCGGCTGGTTGTTTACCTTTCCCGAGGTGCCTTCCAGCGGCGGCGTGACCTTTAACGGACAACCGCTGCAAATTGACTACCTGATGCGGCAATGGGACATCTCCGATTTGGGCAACATTCGCGAGATTGCCAACTTCGGTCGCACCACCCAAGGTTTCGACGCCCACGGTGTGGTCCATACCGGCGATTGGACGGTGTTTGGTACCTTTCAATTCCACGTTGACTCCTTCGGGGGTCCGGTGGTGGTGGAACCCTACACGGCTTCCCACGTGGTGCCCTTTGGTCGCGGCGGTTTGTTTCCGCCCTACAGCATGACCAACTTCTGGAGCTACAACGACACCAATGTGTTGATGGAATTCAACAAAAACGGCAGTTTGGTCGCGCGTTGGGACCATATCGCGGAAACCGGCATCATCGCCCACCCCGTGTTGATGGGGAACCTATTATTTATGTTGTCGGAGCAAACCAACGGCGGTATTGCCATTTACGACATGAGCCAGTACATGGACGGCAACCCCTCCAACGATCCCGAGAAGCCGCCCCTGATTTCACTGGCGACCCAGGGCGGGTTCGGCGGTTATTGGGCGGAACTCTACGGTTTGGACGGGCGCTTGTACGCGGTGAACTCCTACCGTATCGGTGGACAGGGTTTGCGCGTTGTCGATGTGACCGATCCCACCAACCCCGGCAATTTGATCGACATTGCCTTTGACGCCGACGTGATGTCGATGTACCCCCACTTCCAGGATAACCACATCTTTTCCGGGAGTTCCAAGGTCGACATGCGCAGTTTCGAGGTGGTGTTGACGCTGCCCACCGAAACCACCCACACCTTTCCCGGTTACGACGACGGCGACGGCATGGACACCAGCCAGTGGTTGTTGCCCATCGGGAACCTGTTGGTCACCGGTGGTTTGACCGATTTGGACCGCAGCCAGGGCATGGCGATTTGGGCGCACCAGGCCGAACCCGATACGCGCGGCCCCATGGTGGGGTATCACATTCCGCGCGCCGGCCAAACCAACTATCCAGTTGAGGCGCCGATTTCGATGATCATCCCGGAAACCCTGGATACCAGCACCTTGATCGCGGGTCAGACTTTTATCGTTCGTCCACTGGGCGGCAACCCGATTAGCGGTTCGCTGTGGTATGCGATGAACGACATGATTACCTTTCAGCCGGACCAGCCGCTGCAAGACGACACCACCTATGAAGTGTTCCTGCCCCAAGGTGGGATTGAAGACGCGGTCGGCAACGGCATGGAAGAAAACTACAGTTTCACCTTTTCGACCGGCAGCTCCAGTCAGGGCAACCAGCCTCCCGAGATTACCAGTTTTACCGTTTCGGATGGGTCGATTACGCCCAACCAAAACGTGACCTTTAACGCGACCGGGTCCGACCCCGAAAACGAGCAGTTGGAATGGCGTTTTGTGTTTGGTGACGGCACCGATCCCACCCCTTGGTCGACCACGGCGTCCGCCAGTCATACCTACACGGAAGTGGGCCACCGCCGGGCCGTGGTTCAGACCCGCGACAGCTCGGGTGTGACCGTGTCCGACAGTTTGATTGTGACCATTGCCAACCCGGTTTCGGCGACACCGCCGACCCATTCGTCGCAGATCATTATGGATGAAACGGCACGGCGTGTTTACGCGGCAAACCCGGACAACAACACGGTGGCGGTGATCCATGCCGACAACCACAACCTGATTCGCGAGATTCCCACCGCGGCCGATCCCCGCAACCTGGGCCTCGATCATTCGGGTAATCTGTGGGTGACGGCTTACGATGCGGATCAAATCCAGGTCTTCGATCCTTCCAACGGTTCCTTGGTCGATCAAATCGATTTGGATTACGGCAGCTTGCCCCTGGGTCTGGTGTTTTCACCGGATCGCAACACGGTCTACGTTTCCCTGAGCGGGAAGGGGTCGCTGCTGCGTTTTAATGCGTCAACCCGGCAGCAAACGGGTTCTTTGGCCTTGGGCCCCACGGCCCGTGCGCTCGCGGTCGACGGCAACCATACGCGCATTTTGGTGACTCGCTTCATTTCGGACGCCTACCACGGCGAGGTTTGGGATGTGAACGCGTCTTCGTTTACCCTGCAACGCACCTTTATCCTGCCGCAAAAACTGACCGGCGATAACTCGGGCGACGGCGCGGGGGTTCCCAACTACTTGGCTGGCATTACGATTTCGCCGGATAACAGCAGCGCCTACATCAGCACGGTCAAAACCAACATTAATAAAGGTGTGCGTTTTGGCGACGGCTCTCTCAACGACCCGGACAACACGGTGCGGACCGAGGTGATGTCGCTGGATTTGGTCGCGAACCAGACCCGCATGGACAACGCGGACCGCATCGATTTGGACAACTCCGATTCGGTGCGCGCGTTCGATTTCACCCCGCTGGGTGACTACATGTTGCTGGTGAACCAGGGCACCAACGACGTGATGATCATGGACACCTTCCGCTTCCCGTATTCCTTGAACCTGGGCAGCATGGTGGCCCGGGTGGGGGTCGGCATGGCACCACAAGGGGTGGTGGTCGACAGCGCCGGGCAACAGGTGTTTGTCAAAAACTTCATGTCCCGTTCGGTGTCTACCTTCTCCATCGCCAACCTGTTGGCGGTCGGTGACACCAGTTTCCAAGTTTCCACGATCAACACGGTACAAAACGAACTGCTGTCAGCGAGCGTTTTGCTGGGCAAACAGGTGTTCTACAACGCGGGCGATCCGCGCATGAGTCTGGAAGGTTACATCAGTTGTGCCTCCTGTCACGTGGACGGCGGCCACGACGGTCGAACCTGGGACTTCACCCAACGGGGCGAAGGATTCCGCAACACGCCGCCGCTGTGGGGAAGGGCCGGGATTGGCCACGGCCGCGTGCACTGGACCGCCAACTTTGATGAAATACAAGATTTCGAAAACGATATCCGCGGCAACTTCGGTGGTGAAGGCTTTTTGAGCGAAAACGATTTCGGCCAGGTCGGTGATCCGCTCGGCCCGCCCAAGGCCGGTCGCAGCGCTGAATTGGACGCCATGTCCGATTACCTGACCTCGCTGGACGCCTCAACCTTGCCACGCAGTCCCTTTCGTCAAGCCAACGGTGACATGACCAGCGACGCCGTCGCGGGCGCCCAGGTGTTCATCGAACAGAACTGCGCCTCGTGCCACAACCCGGCGCAGGAGTACACCGACCGTCAAATTCGCAATGTCGGGACCATTCGCCAGGGAACCTCGGGTACGCGCATTAACGGGCCGCTGGAAGGTCTTGAGACACCGACCCTGCTGGGTTTGTGGGATACCGCGCCTTATTTGCACGACGGTTCGGCACCGGATTTGGAAACGGTGTTCCGTACCGCCTCCGGGACCTGGTACGACAACGAATTGGGGACCAACATCGGTGGTTTCCAAAACAACACTTTTCCGTTTAATACCTGGCTCGGCGGCACGCAAACGCCGCTGTCGCGCAACCAAGATCGCAGCATTCGCTGGGACAATGTCGACGGTGGTTCCGGCGGCACCGGCCAAATTACGGTGCGGTTCGCCACGGATTTCAACCAGGGCGATATCCCGCTTGAGTTGACGGTGAACGGCGCCACGCGGACGGTGAACTTTCCGGCCACCCTTCCCGATCAAAGCTCGCGGCCTTTCCTCATTATTGAAAACGTGAGTTTGCAGGCGGGTACCACCAACAGCATTACCCTGCGCAACAACCGCTCGTTTGAAGCGCTGGATTTGGATGCGATTTTTGTCTCAACCGCGGATGATTTGGTGACGGCCGCGCCGCACCGCCGCGTGATGAGTCTGAGCGGTACGCAACGCAACCAGTTGATTGCCTACCTGCAGCAGTTGGACGGCCGCAATGTGGTGACCTCGGGCGCGGTTGAACGCCGTTATTGGACGGGCGTTGCAGGCGGGACCCTGGGTGCCCTGGAAAATGACGGGCGTTTCCCCGACGAACCAACCGGTGCCGATGTTTTGAACGGCCTCGAGGTGGTGGGTTGGGCCGGCTCGGCCAACCCCGGTGGTGCGCAGAACTGGGGCGACAACTACGGTCAGCAGGTGCGCGGGTACATCGTGGCACCGCAAAGCGGGAACTACCGTTTTTACCTGTCCGGTGACGATGTGGCCTCTTTCCGGTTGAGTACCGACACCAATCCGGCCAACGCGGTTGAAATTGCCGCGCTGACCTCGGCGAGCGGGTTCCGCACCTGGACGGGTGGCGGCAATCAGGTCTCGGCCGAGATCGCCTTGGTTTCCGGCAACCGCTATTTCTTTGAACTGTTGCACGTGGAAGGCGGTTCGGGTGATCACGTCGCCGTGGCGTGGCAATTGCCCGGCGGCGGGGCGCCGGTCAACGGGTCGGCCGACGCGGTTGTGCCCGGCAGCGCCCTGGCCCCGTTTGGCGATACCTTCCGCGTGGTGCCGCCCAACGCGCCCGATAATCTGATGGCGCGGAGTTATTCACCCACGGAAATCCATCTCGCCTTTACGGATCGATCCAACAATGAATTCGGCCATCACATTGAATACCGCTTTAACGGTGGTGAATGGCAACAGGTCGATTTGGGACCGACCGGCGGCATCGACCGGCAGCGGGACCACGCGATTGAGCGCGTGTTCCCAGGCGCGGCTTATCAAGTTCGGGTGCGCTCCTACAACACGGCGGGCAACTCCGCTTGGACGGATCCGGTGGACGTGGTCATGATTGACGCGGCGACCCAGCGCCTTTTCTCCTACGACGGCAACCTGCCGTTTGCGGTGAATCTGGGCGTGAACCTGCTGCAAAAAGCCGAGGTGTTTGGTTCGAATCTGGCGCTGTGGCGCGCGGACGGTGGTTTCGGCCAGCGCTCGGCGGTGTGGTCACAGGAATCCCTGCCGACGGATCGCTTTGTCTCGGAGTTTACGCTGCGCTCGGCCAATGAAACCGCGGGTGGTGTGAGTACCTTTGTGGTTGCCTTCCAGTCCAGTTCGCCCAACGAAACGGCGCTGGGTAATGAAGGCGGTTACGAGGGCATTAACGGCCCGAAAATCGGCCTGATTTTCTCCTTATTCGAGGGCTCGTCCAGCGTGAAGTTGTTGAACAACGACGCGACGGTGAAAACCTATTTCAGCACCCTCGACCAAAACTTCTCCTTCGACTACAGCACCAGCTACCGCTTCCGGGTGATTTACGACAACCGCCAACAAGACCTGTCGCTGGAATGGATCCGCGAGGACAACAATGCGACCTTTGTCGGCAGTTTCCCCATCGACGTGGAAAGTGTGCTGGGTAGCCACGCCTACATGGGTTTTGTGGTGAACAGCAACTTCACCAACATGGACATGACGATTGACCGCTGGGTGTTCGACCACCGCGTTGACCCGCTGCCGCGCCAGGCGCCGTTCGGTGGCACCGCGCTCACGGCACCGACGCGCGTCCAGATGGAAGATTACGACGAGGGCGGCGAGGGCATTGCCTTCAACGACAACGACGATTTCCAATCGGGTTTTAACCCCCGCGGCGATTCGGTTGATTTCGACGAGCGCAACGGTTCGCAAGGGCCGTATATCGGTTGGTCCGAGGCGGGTGAGTGGCTCAAATACACGCTGGAAATTCCGTCGGGCGTTTACAACATCAGTTTGCGCGCGGGTGCGGGGAGCAACAGCACCACGGATGATGTCATCCTGTCCCTCGACGGCGTGCCGCTAACCGTGTTTGATGTGGCCAACACCAACTTCAACTTCCAAACGCACACCAACAGCAACGTGGTCATCGCGCGCGGTGGTTTGGCCGTGATCCGGGTCACGCAAAACCGCGGCGGCAGCTTCCTCGACTGGTTCGAATTCCAACGGGTCGGCGATGTTTCCGGCGTGCCCGCGACACCGAGCGGTTTCTCCGCGAACGCCGTGGATTCGGGCCGGATCGACGTGGGTTTTACCGATCAGGCATCCAATGAAACCGGGTTTGTTGTGGAATATCGCCGTGCCGGCGAACATCTGTGGCAGTCGACGACCTGGGCGCCGCTCGCCGGCTCGGGCACGAACGGGACCCTGCAAATGACCGGATTGGCGCGCAATACGACCTACCAATTGCGGGTGAAAGCCTTTAACGATACCGGCGATTCCGGCTGGTCGACAGTGCAGTCGGCGACAACGCAAAACGCGGGCGGCTGCACGACGCCGGTTCGTTTTGTGCGTGAACCCGCCTCGGTGGCCGCTTGCGCGGGCGAGGAAGTGCGCTTGACGGCCTTGGCCAACGGCGATGCCGATCCCGCCACGAGCTATCAATGGTATTTCCAAGGTTCGCCGATCAACGGTGAAACCGGGCCGGAATACGTGGTTGCAAGCTTCGGTGCCGGTGCGGTGGGCGATTACTTCTGCCGCATTAGCAACAGTTGCGGCAGCGCCGACTCACAAACGGTGGCGTTGAGCTTGTCCAGTGTCATTGAAATCACCGATCAACCCGATACCCAAGACATTTGCGTCGGCGCCAACGCCACCTTCGATGTGGCCGCCGACGGCAGCGCCAACTTCACCTACCAGTGGTATTTCGGCAACACCGCGCTCGAGGGTGAAACCAATTCGGTGCTTTCCCTGGAAAACGTCGGGGCCAATCAAGCCGGCCAATACCGCTGCCGCGTGACCGGCACCTGCGGCGAGGCGTTTTCTGAATTTGCGACCCTGAGCGTTGAAGGGATTCCGGTGTTCACCGAACATCCGCAACCCGGCGCGGGTTGTCCCGGTGCCCGCATCGAACTCTCGGCGCTGGCGACCGGGAACAGCCTGAGTTACCAGTGGTATTTGGGTAACAATCCCATCAACGGCGCCACCAGCCCCACCTACGTCATCCAAAGCTTGACCGAGGGGCAGGCGGGGAACTACCGCTGCCGTGTCAGCAACGATTGCGGCGGGGGCCAATTCTCGAACATCGCGACCGTTTCCATCGGTGACGATTTCAACATCACGGACGGCCCCGGTAACCTGGAGCGCTGTGCCGGTCAGTCGGTGACCATGTCGGTGAGCGTGGAAGGCCCGGTCACGGGTTATCAGTGGTTCTTCAACAATGTGGCGCTGAACGGCGAAACCGGTTCCTCGCTGAGCATCGGCAGCGTGAGTGAAGCCAACGCGGGTAACTACTTCTGTCGCATTACCGGCGAGTGCAGCACCACCGATTCTCCGGTCGGGAGCTTGGTGATCAGCGGACCGCCGTCGATTACCCAGCAACCGCAAGATGTGCGGGTTTGCCCCGGCCAAACGCTGCGTGTGTCGGTCGGTGCTCAGGCGTCGGGCGCCTTGTCCTACCAGTGGTACCGCAACAATGTGCGCATCGTCGGTGCGACCAGCGCGGCCTTTGAAAAAATTGCGGAGGCATCCGACGTGGGCACCTACTTGTGTCGGGTCGAAACCGCCTGTAGCGGGGTTTGGACCGGCACCGCGACCGTGACCCTCGGCGACAGCTTCAGCATCAACACCCAGCCCGAGGCGACCCCGGCCTGTACCGGTGAATCCATTGTCTTGTCCGTGGGTGTAACCGGCAGCTTCGACAACCTCCAGTGGTACCGCGACAGCAGTCCGCTTGCCGGTCAAACCAACAACACCTTGAACCTGACCAACCTCCAACCGAGCGATTCCGGTCGCTACTTCGCGCGCATCAACGGCTTCTGTAGTTCTCAGGATTCCGCCGCGGTCAGCCTGGACGTATCCAGTGGCCCGACCATCGTGCAGGAGCCGGTCGACATCGGTATTTGCGAAGGGTTGCGGATGGACCTGTCGGTGCAGGCGACCAGCGGCAACGGTCCCTTGACCTACCAGTGGTACGGCAACGGAACGCGCATTGACGGCGCGACCCAAGCGACCTACAGCAAAATCGCCGAAAACAGCGACGCGGGCGAATACATTTGTCGCGTCACCGATAGTTGCGGTGGGATTTGGACGGCGCGTGTCAATGCCGTGTTGGATCAAGCCGTGGCCCAGGTCGCAACCGAATCCCTGGCCCTCGGCCTACAGCCGCCCGTGCTTGAAGCGGTGGTTGGGTGTATCGAAACGCCGAGCGTTGTCTGGTGGAACAGCATCACCGGCAACACGCTTGGTTTGAACGTGAACCCGGCCACGGTGAACCCGCCGCCCACGGAAACCACGCCGTATCGCGTGCGGGTGCGTGATGAAGGGGGTGACTTCGAGGTCATTTTGGAAGTCCTCATTTTGGTGCCGACTGATGCGCGCTTCCGCGACTTCAACGACGACGGTTGCAACGATGTCGAGGACATGCAGGCCGCCGCCGCGGCATGGTCGACCCAAACAAGCACCCTCGACGCCAACAGCGACGGGGATTTCAACATCCTCGACATGGTCTACATCAACACGACCGACGGCTGTAATCCCTAACGGAAACGGTGTGCAGTAACTAAACGGTCCGGCTTTGCCCCATGGGTGAAGGCCGGACCTTTTATTTTTTGGCGCTTCGTTGCGCGGGTTAACCCGTGGTGAGTTCAAACCAACGGGCAAGAATAAGTTCGCCGTAAGTAGCGGCATCGATGCCGTCGTAGGCGCCCAAACTATAGCCGTCGTTGGCTTCCACCAGCCCGGTTTGGCCGGTGTCCAGCAAGCCGAAATCGAGGCTGTAGCCGGCGGGGGCGGCCGTGCCCAAGGCGGCTACGGCCTGCGCCACAACCGCGAGGTCGATGGCTTGGTCCGCATCGCCCGCGTAAAAAGCCACCGATTTAATGCAACCCCGCACCACATAAGCGCGGTACTCGGATAGCCAGGTGACGCGGCTGCTGCACCAAAGGGTTGTTTGACCGGAATGCCGGGTGAGCGGCTGGAGGTCGTCCAGGCCGGTGATGCGTTTGCCGGTGAACTTTTTCTCATCATCGGCGGGTTTGATAAAGACCGGTTCACAGCTTTGGTTCATCCATTGCCGGATCACATCCTGGAGTTTGGCGCGCCACAGGTTACGGTGAAGATAGGGCATTAACACCTCGGGGTAACCCAGCGGCGAGGGCGGCTGCTTGTCCAGACATTTCAACGCGGCAAGCACCATGGCCACATCGCCGACGACCGGTGTGTTGGCTGTGATTTTGAGCGTGCGCCGCCGCATGCGTTTTTCGGTAAAGGTTTCGATGGGTACATCGAATGGGCGCAAATAATCCGCAAGCAACTGTTCCTCGCGACGCAGTTTCCCGTTTCCTTGTTCCTGTAGGTAGATGCGCTCAATCGGGAAGGGGATAGGGGTCATGACGTTTCCTCCTCGGAAGAATCTTGCTTTAATACGCGTGGAACGGACGAAAAAGCGGAAGAACGGGCGTGGTGATGGGCGATACTTGGTCTCTTTTTGTGTATGGCACCTTGAAGCGGGGTTTGCGGTATCACGCCGCCTTTTGTTCGGGCATGTTGGCGGCAACGAAAGCCACTGCTTACGGTGAACTTTACGACACGCCCCATGGGTATCCCATGATGACCTTACCCGCGCGGCTTCAGTGGATCCAGGGATGCGCCGATCGCAACCACGACATGGCACTGAACCCATCCATCCGCCAACCCGGTCTCATGCCGCCTCACGCCGATCAGGCGGTTCACGGCGAGGTGTTGACCTTTCCGCGCTGTGCCGGAATCCTGCAGGCCTTAGACGATTTGGAAGATTTTCATCCGCAACAAACGAGCATGTACCACCGTGTCATGGCGCCGGTTTGGCGGGAAGGCGCAACAAGCTATAGCATCGTCTGGCTGTACCTAGTTGCGCCGTCCTTGATTCAACCGAACTGGCCGCGCATGCGGGATTGGCCCGGGGTACCCTTCTAACCCACGGGAAGCTTGCATCGCCGCTTTTCTCGCGACGGTGTGAGGCCTGCGCCGGCAACGCCGGCCCTATGACGGGCCGTCGCGGGTGAATTATTTGCGGAAGCGGGCCTCGATACCGTAGGTGCGTGGCTGCGAGGGGAAACCAATGTCGGTGGCGGCACCGGTGAATTCGCGGGCAAAAAATTCCTCAAAATACTGTTCGTCGCCAAGGTTTTTGCCGAACAGGGCGACCGTCCATTTACCGAAACCGTAGCTCAGGCGCGCGTTGAGCAGGTTTTGCTCGGAACGGCGGTCGACGTTGTCGATGTGCCAGTAAAGTTCGCCGGTGTGTTCGTAGTCCAGTTTGGCGACGAACTTGCGGTGTTCGCCCAAATCGCGATGGTAGCGCAGCCCGATGTTCGCGCTGGTTTCCGGCGTGTTTGGTGCTTTGTTACCGCTTACCGGTCCTTGGATCAGATCAAAGAAGGGGCTGCTGGTGTCGAGTTTTTTGATTTCCGTATCGCTGTAACCGAAGCCGACATTGAGGTCGAAATGTTCCGAGGCTTTGAGGCGCCAGTCCAGTTCGAGGCCGGTGATTTCCGATTCGTCGATGTTCAAGATGCCGGCCGCACCGAGCGGGACGTCGAAGACAAAGACCTGTTGGTCCTCAAAATCCGTGTAGAACAAGGCGGCGTTGAGCAACCAGCGGTCGTCGCCGCCCGCAAGCTTGAAGCCGAATTCTAGATTGCGGGTCGTTTCTTCACCGTAACCGTTGGGGAAGGCTTCGACACCCGGGGGATTGAAACCGCCGCTGCGAAACCCGTCCGCGTAGGAACCGAACACCATCGCCTGATCGTTGACAAAATAAGCCAGGCTCAGTTTGGTCTGAACCGCGTCAAAAACCTCGTCGCGCACCACGCCGTTGGCGACGTTGGTTTGCTCGCGTTCGTCGCGGTCGTAACGCAAAGCGCCGGACAATTCCCAGCGCTCCTGCAAGCGCAGGTCGCCCTGGACATAAAAGGCGCTTGAGGTATTGTCGTTGTCTTCTAGCTGACTAATGTTGAACTCGTAACCTTCGACAGCAGGGTCAAGGTTTAAGAAAATCAAGGTGTCGACGCCGCGTTCCCAGCTTTGGTAAAAGGCGCCCGCGATCCAGCGGAAGGCGGTGTCGTCCGGCGAGGTAAAACGCAGTTCCAGGGTTTGCGCCTCGAATTCTAGGGTTTCATCCGCGCGCAGGATGTCCACATTGGTAAAGTCGAAATCCGCCGAGAAGAACTCGTCCAGTTGGTTGAAGGCCGCAATCGCGGTGAATTTGCCTGCCTCGCTGTTGAGGTCGAGTTTGACCGAACCCTCGCGAATCTCGCGGTCGGCACGGGGAACCAGGTTGGGGAAGGGGCTTCCGGGTTCTGTATCGGACAAGCCGTCGGCGAGCGAGAGGTAATAGGGGCCGCCGTCCTCGGTGTCGGTGGCGTGCAGGTTCACGCTTAATTCGGCGTGATCACCGAGGAGCGCGTAAAGTTTGGCCGAGAGGCTGGTGTCCTCGCGGCGGTCGACCTCTTGGCCGAGGGTGTCGCTGTCAATGAGCCCGTCCCGTTCCAAATAGGACCCGGAAATGCGGTAAAACACCGTATCGGACAGCGGTCCGCTCACCCCGGCGGCGAGATTGCGGTGGCCGCCGTTGCCAAGGCCGAGACGCAGGTCGAAGCGCGGTTCACTGGAGGGCGGGTTGGTGGTAATTGAAATGACACCGGCCATGCTGTTGCGGCCGTAAAGCGCACCCTGGGGACCGCGCAGGATTTCGATTTGGGAAACATCAAACCAATCGCGGGTTAATGCGTTGGGCGAGGCTTGGTAAATGCCGTCGATGATGACCGCGACCGGTTGATCACCGCTGCGAACCTTGGTGATGCCGCGCATCGTCAACGTGTGGTTGCCGGGGTTTTGGGCGTCGATGAGCGAGAGGTTGGGCGTCATGGCCACAAAATCACGAACCTCGTCAATCCCGTTTTCGAGCACCTCGGTTTCGGTGATGGTGGTGATGGTGATCGGTACCTTTTGGGCGACTTCTTCGCGTTTGCGTGAGGTGACCACGGTTTCGCTGTAGCTGACCTCGGGGAGCGGTTCTTGTTGTTCGGAATCTTCGCTTTGGGCGAGCAAGGGAACCGCGAGGAAGAAGAACACACCACACCACAATCTTGGATTCATCGACATGAAACAACCTCGGCTTTCAACCTAAGAAACGCGATAACTCGCGGTGATTTTAGCTAAACCTCTGGGCTACAACGGCCTGTGGAAATTTGGGCCACCGGGTGCGTGTCGTGCGCGACCCCGGTCCGCTTTTTCCAAACCCTTTCGCTCCAGATTTTTAGCCAAAATCCCTCTCTCTTATCGCGCTTCTTGGGTTTAATTAGAATAGGCCTATTGTACGAGAAAACCGGAGCGTCGCAAACCATGGGTTGGGAGAAGCTGTCGCGTGGCAGGCGCCGGCCGGAAAACGGGACGGCCGGCTTCCCCGAAAACCAAAAGGTCAAAACCCTTTACGCCGCGGCGGTGGCGTTGCCCGCATGCTGTTTTCTTGCCCCGTCAGACCCTTTTACCGCACCTGACACGCCTGGATAGGGTAGTTTTAAGGCATTGTTTTGTCCTCTTTGAAAACGGGAAAAAACCGATAGGAATAAGATCCATTAAGGTGGTTTTTCCTTTTGCCGGCGTATTGTTTTCTGCAGCGCGAAGTCGCAAGCTGGAGGCTTGTTTTATGGTGGCCGATCCGTCCCAAGAGAAGACCTATTCAAAAAAATATCGACGCCGTTACTGGATCTTGATGGGCCTCTGTTATTTTCTGCCGATGATTGGGTTCCTGTTCGCGTTTTACAAGTTTAGCTTGTCGCTGGTGATGGGGGCGCTTTCCTTTCTGGCGGCCGGGGCCACCTATGCCGCCAAGGTGGAAAAAAGGCTGCCCTACATTCATATTGTCGAACCCGAGCTTGAGGACGTGGTCACTTATTACTTCGAACAAGAATATGAGGGCGATACCAAGCGAAGCGGCACCCATCCCATGCTCGAACACGCCTATACCGCGGCATTGTGCGGCGGTGTTAAGGAAGCGGCCTATATGGCTGGAAACCATCTGGGCGAGGCCACCGGGCTTGATCAAAAGGAACGCGACCTCTTGATCGCGGTGCTTTTTCTCATGAAAGGCAAAATCAACCGCGCCTTTGAGGTTCTGGAAGACGATTGGTTGCCGGTTCCCCAAATGCGCCTCAAGCGCGAACACCACCATCATGCACACCACAACCTGGTCCTGGCCTTGGCCCTTGTGTTCGCCGGTCGCGCCGATGGGGAGGTTTTCGCGGTATTGCGGGAAGCCGTGCGCCGCGAGGAGTTGCTATGGCGTTTGTTGGCGGCATGGGGGTTGGTCGCAGCCGATCCCGGCGGCGCCGAGCGAGAAATCGCCGAGAGCAAGCAGTTGTTGGCCACCATCGGCGCGCCGTTCCGCGTGTTGCACCAGGCGCCGGTCGTCGTTGGATAAGTGTCGGTTGCCGCTTCGTATCGCGAGGTGTTTAACAGTATCGGCGCGCCTTTTCCCGGCCCTGCATGCGACCGACTGATTCGGAAAGAGAGATGCTGCCCGCTTGCCGTAAATTAGCCCGACAAGAAGTTGGCACCCGTGTGAAAATTGCAAAGAAACAATGGTTAATGTTGGTTATTGTGGTTTTTTATTCTGAGAATCGGTATTCATTCGAAAGATGATACGGAATATTCCCCACCTCCGCGTGCATTTGCGCAAAATAAGCCGGTAAAGAACCTGTAAATGTATTTAAGATGTTGGAAGTAATAGTCTTGTGAGGTTGGTGGAGTTGGCACAGCGCATGCTCTCATAGAATCCCGTTTTGCCAAGTGCAGAACGATTTCTGGTTTCATGGGAGTTCCTTATGAAGAAAGCGCTTGTTTCCTTGTTGTTGGTTTTGTTTGGTGCGGTAGCTTTTGCCGGTGAGGGTGATATTTTGGTGCGTGCACGTTTGATTAACGTCAGTCCCAATGATGATTCGTCCGAAATCCTTACCACCGGTACCGGGGTCACCGTTGACGACGCTTTCGTTCCCGAGTTTGATGTGACCTACATGTTCCGCAAGAACTGGGGTTTGGAAATTATTGCCGCCACCTCGGAACACGAAATCACCACCGAAAACGGGGCGCTCGCCGGTGCCGATGCCGGTGATGTATGGGTTTTGCCACCCACCCTGACGCTCCAATATCACTTTGGACCGGATACCGCGACCGATGTGTACATTGGCTTGGGCGTAAACTATTCGCTGTTTTACAACTACGATGTCTCAGCCGACTTAGAAGCCCTGGGTGTGAGCGACATCGATTTTGACAACTCTTTTGGTTTGGCGGCCAACATTGGCGCCGACTTTAAAATCAGCGAAAAGTGGGTTTTTAACCTCGATCTGAAGTACATCGACATGGCGACCGATGCCGATCTGGAATTGGCCGACGGCGGCGTGCTCGATACGTTGGAAGTTGATATCGATCCTTTCGTGTTCGGTGTGGGTGTCGGTTACCGCTTCTAATCCAACCGAATCACTGTAACCCGACGGCAGTCCGCGGGTTAAGGCCTGGTTGCGGCGAGCGCGTTCGAGTTCGCCGCCTGTCCAGGCCTTTGTTCATTTGGGTTATGATTCGGCCATGACGGTCTAAATCGTTTTTTCCGGGAGGCCCCGATGTTGTGGTTTTTGGGTTGTCTTTTGTTCGCGCCGCCACCCACGTCCGTTTTGTTTTCCGCTGACGGCGATCAAACCTTTTTTCGCGAGCAATGGCGCTACGAACGGTTTCGAAAGGGTTGGCCGCGCAACGAACAGCGCATCGTCGCCCTATTCCATGAGAAAGCGTTGAATCCACAGGCGGGACGTCTTTACCTGCGGGCTTTTAAACAGGACCAGGTGATTGAAATTTGGATGGCGCCCGATGCCCAAGCGCCCTTTCAGCTTTTGGCCGCGGTGCCGGTGTGTGCCCTTTCCGGGCGCCTTGGACCGAAACGGAAGCAGGGTGATTTGCAGATTCCCGAGGGGCGTTACTTTATTGATCGGTTTAACCCGGCCTCCAGTTACCATTTGTCCTTGGGCATTAACTATCCGAATCGCTGTGATCGCATTTTGGGCGATCCGGTCGATCCCGGCGATCTGATTTTTATCCACGGTCGCTGTGTCACCATCGGCTGCTTGCCGATTCAAGATCAGCCGATTGAGTTTTTGTACAGCTTGTGTGTGGCCGCGCGGGTGAATGGGCAGAAAAAGATCATGGTGGACATTTTCCCCACCCGGCTGGATGACGCCGGCATGAAGAAATTGATCGAAGAACGGCCGGCGCATCGGGCTTTTTGGGAAAATTTGCAGCCGCTTTACCGTGCTTTTGAGCGCACCCGACGTCCGGCCAAAGTGACCTGCGGCCGCGACGGCCGTTATCGCACTCTCTAAACCGGATAATTTGGTCTTTTTGAAATAAAGCACGCTGGGGTGTCGTTTCATCCATACCGAGCCGGTTTCACCCTCCGGCTTAACCCGTATCCCTGATTCGGACAGGGTTTTTTGGAATCAGGGATGCGGGTTTACCCACGGGTTCTCTCGCGAGGTCGGAGCTGGTTTGCAGCAAAACCCCGGCCTTCGGAATTTGTTTCTCCAAGGTTCGGTCGACGTTTTACCGCAACGTCGGCCCTTTTTTATTTTGGCTTCTTTTTATTGCCGAGACGCAGGGGGATGTGGCCTACCTCATCGTGTTCCGGTCGGTCGGGTGATTGGTGAATGTGTTTGGCGTACCACTGGACGCAGGGCCACGCGGTCAGACCATGGAGAAACACGCTGAGCAACACCACAATCATGGCGATGTTGAAAACTTCTTCGCGATGGGCCAGTTCCAGTTCTTCCAGCAGCAACAGGCCGTAGATGATGGAGGCGATGCCGCGGGGTCCAAACCAGCCCAAAAACAGCGTGGTTCGCATTTTGAGTTTCATGCCCAGCAGGGAAATCGCGACGGGAATCAAACGCACCAGCGTGAGGCTGAGCAAGGCATAGACCCAAACGCGCCAGTCCGCGTGCTGCAGCGCGGGTGGGACCATCAAGGCCGCGAAGAACAAAAAGGTCAACAGCGTGAAGAATTGCCCTTCCGTTTCGCCAAACTCGATCAGTGCTTCGCCACAACGGGACGGGAGGGTGTTGCCCACCACCACGCCGGCACAAAAGGCACCGATAAACCCGTTGCCGCCGATCAGTTCACTGCCCGCGAACGCTGCCAGCGCCAAACCCAAGGCGGAAAGTTCTACAAAGGAATGACTCATCCAGCCCGCGGTGTGGGTTTTGTTGACCACCCAGCCACCCAGCCGACCCACCAGAATGCCCGCCAACGCGCCAAACAGCAACTGCTGCGCCGCGATCAGTAAATAGTCTTGCCCGTTGGTGCCTTCCATGTGGGCGGCAAGGCAAATAAAAAACAACAGCACGGGCAGCGCAAAGCCGTCGTTCAGGCCGCTTTCCACGTTCAGGGCCTGGCGAATGCGAATCGGAATGCGGTCGCTGCTCACCACGGCTTGGCCGAGCGCCGCATCGGTTGGGGCCAGGACGATGGCCAGCACCATCGCGCTCCAGAAACCCAGGTGGGGGAACAGCGGCATTGCGGCGAGGGCGCCCAGGAGCATGCAGAGCGGAAGGCCCACCAGCAGCATGCGGACGGGAATGTTGTGGTCGCGGCGCAGGCCCTTGAGGTCGATCCGGGAGGCGTCGGTAAACAACACCAGGACGAGGGTTAATTCCGCCAATAGGTGAATCAGGTGATTGTCTTTGGCGAGGTGAACCAAATCAAAACCGTCACCGCCGAGGAGCAAGCCAAATAGGACGAACAGCATGGGCGGCGTGACCATCGTGGTTTCGATACGCCGGCTAATGCTGCCGAAAGCCAAGATAAACAGGGCGACGGCGAAAAAGGCCAAATGTTCCATGGACCCGTCCGTGAAATGGATGGGTCGCCCTGCGCTGGTTCTTTTCCCGCGAGCAACCCATCAATGTTTTAAGGGATTCCTCGCATCATGCCATGGATGGTTGTGTTTTAAAAGGTTGGCGACCGTGTGGGGGCTTGTTGGGGAGGGTCGCAGCGGTGTCGGTCGCCCGGTTTATACCCAGTCGAGCAGTTCCGCGGCCAGGTTACGGTTCGCTGTTTGTTGGGCGATGGGGGTTTTGTCAAGCAAGCGACGCAAAACGCGGCGGCGTTGATCCCGTTTTCCCGCGTTCGCCGTTTGCGTGGAAATCTCGCGAAACAAAATGCGCAGCCGTTGTTTGCCCGCGTGGTCCGCCGCCATGGTGTTGAAGATGGGGACCAGCTCGGGGTCGCCCGCGTCCAAACGCAGTGCGATTTGGCGCGCGAGTTGGGGGAGGAGGTGAACGTGGTCCTCGCGCAGCCAGCGACCGGCCTGGGCCAATAATTCGCTGTTGTTGTTTGCCCGCGTGATGGTCTGAGTTTTTGCGAACATGGAAACCTCCGATAGGGATCGCGCTTTCAGCACAGAGGACGTATCCTAGCTAAATGGTGAGAAAATGGTGAAAAGATCGTGAAAAACAATGGTTCTGAAAATGTGCTGATGACGTTAACCCGCATGTCTCACAAGGGTTTCGGCTTCGTAGCAGAATTCCTGGTGAGAAAGGCGGGTTTCGCGCGGGAAATCGAGGGGAGGAAGCACGCGAAAGGCGGCTTTGTGAGGAATACGCGGGGTTGCCGGGCTGGGTTCGTTAAGTTTTTGCAAAAATGATGTGATTACCCATCCGCTTGTTCGCGGAGGAGGTCGCATTTTCGTTGTTTTCGGCAGGGAATCGGTGCGGTACCACGTTTGGGCGCAGCAGGTATCTCAAACCCACGGCTTGGCGAGCAGGGGCCGGTGTTGTGCAATAGGAAGGTCGCTTGTCATGCTAACCCATGCTTTGTGTGTTGGGCCGGAAATCTCGTTGAGGATCGATTGGTGCGGCCCTGACGGTTTGAGATAAGCTCTTTTATGTGAGTGTCTTGAGATCGCTAAAAGGGCGTGAAAAAGTTGACACGTCTGTCGCTTTTGCGGGTGAGACGGCCCCGACGGCCCTGGATCTTGGTTGGTGGCGGGGCTTCGCTTTGGCTGCCGCGGCGTTGCTTCGCCGGGATTGCCGTTACTCTAGCGTGAAATCAAGGCTCGCTTTGATGACACCGTTCACAATTAGGTGTGCCTTGTGTCCGCCCGCGTAGTGCGTGCGCGTGGTTCGCTGCTGAAAAGAAAAGGTTTTTTCGTAGGGATGGGGACCGGCCTCGCATTCTTTTTCACTGACTTTAAATACTTTACGCGAGAGGGTGCCGTTGGCCTTGAGAAAATCGATTGCCAACTCTTGGCGAACAAGCGCGGTTCCCTCGTTAACCAAAACCCACGAAAAGCAACCCGTGTCACCGATGGGTAGGGCGGTGGGTTTAATCGTAAAGGCTTTGATCTGCACGGACGCGGGATCTTCGAAGCCAAACAGGCGCATGGCGCGGGTATTGCCCGCTTTGAGCAGGGTGCGACAGGCGTGTTTGATGATCCAATCGGTATCTTCGTGGAGGCCGTGGTTGCGTTCGGCCCAATCCAACACCGCCTCGGGGTGTTTTTTGGTGATGTCGTTGAGGTTATTGGCCACGCTGCGACGTACGTAAAGCGAAGGGTCTTGTTTCAGGCGGTTGAGGATCGGCCAAATCGGGGCCGGATCTTTTTTGAAGGCCGGCAGCGCGGGGGCCCAGGGCAGGTTGGGGCGGCAGCCTTCGCTGGCGAGCCGGCGCAGGTGTTCGTTGTCGTGCTCGGCCCAAGCCTGCATTTGCGCCATCATGCGGGGGGTATCTTTTTTAATGAAGGGCCGTACCGCATACTCCGAGCTGGAAAAACGGGTGAACCAGGCGAGGGCGTCGATGGAAGGGTCCCAGGCATCCAGGCCGAATTGCTGGACAAAGTCGGGAAAAAACATCGCCTCAAAGCCACCGTAGTTGGGTGCCGCTTTTTTGAGGATCGCCAAGGCTTCGGCATAGGGGTGTTGGATGAATCGGTGCAATCCCGCCGCGATATGACTCATGCGTTGCTTGAGTTCGCGGTCGTCCCATTGATCGTCAAAAACAAACGCCAGAAAGGCACCCTTGGCGAAGCCGGGATCGTGGCTCAGGACATCGTCGGCCAAACGGTTGAGGTAGGCCTCGGTATAGACAAGCTTGAGCGGTTCCATCGATCATCCTCCTGAAAAAACGCAACATAGCACAGGCGGCCTATGCATGGGTAGCTTGTAACCTAAGAAGCGCGATGGCGCGGTGATTTTAGTTAAACCTCTGATCTCGGGAGAACCGTATCGTTTCTCGAATGAAAGCAGTAAGGAACGCCCCGCGGCAAGGTAACCTCAGTCTTTAGTAGACCTCAATCCCAACAGCATTGCCCCCTCAAAAGCCTTTCACAAAAAGAAGGTTTTTGAGCAGAAAAACCACCCCCGCTGAACGCGGCCGCATCATCGGCCGCTAGCCCGCATTTCTCACAAGGATTTCTGCTGCGAAGCCGAAAGCCATGCGATTACGAGGGGGCGGCCCTCCGCTTTACTCAATCGAGCAATACTCGACGTAGCGCTGCTACGCCGAAAGGTCGGCCCCGCACCGTTTGCGCTTGGTCGTAATCTTCGTACTCACAAGGCTTTCAGCTTCTCGCGACGAATCCTCGTGAGAAATGCGGGCTAGGCCGGGGTATGCCCGGCTCTAACAAAAACGGTGGAACCTGATATTTCCCCTTGCACGCAAACACACAACACACTAACTGGGCTGCAACGGCCTGTAAAAGTGCGCACCGCACCCACTGGGTGCGGTCGTGCGCGACCCCGGTCCGCTTTTCCAAACCGTTTCGCTCCAAATTTTTAGCTAAAATCCCTTCCTTCAGCGCGTCTTAGGTGTATCCGCGCGAATTAGGGGAGTGCGATCACCGTTGCTTCGCCGTACTTTTTGATCAAATTCTTGAAGTGACGTACCAATTTACGGCGCCGTTTCAACAGTGCGCCGAGTTGAAGATCGCTGAGGTAGGGTTTCATGGCCGTGCGGATTTCTTTATCACTGACCTCTTGAAGCCGCGCAAAAAACGTAGCGCCAATGTGGTTTACCTGCTTCAAAAAGGGGACCTTGGTTTCCGGCTTGAAACTGCGGGTGTGATCAATCCACCAGGTAAACCCCTCGCTGTCCACCAACACGTTGCCGGGATGACGGTCGAAGTTGTAAATAAGGAAATCAAAAGCCTTCATTTGGTGTTCTTCCAGGCGTTGATCAACCTCGTTGGGATCGATCTCACGGTCCAAAATCTGTTGTTTGCGCGTTTTCGCTTTTTCAATCCAAAGTTGCACGGAACCCGGCCGGCCGAGGTGCTCGCGAATCGTCGCCGGCGGTACTTTGTGCAAACCCATCATTTCCGACATCTGGTAGGCGGCGACTTCAAAGCCGGCGCTGTCGTGAAAGTTGAGGTGCAGTTCGCCGTCGATCACCGCTTTTTTGCCCTTGGTCTCGCCGTAACGAAAAATGGCACGACCTGAGAGATTGGCCCCTTTCATTTCGACGCGAAAGGGTTTGGTAATGCCGTCGCTAATGGGTTCGGAGCTGGTAATTTCGGCATCCTTCAAAAAGGCAAGGATTTCCCGATCATCTTGTGTGGCTAACGGTTGGCCCTCGCGGTCTTTAAAAATACGGGTGGTGCTTTCCACTGGTTCGGCGCTCCAAAGGTGTGCGCCGCCGCTCAAGAAAAATAGCGACCAAAAAGCAAGCTGGGCCTTCATGCGAAAACTCCTCAAAAACGATTCTGCCGGCTAATAAAACGTGTGTGATGTTGACCGGGCGTCAGGCAACTGTCAAGTCTTGATGAGCACGCGGGCTGGGAACCCGTGGATCGGTTGCAGGCAAGGGGTGTTGTTACAAACCATAACGCGCGGGGATGGCCTGTTGCCCATGGCGGAATCCGACTGGTTTGGTCGGGCGCCCCGGTTGCCTTTGTGCTTTTCGGACAGCGGCATCAATCGATGTCACGGCCCATGCTCTGGTAGGCGAAAACCAATACCTCGGCCACCAGTTGAAAGAGCTCCGGCGGGATGTCCTGCATGTAGTCGAGCTTGAGCAGTGAATCCACCAAACCGTGGTCCTGTTTAATCGGAACGTTGTTTTCGCGTGCCGCTTTGAGAATTTCCTCCGCGACTACCCCCGTGCCGCGGCTAACGACGAAGGGTTTTTCGTCGGTGCCGTGGTCGTACTTGAGGCCGACCGCCTTGCGGGGTTTTTTGGGAGGTTGGGCCAAACGGGTTTCCTTTAAGCTTCTAAATCAAGGCGGCCGTCAAAGGACGGTGCCGGTTCGGGCGGTGCCGGGTTGTTGTCCTCGACATGGAGGACGCGAAAAAACACGGTTTCACCGTCCGCGTGCAAAACAAACATGCCGCGAATCCAACTGCCCGGATCGAGCCGAACCTCGGTGCGTGCCTGCACCCTGGCCCAAACCCCTTCGACGAACACGCCAAGGGTGGCGACATCGCCTTCTAACTTGGTCACGCGGGCACGGATCTCTTTGCCGAGGGGAATCACGAGGCACGCTCGGCGACGGTTTCTTCCATGCGTTTGATCAGGTCGTGCAGGGAATAGGGTTTGATGATGACCTCGAGCGGCGGGAAGGTGGACAGCCGGATCAGGTCTTCCTGGGTCGGGTTTTTGGTCAGCAGCAAAACCGGAATGCTGTTGTGGTTGTGACGCAAGGTAGCCAGAAAACGCAGGGCCGGGTCCACATCCTCGTAACTCATGAGGATCAACGAGAAAACCTGTGTTTTCAGCTTGATAAGCGCATCGCGGATGCGTTTGACCGGCACCACGTTCCAACCATGGGGCGCCAGTTGATCATCAATAGCGACGCGGGGGAAAAAATCGGGTTCTACGAGTAACACTTGTTTCATGATCGGCTCGAACGAATGGAATGTCGTTCATTCTAACGTGTTTGCGGTCTGGGCGCCACGCCTACACCGGAGAAAACCGCGCCTGAGCTCACGGGCTGCCTTTTTGTGTTCGTGCTTGTCGGACGATTCACGATTTAAAAGCGGCTGTTCCGTCGTGGTGCCGCCGGCAAAAACGTCGTGTCGAAGGAAGGGTCAATGAAATCGCCAATGCCATATCTGGCTTTGTGTTTGTTAAGTTGTTTGAATTTAGAAGTTTAGGTTCTGTTTGGCTTTTTTTGAGCTTTTTGTTCGGGGGATGAATCAAAAAATACATGTTTTGCCGGCGGATCTGTTCTGAATCCGCGCGTAGCTAAGTAAGGACGAAAGGGACGTCACTTTTTTAAGGCGTCTCAATCTGTCTGATGCATTCCTGACGGGACTGGTTGACTATATGGCGATAAAATGATGGTCTTTTGACTTGTTTTTGGTAACATGTGGTTGTGAATTTTGCCAGCCTGGTTTTTGCGGAAGGTAAAAAAGTTAACCAGGGAAAAATGAGAGATTCGGTAACGCCGAGAGTTTGTTACCTGAGTCGCTATACGAAAAAGCAGTGATAACCGGGGTTGAGAAATTCTGATTTTTTCTGGTAATTCCAGTATGGGATACCGGGTCTGGATTTAACAACCTTTCCGGGATATGAGAATAACCCCTAAAACTACTGAGCAGGGGTGGATGTACCACCTCGAATGCCGAATAGGCACAAGAATTAGGTGATATCAGTAGATTCGCGTAAAAAGAGGTCCTTTATGAGTTCAGTAATTCTTTTGTTGAGTTTGATGTTTCAATTGCCCGGTACTATGATGGACGAACTGACGGTTCATGTAGAGGTTCAGAGTGGTACCAATTCGGAGGGCGGTGGCTCTGATTTCGAATTGCTTACCGGTGCGGGTATCAGTAGTTATGTAGACAATGCCGAAAATTATGTAAGCCTCGATACCGATAGCCCTGAACTGTTTTCCTCTTTTCATTGCATGACACCGAGAGCGATTTTTTGTACCAAAGTTCAAGTTGGGACACTGGGCAGGCTCGATATGGTTTTTAAGTACGATAGGGAAAACAACAAACACGTCGTTCGGCTGAACAACCAATACACCTTGGTATCTCACGAGACGGAAAGACAATCTGTGCGCATACGGTTCTTCCCCTTCATGATTCCCGTGGTCGTAACAGAGTTGTATGAAGGATCAACGCGCATTGGTGTTGCAACGTCCGGTTCTGAGTACGATGGGAACCTCTCCTGTGGGGACCGCTATGAAAACGAACTGCGCTTGAGAGCCCTTCTGCCAAACCACAACTTTCCTCCAGCCTCCCCCTACAATACATCGCAGGGTATTGCACCTTACCCTTGCGGCGATTTCCCACTTACAGAAGCGCTCAGGGATCTGATTGAACGTGAAGATTACCTGACAAGTTGGTATATCGATGCGCCCATCGATTCCCAAAACAGAACGCCGAATTACAGCCCAAGCAAGGAAGATAAACATTTTATTAAAAATGCACTTAAGTCGCTGATTTTGGGTGAGGCGAACCTGGGTCTGAAGAGTCCTAGAACCAATTAACGAAGTTTATACGAATCCTACATGCACGGTGGTTTCCTGTGAAGGATGCTTAAAGAAAGGAAACCTCGGGGAGGATGTTGCTTGGTGTGGCATCCTCTTTTCGATTTTCAGTGCCTTATTTGAGAAGGTGAGTCGGCAAGTTGTCGCGAAACTTTCTGATGGCCTTGGCGTTGGCTGAATCGGGTCCCCAAAATTCCTCTGCTTCCCGAATGTATTGCTCGAGGGAAGAGGGCCCGGTTGGATGTTTGCCTCGGACCAACACGGCGACCCAGACAAACATCCTTCTCAAGGTTGTTTCGTTGCTACGCCCAAAGGCTGCTTCGGCAAAAGTTACCGCGATGCATCCCCAGGGTTCGGCTTGTTGATATTTCTCTAATTTGCCGTAAATACGGCATAGATTATTGGCGATATCTGACGAAACATCTTTGGCAGGATGGTCGAGGGCTTCGGCGTAAGAAAAAGCGGTGTGTGCCACGGCCAGCGCCTGCTCCAATTCATCGGCGCGGAGCAGGGTCGCCGCCAGCAAATTGAGTTGCTTGACCTCAAACATGGTAATTTCATGATCGTTGTAATTTTGTGAGAAATAGTTTTGGTATAGATTGAGGTACTCTTTGTTGCGTCCAGTTACCCGTGAAGCAATGAAACCAATATCCATGAGGTGGTACAAGTCCTCATTGCGATGATTGCGGTTGAAATGCAAGGCGAGGTAAAGGCGAGTTACTGTATTAAGTACCTCGGGAGATCGGCCGCTTCGTAAGTAGAGATACGCACTAAAGAATTCGATCTCCGCGTAGTGTGGGTGGTTTACCCCGTAGTATATTTCTGCTGCCTCAAGGCTTTTTTTAAACGTTTCGAAAGCAATATCGTGTTTTCTCTGTAGCGAGTAAGCATCAGCCAAGTGTTGATAGGCTAAAATCAACAAGGCTTGGTTGTTACTGTGGTGATCATTGAGGGCGATACCCTCTTTGAGTACCTCAACAGCCTGATCATAATTCTCTAGGCGATAATAGTAGCGACCCCATGTATTGTAGGTTTTCAGTTTGACGAATAGGGTGCTGGGTGGAAAGTCTTTGATGATCGCTTCCGCTTTTTGAATATGCGCCCGTGCGCTTTCATAGTTTCTTATCTGGAGGAAGGACATAGCAGCGTTAAGGCTGCTACTCGCGAGAATGTGGCTGTTTTTGAGATTTGGTTGATCGCTTTCGAGTATCTCAATAAAACAGGGGGCGGTGTTGTCGTAGCCTTGTAAATCCTCTTGGTTGACACAGTATTCATAGCGGGACTCTAATAAACCAAAGGCGTCCGCATTCATGGATTTTTCCCGCAAAGAAACCGCCTTCTTCAAATGTTGGTTGGCTGTTTCAAATTGGGAAAGCGTTCGGTATGCCTTGCCGACCAAATGGTGAAGGTTGCCTCGAATGGGATCACTCACGGGCATGGTGTCGATTTTGGGAGAAAATGCGTAAAGCTGGTCCAGGAGTTTAACCTCAGTTCCTTGGTTTCGTGGTGATACCGAGGTGATGAATTCTTCCAGTACCTCAATGGTCGTTTGTGCTGTTTCCACTTCTTTTTGGATTTTTTCTTCCGCTTCTTTGGCTTGAAAATAGGCGGTGGCAAAACCGGCGACAGCCAGGAGCAGTGCGGCAAAAATGAGCGTGACCGCGGTGGTGAGCAAACGGTTGCGACGGACGAAACGGCTGATTTGGTAACCCATGCTCGGTGGGCCCGCCTGAACCGGTAACCCTTCCAAGTGGCGTTCGCAATCCTCGGCCAAGTCGCGCGCGCTTTCGTAGCGGCGATGGGGTTCTTTTTCCATCGCCTTCATCGTGATCCAATCGATTTCGCCCCGGTAGCGGCGCGCCAGTTTTTGCGCGTCAAGGTTGATTTCACCGCTCAAAGTGGCGTTTTTGCCAAGGACCGCGCGACTGGGGCTGACGGGTGTGTCCTCGCGGATCGCGCGAAAGATTTGGTCCCAGGTTAGTTCGTTCATGGTCTCGCGACTTAGGGGTAGGTTGCCCACCAACATTTCGTAAAGGATCACCCCGAGCGAATAGACATCGGTGCGCAGGTCGATGTCGCGGTCGGTGACCAAGGTTTGTTCCGGGCTCATGTAGCCGAGGGTACCCACGGCCATGCCGGGTATGGTGAGCTGGGTGGCGGTAACCTGGAAGCTATGCTCCAATTGACCGTCGTTTTGAACAGCTTTGGCGATGCCGAAATCAATGATTTTGGGTTGGGGTTGGCCGTCGATTTCCGTGATCAGAATATTGGCGGGTTTAAGGTCGCGGTGAATAATCCCGCGTTGGTGCGCGAAGTGGACCGCACGGCAAATGGCGGCAAACAGGTTGAGGCGGGCGTTGATGTCCAGGGCATGGTTGCGGCAGTAGTCGTCCAAGGGGAGTCCCTCGACGTATTCCATCGCGAAATAGGGCAGGCCGGATTCGGTGGTGCCCGCGAAGTGAACCGAGGCGATGTTGGGATGGTTGAGTCTGGCCAAGGTCTGGACTTCGATTTCAAAGCGGCGCTGGAGCCGTTCGTTGGTGGTGTGAACCCGGATGATTTTGATGGCGACCCTGCGTTTAAAGGGTTTTTCCTGTTCGGCCAGGTACACCGCGCCCATGCCGCCCTCGCCAATGAGGCGGGTGAGGGTAAAGGTGCCAATCTGTTGCCCAACCATTTCTTCATCAACGAGTTGTGCCGCGTGCAGCGAGGAAGGGTCAAAAAACGAATCACCGGCGGCTAGGTCGTCCGCGTCCAGGAGTTTTTGCAATTCGAGGAACAGATCGGGGTCTTCTTGTTCCAACGCTTTAAGGTATTGCGCTCGGTCTTGTTTGGACAAGGTGTAGCAATGCTCAAAGGCTTGCTCCAATTTTTGCCAAAGATCGGCCATGCTCCCCCCCCGGGTCGTGTCGTTATCCTTTTTGTTAAAGCGGAAACGGACGATTTGTTGTTGCGAACACCCCTACGCTATCGACCAATTTATACAGAATCTGGAATCTCAAGCGAAGGAAAACCGCTGAAATTGTTGGGATTCTCTCTCGCCCGCATTGCTCACCAGGATTCGTAGCAGAATTCTTTTTGAGAAATGCGGGCTGGGTAAGCAGCTCCTTACCGGCCATGGGGAAAAAGAAAAACCCGGCAGAGCCCTTTGTCGGGTCTGCCGGGTTACGCATCGGTGTGTGGCGATTTAAATCGTGCGCGAGAATTGACCGGGGGTGGTTGATGCGAGCCGGCCGTCGAACAACATCGCTACATTACGCGCCAGCAGCATGCCGAGCGCGGTGGCTTGGTAGCCGAATTCATGGGTCTCCAGCAGGCCGTCTTCCACCATCACCGCCAACTTTTCGCGGATGCCGGGGAACAGGTTTTCAAAAGAGACGCCGCTGTCGCGTTCGATGTTGCCCACCTCAATCACAAAACGGCACATCCAGTTTTGAATGATGTCGCGGCGAAAGCGGTCCTCTTCGCTCAGCACCAAACCCCGTTCCAAAACCGGCTCCTTGGCGTTAATGCGTTCCTGGTAGGTGTCGATGCCTTTGAGGTTTTGGCCGTAAAAGCCATCCAGCATGGAGATCGAACTGGCGCCGAGGCCGAGCATGTCGAGATCGGGCAAGGTGGTGTAACCCTGGAAGTTGCGGTGCAAATCACCGGCAAGCATGGATTTGGCCAGCGGATCGTCCGGCTTGGCGAAATGGTCCATGCCGATGGGGACATAACCTGCCTCGGTGAAACGGCGCACCGCGTTAAGCAAAATTTTGAACTTGGTGATGGGTTCGGGCAAGTCGGCGGAGCGAATTAAGCGTTGGTGGCGCATGCGTTGCGGGATATGGGCAAAGTTAAACAAGGCAATGCGTTGCGGCTCGAGGTTGATCACTTGCTCCACGGTTTGGTTAAAGCTGTCCACGCTTTGCAGCGGTAAACCGTAAATCAAATCCATGTTGACGCCGCCCTGGCCCATCTGGCGCCACAGGTCCACCTGGGCCTTTACCTGCTCATAAGTTTGGTGGCGGTTGATGGCGGCTTGGACGCGCGGGTTGAAGTCCTGGATGCCCATGCTCAGCCGTTCGAAACCCAAGCGGGCAAAAGCTTCCAACTGTTCCTGATTGAGCAAACGGGGATCGACCTCGATGGAGCGTTCCGCGTCGTCGTCAAAGTCAAACATCGTTTGTAGGGCGCCGATCAGGTCGAGCAGCAGCTCCTTGGGGAACTGGTTGGGGGTGCCGCCGCCGAGGTGGAACTGGCGAATGCGTTTGCCGGCGAACAGCGCGCGGTAGCCCTCGGCTTCTTTTTGCAAGGCGTCCAGGTAGCGGGCCATGGGTTCGCGTTTGCGCTCCACCTTCATGTGGCAGCCACAATACCAGCAGAGCTGGAAACAGAAGGGGAGATGCAGGTACAAAGAAATGTCGCGGGTGCTGTTGCGCCAAGCTGTTTCCACGTCGTCCGGGGTGACTTGCTCGTGAAATGAGACGGCGGTTGGGTAAGACGTATAGCGCGGCCCCTTGGCATCGTAGCGGTTGACCAAATCCCAGAGGTGGTTGTCGTCCTGGGGTAACTGAAGCTGGTGAATGGTGCGCGGGATGACTAAATGTTCGCTCATGGGGCCTGCCTTGCGTGGGGGTGTGAACCCAAACGGGTCCGACCAAGCATTTATCAAATCCCATACCAATTTTGAGAACGCGCGAATATTGGAAAAAAGGTTTGTCCTTGCCGGCGTTGACCTTTAATCGGCGGACTTAAATCGCCAGGGAGCAACACTTAAAAAGCTGAATTTATTGGGTTTCTCCGCGAGGTGCGCATGTTTGGGAGAAAAGCGGGGGAAATCGGCGCGCACGGCAAGCCGGGCGCCGGCATGCGCATCATTCCCCAGTCATTGCGGGAAAGGACGCTTCATGGCCGGTCATGCTAATTCACCGCCGCGGCGTCCCCGCCCAGAAGCTGCGCCGCCAAGACAACCGGCGCCGAACGAGGACCGGTTGTTTGGGTGAGCCGAAGCTTTAGGTCGCGCAAGGTTGCTTGCCAATTGGGTTCGGTTTTGTTCCGTGCTAAATCGATTTGCAGGTTGAGCACCTCAAGGTAGGCGAGCTGCCAGTGTTGTGGCGCTTTGCTGAAAATTTGTTCGGTTGCGAGCGCGGCGTGGGTGCGCGCCAAATCCCAGCGTCCGGCGGCGATGTGGGTTTTCACCAAGCCAATCAGGTAGGTGCCGGTTTTGGCGTTGTTGAAATCCTTGTTGAGGCGATGCCGCTCCAGGGCACTTTCGAAAAACTTAAGCGCGTTGGCATCGTTGTTTTCGGACAGCGCCAGCTCACCCAAACCATAAAGAATGTCGGTGACCACAATATGGGTGTCCTCGTAGCGCTTTTCCGCGCTTCGGAACAGGGCGCGATAGTCGTTTTCCAAACCGTCGGTGAGGCCGAGTTTCAGCCGTTCACCCAGCAGCAGAACCTCAATTTTCATGCGCAGAATATGGTGCTCGTCGAAATCGCGATGGTAAATGGCCGCGGCGCGTTTCATGAAATCAAAGGCGGCTTGGTGGTTGCCTTGAGATGCGATGATGCGGCCCATGTTGCGGTAGGTGCCGGCGGTGAGCGGGTGTTCCTCGCCGAGGATTGCCTCGGAGATGTCCAGCGATTCCTTCATGTACACGTAGGCCTCGGGAAGACGACCCATTTCCAGCATCAACACGGCTAAGTTGTTGAGTGAGGTGCCGGTGTCGGGGTGATCATTGCCCAGGACGCGCCGATCAATCGCCAGGGACTCTTTGTAATAGGTCTCGGCTTCCGCGTAGCGGGTGAGATCGTGGTAAAGGTAGGCCAGTTCGTTGAGCGCCGTGGACAGGTCCTCGTCGGGCGCGTCGTCCGATTGGCGCAAAACGGCCAAGCTCTCCTCGAAGATCGGCAGGGCACGTTTTAGCTGTCCTTGACTGCGCACCACCACGCCCATTTGTCCCAAAACCCGAGAGCGTTCGCGTAGGTTGTCCGGCAGGTATTTTTCGCAGACGGCCAAGGCTTCCCCGCACATTTGCTCGGATTCGACATACCTGCCGACTTCCTCGTAGATGTTGGCGGCTTGCAACAAGGCGTTGACCAGAACCAAGGGGTCTTTTCCTTCCCTGGCGATTGCGAGTTGTTCACGGCTCAGCGGTAGTGCTTTGTTGTAGGCGCCCAAGTCTTGGTACACCTCGGCGATCATCGATACCAAACGGGCGCGAATTTCGGGGTCGTCCTGCAGGGTTTCTTCCAATTCACGGGTGGCGCGGTCGAGCAATTCCACGGCGGTAAGCTGTTCGCCTCGTGCCTTTTCCGGGCCGCTCAATTCGAAGAGGGTCATCAGGAACTCGGTGACCGCGTTGGCGGCGTCGCGTTCCCGTTCGGTGACCAGGCGTTGTTGGTAGTTGATGAGACCGAACACGCACATGGTCATCATCAGCAGGGCGGTTAGGGAGACGGGCAGCAGGTTGCGACGGGCGAAGGTATAGGCACGGTAACCCAAGGTGAGCGGTCTGGCCGAGATCGGCATGCCGTCGAGGTAGTTACCGAGGTCGCCGGCCAAGGCCTCCGCGGAGGGGTAGCGGTCGGCGGCTTCTTTGCGCAGGGCTTTGCCGACAATGGTTTCCAGGTCGCCGCGTAGGTTGCGGCGCAGGGCGCTGATTTCCGTATGGCGCTGGAAGGCGATGCGTTCGAAATCGATGGGATCACGGGTCTCGGATTCGGTCTGGAGCGTGTTGTTTTGGAGTACCTTTCCGAGGCGTGCCGGTTCAGTCAAACACACCTTTTCGACCCATTCGTTAAAGCTGTTGCTTTTGATTTGGTAGGGTTTGACACCGGCCAGCAGTTCGTAGAGGATGATGCCCAGTGAATAGACATCGGTGGCGGTGCTCAGTTCCTCGCCGCGGATTTGCTCGGGTGAGGCGTAGCTCGGGGTCATCACCTGCTCGTGGAAGCGGGTAACCGTGTTTGGGGTTTCGGTGTCGGGGTCGAGAAAGGTGGCGATGCCGAAATCGAGCAGCTTTGGTTCACCCGCGTGGGTCACCATGATGTTGGAGGGTTTTAGGTCGCGGTGAATCACCATTTTGCCGTGGGCGTAGCGAACCGCATCGCAAATTTTGCGGAACAGGGCCAGGCGGTCGCGAATGTCGAGTCGGTTGTTGTTGCAGAAATCATTCAGCGGCAGGCCGTCGACGAATTCCATTGCCAGCCAGGGGAGACGTTGCTCCGTAAGCCCCACATCCATGATGTGGGCGATGTGAGGGTGGTTGAAGCCCGCCAAGATTCGGCGTTCTTTTTCAAAGCGGCGCAAGACCTTGGGATCCCCGGTAGAAACCACTTTCACCGCCACCTGGTAGCTCACGTCGTCGGTCCGTTTGGCAAGGTAAACGCGACCCATGCCGCCGGCGCCCAGTTGGCGCTCAACGCGGTAGCGACCGATGAGATCCCCGGCTTCCAGAGGTTTGATGGGTTTCCGGTCCAGTGCGTCGTCCATGGTTGGCATGCTGTCGTGTTCCAACCAGTCGCGGGCCTGCGCCGAAACCAAACCCATGAGTTCGGGATCGTGATCGCACAGCTCGGCGAGGTAGGCGGCGCGAAGGTCCGCACCTTCGGTGGCCTGCAATTTGGCGATAATTTCTTGGTGCTTTGGGGTAACCGGCAAAAACGCTCTCCTGCCAACCTAAACCAAACGCGGCTGCCGCTGCTTGAAAAGGGCACGCGGGTGGTGTTCAGGCTGGAAACTTCTCACACGAAACCACAAAGGCGTGGGATCGCGGGAAAAGGGGCCGCGAAGCTTATCCTTTTTATCATACGGCAAGACCGACGCTTGGCTCGCGACGGATTTAGCGCTCGTTTGGGTTTTGGATGATTGGGTACGGAGAAAAGCTAAGCCGCATCCTTACCTTTTGAACACGTCGCCCACATTTTCCTTGATGTCGGTGAGCAGGGCTTGACGGTTGCCTTCGTAGTTTTTCTGGTGGTTGACCGGCTTAAAGTCAAAGATCCGTTTCTGAATGCGGCCCCACACCAAACCCAACAGCTTCACCATTTGGTGGTCGCCCTCCTTGGCTTGTTCCAACAGGGCTACCAGCGTCATATAAGCCGCTTTTTTACGGATGCTTAGCGATTTGACCAGGTTCAGCGTGTGACACAACAACTGGGTCTCCGCCTCGAAAATTTCTTTGCTGTTTTTCATAATCGAGGTGCGCAGGGGGAGGGAGATAAACCGTTTATCGCGAAACAGCTTGTAGGCCTTGTTGTTCAGCGATTGGGTGATCTCCTTGGGAATCGAAAGATCTTTTTTCCGCGCTTTTTCGAACAGGTTGGTCAGCAAACCCGTTTTGAGGTTATAGGACACACAGAATCGTTTGATGTCTTCCATGGTGACCGTATCGATGAATTCGTAAACGTCCTTGAGGCGATCCAAGTCATTGATGTTCAGGGTTACGTCCAGGTGTTCCGTCGATTTTTTGGCGCCGAACTTGTTTTGTAACAGTTTGACGCGTTTTTGCGCGCTGCTGACTTCTTCCAAAAGCTGGTCGAGTTCGGAGAAGTTTAACTCCAAATCCCGGCGCAGTTCGCGGACCAGCTCCGGCGAAAGGCTGTCGTTCTCTTCCATCTGTTTGAGTTTTTTGTAGGCTTCACCATTGGGTTTGGTGGTGCGCTGGGCTTCAATCACCTGGGCTTCAATGGTGTTGAGCGATTTGACCAATTGCTCGCCTTCGGTTTCGTTGGCAAGCTGCGGTGCCATGGCAATCATGCTTTCCAGCAAGGCGCGCAGGTTGTCGGCGTTGCAATCGGAGAGACCGAATACCTCCAGACGCAGGCGTTTCGACTGGATTTTGCCGGTATTCAAGCGTTCGCGCAGTTCGGCGCGGGCACGATCACTCAGTTCGGCGATCTTTTCACCGTTGCTCTGGAGGAAGGCTTCTTTTTCGCTCATTTCCTCTTTGCGCAGGTCTTTTTCCCAATCGTGCAAGGCGCCGATCAAATGTTCGGTACGCGGCACCGCTTCCATTTCCTGCAGCAACTGGTCGAGGTGTAACACGCAGTCCTCGTCGTCCAGTTTCATCGCCTCGTTAAAGTAATTCTCAAAGACCTCGGCGTCGATGACGCGGTACTCGATTTTCTTGAGGCCGGCCAGCATTTGATGGATGACCACGCTCATACAGGCGCTCAGCAACTTGTCGCCCACGCCTTTGTAGGAAATGATGCGGTAAATATCCAGCGTCCAGCCTTCCAGCTTCACGCGCAGGCGTTCCAGTTGCTCTTCCATGTTGTAAAGCTGGAGGACCTTGTTTTCGTAGTCGCTAAAATCGGTGTAGGCGTCGCGAACTTTTTTGTGGAACTCGATGTTGTTGATCGAAATACGGTCGATGAACTTTTTGACTTGATCGCGGGTCTCTTCCACATCCGCAAGCAAGGCGGCGTCTGGATTTTCCAAGCGGTTTTCCAAGCGGTCCGTGGCCCGAACCAGATCATCGATGTTCAGCGATTCGAGCTCGTTTTCAGTTTGTTTGAACGTGGTTTCGCGGTCTGTACTGTGACCGCTTTTGATGGATTCGATCACCTGTTCCAGGCGCTCCGGCAGCACGACTTTTTCGTTTTCTTCTTTAAGTTTCAGCAGGGTGTCGTAAATTTCCATCACGAGTTCCTGCAACCTAATTTTGTTTTCGCGAACCCACTTCTCAGCCTCGTCCCGTTCGCGGTTGCTGAGCATGCCGTTGTCGTAGTCGGTGTCGATGGCGATTTTGGCTTCGCCTTCCGGCGCCGTCGAATTTTTGATTTTTTGTTCCACTTCAAAGAATAAATTGGACAACTGTGCCGCTTGCACCTTGACCAGGTTGATTTCAACCAAGAACCGGTCCTTGGTGGCGCGCAGGCGCTCGGCGTCGTAACTGATGCGAACCATGGGATAGGTGATGCGCTTAATTTGGTGCTCGACCTTTTCTTCCGAGGTGAAGGATTTGACAAAATCCTCGCCGCGCGGCAGGGAATTACCCAGTGAATACCAGGACTTGGACATGTCCAGGCTGGAAGTATCCCGCGGGAACTGCAAACCCGACAGCTGTTCCATTTCCTCCAAAATGCGGTTGGCCGCGTTGTCCAGCATTTGGAAGCCGTTGTTAATCAGGCTGTGGACCGCCTTGGTGTTGCCTTTGAACTTGGACTTTTTCACCCAGGTCATGGCCTCGTTGTGGCGTTGGTGGTGGGGGTCGCGCAAAACACGGTCGACAAACAACAATTCAAAACGAACCCGCGAGGGGACCTGCAGCGCCTGCATCAGAATGTCCAACTTGCGGCCGCCGCCGCGCACCATTTCCGACATCTTCTGATAGCGCCCGATTTCTTCCATGCACAGGCGAATCTTTTGGCTGACATCAAAGGCCGAAAGATTCATGATTTTTTCAAATGCCTGTTCGCGCTCCAAGCGACCCAAAACCCGCCGGTGGGGTGCCATCAAATACTTTTTGATGCGTTTCATCACGATGATGGTCGGCTTGCGGAAGTGGCTGTACAACTGCGGTACATATTCAATGTCGCAGGCAATGGGGTCGTCCACGCCTTTAATCGCGTAATAAAGCAGGTGACCGGTCTGGTTCTGCAATTCCTCGGGGTCGATGTTTTTGAGTTTGCCCATCGGGCAGGCGTTTACGGCCGCGACGATATCGACCATGGTCGCCACGTAAGGTTTGGAATTGCGTGCCTGGAATATGGTGTAGTCCTGGCACAATTCGGCGACTGAGTGAATGCTCACGCCTTGTTTGTTGGATTGATCGTCGCCCATCGCGCTGGTTGCGTCCTCTTCGTTTTCTGGCGACCGCGGTACCAGGACCGAGCCGCTTTTTCGTTCATGGGATTTCGGAAATCTGGAACTGGGAGCAAAAGGGTGTTTTGGGAAACCATGGTCGCTTTTGGACCGCTTCGACCTGGGTGCTTTTTCCAAAAAGGGTCCCGCCCCGGGTCCGATGCTCGTTTCCGGCACAAGTTCGGCCCTCGAAAACGGATGTTTTCGATGGATGGGCGACTGGCTGGAAGACGATAGAGCGATTCTAGATGAAAGTTGGACAAAAAGGAATTGTGACTTGCGACTCCAGGGCCGGAAAATCAATTTCTGGGTTGGGCGCGGCGGCGAAACCGGCAGACGGCGTTGCCAGGGAAGCAGTCTCGCGGACTAGCCCGGCGGCGGAAATGCCGGTTCCGCATCGATTAGTTCGCGCGGAGGGCGGCTGTTTCCGAGGCGCCTACCGATGCAATGGTGTGGAGCAGTGGCTGCGCTTCCGCCATGGTCATGAGTGGGTTGATAAGGATTAATCGGAAATAGGTCGTGCCTTTGATGTCGGTTACGTTAAACAAAGCCTTGCCCGACGCGCGTATTTTTTCCCGAATGGTGACCTGGAGTTGGTTTAGGGTCGCCGCGTCAGCATGGCCGTCGCGGGGCAGGTAACGGAAACACAGCACCGGGGAGCGCGGCTCATAAGCGAGTTCGAAGTGGGGTTGGTTTTTAATCGCGGCGGTCAAATCGTCCAAAAAGGTCAGCCGGGTTTGCGCCTGGTGGCGGAACCAATCCGATCCGTAGGCCTTGAGCATTAACCAGACGGGTAAGGCATGAAACTGTTTGCCGCACAACGGGGTGAAGTGGCCCAAGTCCTCGGTGACCCCGGTCTGTTCGTCGAAATCGTGGAAGAGATAAGGTGCGTCGGGGTTGAAGGTTTGCTTGAAGACGTGCGGGTTGGGGGACAACAGGACCGTGCAGGTCAGCGGGGCATGCAGCCATTTGTGGGCATCCCAGGTAACCGTGTCGGCCGCCTCAATGCCCTGCATGAAACGGTCGCGGCGATCCGTCAGCGCCATGCCGCCGCCGAAGGCTGCATCCGCATGGAGGTGCATGTCGTAGCGGGAACAAAGTTCGGCCATTTCCGCGATGGGGTCAAACCCGCCGGTGACCGTGAGGCCGAGCGTGGCGACCGCGGCAAAGGGTCGTTTGCCCTGTGCCAAACAGCGCTCGATTTTGGCGGCGAAATCCTCGATCAAAATCTCATTGGCTTCGTTGGTGGCTACCGTGACCATCGACTCGCGGCCCAAACCCATCAGGTTCACCGCGTTGGCCACGCTGTAGTGGGCCGCATCACTGCACAGCACCACCGCGTCCTGGTGGTGCATGCCGTGACGTGCGCTGTCCGCCAATTGGTTGTTGCGCGCCACCACCAAGGCCAGAAAATTGCCCAGCGAGGAACCGGGTAGGAAAATCCCGCCGCTTCCCGGCTTCATGCCCAGTAACTCCGCCATCCAACGCGCCACATTGTGCTCGATTATCGTGGCGGCAGGGGATGCTTCAAAGGTCGAGAGCGTGCCGTTCATCATCGCGGCCAGGGCGGCCCCCATGACCGCGGGGAAGGAGGCGCCTGCCGACATTTGGTTCATAAAACCCGGATGCCATGTTTTGACCGAATTCGCCAAAATATCGGTTTCAAAAAGCTGGAGCGCCTGATCGAGGCCGATGCCTTCTCGCGGTGGGTCGGGTTCGTTCAGGGCTTGCGCCAGTTCTGGTTTGCTTGTGTAGTTCAGCAGGGGATCCCGCGCGGGATCTACATAATAGTCGATCAACAAATCGTCGAGTCGGCGTGTATACGCACGGATCTCGGGCTCGGTGTGAAAATCTTTCATGTCGCTCTCTCAGCCTGGCCAGGCGTTTTGCCTTGTCCGGCATGGTTCGGGAATTCGGTTGGCTGTCTCGGAAACAGAGGGAATTCCCTAAAAAAGAACCCTTCCCGTAAAGAAACAAAATCCGTGAATCAGAGCAAGGCGTTTGTCCCTGTTCTCGGTCCGTTCCCGCGGGGGGCGTCACATTATGTGGAGGGTTTGGCAATGCTGTCAAGCCGCTCGCGCGCTTCCGTCTCCGTCAAGCTTTTGCAGAATTTAATGTTTCTTTCAAAAGTAGCCGAACCATTGAATAACTCTTTGTGGTTTGTTAACTCCCGCGGTGGATTCACCGCGTTTCGTGTTCTTTTCCTTCGGGTGGGACGGGCTTTTTTTCGAAGTTTCGTTTTTCCCACAGGCTGCACCTTACCCGTTAACGTCCTTAAACGAGGTCCTGTCATGCACCGCGGCGCGCCCCATCCGATTGCCATCCTGAGTGATAACCAAACCCTTATTCAACGAATCGAACAGGTATTGCTGCAAACGCCGGTGATGGTGGATTGCCTTTCCGTCTGGCCCGTACCCTTGCGTGCGGTGCCCGTTGGCGAATGGCCGATTGTGTTGGTGTCTTTTTCCAGTCGCCTCTTGGTCGAAGAGTACATTCAGGTGATTCGCGCCGACGCAACCATGACCTGTTCGCGTATTTTGCTGGTTTTGGACGCCATGGCCCACTGCCCCGATGAAGCTTTTTTGCTCAAGTACGATGTTTGCGATGTGCGTCTGTTCCATGAATGGGAGGCGGTCCTTCTGCGTATTCAAGTGCGCAACGCCGCCGAGCGTTACCGCACCCGCTACCAGGACGGCCTCACCGAGGAAATTTTGCAATGCGGCTTGGATCAATCCGGCCACGACTACCTGCGAACCCTGGTCCGGCAAATCGCCAAAACCTTTTCCTACCGCGGTTGTTTTGTCGGCCGTTTGCGCGAGGAGGCGGGCCGGCGTGAGGTAGAAACCGTGGCCATGTGGGACCGCGACCAACTGGTTCCCAATTTTCGCTACGATTTGGCTTTTACACCCTGCAACGAGGTTTTGTCGCAACGGCGGGTCTGTTTGTTTCCTGATCGCGTCACCGCACATTTTCCCAAGGATGAGGATTTGCAGCGGTTGGGCATGAGCGCTTACATGGCCTGTCCCATTTTCCGTCGCGACGGCAGTTTGCTGGGTTTGCTCGGTTGCCTGCACGATAAACCGATGCCCATGGGGGAAAGTCAAATTCCGGTCATTGAACTATTTGCCTGCCGGGCCGGGGTCGAGTTGGAGCGTCAAGAATCCATGGACCATTTGCATCGGCTTAACGAGGTCCTCGAGGATGAGGTCGACAAACGTACCGAGGAATTGCGCGAAACCAACCAAATGATGGTCTCGATTGCGCACCGTGCCGGGATGGCGGAAATTGCCACCGGTGTTTTGCACAACGTGGGTAACCTCCTGAACAGCATCCAAATTTCCGGGGAATGTATTCATGAAATTGTGACCCGCTCCAATCTTGGGACACTTACCCACCTGAACCAGCTTTTTGACGAAAATGCGCACCGAATCGGACCCTACTTGTCCCATGACCCGCGCGGACGGATGATTCCCGGTTACCTGAAGCGTTTGGAACAAGCCCACCTCAAGGAAACCAAACAGCTTATGGAGGAAACCCTCATCATCCTCGAAAATACCGCCACCATTACCAAAATCATCAACTTGCAGCAGGATTATGCCGCCGGACCGACCTTTTCCGAAATCGGAGATCTCAACGCCTTGGTCAATCGCACCCTGGACATGATGCGGGTGAGTTTGCGGCGCCACCTGATTGACTTGAAAACCCATTTCGGCTCCATCCCCGAAATGCCGCTGCAACCGACCAAGCTGGTGCAAGTCCTCAACAACCTGCTGCAGAATGCCAAAGAATCGGTGCTTCACCGGGAAGAAGGGTTCCGCGAAATTGAAGTGCGAACCTGGCAAGACGACAACGACCACGCCTGGGTTTCCGTGCGTGATTCAGGGGTGGGCATCGAAGCCGAGGCGATGGAGCGCATTTTTAAGTTTGGTTACACCACCAAAAGCGATGGTCATGGTTTTGGCTTGCACTGCAGTATTTTGTTCATGCACGAAATGAACGGGGAGATGAAGGTTCATTCCGAGGGCGTTGATAAAGGTGCCGAATTTCTGATCAGCCTGCCCATGGCAAAAGGAGCCGGTGGCGAATAAATCGCCTAATGCGAAATTTTGAAGCCGTCCGCGGCTCTGCCGAGGGTGATTCAGAATAGCGACTCACCGCGGGGAATCCGACAAATATTTGCTCGATAGGGGTTTGTATACGCTCTAAGCTGTCAATTAGGTTGTGATTGGTATTCAACCTAAAAAGCGCTGACGCGGTGATTTTAGCCAAACCTCTTATGTGTAGCGGGGCACCTCGCATCTCGGAAACCAAAAATAGCGTGATGTGATGTCCCAGCCACTCGATTTTGAAGCTAATGTGTTTAATACACAGAAGTTTAGCGGAAATCCCCGGCA
>NZ_JAFREP010000042.1 GCF_017377855.1 Acanthopleuribacter pedis
TCTGCGGAAAACGTTGTACATGGCAAGTCTTGCAGCCATTAGAAACAAAAAATCATTGTTCAGGGAGATGTATGATCGACTGAGGAGCAATAATAAAACAGCCAAGCAGGCGCTTGGTGCGGTAATGAGAAAGATGATCCTGGTAATGCGCAGCATCCTGATCTCGGGAGAACCGTATCGTTTCTCGAATGAAAGCAGCAAGGAACTCCCCGCGGCAAGTTAACCTCAGTCTTTAGTAGACCTCAATCCCAATAGCATTTTTTCTCCTCAAAAGCCTTTCACAAAAAGAAGGTTTTTGAGGAGAAAAAATGCCCCCGCTGAACGCGGCCGCTTCATCGGCCGCTAGGCCGGGGTATGCCTGGCTCTAACAAAAACGGTGGAACCTGAGATTTCCCCTTGCACTCAAACCCACAACACACTATCTGGGCTACAACCGCCTGTGAAAATGCTCACCGCACCCAGCGGGTGCGCCTCCGCTTTTTCCAAGCCATTTCGCTCCAGATCTTTAGCCAAATCCCCTCGCTCTTATCGCGCCTCTTAGGTTTAACCTGACCCGCAGTGGTCTGGTGCCGAAAATCAGGGGTCAGTTGTCACGCGGATCGTTTCCATTTGCGTGCAAGTGTGTTGTAATGCCCGCGGATCTTGCGGGCAGCGTGAAGGGACGCCCCGCCGCGAGGGATTTTTGGTTTTTCGCCTACAAGGATTTTTGGCAGTAATCTGCCTGGTATTGGCGTCGGTTTTCGCCGCGGGCATTCGCCTCGGCCCGACGCCCACACCTGTTTCGGCACTTTCCGAGGTGTGCCAAAGCCACAAGTGCGCCTGTTCCCTCGCCGGGCGCTGCGACATCCAGTGCTGTTGCCAGGGTGAGAAACAAACGCAACACGACCATGATGAAGACGATGATCGCCCCTTTTTTCAGAACCGAGACTGCGTTCCCTTCCAAGGTTTCGGCGTTGGCGTGTTCCGTCTGCTCAGCGTGGTCTTTCCCGGGCTTCCACAAGCCCCGCTTTTTGAACCGTGCGCCAATCCGCCGCGCCCCAGGCGCGACCGCGGTTATTGGATCGCCCCCGATCCCCCGGATAAAGTGCCCATTTTCAGCCTCTTCTCACACGAATAGATCTCGATTCGCAGCCGGCGACCCAAACCGCGTCGCACGGTTGCCCGTGCCTTTTAACGCCCGGCGCAACACCTGAGTCGCTTTCGTCCCCAGCCATGGGGATGAAGGTTCGAATAGCGTGTGCCCGGCCGAGGTCTGTGCCCGCGTGGGCGCGACCAGGTACCAACCCAATCACAGGGTCCTAATTGGATCCCCCTTTTTTGTATTGGAGAATAGGATGAAATGCACCCTTTTTGCCTTGGGCCTCTTGTGGGTCCTTGGCCACGGTTATGTAACCGCCGCCGATCCCGACACCGACACCACCGTCAAACAAACCATCACCATTACCGCCACCAGCCCCGAACACGGGGAAAGCGACGCCGCCTCCGCCGAAACCATCGAAGCCTACGGCGGGCAGGATTTGGCCGAGGGCTTACGTCAAGTACCCGGCCTTGAAGCGAGTCGCCGCGGCGCGGTTAACCTCGACCCCAATTTCCGCGGCTTGCAGGCCACCCAACTAGCCACTTTCGTCAATGGAACCCGCGCCTTCGCCGCCGGCCCGGCCCGCATGGATTCCGAGCTCAGCCACATCTCGCTCCACGAAATTCAGCGGGTCCAACTCGTCAAAGGGCCCTATGCGTTGTCCTGGGGCGCCGGCGCCTTAAGCGCGTTAAACGTCGAAACCTTCGTGCCGGAATTTTCCGACAAAGGTTGGCAAACCCACGGCAACCTGGGCCTGCGTTACGGTGACAATCAGGACCAACGGGACGGGGCCGCCTCGGTGTGGAGCAGCAACGAACGCTTCCGCGTCCAGCTGTTTCACAACCACCGCCGCAACGGCGATGTGGAAGACGGCGCGGGCAACCTGGTGCCCGCCTCCTACGAAACCGACGAATCGATGATGGGGTTCGGGCTAAAACTCGGCGCCGGCGCGGTGCTGCAATACAACGGCCACTACCAGGATCAACAGGATTTGGATTATCCCGGCCGCCTGCTGGACGCAAGCTATTTCAAAAACCGCTTGCACGACCTCAAGCTCACCATTGATGCGGGCCCCTTCACCCGTTTCCAGGTCCAGTTGTACAGCAACCACAAGGACCACGGCATGAACAACGATGCCAAACCCACGGCACAAGCCAACCCCAACCGCCGGCCGCCTTTTCCTCTTGACATCAAGGTCGCCACCGAGGCCAACACCGTCGGCGCCAAGTCCTTCGTGACCTTCCGCCAAGGGACGGGGACCTGGAAAGTCGGTGTCGACTTTTACCAATTGGAACAAAACGCCCAGCGCACCATCGCCCGCCGCGACACCGGCATGGTGATGATGAACCAGTCGATTTGGCCGGACGCGCAAACCCGGGTACTGGGCACCTACGCCGCCTTTAACCAAACCACCGAGACGTTTAACTGGAGCGCCACGGTTCGTTACGACGCGAGCGAAACGGAAATCCCGCGCGCTTCCGACTATTTTATTGACCAAACCAACGGTGATCTCAACCGGGACGACCAAAACCTAAGCGCCGCGGTCAGTTTCGTGGTGCCCCTCGGTGAACACTGGTTGGGCACCGCCGGCGCGGGCAGCGTGGTGCGGATCCCGACCATTTTGGAACGTTACGCGGACCGCTTCCCTTCCACCGGTTTTCAAAGCCCGGCCGAATTTGTGGGCAACCCCAATCTGGAGCCGGAACGGGCCAACGAAGTCAACGCGGGCCTGTCCTACAGCCGGACGCGTTTCAGTTTCAACGCCGACCTGTTCTACCGCACCATCAAGGACAACATCAGCTACCAAATAGATGATTCGCTCACCCCGGCCCTGCCCCTGAGTCCCCGCACCGTTTACCGATATGTCAACGGCGACGGCTTCGACGCGGTCGGTGCCGAACTCCACCTGCGGGCACAACTGACGGACCATTTCCGTTTCCAAAGCGGCGCCGCCTATACCTACGGCAAAGAAGAACTTCACGACGAAGCCGCGGTCGGTATCGCACCGCTGCGCTGGGTGAACAGCCTGCGCTGGAACGCGGATGCATCGCGCGCCGGCTCGGGTTCGCCGAGTTTTTGGGCGGAACTGCGCACCACCACGGTCGCCGCCCAAAACCGGGTTGCCGCCGGTCGCATGGAACAACCCACCCCGGGTTATTCGCTATTCGATATTCAGGGTGGTTTCACCATTAGCAACGGCTTGCGTTTGGAACTAGGCGTCCGCAATCTGGGCGACACCTTTTACGTGGACCATCTCAACAGCCGCAACCCCTTTACGGGTGAACGGGTGGCGGAACCTGGCCGCAACATCTTCGGCAACCTCTTGTACCGGTTCTAGATAGCCAAACCAAAGGGGAACGCGGCGACCGGCGCTGTTTGCGGCGGTCGTCGCGTTCTCCTGAACCGAAATGAGCCCGATCAAAAGATTGTTTTCTCGAAAAAACCTGGTTATGCTAGGTGTTACGCTTACGCCAATGAGGAGGTTTGCTTGCCCACCAAGTCTCGGTTAAACGCACGGCTCGCCGCACTGCGGGTAATGGCCAAAATGGCCCAGGTCGACGGTCACATTCACCGTCGTGAACGCGATTTTCTTCTGGAAATGCTCCCGCAACCCGCGCGCGATGAAGAGTTACAAGAATTGTTGGATTCGGTGGAAACCGCGGAACTCGCCGACTTGGTCCAACACGTTCAGCGCTATGAGGACCGATTCTTGATTGCCTACCGCGCCTTTACCATGGCCCATGTGGACAAGCATTACGACAAGTCGGAACGCCGGGTTTTTGACCGTTTGATCCAACTTTTAAAGATCATGCCGGAGGATCGGCGGTTGATTGAAAGCACCCAACAGCCGGAAACCGCGGTCAGCGCACCCAACCAGCGCCTGAGCCAACTTTTTTCAAAATCCTCCTTTGCCCCCACGGAATAGGCCCATAACAACCGCCTCTGCGCGTTTTTTCAAAAAAGCTTGTATTTCCAACGGGTCGGCCATTCGGCCTGGTGGATTCAGATGCGACCGCCATGGTCGTCGCGTCGGCCGCGCTTGAAGACCGCGCCGTGAAACACCGGTGAACCCCACGCACATAACAGGGAACTTTGTAGGAAACCATCGCGGCGCGGCGTCCACGCGCAACGCCGGCCTCCACGCGACGATATGAACCAGGCCCGCGCCGCGCCCCGTTTTTACCGAACCTTAAAGATTTGGCGTGGGCTGCATCTAACAGAAAGCCCATTCCCATACGGTTCCAATCACCGAGAAAGGCAACGCCGTTGACAAATTCCCCCTAGACGAAGGCACGGGCGTGTGAATCAGCCAACAGCTGAAAACTTGACGCGAAACGCGGCACGCGGCGGGCGCACTTCTCAGTTAATCATGCTTTTTTTCAAACAAACGGGGCCACGCTAACCCGCGCCAAGCCCTCGCTAAATAGTTTTACGACAGATGATTGGAATCCGGGAAGGCGCATATGCCTGCTCAAGGAATAAGAAACCGAAAAATCGCCTTCTTTTCAGTCGCATGGATACCACGAACACCCTTTTTCCCTAGCACCTGGTTCAACCGGTCTTGCCGCCGCACGGGCATGCGCTTATCCCACGACAAAGAGGAAATGGGCTTGGCATCCAAGGAACGAAAGCCGGTCCATAGGGGAGAAAGCAGATCAAGAACAAGCTTCGGTGAACCGTCTTTTACCCAATCTTTACATTTTACACTTGCCGATTTCACCCCATTCAACACTAATAATGGGCTTTAACCCGTCAAAGAACGGACGGTCAATTCCGACAAAAAACGACCAAAGTTGTTTTTTATCAGCCGCCAACAGCAATCCTTGGCACGGTGAAAATCAAATGTCATACGCGCACTCCCCCAACTGAAATCAAAAATTGGGCATTCCAGGAATTCTTCCGATAAGATAGGCAAACCCCTCAAGCACTCGCGTGGAGTATCTATGGATGCAAAACAAGAGAAATTTATGCAGAAACTGGGAAAACTTCGCGATAGCTATAGCAAAGAACTTCCCGGTAGAATTGACGGCATCCGCGAACTTGTCGATGTCCTGAAAAACCATCCCTCGGATCAAGCCAATCTTAAGGAACTCATTCGCCGTATCCACTGCTTTTCCGGCTCGGCCGTTTACTTTGGTTACAAGCAGCTCAATTTTGTTGCGCGCGAGTTCGAACTCATCCTTACCGATTGGCAGGAGCAAGGTTTGCCCCTCAAGCAGGAAGCGCTGACCCGGCTCGAGCATTATTTCGACCGCCTGGTTGAAGCCTCACAACGCCCGCTCGACCATCAGCCAACCACCGTGATCGAACCCAAACCGATTGAGGACCCGGTCTTACCCAACGCGGACGCGGGCCGCAAACAAATTATTTTGGTTCAGGCGGACCGGGCGGATCGCTGCGAGTGGGAACTGCAACTTACTTTTTACGGTTTCCGCGTCTTTTCTTTCGAAAACCTACAGCGCCTACGCGACTTTGAAAAAGAAAACCCCATTCAAGCCAGCCTGCTCATTCTCGATTTGGACGAAATCCTGGCCGCCCAACAAGACATCGGGCTGCGCCAATTTGTATTACAGCAAAACCATCAGGCGCCGATTGTGTATGTCTCAACCCGCGAGGACCTTCACGCCCGCTTGGAAGCGGTGCGCCTGGGCGGCGACGGCTTTTTAAACAGGCCGCTCGAACTCAACGATCTGGTCGACGTGGTCGACAAAGCCGTGCGCAATACACAACAGGATCCCTACCGCGTCTTGCTGGTCGAAGACGATCCACGCATGGCCGAACATTTCACCCACGTGCTCCAAGCGGCGGGTTTTGTCGTGGAAACCGTGGTAGATCCCTTCCAGCTGCTCGACCGCATGGGCGCCTCTGATCCAGAACTCATTCTGCTCGACTACCACCTCCCTCACTGCAACGGTATCGAACTGGCCAAGGTAGTGCGCCAACAACCGCGTTACCTGAGCATGCCGATTATTTTCCTCTCAACCGAGGAAAACATCGAACGGCATTACAACGCCCTCAACGCGGGGGCCGATGACTTTTTGAGCAAACCCATCTCGCCGCGCACCCTGGTGATTTCACTGCAAGCGCGTCTGGCCCGAACCCGTGCGCTGAAATCGCTGATGGCCCACGATTCCCTCACCGGCCTGCTCAACCACGTGACCCTCAAAGAGAAGCTGTCAATTAACGCGGCCCGCGCCGACCGCACCAGCAAACCGCTGTGTTTCGCCATGATTGATATCGATCACTTCAAAAAAGTCAACGACACCTACGGCCATGCTGTTGGTGATCGCGTGCTGCAAAGCATGTCGCGCGTCCTCAAGCAACGCCTGCGCCGCAGCGACGTCATCGGCCGCTACGGCGGTGAAGAGTTTGGCTTGATCCTTTTTGACACCCCACTCGAGGCCGCCTATGAGGTGATCGATGAAATTCGCCGTAACTTCTCCAAAGTAACCCATGTCGCCGACGGCGTTCACTTCCACGTCACTTTTAGCGGCGGCATCGCGGTTTTTGACGACTTCCCCGCCCCCGGCGCGGTGATGGAAGCGGCGGATCGCGCGTTGTACCTCGCCAAACGACAAGGTCGCAACCGGATTGTTAAGGCGCCACCTTCCATTTTGGCAGGCGAATAACGAAACGGGTGCCGACCTCGTAGTCGGGATCAATGTGGATCGTGCCACCGTGGATCTGAATGGTGCGCTTGGCAATGATCAACCCTAGGCCGGTTCCCTGATCCTTGGTGCTGAAATACGCCTCAAACACGCGGTGATGGTCTTCGCGAGGAATCCCCGGTCCGGTATCCTCAACGTGACACAACCAACTCTCGCCGACCGCCTCGACCACAATGCCGAGACGGCCCTCGCCGCCCATGGCTTGAACCGCATTCACCACGAGGTTCTGCAAAGCCCGCCGCAACAAACGCACATCGGCCAAAATCACCATGGTTTCCGGCCACGCAAGATCCAGGGTTAACCCGTCCGCGGAGCGTTGGTAAGGCTGAACCAACTCGTCCAACAGAACCGCGAGGTCGGTCATTTCGAGATCCGGTTCAATCGGCCGCGCGTAATCACCGAATTCGGTGGCGGTTTGTCGCAGAATTTCCACCTGACGGCTGATCTCAACACGGGTTTCGCTCAAAGCCTGTTCAAATTCGGGATGTTGATCTTGGTAGAGTTTGACCAGGTAATCAATTTCAAGCTGAATCGGTGTCAGCGGGTTTTTAATTTCATGAGCCACACGCCTGGCCATTTCGGACCAGGCCTTGAACCGGCCGGCGGCCAAGGCGTCGGTCACATCCTCCACCGCCACAATAAAATACAAGCCGTCTTCGGTCGGGGTATTCACCACCCGCCCTTTAATCAGCAGTTCCTGCTCGCCTTCCTCCTGATGAAGCTGCATCGAACATTCGCCCGACTTCCCTTGTTCCAGCATTGCTTGCAAAGGTTTCAGCGCGGCCTGCTGCCCGATCAGATGATCAAGGGAGACGGCCTCCTCGGCCAGTTCCAATAATTCACGAGCTTTGGCATTTTGCAGCAACACCTTGCCGCGACGATCAAAACCCAACAAGCCGCCACTCATGGCCACCAGGGTTTCTTTCTGGACCTTTAACTGCTCCAACAACAGGTGTTCACTCATGCGGATTTGTTCCTGCATGGTGTTAAATGCACTGACCATGCGCTGCAATTCATCATGGCGATGAACCACAATCGGCCGGTTCTGGAGGCCTTTAGCCATCCGCATCGCGCCGCGGGTAATGGCGGAAACGGGCCTCAGGAAGTTGCGCGCCACCAGGCGGGTGAAGCCGGCCATGGCGAAAAACAGACCAATGAGCACGGTGCCGGAGAACTCTAATTGTTCCAACCAGCGCAAGCTCTGGCGACGGTTAAAGGGAATCATGGTCATGGAAATCACCGCGTTGCGGCCGTCGGCCAACCTAAGCGCGCTGTAGGTCACCAGAATCGAACTGCCGTCGGGTAAGTTGCGCCGTTTGAAGCTATAGGGTTTGCCCTCGACGATGAGATCGCGGGCCAACTGATAGGGCAATCGCCGTGACAACAGACCCATGCGGTAAATTTCCGGCTGCTGGGTTTTGTAGAGACGCCCGTCCAGATAAATGCTGAGGTCCTCGTTGAGGATGCGCGAAAAGCGGGCCACGGGCAGATAGCGGCGCGAGGCCTGTTCATAACGCCGGGTGCGCGGTTCCGTCGCGTTCCAGTCAATGTCGGCATCGTCCGTATCGTTGGGGTGCAGATGTTGTTGGAACAGCCGTTTGGCCATGCGAATGTTGGAGCGCGCCATGGATTCGACCTCGCGCACCTGGTTCTTGCGAATCGATTTAATCAGCAGGTAACCCAAGGTCGCGGTCGGAAGCAGACTGGTCAAAAACATGAACGCGGCCATTTTTAGAGAAAACGAACGCTGCCATGCATTGAGCGGCGTGCGGGTCGGCTTGAGCATCAACTGGTGACCGCGCAACATCACCCAACAGGCCAACATTAAGGCGAGGTAACGAACCGAGATCATGCGCAGCGGGGTGGCTTTGTGGGTGATGCGGTAGATGTAGGGCGGCCCGGAAAAAAAGAACAAGGTATTGCGGGGCGATTTGACGTCCGCTTTCCAAAAAATGAAATCTTTTTCCAATCGCTCGCGTTCGGCCACGGTTAAAGCGGCGGGATTGCCTTGATCGTAAAGTGATTGACCTTTTTGATCGTAAACATCGAGGATATAGGCGAAATAAGGGAAGGTGTCGCCGGCGCGAACCGGGTAACGTTGGTTGGGCAGCCTGCCCAACTCGCGAATAAGCGAAAGGTTGTGGAAGTTGTTGCCGAGCACCGCCAAGAACTCATAATCGCGACCCGCCGCGGAAACCATGGTTCGAAAAACCAGCCATTCGGGGGCCGCGCCGTCTGGATTCTCGGCCGCCGCCATGGTGCCGATCTGCTCCAGGGGCACTTCAAATTCGCGGATTCGGTCCAGGGAAATGTGCTGGTCGATCACGCTCACCACGGTGCCGCTATCGTCGCGAAGCTGCAGCGCGAAATCAATGTGTTCCTCAAGCAAACCGTTGCGTTTGGCGAACATTTCCATGAGCAAAGGATGAACCCCGTCGGCGATTTGTTTTTCGAGCGTGGGCAGCTTGCGGATGAGGCGGCCCATACGGAAATGGTTGCGTTCAACGAGGAGGGTGATTTCGTCCAACATCTGGTGGCGCACGAAATCGACCTCGGCACGGTGTTCATGACGCACCATGGCGGGGTAAAACAAAAGCACGAGCAGGGCGGCAAGCAAAACCTGACTCACGGCACGATGGACAAACCACCAGAGGATGATCAGCGAACCGGAGGCCACCCAGGCCTCGGGTGCGAGGATCGCGGTCAGGGTTGCAATCAGCGCGGAAACGGCGATTTTGACGCGGGGCCCGTCGAATTTGGATTGGCGCAAAAGGTAAACCAGGTAGACCGGAACCGCCAAAAAAGCCAGGTACACCGTGAGCGAACCGGGCGCATTCAGCGCTTCCAGCGGGTGGACCAGGGAAAAACTATTGAGCGTTTGCAGCCAAGCCGCGCCCAGCCAAGTGAACCAAGCCAACAAACACAGGAAAAACAGGTTAAAAAGCATGGCCCGCGTTGGAAAAAGCGCCTGAACATGATGGAGCAAAAGAAAAACCAAATACCCGGAAACCAGGAAATGACCGGGGCTAATCAGCAAACCGTAGAATTGGGTTGAAGCAAAGATGTAGGAACCAAAGATCGTGACATTGGGAAGATGGACCCCGTTGGCAAAAACCAGGATGGCTAACCCGATGGCGGGCAGCCAGGCGTCGTGACGGGTTTTGGCGAGGCGACGTGCCCCGAGCATAAGCCGGAACAGCAGCGCAAGCCACAAACCGACCAGGACCTCGTCAAGCATCGAAATGCGCTCAAGTTCCATGAAACGAAATTCGAAAGGCAGACGCGCCACACCGAGTTGGTCGGCGAGTTCGGCAACAAAGGATTCGCCGCGTGCGTCGGCGACAACCGCCTGATAAGACGCGAATTGTGGAATTTGACGAACGAGCCAGGTATCGCGCGTTTCGGATTGATGACTCGAGAGAATCAGGCTTTCCAGCAACAAATACCCTTCGATTTGTTCGGCCTCGGGAAACGGCCGGCATACACGGTAAAACAATCGACCGTCGACCACCTCAAGCCGCGGCGTGGCCGATTCGCAGACCGGGTCGATCTCGGCGTAGGTATTGCCGGCCCAGAGCAGGGGCTCCCCGTCGAGATTGAGCAGGGTCACGGCCTGATAGGGTTCGGGTAGAAGCGCGGCTTGGAGTTTGTGGTTATCGGGATTGGCGAGGCCTTGATCGGGGCGACGCAGTAGTTGGAGAATCGCCTCGCGTTGACCGCTTTGGAGGACATGTTCGAGGTCCAGGCTTTCTTGCAGGTGGCGCGCCGCATCAGCGGGCAAAACGGGAAAGGGTTGCGGCCGTTGGCGGAGGAACACCAGCGCGGGCAGCAGGGCCACCAGGATCAGGTTAACCTGCAGGGCGCGGTTCCATTGTTTGCGGAACAGATAGGCGGCGACCAGGCACAGTGGCAGAAGGCCGAGCGCGGCCTGCCATGGAAGCCGCGAAAGCAAGGCGAGTTGCGCAAGCATCAGCGCGTGGAGGGCGTAAAAAGCGGTCAAAGGGCGACCTCGGCCGTTAATAGATGTCTTGCAGCACCCAGCGGCGCAGCACCAACTGTTGCCCTACTTGTTTGAAGTGAAAGGCAAAGACGACGCGCATCTGTCGGCCGCGGCGCTGATCTTCAAAAGAAGCCTCGAGCTGGAGTTCCAGCCAGGCGTAGTTGGTATCCACTTGAGAGTTGGTCACTTTGGCTTCGAGCAAGCGGTATTGACGCAACAGTTTATCAAAACTGAGCCCAACTTGTTGCGCGCTGAGTTTGCCGTGATCATTGAGCATGGGTCGGAGATCCACATCCACCCGCGTCTGCTCATGCACCAATTCACGCAACGCGGCGGTTTGGTGTTGGGTAAAAATGGTTTGGATGGGGGGCAGACCACTGGACGTGTGCATCAGCAACCAAAGGGTGGCCATGCCGAAGGTGGCGACAAACATGGACGCTCCTAAACACAAGCAAAAACGGTAGAGCTAAAGTGGCGATTCCAAGCGACAAGCGTAGCGCATTCGCACCACGCTTGAACAGGAGAAAGCGCGCCAAACCCTTTAGCAATGAACGGGCCGGCCCGGTGAAACGGACAGCGGCACGGCCTGCTTAGAGCGTGGGGCGGCGGCGCGCGGGTCGTCCCCGCTCCGAGAGGCGCTTGACGGTCTCGCAGAGTTGGGACACGCCGTGAATCAGCCGTTTGGTGTCGGGATAACAGAAGGTAATGCGCACGTGCTGATCCAAAACCTCGTTCATGTAACACAAATCGCCGCTCAGCACGTGGATGCCTTTGTAGGACAACTCGCGCACGGTTTCGTTGGCGCGCACCCCGTCGGGGAGTTTGATCCAAATCGTCAGGCCACCCTGCACCGGGAACCAAACCATGCCGTCGGGTGCCTCGCGCTCCAAGGTGTCCACACAGGACTGATACAGTTTGTGCAGGCGAACGCGCAACTGTTCTACCGCACCGGGTAACTGCCCGGATTCCAGGAACCGGCCGACCACGGCCTGGGTCAGGACCGGTGTGCCGAGATCCATCGCCGATTTGTGGGCGAGGAACCTTTTGTGGAAATGACCGCGCAAGGCCACCGCCGCAATGCGACACCCGGGGGAAACAATCTTGCTAAATGATTTAATATAAATAACATGGCCGCCTTGATCCATTTTGTACAAACTGGTCGGCGGCGGCTTTTCGAAATACAGGTCGCCCCAAATATCATCTTCCAAAACCACCAAGCGATGGTTCTCGGCCACTTCTAAAAGCTGGGCGCGGCGACGGGCGCTCATAACCGCACCGGTTGGATTTTGGAAAGCGGGTACGGTGTAGACCATGCGGATCGGGTACTCTTCGCAGGCCGCGGCCAACAAATCGGTGCGCATCCCCTCTTCGTCGACGGGGATCTGTAACACACGCCGTCCCATGGTTTTAAAACATTCAACCGCACCCATGTAGGTCGGCGCTTCGACAGCAATAGCTTGATCAGGCCCGACAAAGGAACGCGCCGCGATGTAGGTTGCCTGTTGTGCGCCGCTGGTAATGATCAATTCTTTTTCGTCAATGCCGAGCAGGTCGGATGCCGCGCGAACCAGCACGGGTTCGCCGGCGGTGTTGCTGTAGGTGCTGAGCACGGCATCAGGATCACGGCTGAACCGGTATAACAGTTTGCTTAAGGCGGCCGTCGGCAAAAAGCCTTCACCGATCACCGCGTTGGCCAGGTTGATTTTAACGTCGACGTTGGCGGTGGGATTAAACGGCAATTCAGAAACACGGGGCAAACCGTCAATTAGGGCGAGTTGCCAGTCGGTATCCCCGCGTGTGGCGGCGACCGCATCGCGCCCTTTCACGAAGGTCCCGCGCCCGTGTTCACGGGAAATCCAGCCATCGGTTTCCAAGGATTCATAGGCCTTGACGACCGTCATCGGGCTGACGGCCACCTGCCGTGCCAAACCGCGAATCGAGGGCAAGCGCGAGCCGGGTTCAAGCACCCCGTCCTGAATTTGACGGCGCAACCCATGCACGATCTGATCGGTTAGCGAATCCCCGTGTTCGCGATTTAAGGCCGGTATTTCCAAAAAATCCCCCAACTAGCACAGCAGACACATCGGTGACCACTGTTTACCTGTATTCAAGCATCGGCGTTTTCTGAATCCGCATAAGCCGAAAAACGTTCGCGGCGGCGAAAAAGTGGTCGAAAATGCCGGCAACCCAAAAAGCGAAATGGCAGTATTCCACCTTATTACCCAAGAAACAGGTGGAATCAACCAAGCAACGGCGCGAAACCACTGAAGCCCACGCCGCGCACGGCGATCGCCGCGGGTAGCACGACCGCCCCTGTTGTAACACTCAGGTTAGGTTTTGCCAAGATTGGGTTAAAAAGGCCGGGAGCAGCAGAGATTGTTTGAAAACACTACAGAAGTGATATATAACAATTCTTCATTACAGTCCGCCGCGGCGGCGAATGGAGGTTTCCCCATGCCATACGTTTTGTTTGCGATCATGTGCCTGATTTACGGCACCACTTTTCTGGCGATTAAGGTTGGGCTTAATGCCGGCCTTGCGCCCATCTACTCGGCAGGCGTCCGCTTCGTGGCCGCCGCCTTGATCATGCTGTGCCTCCTCAAGCTCAGCCGCCGTCTGAAAACCCCCGGCTCCGCAAAGGCCTGGGGCCAAATCACCGTCATCGCTTTGCTGACCACCACCCTGTGTTTCGCCGGGGTATACTGGGCCGAACAGTACATCTCAAGTGGGATGGCCGCCCTCATTTCCGCGGGCGCACCCATTGCCATCGCCTTGCTCTACGCGACCAATCAAGGCAAAAAAATCACGCCCGACCTGTGGCTCGGTTTCGCGCTGGCACTCTCCGGCGTGCTCCTGGTGGTGTTACCCACGCTCCAAATGAGCTTGGCCTGGGCGGTACTGTTACCCATGGGCGCGGTGGTCGTCGGCGAACTGTTCTATTCCATCGGCTCGGTGCGTTGCGCCGATCTGGTGCGCGGCGGTGAAGTGGACGCCCTCTCCCTCAACGCCTGGCAATCACTGATCGGCGGCCTGGGTTTGTTGCTGTTAAGCGCGCCCTGGGAACCGGCGGCCTGGACCAACGCGGCTTGGATGAGCCAATCCACGGCTTGGCTGTCGCTGAGTTTCTTGAGTGTGATGGGCACGGTGGTCGCTGCCTCCATTTACTTCTGGCTAATTGAACGCATGAACCCGGTATTTGCCAGCCTGTGGCTCTACATCTCACCGGTGATCGCGGTGGTTGTCGGTGCGATGGTGCTGCACGAACCCATCGGCAATACCACCCTGCCGGGCACGGCACTGATCGTATGTGGTGTGTTTTTGGCCAACAACGGCCTACCCTTGATGCGCCAATGGATGAACCGACGCTTGCAACCATCCGCATAACCCACCTTTTCCAAAACGCTTCCAACCCGCGGGCTGAATCGCCAAGGCCCGCGGGCTTCTCCCCTCGTTCGGACCAAATTAACGAGCCCAACCGATTCTCCTTGCGACCGCTGTTTCCCATTGCCTTCACTTTATTTCGTGCTAATTTAGAGCGGTATCGATCACAACCTATGGCAGCCGCCGCCAACCCGATCTTTCACGTTTCATCGGCGTGCCGCTCGCGGCTAGGAATTCTTTATGTCCGTGGAGAAAGCGAAACTCGACGCCCTTCGCCTTGACGACCAAGCCTGGCGACCCAAACGCAATTGGACACCGATCATCGCGGTGGTGATTTTAGTCGCCGTCCTCGCCGCCCTGTTCCTCGGCAAACCACCTGGTGAAACCGAAACAGCCGCGACCAACAAGGTTACCACCGGCAGCGTGCGCCAACTCAAAGCCGCCGACGACGACACGGTCCTCAACGCCTCCGGTTACGTCACCGCCCGCCGCCAGGCCACGGTTAGCGCAAAAATCACCGGTAAGGTGACCACGGTGCGTATCGAAGAAGGCATGACGGTGGAAGAAGGCCAGATTTTGGCGACCCTCGAAGACGTCAACCTTGCAGCGGCGTTCAATTTACAAACAGCCCAGCGCGACGCGGCGCGAGTAGCACTCGAGGAAACCAAGGTCCGCATCGAAGAAGCCGACATCGATTACCGCCGCGCGAAAAACCTGCTGGCCAACCTCGCGGGCGACCAAGCCACGGTGGATGCGGCGCGCACGACCTGGCGGGCGCTCAAAGCCCAATTGCTGCGCCAAGAGCAGGAAGTGGTCGTGGCCGAACGCCAAGTCGCCGTGGCCCAACAAAATTTGGACGACACCGTGATTCGCGCGCCTTTCGCGGGCGTGGTTGTTTCCAAGGACGCACAACCGGGCGAGATGATTTCGCCGGTCTCCGCCGGCGGCGGCTTTACCCGCACCGGGATCGGTACCCTGGTCGACATGGCCTCGCTGGAAATCGAGGTCGACGTCAACGAGGCCTACATCAACCGCGTCCAAGCGGAGCAGCCGGTTGAAGCCATATTGGACGCCTATCCCGATTGGCAGATCCCGGCTTACGTGATCGCCATCGTGCCCACGGCGGACCGGCAACGCGCCACGGTTCGGGTGCGCGTCGGTTTTCGCGAACGCGATCCGCGCGTTTTGCCCGACATGGCGGTGAAGGTCTCTTTCCTCAACCAGGAAGAAAGTGAACAAACCGGCCCGCAACTGGTGGTTTCGCGCCGCGCGGTGGTCCAGCGTGACGACACGGACGTGGTTTTCCTTTACGACGACGGCATCGCGGTCCAGCGCAAGGTAACGCTCGGCGAAAAACGCGGCGGCGACATCATTATTAATAAAGGCCTGAATGCGGGCGAAACGGTCATCCTCAGCCCGCCCGATTCACTCGTGGACGGCGCCGAGGTGGAGGTGGACGCATCATGAGCGCGGTAACCCCTGAACCCAGACCCAAATCCTTGATGCTGCACCTGGACGGCGTCGACAAATCCTTCAAACGCGGCGGCCAATCGATTGTGGTGCTGGAGGAACTTTCCCTAAAAGTCCCCACCGGCGAGTTCTTGGCGCTGATGGGGCCGTCCGGTTCCGGCAAAAGCACCTTGTTGAACCTGATCGGCGGACTCGACCGGCCGTCCCACGGGAGCGTGGTCGTAGACGGCCAAAGCATCGACAGCCTCAAATCCTCTGAGCTGACCCGCTGGCGCGCGCGCAACATCGGGTTCGTGTTTCAGTTTTACAACCTCATGCCGGTTCTCAATGCGCTGAACAATGTCGCCCTCCCGCTCATGCTCACCAACCTCTCCCATGCCGAACGGCGCAAACGGGCGGAAATCGCCCTGGGCATTGTCGGGCTTGGGCACCGCTTGAAACAATACCCGCGCACCTTGTCCGGGGGTGAGCAGCAACGGGTCGGCATCGCGCGGGCGCTGATCACCGATCCCAAAATTCTGCTGTGCGACGAACCCACCGGCGACCTCGACCGCGCCTCGGCCCGCGACGTGCTCGACCTGCTCCAGGTACTCAACCGCGATTTGGGCAAAACCATTGTGATGGTCACCCACGATCCCCAGGCCGCGGAATGCGCCACCCGTATCCTCCATCTGGACAAAGGGCGCTTGATTCGCGAAAGTGGATCGGGAGCAAACCCATGAGCATGTTGTCCCTCATGCTGCGTGGGCTTGGCCGCAAGTGGGTGCGCACCCTGCTGACAATTCTGTCGATTTTTGTGGCCTTCATGCTGTTTGGGTTTTTGGCTGCGATTCGCGTGGCCTTTGCCTCGGGCGCCAATGTTGCCGACGCCGACCGTCTGATTGTGCGTCACGCGGTCTCGATTATCCAAATGCTGCCGGAAACCTACGGCGACCGCATGCGCCGCATCGACGGCGTCAAAGACGTGTCCCACGCCACCTGGTTCGGCGGTATCTACCAGGAACCCAAAAACTTCTTCCCGCAACACCCGGTCATTCCCGACGACCACCTCAACCTCTACCCGGAACTGTTGTTGCCCGCTGAACAGCTCCAGGCCTGGAAGAAAACCCGCACCGGTGCCATCGTCGGGCGCACCACCGCGGACCGTTTCGGCTTCAAGGTGGGTGATCGCGTGCCGATCCAAGCCACGATTTGGCCCAAAAAAGACGGGACGCAAACCTGGACCTTCGACATCGTCGGCATTTATGACGGCGCCAAATCCGGTACCGACACCTCACCGCTGTTTTTTCGCTATGACTACTTCGACGAGGCCCACCGCGGCACCCGCGGCCAAGTCGGCTGGTACATCGTGCGCGTCGACGATCCCAAATACGCTGATGCGGTGGCAGAGGCCATTGATCAAACCTTCGCCAATTCACCCGCGGAGACCAAAGCCGAAACCGAGGGCGCGTTCCTCGCCGGTTTCGCCAGTCAAATCGGCAACATCGGCGCCATTCTCACCGCCATCATCAGCGCGGTATTTTTCACCATCCTGTTGGTTGCCGCCAACACCATGGCGCAATCGGTACGGGAACGCACCAACGAATTGGCCGTACTCAAGGCGCTCGGTTTCGGGGACGGCCAAGTGCTGTGGTTCGTGCTTGGCGAGGCCCTGCTCATCGCCGGTTTGGGCGGCTTCAGCGGCCTACTGCTGTCCTTCACGCTGATCACGGTAGTGGGCGATCCCACCAACGGCATGCTGCCCGTGTTTTACATGCCCAAGGCGGATTTGGGGCTCGGCCTGTTGCTGGTCGTGCTCCTCGGCGTGGGTTCGGGTTTCTTGCCCGCGCTCCAGGCGCGTTCCCTGCAAATCGCCGACGCCCTACGCCGCTAAGGAGGCTGCCGTGCTGGAACAAGTGCTTGCCATTTTGATGTTTAGCTTGCGCACCGTGCCGCAACGGCTCGGTTCGGTGCTCACAGCCGTATTCGGTATTACCGGCGTGGTCATGGTCATGGTTGGTGTTTTGTCCATCGGCGAGGGTTACAAAAAAACCATGAAAGCCTCGGGCGACCCGGCCGTGGCCATGGTTCTTCGAAGCGGCGCCGACACCGAAATGATGAGCGGCCTCTCGCGCCAGGACACCCGCATCATCAAAGACCATCCCGCCATTAAACAAGTGGACGGCACCCCCGCGGCCGCCGCCGAGCTTTTTGTCATCATCAACCTGCCCAAACGGGGCACCGGCACCGACGCCAACGTCCCCTTGCGGGGCATTCAGCCCCAAAGTTACGCGGTGCGCGAAAAGTTCGAGATGCTGGAAGGTCGCTTCTTTGAACCCGGCCGCAACGAACTGATCGTGGGCCGCGGCGCCGTGGGCCAATTCGAGGTGGAACTGGGTAAGGAGATTCAGGTCGGTGCCAACCGCTGGAAAATCGTCGGTGTTTTTGCGGAGGGCGGCGGCGTGGCTGAATCCGAGATGTGGACCGACGCCGGGGTACTGCAATCCGCTTATCGGCGCGGCGACACCTTCCAGTCCATGTACATCAAACTCGAAGACGCGGCCCGATTTACGGCCTTTAAAAGCGAACTCATTCGCGATCCACGCTTGCGGGTCAAGGTCATGCGCCAAACCGATTACTATGCCGAGCAATCGCGGACCATCACCACCTTGGTCACCGCGCTTGGTGCCATTATCGGCACCTTAATGGCGGCCGGCGCCGTCTTTAGCGCGGTCAACACCATGGTGACCGCCGTGGCCGCGCGCGGTCGGGAAATCGCGACCCTGCGCGCCATCGGCTTCCACCGCGTGCCCATCGTGTTGTCGATTTTGGTGGAATCCACCTTGCTTGCGCTGGCCGGCGGTCTGATCGGGGGTTTTATCGCCTACCTGTTGTTCGACGGCTTCCGCACCGCCACCATGAACTTCCAGAGCTTCAGCCAGGTGACCTTTGCCTTTGAAGTAGACGCCGGTTTGCTCGCCATGGGCGTGTTTTATTCGACCGTGATCGGTCTGATCGGCGGCTTACTTCCCGCCGTACAAGCCGTGCGCAGCCCCGTCGCCGACGCCTTGCGTTCCGAATAAGCCAACCTAAGAATGCTAGGCCGGCTCAAGGCTTTTCCCGAAAAGTAAACCCATCGCGCGGCCCTTCCCTAACCTTCTTCCGCATCGCGGCCTTTCCACCTAAATTACGCCGGTCGATTATCCTCTAACCACCTGTTTCTTTTGTGCTTGAAGAAGCCGTGAATTTTCACATTTACCGCGCGGAACGCTTGTTTCCCAACGCTGCATGGGCCACAATGGCCCTTTCTCAGCCAAGCAGCGAGGCGCGTCATGAATTCAACCCTTACCGAACCCATCGAATCTGAGCAGGAAGTACCCGTTGTCTTGTCGCCGCCGCCGGGCTTGCCGCCGGGCGAAACCGTCGAGCAGGTGACCCTGGTGCTGGATCGGCAACAGCCCTGTTTCTTTGAGGCGCCCCTCGAAACGGCCCTGGCCGCGTTGTGCCTGCGCACGCTGACCCTGCTCAACGGCGGCGAAACCCCGCCGATCCTGTGGCAAATCGGGGCGTCGTTCCATCTGTTGCCAGGAGATGCCCGCGATCAGGAAGCCCTCACCGCCGCCCTGCAAAACCCGTGTCTCGATCCACCGGCAGCCAATGTGGTGATCGGCAGTGCGCCCACGGCGCCGGTTTCGGCAGCCTGTTTGATTACCTTTTTCGCCGATCCCCAAACCGTCACCTTAACCGTCACCGCCGCGCCGGAGCTGGGCGCCGGTTTCGCCGCGCTGCTCACCCGCTACCTACACCACGGCGCCGCCTGCCCCAGCGACACCCGGGGCAATGTGCTTTTGCCGGCGGCGGATCGCCGACTGCTGCTGGAAACCTGGCAACCCAAAACACCGGAGCCCCACCGCTGCAAGCCGCTCCACGAACAGTTCAGCGCCTGGGCGGCCCTGTTCCCCGACCATCCCGCCGTGCAGAGCCGCGACCTGAGCTGGAGTTACGGTTTGCTCGACCAACAGAGCAATTTCCTCGCCTGCATCCTGCGGGAAACACTGGACGTGCAAACCGGCGACCTGGTCGCGGTCTACCCCGACCGACGCGCCTACCTACCGCTGCAACTGCTGGCCACCTTAAAAGCGGGCGGCGTTTACCTACCGCTCGATCCCGAGGCACCCCAACAACGGCTGGCCTTTATGCTCAGCGACGCCGCCCCCAAGGTGGTGCTCTGTTACGGCCGACCGCCGGGCGTGATCGAGGATTGCGACGCCAAGGTCGTGCGCCTGGACCGCCTGGTTTGGCACGGCCAACACCGCGGCAGCAACGCCCCTTGCACCGGCCGCGACCTCGCCTACACCATTTATACCTCCGGCTCGACCGGGCACCCCAAGGCCGTCCAAGTCCAACACGATCAATTCGATAGCATGATCCACGCGCAAATTGCCGGCTTCGGCGTCCATCAAGAATCGCGCGTGCTGCAAATGGCCTCGCCCGCCTTCGACGCCTCTTTGTCCGAACTCTTTTTGGCCTTGCTCTCCGGCGCCGCCTTGGTGATCGCCGAATCGGCCGATGTCGCCAACCACGGGCGCTTGCGCAAACTGATCGCCGATTTTGCCGTCACCCACGCCACCTTCCCGCCGGCCTACCTGCACGAACTGTCCGACGCCGCCCTGGAACCGCTGCAAACCATCATCACCGCCGGCGAGGCACCGATCCAGGAAGACAGCCTGCGCTGGGCGCAAAGTAAACGCGTGATCAACGCTTACGGCCCCACGGAAACCGCCGTCTGCGCCGCCTTCTTCACCGTGCCCGCCGACTTCGATCCCGGCCAAACCCTGCCTATCGGCCGACCGCTGCCCCACCTGCGCATGTACATTGTTGACGAACAAGGCGATCTCCTGCCCCCGGGCGTCGTCGGCGAGCTCTGCATCGCCGGGCGCGGCGTGGCGCGGGGTTACCTGCACCGCCCCGAGCTCCAAGCGCGCAAATTCAGCGCGGACCCCTTCCACCCCGGCGAAACCTGGTACCGCAGCGGCGACTTGGCCTACCAACGCGCCGACGGTTTGTTTGTGTTCGTCGGTCGCCGCGACGACCAGGTCAAAATTAACGGCTACCGCGTCGAACTCGGCGAAATCAAAGGCCAACTGGAACGCCGGCCCGCCGTCGACGAAGCCCTGGTCGTGGTCGCCCGCAACCAGCAGGAACGCGGCGCGCTGATCGCCTACATCGTGCTCAAAAAAGGGCAACGCCTCAACGCCGAAAACCATCCGCGCCGTCAACTGGCCAAGGTCCTGCCGCAACACATGTTGCCGCACCATTTCATCGTGCTCGATCAGTTCCCGCGCAACAGCAGCGGGAAAATCGACCGCAAGGCCCTGCCCCACGTCACCCGCGGCGGCGATACACCGTACCTGGCCCCACGCACGGAGGTGGAACGGCTGCTGGTCAAACTTTGGCAAGCGGTGCTGGATCAAACCAACATCGGCGTGAACGACCACTTTTTCGAGTTGGGCGGCGATTCCCTGACCGCGATCCATTTCATCTCGTCCTTACCCGAATCCATCCACGGCTTCACCATTGCCGATCTGTTCCATTTCCCGGTTTTAAAAGAACTTGCCGCCGAAATTGAAAAGCAACAGCCAACATGGAACCCCGCCGCGGAACCCGCCAAGCCCCAACGCCTTCACGACACGCGTTTCCTGCTGAATCCCCACCAGCGCGATCTGCTCGCCGACGGCGCCAAAAAAGCGGGCCTGGTGATTGCGGTGACCAGACCTTTGCTCAAACCCGACCCGAGCCTGCTGGAACAGGCCGCAACCTACGTGCAACAACAGCACCCCGGATTGGCACGGGTTTTTGACGACCGCGAACGGGCGCGCCTGTGCCAAGCGCCGGCGCGCATCCACCTGCTGCCCGCGACGGATGAAGATCCGCGCTTCGCCGTGCAACAGGCCTTTGACCACGAACAACTTCCCCTCTGGGCGATTTACCTGATCGGCGACAGCCATTTGGCGATTGCGGCAACGCCGCTGCTTTGCGACGAGCAGGACATGCTGGTGTTGCGTCGCGATTTGGAGCAGGCCTACCGCGACCTGGCCGCCGAACGCCCCGTCCATTTCGCGCAAAACCCGCCCAATCCCTTGCTGGTCCTCGACCGCTACCAAGCACCCGCCGCGCGCATCAGCATCCCCTCGCCGCCGGCGCTGCCCACTGAATCCGTTACCTTCGGCCACACCTGGACCCGCTCGCAGACCCGCGGCTTGCTGATCGGCGCGGGCAAACCCTTTCGCTGTCGCGCCGTCGAACTGGTCGCCGCCGCGCTGGCGCAATTGGCCCATGCCGAACCCGGTTGGGGTTTGCCCCACCTGGTCTGGCTGCGCGACGCCGTGCGCCGCGTGACCGCCGGCCCCGATTACAGCCACGCCGTCGCCGGCCACACCCGACTGGTCGCCCTACCCCTTCCCCACCATGGCGACGACTGGCCCGCGTGGATTCGTGCCACCAAGGAGAACAACCGCCGCCGGGAGAGCTGGCCGACCCGGCTCCACCAGGACCAAGCCGCGATTCACCTGATTTGGTGCGACCGTCTCGACACCGACCTGCCGGAACAAAACCTGCTCGGTGAGCTCGACGGCTCACCCAGCCGCGTCGGTACCCGCTTCAACAGCGCCCGCTTCCCGCTCAGCCTGCGGTTCTGGGTATGGCAGGGTCAACTGCATTTGCGCGGTACGCTCAACTGGGAAACCATCCGTTGCGACGGTACCGTGTTCGCCCAACGTTTGGCGGCGGGCATCGACGCCATGGTGGAACGCTGTTGCAGCCGCAAAACCACCTGGCCGACCCCCAGCGATTTCGGCATCACCCACCTCGACCTAGCCACCTTCGACAGTTTGCTCGCGGCACAACAAGTGGACGCCGGCGAGGTGGCCGACCTCACCACGACCTCGGCCTGGCAATCCTCGATCCTGCGTGACGAAGCGGACGCGGGCAAACCCTGCTACCTCCGGCAACACAGTTTCCGTCTGCGCGGCAAGCTGGAGATCGACGCCGCCGAACGCGCTTGGACCGGCCTGACCCAACGCCACGCCGTCCTGCGCACCGCCTTCCTCGTGCCCACCGACGGGCCGGCGCTGCAATGGACCCGCAAACGCTTTAACCCGCCATTGCGCTGGGTCGACCTGAGCCATTACCGCGACGCCGAACAAATCGAACGGGCCCAGGAACAGAAACGACGGCAACGGGATCAGGCGCAACGGGAGACCTTGCTCGACATTATGTTCCTGCGTTACGGCCGCGACGACCACGAGATGGTGCTTTGGTTGCACCCGTTGCTCGGCGACACGCGCAGCATGCAACACCTGCTCGACGAATGGCTGATCAGCTACCAAGCCTTCCTCGACGGCGAGGCCCCCAAACTCAGCCATCGCCCGCCCTTCCGCGATTACACCCACTGGCTGCACGACCGCAACCGCGAGGGCGCCCTCGCCTTCTGGCAAGACTACCTGAATGAGACGGAACCCCAACTGCTGAGCGCGCCCGAGCCTGAAGCGCCCCTGCACCGCCGCTTCACCATCACCTGGCCGGAAACCCTGGTCAGCCGCCTACGTCATTGGTCCACCCAACGGGGCCTCTCCATGAACGCCGCGCTCAAGGCGCTGTGGGGCCTGTCCCTCGCCCGCCAAGGCCAGCGACCCGATCCCGTTTTCGGTACCACGCTTTCCGGCAGGCCCGAGGCACTGGGCGAAGCGCAAACCATGCTGGGTTTGTTCCAAGTGTTGGTGCCCTGGTGCATGCACCTCGACCGCGAACACGATTTCGCCGAGCTGGTGCGTCACACCCAAAACCTCACCGCGGAGATGGAACGCCTGACCCCGCTCCCGCTGGAACAGATCACCCCGGACCAGGCGATGTTCGACCACATCCTCCTGCTGGAGCCGGCTTGGCAACCGCCGGATGTGGTGCCCACGCTGACCATGACCCCGCATTACCAATTCGAGCACTATCCGTTCGCGCTCAACACCTTCGTGACCATCGGCGCGGAGATTCAATGGCGTCTGGCATTCGACCATCACCGCATCCAGGAAGACATGGTCCATTCGTTGGTGAGTTCGTGTGAATCGATCCTGCTGCGTATTTTGGACGAGGGCGAAGCCTCTCTTTCGGATTTGGGATTGGTGCCGAAACAAGGTTGAACCAAACCCCCAAATCAACGCTGAGATGAAAAATCCCCCATCCGAGCCACCCTAAAACGCCCCTGTTGCGCGTAAACTTCTATAAGGGAGGCGTCTATGCCGGAGTTGGTGGTTTTGATGGGGATTCAGGGGTCGGGGAAATCGACCTTTTGCCGCGAACGTTTTTACGACAGCCACGTGCGTATTAACCTGGATATGCTGCGCACCCGCCATCGCGAACGCGTTTTGTTCGAGACCACCCTCAAACTGGGGCTCTCTTGCGTCATCGACAACACCAATCCGGCCCGAAGTGATCGTACTCGCTACCTCGCCGCCGCCAAACAAGCCGACTACACCATCACCGGGTACTTCTTCGAGGCCAAAATCGACGCCTGTCTGGCCCGCAACGCGCGGCGCACCGGCAAAGCGCGCATTCCCGACGCGGGTGTGCGCGCCACCCGCAACCGCCTGGAAGCGCCGAGTTTTGAGGAAGGTTTCGGCACGCTCTATTTCGTGCGCATCGATGAAAACGACCGATTCCTCGTGGAGGACTGGAAGCAATGAGACTTAAAGACATAGATTCATTTTAGAAACGCGGTACCTTCTTTCTGACTGACGTAATCATGATGGGCAACCTAAAACGCGACGCGGACGGGCGTTCACGCGTTTCAAATCGTTCATCATCAGTGACCCCTTATCCGATTGGCAAACGCCTTTGGAGGATATTACTTGGGAATATTAGAATCTCTGGTTTCGGGGATAGATAAAACAAATGACCAAGCCACGTGTTTCATGAAAGGGGACGATCCATGCATTATGCAGCCATGGCGCTGGTTCTTCAGAAGACGCAGCTCTTCTTATTTTTTCTAAACACCTATAACTGGAAACATCCAGATGCATCCTTTCCGACCGCCATACTTTTTTGTCTTTGGACCATGGCGCCCTATGGCTTGCTATGGCACGCGGTGAAACGCGACGAAACAGATGCCGCCGCATTTCTAAACCAATGGCTGTCGGTCATATTCTGCGGCCTTTTTTTGCTAGCCTCCGCCCAACAGGGTTTCTGGTGGGGTCCCGTTCACGGCGCTTACCTTGTCCCACTTGTACAATGGCCGCTTACACTCGTGTTCCTATGGTTGGCCGGCCGCCGCCCGCGGACCAGAACCGAATCCGAAAAAACCACAAAAAAACAAAAAACTTGGTGGCAAGGCTTTAACCATGCAAATCCCTATCTTTGGTTACCTTTGTTCAAAATTCCGATGGCCCACTTGGTTTCGAAAACAGGGGTCACCTCAATAGTCGATGTCCTGATTCTGCCGTTATTTTGGTCTTGGTACCTGATCCCCTTTTTGCCATTGTGGTACCTAGCGCGTCGTGGCAAAAACACAGCTGATTACCGGGTTTTGGCGAATGTAGGCACGGTGGGCGTGCTTTTAATCCCCGTGATTTACCTGTTGGCTTGCGGCGCAACGGGAAGGGTACCCAACAGTTTCTTTTTCTCCGCGGACCTCAATTTCATCCAGGCCGCGCTTGCGTTTACCATCGCCCTTGGCGCGTATATTCTGACCAACACACGCAACAAAGCCAACCTCGGCCCAATATTTGTTCCCCCCTAACCCATCACCACCCCCCCTCACACTGTCGGATTGGACCGGCTTTGGTTTCGCCATAACCTAACATCACCAGCCGCCCCACGACCGATATGGGCCGGTTTTGTTCCGCCACAACCGATACCCAGCCCTGAACCGACGGGACGCTAACGCGTCAACCGGTGGCATGGCAACGCCGTGCAGGATTTCAACCCGGGGAAGGGACCCGACGCGAAGCAGTAAGTTCCCTTCCCCGGGTTAGAACCACCACCTAATTCAGGGACGCTCCTAACCCAATCAAAGACTGCGTTTCGATCTTTACTCGCGGAAACCGCGCGGAAGGGGCTAAAGGCGTAAAACGGTTTAGATCGGCGCGTTTCCCGTGAGCAGGCGTCGCAAGCCGTTGCGCAGGTGGAACATCGCGGCGAGCAGGAGTAAAGCGAAAAGTTCGAAACCGCGCAGCAATAACGCGATGACCATTCCCAACCCGGCGGGCAGGCCGAGCACAAGGACGGTTCCTTCCAGCGACCATTCGCGTACGCCGACGTTGCCGGGGAATTCAGGAACCAGGCGCCGCTTCGATCACGGTTTTGAGGTGGCGCAAAACGCGGTCGTGGATTTGGTGAATGGTGTAATCCGTCCACCACGACCAATAGCGAATCGGTTCCATGTCATGGCGGTACCAGGTGGTTCCCAACACACGGGTGCCGCCGTTTTCCAGCGGGATCAACACAAATTCGCCGCGCTCGCTTTCGAAATAACCCTCCAGGTGGGGTGGATGCACATTGCGGTAGGGCGACAGTTCTTTCATGGGGATCGGCTGCTCGGTAACGCGGAAACGCAAGTGATGGGGCGGGTCCCAAATCTCGATGGGTTCAACAAAGGTTCCGTGGTTGAATTCGCAATAGCGAACCGCACCAACCCCGGCGCCGTCCGTCCAGGCTTTGGTCGGGTAGGCCACACCGTAGCGGAACATCCACTGTTCCGGCTCGGGAATGCTGGGGAACGCGAGCAGGTAGGGCCAAATGGCCTCGGGTGCCGCGTTGATCTCGATGCTGGAAGTCACTTCTTGAAGCGGCGGTAGGTTGGTTTGCTCCAAACCCAGCGACATGGGCAGGAAAACGCAGAAGGGCACCATTGCACGCCGCACCGTGAAACCGCCTTGGTACATGAACTTCATCGACATGGCGGCGGAGGCACCGAGCATGGCCAGGAAAAAAGCGAGCGGTAGGTACATCAACACACAAATCAGACCTTCGATGGCAAACAGCACCAGCAGCCCGCCGAGCAAGGCGGTGGTGGTGAAGGCGATGGTCATGGCGCCCGCCCAGCTCAAATAGGTACTGCGGTTTTTGAGCTGCAATGCCACCGCGAGGAAACTTGAAACAAAAGGGATCCCCATAAACAGCGTCCAACCATAGTGGCCACCGAAGGAGGCAAGAATCACGACCGAGCCAATGCCGAAGATGACACTCGCCGCCAGCGCCATGACGGAACTTTCGAGGAACAGGGTGCCGGAAGGCGGGGGGTTTAATTCGTCATCGTCTGTCTCGGCCGGCAGCGCTTCCCGTGCGGGAAAAAACATCAGGAGCACGACGTACAGCATATTAATGTAGGGCACCAACAGCAGGATGAGGGAAAAACGCGACATACCACAATCGCGGAGCCGCGCTTCCGCCAAAACCAAAGCGAACCCGGTGGCAATCACGCCGAGAACCAGAGGGTGGCCCCAAACGGGATCACCCTGGGAACCAGCGGGTAACAGCCCGGGCACCAATAAGTTGGACCAATCAAATGCCGTTACCGGATCCGAACGCAGCAGGCGTTCGACGGTGAGTTTGATGGAAAGCACCACCCCAATCCAAATCGTAAAATGCGCACGCGACATAGCGGCCATTCGCCCCTCCTTCATTTCCGACAAACCACCTCGTGGGCACCGCGCCGGCCAAAGATTCAAGCCGGTTTTTCTGAACGCGTTCAGATTAGCAGAGACACCAACCAAATGCCGGCTTTTTTTGAACACGGTCAATAATCTCCCTCTTCGCTTCTCCTCGCAATCATGGTGCACGATTGATGTTAAAACATATCCAGCCAGGCGTTTAAAGGAACAAGCTTCGGTACGCCTACAGCTTCTCTCGCAAAGGTTTTTCGCATCGGTTCCTTGGTTTTTTCCATTCATCACCTTCCCAAACTCGGCCGCACCAGTCCGGCGATAACTCCCTCTGCACCAAACCAGGGATTTCGTTTGAGGTACTGCTGGGTTCATCTCACGCTACTTACCAACAACCAACCGAACACGCCGGGAACCGCGTTTACAATGGGCGCATCGGAACAATCAATCGTCCACAGGGTTGGGCGAAACACGGGGAGGACGGCATGAAGCCGGTTTACGGGGCGATGGTTTGGCAAGCGCTGCACCTGGCTTTGGGCGTCGTTTTGGCGGCCAACGAACAGGGCAATCCCACCCCGCCCGTCCACGAACTGCTCGCCTACAGCCTGTGGAACTTGGCGCCTTACGGCGCCCTGTGGTTGTTGGCTTTACCCAGGGAACATCGCCGCAACCATCTCCACCTCATCCACGGCGCCTCGCTGGTTTTTTTCGCGGTTTACGCGATAACCAGCTTGGTGGGACAAAAAACCGGGGTGTCCCCCTTCCACTGGGCGAGCATCGGCCCCTTCTTCCAATGGCCCGCCACGCTTGCCGTATTGTGGCTGGCAACCTACATCCGCACACCGACGCCGCCGCAACCCGACACGGCGGACAAAACACCATCCCTCTGGGCGCGTTACAAAAACAGCAAAAGTTTTCTGTGGGCGCCACTGGCGCAGGCGCTTTGTTACCTGCCTTTCCTGGGCAAACCCTCGGATGAATACTTCACCCTCTTTTTGGTGATCGCGGTGTTCGGGCTAAGTGTCTTTTTGCCCCTGACCCTGTTTGAATTTGCGGGCCGTCACCTACCGGGAAGCCGCGCCGTCGCCAACATCGGCAACAGCGCGCTGCTGCTCCTGCCCGCCGGCTACCTGGCAACAGGCCGGCTGACCGATGCGCAAGACGGCACCCTTTGGTTCCTGATCGGCATCCCCTTAACCCAAGGATTCATCGCCCTGATCACAACCCTGACCGCCTACATCATCCTCAAAACCCGCGCGAATCACCCGATGGACCGCCTCTACCAATGAGTTAGTTAGAGCCGCTAACGTCTCCCTCGTCAAATCGTGTACCTACCGATGATCATGTTGGCGTGGATCAATCGAGGGCGCCCCATGGCAACAGCCGTCGCCAACCTGGTCAATTCGGCGCTGTTGCTCTTTGCGGTTCTCCTCGCGCCCTGGATGATCCTAGCCGACGCCAACATGTGGATTTTGGGCCCCTATATATAGGTACCTTTGGTGCAAGGACCCATCGCGATCCTCGCTACATGCCTCGCAGCCTTCAATTTGCGCATGGAACCGGGCGATCCAACGGCCGAAGCGGCTTAAAATCCAGGACAACCCCCAGCAAAAAGGGGCCTTGGTTTCGCCACCACACGACCGGCCCAGGGTGGATGCAGGCGCCTCACTTAACGCCGGTATCCGCCCTTTTTTGTTCACGCCACGACCCACGCCGCACCCATCTCTTTCTCAACCAAGTAGTGGGCGGCTAAAAAACCAAGCCCGCACCGATGCAACACGAGTTTAAGCTTCGGCGCGGGCTGCCAGCTTGTGCCATAAGGCGTTTAAAAACTTTAACTTGGATGCTTTTTCGGCGCCCCGGTAGAGGATGCAACGGCTTTCCTCCACCGCGCCGCCCAAACCCGCATCCGACATAAATCCCAAAAACGGGACCGGCGCGTCCTCGTGCTCGTAAACCAGCAAAAACTCCCACATGCCCACGCAATCCGGCAGGAAGCGGTAATCCCCCTCACCGGGAACGGCTCCGCGGGCCGCCTCGTTCACAATCGCGTGCAGCGAGGAGTGGTTGAGGTGATCCGGCTCCAAACCGGGAAAAGGCAGGTTATCGAAGGGCGGCGCCAGGAATGCCACGGTGCGCAACACGAAGTGTTTTTCGCCCTTGAGGATGTCGTTCAGGTACTCCTGCATTTGGTCGTAGGCAATGACTTCTTCAAACTTGGTGAAGTTCATGCGCACGAAACGTTTGCCCGTCCCGAGTTGGGTTTCCTGGATCTTGACCAGTTCGAACAGGGGTTCGGGCAGCCGCTGCAACTCCTTAATTGCCTGGTTGATGGCGCCTTTGACCGGATCACCGGTTGCCGGTAGCGAACCGCGCTGTTCCTGGAGATATCGGCCCAGTTCCTCCTCGGAAACCTTTTCGTAGAGGTGGGCGAACAGGTATTCGAGGACCTGGTACTGAATACCGCGGGTCTGGCGGCGACGCGGCATCAAACTTAGAACGGTTTGCCAGGCCTGCTCCTCCAATTGGGTGCGTTTGCGGATGATGCGGTTCAGCATGGGTCTTCCTCCCGGGTCGAGCGCCCAACCCTTGTGCCGGCCTGGACAAAGGTCCGGGTTGGCAAAACACAGATTGGATCCGATGAAGATAAAGTTCGAAAAGGTGTCGACGTAGCCTATTTAATAGGATGCGACAGCAGCGCCCGGGGACTATTCTAATGGAACTCAGGCGATTATTGAGAAAAAAATTCATTTTTTTATGGATTTTAAAATCAATAGAACCTAGAATACCTTCCAACGACGGGTGAGTCGGTTGCTTTTTCAAACCACCACAACCCAGCCACCACGACCGACACACCCGTCAAACTTCTCCTCTGTTACGCCGTCCGTATTTCATCCAAGGGTTTCATCTCAAGGAAATTCTTGGATGAAATACGGACATCTTTTCGTCCCTGCCTTCTCCAGGCACACCGCACCGTGTTCGTCCGGTCCACGGTGCGGTCTTTTTTTTGCCTGTAACCCAAATAACGAAACACCACAATGATTTGCGGTGGTTTTGACGAAATCGCAGGAATGCAGGAGCCTCAAAAATGTGACCCTTGCCGGCCAGGTACGGTCGTGCGCGACCCGGGCTCACTTGTTACCAGCATTTCGCGCCAGATCTTTAGCCAAAACAGCTCGCGATTATCACGCCGTTGAGGTAAAACTGTTTGTTCCTTGGCACCGGGAGTTACCCTTGCTAATCTGATCATGATCATCCGCAACCCATTTTCACGTCTTGCATTCTCTTTCTTCCACTTAGCGCGGCGACATCGGTCACCGCTTGTTTCGGTAATTCCGTGATCCAACCCTCCCAGGAGCTTTTCCACATGGCACTTCCATTGATTGTGGTCGTTGGTTTGCTTTTGAGCTGCCTCGCACCCACCTTGGGACGGCTGCTCGGCCAAAAGGTCGCCCCGTTGCTGGCTTTGTTTCCGGCCGCGGTCTGCCTCTGGCTATGCGCCACCGTGTTGCCCAATCTCGACACCCCGCTGCTGTTTGAAGCACCGTGGATTCCGTCGCTCAACATGAGTTACGCCTTCCACCTCGACGGCCTATCCGCGCTGTTCATGCTGTTCATCAGCGCCATCGGCACCTTCATCTTTATGTACGCGGGCGGTTACCTTGGCAACCATCCCCAACTCGGCCGACTCTTCGCCTTCCTTCTCCTTTTCTTCTCGGCCATGCTCGGGCTCGTCATCGCCGACGACCTGATCCTGCTGTTTATCTTCTGGGAATTGACCTCGATTTCCTCGTTCTTCCTGATCGGTTTCAAACACGAAAGCGAAGAAGCACGGCGCTCGGCGCTGCAAGCCCTGCTGGTAACCGGCGCGGGCGGTTTGGCGTTGCTGGCGGGCCTGATCTTGTTGGGGGACATCGGCGGAACCTACCGCGTCTCCGAGTTGCTCCTACGCGGCGATACGTTCATCCGTCACCCCCTTTCCGACGCGGCCCTGCTGCTGATCCTGGCGGGCGCCTTCACCAAGTCGGCCCAGTTCCCCTTCCACTTTTGGTTGCCGGGCGCGATGGTCGCCCCCACCCCGATCAGTGCCTTCCTGCACTCGGCCACCATGGTTAAAGCGGGTATTTTCCTGCTGGCCCGTCTGCATCCGCTGCTGTCCGACCACCTGTGGTGGACGCCGCTGGTCGCGGGTGCCGGCGCGATTACCATGACGTACGGCGCACTCCGCAGCCCATGGGAACGCGACCTCAAAACCATCTTGGCCTACGCCACGGTCAGCGTGCTGGGCATGCTGACGATGCTGCTCGGCCTGGGCGTCGACAAAGCGATTCCCGCTTTCGTGGCGGTCATCCTGGCCCACGCGTTCTACAAAGCATCCCTGTTTATGGTGGCGGGCATTCTCGATCACCAATGCGGCACGCGCAACATCGACGAATTACGCGGCTTGCGTTCGGCCCTGCCGATTACCTCGGTCGCGGCGGGCCTGGCGGCTGTTTCGATGATGGGCATCCCGCCGCTGTTCGGTTTCATCGCCAAGGAAAAACTGATCGAAGCGGCGCTGAAAGCGGAATGGTACGGCATGCTGATGATCGCGGCGGTGTTTGTCAGCGCGGCTTGCCTCACGGTCAGCGCGTGGCAAGTGGGTTTCCGTCCCTTCCGGGGAACGCCGAAACCCACGCCGAAGCAAGCGAAAGAAGGCGGTCCCTTGCTCTGGGCCGGCCCCCTGTTTTTCGCGATCCTGCCGGTGCCGCTCGGTCTGCTGGTCAGCTTTTGGTCCGGGCCGTTTTTCTCGGCGGCGGTCGGTGCAATCCAGGGCCAAAACCTCGAAATGACGGTCAAACTTTGGTACGGCTTCAACCTAGCCCTGCTGATGAGTTTCTTGATTCTTGGCGCGGGTGTCGGCCTGACGCTGAAACGCGACAAAATCACGGCCTACCTCAAACGCACGGTGTACGCCAAATGGCCGGCGGCCTTCCACGGCGCCGCTGTTTTCCAATTCGGCCTCAAACAAGCCTTTGCCCTAGCCAACGCGCAAACCCGCATCTTGTTCCAAGACGCCTTGCGCCACAACCTGACCTTTATCATGGTGGTTTTCCTGGGTTTGGGGTTCACCATCCTCAAAATCACCAACGTAGCTTGGCCGTTTAACCCGGTGCCGCTGGACAACCCGCCCCTCTTCGAACTGATGATCGGGCTGGTGATCGTGGCGGCCATCGCGGCGGCGATTCGCGCCCAGTCAATGGTGGTCGCGGCGGCCTGTCTCGGCGTAGTCGGTTTCGCGGTGTCCTGTTTTTTCATGATCCACGGCGCCATCGACCTGGCGATCACCCAGTTGGTGATCGAAACCCTGACGGTCCTGCTGTTCGTGCTGGTGGTTCACCGCTTCCCGGACTTCAACACCAAGGAATCCGAGCTGCGCCGCCGCTTCGACGCCTTGCTGGCGGCGGCCAGCGGGGCCTTTATGACGCTGCTGATTTGGAAAGCCGATTTAATCCAATTACAGGACCCGATTTCCGGTTACTTCGCCGAGAACTCAATGACCAAAGGATACGGCCAAAACGTGGTGAACGTGATTTTGGTTGATTTCCGCGCGCTGGATACGCTGGGCGAAATCGTTGTGCTCTTGATCGCGGCGCTCGGGGTGTACAGCCTGACCCGCCAAAAGCTCAAAAAAGCCAAAAAAGCCACCGAGGGAGGTGCCGCGTGAATTCTTATCTGATCCGCATGACGGTGCCTTGGCTGTGCCCGTTCCTGCTGGTGATGTCGATCTGGATCCTGCTTCGCGGCCACAACGCGCCGGGCGGCGGGTTCATCGGCGGGCTGGTCGCGGCCGCGGCGATTGCCTTCTGGTGTTTTGCCCGCGGGGTCGAGGACGCCAAACGATGGATGCGCGTGTCACCGCTGCATCTGATGATCGCGGGCGTTTCCACGGCGTTAATTAGCGGGCTGATGCCGATGTTCGCCGGCAAACCCATGCTAACCGCGCTGTGGCACAAGGTGGAAGTCCCGCTGCTGGGCAAACTTCCCCTGGGCACGCCCATCCTGTTTGATATCGGTGTCTTTTTCGCGGTCGTCGGTGTGACCACCTCGATCCTATTCTCTCTGGAGGAGTTTGAGTTATGGAACCGTTCTGGGCCGTCGTAGTCGGGATTATGTTCGGCGCGGGCATTTACCTCATGCTCCGGCGCAACCTTTCGAAATTGATTCTGGGCCTGATTTTGATCAGTAACGCGGCCAACATGCTCATCATGACCTCGGCCGGGTTAACCCGAGACGCACCACCCATGATCGCCGCCGGCAAGGAGACCTTGACCGGTACGTACGCGGACCCCTTGCCGCAGGCATTGGTGTTAACCGCGATTGTCATCGGGTTCGGTGTACTGGCGTACTTCCTGACCCTGCTGCAGGGCGCCTATAAGTCGAACAAAAGTGAGAACCTTGACCGCTTGGGTGGGGGCGCTTCATGAATCTGTTGGTGTTGCCGGTGATGATTCCATTGATCACCGCGCTCCTTTTATTGTTTTGTCAAAAGAACCGACGTCTGGCGCAAATTGTCAGCACCATCGGTGCTTTTAGCTTGCCGGCCGTCGGCCTGCTGATCCTGAGCCGCGTTCACGAGGAAGGGATCCAAGTGATCCACATGGGCTCATGGCAAGCCCCGTTCGGCATCACCCTGGTGGCGGACTACCTGTCGGCGTTGATGCTGTCGGTGTGCGGCCTGGTGGGCGCCGCGGTGGCGGTGTTTGCCCTCAAAGAGGACATGAACCTTAGCCGCGAAGGTGTGTTTTTCCCGCTGCTCCACGCGCTGCTGATGGGCGTGAACGGCTCCTTCCTCGCGGGCGACATGTTTAACCTCTACGTGTGGTTTGAGGTCATGTTGATCTCTTCCTTCGTGTTGCTCTCGCTGGGCAAAACGAACGCGCAGCTCTTGGCTTCCATTAAATATGTTGCGCTGAACCTGGTTTCCTCGGCCATTTTCCTGACGGGTTTGGGTTTGCTCTACGGCAAAACAGGTACGCTCAACATGGCGGATTTGGCGGTGCAACTGCAAAACACGGAAAGCACGGTGCTGCTGACCTCTACCGCGCTGTTTTTCCTGGTGGCGTTTTCTATCAAAGCCGCTTGCTTCCCGTTCTTTTTCTGGTTGCCGCCGGCCTATCCGGCCGCGCCCGCCCCGATTGCCGCGATTTTCTCCGGCTTGCTCACCAAGGTCGGCGTTTACGCCTTGTTCCGCACCTTCACGCTGATCTTCAACCAGGACACGGCCATTTTTCAGCCGATTCTCTACTGGATGGCGATTCTGACGATGGTCACCGGCGTCCTCGGCGCGGTGGCGCAGATGGACATCAAAAAAATCCTCAGCTACCACATCATCAGCCAGATCGGTTACATGATCATCGGCTTGGCACTGGCGACCAAACTGGCACTGGCCGGCGCGATTTTCTACTTGGTCCACCACATCGTGGTGAAAACCAACCTGTTCCTGTTGGCCGGCGCGATTGAAAAATCGGGCGGCACCAATGACCTGAAGAAACTGGGCGGTTATTACAAGGGTTATCCCCTGCTGGCGGTGATGTTCCTGGTGCCGGCGCTGTCGCTGGCGGGCATTCCGCCGCTGAGCGGGTTCTTTTCCAAACTGTTCCTCATCCGCGCCAGCCTGGAAAACGGCGACATGTTCATGGCCTTTATGGCGCTGGCGGTCGGCGTGTTCACGCTGATTTCCATGACCAAGATTTGGATGGAAGCGTTTTGGAAAAAGGGCGTCGGTGAAAACGAACGGCGACCGGCTAAGATCAAACGCCTCGACCTCACCGTGACCATGCCGATTGCGGTACTGGCGGTGGTCACGGTGGTGATCGGTTTCTCGGCCGGCCACGTGTTCCACTTCGCCGAACTGGCGGCGGAGCAACTGATTGCACCACAAATGTACATTGACGCCGTCATGGGAGGTAACGCACGATGAACCCCTTTCAGGTCCTCTTCGCCTTCTGCGATTTGGCGGTGTTCTATACCATCGAGATCATCAAATCCAATTGGAAAGTCGCAAAGGACGTGGTTACGGCCAAACACTACATGAAACCGGCGATTATCGCCCACCCGCTGACGCTGGAACGGGAATGGGAAGTGTACGTGTTCGCCTCATTGGTAACGATGACGCCGGGGACCATCGCCCTCGACCTATCCGACGACCTTAAAACCTTGTATTTACACGTGATGTACGTGGAAGAGATCGCCAAGGTGGAACAGGAAATCAAGAAACTGGAAGACAAAATAGGAGCCTTGACGCCATGACGACGATCATCGAAAGCGAACCCTGGCTGGCAACGGTCGCCCTGATCAGCACCATCATTATCTTAGTATCGATGGGGATGACGGTGGTCCACCTGCTGCGCGGTCCGGGCTTGAGCGACCGTGTCGCGGCGCTGGACCTCACGGCGCTGCTGCTGCTGGGCGCGATTGTGCTCTACAGCCTTAAAACAGGGAACCCGATGTTTCTGGACGTGGCTTTGGTGTTGGCGTTGCTCGGGTTCCTAAGCACGATTGGGTTTGCGCGTTACCTGGAAGAGAGGAACAAACCATGAGCTTGTTTTTGGCGATTTTAGCCTCGTTCTTTTTGATTACGGGCGCTTTGGTGTCCTTGCTGGCGGCGATTGGCTTTATGCGGTTCCCGGATTTTTTCCTGCGCCTGCACGCCAGCAGTAAATCCGGTTCACTGGGCATCATTCTGATCATTATCGGTTACTGCCTGGTCACCCCGGACCTAAGCACGGTGTTCAAAGCTTCGGTGATCGCGATGCTGCTGTTCGTCAAATCACCCATTGGTTCCATGGCGCTGGCGCGGGCGGCCTACCTGGTCAAAGAAAAAATGTGGGAAACCAAAATCGACCAGTGGAAAGACGACCTGAAAAAAGAGCTGCAGGAACAAAGTCGCCGCGAGAAAGCAGCCGCACAAGGCACCCAAAAAGCCTGAAGCGCGGGTTAAACCCCTTTTCGCAAGGGGTGGCTCAATCCGGCCATGGGTAAGCCTGGAGCACCTTAAAGGCCTGCACGTACCCCGCGGCGCTGGCTTTGTCGGCGGCACGTTCTGAAACCAGGGAGCGCGCGTAGGTGGGCCCGGCGGTCGGTTGGCGTTTGAATCAAAGCGAGATTCGACGCAGCAGTGACGGACTTAACTGGGAAACAGTTTACCAACAAGGCTTTGGTTCCAGCCGTGAGGGATTGACGGGGATCGCCTGGTCAGGCAGCGAATTTCTGGTGACGGCGGGAGAAGGTCCCTTGTTGACGAGCACGGACGGCAGTCAATGGGTCGAAGCGGGCCGCGTGGGCGACTGGTTTGCGTCTGGGGTACGTTGGCTCAACGACCAATGGATGGTTCACGAGAACACCCACGTGGCGATCAGGTGCGACGCGGTTACCTGGCTAACGGTCACACCTGGACCGGAAAATGAGGGGTTCGGCTCCCTGGACCGGCACCCGCAACACGGCTACCGATTGGTGGGCATCAACCATGTCTACCAGAGTCAGGACGGGCTGGTTTGGACAAGGGTCGAAGGTGCCCCGGCCCTCATTGAATTGGTTGCCGGCGCCGAGGGTTTCCTGGGCCGTGCGCGTTCCATGATCTACAGCAGCCCGGACGGCATCACCTGGGTTCCCGAGTTCTCAGCCAACCTACCGGCGGACATTTTCCACGACGGCAATCAGTTTGTGGTGGTGGAACCACGCTCGGTTTTGAATGTATGTGACGCAATGGTTCCAACCCCGTAGCCGGAACCGTTTCCAGTAGGACATCGCCTAGGTTGGGTGCCCTTTTCCTACGTGGCCGGAACCGCGGAGACAAGGGACACCCTGGCTTTCGCCCGCATTTCTCACAAGTGATTCTGCTACGAAGCCGAAAGCCATGCGATTACGAGGGGGCGGCCTTCCGCGGGGCGGCCTTCCGCGGGGCGGCCTTCCGCGGGGCGGCCTTCCGCGGGGCGGCCTCCCGCCTTACTCCGTCGGGCCGCCTTCCGCGGGGCGGCCTCCCGCCTTACTCCGTCGGGCCGCCTTCGCCTCAGCTGCTACACCGAATGGTCGGCCCCGCGAAAGCTCGGACCCCTGTGCCGACTCTCGGTCGTAACCTTCGTACTGACAAGGCTTTCAGCTTCTCGCGACGAATCCTTGTGAGAAAAGCGGGTTAGGGGTGTCCTTTTTTGTTTGAAGTTACAGGGTGAGGAAGCGTTCGATGGGTTCATCCAGATCGACGGCGTCGCGTTCCTCCACGGTGATTTTCATCAAGGCGTTGAGGCCGATGGGTTTCCGCCGCGGCGCGGGGGCTTCATCGGCGGACCGGGTGACCTCGGGTAAGCCCAGGCTCAAGGTACCCTCGGGTTTGGCCGGAAGATCAAACGCAAACGCGGCCGGTGTATCGGGAATGCCGGCGCCAAACGCGAGGAATTCATCGTAATTTGCTTTGATTTTGCCCATGACCAAACGGCGATCCAAACCGGTTAGATCGGCGGATTGGGCGGCGGCATTTAGAGCTTTGCGGAGTTCGTTCAGGGCTTCTTTGGTTTTGCCGTTGATCAGGTTTGTCTGCATGGCATTCATCGGGTCGGCAATTTCGGAAAATACTTCCCAATCATCGCGGGTTTCTAGAATCTCCAGATGGAACAACATGTAATCGACCTTGGTTAAGGGGCTGGGTTCACCGTCGCCTGCCTGCAGCGCCAATTGGCCGCGGTGCAGGACGAGCTGGTCGGGGTCGATGTGGTCCGCGGTGCGGAAGACGGCGAAATGGCGATCCACCAGGGGTTGACCGCCGCCGCCGGCGGTGAAGGACTGCTCGAGACCCACGCAAAGTTCGTCCCCGTCCGCGCCGAGTAAATTTTGCACACCGGCAACCAGCGGTGACGCCACGCTGAGCGCGGTGGAGACGCTGGGCACGCCCAACAAATTGGAGAAGCTGCCGAGGGTTTTGAGGAAGGCGTCGACCGAGGCGCTTTGTTTAACGGAAAACAAACCGGCGGAAAGTTCGACGGTCCCGCCTTTAAAGGGAAGCAGCGAGGTCAACGGGTGGTCGCGGGAAACGACCCGTTCGAGGTTGCCGGCTTTGACGTCCTTCAGATTGAATTGGCCGGCAGCGTGGGGAATTTCCACGAAGGGCTGCCGCCCGTACTGAAGTTTGACGAGGGAGTGCACCATCGGTGAAAAGTCCTCGAACCACTTGCGTTTGCGGGAAAGCACCATGGCGCGCAGCCACAACCGGAAGTAGTGTTTGTTGGCGACGGCGGCGGTTCCGGGCGTCCCCTGGGCGGTGCCGTCGCTGCCGAGGGGCACCACGGCCAGTTGATCGCGATTCTCGTTGAATTTCTGTTTAAACCATTGGATGGGCATCGCTTATTCCTCCTCGGGTTGGACATCGATAAAAAATTGGGTCATCAGGCAAATCTGGGCGGCCAATTCACGGTTGAGCGCTTCCCGTTGCGGATTACTCGCAATAATGTGTTGCCGCAACTGTTTCACCTCGTGGAGCAGCGCATTGGGCCAGTTACCGTCGCGATGCTCGAAAAGCACGCGGCCAAGGTCGACCAAGTGCGCAACGATGTCCGGCGGCAAAGGTGGCAGAAACAAAACCGCGGCGACCCCGCGACGGCTGAGCAATGCGGTCGCAAAGGCGCGACCATGGGCGCATTCCAAGGTATGGAGCGCGCCAAATTCATCCACCGGCGCTTGGACGATCACTAGGGCTAATGCTTTTCTTTCCGCTAGGATTTCTTCCGGCGACATTAATTCACCGGATTGTCGGTGACCCTCTCCCCCGAGCGAGAGTCGGTATTCATCGTAACCGAGCCGCATCGGCCGCCCAACCACATGAACCAGGTTGTCATCCGCCCCCCGCCCAAAGAGCCCCCACATTTTGCTAAGGACGCCGCTCATGAAGTTATCGAAGCCGCCATGGGCGAACACACCGTTCAGCGGCGGGGCAGGTATAAATGGTTCCTCAAACATAACCAGTCGGTAAAGACAGGTTAAATCGAGGCGATTGCCCTGTTTGGTTTTCGGCCGCCGGTCATCAACCGCCATCAACTCCCACGCGGGCAAAGCCGCTTGCTGGGACCGAATGCGAAGCACGGGGACGCCCGGTCGTTGCGCGCGCTGTTCCATCCAGGGAGCAACCTCGGTGATGGAATCGCCGACCGCACGATCATCGTCCAACTGAACCTCAAGGACCGCGTTTTCATGATCAAAAAAATAAAGCCCCTCGGTTGCCGTGGCCTCAAGCTCTCCGCGATACTGAACCTGAACCACAAAAGGCTCAAGGGGTTTGGCAGCCGCGGGCCCCTCCCCGCCCCAATCTGAAGCCATCTGCGGGGCCGCCGGCACAGCTAAACCTTCCCCGGGTAAAGCTGCTTCTGATTCAGGGCCGGCGAGCAGTGGTTCATCTTCACCGGTTTCAACCGGTGGCAAATCATCGTCGGCTTCTTCCTCGGTACGCACTAATTGCTTCACACCTTTTAATAGGAGGCGCAAGTCCGAAACACCCTCATCGTTACCCATGCGATCCATCAGCGTATCTATCGACGGGAGTAAGTGGTGGGTCGTGGTCGGCTCGGCCGTTCGGCTCAAGCAGTACCAAAGATTCACATGACAAAGAAGGTGCAATCCCGAATCGGGCGAAGGATTTGGGCTTAAATGATCCAACGCTGCTTCCAAAAGCGGGACCGTCTGTTCCGGCAGGCGTCGCCCGAGACGAATCGCTTCCTGGATCAACGTCAAGGCAAGGGTGCGAGACCCCAAACGCTTGGAAAACCGCGCAAAGTTGGGTTTACGAGAAACACCCAACGCCCAAGCTCGAATTTTGAGCAATAAGTAAGCGACACGTTCTAAGGGGTGGCGCCGTTTCCATAGGTAAATTTCTTTGGTGAAGTCTTGAACGGGGAGGTCAAGCAAAGGCATTTCATAAGATGGTGCTATTCGATTAAATTCCACCATATCCAAGGCCAGATGAAGACCCAACTGGGTGTTTGCCTTGACGGGTACTAACTTTTGAAAAGAAGCGTACATCGTTTCAACCGACGCTTTGTCATAAGGTTCATACCACTGCCAGACATCATGAACCGCATTTGACCGTTCTTCAGTGGAGGCGGTAGCAAACTCCAGATCAAAAAAAGGTCCATAGGTTTTTCGTCCAAGCCACGCATAGCTGTACCGAAGAAAAAGATCCGCCAAACGGTTATCTGCAGCTTTAATTATTTCGATCAACCAGGGTGCATCTGCTTTGCTCTCTGTTCGACTCACCATTTTTTTAAGGGTATCAAATACCATTTGGAGTGATTCTACCGGTCGATCAACCGCGCTGCGTTCTAGAACGGCAACCTGAAGCGAATAACCCTGAAAAAGATAAGGGGGATGATCTAAGGGAAAAGGAGGGCCGTCGTACTTATCAAGCGCGGCATCGGCATCATTTGCGTAGCGACAATAAAAATAACTGCATAATCGGCTTTCGAGCGAATCCATTTGAAAACGGAGCATGTGTTCGATATCCGTATAATCTAACACCCCTTCCGAAAATAGGCGGAGGCAGTGGGCTTCAATGAGTGGCTTAAGGTCACGGGGCGCGCGCCAACTGAGGTAAGCGCGGACAGGAAGTGCCGAGAGCGGGCTGTGATCGGCCAAGAACGAACGTATTTGTTTCGAGAGAGCTGTCTTTTTACGTGTGTGCCGAACACACCGTGCTTTTAAAAAAGCTGCATAAATTCCGATAGATGTTGTTGGTTCATGGTGCATAACGGCAATTAGAAAACGAGTCATTTGTTCAACAAGATCGTTGGGTTCGTTCCAACCAAAATCTAGAATCGATTCACAAGCATTAAGCAAAGACACACAAAGTTCTGGTTTTTTTGGTATATCTCGAACGAAACCAACATATACAAGTTCTTGCTGGAAAGCATGATTCAATGCTGATTTAAATCGCGCCAGATTGACATGATCAAAAGTTCTATCTCTTATAATATAATAATCCTCAAACCAACAAGCTAGATATACAAAATTATACCGGTTGCTATCAGCAGTTCCGTCTAGACGTTTTTGAAAGCTTTTCCTTAAATTAAACCTCGTAGCGTAGATATTATAATCGATTTGGAGTAACGAGGGAACGATCTCGTCGTAAACCTCTGCTTTTTCGAATAATCGCGAAAACAAAGAGGCAAGCCGTTCCCAATGTTCGGCGATCACCATGGCATCGCGCACCACCGGCCACCAGGTTTCTACGACGGGGATCGGGGCCAAACGGATGAAGTCGACACAGTATTCTGGGTCGACCTTTAAGGGTTTGTCCCGGGTACATGCTTCAAAGAAGGTTTCCAGGCGATCCTTGGTCGCTTGGGTTTTGCTTGGCTCCTGCTGGGCGAACCATTGCTTGAGCCGCGCGCGCAAGCCGTCCAACACGGACAAAAACGCCCCTTGGCTGCTGATCCATTCGAGTCCGGTGAGGTCGAGCCAGGCGCGGTCTAATTGGTCGGCGCCGGCGTGCGGCATCGCCGCGGCGAGGGTCGGTTTGTCGAAGCGGCCCAGCAAGGCAACCGCCGGCAGCAAATCCTTTAGCAGCGGATCGGTGATGCGGCCAACAATGCGCCGCGCCACGTAGCGGTCTTCATCCTTGGCGGCTTTGGTTAAATCCAGATCCGGCTCTTGGTCCAACCAATCGCTGTACAGGGCCAAATCGAAGGGGCTGAAGTAGTCCGGCGCCGTTTTCGCTGCCAAAAAGTCGAAACGGACAAACACATCGGTTTGGCAGTGGGTTCGCACCGATTCGCGGTGATGTTCCAAGACACCCCGTTGTTCCAGATAACGTTCAGCCTCGTGGCGCTCAAAGGGCTGAAGCGGATAAAGCTGGAGGTACGCGCGTTTGGGCAAGGCCGCGGGTGCTTCTTTGCCCGCGTCCCAATCAGCGCCGGCTTGGGCCAACAAGCGGCGGCCGGCCAGAACCAACACAAAAGCCGACGACTTGCGGCGCAGTGCTTCGAAGATGGCGAAGGTATCCAACACGGCGCGGGAACGGTCGCCGTGACCGCGGGTGCCGCTGAGCTCTTCACAGGTATCGAGAATCAGCACCACGGGTTGCGGCAGTTGGTGGATCATCTCCGCGAATACCCGGAGAATGCCGTCAAAACGTTTGTGGTTTACGGGTTTTTCACCTCTTTCTTGGTTGGGTAACATCAGCTCTTCGTGGAACCCGAGAATTTCGTTGTTGAGCGTTGGCAGAAGCGAGCTAATCGCGCCTTTCTGATCAAACAAACACAGTTCCTCGGCCAAGGCTTCCAGCAAAAGGCCGGGTGACCGCGTGGGGTAATCGGGGTCGAGAAAATCGAAATCGACCCGAGCGGCGACGCCGCCTTTTTCGGGAATGTACTTGCTGACCAGGTAACGCATCAGCATGGTTTTGCCCATGCCGCCCATGCCCAGATAATGGAGCGCCCAGGCCTCGGGATCGGCCAGAACTTGTTCAAAAGCATCGATTTGGGCGTCGCGCACCAGGTAATACTGTAGTTTTTGTAAATCGGCTTTTTTGCGGCGTACCACCTCTAAATGACGGGCGCCGCCGTCGACCACCAACTTGGCGCGCGGATTGAGGTAAGGGAGCAAACGACGCGCGGTGGTCACATAGGCCAAGGCACGGTGATCATGTCCTTGCTCCAGCGCGTTGTCCATCAGGGCAAAAAGGTTATACCGAAAATAACCCAGCTCAGTATCTCCCGCGAGCTGCATCCAGTAGCGAGTCGCTTGCGGAACCGCCACCATCTCCGATTGGCACAGGTCGTGGATGCGGGTTGCCAATTGGTTGAGCAGCCGCTCCAAATCGCTGAGGTTTTGACTTTCGTCGTGAAGCACGTCCGCTAGAACCCATTCACGCCATTGGTCGGTCACCTCATAAACGGAGAGGTCGGCGGAGGCTTTTCCGCGTTGGTTCCAGAATCTTCGCGGTGCTTTTTTTCGCGCAAAACCTTCTTTTACCAAATGGTTTAGCCAAGCTTCATCGCCTGCTATGCCAAGTATCGCCAGGAGACGCGGTGTCCAAGCGGGCAAAACGGACAAGCGACGGTAATCGTCGCCCAAGGTCTCTAGCCTTCGGCGACGCCTCACGCGGCTTTGGGCTTCAGCTTCTTGCATCAACCGGCTAAATTCGGACTTATTCATAACCCGACTCCCGATATAGCTCGAGAAGATCGTCGTCATCGGCCTTTCGCAACTCGTGACCAATACATTTCTCCAGGATTATGGCGCCCTGCTTGGCCAATCGTGAAGGGACCCCTTCAACAAAACCGTCCATGAAGCTCAAATAGCGACAGGTCTGTAAGTCAGAAACTTGTTGGGCACGGACAAGGGGCTGTTGCTGAACCAGTGGGAACTGCTCATATGCGATGGTTCTATCGTCGCCGCTGAAACGCGACAGAACTACTCGGTTTTTGGCCCAAATAGGTGGGCGCGTGTTCAGCCAATTTTTGAGTAGAGAAACTTGGTTTTCCTGCTCGGCGGTGCCGTGGTCGGAGCAGGTGATGATCAAGGGTATCGGCGTTTTTTTGTCGCCTAAACCGTCGGCGGTCACAAAGTAACGTAGGAAGGTAAGCTCCCTATCGATCAAAAGATGGGCGTCGTCAACCAACACAAACAAAGGTTTCCCGCATTCTTCCTGAATGGCGATCAGGTCCTTGCGAACGGCAAGGGCTGCCGCTTTGCGAAGGTCGACTTGGCCCAGCCTTCGGGCCGCATGAAGATCGGCATCCAAGAGATGAGTATCTGGATCTAAGGCAAAGTGTATCAGCCCTTCGACTTTGCTGTTTGGGAAGGGTTCATCCCGATCAAACGCCAAAACTTCATTGCGGGTGATGCGCGCCGCCTCAAGCAGGAGAAAAGCAATCAGGAGAACGGGCTTGTCGTCTAGAACCGCTGGATAATCAAAATCGAGGTTTTCAGCAGTTCCTTCCAGCACCGCACACGGCAAGTAACCGTCAAGCATGATCTGCCCGGCTAACTCGCAGAGCACCATCGTTTTGCCCATTTTATCTTCACGTACATCGCCTTGGGTTTCCAAGATAAGTAAGGTTTCAAGGTAACCATTTTGTTGTTGCAGGAGGTTCTGGTACCCGCGAAAGACGTCGACCCGGTCACAGAGTGTCTCTTCGTATTGTTCGGGAACAATACGGTAGAGAGATGCCAGGTTGTCTTTGGCGCGTTGGCAGGAATCGGGATCCATTTGGATCGGAGTGAGGGCGTTGCGGACCATGACGGGGCGAGCCCAATCGACGAGGGCGCCGTCGACCTGGTCGCGGAAAGCGGCCCAGCGGCCCTCGGCGGCGGCGTCGACGAGCGACTCCCCTTCCATCAGCGCCTCGTAGAAGCGACGGGTGAAGAGGCGGCACACGGTGTCGCGGACGCGGCCACCCATGCCGACGGCGAGGGGGATGCCGGCGCGCACGAGGTCAATCACCAGCGAACTGCCGTCGTCCACGCCGGTGACGAATTTTTCCAGGGTGCCGCCGCTGTGGCACACGTTGAGCACGGTGAGCGGCGCGGTTCCGTCGTAAATCATGGCGGCGGCGAGGGCTTCCCCGCCAATTCGTTCAACGGCACCCTGGCCATCGCTGAAGGACAGCGTGGGGCGACCCTCGTGGATGCCGCCGTGACCGATGAAATGGACGACCTGGGGTTTGAAGGCGGCGATGGTGTTTTTCAGGGTTTCGATGTCGGGGTGCATCAACAGGCGTTCACACATCGGCAGGGCGCGTTTGCGCAAACGTCGCAGTAAACCGATGAATTCGCCGCCGACGCCAAGGTGTCCGGCGGTGTCGGCACGCCGACCGTCGGATTCGGGGCCGACCACAAACAACACCCGCAGGGGTGCCGTTAAGACAGGGACGGCCGCGGCGGGATCGGGGCAATAACGCACCACATCGACCTTTTTCATCGCCAGGTATTGGTCGCCGAGGCGCATCAGTTCCCAGGGCAGGTGTTGCAGCCCGCTGCAGTCGGGGTCGGTGCTGAGGTAAAGGTGTTTGCCGCCGGCAACCGCGGCGAGTTTGTCCCAACCGTCCGGGCCGAGCAGCACATGGAAGAGAAAAGCGCCGCATTTGGCGGCTGACTCGCGGGTTAAGCGATGTGAGGCCAAACCTTTAAAGGCTTGGTAAACGGCCTCGGCCAAGGTGCACCAATCGCCGAAATCGGGGATGGCGCGGTCGGGGTCGGCGGCGGGTGCCAAGGGATAGGTTCGCCGTTCGTGTTCGGCGCATGGGACATGGCGTAGCAAAAGTTCCTCACCGCTTTGGGTTGCAAGGGTGATGGTGAGCCGGTCCGCGCCGTCGCGGGCCAGGTGAAGCTTAAAGACGGTGCTCATGAGGGCACCTGGTCGGCAAAAAAGGCCAAGGCATCGGGGACGTCCAACGCCGGGATGGGGCGGTCGTCACGCACGCCGGGTGGGCCGCAGCGGTTGAGGGTCTGCAGGATGCGTTCGGCGAGGTGTTTTAGTCGCGCGGCCGGTTCGTTTTGTAGCTCGCGCCAGGCGCGGAAACCGGCGGCGGCGAAAAGGGCGGCGTCATCCAAAGCCTGCCATTGGGACGGGGCGCCGTCTCCCAAAAGCCAGGCGGCCCGGTCGTCAACCCGCCCGCCGGGTAAAAAATCCGCCGGGTTGCGGCCGCAAAGTTCGCTGATGGAGACGCCGAGTCCGGGTAAATCCCCACACAAGGCCGATGCGATCTGATCCACGGCGGCATAGGTCGGCGAAGCGTTGGCGAGCCCGGCCAGTAGATCGGACCAAGGTGAACCGAGCAAGGGACGGTCGTCACCGGAGAAGTGTTTCCAACAGGCACCGAGCAAAGCCACCCGCAGCAGCGGCGCGGGATAACGTGCCTTGTGTTGGTCCAGGGCGCGCGGGTCGGCGAGTTCAAAACAGGCCACGGCGCTGACGGCCTCGGGTCCCATCAGATGAACCGAAACCACATCGGCAAAAAGTTCCATCGACCAATCGCCCCAAAGGTACACATCCGGCAAGCCCAGGTCGCGAACGGCAGTTCGCACGGCGTTTTCAAAGGCGGGTATCAAGGCCCCCTTGGGCGCCAAGGCGTAGTGCAGGTGGTGACCGACCTCGTGACCGATCAACACCAGCCACCAGGGCGCGCGTTGGTTGAGGTCGGGCAGGATTAACAGCGGAATCGGCAGGGTTTGGATGAATGCGCTTAACTTGGGATCGTGGGTGCGCACGGCACCCGGCACCATGTGGGGCAAGACGGCGGCGGGCGATACCTCGTGGTGCAAATAAGCGAGGGGTGGCGGACGGTGATCGAGCGGAAGCGCCAGATCCTCGGCCTCGATCAGCGCGGGCGCGTAACAGCTCCACACGACTTCATCGGCGGCGCTTAACAGCTCCGCGGCGGTCTCGCGCTGGGCGTATTTATCGCGGTAATACCCCAGCAAACGACGCAACCAGACCTGATCCCTGGCGGTTCGCAATCCGTGCAGCCGCCGTTCGTCCGGCGTGTCGGGCCATTGCTCGGGCGCCAAGCGCGTTCTGAGTTGATCATGGGCGCTTGCGAACAGCCGCGCCAGCACCTGGCGCTGACTTTGGAACAAGCCGGCGCGGTCCCGGTTCGCCCAGGTTGAAAGCCAGGCGGAAACCTCGCCCTGCAGCTGGTCGAGCTCACGGGTTACCTCGGCAAGGCGTGCTTGCGGCGATATCACAAAAACGGGATCGTTCATAATGAAGCGAACCTGCGAAATTACGGATTTTTCGAAGTATAGCATCCTCACGCGACCTGCCCCAAACCGCTTATTCACAAATGGAAAGCCAGGCGTGGTTGTGCTCGGTTATGATGGCGTGTTGAAGGAGAAACCCGTGCCCCGATCCACCAAAAAAACAGCGCCCCCACCCTCCCTGGCACTCACGGCGAACCGCATCCTTTACGAAGACGCGGTGCTGATCGCGGTCAACAAACCGCCGGGTTTCCCCTGCCACCAAACCCATGACCCGAAACGCGATCACGTTACCGCGGCATTGCAACGCTTCCTCCAGGCACGCGATGGGGCGTCGCCCAAAATCGCGTTACAGCATCGCCTTGACCGCGACACCTCGGGCGTGTTGCTGTTCAGTAAAGACCCGTCGGTGAATCCATCCCTCAACGATGCCTTTCGCGAGCGCCGCATCGGCAAGGTTTATTTGGCAGTGGTGGTGCTGCGTCCCGGTCAAGCACCGCCGCCGCAACGGTGGACGATCCAAAATTTCCTGGCCCGTGACAAAAAAAACAAACAGCGCATGACGGCGGTGCGCGGTGGCGGCGACACGGCAATCACCGAATTCCAGCGGCTCAGCCAACAGGGTAACCGCCTGATTATCGAAGCCCGTCCCAAAACAGGCCGTACCCATCAGATTCGCGTTCACCTGGCTCAAACGGGCCACGCGATCCTGGGCGACACCCTCTACGGCGGGCCGGAACACAACCGCTATTTGCTGCACGCTTGGCAACTTTGCTTCGAGCATCCGGTTAGCGGCGAGACGATCACGATCCGGGCGCCCAAACCCAAACCGTTTCGGGGCGGCGGAACCGGACAAGGGCCCGCCGCCTCCTGAATTTATAGAACCTATTGAACCTTTAGCGGTACGGTGGTGACGACACGGCGGTGTTTGACACCGACCAAAAACTGGACCTCGTAGTCACCCGGCGCATCGGGTGCCTTGACGGCCATTTCCTTGCGGCTCTGGGCATAAGCGGAACGCACGCGTTTACCCTGCCCGTCCATGATGAAAATGCGGTCGTTGGCGTTATGCGACCCTTCCCACGACAGCACCATCCGTTCGCCGGCCTTTACGGTCGCGGGCACCTTGAGGGTCACGGTAACGTCCTTCACGCGCAACACCGATTCGGCCAGCACCGTCTTGGCTCGCCCATGGCGGTAGACCACGCGGTATTCGCCGGGACGGGAAGGCACATCCACGCGCACCACCTCTTTGTCGGGATTGATGTAAGCGCTGTACCACACCTCGGGTCGCGGTTCAGGTCCTTCCAAAATTTGGATCCGATCCCCGGAACCGGCCGGTCCCTGCCAGGTGATATTCAGATGGGCACCAACCGAGGCTTGCTCGGGAAAGGTCAGGGCCACCACACTGGGCACTACATCAAACGGCAACCGGGCGAGTACTTCTTTTTTGTGGTTAAGGTATTGGAATTCATAACGACCCGGCTCGACAGGACCGCGCATTTTTACGTCGGGTTTATCGGGGTTGACATAAAGACTGTCACCGCGCTTGCCGGCCTCACCCAAGGGGCCGAACCAATGGATGCGATCACCCCCCTGGCCGCCACCCTCGAACCGGACAAACACATCGGCGCCGGCGTCGAAACGCGGCTCGGCGGTTAAGGTCACCTCGGCTTTGACCACGGTGAAGGCCGCAAAACCCAGCGATTCCTTGGTGCGCGCGGTTAGGTAATGCATTTCATAAGCACCCGGCTCGACCGGGACACGCATCTTCACCGGATTGCGGTAGGCATAGTTCATGGTGAGCCAGGTTTTGTTTTCACCGTTCCAGCCACTGGGATAAACCGCCAACTTTTCGCCTGAATGACCGGGCCCTTTCCAGGCAACGTCCACAATGGCGCCGGCGACGACCTCGGCGGGCAGGTCCACTTCAGCCTGGGTCGGGACCACTTGGACCACCGCCTCAGCCAGGATTTTGCGACTGCGCGCGGTGACGTAGCGCACTTGGTAGCTGCCGGGCTGATCCGGTGCCCGTAATTTGGATGGATTCCCTTGTTCAATGTAGGCGGTGTCGAAGGCACGGCTTCTCACCGCGGCGTCGACGGCTTGGATTTGCAAGCGGTCACCGGGGTTGGCCGGGCCGGTCCAGGCGGCCTCAAAAGGCGCGCCGGCGGGAACCTCGGCCGGTGCGCTAACCGTGGCCGCGCTGATTTTTTCCGGTTCGGGTTGCGGTTGTTCGAAGGCAACTACTTGGGTTAGCGCGTCTTTTAGGTCAGCCGCGTTTTCAGCGGCGAAATACATGCCGTCGGTTGCATCGGCCAAGCAGTGCAGTTGGTCGGCGGCGGCGGTGTCGACGTCAAACCCGATCACGTGTAATTTGAGATCGATGCCCTTGGCCGCCAATTCCTTCACTAATTGACAGGGCTCCTCCGCGCAGGTTTCAATGCCGTCACTCAGGAGAATAATGGTTCCCGCTTGTTTCTCGAAAGCGAGGTCTTGCGCGGCCCGGCGTACGGCGGCGGCCAGCGGAGTTTTCCCCTTGGGTTTCAGGGTGCTTACCCGCCGGCGCAAGGCGGCAACGTCCACTTCGCCGGTGGAAAACAGGGTTTCGATATCGGCGCAATCGCCGGCACGGCGGTGACCGTACACGGTCAAACCGAGCGGCTGCTTGGGATCCCAGTCTTGCAGGAGCGCGTTTAGGGCCTCACGCGCCACGGCGATTTTCATTCGTGCTTCGCCCCCGTCTGGATCGGGTACGCGACCCCACATGGAACCGGACACATCAAACACCAAATGAATCGGTTTGGCCTGCTCGGCAGCAAAGATTAGATGGAACAAGAGCGCGGAGAAAAGGAACAGGGTGGTTTTCATAGATCCTCGGCAAACCCCGAGACGGATGAGGTGCGGCGTTTGAGGTCGGTCGGGGTTGAATTGAAAAACGGGTACCGCTTCCATCTTGCCCTAAAAGCGATCCGCTGCCAAGCGCGGGCGGTCAGGGTGCGCCCGATTCCGGGGTGATTAAACCGCGTTCTTCGCCACTTAAACGAGGCGCCGAAGGGGAAAGCGTGCCGACGGGTCCGTGGAGCACGTATAAAGAAGGCGCATCCACGGCCAATGCTTGAAAACACGCCCGCGCATCGGCTGCGTTGCCTTCACGCGCGGCCTGGTGGGCGACGACCCACCGCACCACAAGCACCAAGGCCTGATCCCAGTCGGCTTGCGCCACGCTCAGCTGAGTCTTTTGTCGCGCCGTTAACTCACCGGTCAAGACGTCACCCAAGAGCCACAACACCCGAGCATAGCGGATGGGCAGGCTTTCCACGTCGCCGCCGTCGGTTTGGATCGCTTCTCGCGTGGGCTCCAGCCGCCCACGCGCATGCTGTCCCAAACCCATCCCATAAGCCTGGACAGCATCAATGACCGCGGCGATCAGGCGGCCATCCGTCCCGGTCAGCTCAAGTTCCCCGTTCTTGAGGGAGGCCTGGTAGGGGTCGTGGAGCACCGAGAGCACATCCCCCAAAACAAGGTGGACCTCCGATCTTTGGGTCACCCCGATTTGATGGGCCTCATCGACCAAAGACGAGATGGATTGGTGGCGCAGTCGCCAGGGCAGGCGTTTTTTATAGAGTTTGATCAGGCCGTGGCCGAGCAGCGACATCGAGCCAACCCAAACCGCGGGCCAGGGCGAATTCTGCCCCGCGGCAAGCAGGAACAGACAAAACAGGAAACCACCGGCCATCCCCAGTTTGGAAAGCATTTCCAAGTACCATGTTGCGTCCGAGCCTTTGTTCATCTCATCTCCCAGCCGACCCTACACCCGGAATTATAGCGTTCGCGCTCACCCATCCATTCAAAACCAGGGCGCCCTCCCTGGTTACCTTTTTTCCACTAATTGACGCCCGCGCCGGTTTTCGCGAGGATGGATTCAAAAGGATTCCGGTAGACAAGGAGACACCCATGAGCGATCAGCCCGACATTCACCTCTACACGGCTTCAACCATGAACGGTTGGAAACCCACCATTTTTTTGGAGGAAGCCGAGGTCCCCTATGAACTAACCCACATCGATTTTTCGAAAAAAGAACAAAAGTCCGAATGGTACACCAAGCTCAACCCCAACGGCCGTATTCCCACGATGGTGGATCGCGGCAACGACCATTTTGTGGTATTCGAATCAGGCGCGATCCTGTGGTACCTGGCCAAAAAGTACAACGCATTCCTGCCGAACGATCCCAAACTGGAAAACCAAACGCTGCAGTGGTTGATGTTCCAAATGGGCGGGATCGGTCCCATGATGGGGCAAGCGATGTATTTCCAACGCATCGCGGCCAAACAAGGGCATCAGGACGACTTCGCGATTGAACGTTACGTCAACGAATCACGCCGCTTATTCGAGGTGCTGAACACCCACCTCGAGGGCAAAACCTACCTGGTCGGCGAAACCTATACCATCGCCGACATGGCGACCTATCCATGGGCGCGCGCCCATTATTGGGCCAATGTCTCCGTGGAGGGATTACCCCATTTGCAAGCCTGGTTCGCACGCATCGACGGCCGGGAAAAAACCCAGGCGGCATTGGAGAAACCGCGTCCCTTCTGGGCCTTTTTCGGCCAAGGCGACGTGGCGGCGCAAGAAAAAGAAAACGCGGAACGCTTCAAACACGACGTAAAAATGGACTAATGCATCAGCGCCGGGATTCCCGGCGGTCGAAGGTTCAAAGCGTCCTCCACCTGCTAAAACAAGCGCGGCTTGCGTTACGCGCTTTTCTCGCGGGAACCGCGCGGCACTATTTGAAAAGGCGTACCACCTGGTGCGCCGTACCTTTCCCATCTGGTGCTGCTTCAAACTCTGAGCCGCGATTGCCGTCACCCAAATCGCCCTGGAAACGCCGGCATTCGTTTTCAACAGCCCTGAAAAACCTAGATTTTCAGTTGTTAATTATCCTCCGAAATCCATGTCTTTTCCTCTAATTATCGACACGTCACTTTTTCGCTGATCCTGTGTTAAAATCGATTACCCCCAATCGAAACGCGAAGGTTCGACAATGGTCGTCACCCGTCTTGCATGGCTCCCCTTCTTCTGGACGTTTGTTTTTTACGCGCTCCCCAATGATCCCGGCTTCTTTGACTTGAGCCTCGAAGAACTGGCAAACATTCAGATTCAGGTTGCGGCCAAAAGGGAACAAACACAAAACCAGGCTCCTGCCATTGTTACGGTGATTACCGCGGAAGAGTTGGCGGCACTGCCGGTTCAAACCATCGAGGACGTCCTGCAGATGGTGGCGGGTTTTGAGCCGGCCCAACAAGCGCTGGGCGGCAACTTAAGCTTTACCGTGCGGGGCGTTAAGAGCCTGTCTTTTTCGGCAAACGGCATCAAATACCTGCTAGACGGCCATATGCTGACCTCGCTCACGGGTGCGCCGCTCCACTATTTCGATTATTTCCCCTTGGACCGCATCAAGCGGCTGGAAATCATTCGCGGTCCCGGTTCGGCCCTGTACGGTGGAAATGCCTTTTTCGGCGTCATTAACATCATCACCAAAGACGGGGAGCAACACCCTGTTTCCGCCGCCCTCACGGTTGGTGAATTCGCGACGGTCTCACCCAGTATCAACCTAACCGAAACCGTGGGTCACTGGGCTATTCAATGGGCGGCTTCCTATTACGAAACCGACGGTTACAAGGAACCCATTAACAACGATTTCGCACGTCTTCTTTTTGGGGAGGACGCAAGCGCGGTTCCCACACGGACCACCATCGATGCGGATTTTTTCCAAACCCATCTCAAGCTATCTCGTTCGTCTTTTTCCATCAATGTATTCCACAATCGACTCAATCGGAATGTACCGATCGGCATGATTGGTGCGGCCACGGACGAGAACCACATTGACGTGAACTACAGCTATGCCGAATTGGGTTATAAAAAAAAAATCCGAGAAGACCGCGTCACGCTCAGCACGGCGGTGTACTACAACCGTTACCAAATCGATCAAGCCTTGGAACTACTTTCCGAGGCTTCGACCCCATTCATTAACCCCAATCCAGACACACCTTTTCCAGAGGACGAGGGGGTGGTGGGTAAACCCATTGTGACCTATGCCGACACGGGTATCGAGTTCTCATTGGACGCCAAAATTTCGGACCGGTTTTCCCTGTTGGCGGGGCTTGCGTTAAACCAATCAAAAATATACGCGCCCCTTCACCGCGCCAACGCCAATGTCACCGGGGTGCCCCTCACCATAGACGGGACCCTTTACCTGCCCAACCAGTATTTGGGTGGCTTCCGCGACCTTCACACGCTCGGAGGCAACTGGATCTCCCCGGCAGACCGATTCAACCGTGCACTCTACACCCAAGCCATTTGGGACCTGCGTGCTCTTGTTCAGCGCGCTGCAAAAACACTCACCCTCACCACGGGCTTACGCTACGACGATTATGACGACGTGGGAAGCGCCGCCAGTCCCAGGATCGGTCTGGTTTACGGCGCTAAATCGGGCTTTTTCCTCAAACTACTCTACGGCGAAGCGTTTCGGGTTCCTACCTTTGACGAACTTTACCAGAAGAACAACCCAGCCATTATCGGCAACCCCGATCTGCAACCGGAGCAACTCACCACGTACGAGCTTCAAATCGGTTACCAGGCCTCGCGCCGGTTCGAGGTCGGGCTCACCCTGTTCGAGATCGATCTCAAGGACAACATCCAGGTCATCAACACCCTACACACCAACGCGGACCAAATCGACAGTCACGGCATGGAAGTGGAAGGTCGCTGGATGCCAACCACCAAAACCTCGGTACGCGGCAATCTATCGTTCAACGATGTCACCCGGAAGCAGGATCAAAACGGCGAAATCATCACCTTTGCGCCCGGTTATACGGCCGATTTACTGGCCAATCTTAGTTTCCAGCACGAACTAAACCGGTCATTGCAATGGGCGTGCTCCGTTAACCACGTGGGTTCGCGCGGGCGTTCGGAACAAACCTATCTCGAAAACGGTACGCGTCTTCCCCTGGATGCCCGACCTGATACGCCGTCGCGGACGCTACTCAATACCGCGTTCACGGCCAGACTATCCCCTCAATTAGGCATAAAGCTCCAGGGATTCAATTTGCTCGACGAACATTGGCGTGACCCAGATCAGAGCGGCCGGCTCATTGATGACGTTCCACGCGCCGGTATTTCCTATCAAGTGCGTTTTCAGTACCGATATTAAAGCGCTGTTAATAAATCACGTGGGCGTATTTGAGCATCGAAGTCGTGAACCGCAGACGGTTGGCGGCGGCGTTGGCCGGGTTCAACTCATAAAGCACCTGATCCCCTTGGATGCGGAAATTCACCATGCCGGTAATGACCGGCGCCTCGGCGCCCTCGGTCACGATCAAGATCATTTTCCCCCTGGTTTTGGTGAGAATGGTGTTGATATTTGCTCGCTCGGAAACGCTGATAAACAACACCTGGCAGCGGGTAAAATCCAGGTCGGCGTGGTAGGACCCGAAGCGGTGAATGCGCAAGGTTTTTCCAAGATAACGGCTGTTCTCAACGGGTTCAAAGGCACCTTGAAAGGGATCGTCACCCACGATGCCGATGGTGAGTTCGGAAAGATCACCAAACTCGGACGGCCATTCCACATATTTCACAAAGCGATACAGCATGCTCGCCTTAATCTTGTAAGCGGTTTTGACAAATTCTTCTTGACTGGGATCTTGCGCCCAGCCATGAATCAGGCCCCCAAAAAGCATCAAACACAGCAAGGAACACCGCACGACGTTGCCGCGACGCCGACATCCTGATCTTGTTCGATTGGTTGCTTGTTTCATGATCTTGCCCGCGGGCGACTCCTTATCCAGCAGGTTCACACCATTTAGGCGGCGTCACCCTACCCTCCATTCAGGATTTATACCAACCGCCGCAACATGGAAAGCACCGGCTCATCCATACAGCGCCTGGCAACGGCATCGGCCAAGATCTGCCATTGATCCTCGCTGAGGGTGACCGGGGCGGGCTCCAACAACGCCACCTCGTGCGGTGACTTAAGCCGGGAGATCGGCCCCGTGTAGACATGGACTTGGTTGCGTCCGCCGCCTTTGGCTTGGTACAACGCGGTGTCGGCGGACGAGGTGAGGTATTCGGGTGATTGAGCGTCCATGGGTACCGAGGCAGCGACGCCAAAACTCATGGTGACCTGTTTTAGAGGCGAAAAACGATGGGACAGAGCCGCTGCTGCCACATCGCGGCACATGGATTCGGCGACCTTGCGGCCACTTTCTATGTCGGCGTTGGGTAGGATAACGACAAATTCCTCGCCACCGTAACGCGCCAGAATCTCGCCGGCGCGATGAATGGAGCCGGACAAAATTTCGGCTACCCTTTTGAGCGTTTCATCACCGGCGGTATGCCCGTAACCATCGTTGTACTTTTTGAAATAATCAATATCACCGATGATGATGCAAAGCGATGTTTCAGCGCGTAAAGCCCGACGCCATTCCAACCCCAAGGAAATGTCGAATTGACGGCGGTTGGCAATGCCGGTTAACGCATCGTGGGTGGACAGGGCCAAAAGGCGGTCTCGGCTAAATTTGAGGCTGAGTTGGGTGTGGATACGCGCTTTGACAATGGGCAATTGAAAGGGTTTTCCGATGTAATCCACGGCCCCGCAAGCAAGGCCCTTTTCCTCGTCACCAGAGTTGTTTTTGCCGGTCAAAAACATCACCGGTAGATGCTGCGTTCGTTCCTTGGCCTTGATATGCCGGCAAACCTCGTAACCGTCAATGCCGGGCATCTCGATATCGAGCAGGACCAAATCGGGCAAGTCGCCCTCCAACAGTTTTAGGGCATCGTCGCCGGAGGTCACCCCGCGCACGGTGTAGCGATCCCGCAGCGCGGCGCGCAACAATTTAAGGTTGGCGACCTGGTCGTCGACAATCAGAATGTCAGGGTGTTTCGCCGGCATCTCACTGCTCCCCTTTCAAGTGGTTTTCAATGGTGTCCATTAGTCTTTCGGCTTCGGCATAGGTCATGGCGTCCAGCAGCGGCTGAAGCGCGATGAATTGGTTTTTAAGGGCGCCGGCACCCAAGCCGGCGATGAGTTGGGCAAGACATTCGTCGCTGTCCATGTCACGTTTGGCGACGAGGTCCCGCATCCTGAGCCACAAAGCGTCAATTTCGTCCCGACCAAGACGGTGTTGCGGGGCCACATCCGCCCTCGGAAGCAGACCCGCCAAACCTTCGCGGACCTCGGGTAACTGCTTCAACGCGCTGTCCAGCGGACCCAAGTCGGCGGGACGGTCGGTCGCGAGCTCATCGTATAAAGAGACCAGCGCCCGATGGATGGTCCGCGCCCCCAAATTCCCCGCCAGACCTTTGAAGGCGTGGGCGATTTTGGCCGCTGAGAGGCGGTCGTCGGTCGCCAATGCCTTGCCCAAATCGCTCCGGTAATCCACGGCTTGTTCGCAAAAATCATAAAGCAGCCGAATTAACACCGGCTCATCTCCCCCAATGCGATTGAGGGCGTCGACCACATCAAAACCCGGCAGAGCGGCCGGTAACAGGTTGTGCGGGTTTTCGACCTCCGGCGCGGCCTTCACGGCGGCACCCGGCACAAAACGCCGGATCACATCATAAATCCGCTTGGGGCTAATGGGTTTGGTAATGTGGTCGTTCATGCCGACTTGAAAACATTTTTCCCGCTCACTTTCAAGGGCATGGGCGGTCATGGCGACGATCGGGAGGGCTTGATGGGCACTATTTGCGCGAATCAACCGGGTGGCCTCAAACCCATCCATCTCGGGCATTTGCAGGTCCATCAGCACCAAGTCGTAGGTCTTGTGCGCCACGGCGGCAACAGCCTTCTGTCCATTGTCGACAAAGTCCAAATGAATCTCGGTCCCCGCCAACAAACCCCGCAGGACCACGCGGTTGACTTCGATATCCTCCGCCACCAGAATGACGGCCGGCCCCCGTGGTTTCTCCCTCGTGGGTTTCCACAGGTGTTCCTCCTCGGCCGGGTGCACGTCAGCCATGTGTTCCGTGCCGGCGTCAAAAGCCCGAAACGGCAAGGTGAACCAAAAGGTGCTGCCGTGCCCGGGAACACTGTCAAGTCCGATTTCTCCGCCCATTAAGGCAATGAATTGTTTGCAAATTGCCAACCCAAGTCCGGTACCGCCGAACTGGCGGTTAATCGAATCATCGGCTTGGGAAAACGCCTCAAACACATCTCCCGACTTGGCGGAATCAATGCCGATACCGGTATCGCGAACGACAAATTTGGCGGTCAGTTCTCGATCATCCTGTTTTTCCAGGGAGACCCTCACGCTGATGGAACCAACCAGGGTGAATTTAAGCGCGTTGTTGATCAGGTTGATCAAGACCTGGTTGAGCCGCAGGGGATCCCCAATCACAATCGGCGGCAGTTGCGGGTCGATCATCCACGCCAGGGCGATCCCTTTGGCAGCGGCTTTTTGGCTAAAAATGTCGTGAATGTTGTTGAGTTCTTCGCCAAGGTTAAAGGCAATCGCGTCAATCTTGAACTTGCCTGCTTCCACCTTGGAGTAATCGAGAATATCGTTAATCAGCCCCAGCAATACCTTGGAGGCATTGAGGATCTGGGAAAGAAATTGTCGGCCTTCATTCGTGGGCTCTTTTTGAAGCGCCAAATTGGACAAGCCGATGATCGCATTGAGCGGTGTGCGAATTTCGTGGCTCATGTTGGCCAAAAATTTACTTTTGGCCTCGTCGGCGGCTTGAGCCGCCTCCACATCGATTTTTAATTTTTCGGCGCGTAACAGCAGTGAAATGTCACGCAAGGTGCCCTCAAAATACAACAATCGACCGTCCTCACCGCGGACTGGGTGGGCATTGATGGCGACATCCATCACCGAGCGGTCTTTGCGGTACACCCGGGTTTGAAAGTTAAGCACACTGGCGTTTTCTTCAATAAGCCGCGTGAACTGAATCCGGTCGTCTTGATTGACGTAGAGTTCGGCGGAAACATCGGTCACGCCGTCGACCATATCTTGGGGCGAATCAAAGCCGAATAGGTTGGCCATGGCGGGATTGACCTTGATGAAGCGACCTTGGTGCGTCGATTGGAAAATGCCCTCGGTGGAGCGTTCGAAGATTTTTCGGTAACCGGCCTCGGATTGCCGAATTTGGTCATTGCTCTGTTCGATTTGATCCAACATGTAATTAAAACTTTTAATCAGTGTACTTACTTCGCCACCACGTTTGGCCACGGGACGCAGGGTAAAATTACCCGACTGGGAAATCTCGCGGGCAATGCGCGCCAAGTTCATTATGGGTTCGGAAACGGTACGCTGTAATCGATAAGAAAGAAATAAAGCAAGTACGGTTGAGAAAACCATTACACCCAGAATGAGGAAGATGTTTTTAAACGAGAGTTCATGAATGGCGGTGAGCTCTACCTGCAACAAGATGGTGCCAATGTGTTCCTCGTGAGAAAGAATCGGTTGATAAATCCAATAATAACGTTCCGTATAAAAGGCACCGGCTGTTTGGAGCGGCGGAAGGTCGGCAGGTTGCGCCGCCGTATCGCGATGATAAGCGGCGAAAACGTCGCCGTTTGGTCGATAGGCGACGGCCAAGGCGACCTGAGGCTCGGCACGTAAATGGGCCAGGGTTTCTAACGCATCACGTGGCTGGTCGAAGTCAAAGGCGGCTTCACACATGGAGCCGGCGACCTGCGCCAAAACAGCGGAGTGGTTCTCCAATGATGTTTTGAAATAATTATTCCAGGCAAAAAAGACAATCAAACAGGCCAGCGTTAACGAGCTAACACTCGTCGCCATGATAATCAGCATCAAACGCTGATTAAGGGTCATATCAGTGGATCGCGCCATAGGGAAATCCAGGATGCACCCGACTCAGGCGGCGGGTCTTTTGTAAGCGGCGGAGGATTGGCAAAGAATACCACAGGACCTCCCGCATCCCAACCGCAACAACAGACCCACACCACGACGGGAGCACCGGTTTTCAAGCAGTATTTTACTTTTCCCATCAGACACACTTAACGGGGCTTCATTCGCCGTGGCTTCATTTAGGACGAATCCTGTACTCTTCCCCGCTCACGAATCCAACCGATTCAAGCAAACTGCCACCTACTAAGGGGTTTCCAGCATGCGCTCGTAAAGACGACGGCGGAAAAAAGAAAGCGATTCCGGGGTCAGGGTCACACTGGAAACCACCCCCAAGACCAAGGGCTCCGGCTCCAATGGGAGGACCACCGCCGCGGGCCACCAATCGCCACTTTGCCACAGCAACATATCGGGGCTGTGCCCGCCCTCGCGCACCCGGCTCAGCAAACCCAAGGCTTCAATCATATGACAGGCCAGCGATTCCATATCCCAATCACCGGTTTCGCCACGGTCGGCAACAACCAAACCGCGTTGGTCCACCAACATCACCCTGGCCATGCCCTCGGTACTGAGCAGCCAATCGAGTAATCCATTGATCACATCCTGCCGATACACGCCGGGATCGTTTACATCGAGGTTGGGCATCCCACCGGTCGGCAGCGCAACGGCGTTGCGCACGGGCTCCTTATTCATAAGCACGGCGGTGTTTTTGCGGGTTTGTAAATTGGCAACCAGACGGCGTGCCTTGTCGCGATCATACGAGCTGTCGAATTTCATGGGTTTCTCCCTTGGTCACCATGCTCTGCAAACATTCCTCGGCCAATTGACGAAAACGCCGCGCCTCGGCGGTTGCGCCCCGCGCCGACACGGGCAGGCCTTCTTCCTGGGCGGCGGCAAACCGGGTACTGAACGGGATCACCGTATCCAGCACCATCGGGATGTCGCGCCACAAATCGGCGGCGACCCGCAAATCCTCAGCCCGTTCGCGCAAAAACATATTCAGCACGAATCCGAGGAATTGCAGGTTGGGGTTTTCCTCATTTTGAATGAAGTCAAGCGTTTCCATGAGTTGGTTCATGGAACGCAGGTTGAGTTGATCGGGACGAAACGGCGTCAGCGCATGGGTGGCCACGCGCAACACGGCGCGCGTGATCATGCCCATCCCGGCGGGGGTATCGAAGAGAACAAGCCCATCGCCAAGCGCTTCATGATTGGCCAGCTTCTGAAGAACGCCCTCGCGGTACAAGGCCCACTCGAAAGCGGGCACGGCCTTGGCGGCCATCCGCCCCTTGGGCAACAACCGTAAATTGGGATGGTTGGTGGACAACAACAGCGAGGGTAACGCGTCTGGATTTTTGATCAATTGGGCCAAACCGACATACTCGGATTCGCCCTTAGCCAAATTAAGGTTCACCGCGGACTGAGGATCGGTATCGACCAGCACGGTCGGGTATCCCATTTGGGCGAAGGTAAAGGCCAAGTTCAGGGCTAAGGTGGACTTCCCCACCCCACCTTTTTGACTGGTAATCGCAAGCCGGACACTCATGGCTTCTCCTTTTTCGTGGCGGGTTTCAGCCCGCTTGTTGCTCGATCAAAACACCGAGCCGTTCCAAATTGGCGCGGACCAGGCCGTTGTTGGGTTGCATCTTGGCGGCGGCGGCAAAGGCCTTATGGGCCACGACATAATCGCGATCCAACATCGCTTCGACACCGCATTCGTAACAGCGATCAAAATCGCCGGCGTCGGCCAACGCGGGTTCGGCGGGCGTTTCAGCGTCGCGACCGGCCTCGTCAAAGGCACGCAAGGCGTCGAGCAGCAACCCGTCCAAGGTGCCGATCAAGGTTTGCGGCCCGGCGGTGCCGACATCCTGCTGGCTGCAAATCACGGGCACTTCCTGTTTGTGGGTTTCCCAGTTGGCCACGATCCGATTAAAGGCGGGGGTCCCCTGCCCCGCGGTGTCTTCCGCGTGCCAGGGTTGGCCTTCGAGGATGACAATCGCACCGTAGTCACCGCAGCTAATGCGGACGGAATGCCGCCCCATGGCCGCGATTTGCAGGTAATCGGACAGGTCGAACTGGAACTCGCCCGATTCGTCGGGTCGCCGCAACTTCTGTTCGGCGAGATCGCGCAGTTTTTTGAGGGACACGGGCTTTTCAAGCACGGTGATGTTGCCGGAGTTGGGGATGGCGTGGCGGTGGTCGGCGCTGTAGGCGGAAATGAACACCAGCGGCGCGGCGGTGCCGAGCTGTTGCATTTCTTTAATAAGCCCCAAGCCGGAACCGTCGGGCAGACGAATATCCGAGAAAACGAGATCGGGTGGATGATCGCGCAAGCCCTGACAGGCGGCCTTCAGGGTGCTGTACCCGTAAACGCGCACATCCGCCATGCCGCGCAAGTAACGCGTCATGGAGTCGAGCAAAAAGAACTCGTCCTCCAACACCAAAATGCGTCTCATAGCGATGCCGCCGCTTCTTCGTAGAGCACGTCGAGGAGATCAATCCCGCAGGCGAGGTTTTCCGCCCAATCCATGAACTGGTTCACCATCTCGGGACCGCGGAAGGCCGCGCCGTGTTGGGGCGCGATGGTGTCGATATCGAGGCGTCGCGCCATGCGCGCCCACGTGCGCATGGCTTTGTTACAGGCCATGTAGCGCTGATGAAAGGGTTCCATGTAGGCGCGGTGGCTTTCGAAATCGTCGACAAAGGCGTAATCAATGCCCATGGATGCACCGAGATCACCGGTGTACAGAATGCGGGAAACGGGATCGTAAAGGTGGAAGTTACCCGCGGAATGGAGGAAATGGGCGGGCAACAGGTGGAGCTTGTTGCGACCCAGTTCCAAGACCATCCCTTCGTCGGGGACGGCGTGGAGACGGTGCTGTAGGTACTTGTCGAGGCCGAAGTGGGGCACGAAGCGCACCCACAATTTGGAGCAGTAGGCCTCGGCATCGGAGGCGAGCAGCCAGCCGTTGATGGCGGCGACGATGTCGGGATCTTGGTGGGATAAGAACAGGTATTTCAAGTCGGCGGCGCGGATCAAACCGGTCACCTGGGCCAAGGTGGGTTTAAACGCCTTGTGCCCACCGGGGTCGAGCAACAGCGCCAAGCCGTCGTCAATAATCATGTGTTGGTTAGCCTGAACCGCCAAACCGTGGCCGAAATCCTCGAGCCAAATGTTGCGGTGGCCGTCCTGCTCAAATAAAACTTCCATGCTTGTGTTTCTCCAATCTTCGCGATGCGTCAATCCGTGGAACTGGGTTACAAGATGCGTTTGAGTTGTTCGGCGGCGCGGTTCATGTCGAGGAAAATCAGCCCCAACTTGGCGCGGCCGTTGGTCAAGGCCACCAAAACGGTGCCTTCCGAGGCATTCATCGCGATCACATAACCGTCGCGACCTTTGACGAACACCTGTTCTAGGTCGCCGCGTTCGAGTTCTTGGGCGGTGCGGGTGCCCAAACTGAGCAAGGTCGAGGTCATGCCGGCGACACGCCCGTCGTCAAACTTAGCGGGGAAGGCGGAGGCAATCATCAGCCCGTCCTCACTCACGACGGCACAGCCCTCGACATCCGGGGTTCCGCCCTGCATGTAACGCAAAATTTCGTTGATCTGTTCAATGCGGCTCATGTGCCAAACTCCTTTGCTTCCCCGCGCGGCGCCCTTGGTGTTTCACCGTCGCGGATGTGGTCCTCTACCCGTGGTTGCCGATGGCCGGTACGGGTCGGCAACGGCTTAATCGCGGCCGGCCGCTCGCGGTCGTTCGTGATGTCCTTCCAGCGGGATCGCGGCACGTACGGCGGTCCCTTCGCCAGGCGCCGATTGAATGGTGAGCCTGCCGTTGTGGGCGGCCAAGGCGGCGCGACACATGGCCATGCCGATCCCGCTCCCCATGGATTTGGTGGTGTAGAAAAGGTCGGTGCATTGGCTGACCGTTTCGGCATCCATACCGATCCCGGTATCGCGAACTTCGAAGCTGAAGCAGCCGGCGTCGTCGAGGCCGGCTTGCACGCGAATCTGGTCGCCGGGTTGACAGGCCTGCTTGGCGTTGTTGAGAAGGTTAAACAACATGCCGCGAATGCCGCCGGTCTCAAGTGGAAGGGGGGGCAAGGGATCGAGGTCCACCACCAAATCGACACCCAAGCGCTCGAGCAGCGGCCGGAAAACGGCACAGGTTTCGAGGAGCGCCATGCCGATATCCTGAACTTCGTTGTGGGTGAGTTTTTGCGAGACGCTGCCGATGCCGTCAAAGGCGAGTTTCATGCGTTGCGATTCGTGGTAAATGCCGGCCAAAAGCTCGCGCTGGTCCTCGGGTAAATCGTCTTCCAAAACCAGTTCACACATGGCCATCACCGAGGCCAGCGGGTTTTTTAATTCGTGTAAAAAGGTAGGCAACACCTCGTTGACGGTGGCCATTTCCAGCAAACGGGTTTGGTGTTTGCTCACCGTTTGTTCCTCGTCCAGTCGATGCAAGTAGAGATGCCAGGCCCAGGGATGGGGTTCCGTCGCGGGACGAAAGCGAAACACCAGGGTGAAGGCGTCAAAGTCGCGGCACAGGGAAAAGGGTTTGTCGGCCGTGTGCGCCTCGGCGGGAATCGGTAAAAAACGGGTTTCAAAGGAGGCGCCGACCAGGGGCTGATCGCCGTCAAAAAAAGATTCACCCAGACCGGCGGTTTTTTGAATGATGAAATGCCGGTCCAGCCACATTTGGGGAACATGCGCGACGGGTTCTAGCTGAAAAGCGGTGGCTTCCACGTCGGGCTCCTTTCTCTGGTGATTCTAAACAGGGCCGGGTGATGGATTTCACAACGGTTGCTGTTCTTGTTGCAGGGATAGCAACCATCGTGCCTAGTCGAAAAACGACCCTATCGCCCGGCTTTCAACCAAGAACAGGGTGATATCCCACGGTAAAGACCGGTCCATTGCGAAAATTTGCGCATGAAGGTGTGGATGGATACGCCGCTTGAGGCTGCTGGTTCATTTCTGCTCATACCGACGAGGCATTGGGGATGGGTTTGGGACGATGAGGCAATTGCCTCGGTTTGATCCTCATGACCGTGAAAAAAGTGTTGCTATCTATGTGATTCTCTCTACAGAGGTAATGCCCAACAGATAACTTTTACCTTTATATTTAATTCATTCTTTTTTCCGTGGTCACTCGGTTAGACTGTCACTAGAAACAATTTCACAAGGTAGCGATTTCATGTGTTGCAAGCTTATTCACGCCGGTTTTATTGGCTTATTGCTTTTCTTTTACGGGCTCATTCCGTCGGCAACGGCTTGTGATCGCGAAGGCTGTGATCAGTTAAGTGCCGGCCAATTGCGGGCGGAACTGGCGCGTTGGGGTTCCGACAGCCGGGATTGCAACGGCGATGAATCCGCCGATATCGTCGATTTGGTCTGTTTGCTGAACCAGACACCGAATCTGACCCCACCCGATGTCGCCATGCTTGAGGACCGCCTTTTGACGGTTGGCGAAACCCTTGCCTTTACCGTGGATGCCGAGGATTTCGACGGGGATTCGCTTTCTTTTTTCGCGCCGGCCCTACCCGCCAACGCCGCTTTTGATTCATCCTCCGGCTTGTTCTCCTTTGCGCCCGATGAAACCCAGGCGGGCACCTACCGTTTCGTATTGTTCGTGGATGACGGTTTGTTTCGGATACGGCGCGACATGGCGGTTACGGTTCGCAACGAAACCCTGTGCAACGACGCGGGGTTTTTGACGGTTTCCCCCGCTCACGGTGACCGCGGTGTGGCGGTCACCCGCGAAACCATTTTGCGGTTCCCGCAACCCCTGGCGCCGGCGGTTTCCCCCGACGATCTCGCCATTTCGGTTCAGGTCGGCGATTCATCGCGCCCCTTCACCCGGCGTTTGGCCAAAAACCGGCGTACCCTCACCTTGTTTTATGCGGCGCCGCTGCCCGAGCGGGCAAGGGTCCAACTGGATTTGACTGCGGACGCCTTTGTTCTGGAAAACGGTTGTTTGCTGGATGCGGACGGCGACGGTTTGCCCGGCGGCACGGCACGAATCTCGTTTGACACGCTCTCCCTTGCGGTGGTGGAGGGAACGGCGGTGTGCGGGCGTGTGTTCGCCTCACGGCCGGCCGACGCCGGCGTTAACGAACCGCTCGAAGGGGTCACCATCACGGTCGACGGCTTAGAAAATCAGTTATTTGCGCGCACCGACGCCAACGGCGATTTTCGCTTGGAACCTGCGCCGGCCGGTGAATTTTTTGTGCATATCGACGGGCGTACCGCGGTCAACCCGGCCGAGGGCGGGTACTACCCTTTTGTCGGCAAAACCTGGACCGCGATCCCCTTGGAAGAAACCAACATCGGCGAAGTCTACCTACCCCTGATCGCGGCCGATACCCTGCAGCCCGTCAGCGAAACCAGCACGACGGTGGTCAACTTCCCCGCGGCCGTTTTGGCGGAAAACCCCGAATGGGAAGGCGTGCGCCTGCTGGTACCGCCCGGCGCCCTTTTCGCCGACGACGGCAGCCAGGGCGGCCAGGTGGGTATCGCGCCCGTTGATCCTGATCGCATTCCCGGTGCCTTACCCGACGGCTTGGATTTTGGGTTGGTGGTGACGGTTCAAACCGACGGCGCCACCAATTTCGATGAGCCCGCCGCGATCTGTTTGCCGAACCTACCCGATTCCAACAGCGGTCAACGACTGCCGCCGGGCGCGAAAACCGCGCTCTGGAGTTTTAACCACGACCGCGGACGCTGGGAAATCGTGGGTTCCATGACGGTGAGCGCCGACGGCTTGCTGGTGTGCACGGACGAAGGTGTCGGTATTCGCGCGCCGGGCTGGCACGGGGTCAATCCCGCCAGTCAAGGCGGCGGCGGCGCACCGGACGCGCCCGAGGCCCCGCCCTACGAAAAAGGCACCGGCTCAAGTCCACCCGCGCAACCCAACAACCGGCCGTCGAATCCCGATTGCGACAAGAACCCGAACCAACCGAACAGCGGCGACAACCCCACCGATCCGGTGTATCTGTTTTCCGGCGAGTACTATGAAGAAATTGAGGATTGGCGCATTCCCGGTCGCGGCCTGGACTTTGTTTGGTCGCGCAAGTACCGCTCGCAGCGGGGTCCCAACACGGCTCAAGGCAACGGCTGGGATTTTTCCTACCATGTATTTCTCGAACAAAGCGGGTCCGCGCTGCTGATGTGCGACGGCAATTCCCGCCGAGATCGCTACTTCCCACTCCCCGGCCGCCCCAACACCTGGGGTCGCCGCGAATTCTTCCGCACCCTGCAGTACGACCCGGAAACGGACCAATACACCTTGACCTTTGAGGATCGGGGCCGCTGGGTGTTTTTTGGCTTCGCCGCGGGCGCAGCCTCGGGCAAGCTCGCCTTTTCTATTGATCGAAACGGCAATCAGCTTGCCTTTTCATACGACGGCAGCGGCCGGCTAACACGGGTTACCGACACGCTCGACCGCATCATCACCCTCAGCTACAACCCTCGCGGCCTGATTGAAGCCGTGACCGATTTTGCCGGCCGCGCCCTGCGGTTCGCCTATTACGACGGTGTCGAACCCGGCGGGAACGCGGGTGATCTCAAGTCGGTCACCACGCCGGCGGTGGTGGGCACCCCCAACGGCAATGATTTCCCCGCGGGGAAAACCACGGTTTACACCTACGCAACGGGGTTCGCGGACGAACGGCTCAACCACAACCTGCTTACGGTCACGGACGGAAAAGGCCAAACCTGGCTGGTCAACGAATACAGCAGCGAAACCAATCCGCGCCATTTTCTGTTTGATCGCGTGGTGCGGCAACGCTGGGGCGACCGCGACGACATCATCGATCTCAGTTATGTCCCGCTGACGGCCTCGCCGGAAAACGACGGGGCGGTGGTGAAAACCATCGTCAACGACCGCGTCGGCAACGTGAAAGAATATTTTTATGATTTGGGCAACCGCTGCGTGCGCCATCGCGATTACACGGGCCGCGCGGTGCCAAACCTACCCACCACCGAGACGGAGAACCGGCCGGCGGGTAAATTGCGTCCCGGCGATCCCGCCTTTTTTGAAACGCGGCTGGAATGGACCGACGATTCGTTGCTCAAGCGACGAACCTTTCCCAACGGCAACATCACCGAATACGTTTATGAAAGCGACCTCAACCCGGCGGCGCCGGTGCGATCGCGCGCCAACCTGCGCATCATCCGCCGTTTGCCGGGCAGCCACACGCCGCCCGGCGATCAGGCGGTGATTGAGGAACACTTCACCTACAGCGATGCATTCGGCTGCGGCACCTGCTTCAACTTTGTGACCCACCACGTGGACGGACGCGGCAATGAAACGGTTCATCAGTACGACAGCGCCGGCAACCGCACGCGCACCACCCATCGCCTCGGCACCATTGTGGAAGATTTTGATTACAACGCCTTCGGTCAACTGACCGAGCACCATCACCCCGACAACGGCAACGGGTCGCGTCGCCGCGATGTTTTTCGCTACCACGAAAGCGGGCATCAACGGGGTTATTTACACGAGCACGTGGTGGATGCGGATGGAACGGCGCTGACGACGGCCTATGAATACGATACGGTCGGCAATGTAGTTCGCGAAGTCGATCCGCGCGGATTTGACACCCACTACGTGGTCAACCAGCGCGACCAAGTGGTGCGGCGTTTGTCGCGCCCGATTGCACCCGGTTCAGAGGTGCGTTATGAGATTGATTATTTTTATGACGCCAACGACAACCTGGTTCAAGTCGACGTGGCCAACCGCGACGAAACAGGTTCCCCGGCTGAAAATGCGCGGCTCACCCAAACCACCACCTACGACATCCTCAACATGCCGCTGGTGACCACCCGTGAGGTTGATGCAACCCGCAACCTTGTGACCGAAAAACGCTACGACCGCAACCGCAACCTGGTGTTGACCCGCAACGGCGAGGCAACCAACGGCAACCAGCCGGGCAATGAAGTGCGCTATGAATACGACGAACGCGACCTGTTGTTTCGTGAGGTTCGCGCGCCGCAACGCACGGTTCAAGCCACCACCCAAACGGATTACGACGGCAACGGCAACCCGGTGGTGCGCCGCGTGGGTTTGGAGGCGCCCACCCCGCGGGTCACGGTCTTTGCCTACGACGGCTTTAATCGTCTGGTGACCGCCACCGACGCCATGGGCAACGTGCGGCGTTTGTTTTACGACGCCAACGGCAACCCGACCCGAGCCGTGACCGAGGGCGAACTAGAAGACGGGGTCGGCGACACCAACAACCTGCGCTTGGCCGAGGAAACGCTGAACTACGATGCGATGGATCGGTTGGAACGTCGTGAACGCGCCTTCTTCGACGCGGCCACCCAAGCCCCGCTTAGCGACGGTATCCAAACCCAGGCCTGGCGGTACAGCGACGTTTCGCAATTGCTGCATTTCACCGACGACAACCAAAGGGTGACCGCGTTTCAGTACGACAGCGCCAACCGCCCTGACTTTAAGACCGACGCCGCGGGGAACACCCTTGATTATCGCTACGATGCGAACAGCAACGTGGTCACCGTGGTAGAAAGCGAGGTTTCGGATCTGGACAACCCGGCCCAAAGTTTCACGACCCACATCAGCTACGATCCCCTGGACCGTCCAGCGACCATCACCGACTCCGCCGGGAATCTCACCCGTACCTTTTACGATTCCCGCCACAACACCGTGCGTTCGGTGGACCCCTTGGGCAACCAACGGCATTACCGCTACGACGGGTTGAATCGCTTGGTGCGGGAAGAATGGGTGCTGACCGAGGACGGCACCGGCAACAGCGAGGAGGTCGGCCGTATTGTACTGGAACAGGTTTGGGACGACAGCTCGCGCCTGGTGCAGCGCATCGACGGCAACGGCAACATCACCGAATCCCGGTTCGATGCCTTGGACCGCGAAACCACGACGCGCTTCGCCGACCTGACGGAAACCGGGCGGCGGTACGATGTCTTTGGCAATGTCGTCAACGAAACCGATGCGGTCGGCAACAGCGTGACCTACCGTTATGATCGCCTCAACCGGGTAACCGCGGCCGATGTAGTGGTGGGCGACGGGGCCGTGGCCGACACCACCTTCGAGCGCTTCCGTTACGACGGGTTAGGCCGCGTGATTCGGGCGGAGGACGACGACGCGCTGGTGACCTTCACCTATGACAGCCTCTCCAACCGCACCAGCGAAACGCTGAACGGGCAAACGACCCAAGCGGAACACGACGGCGAGGGCAACATGGTGCGTTGCGTGTATCCCGGCGGGCGGATTATTGAAACCGATTACGACAGCCTGAATCGCAAAGCGACCATCCGCGACAGCCAGGGAACCCTTGCCGATTACCATTATTTCGGTCCCAACCGGGTGGAACGCCGCGACCTGGGCAACGGAACCCGCCTGGATGTGGGTTACAACGGAATCGACGGGATCGCCAATGTGCCCGGCGATTTCGGCGCCAAACAAATCGTGCGCACCACCCACGCACGCATCAGCGACAGCAGCCTTCTCGACGACCGCGCTTATAGGTGGGACGGGCGCAACAACAAAAGGGGTCAGGTGGATTTGGTCAACGGTATTAACCAAAGCTATCAGTACGATTCGATCTACCGGCTGCAGCGCTCGCAAAGGACCCAAACCGGGATGGACGATGCGGTGGTGACCTATGCTTACGACGCCGTCGGCAACCGCACCTCCGTCAGCGGCGGCCCTGATCCCGGCGTTTACACCCGCGACGCAACCACCCCGGAACCGGCCGACGCCCAGCAAAACCAATACACGCAAACCCCGCTGGGGACGCACCAATACGACCGCAACGGCAACCTGATCCAAACCGTCGGCACGGACAACCTGACGCGCGTGTACGGCTACGATTACCGCAACCGGTTGGTGCGCTACAGCGACGCCACGCAAACCGCGCGCTACGGTTACGATCCCTTCGGCAGACGTTTTTCAAAAACGGTTGATACCGGCACCACGGGGATCACCTTTTTTGCTTACTCGGGTTGGCAAGTGGTTGAAGAACAAGACGTAACGCAAGAAACCTCCGCGACCTATGTGTACGGTAATTACATCGATGAAATCCTCAACATGAACCGAAACGGGCAACGATACTGGTATCATTCCGATGATTTGTATCATGTTCGAAGTATTAGCGATCATACTGGAATATTAACCGAGCGGTACAAATACCGTGATTTTGGTGAGGTCCTTATCTTAGATAACGCTGACCAAATATTAGCGGCTTCAATGGTTGGGAACCCTTACGACTTTACCGGGAGACGGTCAGATTCCTCAACCGGGCTTACCTACTACCGTAAGCGCTATTATCATCCCAAAACAGGACAGTTCACCAGTCGTGATCCGATCGGCCCTTGGGTCGACAGGGCCAACCTAGGTCATGCTCGCAGCTATCTCCACAACAACCCATTAAACGGCCTTGACCCAACTGGAGAATATAAAGTTCAAATGGGCGTGGTCGGGGCGATTGGCGCAGCATTTCAGGCGGTGGTCGGTGCTGTAAGCGGAGCTATTTATAACGTGGGGTACTCTCCTTACAAAGAAGGAATCCCCTATGGACCCTCCGTAAGAGAAACCTATGGCGATGCGTATTGGCAACTTTTGGGTAACTATGGCGGTCCAAAAATCGTGAAGCTTGATACGGTCAGTAAATGGTTTGAAGACTCCTTGGGTGATACTCGTTGGTTGCGCTGCATGAGACGATGTTTAAGAGATTCTTTTGATTCATGTAATGGCGAATATACAGATGGCTTTTATGCACAACACGGCTTCTGCGCAACGTCCTGTCTTTAATAAATTTTCAGCATAGAATTCTTTCAATCTAGGAGGTTCATTAATGATTCATCAAATAACATTCAGATTTATTAATATGGCTTTTACCCTCTTTATAATGACCACCTCCGCATGGTCCCAAACTTATTACTACCTCATCGAAGAAGCCGAAACCGGGCGCGTGGTGCAACGTGGCGAAACCGACGCTCGCGGGATTCCCGCCGGGAACCTGATTTTGGCACCGCAAACCCGGTACCGCGAGTGGCTGCTCGACGGTGCGACCCTCTTTGTCGGTGTCCTTGCCTTTGAAACACCGGAACCCGGCCGCGGCTTCACCATCCCCGCCGTAACCCTGCGCCGCCCCGCCACCTTTGACAGCGACGGCGACGGCCTTCACGACGAGGCCGAATTCATCCTGGGCAGCAACGGCGCCCTGGCCGACACCGACAACGACGGCCTCGACGACGGCTTCGAATTCGAACAGGGCTCTGACCTCCTCGACGGCCTGATCGCCCGGACCGGCATCATCGCCGCCGTGCCCACCGCCGACATCGCCCGGGACCTGTGCGCCTTTAACAACCGCGTCGCCGTCGCCGAGAGCGCGGCAGGCATCTCACTCTACAACGTATTTAACGGCATGGCCCCACTCCTCATCGGTCGCATCGATACGCCCGGCAGCGCCGAACACCTCCACGGCGCGGGCAACCGCCTCGCCGTCGCCGACGGTTCCGGCGGGCTGGTCGTCATCGACGTCGCCGATCCCCCCAACCTCGCCGTCCGCTTCCAGGTAAGCACGGTCCAGTTGGGCGCACGGGTCAACGCGGTTCAGATCGGTCCCGAACACATCTACGCGGGTCTGGCCGACGGCCGCGTGCTTGGGTTCGACCCCGACGACGGCAGCTTGCGCGAAACCCTCACCACCGGTGACACCCGCATCGACGCCATGGCACAAAGCGGCGGTTTGCTTTTCGTCCTCACCAACAGCGATCTGCGCCTCTACGATCCCGGCCGCGACCACACCGAATTGGGCAACCTCGCCATCACCGGTTCAGCCGTCCCGCAAGCACCCGGTCGCACGCTGGGCGTCGGCCGCGATTTGGCGCTCGTCGGCACCTTCACCGGTTTCAAAACCATCGATATCCGTCAACCCACAAACCCGCAACTGATCGGCGAACCAAGCGGTACCCAGGCCGCCGCCCACGCCTTTGGGCTGACTGGATCGGACACCCTGCTGGTGGTTACCAGCTTCGGCGGCACCACCACGCTGGCCTTGTCGCTCTACGACCTCAGCCAACCCAGCGATGTCACCAACCTCATCACATCGTTCACCACGCCTGGCCAAGTTCGAGGCTTAAGCGTCTACAATGGTTTGGCTTACTTGGCAGATGGGACGGGCGGCCTGCGCGTCGTCAATTTCCTCGGCAGCGATACCCTCTCCCAACCTCCCGCGATCAGCCTTAACCTCACCGGCCGCGCCGATAACCGCGTTGAAGGCGGTCGCCCCTTCCTGGTCACTGCCGAGGTGAACGACGATATTCAAGTACGCGAGGTCGTGTTCAGCCTAGACGGAACCGAGGTTCCAAGCGACGGCAGCTTCCCTTTCGAGCAGCGCTTCCTCGCACCCGCCCAACACGGGGCCACCCTCACCGTGCGTGCCCGCGCCTTTGATACCGGCGGCAACAACCGCCGCTCGGAACCACTCACGCTTTCAGTGGTGGACGACGCCACCGCACCCACGCGCTTGTCGGTCAGTCCGGCACCCAATCGCATTTTGGCCGAGGATTTCATCGACCAAGTCGGCATCACCTTCGACGAACCACTTGAACCCAGCAGCCTTACCCCCGGCGTCCTGTTACTCCGCGAAGCAGGTCCCGACGAAACTTTCGACACCGCGGACGATCACCGCTTCCCCGAGGGCGTGGTCCAGGTGGTCGGTGCGACGGTCACCTTGTCCTTCCCCACGTCCCTGCCCGCGGGTCGGTACCGCGCCGACCTGGCCGCAACCCTGACCGACGCGGCGAACAATCCGGTTGACGCCTTTCAGTGGCTCTTCGAATTGGTGACCCGCATCGAAATCGGCACGGTGGTCGACGGCGCCATTCAAACCCCCGGCGAATTGGATCGTTTCGCCTTTGTGGCCGCCCCCGGTCAACGGGTATTCTTTGATCGCCAAATCAGCGGCAACCTGGGAACGGTGGATTGGGCCTGCCTCACGCCTTCCGGCGAAACCCTCTTCCGCCAATCCCTCGGCAGCGCCGATCCTGGTTCATATTCTTTATTAGAACCAGGCATTTATCTCATCACACTGGGTGAGCCGGGCACCAACAATACCGACAGCTACCGCTTCCAACTGTGGGACGTTTCTGAGCCGGACCGGTTCGCCATTACCATCGGCGATACCGTGTCGGACGGCATACCGGGTCCGGGCGCGGGCCGCATTGAAACACCGGGCTCCCTTGACCAATACCGATTCCAAGCCACCGCCGGACAACAGATCTTTTTGGATGTGCAACGCAACGGTCAACTCAGCAGCGTGGATTGGCAACTGGAAAATCCGGCAGGCGTCGCTTTATTTTCAAACTGTCTCGGCTGTGGCGATCCCGGCACCTTTCGCTTGGCTGAAACCGGGGAATATACCATTCAGGTCGGCGGAGACCGCGAGGACGATGTGGGCGACTACCGCTTTCGATTAACCGAGGTACCGCCCGCCAACCTGTTCGACATTAACCTCGGCGATACAGTTTCCGACGGGTCGCCCGGCCCAGGCGCCGGCAACATTGAAACGCCGGGCGCCTTCGACGGCTACCGTTTTTCCGTCGCGGCCGGAACACGGGTCTTTTTCGATGTGCAGCGCTCAAATGACATAAGCAATATTGATTGGCGTCTGGAAGATGAAACCGGCGCGAACCTGTTTGAGACATGCTTCGGCTGCGGCGATCCAGGCACCCACCTATTGGAACGCGGGGGCACTTATACGCTTTGGGTCGGAGAAGCAAACAATGATCGAACCGGGGTGTACCAGTTCCGAATCACCGAGGTCCCGCCCGCGCAACATTTCCAAATCGCCGTCGGTGATAGCGTCTCCGAGGGGGTTCCCGCCGCGGGCGCCGGCCTCATCGAAACCCCGGGTGCGTTTGACCTGTACCGCTTTGAAGGAAGCGCCGGCCAAACCGTCTTTTTCGACGTACAAGATGACCGTGAATTGGGGATTTTGGATTGGCGCTTGTACGCACCGGACGACCGTTTGGTTTTTAACGAATGCTTTGGTTGCGGCGATCCCGGTAATTTCACGCTAAGCCAAACGGGAACCTACCAACTTGAGGTCGGCGAACATACCAACGACCAGACGGGCGCCTATCGCTTTCGAGTGACAGAGGTCCCCGCGCCGCAACGTTTTACCCTTAACATCGGCGATACGGTTTCAGACGGCACGCCCGCCGCCGGGGCGGGCAACATCGAGACGCCAGGGGCCTTTGACATCTACCAATTCGCGGGCACCGCCGGCCAAAATGTCTTTTTCGACGTACAGGACAGCACCCAGATTCGCATCCTGGAATGGCGCCTGTTTGCCCCGGACGACAGCTTGCTCTTTAGCGAATGTTTCGCCTGTGGCGATCCCGGTTCAATCAACCTGCCGGCAACGGGGACCTACCAAATCGTTGTCGGTGAAGATGACGACGACACCACCGGAACCTACCGCTTTGCCGTGACCGAGGTACCGGCGGCTCAGGAGTTTGACATCGCCCTGGGAGACCGCATTGGGCCGGATGATCCGATGATTGGTGCCGGACGCATCGAGGTACCTGGCGCCATGGATGTGTACATCTTCACCGCGGCGGCGGGCCAAACCGTTTCTTTTGATTCACTTACCCAAGACGGTGTGCGCACACTCGACTGGCGTTGCATGGATGAAGGGGGCACGGTTGTTTTCGACACCTGCCTGGCCTGTAGCGACCCCGGCTCGCGGTTGCTAAGCCGCGGTGGAACCTACACCATCATCGTTGGTGAAACGGATAACGACGCGGTTGGGACCTATTCGTTTTCTTTAAGCGCGGCTGCCGGTACGCCTTAACTTAATCTAGTTCGCGGATCTGTTGGCGCAAGGTGTCGTAATCCGGGTTTGAAGAAAGCAATTCATACCAATAGTCGGCCTTGGGTGAGCGCGTTAGGGGTTTGTAGCAGGCAACCGCGGGCTCCCACAATCCCAGGCGCGCATAATAGCCGGCCATGCTAAACCGGGCCTCTTCCAGTTGTGGGTCCAAACGCAAGGCCTCGCCGGCCTCGGTCAGGGCGTGTTTCAGACGGCCCATGCGGGCAAAAATCACACCACGCATGTGGTAAAAAACCGCCTGTTGCGGATCGAGGGCAATCGCCTCGTCAATGTCTTTGTGCGCTTCTTTGAAGCGGCGCATCTCCTCGTTAATCACGGAGCGACAATAGAAGACACGCGCCTGTTTCGGGGAAATTTCCAGTGCCTGATCAACATCCGCCAAAGCTTCCTCGTGTTTGCCCAGTCGCAGAAGCAGTTCGGCGCGGTTACAGTAATAAAGAGGCTCCAGGTGATCCATTTCGATAGCTTTGCCATAATCGTAAAGGGCGTCCTGCCAGCGTTTGCGGTGTTCATAAGCCACGGCGCGGTTGTTGTAAATGGTGGAAGCACGTGGATCCCGGGCCAAGGCTTGGCCGTAACAGTCCAGCGCGTCTTCCCAGCAATCTAATTTTTCAAAGACCAAAGCGCGGTTAAAAAAGTACATGGTTTCATGACGATCCAGCGAGCAAGCCTGACTAAAATCATCGAGCGCATTAAAGTATTCGCCAAGCTGTTTGTAGGCGATGCCGCGCACATTCCAGGCGCGGCTGCATTGGGGATCCAGTTCGATGGCCGCGGTGCAATCGGCAATTGCTTCCCGCCAACGACCTAAATCTTCCAAGGTGTTGCCGCGATTGAGCAAATACAGCGGTTCATCCGAGGCCAAACCAATGGCCCGCTCGTAATCGTCAAGCGCCCGCTCCGGTTCACCCAAGGCTTTGTAGGCGACGCCGCGCGCGTTCCAGGTGTCCGCATCTTTTGGGTTCATCGACAAGGCGACATCAAAGTCGGTGATCGCCTCGCGGTGCCTGCCCAACTTCTGTAAAACTTTTCCACGATTGGATAAATACAAAGATTCGTGGGGCTTGAACAGATGCGCACTGTTGAAATCTTTGAGTGCCTCTTCAAATCGAGCCTGTTTGAGCAGACATACGCCTCGCAGGTTGTAAGCCTGCGCGAATTGACTGTCGAGGGAAACCGCACGGCCACACGCGGCCAAGGCCTCGGTGCTCCGGCCCTGCATCTCCAGCAGGCTGGCGGCATAAAAATGAATGAGCGCGTTGTCGGGATTCAAGCGTTCGGCCTTTTGGATCTGATCCAACGCGCGTGCCGGCCGACCGGCTTCCAAAAAGTTCATGCCCGATTCAAGGTAACAATCGGCGAGCAAATCGCTGTACAGGGTTTGTTCCGGTGGACTCAGCGCCAAGGCGCGATCACAAGCGGCCAAGGCAGATTGGAGTCTGCGCGAATCCGCGAGGTGGAGTGCTTGCTCCCAGTATTGATGCCACGAGGGCTGTCGGGTAAACGTTGCGGTGTCCTCTGCCATGGCTATGCTCCTTTGGTTGCACGCAACCCCACCACCATCAATATGGTTCCTTTGTTAGCTTGAAAACATCGATCTTTGTCACGATTTCGCGTCTTTGTGCCTCATGAAGCGACAAATACTCACTTGCAATTGACAGACCAAGTCGTCTCGACAACAAAGAAAAACAGGTGTGATCGTCAATGAATTCGTCCCGACAGCCGATTTAGATGACGATTTTTTGGACCAAAGGATGAAGAACGTACATGTAATTAACTGAGAAAGAGCCTGTTAGCGTTGCTCATCTTTCCAGATAAATTCTGGTAAAACATAAATCATTGCAATTCTGCCGCTTACCCACGCCCAACGCGGAAGGAACAGCAAGAACGGATACAAGCATGGTTTGGATAGGTTACCAATTGCGGACAGATTCGGATTTGATGAACGGCCGGTTAAAAAAGTTGCGGGTGCGGAAGCCGAGGCAGGTGTGCCCGAAGGAAGACGCTCGGGGTTTTGCCTGTTCTGTTATTGGGACATATCGGTCAATGTGAACCAACGCTTTATTTCCGCCGCGTTGAAACACCATTCGCCGAGCAGGCGGTAATAACTGTGGAACAGGTTCAGCGGATCCGGCAGACACCACCCAAAAGGCTGGTGCCGTTTCATCGCTGCAAAGTCGGGTGCGCGGGTGGCCAAAATCCAGTGTGCGCTAATGCGTCGCGCAACAAGCGGCGGACAAGACAAGCCCGCGTAGGCCAAGGGCAAACCGGCCGCCTCGAAGCGCCGCACAAGCAGGGCCAAGCGCTCTTTTTTGGGATCAACGATCAGGTTGAGCCAGACATCGACCTCGGCCCGGCGACATTTTTCAAGCCGCGATGCGGTAAGTACATCGGGCACCTCGGCTTCACCACAAAACACATCTGTGATCAAAAACGCATAGGGGTCGAGGTTATGACCGTCCAGCCAGGCGCCTCCTTCATCAATCTCAATGGTGAGCCGGCCGCTGTCCTCAAACCAGCGCAGCAGCGGGAACCAGCGCCGAACCTGGGCGACCACCTCGGGTGATACTTCCACCACGGTGATTTTGAGTTTGGGTTGGGCGGCCAGAAGCGCGAGTAAACCGGTGCCGGACCCCAAACCGAGCGCCAAGCCGGTGACATTGGCATGTTGCAGCGCGAGCGCGGTCCAAGCCGTCGAGAAAAAGCTATCCGGCACCGGTCCCGGCTCAAGCGCAAGCGGTTGCGCCTCGCTATCGTTGTTGCCGGTCCAGACGGAGGCCTCGGGCAGGCTGGCCAAATAAAGCGCGGCCGAGGGCGAAAAAAGCGCGCCGCCCTGGTTTTGCTGATCGATGAGCACGCGGCGGCCCAGGTCGTCCTCCACCACTTCCACGGTGCCGATTGGGCCGACGGAGCGGTCCTTGACTTTCATGGTTTCGCCGACCAGCTTGTGCATGTCGTCAACCAGTTGCTGATCGCCGTTGCGTTCGGCAATGCTGATGATCCGGGCAAGGTTCAGCACGGCCCGACCGGCATCCCCGATTTCGGCCATAAGAAAAGCTTGGTTGTAAAGCGACTCAATGGAATCAGGGGCAAGCGAAAGCGAAACCTGATAGGCGACGATCCCCTCCTGCAAACGGCCCATCTCACCGTAAAGCCAGGCGAGGTTGTACCAAGCGCGCGGGTGATCGGATAGGATGGATACCGCCGCTTCGGCGCGGGCCAGCGCCTCGGCGCTTTTTTTTGCAAAAACCAGTGCCATGATGTGGGCTACCGATTCATCCAGCTCAACGGGATCGAGGTTGCCGCGGGCCAAGGCGTCGGCAAGGGCGGCCTCACTGGTTTTTAGGGCCGGGGCACGGCGGCGTTCCACATCGTTGGCGATCACAAACAGGCGGTTTTGAAAGCCGCAAACACAGGTTTTGACCACCTCGTAAAACAAGAGCTGTCGGTGCTTTTTGAGGGGCCCCCAATCAAGCGAACCGGTAAAGCCGCTGTTACCGCAAACCAAGCAGGCCGATGCGGCCAGGGTCGCATCACAGGCGGCCTGGTCTTTGCCGCGCAACGCATTTCGCAGTGACAAGCCGTTGTTCATGGTTCCTTCCTTGGGGATGGATTTACCCTCGGTTTAACCTAAGAAGCACGATAACTCGCGGTGACTTTCTCTAAAAACCTGGACTTAAACGGCTTACAAAAATGCTCAGGGCCAGTGGCTGCGGACGTACGCGGCCCCGGATCGCTTTTTCCAAACCATTTCGCTCCAGATCTTTAGCCAAAACCCCTCGCTTCAGCGCCGCTTAGGTTTATGCCTCGCGCAGTAACTTGACCAACTTCATCGGTGACGGCGGACTGCCGGTCATCAGGATGCCGAGCCGGAACACCTTGGCCATAAGTCGCAGGGAAAGGTACATGGTCCCACCGAGAATCGCCAGACTAATGATTGCCTCGCCCAAACCCAAGGTACCGACGCCGATGCGAAACGCGGCCATGACCGGACTACAAAAAGGGAACATGGTGCAAAAGGTCTCGATCCAAGTCCCGGGCTCCCGCGCCACAAAAGGAATGGCGTAGAGCGGGATGATAAACAGCAGGATCAAGTACCCGGTCCACTGGCCCGCTTCTTGGGCATTGCTCACCAGCGAACCCAAACCGAGAATGATGATGGCAATCAGCAGGTAACCGAACAAGAAGTAAATAAAAAACAGAACCAGCTCGTAAAGGCTCATGTCGAGCCCGTGGAACAGCATAAACATCGGCAGCATACCCAGCATGGACCAAACCCCAAACTGGGTGAGGGCGACTGCCCCCAGACCGATGACCTTGCCGCCCATCAGGTCTTCAGCCGACATGGAGGACAAGAGGACCTCCAAAACACGGTTCTGTTTTTCTTCCACCAAACCCATCAGCAGGCGGTTGGTCGAGACCAGGACGAGCATTAACATGGCGGAGGCAAAAAATATCCCCAGCCCCATATCCATCACCGTCGCTTCTTGGGCCGATTCTTCGCCCTCGGCCGTGCCATCCGCGGTGGCGGACGCGCCCCCGGTTTCGGCTGAAGCATCCGCCTGACCCTGTTCTTCCGATTCGGGTTCAGCCACGGCTTGCGCGGCAACAAAGCCGGTTTCCATGGATTTAAGCGGTTCGATTAGGGCGTCGACAGGTGCGTCTTCAAAACGCGCTTGGATAAGGTTGCGGCTCAGTTGGTTTTCGATGGGATCGAGCGGGATCGAAAAGGTCTTCTCCTCGTTGAGATAGGTCAACCGGGAGTGGAAATTCTCGCGAAAGGCCGGATCCACAAAGAGGACGGCGCGTATTTCCAAATCACGCAACGCCTGTTCGCCCGCTTCCACGCTGGGGTAGCTTTGATACGCGTAACGGGCTTCCAACTCGTTGCTCAGCCGCATGATCTCTTCAAACGGGGTTCGGAATTGTGCGGGCAGATTCATCTCTTCCAAAACGAACTTGGCCACCCGTTCGCGTTTGGGGTCGCCCGATGATTGTTCGTCGGCTTCAAAGGCGGACAAATCAAGGAACTGCCCGGGATCCACGACACCGACCACCTTGGGTACCCGTTGTTCGGTGTTCATCTCACGTAACTCATGGCCCACGAAGTAAATGAAGGATATAAAAAAGACGATGCCGACCATCAGCAGGATCACGGGCAAACCAAAAGTCACCATCCAGAACGACCAATGCCGAAGCTGCCCAAAGTATTCGCGTTTCGCCACCAGCACGATCTTAGCGGGTTTCATGGCGACTCACTTCTTGGATAAAGATGTCGGAGAGCGGCACGCGGTAGGGTTGCAGCGAATGGGTATCCACCCCGCTCCAGACCAACCAATGCAGCAAGGCTTGGACGGTAATATCCTCGGCCAATTCAATGCGGCTCACCTTGCCCTCGCGGCCGATCAAACGGTAAAGCGGGGAAGGCGGAATTTCATCCGAGGTTTCCAACATGAGCACATTGCCGGAAAATTGTTCGATCACCGCGCCCATTTCACCGGACAGAATCAAGGTCCCTTTGTTGAACAGCAAGATATCGTGGCAAAAGGTTTCGGCCTGATTCATTTGGTGGGTCGACAGGACAATGCTGACGCCCTCGGCGCAAAGTTCGGTGATGAGGTCGGATACCATTTTGATGTTGACCGGATCGAGCCCGGAAAAGGGTTCGTCCAAAATGAGCAGCGGTGGTTTGGCGACCATGGCCGCGATGACCTGAATCTTTTGTTGGTTGCCCTTGGATAACTTTTCGATTTTCTGATTAGCCACGTCCTGCATGTGAAGCCGCTCGAGAAAAAAGTCAGTGTGTTCTACGCTCTTTTGCTTGGACAAACCCTTGAGCCGCGCAAAGTACAAAAGCGTCTCGCGCACCTTGGCTTTGGTGTACAAACCCCGCACCTCGGGCAAGTAACCAATTTGGTTCTTGCGGTCGTGGTCGGTCAGGTCCGGGGCCAGGGTAACCCGCCCCTGATCCGGCGTATAAATGTCCATAATCATGCGGATCAGGGTGGTTTTTCCGGCGCCGTTGGGTCCGAGAAACCCGCAGATGCGCCCTTTCTTGATTTCAAAACTTACGTTATTAACGGCCTTTAAGGAGCCGAACGACTTCGAGACACCGTCCACCGATAAAATCAAAAGCGACTCTCCAAGCAAATCATCAAACACGGACCATTCATGAAGTAACACCATTATTGTCCGATGGTTGCGTCAAGTGCAAGCAGGAAGCCGGATCCGAGGATAACAAAGCCGGTTTTGATTCGTTTTAGGCGCCTTCCTCGGGCGTGTCCGATGTTTCATCGGGCGTTGTGTCGGACGCGGTTTCCCGCTTCGCTTTGACCATGTGGTAACGGCGCCGTCCGTCGATAAACTTCAAGCCCTCGTCGTAACTGCGCGGCAGGACCGCCGGAACCGGTCGCGGTTGCCCCGCGGCGTCGGCGGCCACGAAGGTGAAATAACTAATATTGGTAATTTCGCGGGTGCCGTTGCGGGGATTAATCACCTCGGCTTTCACCTCAATGATGTAGCTGGTTTTACCGGTGAAGGTCACCATGCCGTCGAAGGAAACAATCGAACCGATCTCAACCGGTTTGAGAAAATCAAACTGGTCAACGGCCAAAAACAAGGGGCGGCGTCGGGAAAAAATATGGGCGATGCTCCAGGCGGTTTCAAAGGAAAGCCGCATGATGTAACCACCAAACACCTTGTTGTGGATGTTACGGTTCTGGGGATGCATCAAAATGGTGGCCTGGCGATGGGTATCCTTCATCAGCACGCCTTTTTGGCTTTGCTGTTCGGTCTCGCGCAGCAAGCTGTGCAACAAGGCGCTTTCCTCGGCCGAGGGCGGTTTGTTGAGGTAATGACTTTTGGCCTGAGAACGCCGTTCCCCCTGGCGAACGCGGCCTTCGTCCCAGCTGCGCATTTCTTGCTCGCCTTCCACCCGCAACGGCGGCACCGGAAAGGCGCCCTCCTCGCGGCGTGCGACCATGATAAAGAAGGCATTGGCGACCGCTTCCCAGCCGCGCTGGGTTTTCGATTCCATTTGCAGGCCGACTTCCATGGAACTGCGACCCACATAGTTGACCTGGCCGAGGATGCGCAAATCGCGATCACTTTGCAGCGGGCACAGAAGTTCAATGCGATCACAGGCCGCGGTCACGATGGTGAGATCCTTGTCGAATCCGTCGGTGTGGTCATAGGCCACCACGCCGGCGGCCGAATCCATTTCTTCTAATAAAATGCCAAAGCGCAAATCCCCGAAAAAATTGATAAACCGTTCGCGTAGGGCGGGATCGCTGCTGAACAGAAACCGTTTCTCGAAGCGAGAGTCGCCGGGCCGTTTGGCCGCTACCTCATTCATACCTTCTCCTAACCGGGCGCATCGCAGGTTGCGTGGGTGCACCGCCGTGCATCGCGTTACCGAGGGTTATCGACGCGAGGCGACATAGACCTGAGTTCGGAAGCAATCCTTTTGCGGCGGATCAAACACCCGCGCCCGAGAACCGCCAACCTCTGACAACCTACCCCGTTCCAGGTGGAACTGAACAGGGGTGTCGAACTTATTTATCAAAACATTTACCGCGGCGCCCCGCCCCTGAAATTTCAAAAAAAGCGACGGGGACAAAGGATAACCACTTGGCGAAAAGGTTGCAAACCAACCCGCTTGCGATCATGTTGTAGGATGGACAGGAACCCAATCGGAGAGGACCCCAAGATGGATCATCAGACAACCCCCCTGAAAAAAACGTCGCCCCCCTACCCTCAATGCCGTTAAGTTAAGAACCAAAACGATAGGAAAATGGGCTAGCGGTTTGATTTGTAGCCAGGCGCGAAAATTTGAATCTTCACGATATATCTGCCTGATGCTCGCCTCTTCGCCGTTCGGCCGG
>NZ_JAFREP010000003.1 GCF_017377855.1 Acanthopleuribacter pedis
TCTTCGCCGATGAGCCGCCTGATCTCTGCTTCTGTGTCCTCAATCATCGCTGTTTTGAAGGCGATAACTTGTTCAATTCGTGATGCTTCGGGTTGCAAAAGTGAAGCCTGAAGCCTCAGCTTCCAACGAGCCCGTTCATCGACCATGGACCGACGCAGTTTTACCAACTGACTAATTTCCAGCAGTCGCGGCGATGGCGCCTCATATTCGCGTGGCTCTCTTTCGCGACCAAAATAACTAAGCGCACGAGCATCGAGGCTATCGTTTTTGTGCTTTAGGTGGAAGCTCTCGCGGTGCTTCGCGGCCGCGGCTGAATTGATGATTGCCGGCCTGAGTTCGGGGCGTTTCTCCATCAATCGGTCAAACAACTTCGTTGAGTACCGGCCTGTTGCCTCCATAACCACACGAACCCCCTGAAGAGGGATTTTGGTGTTCGCTTCCAGTCTTTTCAGCCAAGCTAGAAATGATCGGACCCCGTTCCCGTCGTTACGGAAGTTCTTTACGGGGATTCTACGGATATGATCACTTGATTCGTTACACAAAAATGCAGCATCAAAGGTTGCTTTTGAAACATCTATGCCACACCAAGCTGTGATTTGTTGGGTCATTAACGTACCTCTTGGCCTATAATGTGGCCGCACCCTGTAAACCATCCTTATAAGTTCGGTCTTCAAAACTGAGACCAAGATAGTGTTCGGTCTTTGGAGGGTGCGGGGTAGGAGCGGGCTAAATCTGGGCTACGGACTGTCAAAGACGTCTCGGAGGTTTGAGCGGCTCCGAACCTACCACCCCGGCAGCTCGGCCAAGCTGCCGGGGATTTCCGCTAAACTTCTGTGTATTAAACACATTAGCTTCAAAATCGAGTGGCTGGGACATCACATCACGCTATTTTTGGTTTCCGAGATGCGAGGTGCCCCGCTACACATAAGAGGTTTAGCCAAAATTACCGCGAGTTATCGCGCTTCTTAGGTAAGATCGCCGTCATTCATTGATGCTTTGAACGGGTCGTTGGCGCGTGGGGGCAAGGCGTTTTGCGCTTGGGTTCTCGTGTATTTATGTAGAGCGGGCCTGTCAGAGAGCAATGCCTGTCGCGGAACCTGAGTCCTCCAAAATCTCGCCAAGCGATCAACCTGATCAAGCCCTGTCTCGTGGCTTGAAACCCAGGCCTTATTTTTTTTCATGGTGGCCGGTTTGCACTTTCTCCGGGTCTTCCTGAGGGACCGGCGTGGTCGATCTAAGGTGTTTTGAAAAAAATGCCGGCGTTTTGTAGATGTTGCTGGGGTGGGACGTTTATTGCATGGGTGTATGCCTGTTTTGGATTTGGTTTAAGTTGTTGGCAGATATAGGTTTGTTTTTGTTTTGTTGGTTTTGGCATTGTGGTTGCAATAGAGTGAAGCAGCAAAACAAAAAGGAGTGAAATGATGAAACGTTTTAAATCAGTTATTATTATTCTCTTGTTAAGTACATTCCTCCTGGGTTGTGCTCAAGAGAAAGAAGGAACCATGGAAAAGGCCGGTAAGAAGATTGACCAAAAGATTGAAAAGGTACAAGCTTCGGCCAAGGAACTTAAGGAAGAAGTTAAGGATGAAATTGACGATCACACCGATGACGAAGGTTAATTTTTCTTTCGCCTTAACACCAAAATCTTCAAAGGCTAAGCGCTTTACAGTCGTTTTAGCAAGTTAATACACCATGAAATACCGCATTGGGAATACTACTAGAGAAAACTTGGATGGGTTTGATCTCTTCTGGGCTCCTCTGTAGGCATCTCACATGTTTTCAGCATCGGTTAAGTGCATCCCTGATTGGGAATGTGCCTATCTGGAACTGAAGGGCATTGCTCGCGGATTCAACGAAACGTAACTCTCTACTTACCTAAAAAGGATGGACTTATGACGCCCCAGGCACAATTACAAGAATCAAACAATGTTAGCAATTTTACCCAAAAAGAGAAGGAGTTGTCTCCTGCAAAAGAAGTCGAAAATATTCGTGAAGACATGAAGGTGCTGCGCGAGGATTTGGCTTCCTTAACCCAGGTCATCACCGAATTGGGTGCTCGCGAAGTGAACCGCGTAAAAGAAAATGTGATGGATACGAGTAAAGAGATGATTGAGTCCTCTACCGAGGTGACCAAAAAGTCTTTGAACCGCGTGGAGAATAGCATTAAGGAACGCCCCTTTGTTTACGTGGGCAGCGCCTTCGGTCTCGGGATCCTCGCTTCCGCCTTTCTTAAGCGTAAGTAATCAATAATTTAACAAAGTAAGTCAAAAGGTAGTCGGCTGTAGCCATGAAATTAATCGATTGATCTTCTTTTAACCGGCACCGACTTTACGTCTCTTCCAAATCGACGCACGTTAATTTTCTCTTTACCTTTCAAGCCGTTTCTTAACTCGACATTCTCTTACCTCAATCTATAAGGAGTATTTCATGGAATTCGCATCAGTAGGCACCCTGTTTGGACTTGTTATTTTTATTCTGGATATTATTGCATTGTTCCAGATTCTCTCTTCTCCCTCATCAATGCTCTACAAAGTTGGCTGGTCGCTCGTAATCTTGCTTTTGCCTCTGGTCGGCCTCATTCTCTACGCTATTTTTGGTGGCGTTCGTACCACCCGCGTTAACGCATAACAGAACTATAACCGCCTATTCGGCGCTTCTGTCGCGTTGAAGATGTGTTTTTTCTTCCAGGCTGAATGCTTCAGCCTACGCGGCTAAGAAGGTCATGCGGGATCTGAAGATCCCGCGCCTTTTAACTTATATATCCTCAGCCAAAGCCATCACCTGGGCGGCGTGTTGTTCGATGATCGGCCAATCGTCGTTTTCTAACGCGTGCATCGGCGCAACCCAACTGCCGCCGACGCAGACCACGTTGCCCAGGTTAAGGTATTCTTTGGCTTTGATGACATCGATCCCGCCGGTGGGACAGAACTTGGCGTTAGCCAGGGGGCTTTGCCAGGAAGCTAAGGTTTTGATGCCGCCGCTGGCTTCGGCCGGGAAGAATTTCACGTACTGAAACCCATCGTCCAACAAGGTCATCACCTCACTGGGTGTGATCGCGCCAAAGAGGAAGGGCATACCGTTGGCCTTAACGGCATCGCGTAGGGTTGCGGTGGAGCCCGGGGACACGCCGAAATGGGCGCCCGCCTCCAGTGCCGCTTCCAGTTGGCTCGGGTTCATAATCGTGCCCGCGCCGATGATGATGTCGGGCACCTCTTTTTTTATCGCGCTGATACAGTCAAGGGCGACCGGGGTGCGCAGCGTAATTTCGATGATTTTCACACCGCCGCGCAGCAGTGCCTGTGCCAAAGGCACGGCCTGGCGGGTTTCTTTGATGATGACCACCGGAACCACGGGGGCGGCGGCGGTAATGGTTTCTATAGGGTACGTCGTCATAACAGTCCTCCTGGCGTGGTTGGGCGGGGCAAGTCTTGGATGGCGGCAATGGCGCCGGTTAGCGCCGGCATCGGATGGGTGATGACCCAGGTCGGCATCGACGAGGTCAGCGGTGTCATACGCCCCTTGTCCTCGAAACGCAGCCGGAATGAGCTTTCGGCGAAGAAATCGAGCATGCGTGGAATGATCCCGCCGCCGATGTACACGCCGCCGAAGGCGTTGTACACCAGTGCCAAATCACCGGCCAAGGATCCCAGCATGCCGCAGAACATGTCCAAGCACACCCGTTCATTGGGTGCGTTGGCGAGGGCCGCCTCGGTAATTTCGCGCGCCGTGTTGAACTGCGGCTGCCAGCCTTCCAGGTCACACATCGCCCGGTACAGCATCTCCAAACCCGGCCCGCAGATCAGCCGCTCCACCGACACGCGACCGCCGACCTTGCGGCGGAACCACGTCAGGATACGGTCCTCTTGTTCGGTTTCCGGCGAGAAGGAAACGTGACCGCCCTCTCCGGGAACCGCGATCCAGCGGCTGTCACAGGGAACCAATCCCGCGACACCCAGCCCGGTTCCCGGTCCAAGCACCAGTTTGGGGCCCTGTTCGGCCTCGTTTTCTTCCGGGCCGACTTTGAATAAGTCCTTTGCACCCAGGTGCGGCAGCGACAAAGCCAAAGCGCGAAAATCGTTGAATACCTCGAAATGGTCAAAACCTAAATCGCGGCGCATCTCTTCAATGGAAAAGTTCCAGCCGAGGTTGGTGAGGTTGACGTGGTCGTCGGTAACCGGGCCCGCCACCGCCAGGGACGCCATCGAGGGTTTGATGTCGTGAACCCCCAGCTGTTGACCCAGGTAGGCGAGAATCGCTTCTTCCAGGGTTGTGTAATTGCGACAGGACAGGATTTGTATCTTTTCCGGCCCATTGCCGCGCCAGAGGGCGAATCGAGCGTTGGTGCCGCCGATATCGCCGATCAAGCCGAAAAAGTGTTGGTTTTTCTTTTTGGACAACGTGCTGCTCCCTCCAACCGTGGTGCATGAGAATTTTGGATAACGCCGGTACGCACCACCGTACCGGCGTTGTGTCATCGTTTACGCGGAAAAAACGCCCGCGCCCGCCTCGGCCCCGTTGACCGCGGCGCGGAAGGGGGCGAACAACTCGCGGCCCAAGCCGTGGTGTACCTCGGTCAGGTCCGGTTGCGGTGTTTCGCGGCGGGCCCACTCCTCGGGGGCGACCTTGGCTTCCAGAACGCCCTGCTCGGCATCGACCCGGACGATGTCGCCGTCGCGAACCTTGGCCAACGGACCACCGTCCAGACATTCCGGCGTGACGTGAATCGCCGCGGGAACCTTGCCCGAGGCGCCGGACATGCGGCCGTCGGTGACCAGGGCCACCTTGTAACCTTTGTCCTGCATGACGCCGAGCGAAGGTGTCAACTTGTGGAGTTCCGGCATGCCGTTGGCCTTGGGTCCTTGGAAACGCACCACCGCGACACAATCCTTTTCCAGCTCGCCTGCTTGAAAGGCGGCCAGCAATTCGTTCTGATCATTAAATACCACGGCCGGTGCCTCAACCACGCGGTGCTCTGGTTTCACCGCGGAAACCTTGATCACCCCGCGCCCCATGTTGCCCCGCAAAACCACCACGCCGCCGTTGGGACTGAAGGGTTTCGCGACCGAGGCCAATATTTCGGGATCGCCGCTTTCGGTCACGCCCTCGCGCCAGGTTAGGCTGTCGCCGTCCAGGAAGGGTTCCTTGGTGTAGGCGTGCAGACCCTCGCCTAGGTGGGCCGCCACCGTGTTGACGTCGCCGTGGACCAAACCCGCGCCCAACAACTCACGGATCAGGAAACTCATGCCGCCCGCCGCGTGGAAGTGGTTTACGTCGGCTTGGCCGTTGGGGTAGATGCGTGTCAGCGAGGGGGTAACCGCCGAAAGCTCGGAGAAATCATCCCAGTTCAACTGTACGCCGGCCGCTTGGGCGATGGCGATCAGGTGGATGGTGTGGTTGGTGGAACCACCGCTGGCCAGCAAGCCGACCACGCCGTTGACAATGGCGCGTTCGTCAATCACCTTGTACAGCGGCATCGGTGTCTCACCCAAGGCGGCGATGGCGGCGGCGCGTTCCGCGGTGGCCGCGGTCAACTTGTGGCGCAACTCCGTACCGGGATTCACGAACGCGGTGCCGGGCAGGTGCAGACCCATGATTTCCATCAGCATTTGGTTGCTGTTTGCGGTGCCGTAGAAGGTACAGGTGCCGGGGCTGTGGTAGCTCTTGGACTCGGCGTCCAGCAGGGCTTCACGATCGACCTTGCCTTGCGCAAAAAGCTGGCGCACCTCGGCCTTTTTCTTGTTGGGCAAGCCGGAGGGCATCGGGCCGGCCGGCACGAAGATGCAGGGCAGGTGGCCGAAGGCCAGCGCGCCCATCAGCATGCCCGGCACGATTTTGTCGCACACACCCAGGCACAGGGCGGCGTCAAACATATTGTGGGTCAACGCCACCGCGGTGGCCATGGCGATCACGTCGCGACTGAACAGCGACAGCTCCATGCCGGGCTGACCCTGGGTGACGCCGTCGCACATGGCGGGCACGCCGCCGGCGAATTGGGCCACCGCGCCCGCGTCGCGGGCCGCTTGTTTGATGATCTCGGGATAGGTTTGCAAAGGTTCGTGGGCCGACAACATGTCGTTGTAAGCAGAGACGATGGCGATGTTGGCGCGTTGGTTGCCGCGCAACGCCGTTTTGTCCGTTAGGTTACAGGCCGCGAAGCCGTGGGCCAGGTTGCCGCACGAGAGCACGTTGCGGTGCGGGCCTTCGCCCAGGGCTTTTTCCATGCGCGCTACATAAGCCGCGCGGGTCGTTGCACTGCGTTTTTTGATGCGTTCCGTTACATCGTGAACCACGGGGTGTAGACTCATTTCCAACCTCGGAAGGGGCGCGGAGGGGTCCGCGGCCCGGCCGAATCCATCGTTTGGGGATTCGGGTTAGGGCGCCCAGTAAAAGGCGACCGGGGTGGGGGTTTGTTGCAAAAACGCGCGAATCGGTAAATCTTCAACCGGTCCGCCGGCGCGTGCTTCCTCAAAAACGCGGCGTTTGTCCTCGCCGGTACACAAGATCACGACCTGACGGGCGTGGAGCAGGAAGGGGGCGCTCAGGGTCATGCGTGGTTGGGCCGCGCCGGGTGCGCGCATCGCGCAGCAGCGCGTGCCGCCGGTACCGCTTAAGGCGCGTGCCAACTGGTCCCCCTTGGGGAACAGCGAGGCCGTGTGGCCGTCGCCGCCCATGCCGAGCAGCACCACGTCGAGGGGCTCCACCAGGACCGCCAAACGATCACTCAAGGTTTTTTCGCCTTGTTCCGGGGTGGACTCGGGGGTTTTGAGGCTGAGAAAAGAAGCCGCCGCGGCGTGGCCGACCAGCAGGTTCTCGCGCACCAATTTGGCGTTGCTCGCGGGGTCGTCCTCGTCGACCCAGCGTTCGTCCGCCAGGGTGACCGTGACCTTGGCCCAGTCCAGTTCACTTTGGGCCAGCAGGGCGAACAGCGGCTTGGGGGTACTGCCGCCGGAAACGATTAGGCTCGCCGAACCCCGTTGCCTGATTGCCTGGTTGAGCTGGTCGACCACGGTGAGACAGAGCTGTTCGAAAAGCAGGTCGCGGGTTTCAAAGTGGAGTTCCGAAACGGGTGATTGATCCGATGCTGGGCTCATTAATAACCTTCCTCGTACCATGTGCGGTTGTCGCGCTCGACCAGGGCGATGGAAGAGGTCGGGCCCCAGGTACCGGCGTTGTAGGACTGTGGTTTTTCACTCATCTCGGCCCAACCCTGGAGGATGGGTTCGCACCAGGACCAGGCTGTTTCGACCTCGTCGCGGCGCATAAACAGGGTGGCGTTGCCGCGCAGCACATCCATCAGGAGGCGTTCGTAACCGAGCGGGAAGCGATCTTGAAAGGCCTCGGCAAAACTCAGGTTCAGCGGAACCTGGCGCATGCGCATGCCGCCGGGTCCGGGGACCTTGGTCATCAGGTACAGGCGAATGCCTTCCTTGGGTTGCAGGCGGATGGCGAGGCGGTTGGAGCGCACCTGGTTCACGTTTTTGGGGAAAATCAGGTGCGGCGTTTCCTTGAATTGAATCACAATTTCGGAGCGGCGTTCCGGCATGCGTTTGCCGGTGCGCAGGTAAAAAGGCACGCCGGACCAGCGCCAGTTGTCGACCTCGGCTTTGATGGCGACAAAGGTTTCGGTGATGCTGTCCTGGGGCACGCCCTCTTCTTCCATGTAACCGATCACCGACTTACCGTCGACCGCGCCCGACGCGTAGCGGCCACGTACCGTTTTCTGGCGTACCTCGCGGGGGCCGATGGCGCGCAGGGCACGCAGGACTTTGAGTTTCTCATCGCGAACCGCGTCCGCGCCGAAAACAACGGGTGGTTCCATGGCGACGATACACAGCAGTTGGAGGATGTGGTTTTGGACCATGTCGCGCAAGGCGCCTGAGCTGTCGTAGTACTCACCCCGTCCACCGATGCCGATGGCTTCCGCGACCGAGATTTGCACGTGGTCGATCCATTGGTGGTTCCACAGCGGTTCAAACAACGAGTTGGCGAAACGCAACGCCATCAGGTTCTGGACCGTTTCCTTGCCCAGGTAGTGGTCGATGCGGAAGATTTGGTTCTCTTGGAAGACCGCGCCGATTTCCTCGTTGATCTTTTGCGCCGAGGCCAGGCTCGTCCCAATCGGTTTTTCGACGACCACGCGTGAGCTCTCCGTGATCAGGTTCTTGCGGGCCAGGTTCTGGCAGATCGGGCCGAATAGTTTGGGCGGGGTCGAAAGGTAGAAGGCGCGAACCACCTGGGGCCGAGCGGCGAGCAGGTCGATGAGCGGTTGCCAACCGTTGTCGCCTTTGGCGTCGAGGGTGAAGTAGTGGAGGCGTTGTAGGAAACGTGCCTCGGTGTCGTCGTCCAAGTCTTTCGCGGCGACGTACTCGACCAGCGCGGCTTTGGCTTGGGCGATGTAATCCTCTTGGGTGATCTTGGCGCGCGAAATACCGATGATGCGGCCTTCGACCGGCATTTGTTTGTCTTTGTCGCGGTAATAGAGGGCGGGCAGGATTTTGCGCATTGCTAAATCGCCGGTGCCGCCGAAGATAACCATATCGAAGGGTTGGACGGGAATGATTTTAGGTTCCATGGTGATCGTACCGTTCCTTTACATAGAAATGTGCGGACCTCGTCACGCCGGAGAGCACGGCGCAAGGCGAGGGGTCGCAAGGTCCGCGCGGGGCGGACGAGGGGAAACCTGCCGTAAGGTGTCGCAGATGGAGACCCACACGAATGCACTGCCGGGAAAGGGGAATTCCGAGGCAAGGTCGTCAATAAGGGAAACGTAAAAAAAACGAATCAAATGCGTGCGATGACCAAAATTCATGGTTTTTGTGGGGGAACCACGACTGCGACGTGGTGAAGGTGGGGGGTTGGGGTGACAGTTGAGAGCGGTATGAATGTCAGTCCCAGACTAACAACATAAGCGGGTCAAGGCAAGGGGTGAAGCGACCCCGTCGTTGTTTTCGGCGTCGTCGTCGACGCGGACGACGGGGTGGTGGACGACGACAGCTAACCCCTTGTCGTCGCTTTGTTTAATGAATCCTTCTTCAGAAAAGGAGATGCGCCCGCGAGGGGGAAGGACGCAACCCCCTCGCCTAAGGCGGCGACCTCGATGACGTGGTCGCGGTCTACGCCGCGGTCTACGCTAAGGTACGCATTCCATCGCGGTGACGATGTCGAGGATCGTCACCTCGTTGTTCCAGGCCCCGACCAAACGCGACCAGGCGCCCGTGTCGTAACAGGGGATGCCGAGCACCGAGTAATACAAGGGTGGCGGCGTGGTTTGCGGTTCGCTTGGCGTGGCTAAGGAAAAGCTCGAGAATTCCAACAAACCGTCGCCGTCGTCGCCGCTTGTCGTCCTGCCCCGGAAGCGCAACAAGGTGCCGTCACCTGGCAGCGGGGTCAAGGGGTAAGCGTGGGTGACGGTTACCGAACCCGGCGCCCACACCGTGATCGGTTCACCCCAGCGTTCGCTCAGGCTGTCCTCGCGGACGACGACTTCCTCGAAGGTCAGCAACGCGGGATCCCAGGTCATGGTGAAGCTGTAGCCATGGACCGCTTCGTCCGGCAGGTTGGTGATGTTCAGGTCGAAGACGAAGTCCTGGCTGGTCTCCATCAACCGCTGTTCTTCCGGGATGTCGATGCTGAAGTTGGCGGCGCGGGTTGCCGGCCCATCATCCAAACAATAACCCTCGATTAATTCCACCGAACGTTGCAGGATCAGCACCGCGTCTTGGACCGAGATGGTGCCGCTGCAGTTGGTGTCCGCCACGCACAACGGCAGCGGATCAAAATCGGTTGGGATACCCGACAAACTGTTGAGAATCTGCAGGGCGTCAAAGGCGCGGTTGTCGCGGCCGTCGCCGTCCAGGTCGCCGCGGGCGCGTGGGCAGCCCATGGTGACGCAGAAGCGACCGTCGGCGGTGCGTGCGATGGGGCTGCCGTTGTTAAACACAAAGTCCGCTTCCGGCAAGGCCAACTCGCTACAGGCGTTGCTGTCGCCCACCACCAAGAAGCGGAACCGCGTCAGCACCTGTTCCAGGTCCGAGCTCAGGTTGAGGTTGGCCACGTTGGCCGCCTGTAACAGGATCCGGCCCGTGTCGCTACCGCTGTCGTCCAATACGTCCCAGTCCGCGATTAGGCTGCCGGCTGTGTCCAGGCCGCGGTAGATCAGGATGTTGGGATCGTAGGTCAGCGCGACTTGGAAACTGTTGATTTGGAAGTCGATTTCGACCTCGCCGACAAACAGCGGCAGGCTGATTTCCGGCCCCGCCGGTGCCGCATGAACGCGGTTTATCCACACGTCGATCACGCCGCCGTCGCGGGTACAGTTTCGGTAACTTCGGTTGTCGAAGGCGGTTAGGCCGTCGCGGCTGACCTTGGCGGTGACGAAGATGTCGTCGCCGGTGATGTTGGCGGTGTCGTAGCGTAACCGGTAAACCCCGTCGGACTCAACCACGCTGCTCGGTTCTAGGGCGGCGTCGTTGTTTTCCGTGATTGTGAAGGCGCTCGCGGTTAAACCCGTGACCGGTCCGCTTTGGTCCTCGACGCGGGCCACCACTTGGATCGTGGGACAGGCCGTGATCGAAACCGCGTCGATGGTCAGGTCAAGTGTTTCGACCCAGTAACCCGCGACCATGTTCAGCCCGGTGTAGTCGAGGAACCCGTACACGCCGATGAACCAACTCCCCGCGCTTGGGTTCTCGATGGTGATCGTCTGTTCGTTGCCGCCGACGCGTGGATGGGCGTCGAAGACGTTCTGGTCGGGGAGGTCGCCGAACCGCGCGTACAAATCCGCGTCACCGGCACCGCCGAAGCTGCGAATTTCCAAGACGTCCTGTCCGTTGGGCACGTCAATGCGGAAGTACAGCCAGGTATCGCGACGGCCCGCTAGATTGGCGACCAGCTCGCCGTTGGACAAGGGCGTGACCTGGGTGACGGCGCAGCGGTTGTAACTGGAGCGGGTTTCCACGCTGTCTCCGAGGAACAGCGCCCGAACCAGGACCTGGTGGGTTAGACCGTCGGGTTCGGTTGTGGTGAAGCGCAGCTCGTATTTGCCGCGGTTTTCGTTGAGCGGAACCACGCTGAATGCGCGTGATTCGTTGTCTTCCAACAATTGGAAGTTGGCGGCGGTTAGGCCCGGAACGCCGACGTCGTCGAGGGTGACCTGAACCTGGACGGCAATCTCGGGACAGCCGTCGATGTAGATGTTCTGGATTTGAATCTGCTTGCGCAAGGCCGCGTAGGCACCGCGCAACTGCACATCGCGGAACTCGCTTACCGCGAAAAGGCCCACGTACCAACGGCCCGCCGCGGGGTTGTCGCGTTGAATGCGTTCGCTGTTGCCGATGCCGATGTCGCGGAAGTCGTAGTCGTTGAGGGTGGGTAGGCGATCACGGGCGAGGTAGAGGTCGACGTCGCCGTCGCCGCCCGACGTCTCGAAAAAGACCCGGCCCTGGTTGGGGGGCACGTCGAGGGCGAAGTACAGGCGGCTGCCCTGGGTCGCGGCGATGCCGGTGACCGGAACGTCGTTGGCTAAGGTCGTCACCCCGGAGATATGGCAGGTGCGCGCGCTGCTTCTGCCGGTCGCCGTGCTACCGAGCACCGTGACCGAAAAGTCGTAGTCGTGGCTGTTGCCGTCGGCCTGCAAGGTTTGGAAGGCCAGTTCGTACTCACCCGCGGTGGAGCCGGTCACCAGGGTGAAGGGCAGGTTTTGACCGTCCTCAAACAGGGCGAAGGCGTCCGCTTCCAGGCCCGAAACCGGGTCGCCGGCCAAGGTGATTTGTAGGCGGGCCACGGTATTGGGACAGTTGTCGGAGAAGAACCCGTTAACCGCGATGCCGATGGCACTGCTGTCCGGCGGAGTGCCGGTAATCGCCAAGCTCGCGGCATCGTCCTCGGCGCTTGCGCCGTTGTTCGGGGTGGAATCGGGGTCGGGCCGATCCGAGGCGGTGACCTCGGCGGAAACCGTGTGACTGCCCGTGTCGGTGACGCGTGCGGTCAGTTGTAATTGGGACAAGGCGCCCGCGCTCAGCCGCGCGATTTGCCAGTTACCGGCGCTACCGGCAGGGTTGCGGTTGACCAGTTCCAAACCGGCGGGCAGGCTGAAGTCCACCGCGATGTTGCGCGCCTCTTCATTGCCCGCGTTGTTGAGCGTGAGCGTCAGGTTGACCAAGGTGCCCACCGCGGCGCTGTTGCGGTCGGCCAAGAGGTCGAGTGAGAGGTCGGCGCCACCCACGCTCAGGGCGGCATAGTCGTCCTCGAAGGTGTTGCCGTTGCCGGGTGTCGAGTCGGGGTCGTTGGTGTCACTGGCGATGATTTCCACCGAAACGCCGCGGTCACCCTCGGCCAGAACCTCTTTGCACAGGGTGAAGGTCGCCTCGTGGTCGGCAATGACCAGATCCAGGAGGATTTCGTCGCCCAAGGGATTGAGCTGACAGGGATCGTCGGGGTCGATGTCCTTGCCCGCCGGTGTGATCAAACCCGCGCCGACGTTGATGCGGAAGCGCACGTTCTCCGCCGCGCTGGGACCGTCGTTGCGGAGTTTGACGGTGAAGGTTACCGTTTCGCCGACGGCCGGGGTCGGGTTGTCGACGCTGAGCGACATGCTCAGATCGGCGCGGTCGGCGGCATTCCAGCCCAGATCTTCAAACAAAGGAACCGCCAGGCCCATTTCGTGGTTGGGTCCGGTGTAGAAGGGTTCCATCAGTTCATCCGGTACCAGACTGGTGCTGAAGTGAGAAACCGAGCTGCCTTGGCGGTAGGGGTTGGGTGCATAGACCTCGACCTCGCCCGCGCCGTTGCGGCCGTTGGTGAGACCGCCGCTCGCCGCGACCACGTTGGCGCCCTGCCACACCGTGCTCGCGCCGCCGACGGCTGAGGCCGCCCGTTCCGCGTTGCTCATGGCGGACCACGACTTGTTGCTGCGCGTGTCCTTGAGGTTGCGCATGTAGGTGTCGTCAAAGCCGAGCAGTTTGTTGCCGGAAGGATCGACGAAGGTACTGAACCCCAAACCGTGGGAAAACTCGTGGATCAAGACGGAAACAAGGTCCATGTTATTGCCGGGTCGCGCGTCGAGGCCGTAGTACCAGTTGGTGCCGCGCAAGCAGTTGTCGTTGTTGTCGATACTGCTGTTGAAGGTGGCGCGGATTTCGCCGTCACCGCCGTTTAAGTCGCGGCCCGCCAAGGCGTTGGCGAGGGCGATGTGGTACCAGGTCGCCTCGTGGGGGGCGCCGGTAAAGTCGCGTGCCGCGGTGACCGGTCCCGCCGCGCCGAGCACGCCCGAGGTGGAACTACAACTCAAAGCGTCGAATTGCGCGAGGACCGTGATGGTGACGTCGCTTTTGAGCGAAGCCGCCACAATGTCGGCCGCGCGTTGGAAGGCAATCAGGCGTTGTTCGCCGAGGGTGGTGCCGGGGTTCCCGCCCACGGGGCTGACGGGGCGGGTGTCGTTAAAGCCTTCGCCGGGTCCGTCGTTGTTGCGGATCACGATGACCGCGCCGGCATTGCTTCGGGGGAAGATGGTGAGTTCGGCGAGGTCATCCTCACTGGTTGAACCATTGCCGGGTGTGGCGTCCGGGTCGGTGACGTCGCTACTCATCACCTCGAAAACCAGGGTTTTGCCGCCGCTGCTTGCCGCGGAGAGTTCCAGGGTTAAGCGTGCCTCGGCGCCCGCGGCCAACCGGCCCGGTGCGAAGGTGCCGTTGTTGAAGCTACCCTGACTCAGGGTGCTGCCGACTTGGGTCATGTCTTGGGGGAGGCGTATCTCGGTGGTAACCGTAACCGCTTGCGGGCCGTCGTTGCGGACCTTGGCGGTGACCGTGAACAGGTCGCCCTGGTTCGGGCTGCTTTGATCGGTGGCCAGGCTGACCGAGACATCGGCGCGTGGTGGTTCGGTGACACTGACGCCGACTTGATCGGTATCATCTTCACTGCTGTTGCCGTTGTTGGGCACCGAGTCGGGATCAATCGCCGCGCTTTGGCTTACCTCGGCGCCGACCAGGAAGGTGCCCGCGCGATCCGCGCGGAAGGTGATCGTCAAAGCGCGGGTGGCCCCGTTGGCAATGCTGCCGACGGTCCACAAACCCGTGCCGCTGTCGAGGGCGCCACCGCCGGTGTCATTGCTGGAGAGCAGAGTGACGCCGCCGGGCAGGCTGACCTGGACCGCGACCGCGTCGGCGCTGTCGGGGCCGGCGTTGCTGAGGTTGAGGGTGACGGTGAAGTTCTCGGAAACCAGGAGGCTGTCGCGATCCACGGTTGCGGTCAGACCCAGGTCCGCGTTAAAGACCTGGAACGGGGCCAGGGTGATGCTTGCTTGGTCATCCTCACCGGGACGGCCGTTGCCCGCGGTCGCGTCGGGGTCGACCGTGTCGGCGGCAAGGACTTGGGTCGTTAAGGTAACCGCTTGGTTATTAGTGACTTGGACGTTGACCGTCAGTTGGACTTGCTGCCCGCTCGACAAGTCGCTTGGCGACCACAAGCCTGTACCCGCATCGAAATTGCCGCTGTTGCTTTGGTGGCTGAGGTTGCCGGGTAAAGGAAGGCCGACCGACAAACCGGTTGCCGTATCGGGACCGTGATTGGTCAGGGTTGCGGTGAGGGTGATGACGTCGTTGACCTCGGGTGTGGTGTCGGAGGCGGACAGGGACAGCTCAAGATCAGCGGTGGCGACGCCGGGCCAGCCGAGATCGCGCAGCAGTGCCGCCGCGAGGCTCAGATCGTGGTTGGCACCGGAGAAGGCAACCTCCATTAATTGGTTCGGTTGAAACTGTTGGGAGAGGTGGATCAAAGAGGCGCCGGCGAGGAAGGGGTTGGGTGCGTGGAGCAGCAAACCGCCCTGAGGGTGAACGCCCGCACCACTGCCGGCGACCGCGCCGGCAACCGCACCGGTCCAGACCAGGTTCCCTTCGTTCACCACCGCGACGGCACGCGCGCTGTTGCTCATGGCGCGCAGTGTTTGGCCGGTTGATCGGTCGGTGACCAGGTCGAGGAAGCGTTCCGGGCTGCCCGCGAGGCTGCCGTCGGCGCCGTTGAGATCGGTGAAGAAACCGAGCGCGTGGGTAAGCCGCTTCAGCACGACGGTGACGAAATCGATCCGTGTTCCCGGTTGTCCATCGAGGCCGTAGTACCAATCGCGACCGCTGAAACAGTTGGCGCCGCCAAGCGCGAGGTTAAAGGTCAGCACGGCGTCGGGGCGGTCGGGGTCGAGATCCTCGCCGGCGAGGGTGTTGGCGAGGGCGCTTGGATAGCGAACGCCACTTTGGGGCGCGCCGGTAAAGTCTTGTTGCCAAAAGAGCTGTGCTTGTGCCAAAGCGGCGTCGTTTTGGTTGCACGCCAAGTTGCCGAAACGGCCGCGAATCAGGATGGGGGTCTCGCTGTCGAGGTTGGCGCTCCACAGATCCGCCGCGTATTGGAAGGCGATCAAACGTTGTGCGCCCAGCGTGTCGCCCGCGTTGCCACCGACCGGTGCGGTTGGGGTGGCGTCGTTAAAGCCGACACCTTGCCCGTCGCTATTTTGCAATTGGATCAAAGCGCTCGCGGGACTGACCGGGGTGACGATTTGGGTCGAGACATCGTCCTCGGCGTTGAGGCCGTTGGCCGGGGTTGAGTCGGGGTCGGCCACCCCGCTTGCGGCGACCTCGGCTTGTAAGGTGGTCGGTCCGAAGGCGTCGGCGCGCAAGATGAGGTTGAGGGTGGTTGCCGCGCCGGCGCCGAGTTCGTCAAGCGACCAGCGACCCGCGCTAAAGGTGCCGGACCCGTTGGCGTCGACCAGGCTAAAGCCGGGATAGGTCGCGGTGACGGCGACATCGGTGGCGAGGGCCGGGCCGTCGTTGTGGAGCCTGATCGCGAAGGTCAGCAGTTCGCCGGTTTCCAACGTGAAGGCGTCGACGCTGGTGGTCAGCGAGAGGTCGGCCTTGGGTAGGGGTCGCGGGGTCAGGGTAATCCCGGCCCAGTCGTCCTCGGCCGGATCTTGGTTGGCAACCACCGAGTCCGGGTCGTCCGGTTCGGCGGCGATGATCTCCGCGTTGGCGACGATCACCGGGGTGGTGGCGCCGAAGCGGTCGATTTGTAAGGTCAGGGTCAAGGTCGTGGTGCCTGATGCGGCCAAGTTGGCGACGTTCCAGCGACGGTTGGCGAGGTCGAAGTTGTTGTTACCACCGAGCAAGGTGGCGTTGGCGAAGGGGGGAATGCCGACCACCACGGCGGAGGCGTCGTCCGGGCCCTCGTTGGTCAGGTCGAGGTGGAGGTTGATGGTCGACAGTTCCAAGGGGGAGAGGTCGTCGGCGCGCCAGGCCAGCGCCAAATCGGCCGCGCCGATGCCGACCGCGGCGTAGTCGTCCTCGGCGGGGTTGCCATTGTCGGGGACTGAGTCGGGATCGGGCCGATCCGCGTCGGCCACCTCGGCGACGAGCAGTTTGTCGCCGCTTTGGTTGACCGAGGTGGTGATTTGCAGGCTGATCGTGTCGCCGGCGTCGAGCAAGTCAATGCTCCAGACGCCGTTGCTGTAGGTGCCCAAGCCGTTGTCGCCCAAATAGGTCAGACCGGAGGGGATGGGAATGGCGACACGAATGCCGTTGGCGCGGTTGGGGCCGTCATTGCCGAGCACCAAGGTGAACACGGCGGTTTCGCCTGGCAAGGCGGCGGGTCGATCCACGGCGGCGGTCAGGCTCAGGTCGGCACTGCGCGCACCCGGCCAACCAATGTCAAACATCAGTTGTGCCGCCATGCCGGGATCGTGGTTGGGTCCCGTGTAGAAAGGTTCCATTAATTCGTTGGGTGCCAGCGCGGTGTCGAAGTGGCTGACGGAGGAGCCGGGTCGGAAGGGATTGGGTGCGTACATGCGGGTCAGGCCGCTGCTGTTGGTGCCGGCGGTTAATTCACCGGCGGCGTTGTTGACCTGGCTGCCGGTCCACACCAAATCGCCGTTATCCACGGCGGATCGGGCACGACCACTGTCGTTCATTTGCGACCACAGCAAACCTTGGCTGTGGTCCATCAACAGTTGCATGTAGACGTCGTTACGCCCGTAGAAACGGCTACCGGTTTGGCCGTTGGTGAAGGTAAGGAAACCGAGGCCGTGGGCCATTTCGTGGAGCAGGACGGAAACCAAGTCCATGTTGTTGCCCGCGTTGCCGTCGAGCCCGTAATACCAGTTGGTACCGGACAAACAATTGTTGTTGTTGTCGATGCTGCTGTTGAAGGTCGCGCGGGCCGCGGCTTGGTTGCCGCCGTAGAGGTTGCTGCCGGCGAGGGCGTTGGCCAGGGCGATTGGGTACCAGGTGTTGCTGATTGGTGCATTGGGGAAATCGCGCGCAACGCCGCGCGGGCCGGCCGAACCGAGGATGCCGGAGGAGGCCGAGCAGGTGAGCGGATCGAAACGAGAATCCACCACAATTTCAACCGGGCTGGCCAGGTAGCGTGCCCAAATATCCGCGGCATGCTGGAAGGCAATCAGGCGTTGTTCGCCGAGCGTGGTGCCCGTGTTGCCCCCCACCGGGGCGGTTGGCGTGTTGTCGTTAAAGCCTTCGCCCGGTCCGTCCGAGTTGAGGATGGTGATGGTGGTCAGCGTTTGGCCCACGGCGTTGATGACCACCTCGTCGTAGTCGTCCTCGCCGTTGGCGCCGTTGCCGGGGGTGGAGTCTGGATCGAAGCGGCTCGCGTTGGTGACCTCGGCGGTGGCTTTATAGCGCCCGACCTCGGCGATGGTGAGCGTCATTTCCACTTGGGCCGTCTGACCGCTGTTCAGGGTCCCAATCGTCCAGACCCCGCTGCCGGTGTCATAGGCGCCGTCGCCGGATTGAGCCGCGATGGTTAAGCCGGCGGGCAAACCGTGTTGGACCACCACGTTTTCACTCGCGGCCGGACCGCGGTTGGTCACGCTCAGCCGCAGCACGGGTGCGTCCTCAACGTCCACGTTACCCGGCGTGACGGTGTGGGTCAGCTCCAGGTCGGCGGTGAGGGTGCTTATGGTGGTGATGACGAAGTCGTCCTCATTGGAGACGTTGTCCGGGCGGTTGTTGTCGGGGGTGGAATCGGGATCGTCTTGACGGACCGCGCGCACCTCGGCGCGGAAGATGTGTGAGCCGGCAAAGACGGCGTCGGCGGACAGGGTTAACACGGCTTGGTTGGTCGCCGCGAGGTCGTCGGGTCGCCATTCCTGGGTGACCGGGTCCCAGGATGGATCGGCGGCAATATTCTGAAAGGCGGCCGCGGGCGAGACCAACACGACAATGTCCTCGGCGGTGTCGGGACCGGCATTGTCGAGGGTGAGGGTGAAGGTGACACGGGAACCGTACTCGGGCGTGCTGTCGGAAACGACCAGGTCGAGGGAGAGATCGGCCGTGCCCGCGCTGCCCGGTGTGAAGGCCAGCGTGATGGTGTCGTCTTCGCCGTTGTTGTTTGCGTTGCCGGGCGTGGAGTCGGGGTCTTCCTGATCGACCTGGGCGACGCCCGCGTAGATGAACGCACCCGAGCCGCTGTCGTAGAGCAAGTTAAGCGTTAGGGAAACCGTGTTGCCCGTGGGCAGGCTCGGCAACGTCCAGCGACGGGTGCCCGTGTCGAACGCGCCGTCGCCGGAGCTGCTTTGGTAGGTGAACGCCAGTGGGATGATCAGGTCGACCGCGATGTTTTCGGCGGTGTCGGGGCCGTCGTTGCGCAGTTCCAAGGTGACCGAAAGCGGATCGCCGGGGATGGGTGTCAGGGTTGTGGCGGTGGCGCTGAGGCTGAGATCGGCGGTGCCGATGAAGATGGGTTCGACGGTGAGGGTGAGGTCGTCGTCCTCGTTGAGATAACCGTTTTCCGGGGTGGAGTCGGGATCGTCGGTGGTTGCGTTCGTGACTTGGGCGCGCAGGTTGAGCGGCGCAAGCCGTTCCGCGCGATAGACAACGGAAAGGGTCGGCGCCGCGCCGACGGCCATATCGCCGATGGTCCAGACGCCGGTGGCGGGGTTGTAGCTGCCGCCGCCGGTGTGGGATTGATAGGTCAAACCGCTGTCGGCGAGGACCTCCGCCGTGACCGATCCCGTTTCCCCCGGACCGTTGTTGCGCAACACCAGCGTTGCCGTAACCAACTCGTTTAGGCCAGGTTGCGTGTCGCTAAGGGTGCCGGTGAGGCTGAGGTCGGCGAGGGGTTGTTCTTGCCAACCGAGATCACCCAGCAGGGCCACCGCGAGGCCGGGATTGGTCGTGGCTTGGGTGAAAAAGGGCTCCATCAATTCGTCGGGGCTGAGGTCGGTGCTGAAGTGCGACACGCTGGACCCACTCCGAAACGGGTTGGGTGCGTACATCTCCACCTGACCGCGGCTGTTGACGCCGTCGGTGAGGTTGCCGGCGCCGCCGTTGACGAGCGGGCCCGTCCAGACCAGATCACGGGTATCAACCGCGGAGCGCGCCCGTTCCGCATCCGTCATTTGCGGCCAGGACTTGCCCAGACTTGCATCACGCAAATACTGCATATAGATGTCGTTGAAACCCAGGAGCTTGGCGCCGGTTTGGCCATTGACGAAGGTCGAGACACCCAAGCCGTGGCCCAACTCGTGGAGGACCACCGTGAGCAGGTCCATGTTGTTGCCGTTGTTGCCGTCGAGGCCGTAGTACCAGTTCGTGTTGGCGAGGCAACCGTTGTTGTTGTCGATGCTGCTGTTGAAGGTGGCGACGATGTGGTTGCCGTTGTTGAGGTCGCTGCCCGCGATCGCGTTGGCGAGCGCGATGTGGTACCAAGTGGAAGCGAAACCCGCGTTGGGGAAATCACGGGCCACCGTTTTGGGGCCCGCCGCGCCGAGCACCGCCGAGGATGACGAACAGGTGAGCGCGTCGAAACGGGCTTCGACCTTGATTTGCACCGATGAGTTGATCAGGCCGCCCCAAATTTGTGCCGCCCGTTCGAAGACTTGCAGGCGTTGCGTGCCGAGGGTGGTGGCCGTGTTGCCGCCGGTCGGGCTGACCGGGGTCGGATCGTTAAAGCCTTCGCCGGGTGCGTCGCTGTTCACGATGATGATCGGTGCCCCGTCCGTGGCGCGCGGGGTTATCACCAATTCCGCGTAATCGTCGCCGCGACCGTCGGCCGGTTGGGAATCCGTATCGCCGTGGTCGGCGGCAACCACCTGGGCCGTCACCGTTTTGGCGCCCACGCTGTCACTGCGCAGGATCAACACCAAATCAACCTGACTCGATGCGGCGAGGGTTAGCGGTGTCCATACCCCACTCGCAAAATCGGCGGGCGTGTTGGTGAGGGTGACCCCGGCCGGGATCGGCACCGCGACCTGAACGCCGGTGGCGTCGTCCGGCCCGGCGTTGGCGAGGGTGATCGTCACCGTGGTGTTCTCACCGACCAAGGGTTGCGGTTCATCGCTTTGCATCGCGACTGAAAGGTCAATTGCGCCGATGGTCGCACTTGCTTGATCGTCCTCACCGGCGGCGTTGTTGTTGACCGTGGAATCCGGGTCTTGTTGGTCGGCGGCAATGATTTCAGCCGTGTTGACCTTGGTGCCGGCCACGTCGACCCGCGCGCTGATTTGCAGGGTGACGCGGCTGTCGGCCGGTACGGAAGCCACCGTCCACAGGCCGTCGGCGAAGCTGCCCGCGCCACTGCTGCCGGTGATGGTTAAACCGCCCGGCAGTCGGTTGGCGACCTGAACGCCGGTGGCGTCGTCGGGGCCGCGGTTGAGCAGGTCGAGGTTGAGTTGGACCGTGTCGCCCACATTGGCGGTGCCATTGCCGAGGGTCAGGCCCAGCTCTAAATCAGCCTCGGGTGTACGCAGGTTTTGGCTAAAGCGATCATCTTCGCTGGGCACGTCGTTGCCGGGCGTGGAGTCGGGATCGAAACGATCCGCCGCGCTGATCTCACTGGTGAGGGTGAAACTGCCGAAGGACACCACCGCCAATTCAACCGTCAGTTGGGCCGGACTACTCAGTTGCTCGGCCGCGACCGTCCAGGTCGCGTTTTGATCGTTGAAGGTTCCGGTCCCGGAATGGGAACGGTAATCCACCCCGCCGGGCAGGGCCAGGGTGACCGTTGCGCCGGAAGCGTCGGGGCCGCTGTTGGTCAGGGTGAGGTTGAGTTGGACGCGGTCGCCGACGTTGGCTACCTCGCTCGAAAGCGTTCCGCTCAAACTCAGATCCGCCTCGGGCGTGCCGACCACGACCGAGGCCCAGTCATCCTCGCTCGAAAGGTTGTTACCGGGTGTGGAATCGGGATCGAACAAGTTGCTGGTCAGCACTTCCGCGTCCGCGCCGACGCCGCCGAAGGCGATGACCCGGGTGGTGACGTTCAGCGCGACCGTTTGGGCCGCGTCGAGGCTGCCGATGGTCCACAGACCCGTGGCCGGGTTAAAGGCGCCGCCGCCGTCGTCGGACAGGATTTCGACCGGGGTCGGGTTGGTGTTGCCGATGGAGACGCGGGCGGTCACGTTCTCGCTTGTGTCGGGTCCGGCGTTGGTGACCTGCACGCGAATCACCAGGGTTTCGCCCACGTCGGCTTTCTCCGGCGTAGCACTGATCGCCATGCTGAGATCGGCGCTCCCGACCGAAATCGCGGCCGTGTCGTCCTCGCTGATTAATCCGTTGTTGGGTAAGGAGTCGGGATCGCCCTGATCCGCGTTGGTGAGTTCCGCCACCAACTGTTTGGCGCCTGAGGCGGCCACGTCCACCGACAGCTTCAGCACGGTGGTTTGGTTTTCGCCGAGGGTACCGACCGTCCACAGCCCGTTCCCGCTCGTGTAGGCGCCGTTCCCATCGTCGGAAACGTAGGTCAAGCCGGCGGGTAAGCGGGCACTGACTTCCAGTCCGGTCGCCTCACGGGGACCGCGGTTGCGCACCTCAATCGCAAATTCGATACGATCACCTGGCAGCGGGGTGACGTTGTCGACGGTCATGGTGAGTTCGACATCCGCCTGGTCCAATCGCGTCCAACCCAGATCGAACAAGACTTCCATGGCGATGCCGGGATCGTGGTTGGCGCCGACGAGGAACTGTTCCAACACTTGATCGGGCGTTGCTGATGCGCTGATGAAACCCCGGTTGTAGTCGCTGACCGAACCCTGGTAATCGAAATCGAGCAGGAGGTAACCGCCGCCGTCGGTGCCGGCGGTCAAGGCCGTGCCCGCCGCGGCGCGGGTGCCTTCGCCCAAAAAGACCTGTTCGCGGCCCGCCGCGCTCAAACGTTCGGAACTGCTCATGGCCGACCAGCGTTCGTTGGTTAGCGGATCGCGCAGCAGCTTCATGAACACATCGTTTTGGCCGAAAAACTTGCCGCCGTGGCCGCCGTTGACGAAGGTATGGAAACCCAAGCCGTGGATCAACTCGCGCACCGCGATGCTGACCATATCGACTTGGCTCCCCGGCGAGGCATCCAAGCCGAGGTACCAATCCGTTCCGTTGAGGCAGCCGCCCGCGGCAATCGACGGGTTGACCGTGACCACGATTTCGGGTTCGGCCCCGTTGGTGTCGACGCCCGCGATGTGGTTTCCGAGCGCGATGGGGTAGAAGGTGTCGGGATCGGGGGCGTTGTCAAACTGAATCACCCCGGTGAGCGGTTCACCGTGGGCGAGAACCGGGGTGCCGCCGGGACAGGGGAGATCGGCAAAGTCGACCTGGGCCGTGATCAACACATCACTGGCCAGGAAACTGCCGACGATGGCCGCCGCGTGTTCCCAAACCAGGCGGCGCTGTTGACCGAGGGTGGTGCCCGTGTTGCCGCCGACCGGATCCACCGCGGTGGTGTCGTTGAAGCCGACCCCGTTGCCGTCGGCGGTGGTGATGACAATCGAGGCGCCGACCGCACGGCGCGGGTTAATCGTGGCCGAACCGGTATCGTCCTCGGCGTTGTTTTGGTTGTTGGGGGTCGAGTCGGGATCGGCCGGCGTGGCGGCGGTGATTTCGGCCGTGAAGGTGCGGGCGCCGACGCTGGGCGCGGCGGTGGTGAGCACCAGTTCAGCGGATTGACCGGCAGGCAGCGCCGGAATGCTCCAAACCCCGGCGTCGTAACTGCCGACCGAGCTTTGCGCGCTCGCCTGGCTTAACCCGGCGGGTAAAGGCGCGGAGACCGTGATGTTCTCGGCTTGATCCGGCCCGTTGTTGCCGACCGTGACCGTGTAGAAATAGGGCTGCTCGAGGAAGGGGACCGTGGTGGAAACGCGCACGCGCAGGTCGAGGTCGGCCTCGGGTCGGCGGATCGTGGCGGTTTGGTAATCGTCGTCCTGGGTGTTGCCGTCGCCGGGGTTGCTGTCCAGGTCGCCCACGTCGGAAGCGGTAATTTCACTGACGATGGTGGCGCTGTCGCCGCTGACAAAGGTTGCGGTAACGGCGACCGTTGCGGATCCGGCCGCGGTCACCCCGGTCAGTTGCCAGTTGGGATGATTGTAGGTGCCGTCGCCGCTCGCCGAGACGAAGGCCATGTTGGCGGGCAAGGTAAGCGCGGTGGTCACCGCGCCGACACTGTCCGGCCCCGCGTTATCCACGCGCAAGGTGATGGTGACGTCGCCGCCGTTGTCGAGTTTGTCGGGGCTGACCGTTTGGTGCAGGGACAGATCGGCGAGGGGGGGCGGTACCGCTTCCACGCAGAGTTGGCCGTCGCTGGTTTGGGTTTCGGGGAAACCGCCGTTAAACACAAAAGCCGCGTTGGGCAGGGACAGCGCGCTGCAGGCGTCGACCGTGGCGTCGGCACGGGCGTGCAGGTTCATGTAAATAAGGATGGCGTCGCCGTCGGTACTCAGGGTGAACTCTTGGGTCGAGGCGGCGGAGACCAGCACGCGGCCGGGCGTGGGTTCGTTGTCGAGCACCAAATCCCAGCCGGCGATTTCGGTGCCGCTGGTGGTGAATCCCTCGTAGGTGAACAGGTTGGTGTCGTAGTTGAGCTCGAAATCAAAGGCGTTGACGTCCAGATATTGCGCAACCTCGCCGACCACAATGGGGACCGAAAGCGTTTCGTCTTGGATCACGCCGAGCCCGCGGCTGATCCAGACCGCGACTGGATCGGGAGGCAGGCGCCGGAACAGGTTGGGGCGGAAGGAGAGCAGGGTACAGCGCATGCGGTTGATTTGTTCAACGCTGAAGCGGTTCATGCAGGCGTCGTCGGCATAACCCATGTAGTTGTCGACCGGATCACTGCTCCCGCAGGTCGCGGTGCCGCCGGGGCAGCCGTAGATGGGTTGGCTCTGGGAGGGCGTATCGTTGACCAGATCGCCGCAGGTGTAGCTGTTGCAGCAGCCGCCCTGGAAGGTGTGGTAGAGGCCGAGGTAGTGGCCGACCTCGTGGGTGAGGGTGCGGCCGGTGTTGTAGGGCGGCCCGATGGGCGCGTTGCGGCCGACCGCGTTCCAAAGCACATTGATGCCGTCGTAGTAAGCGCCGGCGACGTTGCCGGACGAGGGTAGGTAGGCGTAGCCGAGGTTGCCGCCCGCGCTGTTGACGTAGATGTTCATGTAGCGGTCGGGGTTCCAGTTGAGGGCGCGGCGGTAGCCGAAGCTGTCGTTGTCCGCGTGCCAGGCGTCGTTAAAGGTGCGGGTGATGCCGTTGGTGGGTTGGCCGTTGGGGTCGCGGTCGGCCAGAACGAAGAGGATGCGGCTGTCGTTACCGGGCGCGCCGGGTGTGTTGACCTGGGCGTTAAAGTCCTCGTTAAGGATTTCCACCTGGCTGTGAATGAAGCTTTCGTCGATGTTGCCGGTCCCGTTGGTGCGCGCGATGACGTGAAACACCGTGGGGATGATCAACAGGTCACCGGCTTCGTAGGTGTCGCGAACGATCGTTTGCTGGGTGTCGCAATCGCCGGCGGGTTGCCGGTTGGGCGGGACCGTGGGCGCAACGGTGCCGCAGAAGCGGACGCCTTCAAGGCCGGGAAGGAGGGGTGGGTCGAAGTAATCTTGGGCTGATAAAAAGAGCGGAAACAGCGAAAGACAAAAAACCAAAAAGATCCGTTGCAAGCGGTACCCAGTAGGTTCGGGCAAGGCGGTCCTCCCTTCTCGACCGGCCGTGGTGGCGGACCGACGGGTTGAAGCGCCGGGGAACCAAACGGCCAAAAACGTGCTGCGACGCGTGCCGTGCCGAGCGAGCACGGCGAAACCCACGCATGAAAGCACTGAGCCGATCCGTTCCCGGCGGAAAACGCGTCGACCCGCGAAGGTTTCGTTGCCAAAACGAGGAAAATGGAAACGTCATAAAGTTGGCAAAGGTATTCTTACCTCTTCGGAAAAAAACACCCCCAACTGAAGCAAAAACTGGGGAGGGGTGGCGCGGCGCGGGACAACCCGTGTGATCTGAGAAGGAAGCAGGGGTGTTCGTCGTCGCCGCCTTACGCGCGCAAGTGCTGTTAGCCGCAACGGCTTTCTGGGAATTAGACCTTTGACGTGGCGCCCAACCTAAAACGTGTTTGGGCTTTCTTGGAAACAAGGTCGTTCTAAAAGGAGGTTTACCCCGCCTTGCGATTTTCCTTGCAGGGGATGACGCTGAGGACCGGGAACGCCGGGTGCGAAAAGGGGGCGATGCGGCGGTCCTCGACTTTTACCGACACCGCCTCGCGCTCGCGGTGCAAGGTGACCTTGGGGCCGGTGTCGAAGGTGAACTCCTGGGCGCGGGCCAGGCTTAAGTCGACCTGGCGGTTGCCGAGCTGGACGCGCAGCAGGTCGTTTTCCGTGGCCGGGTTGCCGAGCGCGAAGTCCAGGTGCAGACGGTAGTGGTTCGGATGAATGCCGCTGAAATCACAGCCGTACAGATCCGTTGTAAACGGGGCGCGGTACTCCAGGCGGAAGTTGAGGTCGTACCGCACGCCCGGCTCGAATTGGGCGTGCAACATGCCCCGCTCCCATGCCGCCGGTCGGCGCGTCCGCGTCTCCTGATCGCGCAGGTCGATTTCGGTCAGGACCAATTCACCCATGCTGCCCAGCTTGAGCGGCAGGTTGTCGCCACTCCAGAGCAAACCCTCGAAACGCACAAACTTAATCATTGAATAATGTAGGTTGTAGGATTGAACGGCGGTTTCACAGCTAATCATCGGTCCCTCCCGCGTGGTTGATCCCTATCCTAGTTCGTTTGGCGTCGGCGGGGGAAGAAGGCTTGGTTTTGCTGAGGTTAACCCGAAGTTGGTCCAGGATTCGACCCTTGCCTTCGCCTTCGCCCACGCAAAGCGGTTGCCTTGCTTTTCCCATCCCTTGATCTTTACCGGACCAAATGTTAGGTTGCGGAGGTTATGCCAAACGCTTGCTTTCGAAAAGGACCCCCAATGCTGCTGCGTCGTTGTTTTTTCTTTTCTTTAATTTGTTGCATGATGTCGCTCCTGTCGGCGACGCCGCGCTTCGTCTACCTCACCTATGAAGGTGAAACCGGTACCTCGATCACGGTCAACTTCCAGACCTTCGACGGCGGGGGCGAGAGTTGGGTATATCTCGACACCGCTTCCCGTAACGGCCAAGTTGACGCTTATACCGTGAAACGCAAGGGCAAAAGCCATAAGGTACCCGGCCTGGAGGATGGCCGCGATGTGCACTGGGTCCGTCTCGACGGACTGACGCCGAACACCACTTATTATTGTGTTGCCGGCAACCCGGAACATGGCTTTAGCAAAGAGATTAAATTTCGTACCTTGCCAGTCGACAGCGAAACACTGCGCATCGTGACCGGCGGTGATTTCGGCACCTCCCAACTGGTCGGCCGCATGTTCCGCGGCGCGGCCTCCCACGAGCCCCACCTCGCGCTTTTGGGCGGCGATATCGCTTATGCCGACGGCAGCTTGCGCAACGCGGACCGTTGGGACGCCTGGCTGAAGCTGTGGACGGAGAACATGATCACGCCCTCCGGGTATACGGTTCCGATGATGCTGGCCATCGGGAACCACGAGGTTTCCGCCCGCTACGGCGGCGATCCCAAGGAAGCGCCGTTTTTCTACAACTACTTCGCCCAGGCCGGAACCCAGGGCTATTTTCGTCGTCAACTCGGTGACCACACGGTGGTGTACGTGCTCGACAGCGGCCACACCAACGCCCATGGCGGTGAGCAGGCGCGTTGGTTGGAAAAACACATGGCCGCCGACCGCCACCAATTCAAGAACCTCTTCGCCGTTTACCACGTGCCGCTTTATCCCAGCCATCGCGTTTACGAAACCAAATACTCGGTCCTCGGCCGTCAGCATTGGGAACCTATCTTCAGCCGTTACGGGCTGACCGCCGCCTTTGAAAACCACGACCACACCTACAAACGCTCCAAACCCCTTAGCAACGGCAAAATCGACAAAAACGGGGTGCTTTACATCGGCGACGGTGCTTGGGGTCGCGGCGACCGCGGTATCGATCTGGTCCAGCGTTGGTACCTCGACAAGGTCGGCAGCATGCGCCACTACTGGCTGGTGGAAGTCGCACCCGACAACGTGGTTTACCGGGCCTTCGACAAGCAGGGCAAGGTGTTTGATGTGTTTCCAGACCGCGGTGAAGAAACCAAAAAAGCCCATGACTTTTTCCAGACGGTGACCCAGCAAATTAGCTTCGATGAGCGCCCGATGGAAAGCTCCGCGGTGTTTGTCGCCAACGAACGCTTTGACGGCGGCCGTGTCGAATTGCGTTTGCATAACCGGGAGAAGGTGGAAGCCCAGGTGACCCTTACCGTCGAAGCCCCTGCTGTCTTCGAGATCGAACAAACGAACTTTAACTTTCCGCTGAAACCGGGACGCCGTCGGGTGCTGGAAATCCCTTTGAATGTGAAATCGCCCATCGGCATTGAGTCCACGGCCTCGCCCAAAGTTAAATACAGCATGGCGTTTACCGTTGATGGGAAAACCCATGTCAACCAAAAGGAAATGGTCATTGGTTTGGAGAAACGTCGCTTGCTCAAGTTCAAAGAAATCAAGCTCGACGGTGATTTGGGTGAATGGGGCGAGATGCGCGAACCCTTCCGTGACCTCGACAAAGCAGCCTTGAACAAACACAAGCAAGGCTGGGGCGGGCCCTCCGACGCATCCTGTCGCTTCACCATGTTCCACGACCGCAAGAACGTGTTCATCGCGGTTAAGGTTCGCGACGACCGCGTGGTGGTGTCCCCCGAGGTGAAACCTTGGCGGCAAGACGGCATTTTGTTCTGGGTCGACAGTTTTCCCGGTGAAGGCGACGACGATCCCAACTTTGTGATCGCCCCCCTCGGTGACAAAGGCCTTTTGGCCGGCATTGACAACGCGCCCGAGGGCATGGACGCGATCACCACCACCACCAAAACCGGCTACCAAACCGAGATCAAGATTCCCATTGCGTTCTTCCGCGAGCGCTTGCAGGAGGAAGGCGGCGGCGGCCGGTTACGGTCGATTCGTATCAACTTCGCCTTGATCGATTTGGACCGGCCGGACGGCGAATTACGGCACTACATCTGGCGTCCGGCGTGGGAAGAAGCCGGTGACTTCGCCTGGTCCGGTGTGTATGTCATCGAATGAAGCCCTCGCCTAGCAACGAGCCGGTCACCCTGGTGACCGGTTATTACCTCGACAACTTTTTCAAAATCCTCGATTTTGTCGACCGTTGGTACGACGATATTCTCGGCCCCGACGAATGGGCGTTTTCCCGCGCTTTTCGGGCGGTGCCGCTCCCGGCTCAGCGCTTGTACGTGCGGCTGCTGATGCGCAAAGGGCCGTTTTTCCGGTGTGACAAACTCGCCTATCCCGAAATCGAGGATGTGCCCGCGGCGGTGAATGCTTTGGCCGCGGCCGGTTTGCTTCGGTGTTGTCCTTTCGATGAACCGCGCTTGGTTTTTGCGTTACTCGCCCGCGCCGAGGTCGAGGCCCTCCTCCGTGCCCATCGCGACGCCTTGCCGGAGGAAACCCCCGTTTTTCGCAAGTTGAAGAAACCCGAACTGATTGCCCTCGTCGTGACCCACCTTGATCCAAGCGCCGCCGCCACGTGGCTTCAGGCGCGTTTTAATTGGGTCGCCTTATTGGGCGAGGACGTGTTGCTGCGTTACCGCTTGCTGTTCTTCGGCAACAGCCGCCAGGATTGGACCGAGTTTGTGCTGCTGGATTTGGGGCTGTTGCGTTATGAACCGGTGGTCCTGCTGCGCGGTGATCGTTGGTTCCAATCCCGTGCCTTGCTGGACGCCTCGGTGGCGTGGCTGGAAAAGCGGGCTTTATGCGACCTGGCCATGGAAGCGGAGGACGAAGCGGGGTTGGCGGTTTTGGGCGAGGCGATGCCGCCCACCTATGACGAACGGGTCCTCATCCGCCGTCGCGACCGTTTGCTGAACAGCGTTGGGGCCTGGCTGGAGCGGCGCGGTTCGTTTGAGGCGGCCTTGGCCTGGTACCACGACTCAAGCCGACCGCCGTCCCGAGAACGCCAGGCCCGTTTGTTGGATAAACTCGGCCGACCCCGTCAGGCAATGGCGATGTGCCGCGCCCTTTTGGATGGACCCGCTACCGAGGAAGAGCGTCTCTTTGCCAACGCGTTTCGGGTGAAGGTCGCCAAAAAGTTGGGACACAGCATGCCCGCCCCCAAACGCGCCAGCTTCCCGAATCGCACCCTGACCTTGGTTCGCGACGCGCGTAAGCGGATTGAACATCAGGTGCTTGAACATCTTCAGGAGCAGGGGATGCCGGGTTTTGGTGCTGAGAATTGGTTTTGGCTCAGCGTGTTCGGCCTAATTTTTTGGGACATTGTTTATGCCCCGGTGCGCGGCGCTTTTTTTAACCATTACCAACGCGGCCCCGCCGACCTGTTCTCCAACGCCTTTTTGGCCCATCGGCACGAGGCGGTCCAAGCACGGCTTGATTGGCTTCGCCTCGGCCTACCTTGGCTGCCCCTTGCCCAGAAGGTGATGGACGAGAAATGGGGGGTCAATAATTACCTGGTAGGTTGGGATCCAAGCCTGCGCGAGCACGTCGCTCGGATTCACGAGCAGATGCACGGCAAGGCCTTGGCCGTTTTGTTTGAACGCTTGGTGACCCATCCCGGTTTGTACCGCACCGGGTTCCCCGACTTGCTGTTGTTCCCGCCCGAGGGTGGTTACCGTCTCGCCGAGGTCAAAGGTCCCGGCGACCAACTCCAGCCCAATCAACGGGGCTGGCTCAAATACTTTCAGGCCAACGGGATCCCTATTGAGGTGGTTCGGGTTGTGTGGCAGACGGCCTGACCGCTTCTCAATCCCGTCCCGCTCACGTATGATGGGGATCATCACTCCTCATCGATAAGGTCTTATGGAACATTCTCAGCTAGAGGACGCGGGTCTGCTGCCGTTGCTGGAGACGCACGCCATTTTCGGGCGGCTACCGCGTGAAGCGTTGCCTGAACTCGCGGCGCGGTTCACCTGGGTGCATTATCGCGCGGGCGAAATTTTGTGCGAATACGGCGAGCCGGGCGATTGCATGTACTTGGTCGTCTACGGTCGTTTGCGCGTCCTCAATAAGGACCGCACACGGGTGCTTGGCGAGATCGGCCACGGTGAATGTGTCGGGGAGATGTCGTTGATCACGGGCGAGACCCGGTCCGCCACCTTGCTCACCGTGCGCGATTCCGAGTTGGTGCGCCTTGATAAGCAAGACTTCGATGAGTTGGTGACCCAGTTTCCCAGCACCATGATGGGTTTGACGCGGCTGATCGTGCAGCGGTTGCGCCGTGACCTCTTGGAGGAGCGGCCCGCTTTACGGGTGGCGACCATTGCCGTGGTTGCCCTCGACCCGGATTTACCTGTTACCGAGTTCTGCGCGCGGCTCTGCCTGTCCTTGCAGCGCCTCGGTCCCGCCTGCCATCTCACCGCCGAGGTAGTCGAGGGCGAGGTCGGCTTTGGTGATGACGACACGCGTATTTCACCGCGTACCTCGGCTTGGCTGAACCAACGAGAGCACCAATACGACTACGTCCTTTACCAGGCCGGCGCGCGCGACAGCCGCTGGACCCGCTGTTGTTTGCGCCAAGCCGATTGTATTTTGTTCCTGTGCCCGTCGCGACCCCCGCGGCAAGGTGACCTGCTGATTTCGGCGTTTGAGGGGTTGGCGTCGTCGGTGCCGCGTGTTCGCAAGGAGTTGGTGTTCCTGTACCAAGGTGGTGAACAACCCAAGGGCACCGCGGAAACCTTGCGTTACCACCGCAATTACAACGCTTACCACCACTTGCATGTGGAACGACCGCGTCACTACGGCCGCTTGGCGCGGCTGCTGGCGGGTCGCGCCTTGGGCCTGGTTTTGGGCGGGGGTGGTGCGCGTGGCTTTGCGCACATCGGTGTTTTGCGCGCCCTGGACGAGCTGGAGATCCCCATCGACGCCGTGGGTGGCACCAGCATGGGGGCGATCATCGGGGCACAGTACGCGATGGGTTGGGACGTCGACCACATCCTGCAGCGCACCCGTGAGGAGTTTGTCGAGAAGGGGTCGATCTTCGACTTTACCTTGCCGATGTTGGCGCTGACGCGGGGCAGTCGGTTCCGGCGCATGGGCCGTAACCTCTACGGCGAAACCGAGGTCGAGGACCTGTGGATCCCCTACTACTGTGTCTCGACCAACCTAACCCGTGCTGAGAGTTTCGTGCATCGCTCCGGGTTGTTGTGGCGGGCGGTGCGCTGCAGTACCGCGATCCCCGGATTGGTGCCGCCGGTATTTCATCAGCGCAATACCTTGGTCGACGGTGGCTTGCTCAACAACGTCCCCGTCGACGTCATGCTCGAACAAGGACGTGGACCGGTGTTTGCCGTGGACGTTAGCCCCAATAACGAGCTCTCGGTTGAGTTCCCGGTCGATCAAGATTTTAGTCCCTGGGGGATGTTGCGTAACCGTATCAATCCGTTCGCACCGAAGTTAAGGGTACCCAGTATTCTCAATATCCTGTTACGCACGGCGATGATCTCAAGCTCAGTCGAAAAAGAAGCATTACAGAAGAAAACCGAAGCGTACTTAACGCCACCCATTGAGCGGTTCCATTTATTAGATTGGCAAGCGATTGAGAAGATTGAACAGATCGGTTATGAATATGCGTTGAAAACGCTGAGGCCTTTTCAGGAACAATTTGCCGGCAGACGACGTCGGTAAGTCGGCGTGTTTTACGGCCGGCGAATGTTTGCTAAGGTGGTGAATGGGAGAGGTTTAGGTGTTTTTGTTTGATGGAAAAGAAAAACCCTTCACCCGCGTGGCAGGGAAGGGTGGCTCGGATTGAAGCGGGCGTTTTCTTATTCGCTAACTTCAATAACCGCGTTGTAAGTACCAAAACGGTTGGGCGCTTTTTTCTCAGCTTTTGGATCAACGATCCACTCGCCATTGCTGTAGAACTTGTATTCGTGTTCGCCGACAGGGAGAAAGAGATTGATGGAGAAATGACCGGCGTCTTTTTCCTTCATGACTTTTGCTTTTTTCTTGTCGTTGATGGACCAGTCGTTGAAGCTACCGGCAACTTGGACTTCGGAACCAGGTTCGCCTTCAAAAGAAAGGGTGACCTTTTTCTTCTTAGGGGTGGCTGCTTTAGACATTGTGATACTTACCTTCCCAAATTGAAATGATGATTTTTAAATCGCGCAAACAGGACCGTACCGTCGTCGACGACCTTGGAAGCCAACGTGGGCGCGGTTTTGACGAGGTCGTCGTCAACACTGCGCATTGTAACTGAAAAGATTGGCTTTTTCTATAAAGGTCGGTTAAAAAAACTTTGATTTAAATGAGTAAGTGTTCATAAAAGCGCGCTTGATCTGTGGAAAAGTGGTGGTTTGTCATAGTATAGTTTTTGTTTGTTGTTAGATAAGTCTCTTTTTTAGAGTTGCTTGGCGTTCTTGGTGGGCGACCTTGTTGTGACCTTGATGACCTTGCCAACGACGTCGTCGACCTGGTCGAGGTGGTCGGCGACGTCGATGAAAAAAGTTGCCAACCTGGTCGGTGAGGTGGTCGGTGTGGTGGAAAAACCTTCGATTTGGCGCCCTTTTGCGCGTGATTATCCTGACCTCGTCGCCTCGTTTGACGAGGTCGGACGAGGTCGTCGTCAAGGTCGGGCAAGGTTGGTCGAGGTCGTCGACGAGGTCGGACGAGGTCGACGTCAAGGTTGGACGACGTTGGCGACGCGGTCGGGTTTGGTGGGCGTCGTTGACGACGAGGCTGGGCAAGGTCGACGCAAATCGCGGCGTCGAGGTGGGCGAGATGGGACGCGTGGCGGTGACCTGGGCCTTGAGACAAGGTGATGTGGGTGACGGGGAGGTGAAGTGGGCGAGAAAGACCGCTGACGTTGACGACGTACCCCGACGATTTCAACGCGGTTTTGGCGTCTGGGGTTTTCTGATGAAACCCCCCATTCTGTTTTTGTGCGCCAAAAAAAGAAAAGCGGTGATGAGGCCAAACCTCGATCACCGCGCTTGCAGTTGTTGCTTCAATCATCGTCAAACCATTTGCGTTCGCCATAAATCGTGCAAATGAACTACGCCCACGTATTCCTTGTCGCGGTTGGTCACAATAATTGAGGTGATCTTGTGGCGTTCCATCAACGCCAACGCGGCCACCGCCAGTTCCTCATCGCAGATGGTTTTGGGGTTTCGCGTACATACCGCGCCCGCCGTTTTGTCGAGCGCGGCCGGGCCGTGTTGCTGGATCAAGCGACGGATGTCTCCGTCCGTGATCAGGCCCAAACCGCCTTCTTCCAAGGTGACCGCGGTCATCCCGAAACGTTTGTCGCTCATCTCCAGCAGGGTTTCGCTCAAGGTCGTTGATGCCGTGACTTGGGGTTTGGCACCGCCGTGTTGCTTCAGCACCTCGGACAACAGCAACAAGCTGTTGCCCAGCTTCCCGCCAGGATGGAAGCGGGCGAAGTCGCGGTTGGTAAACCCTTTGACGTCCATCACCGCCGCGGCCAAGGCGTCGCCCAGGGCCAAGGTCGTCGTGGTGGAGGCCATCGGTGCCAAGCCGAGCGGGCAACCTTCTTCCGCGATGCGGTAACACAGGGCGACGTGCGCGTGTTTGGCCAAGGTGCTCTCTGGTTTTCCCGTGATCGCGATTAAGGTCGTGCCCAACCGCTTGACGAACTCCAGCAACGCCAACAATTCAGCGGTTTCGCCCGAGTTGGAAATGCCGATGACCGTGTCGCCGGAGACAATCATGCCCAGGTCACCGTGCAGGGCCTCGGTGGGGTGGACGAAAAAGGCAGGTGTGCCGGTGCTGGCGAAGGTCGCCGCGATCTTGCGTGCGATCAACCCGCTTTTTCCCACGCCGGTCAGGATGACGCGACCTTTGCACGCGGCGATCATCGCCACCGCGCCCTCGAAAGCATCGCCTAGGTCGGCGGCCAAGTCCTGTAGCGCCCTCGCTTCGATTTCCAGCACCTGGCGCCCGCGGGCACGACTCATGAAACAGCCTCGCGCACGGCGACCAAACGCGGCAACAGTTCCTCAAACAGCGGGAGGTTCAGTTGGTTGGGGCCGTCGCTCAACGCTTGATCCGGGTTGTCGTGTACTTCCATAAAAAAGCCGTCCACACCGAAGGCGGCCGCGGCTTTCGCCATGTAGGGAGCCACCTCGCGACGACCGCCGCTTACTTTCCCCATCCCCCCGGGCAACTGCACGCAGTGGGTGGTGTCGAAAATGATCGGTGCTCCGTGTTGGCGCATGACATACAACCCGGCGTAGTCGACAACCAAGTTGTTGTAGCCGAAGGAGGTTCCGCGCTCCGTGATCATCGCTGCCGGGTTACCCGCCTCGCGGATCTTTTCAATCGGGCGCCCCATGTCGTGGGGCGCTACAAATTGACCTTTCTTCACATTGACCACGCGACCCGTGGCCGCCGCCGCCAACAACAAATCGGTTTGGCGACACAGAAAGGCCGGAATCTGCAAAATGTCAACCACCTCGGCGACAGGTTTGGCCTGGTAGCTCTCGTGGATGTCCGTTAAAACAGGGACGTTGAATTCGTTTTTGATGCGCTCCAAAATACGCAAACCCTCGTCCATCCCGGGCCCGCGCGGTGTGTCGCCCGAGCTGCGGTTGGCCTTGTCGAAGGATGCCTTGAACACCCAGAGGAAGTTGTCCGCGTATTGCTTTACCCGTTGGCTGATGTGCTTGGCCATGGTCATCGCGTGTTGTTCCGACTCAATCATGCAGGGGCCGGCGATCAAAAGCTGGGCGCCGCCGGCACTGAAGGTTTTGCCGCCGATCTCAATGGAAAAACTCATGACAACGCCTCCTCGGTAGTGGGCTCCGCCGCGGGTTCCTGTTTCGCTTGGCTTCGGGCATGCGCGGCGCCGACGAAATCGCGGAATAAGGGGTGGGGTTGGAAGGGTTTCGATTTAAATTCCGGGTGGAACTGGCAGCCGAGGAACCAGGGATGGTTGGGCAGTTCGATGATTTCCATGAACATGCCGTCGGGTGAAATACCGGTAAAACGCAGGCCCTTCTCTTCCAGGGCGGCTTTGTATTCAATGTTAAATTCATAGCGGTGGCGGTGGCGTTCGTCCACGCTTGTCTCACCGTAAGCCCTTTGGGCAAAAGAGCCTGGCTCCATTTCGCAACGATAGGCGCCCAAGCGCATGGTGCCGCCCATTTCGTCGATGTCCACCAACTCGCGCAATTTGTAAATGATCTTAAAGCGCGGATCGTCCTCGAACTCGGAACTGTTGGCCGACTCCAGGCCGGCGACATGACGGGCGAACTCCACGCTCGCCAACTGCATGCCCAGGCAAATTCCGAAAAACGGGATCTTGGTTTCACGTGCGTATTGGATCGCGCGAATCATGCCCTCCACGCCGCGGCTGCCAAACCCGCCGGGAATCATAATCCCGTCGTAGGCGGCCAGCTCCTCCAGGTGTCGGCCCTTCTCGAAGCGGGAACTCTCCACCCATTGCAGCTTGACCTTTACGCGGTGGTGGAAGCCGGCGTGGGTGAAGGCCTCGCTGATGGACTTGTAGGAATCGGGGTAATCCACGTATTTGCCGATGATCGCGATGCGCACTTCTTTGCGATCGGAATCGATGATCCCGCTCAGGTCACGCCAACGGCGCAGGTCGGCATTACCCTCGTCCAAGTTGAGCAACTGGCAAACCAGTGAGTCCAGGTTCTGTTCGGCCAGTTTCAGCGGAACCTTGTAAATGTTGTCGACGTCGATGGCGACCTTAACCGCATCGGTAGGCACGTTGCAGAACAGCGCGACCTTGCGACGCAGGTCGTCGGGCAAGTCATATTCCGAGCGACACAACACGATGTCGGGTTGAATGCCGATGCTGCGCAGTTCTTTGACCGAGTGTTGGGTCGGTTTGCTCTTCAGCTCGCCCGCCGCGCGCAGGTAGGGAACATAGGTCAGGTGCAGATTGATCGCGTCGCCTGGGCCGACCTCCAGGCGTAACTGGCGAATGGCCTCCAAGAAGGGGAGACTCTCGATGTCGCCCACCGTGCCGCCGATCTCAACCAAAATGATGTCGGTTTCAGGGCCGGCCAGCTTCTTGATGCTGTTTTTGATTTCGTCGGTGATGTGGGGGATGACCTGCACCGTGTTGCCCAGGTAATCACCGCGTCGTTCTTTATTAATGACCTTTTGGTAGATGCGGCCGGTGGTCCAATTGTGCTGCTGGGTGGCCGTCATGTTGGTGAAGCGTTCGTAGTGGCCGAGGTCGAGATCGGTTTCCGCACCGTCGTCGGTGACAAAGACCTCGCCGTGTTGGAACGGGCTCATGGTGCCGGGGTCTACATTAATATATGGATCCAATTTTTGGATGGTGATGTTGTAGCCGCGGCTTTCCAGCAATGCACCGATGGAGGCGGCAGCCAAGCCTTTTCCAAGGCTGCTGAGCACCCCGCCGGTTACAAAGATATACTTGGTCATGTGATGTTCCTTCCTACTTTGGGTCGTCGGTGAGACCGTCGTCCGTCATGGGCTGATTGCTTGGTGACGGCGTGGTCGTCCCGAGGATGGTTTTTAATAAAGTCTCGGCGCGGGGGACGTCGGCGGGTGTGTCGACGCCGACCGAGGAATGGGTCGCGTCGCCGACATAAATTGAGCCGCCCATGTGAAGCGCGCGCAATTGCTCCAAACCCTCAATGCGTTCCAGGTCACAGGGCGGGTGGGCGACGTATTCGAGCAAAAAGGCTTGGCGGTAAGCGTAAATGCCGACATGACGGTAGGCGGGTGTTTCCGGGTGGGGAAAGGTGGGCGCGGTCATGCCGTCGTGTTTGTGGTACGGGATTGGCGCGCGGGAAAAATAAAGTGCGTGGCGGTTGGCGGCGCGCACCACTTTGACAATGTTGGGGTTAAATATGTCGTCCGCGGTTTGGAGCTGCTCGGCAAGCGTTGCCATGGGTAGGTGGGGATCGTCGCGAAGCGGCGCGATGACCGCGTTGATGTCGTCGGGATGGATCGCCGGTTCGTCGCCTTGGACGTTCACCACGATATCGCAGCGCAGACCGGCCGCGACCTCGGCAATCCGGCTGGTACCGTTTTCATGGTCGGCGCGGGTTAAGACCACGTCGCCTCCGAAGGCGCGCACCGCATCCGCGATTTGGGGGCTGTCCGTGGCGACGATGACTTGGTCGACCGCGGCGAGCCGGCAACGTTGTACCACCCATTCGATCATGGGTTTACCGAGAATTGTAGCGAGAGGTTTGCCCGGGAATCGACTTGCCGCCATTCTGGCGGGGATGATAACCGTGGCACTCATAACATGACCTCTCCCGCACGTTGCCAAAACAAAGGCACATTCTAATGGGAAAGCGGGGTTACGTCAAACGAAAGCGCGAGTTTCGGCTGTCGACCAAGGTGAGGACACTTTCGAAGCGCAGGCTGCCAGGGACTACATCCATTATTTCGGCGGCGCCCCGGGGTTCGTAACCGGCCGCGCGTAGCTTTTTCAAATCGCGGGCGAAGGTGCCGCTGTCGCATGAAAAAGCCAGCAAACTCGCCGGCCGCGCCGTTGCGATCCAATCAATAAGGATATCGCTGAGACCGACACGGGGCGGATCCAAAATCAGCCCGTCGACCGGCTGTTCCGCCAAACTTCCCTGCTTGATCACGTCTTCGGCGGTGCCGTGGACCACGGTCACGCCGTTGTGGTTGGTCAGATTGCGTTTGAGGTTGGTGATCGCGCGGGGATCGGGTTCGCTGAGGACCAGGTTGCAGGTGTCGCCGATGCCGCGCAACGCCGCGCTGAGGAAACCGGAGCCCGCGTGAACGTCCCAAATAAGCCGTGGCTGAACCTGTTGCTGGTAAGCGCGTACCTGATCCCAGAACCGCGGCCAACTTGCCGGGTTGGTTTGGAAGAATTGGTCGGTTTCCAGGGTAACCCTCCAGTCGCACCACCTCATGGTCAGGGTCGGGGTGGGCAGCCATTGTTTGCTGCTGTTGCCGCCCGCGCGCCAGCCGATCCGCGCTACTGGTAAACCACTTCTCTGTATCAGAGACAGAACTTTTTTGGGTTTTTCGGCGCGTCCTTCAAACAAAAAACAGGGATTTTTTTCATCGGGTGAACAGGCGTAAAAAATAAACCCTTTAAAAGCTGTGTCTTGGGTGATTTTGACAAGCCGCGGCAGGGCGTCGAAAACCGATGCGGGCAAGACATCGCAGGTGCGGATTGGGGCGATGCGGTTACTGCCTGCCTCGTGAAAACCGAGTTTTCCTCCGTTTACCTGGAATTTGCCGCGGTAACGCGAGTGGGGCCGTGGAAACGCGGTTATTTCCGTTTCGCTTACCGACCATTTACCAATTCGTCCACAGGTGTCGCTAAAAAATGCCGCCTTAATTGCCGCCTCGTTTTCCGCGCGAACATGACGTAACTGACAGCCCCCGCAATGGTTTGCGCTTGGGCAATCGGGGGCGGTGCGCTGGGGCGAATCGCTGAGACGGGTTGCCTCGTGCGCCCACAGACTGCCGCGCCGCTTGTGCCAAGCCTTGATGTGGTAACGTTCGCCGTCCAGCGCACCGTTCACAAAAACCACTTGGCCCTCGCCGGTGCGCGCCAAGCCCGCGCCGTTATTTAGGATTTTTTCGATAGACACTTCTTGGGGTGGCGGGAAAGTTGTCACGTTGTTGATTTCCTTGAGGGGTGAAAAGTCGGGTTCGCCGTGATCGCTCACGCCAAACAGCCTGTCTCTGGTGATTCGCATCACCATGGGCCCGGTTGTTTGTAGGAACGGTGACCCAGGTAGCCTCGCTTGGCCACGAAGTCATGTTCTCTTCAGCAAACATCTTAACCCGATCACGATCAGGATGGGTCGTGATCGGGGAAGGTGGATGGCGCCGGCGAGGCGGAAGCCCGTCGGCCACAACACTTTTTTTGAGAAAAAGTCGAATCCGGTGCTTGTGGAAAACCGTTACCGTTTGGTAACATAAGGGCGGTTAAATCATATGAACGGATGAGCAACACGCTGCCCCCTTTTCAGTGTTTTTGTCAATTAATATTGGCGACAACCTAAACTTCGCGTGGGTTTTTTGCGCCTTTGCGCCGATCCCTCGCTGGTTCCCAGAAAAAGACGACAAAAAGTTGTCTCTGTGTGTAAAGTGCTGTTTTTATTCGTGTTAGTTCCCTTGTTTTGCGTTGGTGTCTCCAAGCTGGGACCTTTTTGTATCTCAATCGGGGAATTTCGTGTGTGTTCTTTAAGATATTGAAATAAATAAGGTTAGCTTTCTTTGTTTGCCTGGTTTTCTCGACCAAGCCGCACAAAGCGCTGATTTTGCCTTGGCACGTGGGTTGCAACTTGGCGGCGGTCCGCTGTTCTGCAGTGGCTCGACCCCTCTGGGTCGGCTTGAAATCAGCCCATGCGACCCGCGTGGGGTGTATGAGGAAATCAGGAAGTCCCGTGATGCAAACAAAAGTACAAATTTGGTTGATCTCTCTCTTCCTGGTGGTTCCGGTATTTATGCTGCGCGAGCCTTCATTCTCGCCCCGTCGATTGATTTCTGAGCCCGTGTCACCGCCTGAATTTACGACCTTCGCCATGGATCGTTACGACGATCTGGCCTTCCGCATTGCGCCTTTGCTTGCGGAGCGCCGTCTGGGCCAGGACCCCCAAGCGTTACTGGATTTGGGTCAGCTCATTGTTGAGAAGTCCGTTGAAATCGATGTTCCGCCTTCTTTGTTGTTGGCGATGATTGACGTCGAATCCACCTTTGACCCGTGCGCCATTTCCGTGGTGGGCGCCAAAGGTCTGATGCAGGTGATGCCCGCCCGAATTCTGGGCAACGATCATGTGCGTTCGCGCTTTGCCTTCCGCGGTCACGAATTCTACGATCCTCACTGGAACATCCAATTTGGTGCTGATTACCTCGGTTACTTGATTGATCGTTTTGGCGACCTGGACGTCGCCTTGACCGCCTACAACCAGGGTCCCACCCGCGTCGCCAAAAAACTGCGCCGCCGCACCTTCCGCGGCAGCAACTACGCGCGCTGAGTGCTGGATCGCCAAAAAATTTACGGCACTCGCATGTAAACGCGCCGCTTTAGCCGCGGCATTCCCATTCCGGTTTGACCCCGTCGAGCCAATCGGGCGTGGGCGCGTTGCCGGGGGTGAGTTGTCGCCCGGTGACGCCAAGTGATAAGCGTTCGGTGGCGGCGGCCTGCATGGGGCGCCCTTGGAGACAACGCATCGCCGGGAAAAACACGCGGCCTTCTTTTAGGAAATAGCGGGTTAGCCTTTCACCCGCGACCAGAACTTGGCTTCTTGTTCTTTGATGCGCGCCTTGATCGGCCCCATGTGCGCGTGACACAGGGCGATGGCGAGCGCGTCGGTGACATCGTGGGGTTTGGGATCCTTTTCGAGCTTGAGCAGGATTTTGACCATTTCTTTGATTTGCGTCTTCTCGGCGCGTCCGAAGCCGGTGATCGCTTTTTTGACCTCGGTGGCCGCGTACTCCGCGACCGGGAGGTTGTGCCGTGCCGCGCACAACAAGATCACCCCGCGCGCGTAGCCGAGGACCAGGGTCGACTTGGCGTTTACCCCGTGGAACACCTTTTCCAGGGCCATGGCGTCGGGTTTGTGGCGGGTGATGAGTTCTTCAAGGGTATCGGCGAGCACCACCAAGCGCTCGCCGATGTCCTCGATTTTTTGAAGGCGGATGGGGCCGGCTTCGATCATGGCGCTGTGGTTGCCGCGGCTGTTGATCAAGCCGAAACCGGTGATGCGTGAGCCGGGGTCGATGCCCAGAATAATCAAGAGAGCGCGGCCTCGTCGAAGTCGGCGTTGTTCCATACGTTTTGAACGTCGTCGCAGTCGTCGAGTTTTTCCATCAGACGCATGACTTTTTCCAGGGTTTCGCCTTCTACTTGAATGTGGTTTTGGGGGAGCATTTCCCATTTGGCGGATTCAACTTCAAGGCCTTGTTCTTCTAAGGCGTCGCGAACGGCATGTAGGTCCTCGGGCGCGCTGATGAAGGCCCAGAATTCGCCGCCGTCTTCGATGTCCTCGCCGCCTACTTCCAGACAGATTTCGGTAACGTCGTCCTCGCTGCGTTCGCCCTTGGGCGAGGTTAAGTAGCCTTTTTTGTCGAATTGCCAGGCGACGGAACCGGATTCACCCATGTTGCCGCCGGCTTTGGAGAAGATGCTGCGGATTTCGCCGGCCGTGCGGTTGCGGTTATCGGTGAGGCATTCCACGATAAAGGCGGTGCCGGCGGGGCCGTAGCCCTCGTAGTGAATTTCTTCGAGGGTGGCGGCGTCGGCGGCGGTTGATTTATCGATGGCGCGTTTAATGTTGTCCCCTGGCATGGAAATTTTGCGGGCGGCCGCAATCGCGGCCCGCAGGCGGGGGTTGGCGTCGGGGTCGGGTCCGCCCATTTTCGCGGCGACGGTAATTTCCTTGGCCATTTTGGTAAATACCTTGGCTCGTTTCGAATCTTGTCGCGACTTCCGGTGTTGAATATTGGCCCACTTACTATGACCTGCCATGATTGCTCCTTGCGTGAACTGTCGCGTGGGTGGGTTCTCCACGGGGGGGGCGCCGTGCCTTGCGGCAAAATCGGGGCCCTGTGCGCATCCGAACCGGGGGGTGTCCGCGGGTTCGGGCCGGGTCGCCGAAAAGGTGGGAGCCCGGTGATGAAAAAGCGCGAACGCGACAGGTAATTCTATCGCAGCAAGTCTAGCCGATGGGACCGTGTTTGGACAAGGATAGAGGGGATGCTTTGCTTGGGTTGATGGGGGTTTTGTGAATTTAGCTTGGGTTGGTATTCGTTTCTTCTCTTCGGATGTGAGGATGAAGAGAGGATGGGCGGCGGGGATTTCGACCCTCTGGCCGCCCAACGGTGTTGGGCTGGTGGGATCGCGCATGGGGATCATGCCGTCGCTTCGAAAAAGAAAATGCTCAGTCACAATGAACGGGCCGGGGGGATCAAGCCCACCAACGATTCCCGGGGTGTTGTTCCCTTGGGATTAGCAGCATCCTTGACCAATCGGCTTATGGCGCTGATTGGGGCTGACGCCTACGAGGAATTACTGGAACCGCGAAACAGGAGGCTCGTCGGCCGGCTTGATGATAGCGCCAACGCCGATTCCTCAAGGACCCCTCCAGGAAAATTAGCCCGCATGTCTCACAAGGATTCGTCGCGAGAAGCAGAAAGCCTTGTGAGTACGAAGATTGCGACCGAGAGACGGCGCAGGGGTCCGACCATTCGGCGTAGCAGCGCTACGGCGAAGGCGGCTCGACCGAGTAATGCGGAAGGCCGCCCCCTCGTAATCGCATGGGTTTCGGCTTCGTAGCAGAATTCCTTGTGAGAAATGCGGGTTAGGTCCCTCCCGCCGCTGCTTCGCCGCGGCGGGGCCCTCCCATTTTTCCTTCCGTTTGCTTCGGTATGATGCGGGCGGTTTTCCGCCTCTGCTGGAACCCTGGATATGGACGATAGGTGAGAGGAACAACGCGGTGACAGTCATGTACAAACGCGTGGCTTTATGAGGTTTGTGGTGTAGCGGTCAGGCCAAAGTGAATAAGGACAACCGAAGTGACGGCCTTATCCGCATGCGCGATCCGTCTTAAAGGGGAAACCGAGAGCGCCGCCATCCTCGTTAAATCATGCGATCCTGAGAAATACCGAATACCACGCACAGCCAATCGAGAACACAAAGCCAATCGAGAACACAATGCCAATCGGGAGCGCAAAGCCAATTAAAAACGCTACCCCATCAAAAACATCCCCAAACAAAAAGCAACGAGCCGATAAGGGGGTCGGCTCGTTGCAGGGGGCGGATGGCGTTGGCGGGAGATGGGGCTTACCCGGCCAAAACCTTCTCGCGTGGGTGCCGTTCAGCCAACATGCGTTTCTGCATTTCACGATCATCTTGTGAGAAGACCAAAGGTGAAGACAGACTGCTGTGGCCCATGAACTGTTGGATGTACCGCATGTCCAAACCGCTTTCCATCAACATTTGATGCAGGGTGTGACGGAAGGTGTGCGGGGTAATTTTTTGCGTGATCCCCGCCTTGGCGGTGTACTTCTCCACCAGAATCCGAATGGACTGATCGGAAATCTTGCGGTTGTGTTTGTTGATAAAGAAAAAGTCTTTGTTCTTTAAATCGTGCTGGAAGGTGCTGCTGTAGTGGTTGAGCGCCGCCTGGGTTTTTTCAGACAAAATGGGGATGGTGCGCGCGCGGTTGCCGGTGCCGCGAATTTTAATGGTGTTGGTTTCCAGGTTGATGTCGCTTTTCTTCAGGTCGGACAGCTCGGAAACACGCATGCCCGTTGACAACAACAGTTCGAAAATGGCGATGTCGCGAATTAACACTTTGCAGGCAAACAAACTGGTGCGTTTCAGGGTGTCGCGCTGTTCGTAAAGGTGCTTAAAAAGCAGTTCCAAATCACCGATACTTAAAAGCGAAGGGGCGACTTTTTCTTGTTTGATCTCAACCTTGATTTTGCGCAGCGGGCTGACAACAATTTTTTCGGAGAACTCGAGGAAATTAAAAAAGGCACGCAGGGTGGCGACCTTGCGTTTGATCGTTTTGGGCTTCACACCCGAGTCGAGTTCTTCTAAATAATCGCCCAGGATGTTTTTGTCGATATTCACCAGCTCGAGTTGCTGGTGATTCCGACCCAAATACTCAATAAACTGCTTGAGGTCGATGCCATAGGCTTTAAGGGTTTTGTCGCTGAGCTTCTTCTCGTGACGGCAATAATGTAGAAAATCGTCATTGGCTTTTTGGACTGACTGCATGATGGTGCTCCGGCTCATTCTGCTGCTGCGTTCATGGCGACCCGCCGCCTGATCCTGCTCGCGACAATGGGTGAGCTTTAGGTACTGATACTCGGACACTGAGATCGCTGCCATGGGTCTATCTTTAAGTGCACTCATTGTGGCTACTCCTTTCAAACAGGGTGTCAGACATTTCAGCTTGCCGGCGGCATTGGAATTGAGAATGGGGGGCCTGGCTGGTGAGTCGGAATCGCCTGGTGAGGCGGGGGCTGTCGTGGACTCAATAAAGACTGAAAGTTGCTGAACGGGTCGCTTGGTTCGCGAACGATACGCGTGGGTTCTGACGTTATTTCTGACGTCGAAAAATGACGTCTTTTGACGTCAGGTTTGTGGAAGGGAAAGGGATACATGGGCTTTGGGCGAAAACGAGATCGCCCCTGGTTGGGGTGGCAACGGTGCGGCGGAACCGTTGGTGTTTTGCTAAGGTGTTGGTTTTAGAAGGGGTGTGGATTGTAAATGTTTTTGACGTCAGGTTTAGGGCTGGATACCTTCGGCCGTTTGGGACATCCCGGCACCCAAGTGGGTGTCCGCGTTGTGTCCGTCCAATGCCCGCGCTGAAGGGGCTGTAGCGTGGGTCTTATCCTTCAATTGCATTTGGGATGCCAGTTTCTGCTTTGTCCCACGAATTAACCATCCCAACTTCACCTGATTCCTGGTATTCTGCTTGACTTCCACCCTGAGCTCGCGGTTTTCACCAAAACCCGCACACGGGGGCCGACCGCGACAGACGGCCTTTTCCGTGAGATCCCATCCATGTCCTTATCTCCGCCGTTTGGTCCGGCTGGTTCGATAAGCCGCCGTGCCGCGGTTGCATTGTGGGGTTTTGGTGAAAATCGCGGCTCAGCGCCGCGCTTGCGGAGCCACCGTTAGCAATTTTTTTCGCCTCGATGTGGGCGCTGATTCACCCGCCGCCGATGGCTGCGGCGGCCTCACCATGAATAATGAAGGAGTGCGTTATGTCTCAAGAGCTGGTCCAAACCGCCAATGCGTTGGTAGCCAAAGGAAAAGGGATTCTGGCTGCTGATGAAAGTTTTCCGACCATTGCCAAACGCTTTAAGTCGATTGATCTTGAGTCGACGGAAGAAAATCGCCGCGACTACCGCCACATGCTGTTTACCGCCCCTGAATTTGCCGACTACGTCAGCGGCGTCATTCTTTTTGACGAAACCTTGCGTCAAAACGGTCCCGACGGCAAACGCCTCGCCGAGGTGCTTTCCGACAATGGGGTGATTCCAGGTATCAAGGTTGACAAAGGCGCCAAGGACTTGGCCGGCTTTGCCGGTGAAAAAGTAACCGAGGGCTTGGACGGTTTGCGTGATCGTTTGAAAGCGTATTACGAACTCGGTGCCCGTTTCGCCAAATGGCGTGCCGTCATCGATATCGCGCCCGGCATTCCCACGGCGTATTGCTTGGAAGCCAACGCCCACGGCTTGGCGCGTTACGCTGCACTTTGCCAAGAAGCCAACATTGTACCCATCGTTGAGCCCGAGGTTCTGATGGACGGCGACCACGACTTGGCCCGCTGCCAAGAAGTGACCGAGGCCGCTTTGACCGCCGTATTCGCGCAGTTGAACGCCCACAAAGTCTTGTTGGAAGGCATGTTGTTGAAACCCAACATGGTGATTTCCGGTAAAAAGAACGGCAACCGCGCCGGTGTTCAAGAAGTGGCCGCGGCCACCGTGGCGACCCTTAAGCGTTGCGTTCCCTCGGCTGTTCCCGGCATCGTGTTCCTCTCCGGCGGCCAATCCTCCGTGGAAGCCACCGCGCACCTGGACGCCATGAACAAAATCGGCGACTTGCCTTGGGCCCTTTCGTTCTCTTACGGCCGCGCGCTGCAAGAAGACGCCTTGCAGGCTTGGAAAGGTTCCGCCGACAATGTTCCTTCCGCCCAAAAAGTATTTAACCACCGCGCCAAAATGAACGGCGCCGCCGCTGTTGGCGAATACAGCGAAGCCTTGGAAGCCGGTGCCTAAGCCGACGCTTTTGCCAAGTTAACTCTCGGTCGGGTCCCTGTTGTCGGACCCGACCTTTTCTTTCTCGAGGCCATGCCGGTTACGGTATGGTCTTTTTTCGTGTCTGGGGCGCGGGATTGGGTACAATGGTGCCTTTGTGGCGCCTCGCCCGCTTTTCCTCAAACCATCCGTCGCGGAAATGGGTGAAGAAGGCGGGTTAGGAATGAAACCCAAAAGGGGCTTTGGTATGGCCAAGAAGAAAAAAAACAAAGAATCCAAGCCGGAAAACGAAGCCGCGTCTTCCCCGGCTAAGTGGTTGGTGCCGCTTCTCGTTGCGGTCGCAGCCGGGGTTTTTGTCACTTTATTATTGGGTCCCAAAGAAACGGTAATCGCGGCGGGCTCAGGCAACTGGTCCTACAAAGTGGTGCAAAAGTTTCGCCACGACCCCGGTGCTTATACCCAAGGTCTGTTGGTCCACAACGGTGTCCTGTATGAAAGTACCGGTCTGCGTGGCCAGTCCAGTTTGCGGCGGGTCGATTTGATGTCAGGTATTGTTCAGCAGCACCTTGACTTGGACAAACGCTATTTTGGGGAGGGTCTCCATTTCCACCGCGGTGTGCTCATTCAGCTCACCTGGCAGGCGGGTGAGGCCTTGGTCTACAACAATGAGACCTTCGCGCATTTGCGGACCCTTCGCTACGAGGGACAGGGTTGGGGTTTGACCGGCGACGGCAATCAAATGGTGATGAGCGACGGCAGCGATGTGCTGCGATTCCGTAATTCGAGCGATTTTTCCGTGGTTCGTGAAGTCAAAGTAACCGAAAACGGCAAGAAGGTAGACAACCTCAACGAGTTGGAATGGATTGAGGGGCGCATTTGGGCCAATGTTTACGGGACCAACGATATTGTGATGATTGAGCCGGAGGACGGTCGGGTGGTCGGCCGCTTGAAGTTAAACGGCTTGCTTCAGCGCGAGGACCGCAACGGTCGCGAGGATGTGCTGAACGGTATTGCCTATGATCGCGCCACCAAAGCAATTTATGTGACAGGTAAACGTTACTCATACCTTTACCAAATTGAAGTAACCGAGCCGAAACCAAGAGGATAAGCATGGATCAGGCAAGAAAAACCAACCTTACGCTGTTTGCCGGGTTGGCGGTGTTTAGCACCCTCATTTCCCAACTCAGCGGCTACTGGGTGAACCAATGGTTGGCGGTCGGCCAATCCCATAAGGTGTTTTCATTTTTGTACATGACCCATGTGCGCAATTTCGGCGGCATTTTTGGGTTTAAGCAGGGCAGTGGTTGGTGGTTCGCCGCCTTCGCGAGTGTTGTTTTGCTCGGTCTCATCATTTACATATGGCGTGCCAAGGACATGGCGCGTTTGGAGTACCTGTGTTTTGCCGTGATTATCGGCGGCGGCTTGAGCAACATTCTCGATCGGTTTTTCTACGGTTCGGTCATCGATTACTTCGATGTACGCGGCATTCCCCACTGGCACTACATATTTAATACGGCCGACGTGCTGATCCACGTGGGCATTTGGCCGATGCTGATTTACAGTTTTTGGCCGCGCGGCAAAGAGGCGGCCGAAAAAGAAAACACCGTCGAAGAATCATAAAAAAAGGCCGGCATCGCAATGCCGGCCTTGATGTTTTTAGGGTTCGGTTGATTTACAGCAAACCCTTGGCGATGTCGCGAATGTTTTCGCCGGTGAAGCCGTATTCTTTCAGAACCGTACCGCCGGGGGCGGAGGCGCCGAAACGATCTACGCCGACCACTTTGCCGTGATCGCCCACATAACGTTGCCAGCCGAATGAGACGCCGGCTTCCACTGCCACCCGGGCTTTGACCGCGGCGGGCAGGACCGATTCGCGGTAAGCCGCGTCTTGTTTCTCAAAATATTCCCAGCTAGGCAGGGAAACCACGCGGGTAGCCACGCCGTCGGCCTGCAAGAGGGTGCGTGCTTCCAGCGCTTGGTGGACCTCGGCGCCGGTGGCGATGAGAATCACCGCGGGGCTGGCGCCCTCCGCTTCCGCCAAAATGTAACCGCCTTTTTGCACGCCTTCCGCCGCGCCGTAAACGGAGCGGTCCAGGGTGGGCAGGTTTTGACGGGAGAGGACCAAGTTGATCGGGCCGCCTTTGTGGTTGAGCGCGGTTTTCCACGCCTCGGCGACCTCGGCCGCATCGGCGGGGCGCAGGACGACCGTATTGGGGATGGCGCGTAAGGCGGCGAGGTGCTCGACCGGCTGGTGGGTGGGACCGTCTTCACCGACCGCGATGGAATCGTGGGTGAAGATGAAAATGGGGTTGAGGTGACTGAGCGCGGCCAGGCGAATGGCTGGACGCATGTAGTCGGAGAAGCAGAAGAAGGTCGCGGTGTAGGGACGGTGCAGGCCGTAGTAGCTCATGCCGTTGGCAATCGCGCCCATGGCGTGTTCGCGTACGCCGAACTGGATATTGCGCCCGCTGCCGCCTTGGCCTTCGAACAAATCGGCGCCTTTAATACCTGTCTTGGTGGAGCAGGAAAGATCGGCGTCGCCGCCCAGCAGCCAGGGGATTCGGCTTGCCAGGGCGTTGAGGACCGCGCCCGAGCTGGAGCGGGTGGCTACTTTGTCACCGCTGTTGCCGATGGGCAGGTCGGCGTCCCAGTTCGCGGGCAGTTCGCCGTTGATCGCCAGATCGAGGTTTTTAGCACATTCGGGATGGGTCGTTGCATAGCGCTGCTTCATTTCCTGCCAGGCGGCTTCCGTTTTTGCATGGGCCGCGGTGGCGCGGTTGTAGTGGTCGTAAACCGAGGCGGGGATCTGGAAGGCTTCTTGTTCCGGCCAGTTGAGTTGTTCCTTGGTCAGCGCGATTTCGGCGTCGCCGAGTGGGGCGCCGTGCGCGGCCGAGGAGCCGGCCTTGTTGGGTGAACCGAAACCGATGGTGGTTTTGACGATAATCAACGAGGGGCGCTCGGTGTCGGCTTTGGCGTCGGTGATCGCTTGGTTTAGCGCGGCCAAGTCGGTGTTGCCGTCTTCCACCGTGATGACCTGCCAGTTGTAGGACTCATAGCGCTTGGCGGTGTCCTCGGTGAAGCTTTGGGTGGTGGGTCCGTCCAAGCAGATATCGTTGGAGTCGTAGAGGTAAATCAATTTGCCCAATTTGAGGTGGCCGGCCAGCGAGGCAGCCTCGGCAGAGATGCCTTCCATCAGATCGCCGTCACCGACCAATGCATAGGTGTGGTGGTCGAAAAGCGGAAAATCGGGTCGGTTGAACTGGTGGGCAAGCGCGCGTTCGGCAATCGCCATGCCGACCGCGTTGGCGGTGCCTTGGCCGAGGGGACCGGTGGTGGCTTCAACGCCGGGCGTCATAAAAGATTCGGGGTGACCGGGCGTATTGGCGCCCCACTGACGGAAGTTTTTCAGGTCGTCCAGGCTGACGGGGTAACCGGTTAAGTGGAGCAGGGCGTAAAGCAACATACTGCCGTGACCGGCTGAAAGGATAAAGCGGTCGCGGTTAACCCAGTTAGGGTTTTTGGGATTGTGTCGCAAGTGGTTTTGCCAAAGGGCGTAAGCCATGGGGGCGGCGCCCAGGGGCAGGCCGGGGTGGCCCGAGTTGGCTTTTTGCACGGCATCGATCGACAAGGTTCGAATGCTGTTGATACACAACCAATCTTGTTTATTTTCGGGGGTCATGATGGCTCCGTTTGCAATGTTCTTCAGTTCAGTGGGAAGCGCGGCACCCGGTGAGGGGTGCAGGGTCGTTCATTGATTCGCCCGGCCGCGGTGCTGTTGGGGAATACCCATCTACCGGCCGCGGGTTGAAGACAAAAGCCGAGCGAATGGTTCTTTGCGGTGCAACGCGCCTAAGCGGTGCAGCTCGCCGGCCGACGGCTGGACGATACCAAACCCAGGCATCGTCATGCGCGGCAACGAGCGGCGGTTGCCAGGCCGGCTGCCGAGGCCTTGCACCAAAACTATGCATTAAAGCACTTATTAACCGTTGGAGGAAGTGGGGATAAAACGAAGCAAGCATTGCCGACAGGGCACGGGTGCGGGCCAACCATGTTAGGCTAGGGACCGCGTTTGTTCTGATGATTCCCGGTGATGATGGGGGAGCCATGATGCCGCCGTGGTCGCGCGTAATGTTTTCTTTTCTGGTGGTTTGCGTCGGTTTATTCAGTGGTTGCCACTTCCAGCCGTTGGCCCGGTCGGCCCAAGCGCGTTTTGTCGCGGTGCCCGAACAGCCCGAGGTGCTGCGCTTTGAAGCGACCGGTTTTAATATTGAATTGACGTTGGATTGTGTCAAACGGCGTGCCCATTGGAAATTTCGCAACAATGGGTTGAGCACGATGGTGTTGTCCCACCAGATGCTGCAGTTGCATCATGTGACAAGCGGGCGATCCTATTACCTGTGGGGGCTTCCTTGGCAAGAGGATCAGGCCTTTCCCCCGATTGACGTTAAGCCGGGTACCTATATTGGTCTCAGTTATACGCTGCCGGTTCACGGCGAATTTCGGCGATTTTGTGCGGCGGCGGAGGAGCCTTGGCAACTCCATCTTGCAGTTGACCGCAAGAACGGGAAAAAACAATGGCGTCAATCACTCCATAATGTATGGCTTTGGTCAGGAGATGGGGTGGGTTTACCTGAGCAGGAGTGATTAGGTAGTTGTTGGTATTTTCGCTAAGCGTTTAATTTTTGTTTTGGGCGTTCGTGCATGAAGTGGTTGTTTGGTATAAGTGCTGTAAATGAAAAGCTTGTTTGATGTTGTGGCGGTTGGGTGCTGAAGGAGCACCCTGAATTTATGTCGCTTTATGTGATCTTTTTTATATCTGAAAGGTTGCTCATCCAGCCGATGCACTTTATACTTTGTTAAAAAATTACTCGAGATGTGTTGGCGCTTGGTCAACGGGCCCTTTTGGTTACCAAAGCCACCCCTCGAGCTGCACACGTAAAACTCTGGTAAAGGCCTGGTTGAATTGCCGACCGTTGCCGAGTTTGGCTTCCGTCGAAGTGTAGCGACGTGTACCTATCCAAATTGTATCGTCAACTTTGCCATCCGTTTCAATCAAGCACCTTGTTACCGACCTACTCGAGGTCGCTGAAAAGTACCATACAAACATGACCGGGAGTGTGGGGGAGATTATGAATAAAAAATTGTTGATCGGCGTATTGGCTATGGCGCTTTGCATAAACCTGTCGGCACAGGACCACCGTTTGTTTTTTGCCAGTTCGGAAGGTGATGTCGATAAAGTGACGCAGCTTCTGGCCGAGGGCGTAGACGTGAATGCCGCGATGCCGGGTGGTTTTTCACCACTCATGTATGCCACGCAGTATGGGAAAACCCAGGTGATGACCGCGCTGATTAAAGCCGGTGCCTCGATTAACCTGACCGATGGTAGCGGTAATACCGCGCTTATGATTGCGGTTATGCGAGACGACCTACAAGCCGTTAAAATTTTGCTCGCGGCTGACGCCCGTCTCGATACCAAAAATAACAATGATCTCGACGCCGTAGAAATTGCACGCATTCGCAATCGTGAGGCGATTTTGTCGTTGCTTGAAGCGCATCGCGCCCGCAAGGGCAGTTAAGCGTGTTTCGTTTTCAATCAACAAGATGCTTAGTGGGCCGCCCCGATGGGGCGGCCTTTATTTAGGTGCCTTCTGCTTCCAGGTGGACCAACAGGTAGAAGGTGTCCTCGTTGGCGACCGCGCCGAATGCGGCGCTGTAGGCCTTGATGTCGAACTCGCTGAACGCAAGCGGGGTAAATGCTTCGATGTTTAAACGGTTTCCTTCCAGCGCGATGTTGGCGAGAATCGTTTTGCGCACCGTTTTGCCGGTGATGGTAATGTCCATCTCCAGTTGGTGAGAAAAGGCTACGGAGCCCTGCTTGCCGTCTTTGGCGGTCACGGAAACCAGTTTGGCGGTGATCTCTTTGTGTTTGTCGGCCTGGAGTTGTTTCTTGCCGAGCATGGCCTTGCGAATCTTGCCGCTGTCTTTTTCCGAGACCTCGCTGAATTCGCCGTTGAGAAACGACAGGGCCTGTACCCGCGGCGTCCAGGTTTGGGTGCGGGTTGGGTCGTCCACAATCAGGTCCTCGACCTGGGTGCTGAAGCTCAGTTGCAAGGTGGCGGGGTCTGCTTCGCAGCTGATGTTCACGGTGACGGGGTCGGCGGCAATAAAATGGTTGTGCGCCAAGGCGGCCGCAAACCCTGCTTTTTGGGTCACCACGGCAAAGATCGATTGTTTGGGATCGAGTTGGTAGTCACCGCCGAACAGCGGGCAAACGCCGATCAGCAACGTCAACAGAATCAAACGCGGGTACATGGCGGTTCCAGGGTGTAATAACGCGGTTGGGTTCACGGAAGGAGGTGGGTTTAGGAACGGATTGTGGGTTAGGGAGAGCTTCACTATACGCGCTGTGCGGTGGCTAGAGGTTGAGCTAGCGCACAATTTTGGAGATTGAGAACTTTTGGAGTGTTGGTAAAATCGCATGGTACCTCGCGCAAATCTTAGATTGAATTGGGTTATCTCATTTGTCAGAATAACGGGTCTCAATTTTTTTAGGAAGTGATCATGACCTCGGACGGCCTTGATCTAAAAATTTCGGCCGGCGCTTTGGTTTTGCCAGGCGGGCTTACCTTGGACGACCTATTCCATGCACGTTCGGCAGTGGTGGGTTTGGACGAATCTTTTCGTGTTCCGATCGGTGCGCCTGTCACCAAACCACTCACGGCTTTGGCCGATGCGGTGGGTCGACCCATTCCGCGCGGGGTTCTTTTGGCTGCTGAAGCGCTGGCGGCATTGCCCGAAAAACCCAAGCGGCGCACCGGCTTGGTGCTGGGTTTGCCGAGCCTCTTTAGTGAAACCGAATATGTGGAACATATGTTGGTGCATCGTCATGATGTCGCCGCCATGGAGCGGCTGCATTGGTTTCTCGGGGACCATCCCTTGCATCTGTTACAAAAACGCTTTGGATTGACCGGACCCGCGGCGCGGGTTGATTCCGCCTGCGCGACGGGCAATGACGCCCTGATTCAAGCCGGCATTTGGTTGCAACAGGGTTTGGTTGACGATGTTTGGGTGGTGGCCGCCTCGGCCATGTTGAACCCGGTGGCGGTAGCCCTGTTTGATCATCTCAAGGCGCTTACGGAGCGCCGCGATCTGGAGGCGAGTTGTCCTTTTGACGCCCGCCGTCGTGGTTTTGTGATGGGGGAAGGCGCCGCCGCGTTGTGTTTGAGTCGCCGTCCCGAGGCGCGCGCGCTCGGTTATCTGCGCGGCTGGGGGCAGTCCATGAGCGATACCGGGTTTGTTGATTTACCCGACGACCTTCGCGTCGTTGAAGGCGCCTGTCGGGCCGCGCTTGGTGGTCGCGACCGGGTCGCCTATGTTTCCGCCCACGGTACCGCCACCCAAGCGAATGATTTGATGGAAACACGGTTGCACCATCGCTTGTTCGGTAAGGCGGCACCTTCAATTCCACTGAGTTCTATTAAGTCAATGATCGGTCATTGTCTTGGGGCGGCGGCATTGATCGAGGCCTGGGTCTGTCTGGCCGCGCTTCATCGCCAGACGGCGCCGCCGACGATTAACCTGCGTCATCCCGATCCGGCTTGTGACCTTGATGTCGTGCCCAATCAGGCACGGCCGATCGCCGGCGCGTTGGCGCTTTCGAATGCTTTTGCCTTCGGGGGCCACAATGTGTCGGTTCTGCTGGAACGGGGGGAACCATGGCTCGATTAATTCGCGCGGGTGTTTGGCTTCGGGACCAAGAACCGCCCGCCCGTAAGCACCGGCTTTACAGCCCGGGCGCCACCGCCGCCTTAAGCGCGGTTCAGCGTTTGGGTGAGGTTCCCAAGCATGCCGTGCTCATCGCGGTGACGGCCTCGTTGGGCCCGATGGTCGCGGCCTTTGACAAGGCCTGGCGGGCGGCCGCGGGCGGGCTTTTGGTTGGGCCGGGTTTTGCCGATACGCGCGCACGCCGCATTCATCCCTTTACCTTGCTCAAAGCTCTGGATAATCAGGTTCCCGCTTGTCTGGCCGCGGAACTCGGTCTAAACGGGCCTTGTCGTCACTTTCACGACAGTAACGGGCTTTGGCCGATTCTCGCGGCCAACATTAACTCAGTCGAACCGACCGGAACCGCCGTGTTACTGGTAGCGACCGATGTTCGTGACGCCGACGAGGCCGTCACCCGGCGCCGGTATCTGGCTGAATCCCGCGAGCTACCCCCACAAGAAGGCGCGGTCGCGCTGTTGATGAAAGCCGACCCTGCAGCGGATCTACCGCCGCTTGGTAAGCCGGATGTTTCCGCTTTTGCCGCGGCCCTCGACTTTGCGCGCGGCCTCGCGCCGCCTTCACCCAACCCCTGCTAAGATCAAACGTCTTTACTTCAACTAAGGAAACACCCATGAGCACCATTAAAGTAGCCGCGACGGCTTTGCCCGACGTCAAGTTGGATCAGGATCAGGTTTTGGCCATGGGCCGCCGTCTTTTGAAGGGCAAGGTTCCCTTTGTCGATCAAGCCCTGCGGGTGATTGGCAACGCGGGGGTGGACACCCGCTATTTGGTGAAAACGCCGGACGAAATTCTCGATAACCCTTCGCTCACCTGGCGCAACGGGGTGTACCACGAAGCGGCGATTGATTTGGGGACTCGGGTCATGGACGAGCTGCTACAGCGTTCGGGAAAACGCGCCGACCAAATCGATATGATCATTACCACCAGCTGTACCGGCTTTATGATCCCCTCGGTGGACGCCTATCTTGTGAACCGTTTCCGCATGCGTTCCGACGTGAAGCGGCTTCCGATTACCGAACTCGGCTGTGCCGCCGGCGCCATGGCGCTGTCGCGGGCGCGCGAATACCTCTGTGCTTATCCCGACCATACGGTGGCCGTGATTGCTATTGAACTGCCCTCGCTTACCTACCGCACCAAAGATTTCCGCATGGCCAACCTCGTGTCGGCCGCGCTTTTTGGTGACGGTGCCGCGGGTTTGCTGCTCACCAACGAGCCGGGCGGTTGTCGTGTCAACCAAAGCCGGACACACTTCTTCCACGGAACCCCGGAACTCATGGGTTTCGATCTCGGGGTTGAGGGCTTCAAAATTATTCTGGATAAAAGCATACCGAAAGTGGTGAAACGCGATTTTGTCGCGCCGGCCAAGGCGTTTCTCGCCGCACAGCCGCGCCGATACCCGGAACAACCGATGCAATACGTATTGCACCCCGGCGGGCGTAAAATACTGGATACCTTGCGTGATGAGTTTGGTCTGCAAGAATCGGATGTGGCCGCCTCGCGTCAGGTATTGGCGCGGGTAGGCAATTTGTCCTCGGCCAGCGTCTATTGGGTGCTCGCGGAAAAATTAGCGCAAGCGGTGCGCGGAGACGGCTTTATGGCAGCATTTGGACCTGGCTTTAACGCCGAAATGCTGTCGCTGGCATTTGAATAAAGGGCTGGGGCACAGCCCGCACCTTGGGCAGGACAGGAGCGGGCTAAGAGAATGAAGGCTTAGGAAGCGGAAATAGTCTGCTTTTTAGGCGCCAATTTCTCTTTTTTGACCATAAGGTCCTTCATGACGTCTGATACCGGGTCAATCTGATCCGCGTTCTCCAGGTAGAGTTTGGCGAGATCGAGCAATGCTTGAATGGCGGAAATTTTAACGCCGCCGCGCGCTAAGGAAAGGCGCTCAATGCACGCTTTGATCAAAAGAATCTGTTCGGGCTCACGTAGGATGATATTCAGACGACTCAAGCTGGTATCAGCTTTTCTCTCTTTAGGCATGGTGTCCTCCTGATGGTTCGCAACGCTTCATGAAAAGAAGGAAAGAAGCGATTAAGAAATAACGATTCGATGAGATTTTACGCCATATAACGCGAAAAAGGGATAGAAATTTTAAAAAAATGTTAAAGATTACATGATTCATAAGGGGTTTCTTGGGCGCTGGAGGCAGGTTTACGTTGAAAAAATGACGCATTTTAGTTGTGGCCGGCCTGGGTGTCAGCGTGCTTGGTTGTGATGGCCCCTGAGGTCTAGTTGGTAAAATGACGAAAAAGGGCGCTTCTATCTTGAGTTCTTGACGGCTTGGTGTCGCGTTATAGCTCGAAACACCCCGGCGGCTCTGCATCGGAATGACGGAGGCGCTTTATAGATAACTCATGTAGGTCAAGAGGACCAGCAACAATAACGCAGGCTGGTTGTTGTCTTTTGTGACCTGGGTCACCTAACGGGCTCTTGTGCTTCGGCCAACGGATATCCGTTAACCAATCGCCGTTTTGCCCTTTTATTAACGAATCCTTTCATATCTTAGCGGTGTCGTAAATATTTTCAAGGGTCATTTTGACTAGTTGGATGATAAATTTGTTTCGTGTTAGAAAAAAAATAATCATTCTGTTTCTTGGGCGACGCGCTTCGCTTGTTGGGACAACGGTCGTGAAACCGGAATCCATGCGATTGCATGGGGCGGCGGGCCGGCTTTGACCGGCAACCCTCATCGACCCTCTGCACATCCGTGAATCTCAGCCCGCAAACGAAGCCGGCTTCATCCAATAAGTCGTACCTAGCCCGCTTTTCTCACAAGGATTTCTGCGTGGGGGCAACCCATGCGATGACGAGGTTTTGCTTTTCCCGGGGCCGCCATCCGCCTTACTCGGTCGAGCCGCCTTCGCCTCAGCTGCTACGCCGATAGGTCGGCCCCGCGATAGGTCGGCCCCGCGATAGGTCGGCCCCGCGATAGGTCGGCCCCGCGATAGGTCGGCCCCGCGATAGGTCGGCCCCGCGATAGGTCGGCCCCGCGATAGGTCGGACCCCTGTGCCGTGGCTTGGTCGTCATCTTCGTACTCCCAAGGCTTTCAGCTTCTTGCGACGAATTCTGGTGAGAATTGCGGGCTAATAGGCCGGGCGCATGTTGAAGTAAAACGCGAATTTGATGGGGATGTAGGGCTCGTCGATGTGATCGGGGAGGGGCGGTGCCTTGTAGGTGTTGGTGATCGCGTTGAGTGCGGACACATCGAGTGGCTGGTGTTCACTTTGTTTTAATACCACCGCGTCCGTAATGCGACCGTCTTTGTGGAGTTTGAACCCGATCACGGTAACCCCGCTGACCTCGAATTGGGCGATGGTCGGTACGCGCCAGTTGCTGCGCACCAACTGGGTTAGGGTGCGCAGGTAAGGTCCGAGGTCGTGGCCCGCGGTGTCGATGCTGAATCCCAGCTTGGGTGTGCTGCGTCCACGGGGATTGTGGTACCGGTTTCCGCCGGCCGGGGTTGCGGTTTGTTGGCGGCTTAGGGCGGATTGCAAACTCATTTCCCGTTTCGCTTTTTCGCGAATTTCTTGGCGTTCCTGCTTGCTCAGGGGGCGGTAGGGTTTCGGGGCGCCGGGTGCCGTCGGCACCTGACCTTGGTCGAACGCCTCGCTTTCACCCTCGACCTCAACCGGCTCGTCCGGGAGCTCGTTTTCCTGTTCGTCACGGCCCTCTTCTTGCGCGGTGGTTTCTTGCGCCGGTTCGGGCTCCGGTTCCGGTAAGGGGGGTTGGGTGGCGGCGGCGACCGCGTTGGGCGAGGCCGGCGTGGGCGGCGTCGGCTGACTTTGGGGCGAGGGTTGCGCCGCCTGCTCCAATTCGAAGCTATTGCCCGTTGAGGCCGGGTCGTCCGAGTCGGGTTCCTCCTCGGGTGTTTCCTGAGACTTTAGTTCGCGGTTGGCGTCTGAAAAAAAACGTGCCTCGGGATTCTCGGGGAGCGGGTCGGCTGGTGCGTCAACAAAACGAAAGGTCATCTCGCGAGACAGTTCCTCCGCCTCTTCCTGTAACCGCGCTTGTTCGGCTTTGCTAAGTGCAAAAGGCTGCGCCTGTTCGAACCCAAGAAACAACAGCAAAAGGACCAGCAACGACGGAACCATCGCTTTTTTGAAGGTAAAACGCGGCTTGGCTTCCTCGCGGAATTGGTAGGTGGAGGTGGTGTTGCTCATAGGTTCCGTTGGTGGGAGGATGGATTCGGAAAAGGCCCGGACACGACGGTTGTAGCAAGATCGTTGCCTAACCCCGGCTCGGTACCCTAAAATCGCGCTGAAACCTGGGATGGCGAAGAATGACCGTCATCGGTGCGGTTCGGGTGTTGGCGGGTGGCGGTAATAGAAGCGGACGGAAGCCGCGTTTTTCGGTGATCACCACGACGACGCGTCCAAATCGCGACGTAATGACAGGTTCCGAACCGGAAGTCCCAAGTCTACACGGGTTCCGCTCAAAAAGGGTTAGCGAATCAGGGAGCCGCCGTTCACGTGGATGATTTCGCCCTGGATGTGGCGGGACAGCGGCGAAACCAAAAACAAAATGACGCCGGCGATATCCCGAGGCGCGGCGATGCGGCGCAGGGGAATCGATTGCTCGATGATTTGGCGTCGGGTTTTGTCCGCGAAAACATCGCGGGTCATGTCCGTTTCCACCCAGCCGGGCGCCACACAGTTCACGTTGATGTTGTAGTAGCTCAATTCACCGGCAAGGGAGCGGGTCAGCGAAACGATGGCGCCTTTGCTGGCGGCATAGTGGGCGTGGTACGGCTCGCCGCGTACACCCGCGGTTGAACTGACCAGCACCATTTTTCCTGCTTTGCGATGCTTGAAGTGGCGCGTGGCCAGTTGGCTCAGGAAAAACATGCTGTGGAGATTGACTTCCAGGACCTCGCGCCATTCGGTGACCGTCATTTCGTCAATGGGTGCGCGGCGCCAAATGCCCGCGTTACCGACCACAATGTCGATGTCACCCAGGGACTGAATGCTTTTTTCAAAAAAATCGTTGCAGTGTTCTTGGTTGCGCATGTCGGCGGCTTGAAAGTAAACCTTGCGGCCGTGGTTTTTAACGGCGGCGGCGGTTTCTTCGGCGGCCGCGTGGTCTTGGAAATAGCTGAAGGCGATATCGGCGCCGGCTTGGGCGAGCATTTCACAGGTTGCCCGGCCGATGCCGCGCGTGCCACCGGTGATGAGCGCCACTTGTTGGCTGAGATCGATCAAATGCGAACCTCCCGAGGCGGGATCGACAGGGAACGGGATGCAGGGGCGGCCGCGGTCGGCGAGCCGGTCGCGCTGCCCGAGATAAATTGGCGAGGAAAAGCTTCAGTACGTTAACACAGCCCGCGCCTTTCGCCAAGACGGCCGCGTCGACCCCGGGGATGGTTAACGGAACATGGCCTTGCGGCGCTGACGCAGGTGTTGCGGCGGTTCTTGTTGGATTCGCGGCGGGCGTTCCAGCATGAACTGAAGCCACATGTCGCCGTAGACCTTCATTTTCATTTTTTTCCCGTTTTGCAGGTTGGTGAGGTTCGCGGCAATGCGGTCGTCCTTGGGCAACTTGTCGCGGCCTTGCTGCAAGATGGCGATGGCGGCGTCCGTTTCCTTCATTTGGGACAACAGATAGGCGTAGATCCCGTAAACCAAAGATTCTTTTTTGTTGCGTTTGACGGTGAGGTCCATGACCTTACGCATGTCGTCGTAATTCTTGCGCTTGTAGTGGATAACCGCGAGCATGCACTGGGCGATGAAGTGTTTGCTAAACCCATTGTTAAGGTACGTCAGTGCTTGGTCATGGTCTTTTTTGAGGTAGTACAGCATGCCGATTTGGGCGTTGATTTGCGCCTCGACGAAGAGCTGGTGATTTTTTAGCGCGTAACCCTGTTTGAGGATGTCGATGGCGCGATCAATTTTTCCCGCTTGGATTTCCTTCTGCATGGCTTGCATAAGGGTTTCCAGCTTGACCTGGACGCGGCGCGCCAAAATCATCAACACCAAAAAACCAACGATGACGCCGGTAGGAATTGAAATGAACCAGCTAACTTGTAACAGGGTAAAAACCAACGCGGTGATCACCAGCGCGGCAACCGCCAAAGCAATATTAATCATGAGCGTGCATTCTCCGTAAAACAGGCGAGGATGGGGTGGCGCCGACCCGCGTCTTTATCGCGGTTAAAAGCAGGGGTTCGGTAGGGGCGCCTGCCCTGCGGGCAAAAAGAGCCGGGGCGCGATCAGCCGCGGCCGGACAAACCACCCATTCTAACCGATCCCTTGCCGATTGTTCAGTAAGTTCTTCATTTGGGCCCGGCGGCTTCACTTTTGGGCGCCACCGCGGGCGAGGATGAGGTCCAAATAGGCGCACGCCAACAAATCATCCGGGGGGATGCCCAGTTGGGTCATGAGTTTTTCGGCGATGACCCGGCCCTGTTGCGGCGATTCGCCTTTTTCCAGAACGACTTCCAGTTCCATAAAAAAGCCGAGGCCGAAGACTTCGTCCAGGTGGATGCGGGTGTGGTCGACCCAGTAAACCACCCGCTTCTTTTCCACCACGCCCAAAACCGGCAGGCATGTGGACAGGGTGATTTCCAGGGCGTTGGCGTCGGTGATGGGGCAGATTTGGTATTGGGAGACCTTGGGGCCGCTCTGGTCCGGGCGGCGATAGGCGATCAATTCGCCGGATGTGGCGCCGAAGGTTCGCAACTTGAGGCGACCTTGCGGGACCCCGAAAAATACGTCCCGCTGGCGTAATTCGCGCGGTCCATGGGTGGCGAGGGCGACCGTCTTCTCCGTGAGTTGGGCCCAGTCGCGGACCCGAGCTTTGATCTCCACGTTTTGCGCCATGTTCCTATCCTTTGCGGCCGAAATCGGCGGGGATTTCACCCCACTGTTTGGTGTGCCATTTTTTGAGTTCGAGGTTCGGGTGTTTTTTGAGCAGGGCTTGGATCGAGCGGACAAAGACCATAATCGCCTCGGGCTCTTTTACCGTGGGTCCCAAGCGGCCCGATTTAATCCAGCCCATGGCGATCTGAGAATCGGTCCAGAGGATGGTTTCGCCGCGGGTTACCGCAACCTCGATCATGGCTTCAATGCCGGCCAACTCGGCGTAGTTGTTGGTGTGTACCCCCAAATGCTTGTAGGCCAGTCGTTTTCCTTTGAGATCACAAACCTGGTACTCGCAAGGGCCGGGGTTGCCGTGGGTGCCCGCGTCGCTGCAAATTCCCTCGCTGGGTCGCGAACCCACGGCCGCGCCTTTTTTGCCGCCGCCTTGGGGCTCGCGGTCGCGGTACTTCAACTGCATGTCGCGGGTTCGTTCGATTTTTGCCTTGGCTTCTTCCTCGGTGACACCGCCGGCGTAGGGCAATTTTTTGCCTTTGAGGAAGCTTTGACAGTCGGACCAGCGGGTGAAGGTTTTATATTGATCGGGTTCGATTTCCACCAAGTAGTAATTGTTTTTGGGTTTGTCGGATGTGGCTTTGCCGCCACCCGACCAACCGCCCTTGCTGCTTTTAGCCTGCTTGGCGGGGGCGCCGCCGCTTATTTTGGCGCGGGCTTCGGCTTCATCCACACCGCCCGCAAAACGGTAGGGTTTGCCCTTCACAAAGGCCTGGCAATCGGGCCAGTTGGTGAACTTTTTCATTTGGCCGGGTGCGGTTTCCACCAAATACACATTGTTTTTCTTTTTAGCCAAGCCGACTCCTTTCAAATCAAGCTGCATTGGATGCAAATGCAAAGCGGCTCATTGTTACACAAAAAAACCGGCCGGGACCACCTTGGGTCCACGACCGGTTTAAATCTAAGAGACTCGGTTTGGGCGATCAGGACGTCGCCCTGGTGATGGGTTACGGGTTGTAGGCGATCTGTTTGCCTTCAATCACGGTTAAGGCGCGCTCGGGGTCGCTGCTGATCAACGCCGAGGTGAAGTAATCACCTTGGATTTGAACGGATTGCAAGCCGTCTTCCAACTGAATGCTTTGGTTCGCGCCGGCGGCCATTTCCAGGGTTTGGGTGGTGACGTCGCCGCGGCTGTCGGTGCGGGAGATCGTCAGCGTACCGGGAACCTTGGCTTTAAAAATCTGCAAGGTGCCGCTTGGATTGGTGAACACGGTGTTGGTGGTTAAACCCAAGGCGGCGGCACCGTCGAGGGTGGTGTTGCCGCTGTCCCCGGTCAGGCCGAAAATGCGTAGGGGCGCGTTGGATTGGACGACCACCGTATGAACCGAGTTCCCGTCCAGATTGAGCACGGGGTTGGTGGTGGGGTACACGAAGTTGCCGCCGGCCAGGTTGAGGCCCAAGGTTTTAGCGCGGGCGCCGATGCTCGTGTTTTGTTGGGTGATGATGGAACCATCGGTTCCGTAGGCGGTCATGGTCAGGTTGGCCGCTTCGGCACTGGGGTTTACCACCGCGAAACCATTCCAATCTACGCCTTCAACCGATACGCGAATGGGTTGCAACTCGCGGTTCTGATTCGGGGTGGCGATGATTCCGGCGGTGGCCGCTTCGCCGCGGTCACTGCGGTATCCGTAGAGTTGGAAACCGGCCAATTGTTGGTCGGATGAAACGCGAACCCAAGCTACTTTTTCACTGGAACCGCTGTCGTCGAACAATCCGGCTTCGCCCGCGGGACCTTCCGCGAGGAAGTTGACCCATTTGTCACGGGCAGCCAGTGAAGCGCGCGCGCCGCCGCTGAGCAAGTTGCTCAAATCGGAGCCGTTCTCGCCGATCAATTCGAAGGTCAGGCTTGCGGCGCCGCTGTTGGGGTTCACCAGTACAAAACCGGACCAGAACTGATTGCGGTCGGCGGGAATGTGGGGGAACACCAAGCTGGTACCGGTTTCGGTTTCGGCAATTAGCGGAATGGCCGCGGTTTCGCGTCCGACGGTGGTGTCGATTTGACGGGTGAAAGAAGACAAACCACTGAGGGGTTGGTCACTGGTGATTTGCAGCCAGCGCTGGCCGCTACCGGCCGGGGTCACGCTACGGGTTTGGTTGGCGCTCAGCGTGATGGATTCGGTGCTGACCGCGCGGAAGGTGCCGGAACCTTCGTCTTCATAGGTTGTGATCGAGACGTTGGTGGCGCTGCTGTTGGGGTTGGCAATTTCGACACCGCTTGCCCAAGAGGCCGTGGAAGGGGGCACGTGGGCGCTGAGGTAGGTGTACGCGCTCACCTTGTCGATGATGTTGTTGGCGGCGAATGAATTGCGCAGGACTTGGGCGTGGGGTCCGTCGGGATAGAGGCTTTGGGCGGTGGAAATGATGGCTTCACACCAAACCGGCGCGGTCACGGAGCGACCCAAACCAAACATACTCTCGAGGATGATTTTATCGACTTCCTCGCGGGGAATGCCCTGACGCATCAGCTCCAGCAAACCTTGGAAGGCGCCGGTCGACCAGATTTGGCCGTGGCTGTGGCGGTCGTAAACGGCGTTGGGGTTGTACTGCTGGCCGCGATCATCCATGCGACGACCGTCCCAGCAGAAGTTGTGGCCGTCCCAGTGGAACACCCAAGCCGGTTCAAACAACAGGCCTTCGTTGGTGCGGACGCTCCAACTACCGGCCCAGTAGTCACCGAACGCTTCGCCGAGCATGAACTCGTCGCCGCCGCGGTTCCAGGTGGAAACGATGCTGAACTGAATGGCATGACCGTATTCGTGGATGATGACGTCGGCGTCTTCGTTGTCGGGAACACAGCCGTGGCCGAAGAAAACGCGGTTTGCGGAGGGTGAAAACTGCGAGTTATCGGCACCGTTAAGCGCGTTGGCGTCGGCTTCAATGGAGCCGAACTGGATGCCGGTGGTGCCGGTGAAACCGAGGCGCTGCATGTAGCGCTGGTTTTCGTCGATGTGGTAGTAGGTCATGGCGTCGTGAAAGGCGACATTTTCCCGGGTGAAGTTCCAAAAACCGTCCGTTGTCGTGGACGGTGCCACATCGGGGAAATCGAAATCGAGGATTCGGACCCAAGGACCCGTGAGGCTGTAAGTGCCGCCGCTTTCGGTGATGTCCTGCAGGGTTCGCTCGAAATAGGTGCCGTCGAATTCGGAAGAAGGCGAGTTGTCCTGCAAACCGGCCTGTTGGCGGGTGGTGACCGGATCGGGATCAAACACCATGGCGCGGCCGTCGGCGCGTTTGCCCACCGCTTGATTTTTGCTCACGCGGTTTTGTTTTTCCTGATAACGGGCAATGGCCTCGGTTCGCGCGGTGAGGGGACCGGTGGCGGGTGGCTTGGCTTCGCCGCGGTAGTGATCGCGCAACATGTCTTGGGTATCGAGGATTTCACCGGAGACGGCGTCGACCAAAACGACCCAATCACCGCTGGGTTCGTCGCAGAAAATACTGACGCGATGGGCCAAGCGCAGGGTGCCGTCGACATCAACCCAACGTTGTTCATCGCTGGGCATGCCGCGCAATTCGCCGCGAACCTCAAGGTGTTGCCAAGCAACTTCTTGGGCGTCGTCGCCGGAAAGGGTGAATTTCTCGACGGCCAGGGGAAGATCGGCCACAATCACATGTTGGGAAACGCGGTTGATGGTACCGGCTTTTTTGTCGACTGAAACCACGACCTCGCCGTCCTGAACACGGACGCCGTTGACCATTTGGGCAAAGGTGTAGTGATGGGCCAGGAGGCTTTCTTGGGTGCGGATCAGGACCAGATCGCTCTGGGCGAGTTGGAGCGCGTCGTGGTTGTCGGCGAGCCAAGCACGGGCTTGGGTTTCTCCGCTAAGACCAACCTTGGAAACCGGTTTGTGGATCATCCGCGGCAATTCGGGTTGTCCTTGGGGTTGACCCGCTACTGCGAGAGCAGCACTGAAAAAAAGCGCTGCGATGGTTCGTTTCATGCAAAATCCTCCTGGGATGCCATTGATTAAGTAGCAACAATGAATGGTGGGTAAGACGGGCGCCGTTTTCGTTCGATGGGTGCCCATGCTTCGATGCGAGAACGCCGGCATAGCGCCGGGCCGAAGGCGACGCACGGTTCCGTGTAAGCGGAGCACCGGTCCTGGGCGTCGGTTCGGGCTAATTAGCAGGATCTAGACCAGATTCTAACGCAGCCTGTGTTCTGTCGGTAGCGGACATCGGTCACGATCAGAAAAATCTAGGTTTTTTAGGCGATACGAGGGGGCCTGGGGCGCGTGAGCGCTTTGGGTTTGGCCGGCGGCTCGCATGGACGGATACGGCGTTCCCACCAAAAACCCCGACCGCGTTGTTCGCGGGCCGGCCGCGGTGGTGTTTGGCGCCGCCGGCTGAGACAGATCCTTGCGTGGCATGCCGGAACGCTGAATCATGCTGAGAATTCGGTTGTTAGTTGCGGTGCCGCTTTGGCGGAGGCGCGGCGGCTGTTGCTTTTCTTCGCCGCGGAAATCGGTTATGATGGCGAAACCTGCCACAGAATAAGACGCCCCCTCGGCTGTACCTGTAGTCGGCAATTCTTCGTGGTCGGCTCGCACAAGCGCTTGGGCTGCAACGTATCCAGGGAGACAGGGCCGTACGATTCGCGTGCGCCTTCGTAACCCGCGGCATGTTTCGTGCGTTATCTCGCGCGAATTCCTCCACCCGAATCGCTCACTTCAGGTTATATTCTCTGCTTTAGCCCCGCACGATAGGTTGCTGATCGCAAGGACGGTTGCATGAGTACCCAAGTACTTCGCGGCAAAATTGAACCCTTAGCACTAATTGAAGTGTTCGCATATTTGGGCCGCCATCAAGAAACAGGCATTTTGAATGTGACCTGTGACGAGATCAAAAAAAGCGTGATCGTACACCGCGGATTCATCATTTTTGCGCGCAGTAACCAGACCCAAGACCGATTGGGCGATGTGCTGTTGGCCGGCGGCATGATTAATCAACAGCAATACGATGAGGCGACCCACCTTATATATGAGAAGGGTTATCGTCACGGTCGCGCCTTGGTGGAGATCGGCGCGATCTCGCCCAAACTGCTGTGGGAAGCGATTCAAAATCAGATTCACACCATCGTGCGTTCCTTGGTTCCTTTGGAACACGGGTCTTTCGAATTTATTCGCCAGCAGATTAAACACAAGGAATCGATTACCCTGCAGCTTTCGATTTCGGAGATGGTGATCGACCTGATTCGCGGTTACCCGCAACGCGAGGAATTTGCCGCCTATTTCAAAAACCGCGATCTTTGTTATCAGGCAAACGAAGCGGAGCGCGACGGTCTTTCCGCGCTGGAACCCTACGAGCAATACATTTTTAATTTCCTTGACGGCGAGACGCCGCTGCAGCAGCTCTGTGCCCTGAGTGATATCGGTGAAGAAGAGAGCTTGCGGGTGGTTTACCTGCTGCATTGTTTGGGTTTAATTGAGCCTGTCGCGCTGGAGGAAGTGCCGCCGCTCGAGGTCGTGCCCGAGCCGGAACCCGTGGTTGAGCCCGCGGCACCGCCGCCGCCCGGGCATAACATTCATCCCGTTATTGTGCGTTACTGCGACATTTACCGATACATCCAACAGTATTTATCGGAGCGCGTCGGTGCCATGGGCACCCAGCTCTTGCGCAAGTATTTTGAGGAAACGGCGCGTAACTACCCGGCGGTTTATGAGGGCATTGATCTCAGCGCCGACGGGGCCCCGCAACCCTTTGCTTTGCAAGAACGGCTCAGTGAAATGGAAGGTGCGGAAGCACAACGGGTGTTGGCCATGGAAGAAGCCCTCGACGAGTACTTGTTTGCCGGAATCTTGGCGGTTAAGAAAATGTTGGGGGCCGAACACGAGGGCGAGGTTCTGCGCCACATTGAGCAGTTGGCATAAATAGGCCGGCCGAGGTTTGGCACCGCGGCTTTGGTTTTTGATTCGCTTCTGGTTGTTGTTAAACGTGAGAATGTTGTCCGGGGATCGCACCCCGGGGATTCATTAATATAATGTTGGCAAATCCCGGGGGCGTCTTGTCTCGATGGGACGACCGGTTTTTTTGGATGGGGAAGGAAGTTTGGAATTGGAACTGTCGCGTTGTGTCGCCGTGGTTGGACCGACCGGCGCGGGTAAATCCGAGATTGCATTAACCCTGGCCGAACAGTTCGGCGGAGAACTGGTTTGTATGGATTCGATGCAAATTTACAAGGGCCTCACCATCGGCACCAACGGTCCCGATGCGGCTGAGCGCGCGCGGGTCCCCCATCATCTGTTTGGCTTTGCCGACATCCAATCGCCGTTGAGCAGCGTGGCCTACGTGGAAAGAGCGCGGGCCGTGTTGGCTGAAATTCAAGCGCGCGGGAACTTGCCGATTTTGGTTGGGGGCACCGGCTTGTACCTCAAGGCCTTGGTCGAAGGGTTGGATCCCATGCCCGCGACGCCGCCCGAGTTGCGTGAGCGACTGAATCGGACCGTGACAGAGAAAGGACTGCCCCATGTGTATCGTTTGTTGCAGCGTTTGGATCCGGCGGGTGCCGCCCGTCTGCATGCCAATGATCGCCAGCGAATTCAGCGTTTTTTGGAAGTGCGGTTGTTGTCGGGAAAGAGTATCCTGGACTTATGGGCGCAACGTGAGAAAACGCAATGCGAGCCGGTTCCGATAGTGATAGGTTGTGCTGTCGCGCGCGAAATTTTGGTTGAACAGATTCAGCTTCGCGCCGGAAAAATGTTGGAAAACGGGTGGATTGAAGAGACCCGATTGCTCCTTCAGGCTGGGCTGCAAGAGTTTTTGCTCCAACTGGCGCCCATTGGATACGACGAAATTATCGCACACCTAAACGGCCGTCGCACGCTGGATGATGTCGCGACCAAGATCGCAATTCAGACCAGGCAATATGCCAAAAGGCAAGTGACTTGGTTTCGTAAAGTTCCGTATATCCAATGGTTCCATTTTGATCCCTATTCGGGATACAATACCGCCAGGATCATTGCGTTTCTTAATCAAAGATTGCATTAAATCACATCAATTTTGGTGAGCATTTGGTTTCAAGGAGTCTTGTATGTCTGATAAACCTGTAATGAATATTCAAGATGATTTCTTGAACAACGCGAGGAAGGACAAGATCATTCTTGCGGTGTTTTTCACCAATGGAAAAAAAATCATTGGAAAAATCAAGAACTTTGACCGCTTCACAATTCTGCTGGAGTTGGCCAACAAACAGGAGCAACTGGTCTTCAAGCATGCGATCTCATCCATGACGCCTGCCAAGTACATGAAGCAGCGGCAGCATTTTTCTTTGGATTAATGATCGGATTTCTCCGGTGAGGTGAGTTGTGGATATCAAGATATTAGAGAGCGTGCCCCTGTTTAAGGGCATGAGTAACGAGAACCTCGAAAATCTCATTCAATTGACAACGCGGAAAACGTTTCCAAAGGATACGACGCTGGTTGAGGAAAATGAGATTGGCGACTCGATGTACATGATCCTTTCGGGACGTGTGAAAGTGGCCAATATCGCCCAGGACGGCAAGGAAGTCATCTTGTCCGTATTGGGTCCGGGTGAGTTTTTCGGGGAAATGGCCTTGTTGGACAGTGAACCGCGCTCAGCGACGGTGATCACGCTGGCCAAAACCGAAATGATGGTTTTGCGCCGCAAGGACTTTTTGCAGTTGTTGGAAAACAAAGAGATTCTGTCGAATTTCTTGGCGACCCTGAGCGGCCGTCTCCGTCACGCCAACGCGCAGATTAAAAGCCTTGCGCTTCTTGATGTCCTGGGACGCATCGCACGCCTCTTTTTGGACCTCGCCAAAAAAGAGGGCCGTAAGTTGCTCGACGGTTCCATTGTGTTCCGCCGCCCAACGCACCAGGAGATTGCCAGCATGGTTGGTACCTCGCGTGAAACGGTTTCGCGCATGATCGGTGATCTGAGCCGGGATGATTACATCAAAATTTCCGGCAAGGACATCATCATTAAAGAGGGCATGGACAAGGCCTTTCCTTCTGCCTAAAAGATGTCGCGGCGGAGTTTAACCTTGGTTGCGCTTTGCCCGAACTTCTTTTATGGCTCAGGATGATCGGAAAAGAGGATGCGGATGAAGATTTGCACCCTCTCCTGTCCTGGCCTCCGGTAGGCCCTTCATTCTCGTTCATGATGTGGCCGCGGTTGCGCGATTTTTCCAAGTGGCATGGCGTTCAGCCTCGGGTTGAAAAGTTCGATCCGGGCGTCGGCCGGATGAAGGCTGATCGGCTGATTGCCAATCCGTCGGCCTCGTGCCGCCGGGTACCTTGTTTTTTATTTAGGTTCACCATTTAATGGAGTTGGGACCTTGCTGACTTGCCGACAAAGCGGGCGTGTTGTCTGGCTGACGCTTGATGCGCCCCACCAGAAAAACAAACTGTCCACGGCCTTGCTTGAACAGTTACGCGATACTTTGGACGCCCTGCGCCGGAACCACGAACGGAAGACCGAATTACAGGCGATTGTGATTCACAGCGCCGCTTCCACTATTTTTGCCGCGGGCGCCGATATGCGTGAGTTGCTCCGGTTAAACAGTGAAACTGCTGTAGGTTACGCACAATTAGGCCAATCTGTCATGGATGCCCTGGCCGATTTTCCCGTTCCCAGTTATGCGCTGGTCGGTGGACCCTGCTTCGGCGGTGGTTTTGATTTAGCACTCGCCTGTCAACGAATTTGGGTGGCCGAAAACGCGACTTTTTGTCATCCCGGCGCATTTTTGGGCTTGATGACCGGGTTTGGTGGAACGGTGCGGTTACCGCAAAAAATCGAACCGCACATGGCGCGGCACATGTTATTAACAGCATACCGTATGAAGGGTTTAGAGGCTTTTCGGTTGGGCTTGGCCGCGCGGTGGTTTGGCGCCTACCAGGGCATGATCACAGCTTTTTGCCGTCGCTACGAGACACGGCCGCCGGCCCTGTTTGAAACCCGCTGAGACAAAGCGCATCGGGTTATTTCACGGGGCGACCTCGCGCTGAAAGATGTGCCCATTTTGTGATGTAAGCCTAACGATTTGTGTGTTTTAGCAGGATTTATGGACGAGGAGCTTCCGCGGTTGTCGTGCGCGCGTACCCAAGGGCGTTCTGTGGCGTGGGGATACGGCGCTCGCAACGCCGTAAGATTCTTTTCTGCCAGTTGATAAACAGTGGTATAACCATCCTGAATTTGAATGACTTTCACGGTTTTTCGGCCGACGCATCGCCCCTCAAGGGCAGGGTGTTTTTTGGCTGTTTTATCGCGGGATCGTCAGCCGCCGCACCCCACACCGGTTTGGTGTGGAAGTTGCTGAAGCCTGTTGAATCGATCCGCCACCCGCACGTTTTTCGGCAAGTGCCGACGGCGGGTGATCTTGAACCGTTTTGCGAAACGAAGGAGCAAAATCATGAATTTTTTAAATCGCTTGAAGACCCTGGTTTTGGTAGCCGCGCTCTGCATCATGCCGGCTTTGGGTGCCGACACGTTTAAAATTGATACCTCTCACTCTTCCATTATGTTTGCCGCCAAACACTTTGGCGCCGCCTGGAACTACGGGCGTTTCAATGACTTCGAAGGCACGGTGGTTTTTGACGAAGCCAATCTCGCGGCCACCAAGGTCGACGTGAAAATCGTGGCCAAATCCATCGACACCAACAATGAACGTCGTGACAAACACCTGCGCAGCCCCGACTTTTTCAACGCTGCCCAATTCCCCGACATCACCTTTAAATCGTCCAAGGTTGAAGTGGACGGTGAGACCATGAAAATCCACGGTGAGTTGGCCATGCTGGGCAAAAAACAAAACGTGGTCGTGACCCTGGCCAAGTCAGGTGAAGGTACCGGTATGGACGGTGGCAAGTTGGTGGGTTTCCACGGCGAAGCCTCCTTTAAACGCAGTGATTTCGGCATGAACTACGGTGTCGGCAACGGCGCGCTTTCCGACGAAGTGAAAATCGTCATCAGCATTGAAACCAAAAAAGTGTAATTCGTTTTTCTAAATCGAAACCAACTGTGCCGCGTGATGAGCGCGGCACAGTGCGTTTTACGGCCTTGATTGCATCCCGGTCAGGGAGCGATGCGCCGAATGCCGAGGTATTTATGTCGCCCCAAGCCGATCCCAATACAATCATTATGGTGACCCTGTTCAAAATCGCCGCATTGCCGCTGTTGGTCGCCGGTCTGGTGACGCTGTTGTCGGGTAAATGGGTGCTAACCCCGGAGAAACCGCCGTTCTTACGCCAAGGGGCGACCGCGTTGGCCGCGGCGCTTGGATTTAGCGCCGGTTACTGGGCTTTGAACGGTTTTAACGAGTTTCCACCCCTGTTGGTCCAACACTGGTTTCCTTATTTTGCGTTGGCCGGTTTTGTGTTGTTAAGTGGCGCGGCCCGCCTCGGTTTGATCGCGGAAGGCATCGCCATGGCGCTATTGGTCGCGGGTTGTTTGTTTTTGAAATTGCGGCCGTACATTATGAATCAATGGGAAACCGCCGAAGCGGCAGCCTATTTGGTGCCTTTGTTTGGGGTCTGGTTGCTCCTGCTGTTTGTGGGACGTGGGGTGGTTTCGGACAAAAACCTGCCGGAGATACCCCTGTTGTTGGTGATTGCGATGACCGCGGCGAGTTTGGTGATTGTGATGGACGGCAGTGCTTCCATCGGTCAAGCGGCGGGTTCCATGGCGGCCGCTTGCGGCGGTATTTTCCTCGCCCGTTTGCTCGTTCCCCATTTGGGCGTGGGTGCGCCCTTGCGCGGCACGGTTTTGATCGTGTTCGGGGCAATGTTACTTAACGGCTATTTCTATGTGGAAGCGGGACACACCACCCTTATTTTGGCAGCCTTGGTGCCGTTCGCCCTGTTGGTCTATTGGGTGCCCGGCGTTAAAGATTGGGCGGTTTGGAAGCGGGGCGCTTTGGTTTGTGGCGTTGCCTTGCTGCCTTTGGTGATTGCCTTGGTGATTCTGGCGACCAAACCGGTGGAGAGTTCTTACTATTGACGACAAGGCCTGGCGAACGAGGTCGGTTCAACCTGAAGGGTGCACTTGCCGTGGCTGAAATGTCGCAAAGCTGGGTACCAAAAACCGCGTGGTTCAGGTTAAAGGCCTGGTGAATAACTGGTTTTCCGTGGCGCGCCGCTAAAAATTTTTCAAAGCATTGCCAGGTTTGGCCGATAGAGAGAGTAGTGGGGTTATTGAACCGGCCCCGCGCCGTTTCGGAATCTGCCTCTAACGCATAAAACCCTTGAATGGTGGCGCTTAAATGATTGATAGCCAAGTTGAAGAAATGCTGGGGCCGGCATTTACGGCATTGTTTCGCTATTCCCAGGAACGTTTGTTCTTGTTTGATGAGGCTTTTCGGCTTGTGGCCGCGAACGAACCCGCGTTGGCCCAGTTTTGTACCAACTCATGGGATAGCTGTTGCCATCGCGCTTTTGGTTCGGTGTTCCGGGTTGATGCGGCTATTTTTTTGGATCGCGTCAGGGAGGCGGCCCGACAAAACTCGCCCCATCTCGACCAAATGGCCGCGGATTTTAAAGACGGCGCCACCACTGCCTGTCGGGTTAAGAGCTGGCTGGTTCAAGCTGGATCGCGGGAACTCATCGTGGTTGCGGTTACGCAACAGACCGAGGATCGTGAAAGCGCCAACTTGGGTGGCGGCGATTTGCGAGAGTTGGCCGCCCAGGCGGAAGTTTCTAAGGTAGCCAACGGTTTAATTCATAATTTGGGGAACTTGTTTAACAGCATCAATATTTCCACCCAAACCTTGGTTGAAGTTGTGCGGGATTCTAAAATCCCCGAGCTGTTGAAGGCGAACCGGTTGTTTTTGCGCAATTTAGACAACATCGGCGACTATGTGACCAAGGATCCGGCGGGCCGTTATTTGCCCGAGTTTTATCGTTCCGTCGGCGATTTTCTCAAAGAAGATTTGGAAAAATTGCATACCGAGCTGGCTGATATCGCGGAAAAAGTCGCCTTCATTAAAGAAATGATCAGTACCCAGCAGGATTATGCCAAATCCGAGTCGGTTACGCGGAAGTTGGCGCTAAACGATGTGGTGGATCGCGCCTTACAAATTGAGCTGCCGTCGATGACCAAGCGGGGGATTCGCATCGAAAAGAAATACCAGGCTCGTTTTTTTGTATATGGGGTTAAGTCGAAGGTGTTGCACGTCTTCCTCAACCTCTTCAAGAACGCCAAGGAGGCGATGACCTCTACCGACCACGAGGACTCGTTTTTGCAAATTGGGATTCAAAGTTTGCCGGAAAACAAAGTAGAGGTAACGGTTCGCGACAATGGGGCGGGCATCGACGAGGCCAATTTGGACAAAATGTTTAGTTACGGGTTTACCACCAAGCCGGACGGACACGGGTTTGGCTTGTACACCAGTGCCGAGGCGATGAACCAGCTGGGTGGTTCGATTGCGGTCAGCAGCGAGGGTATCGGTCACGGGGCCTGTTTTCGCCTGATCTTTCCCGCCTTTATGCCGGGTCGTGGCTCGGCGCGTTAAACACTTTTCCCGGCGATTCGGAGAACAATTTTACGGTTTGGTAGGCTTGCGGGAAGCGTTTCGATTTGTGGACGTTTCCCTGGTCCTGAAGTTCGCGGAACACCGATTGCAGCAGTTTTTTGGCGGCCAAGGCCTCGTGGCGTAAATGGGAAAGCCGGTTGTTGAGCCGATTGCGAAACAGGTTGCGGTCCATCTCCGTGAGGCGGTCGTTGTGAAAGAGAATCTCGCGTGGTTCGAAGCCGGCCTCGGTATATTCGGCAAAGGTGGTGCGCAGTGTGGCGATGTGGTCGTCGCTGTCGGTGGTGAAATCAAAACGCAGGGCACGGCCCTCGTGGTAGATCTGTAGGTCGACCTGGATCCCGAAGCAAACCTGCATGGTCTCGACAAACAGGTTGAGGTAATCAATGAGGGTGAGGCGAATCGCCATCGGCGTTTCCAGCGACAACGACCACTGGTATTTCCCCGCAAACAGGTGGGTAAAATCGAAATGGTAATAAGCTTCTTTGCCAAATTCGCCGCGAACCGGAACGCGGGTTGCGGCGCGGGGAATCAGAACCTGCCCCCGTTTGCCGTCGTTGTTCACCGCCTGGATCGCGTAATCGGTGTAGATGAAACGCGTCGCGTGGCGGGTGCGGTCGTCGCAATGGCTAAGGCGGAGGTGGGTTCCGTGCAGGACCGCGCCGGTAAAATCGCAGTCGAGCAAGCGGCAATCGGAAAAGGAAACACCGAGCAAAAAACTGTTGCGAAAGTTGATCCGTTCCAAGTTTTGTTGGGCGGGAAAAATGGCGCCGTCCAGCACGCTGTTGGAGAGATCGACCGTCCAGCGCGGCGAACCCGCCTCGGGTAGGTTTTGCATGCGCAGGTAGCGGAAGTGGCCGGCCTCGGCGTGAATGGAGTCGCGAAACCTGGCCCCGGCAAAGGTGGTTCCTAACTTGTGGTGGCACTCGCGGAATAGGGCGGGCCCCTCGAAATGGGAGCCGCTGAAGTTGGCGATGTGTTTGAAACGGGAACCGTTAAAGCCCGCTTCGGCCCCAAAGCGGCATTGGTGAAAACCGGCTTCTTGTTCCCACACACTGAAGAAAAACAGCGCTTGTTTTTTGAACAGGGTGCTCTCGAAGCGGGAGATGTTTTCGAAGAAGGCGTCGTCAAAGGTTGCATTGCCGTCGAATTGGGTTTCGGTGAAGGTGGTCAGCCCGTGGAAGTGGGTGTGGTTGAAAAAGGCGTCTTGTTCGAAGAGACTGCCGTTAAAGGAGGCGCCCCGTTGGAAGGAAGCTCCTTTGAACGTGACGGTCCCGGTAAAGACGTTGTCGCTGAAGTCGGCGTCCTCGGGGAACAACATGTCGCTGAAATCAATGGCGGGCCAGACAAATCCGGCAAATCGGCTGCCGATCACTTTTTTGCCGTCCTCGGCGAGGAACAGTTGTTGGAATTCGCGGCGAAAGGTAGGCGCCTTGTGTTTGGTATCTTTGCTGTGGAAAATGCAAAAGACATCGTTGACCGCGTTGAGGTGGGGACAGGGTTTTTTGATGGTTTGGCGGCCCTGGGGGGTTTGCAGAATCAGTCGCTGCTGGTAGTTGCAGGGGGCCACGTTGGGGGGCATGGACATGATGGATCTCGTTCGGGGCGCAATCGGCCGTTTCTTTATAGTATGTCGCCCATTTGACCCAGAACCTTAGAACTTAGCTGTTTGTCATGACCGAACCCATAAAAAAACCCGGGTCGGTTGACCCGGGTTCATGCTCAAAGATGGGGTGGTTTACTCGTAGGATACCGTCAGCGTGACGCCGCTGTAGGCCGAGTAAGCGCGCAGGCCGATATGCCAGGTGTCCGCTTGGGGGCTGGACACCGTGACCGTTTCGGCGTTACCCCAGCGGTAGGGGCGGTAGTCGTAGCTGCTGGTGGTGGGCGCGCTGCCGCGACGGATGTAGAGGTCAACATCGCCGCTGCCGCCGCTGGTTTGGAATACCAGGTTGGTGGCGCCCGCGGGGACGTCGATGGTGTAGCGATCCCAGTTACCGGTCGAGCCGGAGAGGTTGGTCAACTCAAAACCGCCGGGGCCGCCGCCGGTGTCGGTGTCGTAGCTAACGGTGAAGGAAACACCGCTGTAGCTGCTGTAGGCGCGGATGCTGATGTAATAGCGACCGGCTTGGGGTGAAGACTCACCACAGGTTTCGCTGTTGCCGCTACGGTAGGGGCGGCAATCGTAGCTGGAAGAGGTGGGCTGGGCGCCGAAGCGGGTGTAGAGGTCGGCGTCGCCGCTGCCGCCGGACATGGCAACTTCGAAGTTAGAAGCGCCCGCGGGGACGTCGATGAAGTAGTGAACCCAGTCGCCGGTATTGCCGCTCAGGTTGGCAACGGTGTCGCCGTTGTTCAGTTCACCGGAACCGCCGTCGCCGCCGTCGCTACCGTCGCCACCGTCACCACCGTCACCGCCGGTGCTACCGTCGCCACCATCACCGCCGTCGCCGCCGTCGCCGCCGTCACCACCGGGGATGGTGCCGCCGAAGTAGGAAGAAACCTCGGGCCAGATTTGGGCGATTTGGGCGCCTTTGTTGGTGCAGCCACCGAGGTGGTGTAAGGCGATGGCGCGGTGCGTGGACCGTGCCAGGACGGGAGAACCGGAGCTGCCGCCGATGGTGTCGCAGTAGTAACCGATGTCGGTACCGTTGCCGCGACCGTTGGCAACCGGTTGGTCAACACGGCAGATGCCGCCCGCGTTTTGGTCACTTTCGATAGACAGTTCTTTGGGGTTACCGGCACCGTGCTGGGGGATGTAAATTTCTTCGTCTTGGTTGGGAACGCGAACATCCAGGCCGAGGTTGCCGTACTGGGTGATGTTGTTGAAGTTGTTCACGGAGAAAAGGGTGTAGTCGAGGGTGTAGTCGGTGGCGTACATGGTGGCGCCGGAAACTTTGGTACCCGCGGTGGTGCTGCCGCTGCCGCAGCCGGTACGACGGTAGTCGAACCAAACTTCGGTGGAGGCAACGCCGGAGGCACTGCTGGTGCAGTGGTTGTTGGTGAAGAGGTGGTTGCCGGAGCCTACGCGCCAGCCGGTGCACAGGCTGCTGCCGCCGATCAAGAGGCGGGCGACGGCGCGGGCACGGTCGTACTCGGTGGGGTGGGAGTTCTGCCAGCAAACGACGTCGCGACGTTCCATGGCGCCGCAGGTCGATTTGGTGAGGGGCTCGCCAATCAGGTTTTCGATGACACCCTCGGGATAACCCTCGGAGTACTGGGAAATAAACACACCGTAGTCTTCGCTATCGGGTGCAAAGGTACCGGTTCGTTTGTTGTGCAAGGTAACCACGGCGGTATCACCGGTGATGGACATGGCCGAAAAGCTGGTGATGCCGTTTTGGCCCATGGACTTGTCGACCGTGAAATCGTCGCGATCCGCGGCGCTGTACGTGTAGGATTCGCTGCCGTCGGGGCTGGCGACTTCGATCTGAACACCCTCGGGCAGGTGAATGTAATCGAAGTGAACTTTAATGAAACTCGCTTCTTTAGCGTGAATTTCGTAAGACGTACTTTCCGCGACCAGCGTGCGGCGCGTTTCGAAATTCAAATCAAGATCCACCAGATCGGCCACGCGAACCGACTGGGGACGGCCTTCACCGGCCAAACTGGTGACGCACAGGGCGGCACACAAAAACAATGTACACAGGACATTGCGAAGCATTGACTTCTTCATGGAAGAATCTCCTCTCAACGAATGAAAATCTAGAAACACCAAGGAAAAGGACGAGGTGCCGTCGCGAGAAAGGACAAGTCCGGGCGAAAAAGGCCTGTGCAGGCGCGACCGGGCGTGGCGACGACGCATGCCTGACCGACACTCGAGGGTCGGTTACTTTGGCAATCGAGAAAAATAGCAGAGGGCGCTCTTGGGCATCCCTGGAAATGTGATAGGACTTTAAACGAGTCTCATTGTAAAGCAAACGTAAAAGGCTGCAAGCGAAAAAGCGTCAAAATTGATAAATAACTCGCAACTGTCGCCGTTCTGTGATCCAGCCCGGTAAAGTTCTGGTTTTTGCCGGTATATCCAGCGAAGGTGATTGGGATTATGGAACGTACTGGTATAAATTGATTTTTGTGTGAAGTGCGCGCTTCTCAGAGCACACCAAACCATCTGGATAACGCACGTTTGTTTGCGTTTTCCAGGACGAGACGCATGATCAATGTAGAAAGTACGTAAAGTTTCAGTAATAGAAAAGGTGGCAGTTTTGATCGAGTTCCAGCGAATGGGACGCCGGGTATTTGCGTGTTCGCATGCGCCAATAGCGTTTCATCGGTAGCAGACGCAGCTTTAACGACGAAACGCCCAAGCGGCGAGCGGGATCGATTGGGCCGAGCAGTTGCGCCAGCCAGTTGTGAAAAACGCGTTTGCGGCGAAAAAATGCTAGGTGAAAATGGTCGATGGTGTACCAGTGCGGTTCGGTTGCCAAGGATGTGAAACGGCCCGCCGCCGCCCAGGCGTCGAGTTGGGTTTGGGTCTCCGTGACCAGGGTTTTGATTTGGTCGAAGCCGGTGTCGGCGAAAGGGAAATAGATATGGCGCAAGATGTTGAATTTCCAGCGGGGCATGGCCGTCACCGAGGCGACTGGGAGCCTTGATACCATGATGCGGGCGTTCAGCGCCTCCAATCGGCTGATCAGCTTGTCGAGCCAAAAATGCAGCGCGCGGTTTTGGCCGGTGAGCGCGAGATCATTGCCGATATCGGTGAGCAGCACCTGAATGGGCGCGTGGGGATTCGCCTGGCGGAAACGACGGCAGTGGTCGAGAAGACCGCATTTCAAAAGGCCGGGATAACTGTACAAAAAACAACCGGCAACCGTGCCGTAGGAACGCCCCGGCCCATGGCCGACGGCGATTTCGCTGGGGGGCGTTTGTGCGCGGAAGGCCGTGGAGACAATGGTCGGCAGGCTGACGGTGACATTGCTGGCCCCAAAGACAGCGATCAAACACGGGTTGGTATCGGGTTTCATGAGGTAAAGGTCGGTATCCTTGAAAAGGTGGTTGTCCGGGTTATAAATCAAAGGGGCGGTTATTGACAGCGGTCGGGGCTTTTCTGAAAAAGCATGTGCAAGCTCACATCGCTCCCTCGAAAAATCACTATGATGGGTGGAACTTAGCCTTCCTGCTTCTTTGATGTTCTAGCCCGAATCGCTCACAAGGCGTTGCGTTACTCGCGACCCACCCTCATTGGCAACGCGGGCACGACGTACCGGCGCATTCCGTCGGTTCGGCGAAGCTTGTCCTAGCCCGCGTTCGGCGGGCGGCACGGTCCATCCCCGTGCGACGAATCCAGCAGAGACGCACGGCGTCTCAAAGGCGGCACACTATGATCTACCATATCGTTCCTCGTGGTGAATGGCAATCCCAAGGCGATCAAATGGTTTACACCCCCAAAAGTCTCGGTGACGAGGGCTTTATTCACTGCTCTGAACTCAAACAACTGTTGGGTTCCGCCTCGCGATACTACAAGGGGCGCACCGATTTATTGGTTCTGACGGTGGATCCCAATCGGGTGATTCCCACTATTGTATTTGAAAATGCACGGGAGGGCGAAGAGCCGTTTCCCCACATCTACGGGCCGCTCAACCGCAACGCGGTCGTCGGCATCCATCCCCTGCAAGCCCGGCCTGACGGCGAATTTACGTTGCCGGAAACGCTCGCGGGTTAAACACCTAGCCCGCAATTCTCACGGGGATTCGTCCCGAGAAGCTGAAAGCCTTGTGCGCACGAAGATGACGACCAAGCCGCGGCACAGGGGGCCGACCATTCGCGGGGCCGACCAATCGCGGGGCCGCCCAATCGGCGTAGCAGCTGATGCGAAGGCGGCTCGACCGAGTAAGGCATACCCTCGGAATCGCATGGGTTGCCCCGTGGCAGAATTCCTTTTGAGAATGACGGGTTAGCTGGAACGGCCGTCTCGCGACGACCGTTCCGGGCATGTTAATAATCGTGTAAACGTCGTTGGTGGGCGCCCTCGAAACCGCCGGCTGCGGTTTGGGGGACGGGCTCACTGTTGGCCAAAACCCACAGCCATTCGCGGTGGTGTTTGCCGCGACTTCCCTTGTGGTTTTGTTTGGTGCGGCCGTGGGAAATCGGGACTTCCCAGAAGGTTGCACCCTGGTGCGACGCCATGATTTTCATTTCGAGATCAAACGCCCGCCCTTGGGTTTGGATCTGACCCAGCGGCATGCGTTCCAACAAATCGCGCGAATAACCCACGAAGCTACTGGTGACGTCCATCATCGGTAAGCCGAGCCGGTTTTTGAGGAAACGGGCCCAGTGGTGTTTGAGCTGCAACATGGGTGACGGATCGTTGTAAACCGAGCCTTCGATAAAGCGCGAGCCCACCACGGCCGCGGCGGCGTGGGTTGCGACGATGAGGCGCTGCAGGTCGACGGGGTGGTGGCTGAAATCTGCCGCCATTTGGAAGATCCAGGGATAGCCGCGGCTGACACCCCATTTGTACCCGGTCAAGAGGGCGTGACCCCAGCCGTTGCTTTTGGGCAAAACAAGGTGGTGGACGCGGTCTGGGAAGACTTCTTCCAATTGCAGGATTTTTTTGGTGGTTTGGTCGTGGGAGCCTTGATCGATAAAGAGTAATTCGGTTTCGGAATGGGCGTGAAGAACGCCGATCCCAAGGCTTTCAACCGTGTGAGCGTGGTTGTAGGTAGGGACGATGATCAAGTAAGACAACGAGGTTCTCCTTGTTTTAGAGGCAAACCTACTCGTTAGCGGCTGATCGGGGCGCCCGATCAGTTTCGTTGTCTAAGGTCGCGCAGATGTGCCGGCCCGCAAATCGGGTTGCGGATAAAGGACGCCGGTTTTGGGAGAGCATCGGGCACGGGCCTAGGGAGCCATGGAGACAGGAACGGTTTCTCGAAGCATTGGCGACTAACGAGTGGAAGCGTAAGGACGATCGTATGGGGAAGCCGTATTTTGCCAAGTATCGTTTGCGCGGCTTTCAAAAAAGCGTTGCAGTGGCGAGTTGCAAGGACAACGGTTATGAAAACTGTGGCTAACTAGCAATGATTGATGAGATGCGGTGTTCGAAAAAGTGGCGAGGGCCCACGATGAAAATCGATCAATGGTTTAACAGAACCGGATACTCAGCAAAAACAACAGTTCCCGCAAAAGGGTTTCCGTATGAGGAAGTGAATGATGATAAGCGCGGCACTTGCGGGCGGGATGTTCGTCGGTAGCAAGTGTAAGAAAAAGAACGGTAGCGCTAAGAACCTCGGGGAGGGTTAATCAATGAAGTGTGAAAATTTAGGGCGCCGCGTTCCGACCTTGCCAAGAATGCGATAAAATGTGCCTTTAAGTCAGCCGCGATTGAGCAATGCAGTGAAGCCGCAAACGCGCCTGGGCGCCTGCCTACAGTGTCAACGCGGCTATTTTTACAGAAAATCGCCACGGTTTCAATTGACAAAAATCACCTAGGTACAAGTTTTCATGAGGTACCTAGGTTTGTTTTTGGTTTTGATGTTAAGTGGTTTTGGGGTAATGCGCTCTTTTGTTAATGTTTAGTGTCGCTTCTTCTTTTTGAATTTTAACGCTGCTTTCCGGGTTTGCGCTAGAGTGACTTTTTGCTCATTGTGTGAATCGTTAGAGGTTATCTTTGTTTTCTTTTGCTTTCGATGCCGCCGAGCAAGCACGGGACGTCGTTCCCGTTGCCGATATTTTCTACCAAGCCCTGCATGTACCCGTCGCGCCGGGGGTCACCGTCCACGTACAACGAATCCACGGCCCGCTACCGGGCCCGCCCGTCTTGCTATTGCACGGTTCCCTGGGCAACGGTCGCGTTTTTTACGCCAAATCGGGCAAAGGGTTAGCCCCTTTTTTGGCACGCCAAGGGTTTGATACCTACAGCGTCGACCTTCGCGGTCGCGGCGGCAGCCGCCCCAAGGTTTCCCGCCGCGCCGATTACGGGCAAACCGAGGCTTTGCTCGAGGACCTGCCCGCCGCCTGTGCCGCGGTCAAACAGATGAACGGCGCCTACCCGCGCTTTTGGGTGGCCCATTCTTGGGGCGGCGCCATGCTGATGAGTTTTTTGGCGCGTTTTCCCGCGTTGCGTTCCCATTTGGCCGCCGCGGTTTTTTTTGGTTCAAAACGCGTCATTCGCCGCGACAGTTTGGGCAAAAAACTCATCCTCAATTTGGGGTTCGACACCCTGGGTAGCTTGCTGGCCCGTGTTGTCGGCTACCTTCACGGCCGCCACCTCGGTTTTGGTGACGATGCCGAGTCCAAAAAGTTTTATCGGCAAACGCGATCCTGGCTGCGCGGTGCGCCTTGGATCGACAGCGACGACGGCTACGATTACCTGCAGCGGTTACAGGCGATCTCGCCGCTGCCCGTGTTGCATTTCACCGGGGTTCGTGATCGGGTGATGGCCGAGGCCGGGGATATTCGCCGATTTATGGTCGAATACGGCGGGCGCGATTCGGAACTGCGGGTGCTCTCCCGCGACGCAGGCAACCACAAGGATTACGGGCACATCGATATCCTCACCGAGCCGGCCGCGGTCGACGATCATTTTCCCCAAGTCGTGGCATGGTTCAAACGCTGGGACCAGGGCGGCAATCACCGCTAACCCGTCTAACCGGCAAAAGTGGCCTTGTTGGGCGATGGGGCAAAAATTGCCGAGTGCGGCGGCAAATGTTGCCTTTGTTCCGTTGTCGCGTTTGATTCCGTCTGGGTTACAAAAATATCTTCTTGAAAATAATAGAGATAGGTGGTGTTTTGGGTTGGTACGACACTTGCTTTCTAGAGGGCACGACAGACGGAGGAACGCGATGCTGGATCCCTTGGGTAATGAACGCAAATACGGCTTATTAAAAACCGCCATGGACGTCGGGGCCCTGCGTCAACAACTCTTTGCCGGCAATATTGCCAATGTCGACACGCCCGGCTACAAAGCCAAAGATTTGGATTTTCACGCGATCATGCGCGATTACGAGGATCAGGTGGAAATGACCCCGAAAGCCCGCCCGGACGGAACACCTTATCTAGGTCGCGGTCAAATCATCCAATACGGCGATTACCAAATTGAAGACGAAGACAGCAACATCACCATGCGGGTCGACGGCAACAACGTCGACATGGACAAAGAAATGGCCAAGTTGGCCCACAACAGCGGTCGCTTCACGCTGGCCACCCAGTTAATGAACCGCAAAGCGAAATTGCTCACCGAGTTGATGCGCTAAGGCTTGCATCGCGGCGACAATGAACCCAGATTGGTAAGAAGGTGAATGACATGTCCTTATACGGTGCCATCGATATCAACGCGCAAGGGCTGAGTGTCCAACGCAAGCGCATGCAGTTGGTCGCCTCCAACATCGCCAATATCAATACCACGCGGGTGGAGGGCACGGATCAGCCCTACGTTCGTCGTCAGTTGGTGGTGGAAGCGGTGCCGCGCAGCGAGTTTGAAACCACGCTGCAACGGGCAATGGGCGACGAACACGATGAGGAAATTCAGGGCGTGCGCGCTACCGCGATCAGCCTCGATCCCTCGCCGCTGCGTCTCAAATACGAACCCGATCACCCCCACGCCAATGAAAACGGTTATGTTTCTTATCCCAACATCAACCCAGCCGTGGAAATGGTGGACATGGTCGGCGTGCAGCGCTCCTACGAAGCCAATTTGGCCTCGATTCGTTCCGCGAGAAGTATGATTGACCGGACCATTGACTTACTGCGCGGTTAAGCCCGCGGCTTGAGGAAGCATCCATGAGCATTGAACGCATTCTTTCCAATCCCGAACTCATTCAGGCCGCCAAACCCAAACCCAAGGCGGAGGAATCCGGTGATTTCGCCGGTGTGCTCAAACAAGCGATCAGCGAGGTCAACCAACTGCAAAACGCCGCCGACGATCAAATCGCCGGTCTGATGAAAGGCGAAAGCAAAGATTTACACGGCACCGTGCTGGCGGTGCAACGCGCCGATTCCTCATTTCGCATGATGATGGCGGTGCGCAACAAAATTGTGGAAGCCTACAAAGAGATTTCCAAAAGCGCCATTTAACGGCGCAACCTTAATCGCCCGGGGTCGCCAAGGATGGTGGTTCCGGGCCGCGTGCGTCACGGACGGCGCCCGCGGTGCGAAACCCAAGGAGGACGGCGACAATGGCTGCAGAACCCAACCAAGAACCCGGCGGCGGCGTAAGCGGCGTTCGCGGTATCTTGGCCCAAATGAACGCCGGTCAAATGGTCGCCGTCGGCATAATTGTCGCGGCGTCTTTGGTATTTCTATTCAGCGTTTTTCATTACGCGACCCAGGAAGAAAAGCAGCCGTTGTTTAACCAAAAGCTCGATGCGCGTTCCCAGGTCCAAATTGAAGAAGAACTGCGTACCCGCCAGATCGAATTTGAGATTTCCAGTACCGGCCGCATACTGGTGCCCGCATCACGGGCGCAGGAGTTGCGCACCCAGTTCGAAGCACTCGACCTCGGGCCCGACGCCCAAGACGGCTGGAAATTGTTGGACGATACCAACCCGCTTAAGTCCGGCGCCACCATGATGAAACTCCAGAAAATTCGCGCGCTGGAGACCAACATCGAGCAAATGTTGACCCAAAACCCGATGATCCTTAAGGTCAATGCGCAAATTACACCGGCCAAGGATTCGCCTTTCGCCGACGAATCGACCCCGGCCAAAGCCGGCATTTTGCTGGTGACCAAACGCAACGCCAAGTTTTCCAAGGCGCAAATTCGGGGTATGCAGCAACAGATTGCCGCCGCAATCGAAGGCGCGAGCCACAAAGACATCACCATTACCGATCAGTATTCGAACCTGCTCACCGCGCCCACCGCCGACGACGACGACATTGGCTTTACCCAGTCCAACCTGGACATTCGCGCCAAAATGGAAAAAGACCTCGAAAGCAAAATCAATCTGTTGGTCGAATCCTTCCTCGGTCAGGGCAAAGCCGTCGCCAAGGTTTCCCTGGATGTCAATTTCGACCAAATCGAGCAGGTTGAAACCACCTACGGCGGTCCCGACGCCGAGGGTGAGCCCCAGCTTTACAACACCCAAACCAAGCGAGAACGCATCAACCGCGATGCCGGGGTTCAGGGCAATGTCGGTGCCGGGGCCAACACCGTCCAGGGCGGTTTACCGCAAAACGCCGCCAATGACGGCGGCTCCAACATCGAACGTGACAACGCCACCAACCAGTTTTTTGTGGACAGTAAAAAAACCAGCACGCGGGTGCAGCCCTTCAACGTCGAGAAGATGTCGATTGCCTTGCAACTGGACTACAAGGAAACCGAGGAAGAGATCCGCGAACCCAATCTTTTGGACAAATTTACCAAAAGCGAACCGGACTGGATTGAAACCAAACATGTGCCGCTGACCCAAGACGAAATCAACAAGGTGCGCGATCTCGTCGTCGGCGCCACCGGTTTTGTCAACAGTCGCGACTACCTCAGTATTCAGAATTTCCCTTTCAAACCCATCATCAGCAAACGCGAACGCGAATCCATGAACACCGGCCTGCTGCTGGACTACGTCAACCGTTGGACACCTTTTGTGCTCCAGTTCATTATGTTTGTGTTGTTTATGATGCTCGGGATCTCCTTGTTCCGCCGCTTCGTGGCGCCCATCCTGCAACAAGCCCAGTTGGAAGAACCGGCGATTGCCGCCGCCTTGCCGTCCGGCCCGCCGAAAACCGTGGCCGAGCTGGAATCCGAACTGGAAGCCGAAATCGAATCCGCGATTCCGAACGCACAGCTGTCGAAGACCGAAATCATGAAGAAACGTTTGGTCGAAATGACCCAACAAGATCCCGAGGCGGTGGCGGGCCTGGTCCGCACCTGGCTGCTGGAGGACGACTAATGACGGTTTTTCCCGGTTTTCTCAGGTACAATAACGGCAACCGTTTCGCAACACCAACCGGCGCTGCAGCGCCCTTCGTTTCCTTCGTCTCGCCGAGGTGGTCATGAGCGTTGTCGTCAGTAATATCAAAGATCTCAAAGGGGTCCAAAAAGCCGCCATCCTCATGATCGCGATGGGCGACGACATTGCCGCTGAAATCTTTAAATGTTTGGAAGAGGACGAGATTCAGGAAGTGTCGCGCGAAATTGCGATGCTCAAACACATCCAGCCCGAAATCGCCGATCAGGTCATTGAAGAATTTCACCTGATGGCCATGGCCAAAAAATACATCACCCAGGGTGGTATCGAGTTCGCCAAGAAATTGCTGATTAAATCCGTCGGCCCCGACATGGCCCGGAAAATCGTCGACCGTTTGGCCCGCGCCTTGGAAGCATCGGCCGGCTTCACCTCCCTGGAACGCGCCAACCCGCAGCAGTTGGCCAAGTTTATTCAGAACGAACACCCGCAAACCGTCGCCCTGATCATGGCCCACCTCGACGCCTCGCATGGGGCCGACGTGCTCGCCGCCTTGCCCGAGAGCTTGCGCGCCGAGGTTGCCATGCGCATGGCCTCGCTGGAAGAGATCTCGCCACAGGTTATTCGCCGGATCTCGCTGATCCTCGAGCAAAAGCTGGAAGCCATCGGGGGGTTCAACGTGGAAGAGTACGGTGGTGTCCGGGCCGTTGCCGAAATGTTCAACCGTATGGAACGCAACGTCGGCCGCCAGGTTTTGGAAAAAATCGAATCCATCAACCCCGATTTGGCCGCCTCGATTCGCGATCTGATGTTTGTGTTCGACGACATCCTGCTCATCGACGATCAGGGCATTTCCGAGATCCTCAAGCGGGTGGACCGCAAGGTGCTCAGTTACGCGCTCAAGGGAACGTCCGAGGAGTTGCAGGCACAGGTCTTCCGCAACATGTCCTCGCGTGCCGTTGAGATGTTGAAAGAAGAAATGGAATACCTGGGCGCCGTCAAACTCAAAGAGGTTGAGAAAGCACAGCACCAGGTGGTCGAGGTCGTACGCCAGTTGGAAGAAGAAGGTATTATCACCATCGGTGGATCCGGCGGAGGCGACGAGTATGTCACGTAGGATCATCAAAAACCGGCAAACCATTTCAACCGAGGGTTTTCAGTTTGACGCCGTGCGTCACGAGTCCGAGGAGGGCGATCCCTATTCTCCGCCGCCCAATTCCTTGGAGGCCGACGCCGAGTTGGACGCCTTCCAGGAAAACGCGTTTGGCGGTCAGGGTGGCGCGCCGGGTGGATTCATGGGTGGGGCGGCCGGGACGGCCAACGCCGCCCAACATGTGGATGTGGAATCGCTGATCGCGCGGGCGCGCGAGGAAGCCGATCTCATCATTCGCGGCGCCCAAGAACACGCCAGCGCCATCGAACGCGACGCCTACGAAAAAGGCTTGGAGGAAGGTCGCAAAACCGGCGAGATTATGGCCGACCAACAACTGCAGCAAATGCTCAACCATTACCAGTTCGCGCTGACCCAAATCGACCAAATGCGCGCGCTCCTGTTGGATCAAATGCAGCTCGATGTGTTGGACTTGGTGTGGCACACCGCCCAGAAAGTCCTCAAGGCCGAGCTAAAATCCAACCCTCAATCCATTTTGCCCATGATTAAGGACGCCATTCACACCCTCAAACACCGGCGTAATATCACCATTTTTCTCAATCCCGTCGACCACACCTTCATCAACTCACTTTCCGAAAATGAACGCCAAAGCTGGTTGGGCACCTCGGTTCATTTAGAAATCGATCCGCAGCTTTCTCGCGGTGGCTTTCGCATTGACACCGTCGCCGGCGAATTGGACGCCCGCATTGAGGTCCAGTTTCAGCAGTTACAACAGCACGTACAGCAACATTTCGAGAAACCTTCATGATCGAAATTGCGCGGCTCAAACAGCTCATCGACCAGGCGCCCAGCTACCGCCTGGTCGGGCGGGTGACCCGCGTGTCCGGGTTGGTCGTCGAATCCCAGGGGCCGAGCACGCGCATCGGAGAATTGTGCAGTATTGCCTCCCATGAGGGTGTCGGCGGTTATCCGGCCGAGGTGATCGGTTTCCAAGAGAACCGGGTGCTGCTCATGCCGCTCGGAACCACCACCGGCATCAAACTCGGCGACGTTGTCGAGGCATCCGGCACCTTGCCGACCGTCGGTGTGTCGGCTGATTTACTGGGGCGTGTGCTGGACGGGCAGGGGCAACCCATAGACGATGGGCCGCCGATCAAAGCGGACAGTTTTTATCCCATTCAGGGCGCGCCCATCAATCCCTTGTCGCGCAAGCCGATTCGCGAGGTGTTTTCCACCGGGATTCGCGCCATCGACGGCATGTTGACCTGCGGCAAAGGCCAGCGGGTCGGGATTTTCGCTGGTTCGGGCGTGGGCAAGTCGACCTTGCTGGGCATGATTGCGCGGCGTTCGTCGGCCGACATCAACGTGATCTCCCTCGTGGGTGAGCGCGGCCGCGAACTTACGTCTTTTTTAGAAAACGATCTCGGCCCCGATGGCTTGGCCCGTTCCGTGGTGGTGATTTCCACCTCCGACAGCCCGCCGCTGATTCGCATGCGCGCCGCGTTGACCGCCACCGCCGTCGCCGAATATTTCAAGGACCAAGGCCAAAACGTGTTGCTGATGATGGATTCGGTAACCCGCTTCGCCATGGCCCAACGCGAGGTCGGTCTCAGCGCCGGTGAGCCGCCTTCCTCCAAGGGTTACACCCCGTCCGTGTTTGCCCTACTCCCGCAACTTTTGGAGCGCGCCGGCAACTTCCAGGAAGGCAGCATTTCCGCCATTTACACCGTGTTGGTGGAGGGCGACGATATGAACGAACCCATCGCCGACGCCGTGCGCGGGATCCTCGACGGCCACGTGGTGCTCAGCCGCAAACTCGCCGGCAAAAACCACTATCCCGCCATCGACATCCTCGCCTCGCTCTCGCGGCTTATGAAAAGTTTGGTCACCAACGAGCAGGTCCAGCTCGCCGGCAAGGTACGCGACCTCATGGCAACCTACGTCGATGCCGAAGACCTTATTAACATCGGCGCCTACGCCGCCGGTTCCAACCCCAACATCGACCAGGCCATTGCCTTTAACGAACCCATCGAGGCTTTTTTGCGGCAAAGCGTTGAGGAAGCCTCCAGCCATCCTGAGGCGCTGGCGCACCTCGCCGAAATTTTCGGGCTGGACATCAACCAGTTCGTCCAAGGCGACGGCCCGATTGCTACCACCTAAGGGCGCTGAGGACCTATGAAGAAGTTTCAATTCCGCTTGGAAAGCGTGTTAAAAGTGCGCGGTATCCACCGCAAACAGGCCGAACGGGACTTGGCGATTGCCCAAACGCGGGTAACGCGCACCCGGCAAGCACTGGAGGAAACCCAACAGGATTACCAACATTCGTTTCTAACCCCGGCTGATCCCCGCATCAACCCGCATTTTTGGCGCCAAACCGCCGAGCATTACCGCGAAGGGTTGCGACAACGCGAGGCCGAACTCACCGAGCAACTGGCCAAACAAGAAAAAGCACTGGAACAACAACGCGAGAACCTCGCCCTTCGTATGAAAGAGGAGAAGGCGATGGAAAAACTCAAGGAAGGCCGGCGCGCCGGCCACCAGGCCGAGGTCGACGCCCAGTTTCAGAAGGAAATTGAGGAGTTGGATCTGCTCAAGCGGGGGAAGCGATGAACATCAAGCGTTTTGTGGTTTGGGGACTTTGGGTGTCGGTGGCTGTTTCCGCCGCATGGGTGTTTGCCCAGGAGGATCCGCCGCCCGCCGATCCGCCCGCGCAAGCGGAACAAACCGCGGCGGCGGCCGATGAACCCTTGAGCGAGGAGCAGGAAGCGACCAAGGCCGTGTCGCTTGCCGATTTGGAATACGCGCGCGAGACGATCATGGCCGAGCGCGAAACCGCCGCCAAGCAGAAACGCCGCATTGAACAATTGCTGGAAGAATTGAAAAACCAGGACGAGGCCTTGGGCGCGCGTGAAGAGCAAATTCAACAAACGATTGCCTCGTTTCGCAGTGGTCAGGATGAATTCGAGATCCCGATCCAGTTGGTGCAGCACTACGAATCACGACGTGCGACCGTGGCCGCGCCGGACTTTATCAAGCTTTACAACAAGGAACCCATGGTTGCCGTCACCCTGGTTCGCCGCATGAAAAAGAAGAAGTCGGCCAAACTCATCGATGAGGTGGCCAAGCTCAGTGAGAATGGCAAGAGAATTGCTGCTAGTATTCACGCCGCCATTGGAACCGGCAAACTCGAAGAAACCAATTAATTGGTTTGATTGAGTTTGAACAGGGTATGCCCTTTTTATCAAGGGGCAACGCCGCGCCGATCAGCTGCTTTTTAGCTGGGTCGGACCGCCGCGCTGTGCCCGCCGGTAACCAAGGATCGGAAGTTTTTGATTGGGTCGCAATCAATGGTTTGTTGCGATGCTTCATCAGGGAAGATGAAGAGATGTAAGTGTCTGTTGAAACTGTGCTTGTGGGCGGATGTCGCTGGGACGATGTCGAGGTGCGGTTGGACGAAACGAGGCCCGGTGGGAGCGTGACTTATGAACGTATCGACCCTTGGCGTGGAAACGGGAACGGCCGGCAGGCGTGTCGGTAAAAAAGGGAAAAAAACCGGTAAATCGCTTTTTTTCTCCCTACTCGATAAGGCCCAGATGGGCTCGGCAAAATTTGCCGCGCTGGGCAAAGCCGCGGCAAAATCTGCGCGCATCGCCGGGGTGCATCCCAAACAGTCGGGGTTGCTCGAACAGTTACGTGCCGGACGCGAATCCACCCGCCACAAGGTTACCCAAAAAGGCGCCCTGATTCCCAAGGTGAGTGCCAATGCCGTTAAAGAACGCGCCGCCGCCGTCGGCGTCACACCCGGCCGCTTGAAACAAGCCGGTGAAGGTGACCATGAACGCTTGGTCGGCGAAGCTTTGGCCTACCTAAAAGGCGAAAAAGGGGAGGAGGAAAACGGCACGGGGCGCAAACGCAAACCCCTGCTGAGCGCGGCCGAGGATTGGAACTTGGGCGCCGCCGTCGTTGCCGACAAGCAGGCCAAAACGAGCAAAGGCAAACACGGCCGAGCCTTGCTGGAGAAAAGCGAGGACGGCAAAGGAAAGGCGTTGGCCCAAGGTGAGTCTTTACCCGTTGCCGAGGGCAAGAAATCGCGGGTGCGCTTGTTGAAACCGGCCGCTGATGCCGATGTTGCCGGCCTGAATGGCACGCAGGGTAAAGGAACGAACAGGGGTCGGGAAACCGACGGTTTGAAAAAAGGCGCCGCCAACATGTCGCTTGAGAGCTTGAAACTTCAAGGCGCCGAGGCACAGGCGCCGATCAAGCGGTCCGCGGAGATTGCGTCCCTCAATCCCGCCGTCGCTCAAAAAAACAAGGCCGCGCCTGAAAAGAAACACGCGGCCAAAGCCGGTCTTTTCGTCGGTGATCTTGGCGGCGAAACAACCAAAGGGTCCCGGCATGGTGCCGCCCTAGCCAACGCGGCAAAGGCCGACACGGGTAGCGGCGATGCTCAAAAACGCGCCCGTGCGGTGCAGCCGGTGCCGGAAAAAGCTGAGGCGAAAAAGGCCGCATCCAAGGAAGCGGCCGCGCCCGCCCCATCGCTAAGCGACGCCCAAGCCGCCGCCGGCGAAAAGAAAGGTGCAGCCAACGCCGCCGCCGCAGCTTCGGCCGCCACCGCGCCAAAGGCCGCGGCGGGTAAGGTGAGCGTGCCCCGTGAATGGCAGGCTCAGGTTGACGTGCGGGAATCGCGGGAGAAGGTGGCCGTTCCCCAACCGCGGCGTTCGAAGCAAGCCGCGCCGGTGGTGGAGCGGGAACGACCCCGGGTGAACGGAGACCAGCTTGCGGAATCGGGCAAAAAAGAAACCAAGGTCACCGCAACCGAGAAGCCGAAGGAAAAAGCCAAAGCTGTTGAGACCAAATCCGTGACATCGGAAACCAAGGTGACCGTGACCGAACAAAGCCGGTCGGAAAGCGGGCGTGGCCTGAGCGCCTTACGTGAATCCTTGGCGCGGGTCAAAGCACAAGATCCGGCAAGTAGCCAAAAGCTCGATCAACAACTCGGCGGGGCCGAGGTGCGGCAAACGGCTTGGCAGGCGGGTGACATGCTGCAGGCAGGCGTGGATCAGGACCAAGGTGGCGGCTTCCAATTCCAACGGGGCGCCATGATGGGACGTGCCGCCATGGAAGGCAACGGGGGCGGTCGCGGCGTCGAAACCTCCTTTGCCGCGGTACAAGCGCAGGCCGTGGAACGCGCCGCCGCGATGGGTGAATCCGCCGCGAGTGGCGAAAGCAACCTTCCGCAACCCGCCTTCAGCATGCTGGAAGACGGTATGGAAGAAGCCTATCTGATCAAACCCAAATCGGTGACCGTCAAACTGAAACCGGCCGAGTTGGGCGAGGTCAAAATCACCATTACACGTGAGGGCGACCAGATGCAGGCCCAAATCGAAACCCAATCAAGCCGCACCGCCAAGTTGATCCGCGATCATCAGGCCGAGTTGGAGCAGTCGATGCGTGAGCGCGGCATGGAGTTCGAGCGTTTTGACGTGCGCGAGGAACGCGAGCGCCAAGACCCGGAGGAGCACCAACGCCAAAACGGCCAACAGCAAGCATCGGCCAACGGTGAGGACGCCGACCAAAGACGCGAGGCGTTCCAAGAACGGCAAGCAGCCCACGGCGCCGATTCCGAGGGTGACGACACCCGAGCCGAGGAGAACGCCGCCGCGACGACCGGCCCCACTTCCGTGGGCGGCGACGGTGGCAACGGCCCGCTCGACATCACCGCCTGACCTGCCTATCTCACAAGGAATTCTGCTACGGGGTAACCTATGCGATTACGAGGGTTTGCCTTCCGCGGGGCGGCCATCCGCATTACTCGGTCGAGCCGCCTTGGCCTCAGCTGCTACGCCGAATGGTCGGCCCCGCGAATGGTCGGCCCCGCGAAAGGTCGGGCCCCTGTGCCGTGGCTTGCTCGTCATCTTCGCACGCACAAGGCTTTCAGCTTCTCGCGACGAATCCTCGTAAGCAATGCGGGCTAACCGCATTACAAGCGGTAGCGCACTTTTAGGAAAAACTGGTCGGCGATGGTCTCGCGCCAACCCGCCGCGAACAAGCGGCTAAAGCCGAGGGTGCGTTCCATTTCGGCGTAATCACCGCCCCGTGAATAAACCGCCGCAATTTCCGTGAGCGGTCCCAGTAGGTAGCGATAGCGAATTTGCAAACCGGAGTTACTGACCACAAAATCATCGACCGGACCCGCGACCGGGTTTAAGGTGCCGTCCGCCGCCGCGCGATAGCGGTCACGACCACGCGCGCTGATACCGATCCACTGGAATTTGAGGCGTAATTCTTGGGACCGAGCCGGGAACCAGTCCAGGTTGAGCGCGGTGTCCCAGGTTTCGTGGCGAAAACTGGCTAAATCGTTGTCGCGTTCCCAGATCAACCATTCATCGCCCTTGCGGAAGTTGGGTTGCAGCGACAGGTTGAGGTTGTCGTTGATGAAGAGGGCGAACGAGGGTTCGACTTCCCACGCGTATTCGTTCATCGCCTCGGGTGTGAGCAGGAAGGAAAGGTCGTAGCGAAACACGCCGACCGAAGGGCCCACGTAATTCACATAAAACAAGGTTTGTTTGGGATAACGCACCAGGTTGTTGCCGCGTGTTACCCGATCGTCCATGCCGGTGGTTTCGTGTTCCATCACGATCTCTAATTCGGCCGTATTCTTGAATTGGGTTGTATGGGCCAGTTCTACCGCGACAGGAAGGTGATCGCCGGCGGTATTTTGCGAAAAGGCCAGCTCGCCCTCCAGTTCTTGTTCTTGAATGGGACTTTTCGCTGAAAAGGTGCGCTTGCGGCGCGTCAGGTTAAGCTCCATGTCCTCAACATCATTGCGGCTCATGAACCCCAAATCGTTGATGTCGTAGGAGGCATCGTAACGGGACATTTCGCCGCCGATGGACCAGCTATCGTTGGGTGACCAGTCGGCCCGCACCCAGGCACCGCGGCCGTCCTCTTTTTCGCCCGCTTCCTCCGCGCGGGTGTTAATGATTTGGCCGCGCACCAATACGCCGGGTTTGGGTTTGAATTCCAGGTCGACCGCGGTCATCAGCGCGTCGCGGTCCAAGGTGGGGCGGTCGGTCCAGCCCGCCACGGCGCCGATGCGCATGCGTTGCCCGTTGTAGCGGGCGCGTGCCACGTAAAAGTCGCTGCCTTGGGCTGTGTCCGCGTCGTCCTCGGCCGCACCGAACACGCCGAATTCCCAGTTCGCCGCCTGGCCCGTGTATTTAAGCGCCGCCAGGATATCGGCCGGGCCCGCCTCGGGGTTGTCGTGGCTCGCGCCGATGCGGCGGGTATGAATCAGGCGACCGCCTTTGGTGGTGCTCATGTCGAACAGGGCCTGGTTCTCGGTAAAAAAGGGTCGTTTCTCCGAGAAAAAGGCTTCCACCGCCGAGAAGTTCACGATCAAATCGTCGCTTTCCACCTGACCAAAGTCGGGGTTGATGGTGAGGGTTACCTGGTGGTTGCCGTTGGGTTTCCAAAAAAGGTCGAGTCCGCCGTCGAAGTCCTCGTCCCCGTTGCGTTCGTCGCGGATGGCGGTGGCATAAGGGAAAAAGTCGAGCAGGGAACTTTTGAAGTTGGGCACGCTGACCGGATGGAAATCGGCGACAAAGGTGGGGCGTTCCCAACTGGCGCCGGGAAACGAATAGCGAATGCCGCGTTCGTGGATGACACGGGAGAAAAAAACGTTGATGTTGCGCTGATCGCCGCGGCCTTTGGCGGCGGGAACGGCTGACCAGGGAACGCGGAGTTCCACATACCAATGGGTGTCGCTTTCGCTGACCGCGTGTTCCCAAAAGCCGTCCCAATCGTAGGAAAAGCGTTTTTGATCGGCGATGATGCCGTCCTGGATGGAATTGGCGAGGGAGACCGTGAACTCGTAGGCCGTGCTGCCGTTGTTCTGGAAATCAATCATGACCGAAACGCGGTCGGCTTCGAGGCTTTGGTCGCGTGGTTTCTTGGCGCGGGTGCGGCTGAGTTCGGGTGGATGGCTGTTCTCAAAACCGATCAGGAGCCCGTCGGCGGTGGCGACGAGGCGAACGCGCGTGGGGTATTGGGGCGTGGCCAGCGTGAGCGGTTGGGTGGTGACGAATTGGTCGAAAACCCGTGCGTCCTGCCAATGATCCTCATCAAGCCGCCCGTCAATCACCGCGGTTTCGGCGAGGGAAGGGGAACCCAGCAGCAGAGCGAGACAGATCAGTGCGCGCATAAACCACCTCAGGAGAAGGAATCGGTGCAACCGAAACAAACTAAACCATTTCAAGGAAGGGGGCAAGCGGTGTGCGTCAGCAGAGCCAAGGTGCCGCGGCGAAGCACGCAACTCCAAGACCGAGATGTTGGCATGTCGGATCGCCGACACACGGCCAAGCGCCTCGTACTCCAGGGAAACACGGTACCGACCTGAACCACGCGTGTCGTGCTACGGCGAAGTCGGCTCGACCGAGTCGGGCGGAAGGCCGCCCCCTCGTAATCGCATGGCTTTCGGCTTCGTAGCAGAATTCCTTGTGAGAAATGCGGGTTAGGTAACACTGCCGCATAAATTGGTGAACGTTTGAGCGGGCGTTAAGCGGTGTTCAGGCGGGCTTCCGGGACGGCGTTTTCTTCGGGGAGTTCGATGATGAAGCGGGCGCCGTGGTTGCGACCTTCGCTTTCCGCCCAAAGGCGCCCGCCCATGTCGGCGATGGTGTTGGCGGTGAGGTGCAGGCTGAGGTCGTGTTCGTCGCCCTGTTTGGAATGACCGCGGCGGAAGATGAGCGATAGTTCCTCTTTGGCCAGACCTACCCCGTTGTCGCTGACGATGATGCGGAAGCGACCGTCGCCCGTCCATTCGTCGGTAATGTGGATCGCGCCGCCTGGTTGATGTTCCACGGCGCGCGCCGCGTTGCCAATCAAGTGGTGCAACACGGTGATCAGTTTGAAGCGCTGCAAAGGGACTTTTTTCCGCGCGGATATATCGGCGGTGATGGGGATGTTCATTCCGGCCAGGTTGCCCGACTCTGCTTGAATTAATTCCTGGAGTAACTCCTGTAAATCCACTTCTTCGCAGTAACCCGCGACCTGTGCGTAAGATTCCTGGGCCGAGACGATGTCGCGAATCCCTTCAATGGTTTGTAGCAGGTGATCGGCTTCCTCGCGGGCGGCGTTTTCGTTTTCCCGAATCAGTTGAATAATGGTGGCCACACCTTTGGCCAGTTGCTCGCGGGTGATTTCGGGTTGTTGGTCGTCCGTGTCGGACAGATGGTCGGCGATGCGTTGCAAGGTCGCCCGAATGCGCTCGGTGCTGATGTTCTCTTGCAGGACGACGGCGGAGGACACAAGCGAGTTCAACGCGTTGCCGAGATTGTGCAACACGCTGGCGGCGATTTCGGCACGGCCCGCCAGATGGGCGGTTTCGATCAAGCGCCTTTGGGTTTGGCGCAGATTTTCGGTGGTTTTGAGGATTTTTTCCACATGGCAGGCTTTGGTCAGCGCGGTGATGGCATGCTCACGGAAGCGAACGAGTCGCGCGACCACGCCGTCGTCGATCAGTTCGCGACTGGATTCGTGGTCGAAGACCAACACGCCCTCCAGCAAATGATCGTCGACGGGAAGGGTGACGGTCAGCAACGAACCGGGCATGGGCAGGCCGGCGAACTTTTCGCGCCCAGGCTGATTGGCGGGGTTGCTGATCAACCAAACCCCGTCGGCGAGACCGACCTGGCCGGTGTAACGGCGGGTTGCTTCCTGGAAGTCAAACCGAATCGGCGACACCGTTTGGGCCTCGTAGCCGGCAAGGGCGGCAAAGGTAAAGTGATCGGTTTGGTGATCACGCAACAACAAACCGCCGCTTTTGACGTCGGGCAGCAGGTTTATCGCTTGCGAGAGCAGGGCTTGGGCGAGCGCTTTCATCTCGACCTCGCGGTTGACGGTTTTGACCACCTCGTTCAAGGTCTCCAATTCCTGGTTTTGCATCTTCAAGTCGGCGGTACGTTCCGAGACTTTGCGTTCCAGATCCAAGGTGGCGCGTTTCAGTTGGGCGTGGACATCGACCCTTGCCCGCAGCTCTTCCTTGGTGACGGGTTTGGTCAGGTAATCGTTGGCGCCGGCCTTAAAGCCGCGCACCAAATCTTGCAATCGTGATTTGGCGGTGAGAAAAAGCACGGGCAGTTCGTTGGGAGGGTGGTTTTCGCGAATGACCTCGCAAACCTGGTAACCCGACATGTTGGGCATCATGATGTCCAACAAAACCAGATGGAATACCTCGGGGCCGGCTAATTTCTGTAAGGCTTCCGCGCCCGAGCCGGCCTGGACGATTTCGTAATCGTGAATGGAAAGGTGGTTGACCAATACTTGGCGGTTCACTTCCTCATCGTCTACCACCAAAATGCGAAACATCCCTGAATCGTCCACGGCGTGTGGGGTTGCCTCGGGCGCGGGGAGCGGCGCGAGCGGCTCCCAAATGTGGGACCGTTTGGGTTCAACCGCCGGGGTGGCGGTTTCTCGTGTGGTGTTCCCCGTGGCGATGGGCAACGTAAAGCGGAAGGTGGTTCCTTTTTCTTCCTGTGATTCAACCCAAATGTCGCCGCCGTGGAGGGTGACCAGTTCCTTGGTGATCGCCAATCCCAAGCCGGTACCGGAAAAACGGCGCGAGAGGGCGCTGTCAACCTGTTCAAAAGCCTTGAAAATGGATTCGAAATGGGCCTCGGGAATGCCGATCCCACTGTCTTCAATGGCAACGGTCACAAACTGATCGCCGGCTCGGGCGCTGACGCGAATGAAGCCGGTGTCGGTGAACTTGACGGCATTGTGAATGAGGTTGTGGAGGATTTGGATCAAGCGGTTTTCGTCGGCTTGGACCTTGGCCAGGCCCACGGGGACCTGGTTGGTGATTTCCAAGGTTTTTTTCCCAAGCGTGGGTCGCGTGAAGTCGAGCACCATTTCAACCACGGCGTGGAGTTGGACCGGCTGGGTTTGGATATCCAAGGATTGTTTGGCGATTTTCGAATAATCGAGGAGGTCGTCGATGAGGGTGCTAAGCCGTCTGCCACCGGCGATGATCATGCCGAGGTTGCGCTGGGTGGCTGGGTTGAGTTCACCGGTCGCGCCGTCGGCCAGTGACTCGGCAAGGCCGATAATCCCGTTGAGCGGGGTGCGCAGTTCGTGGGAGGTATTGGCGAGAAAGGCGTCTTTCATGCGGTCCAAGCGGAGGAGGTGTTCGTTCAGTTGTTTTTCGCGATCATACTTACGGCTCGCCATGTTGCGTGCGACCAACGCCAAAATAAACGAAAACAGCAGTACCAAAATGAGCATGGAGGCATTGCGTAACCGCTTTTGAGCGATGACTTGTTTTTCCTTGCGTTCGTTCTCCTTCTTCAGGCGCGCGATTTCACCCTCGCGTTGGTCGTTTTCAAACTTGGCCTGCAAGCCGGTTACGGCACGGGTCGCCTCGGCGTTAAACAGTTTGTCCTGCAAATCCTTGTGGATTTGGTGGGCGAGGTAGGCTTTTTCCCAAAGTCCGTTGTCGGCCGCAATGGCGGCATAGTTGTGGTAGGCGATGCTCACGTCCTCGGTATTTTGGGAGTTTCTGATGATTTCGACCGCTTCCTCAATGCGTTCCAGGGCGATTTTGGGTTGGCCCGCCTGATACGCCTGTAACGCGGCTTCCAACTTGGTACCGCCGATAAATTCGGGGTGACCCAATTCCCGCGCGAGTTCGGTGGCGCGGTCGCCGTAGAGTTTGCTTTTTTCGAGATCGCCGAGGAGGCGGTAAATGCGCGCCACGTTGAGATGGGCTTGGCATAAATCGCGTGGATCGCCGTAATCGATGAGAATGTCGAGGGCGCGATCAAACATAACGCGCGCCTGTTCCAAATCGTCCCTGTTCATATAAACAAAGCCGATGTTGTTGAGCGTTTGCGCAAGGGAAGCCTGCATGTTTAGCTTCTCCTTGAGCGCCAGCGATTTATGAAAAAATTCGAGCGCGTTTTCGTGCTGTTTGAGGGTTTGGTACACCATACCGATGTTGTTGAGGGTTCGGGCTTGGGCTTTTTCCATGCCGGCCGCCTGGTAGCGTTGCAACGCGCGCAGGCTGTAATCCAGCGAGATTTCAAATTCGCCGAGGCGTCGGTGGAACACGCCGAGGTTGTTCAGCGTTTCGGCGATTTCTTCAGGTGGGGCGCGCGACTCCATGAGGCCGAGTGCGGCGCGGTTGTCGTCGATGGCGGCGCGGTATTCACCGGCGTAAAACGAAAGGATGGCGCGGTCGGTCAGCGCCTCGGCATACCAAAAACTGCCGTCTGCACCCATGGCCGACGAAGCTTTGAGCCGTTCCTTGAGGAGCACGCGCGCCTTGTCCTCGTGTTCTAAGTTGAGGTTGGCCCAAAAGGCGAGTTTCAGCGCGTGTTGTTCATGGTTTGGGTTGGGAAACCGGCGCAGGTGTTCCCGTAGTTCGGGGAGAACGGTTTCCAAAACCTTGGTGGGCTGCTGGTCCACCCATTGGTCGCCCTGTTCCAGCAATGCTTCGATTTTGGCGGTGTCGGCCTCGCTTTGCGCACCAAGGGGCGGGGTGGCCAAGATCAGGACGAGGCACCCCATGAGCCCACCCAAAAGACGGGCCCCCGGGGGTGGCATGAAACGAGATCCAGAAGAATGCGACAAAATGGGACATCCCTTTGACCTAAGAAGCACGGTAATCCGCGGTGATTTTAGCTAAACCTCTGGGCTGCAACGGCCTGTGAAAATGCTCAGGACCGGTGGGTGTGGTCGTGGCACCCCGGTTCGCTTTTTTCAAGTCATTTCGCTCCAGATCTTTAGCCAAAACCCCACGCGCTTATCACGCCTCTTCGGTTTGAGCGATTGGGCCTGGGGGCTATAGGTTTTGTCGGCTAAAACTCATTTCAAGTTAACATTCAGCGGCGGCGCGGTGAGGCGCCCGCCCGCGTAGTCGGTGACAGGACCGAAGTGAACCTCGTTTTCCCAATCGCTACGTGCTTTGTGGAGTTCCTCGCCGGTGCGTGCCACAAAGTTCCACCACATCAAAATTTCCTCACCGAAGGGGACACCGCCGACGAGCACAAAGTGGCTACCGCGCGCGGCTTGAAACGCAAAGTCGGCGCGGTTTTGACCGAGGTAGTGCAGGTGGCCGCCGGTCAGGGTTTGCTCCTCGGCTTGGATTTCGCCGTTGACAAGCACCAGGCCGTATTCCCAGGTGGGGTCGAGGTCAAGGCGGTGCTCGCCGTCGGCCTTTGCGGTGACGTCCAGGCCGGCCATGGGTGTGTACACCTTGGGTTCGGCCTTTTGGCCAAGTGCCTCGCCCAAAAATACTTGGACGACTAGGTTCCCGACGGTGACCTTGGGTGCCTCGGCCACGTGTTGAAAGTCCGGTTCGCGGCGGCGTTCGCTTTCGGGGAGCGCGATCCAAAATTGGACGCCGTGAACCCGGCCGCTGTTTTCGGGCGGCGTTTCCTCCGAATGGGTGATGCCTTTGCCGGCCGTCATCAGGTTGACCGCGCCGGGACCAATTACCTGGTTGTAACCCAGGCTGTCTTTGTGGTGGATTTCACCTTCGAGCAGCCAGGTGACCGTTTGCAAACCGATGTGGGGGTGGGGGGCGACATCCATGGCTTTGCCCTCGAAGTCGAGAGGACCGAAATGGTCGAGGAAGCACCAGGCGCCGATCATGCGTTTTTGGCGCAGGGGCAGGGCGCGGCGAATTTTCAGGCCGCCCCCGAGTTCGGCTTCTTTGGCGGGGTAACTTTCGATTTTTGGGGTTTCGCTGCAATTGGCGGAGCAGGGTAGGGCGTCTCGCTGAACACCGTGCAAGTCAGTCATGGGATCGTCCTTTGGTGTGGGGTGTGGGGCGATGGTCGTGGCACCGGAATGGTTCGCGGGAAAAGTGGGTTTATTATAAGTGGTAATGCTCACGTAAAAATGACCAATGCCGTCGTGCGCTTTTTTTAGAATGAGCCAACCCGAACGATGAAGCGGCCTCGGGTTTTTGAAACGAAGCGTGCGGTATGAACGTTTTCCGAACCCGAACTGGAGGAAATCATGGTGCTGTCTTGGATGTTGTTGTGTTCTTTGCTGCCGCAACCGGCCCCACCTTTTTGGGTGTTGCCTTTTGCGATGACGCCCGCAACCCTGTCCGCCCATGTCGCCGACGGTGCCCCACGGGTGTTGTACCAGCGCGAGGATTGGTTACCGCGTTTGGATGAATTGCGCCGCACCTTCGGCCGCAATAAGGAAATTCCCCCGCGGTACGAATTGGAAACGCTGTTGGCGTTGTCCCATTTCCCGGCGCTCAAAGATACGCGAATTCGTTTTGTGACACGGTCGCGCGCGCCGATTTCGTCGCGACCTTTTGTTTGGACCTTGTTACGGGGTCGAAAAAGTTTGCGGGTGTACCGCATCGGCATTGATGAAAGTGATCGTTTCGGGAATTCGCCGGCATTACTCAAAAATATGAGTTTTAACGCGCGCGTTGGCGCGCTCGGTCACGAAATCGCGCACACCGACTATTACGAAACCAAACGGTGGTATCAATTTATTGCGATAGGTGCTTCTTTTGTATCGCGCAAGTTCCACAAAAAATTCGAACGGGATACGGACCAGCGCACGATTGAGGCCGGTTTGGGCCATCAGTTATGGCTATGGGCGCGCGAAATTCGCGGTGGGCGTGTCACGGACAATCCCAACAGTTGGTTGGATCGTTATTACTACGCGCCCTCGGTGATCGCGGAACAAATGGCGCGTTTGGCTGCCTACCAAAGGTTGCCGACCCCGCAAGAAGCGCTAGAGGATGAGGCGGTTCGGTAAAAAGGTCCTGTGCCTTAAACCTAAATTGAGCGATTCTTGGCGGCGCCCTCGCACACGTATCGGCGCGTTCTGCGCCGATATCTGCGCGATTGCATCCACCCGAATCGCACACTTTAGGTAAAAAAGACCAAGCACCCGCGGTGCTCGGTCTTTTTCAGCACAATGACAGGCCGTTGTCGCCCAGAGGCTTCCCGGGTTCACCGCGCCTCGGTTAAAGGAAAAAGTCGGGGATCAAGTCTTCCTCGGCCACCTCGGGGCTGACCCGGTAAGGGGCGAAATCGGTGACGCCTTCCTCGCGCAGGACCGACTCGTCGATATAGAAGTTGCCGGTGGCCTCGCGGCTGTTGCGGCAGAAAATCGCGTGCGCGGCGTCGGCCATAATTTCTGGGGTGCGCGATTTGGAGCACATGGCGTCGCCGCCCAAAAGGTTGCGGACCGCGGCGGTATCGATGGTGGTACGCGGCCACAAGGCGTTAAAAGCGACCCCGTCCTTTTTGAATTCACCGGCCATGCCCAAGACACACATGCTCATGCCGAATTTGGCCATGGTGTAGGCCACGTGGGGCGCAAACCAGCGGGTTTCCATATTGAGCGGTGGTGAAATGTTAAGCACGTGGGCGTTCTCGGCTTTGAGCAAATGGGGCAAACAGGTTTTGGAAACCAAAAAGGTGCCGCGCGTGTTAATGGAGTGCATCAGATCGTAGCGTTTCATTTTGGTTTCCAGCGTGCCGGACAAATTAATGGCGCTGGCGTTGTTCACCAAAATGTCGATGCCGCCAAAGGTTTGCACGGCTTTGTTGACCGCGTCGGCAACCATCGCCTCGTCGCGAATATCGACCACACAAGGCAAGGCTTTGCCGCCCGCGGCTTCGACTTCCTCGGCAGCGCTGTAAATGGTGCCTGGCAATTTGGGGTGGGGTTCCGCCGTTTTGGCGGCGATGACGATGTTGGCGCCGTCACGGGCGGCGCGCAGCGCGATGGCTTTCCCAATCCCACGCGAAGCGCCGGAGATAAACAGTGTTTTTCCCTTAAGATCTGCCATGATCCTTCCTTTACAAGGCCGCCCCGGATGAGGATCGCAAGCGGCGGCCGATGGTTTTAGAACGTAATTCTAGATGGCCCCCATCATACCACAAGGATGGCTTGGGGATGGTGGGCTGGGTTTTTGGTTTTGTTCGTGTGTGTTTCGGGCTCGTTGTGTTGATAGGGTCCATGATTTCTCAGGATAGGAGGATGGATCCAGGATGGCGGGGAGCGGGCGTTCCCACGTGTGACGGATCGCGCATGCGGATAAGGCCGTAGCTTCGGCGATCAGAAATCAATGCTACCTGGTTCTTTCGGAAGAAGGCGCATAGAGCAAGATGTTTGCATGTGACTGTCACCGCTTTTGATTTTTCGGATGTGTTTCAAGTCCATTGGCTGGGTAAGGCCCATGATTTCTCAGGATAGGAGGATGGATCCAGGATGGCGGGGAGCGGGCGTTCCCACGTGTGACGGATCGCGCGTGCGGAAAAGGCCGTAGCTTCGGTTATCAGAAATCAATGTTACCTGGTTCTTTCGGAAGAAGGCGCATAGAGCAAGATGTTTGCATGTGACTGTCACCGCTTAGTTCTTGCGAGCCCGCATCCAAAGCGGAAGTGGGCGGCATCTGGAGCGGCTGCTAAATCGCATCGACCCTTCATCCAGGGCGGAATCAGGTTCACTAAGTGGGTCATGGTTCATCGCCCATCCAGCTCTCTCGGGAGCCCACACCGAAATGCTGGGAAACAAACCCAGGCAAAACCCAAAAACCAGGCCTGTCATCCCCAAACCATCCTTGTAAAAAAAACGGACGAGGACTCAGGCAACAATCACCCAGGCAACCACCACCGCCTCATCCCACCTATCCCGAAAAAAAAGGGGGAGACGCCTCTCGCGAGGATCGTCTCCCACCGGTTGCGGAGAAGGGATGCGGCCCGGCGCTAAGGGCGCCGCCGCGTGCCAGGCGGGTAAGCTTTGATTGAGGCGGCTTGGGACGGCGCCGGCGACCGGGCCGTGATCGGCGCGTGCGGGTCGTGCGCCTCGGCCGGGATGATGCCGGGCCCGTGGGTCTGGGGCCGCCATTGGCGCTTGACCCAGGAAACGACTTCTTGAACGCCGGTCTGGAGCAGGGGCGGTTCTTGTTGGTGCGAACCCATCCACACGCAGCAGGCCAACACCACGACCAACAGCACCTTGTGCTGGGTCTGGTGCAGGAAACAATCGTCTTGCGCCGCCTCTAGGCGACGGCCCTTGATGAAATGGACCGGAATGGGCGCACGATGTTTGGGTGGCTGGGCAGACACATCAGACCTACCTGGCGTGAAAATGGGCGCACCTATTCACCTGACCGCGCTTCGATGGCTAAGCACCGGTGAAAAGGTTGCACTGATACACTTTTGAAGATTAACCCGATTAGATGCCTTTTCGCGGTCGTTGTCAAGTGAGGAAATGGTTGGGTTGCGATGAAATAAGTATCATAGATTTTTGGCGTTGCCCGGATTTGTTCCGCCCCGCCGCCGTTGGTTCCGAGGCTGGAGGTTTGGTTATCGAGGAATCATGCACGCCGTTGTCGCTTTTGTGACGGGAAATTGACGGGTGCGTCGTCTTTATGTCGCGTTTTTTGGGGAATGATGCGGGCTTGAGCGCGACAGAAGCTGGTGGTTCCTGAGTGGAATCGAGGTGACAAATACCACTAGCCGACCAGAAGGTGTAAGAAATCACAGCATGCATCAGCGCTGGGTGACCCTGCTCACAGTGCGACCCGCGTGGCACGCCTCGGCTCTGAAAAAAGGTTATTTTAGAAAAGGTGTTTCTGCCCCATGGCTTGAGACAGGTGCCGGTGATTTTTACAAGATCCCGGCACGGTGCGTCTTTGCCTTCGTCCCTTAAGTTAGGAAAAGGGTCGAGGTCGCCGCGGGTCGGCCACCAACTTTCATGAAGCCGTTATCAGTTGCTTCTTCATTGCATTTTCTGTTGGGACATAGTTGCGGCACATCGCCGCGTCATTCGAAACGGTTTTTTATCCGTTAACCGGCATTGCTTACAAAGGGTTCAGCCACGTGGCGGAAGCCCTGCTGAGCAGTGCGGGAAACCATGCAACTGAATTCATGAACGTCAAACGAACATCCCCTTGACCGGGAGATGGTTAAGCTGACCCCACATGAGGGTTGGACAGTTATTTTTTTGCGATTCGGCCGTGAATCGCCTGGGTGATTTCCGCAAGATTGAGAGGGGGCTTTACCGCTATGGTGAACCAAGTCTGCTGTAGTTTGTTTCTGTTTTTCGTGCTCAGTTCCTTTGTCGTGGCGCAAACACAAGATTTCGATATTTCCTCGCCTAATTTGGTCGCGCAAATGAACAGCGTGACCCATGGTGAAAAAGTGACCCTGCACGGGTTTTCTTTCGACGAACGTCGCGGTTTTACCCCGATGGAACTGGAGCGTTTCGACGTATTCCACCCCGAGGCCGTGATGACGGTTCACGGGGACAACGGCCCTCGCGTGGTGGGCGCGCCCGAGCACGCTTATTTCAAAGGTGCCGTCTCCGGGATGCCGGGTTCCGCCGCCTACCTGTCGATGCGCGACAACGGCGAGGTGCGCGGCCTCGTCTCTTGGCAAGGGCGGAACTGGATCATCGAGGAACGTCTGGACCGGAGCAACCAAACCATTGGTTTGTTGGATGTTGAAGTCACCAACGCGGTTCAAAACGATCCCTACACCTGCGGTCTGGACGCATTGCCCGAGCCGGACGAAACCCCGGTTTCAGAGGAAGACGCCGCCCTGTTGCGCCACGCACAGGCCTTGCCGCCCTCGCGCATGCCGACCGCCGATTACTACGCGACCATCGCGATCGATACCGATCACGAGTTTTACAACCTGTTCGGCAACGAACAAGATGCCTTGACCTACATCGGCGATCTGTTCGGTTACATTTCAACCATTTACCAAAATGATTTGGGGACGGCTTTGCTGGTTGGCGACACCACCTTGTGGTCCACCTCAAACGATCCCTGGTCCGGGAACTCCACCATTTGCCAATTGCTCGAAATGGGTGACTACTGGAACAGCAATAAAACGAGCACCCCGCGCACGGCCGCCCACTTCTTGAGTGGCAAACGGACGGGTGGCGGCGTGGCCTGGCTGGGTGTTTTGTGTGGCAGCGGCTTCAACTATCCCGACCAAGGCTGCGGCGGCCTCAGCGGCAGCGGTCGCTACGGCGGCGATTACGGCGTCAGTGCCAACCTGTCCGGCAATTTCAACATCAACAACCCCAGCATGGTTTGGGATGTGGTGGTGGTTGCCCACGAACTCGGCCACAACTTTAACTCGCCCCACACCCACTGCTACGGCGGCATCGGCGGGAACGCCAGTCCCGTTGACCAGTGTTACGCCGGTGAAGGCGGCTGTTATTCCGGCGGCACCTCTTTGCCCTGCGGTCAATCGCGCGCGGGTTGCGGCACCATCATGAGTTATTGCCACTTGCTGAGCGGCGGTACGGCCAACATCGGCCCCACCTTTGGGTTGAACCACGCCCACGGCGTCGCGCCCGAACGGGTACCCGCTCGTATGCGCAGCCACGTCGAATCGCGTTCCAACAGTAACCCCAGCTGTTTGCCGCAAACCTGTAACGCGCCTTCCATCAGCAATCAAAGCAGCTCCTCCACCCAGTGTGTCGGCGCCAATGTGACCCTTTCGGTTACAGCCGAGGGCACCGGACTCTCTTATCAATGGCGCAAAGACGGCAGCCCCATTTCCGGCCAAACCGGCAGCACGCTAACCTTTAGCGGCATCCAATCCGGCGACGCCGGTAGCTACGATTGTGTGATTACCAACGAGTGCGGCAGCGAAACTTCCAACGCGGTGACCCTCACCGTCGATGCCGGAACGGCTGTGACCCAGCAACCAAGCGGCGCCGAAATCTGTGCCGGTCAAACCTTGGAACTGTCCGTTGCGGTTAGCGGCAGCGGCTTGAGCTATCAATGGCAGCGCAACGGGCAAAACATCAACGGCGCTACCGGCGCGACCTACCGCAAAACGGGCGCCGTGAGCGGTGACGCCGGCGAATACCGCTGTGTGATTAGCTCGGCCAATTGCGGCACCCTCAACACCAACACCGCGACGGTGGTTGTCAGCGACGTTCCCGATATTCAGGAACAGCCCGAAAACACCATCGGCTGTATTGGCGGCCAAGCGTTTTTCGCCGTGTTCGCCGAGGGTCGGTCTCTGACCTACCAATGGCAGAAGGACGGGCAAAACCTGGCCGGTCAAACAGGCTCTACCTTGACCCTGAGTGGTTTGAGCGTCGCCGATGCGGGTAGCTACCGCTGCATCGTGACCGGTGATTGCGGCAGTTCCACTTCCGGCACGGGCAGCTTGACCGTGAACCCGGCCACCGTGGTGACCCAACAGCCTACCGGCGCCGTGGTCTGTACCGGTGACGACCGTACCTTGTCGGTTCGCGCGAGTGGGAGCAATGTGACCTATCAATGGCAGCAAAACGGGCAGAACATGCCAGGTCAAACCTCACCCGACCTCAACCTTACCAATATCCGAAGTGAGGCTTCCTATCGCTGTCGCATCACCAGCGACTGCGGCACCCTTAACTCCGAAACCGTAAGCGTGGCGTTGGCCGATCTCCCCGTCATCCGTAACCAACCCAGGGCCCAGCAGGTGTGTGCCGGTGACAATGCCACCTTCTCGGTGAGCGCCGACAGCGAACAACCCTTGCGTTATCAGTGGCGTAAAGACGGTCAAAATCTGGACGGTCAAAACAGCGCCACCCTGAACCTAAGCGCCGTGAGCCTTGCCGACGCCGGTCAATACTTCTGTGTCGTGTGGAACAGCAATTGTGGCTCGGTGTTAACCGAATCCGTGGCGTTGAACGTTTCCGCGACCCCGGAAATCATCAGCGAACCCAGCGATGTGTTTGGCTGTATCGGCGACCAGGTAACCATGACGGTTGAAGGCAACCACGCGACCCGTTACCAATGGCGCAAAGACGGTCAACCCCTGGCCGGCCAAACCTCGGCCTCGCTGACGCTTGACCTGCAGGACTTCGACCAGGAAGGTGTTTACGACTGCCTGCTCGAAAACGACTGCGGTTCCGTGGGGACGCGCGGGATTCAGGTTGATTTTGACGCCGCCTTCGCGGTTGAGGTCGCCTATTCTTCCGTCGCTCAAGGTCTGACCCCGGTTCAGGTCAGTGGTCAAATTAGTTGTCGCGACGACGGCATGTCCTGGCTGTGGCAGGATTTGGCGACGGGTAACGTCCTGGGTCGCGATGCACTGGTGTTCGACATGCCGTTCCTTTACGACGAAACCTCGGTGGTGATCTTCCGCGTGGAAGACGCCGGCGGTCAGGTCATTCGTCGCTATGTCACCGTGCTGGTGTCGGAAGACGACACCTACGTGGATGCCAACGGCGATGGTTGCAACAGCATCCAAGACCTTCATTTCCTCGCCGAACAGTGGCGTACGAGCCAAGAGATGACGCCCAACGGCGACACCATCATGGACGTCCGCGACTTCTTGTTCATCGATACCCGCGCGGATAACTGCCCACAATAAGCTAGGTTCCGAGGGGTGCCCTGTCTCGTTCCGCGGGACACGGCATGCCTCGGGCTACCCACGGGGTTCTCTTTTTATGAGGACCGCTTAACAGATTAACGACCGATGGTTGGAGGACGTTTTGCAACGAATTTTGCGTGTTTTTTTGGTGCTTTTCCCTTGTGTATTAACGGGGCTTTTGGCCCAAAATGACGCGGTTGAACTGGACGTTTATTCCCCGGAACTGGCGTCCCAGTTGCAAGCTGTTCCCTACCAGCAAGAACTCATGGTCCATGGCTTGACGCTCGGCGCTTCCTTCGCCGCCGAGTCGCTTTCCCTGCGGCGTTTCGATGTGTTTGAAGACGGCGCGCGGGTGTTCGTTCACGGCGATCAAGGCACCGAGATTGTCGCCCCGCCGCGCCATCATTATTTTCGCGGCGAAATCCAAGGCCTAACCGGCTCGCGCGCCTTTCTCAGTGTACGCGAGGACGGTCGGGTTTCCGGTTTGGTCGGCCATGAAGGCCGTTATTACCGTTTGGAGCCGCCCGCCACCCGTCAACCCGGTGAACCCGTTTTGGCCGAGATCGACCTCAGCGCGGCACCGCTGCCCGAGGAACACGGGGGTTTTTCCTGCGCCGCCGATCAGCTTCCCGATCCGGCCGACCTGGATCCAGAACCCGCCAAACAGTTTCAACATCCACCCGCGCGGTTTAGCGGGATTCGCGGCGGCAACGCGACCTATTACGCATCCGTCGGTTTGGCGACGGACTACGAATTGTTCCAAAAATTTGACGACGTCAACCACATGATGACCTACATCAGCGACCTGTTCGCCTACATCTCGGCGATTTACGAGGCCGAGGTGGATACCCACCTGGTGATTGCCGACACGGACGTTTGGACGACGGCAAACGATCCCTGGCAGAGTACCTCGACCGGTTGCCAATTGTCGGAGTTTGGCCGTTACTGGAGCCGCAACCGCGCTGATCGCCCGCGCACCATCGCTCACTTTCTGAGTGGCAAAAATTCCGGTGGCGGGGTTGCCTGGGTCGGTGTTTTGTGTCGCGGCCCTTGGATGTCGAACCCCAATTCGAGCTGTCCTGAGCTGGGCACCGAACGTGATTTGTTCGGCGGTCCCTACGGCGTGAGTGCCGGTATTTCGGACCGTTTTAATGTGGACAATCCGGTGATTGTCTGGGACATCACCGTGGTGGCCCACGAAATCGGGCACAACTTCAATTCGGGACATACCCATTGTTACGGTGGGATCGGCGGCAGCGAGGAACCTGTTGATAAGTGTGCCGGTGCCGGCGATTGCCACGACGGCCCGAACGAATTGCCCTGCGGTACCGCCGGAGGCGGCTGCGGTACCATCATGTCCTACTGCCACATTCGCGGCGGCGGCATCCGCAACATCGCGCCCACCTTCGGGATGAACCATGGTTTCGGTGTGTTGCCCGACCGTGTGCCCGAGCGCATGAACGCCCACGTCATCAACCGCGCCGCCAACAATCCCGACTGTTTGCCCCAGGCCTGCTTCTCGCCGAGCATCGACCAATCGCCCGTGTCCACCTCGGCCTGTGTGGGCGACACGGTCGAACTAAGCGTGAGCCAGTCCTTCGGCAGCAGGTACCAATGGCGCCGGAACGGCCAAACCCTGGCCGGTCAAACCAACGCGAACCTGGTGCTGAATGTATCCGGGTCGGAAACGGCGGGCAGCTATACCTGTGTGGTAACCAACGATTGTGCCTCGGTCGAAAGCGACGCCGCCGTGGTGACCTTAGACCCCGCCTTTGCCGCCGAGATTCGCCAGGGGACGCATATTGTGCAAGGCCTGCGTCCGGTACGGCTCGACGGCGCAATTAGCTGTAACCGCGAGGTTTCCTGGACTTGGCAGGATGTGGCCACCGGCAACGTGCTCGGCCGCGACACCTTGGCCTTTACGATGCCGTTCCGCTACGAGGAGACGACCTCGGTGCAACTGCGGGTGCAGGACGTGCAGACCAACGCCGTGGTGCGTGCGTTCATCGAGGTATTGGTTCCAAGCGACACCGCCTTTGAAGACCTGAACGGCGATGGGTGCAACACAGTCGCCGACTTGCGTTTCTTGAGCCAGTGGTGGCGCACGCAACGCGCCGACGCCAACGGTGACAACTTCATCGACGTGCGCGATTTCCTCTACCTCAACCTGGACGAATCGACCTGCGAATAAGATGTTTGGGATGCTGGGGGGAGGTTTGGTATCTGGTATTTTTACCGTTTCCATGAACGGGGTGGGGGATCAAGCCCAAAATCGATTTCCGGGATGTTGTTCCCATGGGATCAACAGCATCCTTGACCAATCGGCTTATGGCGCTGGTTGGCGCTCACGCCGACGAGGAATTACTGGAACTTCGAAACAGGAGCCTCGTCGGCAGGCTTGATAATCGCGCCAACGCCGATTCCTCAAGGACCACTCCAGGAAAAATAGGTCCCTCCCGCCGCTGCTTCGCCGCGGCGGGGCCCTCCCATTTTTCCTTCCGTTTGCTTCGGTATCAGGCGGGCGGTTTTCCGCCTCTGCTGGAACCCTGGATAGGAAGAAACAGTGACAGTCAAAGGTAATGAACTGGATTAATGGGTGTTATGTGGGGACATTGCGCTAAGCTAATCATCGAAGTAACGGCGCCATCCGCGTCGGGAACCGGCAGCCGAGGGTGATTGGAACATCCGCATCCTCTAACCTAAGAAGCGCGATAACTCGCGGTGATTTTGGCTAAACATCTGGGCTGCAACGGCCTGCAAAAATGCTCACCGCACCCAACGGGTGCGCGTCGTGCGCGACCCCGGCCCGCTTTTTCCAAACCATTTCGCTCCAGATCTTTAGTCAAAATCCCTCGCTCTTATCGCGCCTCTTAGGTCTAATCATCATGGCTTCCTGAGAAATACCGGAACCCAAGCCAAGCCCGGGTTCACCAAGCCAAGCTCGGCGCCACCAAACTCATCCAAACCCATCCGAAATATGAATGGGGCCTCAGAAAAGCAAATCAAGCGCTGTAGTCCATCCCGTCGCTCCGCTATAATGGAATCTCGTTCGACGGGAGTCGGTCCTGCTAGCCCGCATTGCTCCTGTCCGCGCTTCGATTCCTGTTGTGGAGAGACATGTGACACAGTTTTCCGGCACCGAAAAGTACTACCTTGATCCCGAACTTGAGGCGATCGTCAACATGGCGATCAAGATGGAAAAACCCCTGCTGCTGACCGGTGAACCCGGTACCGGCAAAACCCAGCTCGCCTTTGAAATTAGCCGTTCGCTGGGCACGCGCCTCGAAATTTTGCGCGCCAAATCAACCATTAAAGGGGAAGAGGCCTGTTACGTTCAAGACACCGTCTTGCGCCTCAACGACGCCCGATTCGGTACCGAACAGAGCGACCGCGATGTGAACCGTTTCCACGATTACATCATTTGGGGGCCCATCGGCCGTGCCTTCCGCGCGGAGGAACGGGTGGTCCTGCTGTTGGACGAAATTGACAAAACCGAATCCGACGTTCAGGACAACCTGTTGGACGTTTTGGAAGACAACCAGTTTGTCATGCGCGAAATTAACGAACTTGTTTCCGCCAAACACCCGCCGATCATCATTATTACCTCCAACGCCAAACGCGAATTGTCCGATCCCTTCCTGCGCCGTTGTTTCTGCCACCACATTGCCTTCCCGAGCGTTGAGGATATGCGCAAAATCGTCGCCCTGCACTTTCCTGAAATGAAAGCGTCGCTGATGGAACCCGCGCTCACTATTTTTTACGAACTGCGCGAACGGGGCTTCGAGAAACCGCCCGCGACCAGTGAGCTGTTGAACTGGTTGGGCGCCATGATTCATGCCGGGGTCGCCCCGGGGAAAACCGAGGACTTGCCGTTCCCCGGCACCTTGCTCAAACGCACCAACGACATTCTCAGCTTCCGCAACAAAGGCAAAAAAGACAGCGGTCGCAAGCGTGGCTGGGGCGGTGGTTTGTAACCTAAGAAGCGCTGACGCGGTGATTTTAGCTAAACCTCTGGGCTACAACGGCCTGTAAAAGTGCTCAGGACCAGTGGGTGCGGTCGGACGCGACCCCGGCTCGCATTTTCCAAACCATTTTGCTCCAGATCTTTAGCCAAAATCCCTCGCTTCAGCGCTTCTTAGGTTTAACCGAACCCGGCTTTGGCCGGTTTTTCTTGGGGAGGGTTTATGACCACCAGTGCTGATCCGTTTTCGCTGCACGCCGAACCGTTGTTTCTCGACTTCTTCTACCTGTTGCGCGATTACGATGTGCCCGTCAGCTTGACCGAAATCATTGATATCTACAAAGGTTTGGAGCTAGGGCTTGTCAAAACCTTGGACGAACTGTTTCTCTTCATGCGTTTGGCCTTGGTGAAACGCCCCGAGCACCTCGATAGTTTCGAGCGTGCCTTCGCCCTGTACTTTTTCGATATCGATTTACCCGCGGTCGCCGAGGGGGATCGCGATCTGTTGCACACCAAACAATTTCGCGAGTGGTTGGAGCAGGCCGTCGAATCGGGCGAAATTCCCCAGAGCCAACTGTGGCGCATGAACCGCGACGATTTGATGAAGATGTTTTGGGAACGGGTCCGCGAACAGATGGAGGCCCACCACGGCGGCAACCGCTGGATCGGTACCGGCGGCACTTCGCCCTTCGGCCATTCCGGTTTTTCGGAACGGGGGATTCGCGTGCACGGCGGCTGGAAAAACCGCTCCGCCATTAAAGTCATCGGCGACCGCCGTTACCTGGCTTACGACGACCACCAAACCTTAACCGGCGCCAACATTCGCCAGGTATTGGGGACCCTAAAGCACATGGTACCCGTGGGTCCGCACGACGCCTTGGATTTAGATGAAACCATCCGCGAGACCAGCCGCAACGGCGGTGAAATTGAGCTGGTGTTTAAGCGGCGCGAGCTGGACCGCATCAAGCTGCTGCTGTTCATCGACAACGGCGGCACCTCGATGTTGCCCTTTGTGAAGCACGTGCAGTTGTTGTTTAGCAAGGTGCGTGATCGCTTCAAAGACACCCAAACCTATTACTTCCACAACACCATTTACGGGCATGTGTACCGCAACCCGCGCCGGACCGATGCCGTCCCGTTGGAGAAGGTGTTGCAGGAATCGCCGGAGGCGCGGGTCTTTTTCATTGGCGACGCGAGCATGGCGCCGGAAGAGTTGTTTTCGGATTACGGCGCCATCGAATGGGGTACTGAAGATGCGCTGCCGAGCATTGAGCGCCTCAAACATCTGCGCGAACGCTTTAAGTATTCGGTGTGGCTCAACCCGATCCCCGCGGGGGAGTGGGACATTACCTACGGCAAGTACACGCTCAACGCCATTCGCGAGGTTTTCCACATGGAAGACCTTTCTTTGGGCGGCATTAAAAAAGCGGTAACCTATCTGCAGGACAAAGCCGGTCTTTAGCAAACCGTGTCACCTTGTTCCCGTGTCGTCCGCCGGGAAGAAGGACACGGCAAGCGTACCGAGGAGAAGGGTGATGGTTTTACACGCGATAAATACGGCAACAGCCTTTGTGGCGACTTGGGCGCGTTTTGGTTTGGGTTCGCGGGTTTCCGCGTTGGGGCCACGCCCCGAAAAGCCGTTAGAAGTGTACGAATTTGAAGGTTGTCCTTTTTGCCGCAAGGTGCGTGAGGCATTGACCGTGTTGGACTTACCCGTTGTGGTTCATCCCTGTCCCAAGGGACCCTCGCGCTACCGTGCTTGGGTCATCGAAAACGGCGGGAAGCGGATGTTCCCCTATTTGGTGGATCCCAACACCGACACCGCGATGTACGAATCGGGCGATATTGTGCGTTACCTGTTTCGCACCTACGGTGCGGGCAGGCGGCCCTTTTTGTTGGCCAGTGGTCCGATTGGGAACTTTTCCTCGCAAATGGCCTCGTTGCCGCGCCTTGGGCGGGGGACCTTTTACCGGGGCACCGTGGAGCCGGAGCAGCTTTTGGAACTCTACAGCTACGAGGCTTCACCATATTGTCGGCTGGTGCGCGAGGTTTTGAGCGAGCTGGGCCTGCCTTATTTACTGCATAATGTGGCGCGCGGTAGCCGGGCGCGCCAGGCTTTTGTGGCGCGGTCAGGCAAAATGCAGGTGCCTTATTTGGTGGATCCCAACACCGATACCGCCTTGTTTGAATCGGGGGCGATTATCGCATATTTGCGCGGAACCTACCGCGCTTAAGGGACGGTCTCTTCCCCGTTCGATCTCACGAACAGATTTGCAATATGGGCGGTGATCAAACAAAAGGACATTGAAACCAAGGGCTTCCATGTCCACGAAAGCGGATATACCGGTTGGAACCATTCGGCGGGAATCACGGGGATGGTGGAAAAGGGCAACAGACTTGCCATGCCGAGCACCGCGCCGATGATCACCGCGCGTGAGGCGAGGTAGGGGAAGAAAAAGGCGCAGAGGAAAAGCCCGAGCAGGGGGCCGATGAACAGGCTGGTAAAAAACAGCGCCTTGGTGAGCAGCGATTGCTCGCCCGCCACGCATACAAAGGCCGCGAGCGTGCCGATCACACCCCAAAACAGGACCCACATGCGCGCGCGCAGCAGGGTTCCCTTCGGGCATTTTTTGACGTCCTCGTTGTGGGGCAGGAAATCGGTGACCGTGGTGTTGGCCAAGGCCGTCACCGCGGAATCAAGTGAACTCATCGCCGCCGCGAAAATGGCGGCCACCAACAAGCCGGTCAAACCCGGCGGCAGCACGTGCAGGATGAAGTAGGGGAAAATTTCATTGACGCCGAGGGCGGGCGGGAGGAAGGTGACGCGGGTGACCTCGAAATAGACGTAGAGCGCGGCGCCGACCCAGAAAAACAGCAGGCCGATCAGGGCGCCGAGGAGGAGCGAGAGGTAGGAACCGCGGTTGGCCTCGAAGGCGTCGCGGCAGGACATGTAGCGCTGCACAAACTGTTGGTCACAGCCGCGAATGGCGAGATCGAACACGATATAGGCCACGCCGGCGGAGAGAAAGTTGCCCGCCTGACTGGGGTCGACCGTGGTATCAAACCATTTGGTTTTTCCGGCTTCAATGGCCGCCTCGCTCAGTTCCGCCCAGCCGCCGACGGCCTCGGTACAGGTCCAGAGCGCCAACAGGCCGCCGCCCGCCAGTACGAAAAATTGCAACACATCGGTCCAAACAACCGCCTTGAGGCCGCCGAACCAGGTGTAGACAATGGCGATGAACGCCGTGATGCAGATCGCCAGGTAGATGTTGAGGCCCAGCATTTGGGACAGGACCAGGGCCGGGCCGTAGAGCAAAATGCCCGTGCGCAGGAGCAAATGGGCCGTGTAAAAACTTGCCGCCAGCAGACGCACCGGCCGCGAGAAGGTGATTTCCAAAAGTTCGTAGGCCGAGACGACCTTCATGCGCTGGAAGCGGGGAATAAACCAAACCGCCACAATCATAATGGAAACCAAACTGCCGATGTTAAACATCAGGTAGGTCATGTCGCCCTGAAAGGTCTCGGCGGGGTTACCCAGAAAGGTGGAGGCGCTGACGGAGGTAGCGATCAGCGAGATGCCGATGCTCCACCAGGGCATGCGGCCGCCGCCAAACATGTAATCGTGGAAATCGTGGTTTTTGCGGGACAGGTACAAACCCATGGCCACGATCACGCCCAAGTAGGCGATTAAGGCGAAGGTATCAAGCGTGGTGAACATGAAAAGGGCTCCTGTCGTACTACAGGGTGACGCGGTGGCCGTCATTTTTTTGGTAATGCCTGTCACTCTAGCAGTTTGCATGGTGTTTGGATACCGCGGGCATTGCGCGTTTCTTGAAAAAGGTGCTGGTCGCCGAGGATTGGATTTGCCACAATGGGAGGGGTTCGGGTTTGTTTTGGCAACCGGCCCACCCGGCGCGGACGCGGGAATTTGGACGTGGGGCCGAAAGTTGGTTGCGAATCATTTCGCCGTCCGCCGTTTGCTCGGTTATAATCGGCTTCGTTTATTGTGAAAGAGGTTATTGGTGTCAGCCTACCGCGTCCTTCCCCGAAGTGAACACGATATATCTCGAAAAAATATCTCGCAACCCGCGCTCAAGGTGTTGTATCGCCTCAAAAGCAAAGGGTATATGGCGCTGCTTGTCGGTGGGGCACTACGCGATTTAATGAGAGGGGTTCAGCCGCGCGATTACGATGTGGTGACCAACGCCTCGATTGATCAAATTCGCCACATTTTTAGGAACTCGAAAACCATCGGCAAACGTTTTCCCATCGTGCACACCTATTTTGCCGGTGATGTGATTGAAATTTCGAGTTTAAAACCGGCCGATGAAGATGACGGAGACAACCACGGGGATGCAGCCGAACTCGGCGATGATCACGAGGACACGGACGAGCGCGAGGCCTCGTTTACCTGCGACGAGCAACGGCAGTTGCTGCTCGTGGATGCGCGTCAGCGGGATTTTACGATTAACGCCATTTATTACGACATTCGCAACTTCGAGGTGATTGACCCCTTGGGTGCGATTGAACACCTGGAGCAACGTCGTTTGGTGCCCATCGGTGACCCGCGCGTGCGTTTTCAGGAAGACCCGGTGCGCATGTTGCGCGCGCTCAAGTTGTCGGAGCGCCACGGTTTTACCATTGCCGGCGACTTGGAAAAAGTTATTCAAGAGATGGCGGCCACGGTCAACGAAATTGGGCCCGGTCGAAAATATGAGGAACTGACCCGGATTTTGTTGAGCGAAGATGCCGAGGATGTGTTGGTTCGTCTGCGGCAAATGGGTTTGTTGCGGCGGTTGTGGCCTTCCGGTGACCAACTCCTCGAAAAATTGGGGTTTGGGGCCGTGGCCGAGTGTATCCACGCCGTGCCGATCCACTATTCCCGCGGGAGTTACGCCAAGGAAACCCACACCAAGCTGTGGATGAGTTTGTTTTTATTGACGGATCACCAGCCCACCACCTCCAGCAAGGAGGAGCGGCCTGCCTTGGATGCGTTTCTGGGGTCGCTTGGGATGCCGTTCCGTACGCCGATCATCGAGGCCTTGGCCTGTTTGGGTGCGTTGCGCCAACAAAAAGGCGCCTACGGCGGCGCCCCGATCAGCAGCGAAGTTGCCGGGATGCTTGAATTTTGGGTGGGCTCTTTCGAACCTCAGTTAAGCCAACAACTCGAACACTTTTTTAAGCACCATGCGGGCGGTGGTCGCCGTCGTCGCAAGGGCGGCGGTGAGCGCCGACCCGGTCAAAACACCGGTCATAAAGGCAAACCGCGTCGCCGTCGCCGCCGCCGTCGCGGCAACTGATCCGCCGGTTCGGTCCCCAGCAAAAAATCGTTTTCCGCTATGGGGTTAAGCCAACAGGAATGGTAAAGTGAGACGGCACGAAACGCCCGCCCATGCATGACTCGCTGAACCCTCGTTGGGGATGATTGCCGGGGGGCCGTTTGGTTCCGTCGGCGACCCGTGCGGGGGAGTACGGTTTTCGCCCGGCCGGCGTGCCGCGCGGTCGCAGAACCGAGCGGCCACAACAGGGTGGACCTGTTCTATCAAACGTCACCCACGGGTCGGGGCTGTTGCCGCCGTCCACCACGTTCCATAACGCACGACCCATGTGGGTGGTGGCTCCGGTTTCCCGCGCCTCGCGCGTTTCCTCGGCTGTGCCACTCGCTCAGGTGTCAGTAAGATTGAAGGAAGGTTTCATGACTTCGCCCCAAAACAGCGTATTACAAACCTATTTGCAGAACCTCGGCGGTGAGGCCCCCAACAGCGCCGCGGCCGGTTTCTATGCCGCCCTAGATCAAGTTTCCCAAACGATGCCCGTCGTCGCTGAAACCATTGTGCGCGAATACCGCGACCAGAGCCGCAACCTCAAGCTCATCGCCAGTGAGAACTATTCATCGCTGGCGACCCAGTTGGCGCACGGTAACCTGTTCACCGATAAATACGCCGAGGGTTTTACCGGCCACCGTTTCTACGCCGGTTGCGGCAACGTCGACACCATCGAAGCAGAGGCCTGCCGCTTGGCGTGCGAATTGTTTGACGCCGACCACGCCTTTGTTCAGCCCCACTCCGGTGCCGACGCCAACCTGGTGGCGTTCCTCGCCATCTTGGCCGCCCGCGTTCAAGCCCCCGAACTGGCGAAACGCGAGGCCAAAAGTGTGATGGCCTTGGATGAAGAAGCCTGGCGCGACCTGCGCGCCAAATCGCAGAACCACCGGTTGTTGGGTCTGGACCTCTATTCCGGCGGGCACCTGACCCACGGCTATCGCTTGAATATTTCGGGCCTGTTGTTCGAAGCCCATTCCTACAGCGTCAGCCCCGAAACGGGGGAACTCGATCTCGACGCCATTGCCGCCCAAGCCCGTGAGGTCAAGCCGCTGATTCTTTTGGCCGGCTACAGCGCCTACCCCCGCAAAATTAACTTTGCCAAAATGCGCGAGATTGCCGACGAGGTCGGTGCTGTGCTGATGGTCGACATGGCGCACTTCGCCGGTTTGGTCGCGGGCAAGGTGTTTACCGGTGATTACAACCCGGTCGCCCACGCCCACATCTGTACCTCCACCACCCACAAAACCCTGCGTGGTCCACGCGGTGGGATTGTGTTGTGTAAAGACGAATTCGCCGAATACGTCGACAAGGGTTGCCCGATGGTTCTGGGCGGTCCCTTGGCCCACGTGATGGCCGCCAAAGCCGTTGCCTTTAAGGAAGCGCTTTCGCCCGAATTCCAAACCTACGCCCAGCATGTGGTCGACAACGCCGACGCCCTGGCCAATGCCTGTTCCGAACTGGGCATGCCCGTGGTTTCCGGCGGTACCGACAACCACCTGATGTTGATCGATGTGGCCAAGGGTTTCAATATCAACGGCCGCCAAGCCGAAACCGCCCTGCGCTCTTGTGGGATTACCCTCAACCGCAACACCGTACCTTTTGACCCCAACGGTCCTTGGTACACCAGCGGCCTGCGTCTTGGGACCCCGGCTGTGACCAGCCTGGGCATGGGCGTCGCCGAGATGAAAGAAATCGCCGCCATTCTGCACCTGGTGCTGAGCAACACCAAAGCCGCCCTCAAAACCAAAGGCAAAGCCAAGGGGCAGCCCAGCCAGGTTAAGTACGAGCTGGATCAAGCCGTTATCGACCAGGCACAGCAACGCATGGGCGCCTTGCTGGAGCGCTTCCCCCTCTATCCCGAACTGAACCTGCCCTTCCTCCTGGAGCATTTTGGGATGGGTGCCGAAAGCGACGCCTAAAAACCGTCTCGCTGAAAGAAAACAAACCCGAGTTGCGGTGCAGTACCGTGGCTCGGGTTTTTTTGTGTTATGTGTGATTTTTTACTTGCGTCGCGGAATTTTAGCGACAACATTTAAAGCTAGCTGCCCGCGAACAGCGTCGGTATTTGCTGACGGCGTGGCACACGAGGCATTTTTTACAAAGACATAACACCAGTTTCGCCACAATGGCGGAATTCGCGCCCGATTGCCCAAGTGTAATCGGGCTTTTTTTATTTTTGGGAATGAGCCTGCCTGGTCCCGCGTTGTATGCACTTAGCGAACGTTGTTTTTGAACACGGGACGAGTCGCGGTATAGTTAGTTAATCGTTCCACCACTTTTCCACAAAAATCTCCGTGATCCCTCACGCGGATTCGTCCTGTTCGAATTGCGTTGCGAGACGTTTTTCTGCCGCTTGGCCGTCGCGCCGAGTTTGGGCAAGCACTAGGGAGGCCGTCCGTGAATGAAACGGTTGCGACCGTCATCGTCCTGGTTTTCGGTGTTTATGTGATTGTCGGTGTGGTTTTTGCCGCGTATTTTGTAACCAAGGGCTGCAACCAGATCGACCCCAACGCGCGCGACGGCTCGCCTGGTTTTCGCGTTTTAATTTTTCCCGGGGCCGCGGCCTTGTGGCCGTTGTTGTTGCGTCGGCTGTTGCAGGGACAACAACAGCCCCCGATAGAAACCAATCCCCATCGGGAACGGGCCGGGGGTGCCCCGTGATCCGTCCCCTGCGCAAACGGCATCAACTGATGACCTTCGTGCTCTTCCCGGCGGCGCTGGTCGTGCTGATCCTTGGTGCGAGCCAACAGCGAAATGTGCCGACCCAATCGCCGTTACCGGGACCTTTGCAGGGTGATTCGGGCCAAGGCACGCTCGTCTGGGAGCAGGCTGTGCCCACAAACCCGCCGCTAACGGCCAGGGTTTACGACCAAGCTGCCGCCGCGCGGCTGGAGTTGGCCTTTGAACAGACGCCCTTGATCGCCGACGGTTTGGTGTATTGGCAGGCCGACGGCGAAGATGGAACGCGGTTGTTACTGGGGCCGCTGCAGTCCGGTCCCAACAGCCGTTTCTTCCTACCGGAGGCGGGCAGGCAACAGGCCGGTCGCATTGTGATCCACAGCCTCGCCCATGGCGAAGCGGTGCTGGCGTTTGCGTTGCCGCAAGTGAAAAGGGCGTCCGCCGCGGGCGCGGGGGGGTCACCGTGAGTCTTGCCTACCAGGCGGTGGGATGGAACCGCCAAAAGAAGGTCTATGACGGCTGGTTGGCGGTCGGCATCTTGTTGTACCTTGCCGTGTTCATGGTGTTGGGTGCCGTCTTGTTTCCCAGCATCACCGCCGAAACCCTGCTGATCCGCGGTTTTGGCACCGCTTCCTTTGTGCTGCTGCACGTGATTCTGTACATCGGGCCCGCCGCCCGTTTGTTCCCGCGTTTGCTGCCGCTGCTGTACAACCGTCGCCACATGGGGGTTTCCATGTTTGTGTTGGGGTTGGCCCACGGGGTGTTGGCGCTGATTCAATACCACGTTGGAGGGGACCAGTTCCCCTTGGTCAGCTTGTTAACCAGCAACGGCGACTATGCAAGCGTGGTGAACTTTCCTTTCCAACTGCTTGGCTTTTTGGCCTTGGGTATTCTGTTTTTAATGGCCGCCACCAGCCACGATTTTTGGTTGGCCAACTTGACCGCCCCGGTCTGGAAGGCGCTGCACATGCTGGTGTATGTGGCTTACGCGTTGCTCGTTGCCCATGTGGCCTTGGGTTACCTGCAAAACCACGCCGCCCCGGTGACCACGGCCTTGCTCGGTTTGGGCGTGTTGGGTTTGTTTGGGTTGCACGCGGCCGCGGCCTTGCGCGAAGGCGCGACCGACAAAGAAGCCGAGGCGGACAACGGCTGGGTGTATGTGGCCCGGGTGGATGAGATTCTGGAAAATCGGGCGCGCATGATTTGTGCCGCCGGCGAACGCATCGCGGTCTTCAAATATGAGGGCAAGGTTTCGGCCGTTTCCAACGTGTGTCAGCACCAGAACGGTCCGCTCGGTGAGGGCAAAATCGTCGACGGTTGCATTACCTGCCCCTGGCATGGTTATCAGTACCGGCCCAAGGACGGTGCCTCACCGCCCCCGTTCACCGAAAAGATCCCGACCTTCCGCGCCAAGGTGACGGAGGGCAAGATCTACGTGGATCCCAAGCCGTTGCCACCGGGTACCGAGGTCGAACCCGCGCTGATTCAAGGGGAGGGCGTCGCATGAAGCAGGACCAGGACGAATTTTATGTGGGTTATCAACCCAAGGCGCCGGCCGGCATTGCCGGCGCGGTGCGGGGCACCGTGGTGCTGCTGTTGCTGCTGGGCGCGGTCGCGGCCTTCCTTATTGTGCGCGAGCAGAAAGACATCGCCGCTGCTTTGTTTGAATTCGGCGTGGTGCGCGAGTTTGAAGGCGTGATTGCCGCCAAACCCTACCCGATGTTGCGCGTGGCGCGACCGGATGCCGCCGGTGACGCGGAGGCTTTCTCGCGGTATTTGCTGGTGGCGCCGTTTAAGTTTGGGGCCGATCCGATTGTTGCGCCGTTTGACGGCAAAAAGGTTTCGCTGAAAGGCACCTTGATTTACCGCGACAACAAAACCATGATCGAGTTGGCGGCCGAGGATGCGCTTCGGGAAATCGGCGGCGGCGTCGGTGACAAGCCGGTTTCATTCGGGGAGGTCACCCTGAAGGGCGAGATTGTCGACAGCAAGTGTTTCTTGGGTGTGATGAATCCGGGCGAACTCAAGACCCACAAGGCCTGCGCGGTGCGTTGCATCAGCGGCGGCATTCCGCCGGTGTTGGTGGTGCGCGACGGGGAAGGGACGGTCAAAACTTTTTTGTTGGTCGACCGCAACCAGGGTCAGGTGAACCAGGCGGTGTTGCCGATGGTGGCCGAGCCGGTGGCGGTTACCGGTGAATTGGTGCGGTTGGACGACTGGTGGATGCTCAAGGCCGATCCCGAGAGCTACAAGTTACTATAATCGCACGGGCTTCGGCTTCGTAGCAGAATTCCTAGTGAGAAATGCGGGCTAGGTAAACGAGGGTTCGTTGCGGCCGGCTCGGGCCGCGGCGATGTCGTGCCATTCGTGGCCGTCGGGGACCTTGGCCAGTGCTTGCTCGAAGAAGCTGAAATCGGGTTTGTCCTGTTTGTGGCGTTGGCGCCAGACATTGACCTCGGGAAACAACTTGCGACAGGCTTCGTCGGGCGGCATTTCTTCCGGGGTGCTAAAGGTGAAGGCGTCGAAGGCGAGAAAGCGGCCGGCTTGCATGTAGGCGCTGTACCAGTTGAAGCGGTGGAAGGCGAGGAAGTTCCGGCGGGCGAGGCCGATGAAGCGAATCCAGCGCAGGGTGCCGCGTTTTTTGGCTTCGACTTGGTCGACCAGCCAGTTGGTGGGATCCGAGGCCGGGGTTTCGTCCGGTTCGGCGGCCCAGCGTTCGCGGTTGCGTTCCATTTCGGCCATGATTTGCTCGCGATCTTTGATTTGTTTTTCCACGAACCGCATCAGGTCGCGCAGGTAACCGCGTTTTTTGCGCAGGGCTTGGCAGTGGGCGAGCAAAACGCGTACGGAGTCGTTGGTGCGGGTAAAGATTTCGTCGAAATTGGCCGCGCGCAAGTGTTCCGCGAGGATGTCGAGCAGCTCTTTTTTAACCGTTTCAGGGAAGTGGTCCAGCCAGGCTTGGTGTTTGTCGTATTTGGCGGTAACAGCCTGGATATGTTCGATTTTGGCCTGTGTTACGGCCAAATCCTCGTTGATTTCGTCGAGGGTTTGCTGGAGTTCACCGTACTCTTCCGCCGCCCGAGGAAAGGAGCCTTTGCCGAGGTTGGCTTCGATCACCTGCATCGCCTTGGTTTCCCGTTGGGCGGAGAGGGTGACCACCCGCATAAATCGCGAAAAATTGCTTTCCTGGGATTGGTCGCCGAAGCGGCGTTGGTAGAGGTACTGAAATTCGGGGAAATCGTATTCGGAAAGGCGCGGCGTGATCGAATGCTTTTTGTTCTCAAGACGTTCGATTTTGAGGATGTAGGAGCCGGTATCGGGGTCGATCAGGGCGTCGCGGTAGGCAAACTCGCGATCTTGGGTGATGGCGGCCACCGCGCTGCTGTGTTCGTGGTAACCGGTTTCCCAGCGTTCGTAGGTTTCCAGGAGCAGGGGGGCGCCCATCACCTTGGCGACGTCTTCCACAACCGTGCGGTTGATGGTGGGGAGGAGGATCGAGGCCACGTGGTTAAAAGTCTGTTGGTATTGTCCGTCGATCAGGTCGCTGTCGCGCTGTAGATCGTCGCGTTCGACGAGCCAAAGATCGGTTTGTTCCTGGAGTCGCTGAATCGCCTGAGTCGCTTTTTGTTCAGCTTCACGGTTTGTTTTCAACAAGATACCCTCGCTTTTCCGCTGGAGTGGGTGCATGGCCCTCGGGATCCTGGGGAAAAGGCTAGCCGGCCAAGGATGCTTGGTCTGCGAAACCATGGTGGAAATAGAAATGGTTCAATCACATCGAAACAGGATCTTCATCGCGAGTAGAACGTCATCACGCACACGAGCTTTACGGAGAGAGCGGGAAAAAAGTTTGGTAGGGAAGGAAATGTAAAGCACGAGTTAAGGCGACGGCGCACCGGCAATGAGAGGTGGAACGGCAATGATGCGCGTGGCGGCGTTCCGTCTTGAGGCGGGAGGGTGCCGGCATGCGGCCACCGGATGGGCCCGTGATTTAGGAACGCGACGGATCGCGGCTACAAAGCGTAAAGTCACAGCTTATCCGAAATAAAGATAATGGTCTACGCTAATTTCGCGTGTGGGCGTGATTTGAGGCTCGCTGTAAATTACCTTATTGGGATAGATCGGGGCCCAGTCGCGCACTGAATAAATTCGCGTAGCTTGATGAGGTTAAACCGCAAACGAAGAATTTTCGTAATGGGCGCGAAGGCGGGTATCGAATTCAGGGGTGAAGCCCGCGCCTTCGTTTTGCTCCGTTGCTTCGATGAGGGCCAGGTCCTCGGTCTTGATTTGGAGCATGCCGACCAGGTCGTTAAAGAATTTGCGTTCCTCCGGGTCGAAGTCGAAATCGATGTGGGCCATGGCGTAGGCGCGCAGGGCGATGAAAAAACGGTCCTCGTATTTGTCGACTTGGGCGATGAGCTCGTGAATCGGCTTTTGTTTGACTTCTTCGAAGAGGACGTCCGCACTTAGGTTGACCTGGAGTTCTTGAAGGATTTCTTCCATCAGGGTGCGTTCTTCGCTGGTGATGATTCCGTCCGATAGGGCCATTTTTGCCAAGACGCGAACCGCGCCCATACGCAGTTCAAGTGGGGATCCGACAGTGTGACCGGTATTGCTCATCGGTGGGGCCTCCAGGTTCGAATAAAGTGAAAGGCATGAGGACAGCTTGATTGTAACCGAGCATGCCCGGAAAAAAAACGACCGGCATGCGTTTTCGTGAGCTGGTAGGGAATTGCGATCATTGCCTTGGTTGGACGCCGCCGGCGTGGGTGAGGTTCACAGACGCGGCGATGGGGCGTTTCGCCAAAAAAAAATGCCCGGCAATTGCCGGGCAAAATCAACTTTATTCAGAGGAGACTGAAGCTTCACTCGTGGGTTTGAAGCGTTCTGTCTATTTGCTATTGCTGCTCGTGGGATAATTCGTAGCTTTGTTTGCATGGGCGCCTTGCTCAGGGGCGCGCATACCGGCTAGGTATTCCCGCTTTCAGGAAGGGAGTAGAGCAACCCCGGTGCCAAAGGTGTCAAGTTTTGGCAAGTACTTTGAATTGAGGGGGATGTGTGTTTTGGCTCTTTCCCGCCCGAATGAAATTCGATAGAAAGTTGGGTTCTTTCTGGTGAAAAACGGAGAAAAAACCAAAAAGTGGCCGGTGGTTTTTGGTGAATTTCGAGGAACCCGGGATGGCGCGCCACCGGCGCTTCGAATCCCAACCTTATTTGATCCGGGTCAGGCATTTGTCCCAGTGGGTGTGGGTGAAGAAGCGCAGCGGAACGCGGGCGTAAACCCACAAAAAGCCGAGGCCTTGGGCCTCGTGGGTGTTGGCTTCTTCGCCGTAGCTCCACCAAACCCAGTAGGGACGCCCCTCGACCAACTCGCTCGGCAGCAAGCCCCATTCGCGGCAATCCCGGCTGCGGTTGCGGTTGTCGCCCATCACCAAGTAAAACCCCTCGGGGATGGTTTCGCCGCTTGCCTCATCGAGACGTTTTTCCAGTTGGTCAATGAAGGTTTGATCTGTTTCAGGAAACTCCTTGCGCATTTGGCGAACCTGTATTTTGGTTTGGTTGATCAGCATGCGCGTGGAAATGGTGCGGTTGTAAATATGACTGGGGTCGGCGTTTTCCAGGCCGGGTTTCATGGTGTCGTAATGCATCGGCAGGTTGCTGTTGTTGGGATCGCGGTCGCCCAGTTCGCTGCCGGTTAAGCGCGATTTCAGGTAGATGTAATCTTCGTCCAAGGCCTCGCCGTTGATGAAGACCTGATCGTTGTGGATGTCGACCTTTTCGCCCGGCAACCCGATGAGCCGTTTGACCCAACGTTCCCGTGAATCGAGTGGAAACTTAAACACCACCACGTCGCCGCGTTTGGGTTCACGAATCGGCATCAGGGCACGGTCCAAGGCGCCGCCGCCTCGCGAAAACACCATGCTGTTTAGGGTGATGTGGTCGCCGATCAGCAGGGAGTTCTCCATCGACTGGGTGGGGATCTTGAAGTTTTGGAACACGTAGGTGCTGAAAAACAGAAAAAAACAAATCATCCACAGAAAAAACTGCGTGTAGTCGCGGACCACACTCAGTTCTGCCGGATCTTTTTCTTTTTTGCTGTCCTTGCCTTTGATGGCGTCCAGTATTTTGGTGTTTTTCTCACTCATGAGGGACCTCGTCGATGGGCTGGGGGATGGGGGGGGCGTTTAATTTTGTGGCGCGTCTTTTGGCGTGTTGGATTCCGCTTGGGTCGGCAGGGGTTCCAGTTCCTCAATGGTGATGAGGTCCTCCAGACGCGGTTCGGGAATGACCGTGTAAACCATGGCGCTGCGTTTGAGCGGGGTTTCGATGTCCACATGTCCCAGGAGGGTTTCACTGCCGTTGCCTTCCACCAGGATTTTGACCTGGGTGGCATCCTCGAAATTGTCGAGGATGCTGTTGACCAGGCTGTAGACCAAATAGGTTTCGCCGCCCGCGCCGACCTGAAGGTTGGCCAGGAACTTTTGCTTGAAGTCGATGACCACCGTACCGTCGGCGACCATGTAAACTTCGCGGACGTACGTGTCCTTCGGCCAAATCGCGCGACCCTCTGCTTCCCTGGGCGGGATGGTCAGGTGGTCGATAACCTGCAACAGCTGACTGGTGCGGCTGTTTTTCACGATGGCGCGCTGAAGCGGAATCAGACCGTCGTATTCGCTGTGGCGAAAATAGATCATAACCTTGCGCTGCGCGTCCTCGTCGAACCAGGGCGAAGGGTCGTTAGAGGGTGTCGGATTTTGGTCGAGCGCGTTGTTTTCAACCAGGGCGAGGTCGGCTTGGGTTTGCGCTTCGTCGGAAATAGGGGCCGTGACCCGTTCAGTGCTTTGGCAGGCGGCCAGGAACCCGAGCAGAAGCGCTGAGAGGAGGAGGGCGCAATGCTTCATGGCGTCTGATCCTCCACGACATCATTCATTGGGAAGGGCTCTGACTCCGACGGCTTTTGGGCGCGCGCACGTACGTCTTGATCGTAGAGCAGGACCGCCTCGGTGACCGCCGTGGCCAGGTCGTTTTTGAACGAATCACTGCGAAGTTTTCGTTCCTCACTGGGGTTGGAGATGAAGGCGGCTTCGAACAGAATCGCCGGCATTAACGCACCCTTGAGTACCTTGAGCGGCGCTTGTTTTACGCCGCGACTGCGAATACCGGCCAAGCTGTTGAGCTGGTCCTGAATATGTTTGGCCAGTCGGAAACTGTCCTCGGTGTGTTTGGTTTGGGCCATATCCCACAGCATCAAGGTCAGGTCGTCGCTTAGGGGGTCGGGCTCACCGTTGGCCTGTTCCTTTTCTTCTTCGCCAAATTCGCGGTTGTGGCTGTCGACACTGGCGTTGCTTTCGCCGTCCATGGACAGGTAATAGGTCTCGCTGCCGCGCGCGTTGGCGATGCGCACCGCGTTGACGTGGACCGAAATGAAGAGATCGGCTTTGAAGTGGTTGGCGATGGCGGTGCGGGTTTTTAACGAAAGGAAGATGTCTTCTTCGCGGGTGAGCTTGATCTCAAAATCGCCCGCTTCCTTGAGTTTCTCCGCGAGTCGTTTGGAGAGATCCAGCACCACGTCTTTTTCAAGGAGGCCGGTGGGGCCGGTGGCGCCGACGTCGATGCCGCCGTGACCGGGATCAATCACAATACGGCGGATGCCGCCCTGAATTTCGTGTTGGATATCCGCGGTGGTTTCGACCTCGGGCCGAAAATGACCACTCAGGGTGATGAGGGTGCGTGGGTCCTTGGAGATAAAAGGCGCGACCTCGTATTTGGTGACATCCGGGCCGATTTTAAACAACAGTTCGGTGGAGCCGTCGGGGAGGTTGTGAAACGGTTCCATGGCGAGGACGGCTTCGTTGGCGATGAAGTTTTCTTTTTCAAACAAAATGGGGCTGTGTGGGATTTTAACCAGCAATGCCCGTTGGAGTTGTTCCACCTTGGGCGGGTTGACCGCCTGATTGAACAAAATCGAAATTTGGAATTGGCCGCCGCGGCGCAGGGTGCGAATGGTCGCCACCATATCTTGCTGTAGGGGGACGTGCATGCTTTTGCTGGAGCGGTCGTAAATGACCTGCACGCCCATGAGATCGGTCAGTACACGGGTGAGGTGGAGGGCTTGCACAAAAACAGCACCCTCGCGTTCCTGAATCGCAAAAGGTGCTTTAATGCGGGCGTAATAAGCGTCTTGAGTATCGAGGTTGATGCGGCATTCCCGTTGGCTCACATTCAGAATGAGCGTGCGCTCGCTGAGGATGGGGGTCGCTAATTGGAGCGAGGTCAGTACGGCGTCAAGGCGCAAATAGGGGGGACGCGTGCCCCGCAAGATTTCAATCGGGTGGGCTTCGGTGCCGTGGTAAAGCGTGATGAAGTTGTTGTTTTTTTGTCCCAAACACAACAGGCCGGTGAGCAGAAGCCAGCCGCAAAACAGCATCTTTGGGGAAACGGGACGAAAAAACGCGCGTGCCGTCATATCCATGCAAATCCTATCATCGGGTTCGGCGGGCCGAGGGGGCCGTACCGGGGTCGCGAGGTGGGTGGAGACCCAAAGCCACCCATTGTAGCTTAAACAGAGCAGGAGCTGGGCCAAGTTCTCCCGACGGATCCGAATCGTCCATGACGGCGGCCTGTCTGTCATGGGTTATTTACGTGCGCCGGTTGACGGCTTTAGGTGCCGGTGTGACGCCTGGCTCCTGTCCTGACGTTTTAAAATCAAGATCTTACGGCTGCTGGATCGAAGCGCGTCGTCCCTTGCGGCCGGCGCGAGAGACTTTGTGATTTGGACCTTGACCCGTTTGGTACCCGCTGTATTCGCGGGGGGGCCGGCGCGGAGGGAAGGGTGCCGGCCCGGCGCGCGGACGACGAAATGACGCCGCGGCCGGTGGTGGCGGCCCGATTTCGGGACCGGCAAACAGGGCCCCGCGGATTTTGCTAGAAGGTGAAAGAAACGCGGCGGTTTTTGGCCCAGGCGGTTTCCCCTTTGCTCGGATCGAGGGGTTTCAGTTCACCGTAGCTGATGGTGCGCATCTGGTTGGCTGGAACACCGAGTTGGAGCAGGTAACGTTTGACCGCTTGGGCACGGCGCTCACCCAGGGCGAGGTTGTAATCGTCGGTGCCGCGGGTGTCGGCGTGGCCTTCCAGGAGGATCGGCATGTCGGGATTCGCTTTGAGTGCTTGCGCATAGCGGCTTAATTTATCGCGGGCCGATTCGGTTAGGGCGGACTGATCAAAGTTAAAAAAGACAGGGTCCCAATCCAGGTTCCCCGGCAAGTTGCTGTTGTAGGTATCGATCACATTGAGTTTTTGTGAGTCGATGGATTCCTCGTCGTAGGGACTGGTGGGATAACCGACCTCGTCTTCCGAGATACGGGTTGCGTCATCGTTGCCGCCGCCGCGGTTGTTGTCGTAAACGGTATCGCCGTCACTGTTCAGGTTCGGCCCGCGAACGGGAGGTTTGGGGCCGCCGCAGGCGCTGAGTAAAACCAAAAGCAGCAAACAAACCCCCACCGGGGTGCGGCATAAAAAAGAAAATAATGTGCGGTTCCATTCGAAATCGTGATTCACCGGTTGGCTCACGTTCCGTCCTCCTCGTGTTTGTGATCGAAAAGCCGGCGGTTGGTCGCCGAGGGTGTGCCGCCGGGTAAGGGTTGCTCGGCGGGTCATGGACCCTGCATCGGATGCGTGCGACAAGGGATGATCGTGGTTGGATTCTCTAACGAAATAAAACGCTGGATGTTGCCAAAAACACGCCGCACGCCACACCCACTTCTCTTGCATCGTGGTCCCCATTCTAGCGCAAGCCTGGTGTGGAAGGAACGGTCTGCCTTCGGGGCCGGCCGATGGACCGGCATTTTAACGGGACCCAGTGTTCGCCTCACCCATCGGCACCCTTAATACGTTGGGAAAAAGCCGGCGAACTCGCCGCTTGGCAGCCCGCTAAATCCGCGACCCCAACTGAAGGGAGGGGCCGGTTTCGGCGGTTCACCACCACTCGCGGGCAGGCTGCAAAACCGGGTCGTTCCTGGGGGAGGCGCCCCGCGAGGGCGTTTCATGTGTAAAGACGGAAATGGTATGGTTAATCACCTTTCCCCTGAAACCCTTATGGAGGCGTTGGATGAGTATCTACCTGCTGGCCTTAGTGTGGCTCCAGAACCCCGTGATTGATGAAGAGTTGCGGGTCACCTACGTCCTCCTTGATGTCAAAGCCGCCGACCGGCGCGGCAATCCCGTTCACGATCTCAAAAAAGAAGATTTTGTGGTCACTGAAAACAAAAAACCCGTTGAGGTTACCTTCTTTGAAATGAAGGATTTTCAGGTCGGGGTGCCGGACGTGGTGCAAACCGGCATGCGCGATTACGACCGCGGCAAAACCCCACCGGGTGTACGCCAAATTATTTTGGCCCTCGATTTTGAGTCCCTTGATGAACGACAGAAAACCAAAACCTTCGCCATGTTGCGGGACTTCCTCAAAAACCTGGAGCCGCCATTCACCTATCTAATCAACATTCACAGCTTGGAGCGGGGTTCGGTCAGCGACGGTTTTGTATCCTCACCGAAGCGCGCCATTGCCGCCTTGGACGCCTTTGAACACCGGATGAAGGACCTCAAGTTTCGGGGCGGGAACCGCGGGCTTTTGCTGGGCGACGGCGGTGATCGCGGCTTTCAGATGTCCCGTGGACCGGTCGGATCCGGCGGCACCCGTGGCGAGATCGGTGATTTTGAAACCCTGGAAGAGGCTTTTCGCGAATGTGTCCAGAATTTCAACGGCATGGGTGGCGGTGCCTTGGAGCGTTGCCTCAACGATACCCTCAACCAATTCATGGAAATGCATCAATTCCGCACTGAGCGCGTGCTGGGCGAACTGGAAATTTTGGCGGCGACTTATACCGATACCGAGTCCCTCAAGCTGATGTTTTTTGTGTCACCCGGTTTCACCATGAGTGAACCTTCGTCGGCGACCCAGATGGCCGTGCATATTTTGACCGAGGCGCGCAGCGGCACCGTGGATCCACGCCGCCAACGACAACAACCCTCGCTGTTGCGCGGCCGGAGTTACCGCAAGGATTTAGACTTGCAACGTGTTTTGCATACCTGTATCAAAAACCGGGTTATTTTCCATACCTTTGACGTTTACAACACCGGTGCGGAAAGCAAGCGGGCCGGCAGCGCCAAGTACCAAGCTGGGGTTTCGAGCGAGGTTCGCGGTTTTTACCGGTCTTATGTCAACGATGTCGGCTACGGATTGCGGGAATTGGCCAATGAATCGGGGGGTTCCTTCACGCGCGTGTTTACCTTGCGGGGCCCGATGATCAAAACCATCGCCGCCAATCAGGTGTTTTATGTATTGGGTTACAACTCGCCGCCTGGAAAAGCCGGTAAATACCGAAAAATCAAGATAAAGAGCAAGCGGCGCGGGGTTAAATTGGCATACCGTAGCGGCTATTTTGGAGGTTGAGCGACTTTACCTCGAGGTGTTGTTTAGGCTTCTTTGTCCTGTTTGCGCCGGCTTTTATCGTTCGCTTCAGTCGAAATCAAACGATCACCGGCTTGAATTGCGCTACAATGTGGCAACCTTTCATCGCACCGTGCGTCCGTCTGGTGGTTGCTCCGAGTGGCATTCCGTTTCGTACCGCCCGCCGCGGCAAGGAAACAGATTTGGGGAAACACCCATTCTTCCGTTTTCCCCACCGGAACCCCGGCCTTTGGATTGGCAAAGACAAAATCCTCTCTTGAGGCAGTTACCCCGTGCGGTTTGATGAGGTGGTTGGAACCGCCCCATGGATGGGCATGATTTGGTTCAACTTAAACCGGGAGCATTAGCTTGGCGCTATCACGTATTCTTATTGTTGAAGATACGCCCTTTCCGCGAGCCATTCTTCAGCGGCAATTGCAACAGATGGGCTACGAGGTTATCGCCGCCGCGGACGGTACCGAAGCCTGGGAAATCCTTCAAACTGAAACGATTAACTTCGTTATCACCGATTGGTTGATGCCCAACATGAACGGCCTCGAGTTGTGTCGTCGTATTCGGCAGCATGATTTCCCCCGTTACATCTATATTATTCTGCTCACCGCCAAGGGCGACAAGAACGACCTGATCGCCGGCTTGGAAGCCGGTGCCGACGACTTTATGGTCAAGCCGTGTAACCCCTTGGAACTCAAGGTAAAGGTTCTTGCCGGAGACCGGGTTCTCAAGTACGAAAAAACCTTGGTGGATCAACACCGCAAACTCGAGCGGGCGCACCAACAGATCTCCGATCAATTGGAAACCACCGCCAGCAACTTGCGGTTGGCCGCCAAATTCCAAAAAGCACTGCTGCCCACGGAGTCGGCGACCATTGACGACATTCGCTTTGAATCCATGTTTGTGCCTTGTGAAGTCGTGGCTGGTGATTTCTTTAACTTCTTTAAACTGAACGAGGAACGCACCGCGTTTTTTCTGTTGGATGTTGCCGGGCACGGGATTCCCGCGGCCATGCTTTCCTTCACGCTGTCCCATGTGATTTCGCCCGATCCCTTCCAGATGCAGGGCGTGGTGATGGGTCACACCACCTACGGTTACCTGGATTTCACCAACCCGATGGCCTTGGCCGGCCGGCTCAACCAAATTTTTGAGGTGCGTTCCGACGGGCAACAGTACTTCACCATGGTTTACGGCATCATCGACAAAGCGATGGAAGAGGTTCACTTCACCCAGGCCGGGCACCCACCGATTATCTATCTACCCCACGACGCCCCCCCGAAACTGGTGGGCGACGGCGGTTTTCCCATGGGCGTATTCCCGGATACCGAGTTCGAGGTTTACAGTTTCCCCTTCCGCGCGGGGGATCGCTTGTTTGTTTATTCCGACGGGGTGACCACCTGTTTTAATCCCAAAAATGAACCCTTTTCGACCGAGCGCTTCATGCGCATTTTGGATAAACATCGCAAGGCACCACTGCGGGAAGGGTTGCTGGTAACCAAAAAAGAACTGCACGAATGGCGGCTTTCCGACCAATTCGAGGACGATCTCTCGGTTTTGGCCATCGAACGCGCCCCGCGCGAGGATGATCGGGACGGACCGCGCGCGGTTGATTTAGCTGAGCTGGATTAGATCGAGGACGGCTTAATCGCTTGTGGGTCTATCCCTGCATGGTGTTTTCTTCCTTATTTCTCAGGATGTCAGGATGGTATGAGGATGCGGCCGGGCCTCGTGGACCTCTTTTAGGCGTTCCCGACGCGGATGGTGTCGTTGCTTCGATTGGTGGTAGCCGGGACGTTTTCCGGGACGCCGCGGTCGTGCCGGCCAAGTATGGCTTGATCAGCCTTCATTCTCAGGTGCCGCAATAAGTTGAGGATGGCGCCTCTCCGTTTTTCCTTTTTAGGGTTGTGACAGGTAAGGGTTACTTTTTAGGGATTCGGCGCGGTGGGTCACCGCATCAAAACCTGAACCAGATCAACGAAGTGACGGCACCATCCGCGGCGTAACCCCGGCAAAAAAGCGAGCGAGGCGGAACCGCAATCCTCAAAATCGAAATATCTTGAGAAAAGAAGTCGAAGCGACCCATCCATCCACGACGCAAACAGGCCAAAGAGGGAACCTCTACCAAATCGCCCATCCTGACCAGAGAGGGAACCCCGGCAAATCCGTCCATCCTCACCAAAAAATCACAGACCAAACCAACCCCAATCCATACCCATCCGCCGCCTCATCATTGAAAGTCCCCTGCTTGTTCATCATTTCCTAATGTGCGTTTTTCTGCTCGGAAGTCAGAATTCTTACGTTATAATCCACGTGTTTGTATTTGCGCTCTTTTTGCCGACCCGGGCTTCTTCCGGGCTCGCGGCGAACCGGAAAACGGGCGGTCCGAAGACCTTGAACCGAATCACCGCGAGGGATCGCGTTTCTTAGGTTGAATCGCACGTAAACGGTCTGATTCTGGTCCCCATGGTTCACCGTTCGCCGGTTCAACCGCGGGAAACCACGGGCGTGTTGCATTTTTATTTCCACCTTTGACCATGTGAAAGGCGTGTCCATGCGAGGTCTTATGCATCAACCGCTCATCTCCAACCTGACCCATCAGATTCAGTTTCAAATCGATAGTAACCTCGAGGACGTGGCGTTGGCCGGTGTGTCCGTGCGTGCCCTTTGCAATCATTTTGAGATGGGCAGTGAGGTTGCCTACCAGGTGGAGCTTTGCGTGGTCGAGATGCTCAACAATGTTATTGAGCATGGTTATAAGTTTCAAAAGGGCCACGATATTAAAGTACGTTTTGGTGTCGGCGACGGGCGGTTGGAAGTGATCATCATCGACGAGGCCGAACCAATGGGTGGCACCAACGAACCTCGTTTGTGTTACGATATTGAAAACATTGAATCTATACCTGAAAACGGTTATGGGCGCTATCTCGTGAAGCAAATCATGGATCAGGTCGACTACCGCACCGAGCGGGGTTCCAACTACCTCAGCATGGTGAAGAGCCTTTCCTAGCCATCCCTGATTCGCAAGGATTCGTCCGAAGCTGGTGGCGATGGCCCGTTGTGCAGCCTGTTTTGAACAACCCTTTACGATGGATGAACCCTGCGCCAAGTGCGGCTTTCGCCACGGCGAGACCGAGCAAGGCGACGCCTTACCGATTGGGACGCTCCTGCGCGAGCGGTTTGCGGTCGGGGCCGTGGCGGAACCAAGCCTTCCTTTTGGCTTCCATTACCGCGCTTGGGACAAGGAATTTGACAACGCCGTGCGCCTGTTCGAATACTGTCCTAAGGGCATTGGTTTCCGCGATGAGCGTGGCCTCGGCGTCCATGTTCGCGATGATCGTGGCGAGATGTTATTCGATACCGGGCTCAAAGGTTTTGAATCGCAAATCGCCCTTTTGCAGGAGTTGAGCCATCCCTGCCTGGTTAAAATTCGCACCACCTTCCACGAGTACGGCACCTTTTATGTCGCCAAGGAACCGGTGCTGGGTGTCTCCCTCAAAGCCCACCTCGCCATGCGTCGTTTGACCGAAGGTGTCGCCGTTCACCAGGTCATGCCGATGTTGGCCGCCCTGTCCCAGGCCCACAAGGCGGAACTGTTACACGGCAACATCCAGCCCGGGGTGGTGCGCGTGAGCCGAAGTGACCACCTGGTTCTTGATTTCTTTTCCACGCCCTTCTACCAGCAGGCGCGTTTTGTGGGCGACCTCCGCGCCGGCTTTAACGCCGCCTTCCGCGCCTCCGGCGCCTTTGAGGATGAGATCGACGCCGGCGACGATGTATTCAGTGCCGGCACCTTATTGGCCTGGATGCTGAACATCCAAACCGCGCGGCTCCAGGACGCGGTCACCGCTGAGGCCCAGGCGCCGCAATCCGCCGGGCCGGAACCCGAACCGCACGCGCCCCAGGGTGCCAAAGCCGCGCAAGAGGCTGCCGCCCTCGAAGCCGCCGCGGCCGAAGAGGACCCCACCGCTTGGCTTTCGGCTGAGCTGGTCGCGGTGCTGCGGGAAGCTGTCCATCGGGATCCGCAACAGCGTTTTCGCACCATTGACCAGTTGCGCGCCGCGCTCAGCAGCGTGCCGGCTTACCAAGAATATCTCCAACTGCAAGAGCCGGAGGCGCCGCCGCCGCGGCGTGTTCCCACGGAGGAAGTCGAAGCGGGCGGGCTGCCGCCGTGGATGGTTTCCGATTGGCCCTGGCCGGCTTTTGGGCTGGGGGCGATGGCCACCATTCTCGGCGTTTGGCAAAACACGCCGCTTTTGGTGGGAAGCGGCATGGGTTTAATGGGGGTTGGTGGTCTTGGTGGGGTGGCCGTGCTGCTGGCGCGTCGCGCCGGCCGATTCACCACGCCCGGCGCGGCCCCGCAACGCATCGCGCCTTGGCGCAACGGGTACTTTAAAACCGTGGCCGCGGTGAAAGACGGCGATGATCAAGGCCCTATTTTCGGTTATTTGCTCGAGCATTTTCGCAAGGCCGAGATTTTGGGTGATCTGACCAACATGCAAAAGCTCCGCGATACCTTCGCCCAACACGCGGAACGAGACGATCGTCAGTTGGCCGCCATGGACCAAGCCGTCAAACGACAGGACCAGAAGCGCCGTCAATTAACCCAGGCCGAGGAATCTTGGGCGCGGGCCGTGAAGGTCAAAGACTTCGATGAAATGGGTCGGCTCCTCAAGGCCTACCAAGGGGCGGACAAAACGCTTTACGAACAGCGTCGCAAACAATTTGGGCGCCTCACCAAAGGCAAAAAGAAGTACGTCTGCAAAAAAGTCAAAATGGCGTTCATTTTAATCCCGGCCGGTTCCTTTCTGTTGGGTTCCAACGACGGCGAGGCCAATGAGCGCCCGGTTACGCCCGTCACCCTCACCCGCGCCTTTTACATGGCGAAATTTCCCGTCACCCAAGGCCAATGGATCAGCCTCATGAAAACCAAACCCTGGGCGGGCAAAGCGGGTGCCATAGACAACCCCAACGCCCCGGCCACCCATGTCAGTCACCGCCAAGCCGTTAACTACGCCTTGAAGCTGAATGCCGCCTTAGGGGTTAACCAGTACCGCCTGCCCACCGAGGCCGAATGGGAATATGCCTGTCGCGCGGGTCACAGCGACGCCTGGTACTTTGGCCACGGTCGCGAGCGCCTCGGCCAATACGCGTGGTTTTTGGACAATACCCTCGAAAAAGGGCTCACCACGGCCCAGCAAGTCGGCCGTAAGCGAAACAATGTCTGGGGTTTGTATGACATGATCGGCAACGTTTGGGAGTGGTGTGCCGACAGCCCTTGGCGTTATCCCGGTTCCGCCGCCCGTGATCCCCACGGCGACAGCGAGGGTTTTGAGTACAGCGTGCGCGGCGGCAGTTATCAAAACACCGCTTGGGTCTGCCGCGTCTCCGTGCGCGGCACCAACCCCGCCGATTACACCGGCCCCGACCAAGGTTTCCGCTTGGCCCGAAACCTTGAGTGAGTCCGACCGGTTTAAAAAAAGTTGGGCAGCCGTTTTACCACGCGGCGGATCGATTTTTGGAACGCGGCCTCGTCCATGTCCGCGTAAACCGCGCGAATCTCCGCCACGCTCAGTCCGTCCGCGAGCATGGCCGCCATCATTTCCTCCGTCATGGTGAGCGGGGCTTTTTTTGGTTTGGGGGCCGGCGTTGGGTCGGGGGATTTTTGACGCCCGAACCACGCAAACTTTTTGAACCAACCCAAGCAAGACCTCCGCTTGATGTGTTTGGCGCGCGGGACTTGGGGGATCATGCCACGTTTTGCAGGGAACCCGCACTTTTTACAAGGATCGCTCGTGAGAAGCTGAATCTTTGTCACCCATTCGGGGAAAAGGGCCGCGTTGCCGCGGCCCGGGATGGCTTTCGCAATGGGGTTAGTCAATGACGGGCAGGCTCAGTTCCGATTGACGGCTCCCAGAGTGTGGGAATCGCACGTTGAAGAATTCCAGGCTGGGTGGGCCGTACTGGGGATCGTAGGTGTCGACAGCCAGCACCAGCTTGTTGCCCTCGGGTACATCGTAGGCCGTGGCCACGAAAGGGATGTTGACCTTCACCGCGCGACCCGGTACCGCGTCGTGCAGGGTGATCGGACCATGGGTGATCAAACGCGCCGTACCCGCCCAGTCCATGTCGTAAAGGTGCGCCACCAATTGGGCTTGGTTGTCGGAAGGCGTAATCCAAATGTCCAACTCGGGAATGCCGCGGATTTTCATGGTGTCCGCCAAGCGGTCCGATTCGTAGCAGGTGGCCAGGAAGCGGTTGACGCCGGGAATCCAGGTGAAGATCGGGATTTCTAGGTGGGCTTCGAAGATCGGGCTTACCACCGGCAGGCCCGTGGTGGCGCCGCTGAGAATACCGCTGTAGATTTTGTTGGTCCGGCTCCAACTGTTGGTGAACACGTCGAGCGAACCGTTGCTAAAGGTACCGCGTGGGCCGAGGTACATGGTTTCGTGGGAAAGGTCGCCGGGCACTTCATCGAATGCTTCACGGCGACCCGTATTTTTGACCACCATCGTGACCGGCTTGCGCTCGATGATGCCGGTGTCTTCGCCTTTCAGCCAGTAATCGAACCAGTCGTGGGCGTTATCCCAAATCGTGTTGCTGATACCGATCAAACCACCCAACTCGGCCGTGGCGTGAATGCCGGGGTTGAGGTCGAGGCGTTTGGGGCCTTCCAGTTTGTTGTAAAAATCGATCAACGAGTTGGGTTGGAACAGTTCATCGCCCCAGTTTTGGCTGATGTAGACCGGCGCACCGCGATCATTGATGCGGTTGATGGTGCGGATCGGTGAACGTTCCGCCGCCCATTCGAGCGTGGCTTCAATGTCGGTGTTGGTCAGAATGTTGCTGTACTGGCGCGCGATGATGGGGTCCATGTTACCGGTCAGGTAACCGGAACCCACCAGGATGCCGCCCCACACCAAACGCGGTGTGTTGTTGCTGTAAAGCGATTCGCGTAAATCGGCCCAGGCGCTCATGGCCACCGCGGTCTTCAAGCGCGGCTCTTGGGCCAGGCCCAGCAACGAAATGCCGCCGCCGTAGGAAATCCCCGAAATACCGATGTTCTCGGCTTGGGTATTGGTGTTGGCCAGCAGCCAGTCGATGCCGGCGCTGAGGTCTTGCATGTCCTTGGGACCGGCGACATTGACCAGTCCGCCGGATTCGCCCCAGCCACGTGAGCTGTAGCTGAACACGATGTACCCTTCTTTGGCGAACTTGGCGGCCTGCACAATGTACTCGCGGTTGTCGATGGCCCAACTGTTGACGAAAATGATGGCCGGATACTGGTTGCCCTGATCGACACCTGTTGGCTCCCAAAGGTTGGCCGAAATTTCCGTACCGTCCTCGGAGCTGTAAAAAATACCGTTGGTGAAGCGAACGTCACCTGCAAATGCGCTTACCGCAAAACACACACATACCATCTGAATCAAGGCGAGGCGCCAAATGGGGCGCACGGGGACCTTAGGCCCCTGCATCATGGCCTGCATAACAATCTCCTGCCGGTTTCCCCAAAGGTGGGAACCGGTCTCTCATGAAGTTTTCTTTGGAAACGGGTTGGGTCCTCCAGCCTGCATAACCCAAAAAAACCCGTGGGTGATGGGCGCCGGCGGCGTAGGGGAGGACGCGGGAAGGGCCTGGGCCGTCGTAAAACATTCGCGGTGGCCGGTGCGGGTGGATCAATGGTTGCCAAACCCGACTGGTGCAGCGCATTACCCGAAAGGGACGGGCGTGTCGCGCGCCGCTTGGTTCCTAACAAACGCGAAAGACGACGGTGAAGGACGTAGAAAAACGCATCAATCAAATGCCGAGACAGCAATCAAACAGGAAGGGCCAAGAAGGCGTTGGCCTGTTGTTCAGTGGGCGCGGCAAAATAAAGGGCGCTCAAAATTGGTTGCGCAAGGGCGCGTACCGAGCAGGTGAATTGCGGCGAAGTCTATCATAGGTTTTGTAAAAAAGGATAGCTTTATGTAAAAAAGTGAAGACCTTTTCATTTTTTAACCGCCTGTTCATACAAACGCGACCCTGGTTGTCGGCCGGCCAAGTATGAGAGAATTGCAGCCGGCACCCCGGAAACAAGGAGGTTAGGTTGCTGGACCCCGACACCTTACGCGCCATGGCGCGTTGGCCGGATGTACCCGCCGTTACCGGTTGGTTGACCCTCGACGGTACGGGGCGTTGGTACGTGCGCGGCCAACGCATTAAACACCCCCTCATCCTGGCCCATCTCAAAAGCAACTACGACCGCGACGGTTCAGGCCGCTGGTTTTTTCAAAACGGACCCCAGCGCGTGTTCGTCTCTCTTGAGCAGGCGCCCCACATCCTCACCTGGACCGGTGACCCAAAGCTCGGCTTCCGCGACCAATGTGATCGTCACCAAACCCGTTTCGACAAAACCGTCCTCGACGAGGAGGGCCGCCTCTACCTACACGGCGAACACGGCCTTGGCTACGTGCTTGACCAAGATCTCGACACCGTTTTGTCCTGGTTGTGCCGCGCCGACGGCGCACCGGAAGCGGAAGACGCGCTTTTCGCCCGGCTCGAGACCGCCTTCGATTCCTTAACGGGGGATCGGCCTGTTACCGACATCCCCTTGGTTTTGCGTTTGGGTGACGCCCTACTTCCCGTGGAAGGATGCCACGGCAGCCGACTTGAATCCCGCTTCCATTTCCAAAAAGAGCCCCGCTTATGAACGAAATCCCGTGGTCGATCATTGCAAGTTCTCTGATCCCCTTTACCTTGGTCCTCGCGTGTTGGTACGGTTTGCGCCGAATCATCAGCGAAAACATCACACGCGGCCTGGTGCTGTGTTGGTGGCGCACCCGCGTGTGGTTGTTCCACCGCGGTTTCGCATGGTTACGCCCCATCGTGGCCTGGCTGGTCTCTTGGCTGTACCTCATCCTGCCGGTTGACTTGGTGCCGGATCTGATCCTCGGCGTCGGATGGCTCGACGACGCCCTGCTCACCCTGTTGCTTCAGATATGGTGGATCCGCGATTGGTTGGCCTGTGATCCCGAGCAAGAAGCCCACATCGAGAAAACGCCCTGGTTCAAGACCTTGTTCCACCTGCTTGGCTTCGGCGCCGCGCTGTTGGCGGCGACCGTCGGCATCGCGTCAGCATTGCTGTGGGGTTGGGGATCAAACTAGCGACGCCGCATCAAAGGCGAACGCAAGCCTCGAAAAGCAGGCGACAAAAATCGCCCCATCCAACTTATCCAAGGCGAAACCAGGTTCCGCCAAGCAGGCGCAAAAAAATCGCCCCATCCAACTTATCAAAGGCGAGACCAAGCCCCGCCAAGCAGGCACCAGAAATCGCCCTTTTCAAAAGCGGAAACCGGCCTCAATAAGCAAACGGCGCTAAATCGCCATCCTCGTATCCTGAGAAATAAAAAAGGGAAACCAAGCAAAAACCAAGGACCAAGCGCAACCGAAGCCGGATCCCCAAACCATCCTGCCTAAAGGAGTTCGAGCACCCGTTCCGGTGGGCGACCGATCACCACTTGCCCGTCACGCACCACGATGGGGCGTTCGATCAGTTTGGGGTTGTCCGCCATGATTTTGAGCCATTCGGCGCGGGGACGCTCATCCTTGGCGCTGAGACCGAGCTCTTTAAACAGGGGTTCCTTGGTGCGCATCATCGCCAGGGGTTCGATTGCCATGGCGCGGCACAGGCTGTCGAGGGTGACCGCTCCGAGGGGTTCTTCTAAATACTTAACCACCGTGGGTTCAATGTCGTGGTTGCGCAGATGCTCCAGGGCCAGACGGCTTTTGCTGCAACGCGGGTTGTGGTAAATGGTCCATTCAGACATTGGCGAACTCCTTCGGGTATCGATTCGGCCGCCCATTTAACCACATCCGCGTTGTCGCGCCCAAGCGAGACTTGGCGTGTTCCGCGGCTAGCCGTTGTGCACCTTGAGGTATTCAATGTTCTGTTTGTAGATTTGCGAGATCTTGCTCAGCACTTCCCAGCGGCGGACAATGCCCACCAGTTTGCCGTTTTCCAGAACCGGTACTTTCTTGAACGGGGTGTTGATAAAAAGTTCGGCCACGTGGTTGAGACCCATGTCGGGCCTGGCGTGGACCACTTTATCGGCGGGGGTCATGTAGTTGATCACCCCACCCCCGTGGGGAATGTTCTCGTAGCTGTCTTGGGTGATCAGCCGCAACATGTCTTTCTCTGAGACAATCCCTAAGAGTACGTTGCTGTGATCGGGATCCACGACCAGCGCCGCGCTGGCGTTTTTGGCGAGGATGATGTCCATCGCGGCGTAGATGTCGGTATCGGGTGTAACCGTGACAAAAGAACGCGACATGATTTCGGCGACGGTTGGGTACTTTTCCTTTTCTAATTCGTGCAGTTTGCCTTGGTAACTGGAAACCATTGGAGACTCCTTTGCGGGGACACCTCCCCGGGGAGGCGGTGAGAACGGGTGAGCGTCAAGGAGAACTGTCGCCTTGGCGAAGCCAAACGCAGTCGGCGGTTTTTGCGGGGAAACATGCCCACGGTTCGTATACGACGTGGCGCGCAAGCGGGGGGGGGGAGCGTCGCGCGGTGCCAGTTCTATGAATAGGTATCAATTATGAGCGTTGTCTCAGTAAACCATAAACCTGGCGCGGCTGCAATATGCTCATCGGTTGGCTATGTCAAGTTAAAAAAACACCGTGCTTTTTACCCCTGGTTACCCGCGCCTCACCCGCTGCAAAAGCCCGCAAAAATTTGATAGAGTGCCGCAAATTTCCTGTGCTATCGTAGGGGTTCTTTCGATTTCGACCGCCGACCGCGAAGGAACGCGACGCCTTTTTTCGGGCTTCATGTGACGGCCCCACCGCGTTTCATGCACCAAGGTTTTCGTGGTTTCCCCAGGAGATAGGCTATGCCGTCGACCCATACCGCTTTTTTGCTGACCAGTGAATGGTTGGACACCGACACCGAACACGCGTTGCACTTTTACGGCAAATCGAAGGAACTGGGACCGGTTCACATCATTATCGACAACAGCAAGCCGGTCTTCTTTATTGACCGCGACCAGAAGTTGCCCGCCTTGGATGTGCCCTTTGACCGCAAATCCGTCGGCCTTAAAACCCTCACCGGGCGACCGGTCGATGCGGTTTACTTTGAGAAGCAGCGTGATTTGCGCGCCGCCGCCGACCGGTTCAAGGCGACCGGCGTGCGTCACTTCGAACCGGAAGTCCGTCCCGCGGAACGTTACTTAATGGAGCGCTTTATTCAGGCCGGGGTTGAAATTGAAGGGGAACCCGTGGAGGAAAACGGATTGCAGGTTTTTCGCAATCCCAAGTTAAAGCCCGCGATGGTGGTGCCTGAATTAGAAGTCGCTTCGATTGATATTGAAACCGGCGTGACCGTCGACATGTTGTTTTCCATCGCCGTGCATCAGACTGGACCCAGCGGTGAAAAGAAAAAAGTATACATGTTGGCGGATCGTTACGAGGAACGCCCGGAGGATTGCACCTACTACGCCTCGCAGAAGGAATTGCTTGAGGCCTTTTTTAAAGAATTCCGCGAGTGGGATCCCGACATCATGATTGGCTGGCACGTTATCGGCTTTGATTTGATGTACTTAGAGCGAAAATGCGCTGCCTTTAACGTTCCTTTCGCCTTCGCGCGTGGGGAGGGCGAGGTGAGCTTGGTGGATCGGCCGGGCGCCGGTGCCTATGCCTCGATTTCGGGTCGGGTCGTGGTTGACGGGCCGCCCAACATGCGCGCCGCGGGGTTCCGCTTCAAAAATTTTAAGTTGGAAACCGTTGCCCAGAGCATCTTGCAAACCGGGAAGTTGATTGCCTCGGACAACAACAAGGTTGCCGAGATTGAGCGCCAGTTCCGCGAGGACAAGGCCGCGTTGGCGCGGTACAACCTGGAAGACTGCGTGTTGGTCACCGAGATTTACGAAAAGGTCGGCCTAATCGATTTCGTGTTGAAGCGGGCGGCTGCCTCTGGTTTGTTGCCGGACACCAGTTTGATCGCCAAGGCCGCTTTCGATTTTCAATACCTGCCGCGCCTGCACCGTCGTGGCTACGTGGCGCCGCGTGAAAGCGACGAACGGGAGAAAAACAAAGGCGAAGCAAATCGCGCATTCATAGCAAAGCCAGGAGTTTACCAAGATGTAATCGCGGTTGATTTGGGCGATTTGGCGTTTTCGATGATGCGCAATTTCCACATCGATCCCTTGGCGCGTTTGACCGCCGGCGAGGCCGTGGTGCAAACCCCGGACGGGCAACGTTTCTCGCGCGAGCACCACGTGTTGCCCGAGGTTATGAAACGTTTGATGGACTGGTCCCAAGTGGCGCGTGGGAAGCAGGACGCCCAGATGGTGAAAGCCTGCCGTGTCACCCAAAAAGCGATGTTGGACGCCATGGCGACCAAGGGTTCGCGTTTCTACCAGCCGGAAATTGCCGAGGCGCTGACCGCTTGTTCCAATTGGTTTAACGAACAGTGTGCCGCCTTCCTCAAGGAAAAAGGGGTGGGTTTGTTGTTTGCCGACCGCGACCTGATGCTGCTGCAGGTCCCGGAGGGAGGGGATCTCCAGGAGCAAGGACGGTCTTGGGTGCAGCAGATCAGCGATTTTGCGACCCAACAACTGAAGCGCGCTTTCCAAATTGATGCGCAATTGGTGCTGAGCTTCGAATACGGTTACCAGCGGTTGGTGTTGGTCTCGGGTGAGGGTGAGGAGCGGCGCTTCGCGGGGTTGCGCGTGGCGGGCGATCAACCAAGCCTCGAAATCGAAGGCATGCCGCTCACGGGTTCTGAATGGACGGCCTTGGCCCGTAACTTCCAGCAGGAGCTGTACCAAAAGTTCCTATCGGAGGAAGATATCGGCGCCTACCTCAAGGAATTGGCGGCCGATCTGCGGGGCGGTGGTTTGGATGAGCAGCTTGTGTACCGCAAAAAGTTGACCAAGGATTTGGACAGTTACACCAAAAACGTGCCGCCCCACGTGAAAGCGGCGCGGATGCTGGACCACCATCCCGGCCGTTACATCGATTACGTCTTCACGAAACGGGGTCCGGTCCCCGCCGCCCACAAACCCAACGACTACGATTACGAGTTGTACATCAACAAACAGATTGAACCGATTGCCAACCCGTTGCTTGGGCTGATGAGCCTGTCCTTTCAGGAGTTGACCGAACCGACGCAGATGGGCCTCTTCTAGGTGGGATGTTTTTGATGGGGTGGGTGTCCTTTTTGGCTTGGGTTGGAATCCGTTATTTCTCAGGATCGAAGGATGAATTGAGGATGGGTGGGGAGCCGGTTTTCCCTTACCCGCCCAACACATGTTGGGCTGGGTGGATCGCGCCCGCGGATAACCCCGTCGCTCCGATTGTGGGAACGCACGGGGATGTGATGGTTTTTGTTTAACGTTCATGAATTAATATGTTTATCCATGGGGCATCGCTTTTTTTTTGAATGGGTGTCTGGTTCCTAATTGTTTACCGTTGTCGCAATGGTTGTGCCTCGGTGGATTACGGGAGCAAACCACGGAGACACCATTCGAAGTAACGGCACCATCCGTGTCGGGAAATGGTGCAAAAGGGGAGAAAAACCAAGGCCGCATCCTGTAATCATCAAGAGATCCTGAGAAATAAAAGAACACCAAGCCATGCAGCGCTCAAGCGGCAAAGCCCTCAAGCCATCCCGCCCCAAAAATGTCCTGCCGTCTAAATGACGACCTCGTTAGAACTCCTATAGGGTCTTTTGTTAACCTTTGGTTGTTCATCCTTGTGAAGGATTTGGCCGAAGTTCGTTTTTAATCCCTTTTTTTAAAGAGCGATCTTGCTCTATGATGGGTGAAGAAGTTTTCTAATGCGTATTTGTGGACGGCACACCGGTTAATTTTTTGCGATTCTCCAAAAGGTGATGTCATTTGGTTTGCGTCACAGAAAAAAGGGTTGACGTCGTGTAGGTTTTATCAACAAAACCACCCTGGTGCTTGCTCGTGTTTCGCCGATGGATGTATGCCCGGCTTTGCTCCGATCCGCTCTTTTGTGTCACCCTTTCATGACGTCCTGCGCTTTAGAAACACAAACCGCCATCCGCATTCGCCGCCTGCCTTCCTAATCCTTTGTCCTTCCTCGTGAAAGACATTCGTCCTCCCGGAGTAGCCCATGGTTTTTTCCCGCATCGACTGGATTGTTTTTGCAACGATGTTGATCGTTTCTTTGGGCATCAATATTTACTACTTCAAGCGTGGTAACAAAAACCTTACCTCCTTCTTGCTCGGTGGTCGCAACCTGCCCTGGTTTGTGGCGGGTATTTCCATGGTCGCAACCACCTTCGCCGCCGACACCCCGCTGGCCGTGACCGAGCTGGTCGCCGAAAACGGGATTGCCGGCAACTGGCTGTGGTGGAACGCGCTCGCCGGCGGCATGCTGACCACGTTTTTCTTCGCCCACCTCTGGCGCCGATCCGGGGTGCTAACCGAGGCCGAATTTATCGAGATGCGCTACAGCGGCCGTTCCGCCGCGATGTTACGCGGCTTCAAAGCCGTGTACCTCGGCCTGTTTATGAACGTGCTGATCCTGGGTTGGGTCAATTTGGCGATGGCGACCATCCTTCAGGTTTTCTTTGGGTTATCCGAACTCCATGCGCTTCTTGCCGTGGGCGGCGCCATGCTGTTTACCGCCGTTTACGCTTCGATATCCGGGATTACCGGTATTGCCGTCTCCGACGTGTTCCAGTTTTTTGTGGCCATGATCGCCTGTGTGATCCTCGCCGTGGTGGTGGTCAATGCGCCCGGGGTCGGTGGTATGAGCGGTTTGCGCGAACAGCTTGAACCCACCGGTGCACTCAACTTTTTCCCGCAAATCGGCGATGCCGGCGGGATGGCTCAAGGTTTGATGATGTTGCCGCTCGGCTCCTTTTTCGCCTTCATGGCCATGCAGTGGTGGGCCAGTTGGTATCCCGGTGCCGAACCCGGCGGCGGCGGTTATGTCGCCCAGCGCATGATGAGCTGCAAGTCCGAAAAAGACGCCTTCTGGGCCACCATGACCTTTAACCTGTTTCACTTCTGCGTCCGCCCCTGGCCGTGGATCATCGTCGCCCTGTGTACCCTGATTCTCTACCCCGAGCTGGGTGCCGACCAGCGTCGCCACGGTTTTGTGATGGCGATGCGCGATTACCTGCCTGTCGGCCTGCGTGGCCTGCTACTGACCGCCTTTTTCGGTGCGTACATGAGCACCGTTTCGACCCAACTCAACTGGGGTTCCGGTTACCTGGTCAACGATTTGTTCAAACGCTTTTCCCGCAAAAAGGTCAGCGATGCCAAAACCTTGGTTTGGGCGCGGGTGGCAACCTTTGTCATCATGGCCTTGTCCCTTGCCGTCATGACCCAAATCACCGCCATCAAAGACGTGTGGGTTTTTATTTTCCAATGCGGGGCCGGCCTTGGTTTGGTGCTGATCATGCGTTGGTTCTGGTGGCGTATCAACGCCTGGAGTGAAATCGCCGCCACCATCGCCCCGTTTTTCGCCTTTGCTTATTTCCAGTTCCATCCCGACGGCATCATCATGAAACAAATCTGGGGCGAGGGTTACACCTACGTCGCCGTTGTTTTGTTCACCACCTTCGTGTGGTTCCTCGTCACCCACTTCACCAAACCCACCGATGCGAGCAAGCTGGTCGATTTTTATGTCAAAGTCCGGCCCGCCGGTTGGTGGACTCCCGTTGACCGACGCCTCAACCGCCGCATGCAGCGGCCCCCGGTTGCCTACCTCTTCATCTGCTGGTTCGGCGGGGTGATCATGCTCTACGGTTTGCTGCTTTTTATTGGCAAACTCCTGTTCGGCAACTGGATCGAGGTGTTCGCCTACTTCGACTTTTTCTTGGCCGGCTTCCTCATCTTGCGCATCTTCCTCCCCAAAACCGAAATCTTTAATGAGCATTGGTACGAGGAGCAAGCGGAAGGCGCACAAGGCGAGCAGGCCGCGGGTAAAGCCGCGGTGGGTTATTCCTCGGCTGGGTCGGGCTTCTTCTAGCTAGGATTTTTTGAGTTGGGTTGTTCCAGTGGGTTTGTCTTGAGCCTTTTTTATATCTCAGGATGGGCAGGATGGAAAGAGGATGCGGCTGGGGCCTTGGTTCCCTTGTTTGCAGGTAGCCGTCCGCGGATGAAGCCGTAACTTCGGTGGGCAAGCATGGCTAGGTTTTTCATTGGTTTGATTTAAAGAGTTTGTCGCGTTGCGGCTCAGGGAGACTTGGGTGACCGAAGTGACGGGTTTATCCGCGGGCGCGATCCAACCAGCCCAACATGTGTTGGGCGGGCAAGGGTAAACAGGTCCCTCGTCCATCCTCATTCTGTCCTGCGATCCTGAGAAATAACGAATCCCAAGCAAAACTACGCCGGCACCCATCCTCGCTGAGAAATAACGCGTTCCAAGCAATCCCGCGGGAGAATGCTTCCCGCAACCATCATTGCTGGGAAATAACGGATCCCAACCAAAGCCACGCCGGCACCCATCCCCAACCCATCCTGAATGTATAATGGGGCATCACTTTTTCCTTTAGGAGCCGACCATGATTGAATTGATCGGATTGAATCCGACACGCAGTAACCGTGTTCAATGGATCCTTGAAGAGCTCGACCTGCCCTACCGTTTTCGCCAGGTGAATTTTAAAGCCGGGGACACCCATTCTCCTGCTTTTTTGGCGCTGAATCCCAACGGGAAGATCCCTGTTCTGCGGGACGGGGATTTGGTGATTTACGAATCGGCCGCGATTGCCAATTACTTGGCCGAAACCTATGGCGACGGACGTTTGATGCCCGCCTTGGGCACACCGGAGCGCGCCCATTATCACCAGTGGTTGATTTATGCCGTGTCCGAATTGGAGCAGCCCTTGTGGACCGCGGCCAAACACAAGTTTGCCTTGCCCGAGGCTTTGCGGGTCGATGGATTGAAACCCGCGGTGAAGTTTGAGTTTGATCGCGCTTTCAACATTTTGGCCGATTGGTTGAAAGGCCGTGAATTCATGATCGGCCAAAACTTTTCATGTGTGGATGTGTTCATCACCCACACCCTCGGCTGGGCGCAAAAGGCCGGCATGGACATGGACGCACCCCATGTGGCGGAATACGTTGGGCGGATGACGGCCCGTCCTGCTTTTTCGCGTATCGCTCAAAAGGAAAGCGAACCGTTTAACCCTGCATAATCAACGGATTTGATTTGTCTTTAACGGCCGGTCGGCAAGGGATGCCGCCGGCCGTTTTGCGTTGCTCGGGTGCGTTCCGAGTTGGCCCGCATTGCTCACAAGGATTGGTAGCAGAATGCCTCGTGAGAAATGCGGGTTAGACCAATTGTCGGTTGAGGCGCAGACCGGGAATCACCACTTTTACCACCTCGATGGGCAGCTTGGGTTTGGTGAGCCGCACCGACCAGGCTTGTAGTTGGTCGGCCTCAAGCGCGGTGACCAAGTTGCGGCGGCTCTCCGCCAGTGTCTGGAAATGCTGCGATTGGGCGCTGAATTCGTCGTAGCGGCAGTTGGCGCGGAGATCGCGGAAATAGTTGATCACCGAATCGGCCGGATTCGCTTGCGGTTGATCCGCGCCAATCGGTTTGTGGCGGATATCCTCGCGGGCGCCGTGTACGAAAGACAGGCGGGATTGAACGGCCTCGGTCAGGGCGCGGCTGAGGGCAATGTCCAGGTGGTGATGGCAACCCGCCCCACTGTTGATCGTGGAGACGCGGGCGGCGGGATGGGGATCCACCAGAACCGCCCAAACCGTGATCCGTCGCGCACGCGTCGGGGCTAGGATTAGCCGCGGGAAACAGCCTTGCGCTTGGATTCTGTTGACGATGTCTTGCAGCGGGCCGGGTGGCAGCGAGTTTGGCGCGAGCACGGGGAAATTCGCCAGATGAAGCGTGCCCGCGTGATCAAGTGCCGCCAAGGCGTCGCGTTCCAGGCATTCGTAAACCGCGTGGATTTCCGCTTCATGGCGGTGGTTCCCGCTCGCCAACCCATTGGTGGTGGTGCGGCCGAAACTGGGCAACATAAACCAAATGCGATCCGCCGGGATCCAGGCTTGAGCCGGTCCATGGAGCGCGTCCGCTTTGACCCAGTGGATGCGTCGGTTGGGTCCCGCCTTGGCATGGTGGCCGTCTTCCGGCCAGGGAATCGTTGTGTGACCTGCCGCCGCCAGTTCGGTCGCGCTGGTGAAGGTCAAGTTGTCGGGCGGGTGTTCCGCGTGCCAGAGTTCGACCGCTTCCATGAGGGCCGAGGCACGCGCCGCGTCATGGCTCAGCCCTTTGCCGTTGGCGGTTTGCAGGACGTGGCCGTTGGGGCGCACCGCGCAATAGGTCGGCACCCCGAAGTCGAGATCGAGGCGGGTTACGTCCGCGAGCCGGGTAATTCCGAAGCGTGCCCAGTGCGGCCGCATCAGGCGAAGCGTCGCGGCCGGGGTGCGGACCCGTTGCGTCCCGCTGGGTACCCCTGTCTGGAAACTATGGTGGGCGAGGGGTTGGGTGGCGGAATGGGTTTGCATCGGTGGGTTGTCGCCGAACAAGAAGGGGGTGGCACCTTGTTGTTGTCGGCTTACCAGGGTTTGGGGCGGGGCTTGGCGGCCGGCTTGGTGTGAAGCTTGGTGTGAAGCTTGGTTTAAAACCAAAGGTGGGGCGTGGGTTGGTTGGCGTTGTCCTGTTGGGAAGCCGCGCAGGCGACATTCTTCCAGAATACCGGATGGCACACTGGGGTGAATGAAGCCGAAATACGCCGGTTGTTTGCGCAAAACCCAGGTACCGACAGCGAGTTGGCGGTGAAGGTTGGCGGCTGTTTCTCCGTCCATACCCGCCTCAAGCCAGGCCTGTTTCAAGGCCAGGGTTTGCTGCTGAAAGGGTTCGGTTTCTTGGGGCGGTGCCTGGATGCCGTGGCCCGCCGCCCAATTAGCGAGCAGGGATGCCGCCGCGAAGGCCCGGCGCACCGCGGGTTGGGGTTGCCGCCATAGATCGGCGGCAAGGTCGGCCGCCGTTTCCAAATGATCCTTTGTTTCTGTTTCCCGCAGCAAACGCGCGAACTGGATGCGCACCGCGACGGCACGGCGGTAGCCGTTTTGGGTCACGCCGCGGCGCGCGCGTTCCAAGCTGTCGGGTGCGGGGCTGTATTCGGTAAAATCGGCCAAAAAAGCCGCGAGCGCCGCATCATCGGCCGGTTCGACCTCGCTGCCGACCAGCAGGGTGCGGCATGTCCAATCATTGATGAATGATGCTTGCAGCGCGGACCAGGTACCGTCCTCGCGCCATTGCTGTAAAAGCGTTGCGCTCGGTGTGACGGCACCGTCTCGGCCCAAACATCCGGTTTGTCGGTCGCGGGTGCTTTGGTGGTAGCGATCCCGTTGAAACACGCGGTCCGAACGTTGGTGGGGTGGTGTGGGCGGGTGGGTCGCCGCCCAGGCCAAACAGGTCGCGGCGTCTTGGGCTTTGAGGTCGACACCGTGGTATTTGGCAAAAGAGAGGAACCCGTGATGGGCCGGGATGCCGGCCGCCGCGGTGATCGCGGACCATCCGCGTTCTTCGAAAGGCATCGCCTGGGCCGCGTATAACAATGCTTGAGCGCGGCCGTGGGCCAAGATGCCGCGATCTCGTGCCGCGCGCAGGGTTGCGCGAATGTTCACCAGGGGCAACGAGAGCGGGCGCCAATCGTGGTCGGCGTCACCGTGGAGCAAGGCGACCTCGTCGTCGCCGGTAAGCCGGCCGTTACAGTAAGCCGCGAAAATCGCCCCGATGCCGAGCATGCCGAAATGCGCGGTTTCCGACGCGCGCAGGGCGCCCATGCTGGCGGCACCAACCACCTCAATGCCGTTTTCAAGGGCGGCGAGGATTTCTCGGTGCCAAATCGCGGGTTGACCGTGAAACACCCCGTCGATGAGGATGATACGCCGAATCGGAAGTGCGAGAAATCGGTAGATGTCGCCCTGGGCCGCCGGCGGTAACAAAACAGCCCCTGGCAGAAGGGTGGCGGCTTGATCGCGCGCAAGGGAGGGACCTAAAAAAACCAGGGTCTCGGGAATCATGGCCGCGCATCCGGCAAAGGCGGTACATATAAAGTTGTGGCGGGATGCGGTTTTACCGCGGCCAAATCCCCCGTGCGACAGGGTGTACATTGGGCTTGTTGGGTGGGATAAACCGCGGCCAGGTATAGGGTCAATGAGTGGTCGGGAGGATAAACCTGTAACAGGCGGTTTTGTAGGCGCAGGAGGCCTTGCGCCGATGTGGTGGGTTCGCCTTCCAAATTATCGATAAAGGCGATTTGCCACAGGATCAGATGGGCGCCGGGATCGATGGGTTTCTCGTCGCGCAGAAAGGCGGTGGCTTCGTAGCTTTGCAGGCCGCCCTTGGCGGGGTCGATCCCACAATCCGCGAACAGCCATGCCATCGAAGAAATCGCCGGCAGGATGCGGGCCGGGTAGCCCGCCGCTTGGGCCGCCTTAACCGCGCGGTGGGCTGGGTCCGTAAAGACACCGGGATGACCGTAAAAAACGACACAGACCTGTTCGCCGTTGTGGAGCGCGGCCATGATTCGGCCAACCATGTGTTGGTGGGCCTCGGCGCGACGGCCGGTAACCGCTTCCGGCAACAGCGGTCGGGCGGCGGGATTGAGTTGTTGCAACCATTGGGCGCTTAAATCGTCGGCGACATGGAACAACAAGGTATCGGATTCGGTGATCCAAGTGCGTGCGGCATGGCTTAAATCATTGATGAGTTGGATACCGGTACCGACGATGGTCAAGGAGGCGGTGGTGGGGTGATTCATAAACGACCTTTCACGGTTGGCGCGCTGGAACCAACCCTACTTGGGAGCGGTCGTGCTGGGCAAGTGTTTTCACCGGCGTCATTCGCGAATGTCAAGACGTGGCGTTCTCTTCTTGCGCCGGCTATAATAAGCGCCGATGCCCGTGTTCTCATGGGTCGCCATTGCTCAAAAGGGCTGCCTCGGGGGACGCGGGCGCCGGGCTTCGATTCTCAGGCAATTATTATGAGACGGTAGCGAACCATGCTGTGCCCGCGGACCGCGCCGCGCGTCACCCGGAACGAAGCACCTAATAATAAAGAGGAAACCATGCCGAATCGCGAGGAACCGCGCCAAGCCTCCGCCCGGGAGACGGCCGCCAACGCCGAGCGCTTGCGCAAACAAGGCGACTTGGAAGCCGCGCTCCAATTATTTGATGAAGCGCTGCGCAAACAGCCCGATTACCTTTGGGCCGAGGCCCACCGCGCCGAGGTCTTGCGGGCGTTGTTTCGTTTTGAGGAGGCTGTTGCCGGTTTTACCCGCGTTTTGGCAAGTTTGCCCGACTACCTTTGGGCGCGTGCCCATCGTGGCGCGGCTTTTTATTACCTACGCCGCTACGACGCGGCGTTGGACGATTTAAACGCCGTCATCGCCGCACGGGCCGATTACGTTTGGGCCTTGGCCTACCGACCCCACGTCACCATCGCGCTCAAACGGTACGATGAAGCCCTTGCCGATGTCGACGCTTTTTTGGCGTTGGACCCCTCCTTGTTACCCAACCAAGAGGGGGAACGGGGCATGCTGCTGAACTATCTGGGCCGATTCGAGGAATCGGTGCCGCTGTGTGATCAAGGCTTGGCCAAGGACAAAAACGACTTCATCGCGGCTTACACGCGCACGGTTGCGCTGGCCCAACTGAAGGGCGTCGCCGCCGCGCCGATTGCCGCGACCCGAGCTTTATTGCAGCGTTTGCGCCGTGCCGGAAGCGGTGATCCCGGTTTAATCGATTACCGCTTGGGCGGCTGTGCCGCGCTTGAAGGCCGCCGCGATGAGGCGCTGGCATGCTTGCGCTCGGCCATCAACTTACACCATGAACCCATCGAAACGGCACGGCACGATCCCGCGTGGCATGCCCTTCACGACGATGCCGGTTACCGCGCGCTGATCGCACCCGCCGAGGTGTAAGCCATGGGGGAAACCAACGCGGTCACCCCGCGCAAAGCGGCGATGGAAGCCAAACGCCTGGCGCAACAGGGCGAACAGATGCGTTTGGCCGGCGACCCGAGTGGGGCGGTGGCCTTATTCTCCCGTGCGCTTGAATGGGCACCGCGGTTCGCCTGGGCGCTGGCCCATCGCGGCGCGGCCCACCGACAACGCGGCAAGGAACACTACCGCGCCGCCTTGGCCGACTTTGAGCAAGCGCTCGTACACGATCCCGATTACGTATGGGCGATTGCCTTCCGCGCGCGCATGTACGAACTGTTTCGTGATTACCAACGCGCCTTGGTTGATTTCGACCGTGCCATCGCCATGGACGACACCATTATTGGTTTTTGGCGTTCCGAACGGGCCTTGCTCCTGTGTTTTAACCGGCGCTATCAGGAGGCGCGGGTGATGTGTGACGAGGCCCTGCGGTGCCAAAAAAACGACCATTTTGCGACCTATGTACGCGCCGTGATCGCGGCCTGTTTCGACGGCGGGCGCGATGCGGCCTTGTGGCGGCAACGGGCTGAAAAGCTGCTCCAGCCGCTCGCGCTCGAGCCGGGCCCCGAGCAGGGAATCGCCCTGTATCGCTTGGCCGGTTTGACGGCCTTGTACGGCGCGGGTGATCAAGCTAAGGCGTTGTTACGGAGAGCCTTACCGCTTGAGAAAGAAGCTGTTGAATTTGCACGTCACGATCCTGCCTGGTATGGTTTTTACGACGACCAGGAGTTTCAACTCCTTGTAACAGATAGGTTTGGCGATCTAACTGTAGGATAAGTTTGGATTCTGCTGTAATTTTCTACGGATGCGTTATAATTGAAGCTTAACGTTTTCCGTGACAATTCATAGCCGAGCCCGCGGGTGTCATTAAGATTCGCGACAGAATCTTTGATGAACAAGCTGGGCTGAGTAACTTGGAGGAATCTCATGGCAGAGATTAAACGTGACGCGTTCGGTTGGGCCAAACAGGGCGACATCTACCGCGGCATGTTGGAACGAGACGAATTACTTGAGGTGAGTGAACAGCGTGAGGTGACCGATCTCGCGTTAAAAGCGTTTGATACCGCATTGGAAATGGGTGAAAAAGAATGTCCTAAAAATGATCGCTTCCTTTCGTGGGTTCACGCCCACAAGGGCGACACCCTTTGCATGGACAAGCGTTTTCCCCAGGCTATGGACAGTTACCACAAGGCGATTGCGCACAACCCCAACTACCCATGGGGCTTGGCGCATATGGGCGATTGCCTGCGTCTCATCGGTGTTCAATTATTAGCTACCGGGAAAGTGGCCGAGGCGACAAAAACCTTTGTCGATGCGTTGGCCGCTTTTGACAAAGCACTCAAACTCGATAACTGCTATGCCTGGGCGTGGGCCCACCGTGGTGGTGTTTTGCGTTACATGGGCGCTACGCCTGACGAACGTTATGAATTTAACAAACAAGCTTCGGAAAGTTTTACACGGGCTCGGGAACTCAATACCGATTACGCTTGGGCACAGGTTTACAACTCGATTTCGCTGAAAATCATGGGCAAACGCGATCCAATGCTGTGGCGTCCGGCCTACCTGTTGTTGGCCCACGCCGCCAAAACCTATCCCGACATCTTCAACCAGGGTTTGCACGATCAGGTGGTTAAGCCGGTGGAGGGTCAGGTCTACGCACTGGAAGAAGCCGACAACGCCGATCCGTTCAATGCCTTTTTCGCGGCCGGTTTGCGTTTTGCGAAAGGTACCCTGCCCGAGGACGATCCCAGTTTCAAAGCCGCCGAGGAAGCCGGCCTGATTTAAAATTCACTTTGATTAAGATTCACAAGGAGAGAGAAGTGAGCACCGTTTTGGATTTCATGACCCAGCTCGCCGCCGACCCCCGGCAGCAAGCCGATTTTGCCCAAAACCCCGAGCAAAGCCTGCGTGCGGCCGGTTTTGCGGCGGGTAGCCAAGAGGCCCGTGATGTATTAAAGACGCGTGATTTCGCCATGGTTAACGGCAGCTTGACCCTGTCCGATCCCGGACCTGACCCGCTGCCGGATCCCGATCCCTTCCCCGGCGGTCCCGGCGGACCACCGCATCGCTAAACCAAGAAAGGCAACGTTCCACACGTTGCCTTTTTTAATGCCCGCTGGTTCGGTTTTCGCAGAAAACAAAACGCGTTCTTACCTAAGAGGCGCGATAAGAGCGAGAGGGGTTGGCTAAAGATCTGGAGCGAAATGGCTTGGGGAAAGCGGGCCGGGGTCGCGCACGACGCGCACCCGCTGGGTGCGGTGCGTATTTTCACAGGCCGTTGTAGCCCAGAGGTTTAGTCAAAACCACCGCGAGTTATCGCGCTTCTTAGGTCTTAGGATGGGCAGGATGGATAGAGGATGCGGCTGGGGCTTTGGTGCGCTTGTTTGCAGGTACCCGTCCGCGGATGAAGCCGTAACTTCGGTGAGCAATAATGGCTAGGTTTTTCATTGTTTTGATTTAAATAGTTTGTCGTGTTGCGGTTCAGGGGGACTTGGGTGATCGAAGTGACGGGTTTATCCGCGGGCGTGATTCAACCAGCCCAACATTTGTTGGGCGGGCAAGGGTAAACAGGCCCGACGCCCATCCTCATTTTGTCCTGGGATCCTGAGAAATTATTTGAGGTTAACCACCACTTGGTTACGGCCTTTGTTTTTGGCCTGGTACAGGCCGCGGTCGGCCTCGCGGATCATTTCGTCCAAGGTGTTGGCGAGGTAGGTGGAAACGCCGATACTGACCCGTACATGAATGGGTTTATGGTTGATGTAAAAGACGTTTTCCTCAATGGTGGCGCGCACTTTTTCGAAAACGCGCAGGGCCTCGCGGTAGTTGAGGTTGAGGGCCGCCACGCAAAACTCTTCCCCACCGTAACGGGACACCAAATCGGCCTTGCGCAGGTTGCGTTGCAACAGGGCGGAAACCTGGCGCAATACCTGGTCGCCGGCGTCATGGCCGAACGTATCGTTAATGGATTTGAAGTAGTCGACATCAATCATGGCGATGCACAGATTGAGGTTGCCCCGTTGCGCATTGGCAAAAAGTTTGTGGCCGGCTTCCATAAAGTAACGCCGATTGTAGAGGCCGGTGAGGTAATCGCGGTAGGCGGCCTCGCGAATTTCGAGGATGGTGTCGAGCCGGTCCAGGTTGTTGATGACCCGGCAAAGAAATTCGCTGTTGCTTACGGGTTTGGCGAGGAAATCGTTGGCGCCGGCGCGTAATAGGCGATCCGGGATGGTTTTGCCGTCCGCGGCGGAAATGCACAAAACCGCCAGTTCATCGCGCGAGTAGGTTTCACGCAGGCGGGCGGTGAGCGCCAAACCATCCATCGAGGGCATGTAATAGTCAATCACGGCCAGCCGGATATCCGGCTCTTTGCCCAGGATTTCAAGGGCGGCATAGGCGTCGGCGGCCTCAAAAACGGTCAGACGGTGTTTTTCCAGGAGGTTGCGCAGGTGCAGCCGCGAATAAGCCGCGTCGTCCACGATCAAGACCTTCACGCCCTTGTTTTTATCGAGCCGGTTGATGAGTCGAACGATGTGGTCGACCTCGTGGATGCAGGTTTTGTGAACCGTGTCGAGGATCCAGGGACTTTTGGTGGTGGGTTCTTCCTGAGTGTCGCAGGTGGTAAAGGCGATGGTGGGCAACTGATGTTCGTCAATCAAGTTTTCGAGAATGGCCTGGGCCGCGCGCGATTCGGGCCACTCCACCAAAAAGACAAAGAAGTCCTTGCGGAAGGTCTGCAAGAGCGATGCGGCTTCCTCGAGTGTGTGTGCGGAGCTAATGGGAAATGAGAGCCGACAACGGATCCGGTAAGACAGCAATTGGGCGACGGACCCGTCATTCTCGAAAATGAGGACACGGTGCATGTCAAAAGTTCCTGGTGCGAGATCAAGTGAAGAATGAAACAAAATTAAATTGATCCTTGACATTACAACGTATCGTTTTCGAATTGCCAAGAAAAATGTGGCTATAACAGTGTTTTTTTATGGAAGCGTCGTGCGATTTTGACTGATGTTGCGTGTGTGGATGGTTTTTTTTGATTTGGTTATTTTTGTAGCTGGGGGGAGGGGGTTTGCTGAAGTTTCTAATATTGGACGTGTGTATTTTATTTTAATGAGGCGGTTTTTAAGAGGGTGATGGGGATTGGAACACCCAACAACCGCTTGCCGAGGCCGGCGCACACCGGCGGCAAGCGATGGGTGGTTTCGCCAACGCGGGTCTGGCCGCGTTGTCCTCAACAGTTAGGTGTAGCGCGCCGTGCGCCATTGCGCATCGTAAAACTCGGGCAGCAAGCTGTCTACCTGGAGTAACCCACGTCGGGTTAGGGTGATACGTCCGTCTGTCACCTTGAGCATGTCCGCCGCCTGCCAATGGGTCAGAGCCTCGTCGAAGGTTTCCAGCAGGTTCACACCAAACTTCTCGTTGAGCCCCTTGGGATCCAGCTCGCCCAGCTTGAGTTGCAGGATGGTTTCACGGATCAGGCGGTCGCGTTCACTGGTTTGGTAGGCCCTGCGGACCGGTAGCTCGGCCGCTTCCACCGCTTCGATGTAGCGTTCGATTGAGGGATGGTTTTGGTAGTGAATCCCGCCGAGATGGCCGAAGCTGGAGCAGCCGAGGGGCAGGAGATCGGCACCGTGCCACAAGGCGTCGCGGTAAACGAAGCGCGAAGGGCTGTTTTTCTTCACCATGGTGTAGGCGCTGGAAATTGCGTAGCCCGCGTCCTGTAACCGATCAATCGCCTCGCTGTGCCAGGCCCGTTTGGTTTGCCAATCGGCAAATACCTCTCCCTCGGCGCCTTGTAACAAGCCTTTGGAGTAAACCGTATTATAAGGAAGTTCCATTTGGTAAATCGTAATACTATCAGGGTCTACTTCGATTGCTTTTTCAATGTTTTGTTGCCAGTTATCTTCTGTTTCGCCGACCATGCCCGCGATGAGATCGATGTTGAGTTGGTCAAAACCGCGCGCTTTGATCCAGGGCAAGACGCGGTAGATTTCACCCGACAGGTGGGCACGTCCGTTTTCGCTTAAAATCGCGTCGTCGAAATTTTCCACGCCGAGACTGAGCCGGGTCACCCCGACCTCGCGAATGGCGTCCAGCTTGGCTTCCGTCAGCGTGCCGGGTTCGCATTCAAAGGTGACTTCTTCCATGGCTTCAAACGACCAGTTTTCCCGCAGTCCCTCGAACAAGCGGCGCAGGTGTTTGGCGCTGATATAGGACGGGGTACCGCCGCCGATGTACAAAAATTTCGGTTTGCGGCCTTGCACCGCGGGGACCTGACTGATTCGGCCCATTTCGGTGATTAAGGCGTCCACGTAGCGCTGGATCTGCTTGCTGTTCTTGTCGGTGTAAACCTTGAAGTAGCAGAACTTGCAGCGCTTGCGACAGAAAGGGATATGGACGTACAGGCCCAGTGGGTGTTCGTGCGCGGGGGGCGTTGCAAAAACGTCGCGCAGCGGGTCCACGGCGCGTTCGTGCCAACCCGAAAACGGTGGGTAATTTGAAATAAAAACGCTACCGACCTCGGTTTGCTGGGTTTTGGTTGTTTCCTCGGCTGCCATGTCCACTCCTTCTCGCTAACTAGGGCTTTGCTTTGCTAAAACACAGGATCAGGCCGTTTTTGAGACCCTGTACCAGGTGGCCGCGACCGACCGCGGGTGAGGCGATCATCGCGCCGTCGCCTTCGTAGCGCCACACCTTTTCGCCTGTTTTGATGTCGACCATTTCAAGGCGGCCCGACATATCGCCGACCACCGCCAAATCGCCGCTGATGACGACCGATGCGTCAAATTTGGCGCGGCTTTTGTGGGTCCACAACCCTTTGCCGTCCTTGATTTGAATGCCGTGAATCATTTTGTCGCGACCGCCGATCACCAGCATGTCGCCTTTCAGCGCGGGAGAACCGTAAAAGGGGAACGCCCGCTCGGGGTGACGGTAGGTCCAACGGGGTTTGTGGGTTGTGAGATCCAGGGCGACCACCTCGTTGCCGAAGGTTCCCAGGTAGAGGGTCCGGCCGTCGCTGACCGGGCTGCCCGCGATGTAGCCGCCAATTTCGTATTGCCAGGCCGGATCGCCCGTTTTTTTGTGGTAGGCGCGAATCAGCCCGTCGCAGCCCGCGATGATCACCTCGGTGCCCACCAGAACCGGGGTGGCGTGAATATAGCCGTCGGTTTCGCGGGCCCAGAGCTTTTTGCCGGTTTCGAGGTCCAGGCAATAGAGGTTGTAGTCGTAGGCGCCAATGTAGAGGTGGTTGCCGTCGAAATTGGCGGAGGCGGCGATGCCCGCCTCCGCTTCAAAACGCCACAGTTCTTTGCCGTCCGCGGCGTTGAGCGCGTAAAACGTGCCGCTTTCGTCGCCGAAATAGAGGCGGCCCTTGTGGACCAGCGGCGAGGATTTAATCGCGTCCTTGGCTTTGAATTGCATGCGAATCGAGCCGTCGTCGAGCTTCAGGCCGTAGAGCGTGCCGTCGAGGCTGCCCACGTACACCGTGTCGCCGACGATGGCGGCACTGGACTCCACGTCGTCCTCGGCTTCGAACACCCATTTGACCTTGAGGTTGCGGGCCAGGGAAGCCGTCGCCGCGCCCGTCAAACTGGGATTGCCGCGGTACATGGTCCAGTCGTCGGCCAAGACGGGTGAAGAAACAAACAGCAGGAGGGCCGCGCCTAAAAGACGGCCGGTTTGATGGTGCATCGATACCTCGCTACAACGCGTTGCGGTAAAGCTGAATGAAATCAGTTTTGTCGAAGGGGATTGGATTGAAGTTGCCGGTCCACTGGGTCATCGCGTTTTCGGCCAATTCACCCAGGTGTTGTTCTTCCACGCCGAACATCGACAACTTGTTGGGCAAACCGGCGAGGTCCATAAACTGTTCGAATTGGGCGGCAAGCGCCTCGGCCGGGCTTTGATCCGGGCGGGGGGTGAGGTTGCCGGCGCGCGCCAGATCGGCGTACAAATCGCCGACCTCGCTTTGGTTGGTGCGAATCACATGGGGCATCATCAGCCCCACCGCGCTGCCGTGGGCCACGTCGAAAAAGGCCGTGAGCGGGTTGCCGGAGGCGTGGGCGCCGCCGAGCATGGCGTGTTCAATGGCCATGCCCGCGTAGTGTGCGCCCAGTTGCATCGAACCCCAGGCGTCCATATTGTTTTGGTCGTTAAGGACGGTTTCGAAATGGGTTGCAAGCAGGCGCCAGGCCTCGCGGGCGAACATCGAAGAGAGGGGATTGCGGCGGGTGCAGACGAAACTTTCCAGCGCGTGGGTCATGGCGTCAATGCCGGTGGTGGCGATGACGTTAATCGGCAGGCTGGTCAGCAGTTCGGGATCGAGGATCACCGCGGAGAAGCGCGCCTTGCGATCCCCGCAGGCCATTTTGCGGTGGGTCTGTTCTTGGGAAATCAGCGCGAATGACTGGCCCTCGCTGCCGGTGCCGGCGGTAGTGGGAATGCCGATGGAGGGGAGCATGGGTTGCTTGGCGCGACCGTAACCCCAGTAATCTTCCATGCGTCCGCCGTTGGTGAGCAAGAAATTAATGCCCTTGGCGCAGTCCATGGCGCTGCCCCCGCCGAGGGCGACGATCAAATCGATATCGCCCTGGTCCTTGGCGAATTGGGTGCCCAGCTCCACCGTGGTGGTGGTGGGGTTTTCGCAGACCCTGTCAAACTGGGTGACGTCAAAACCGGCGTCGCGCAGCAGTTGGTAGCTGTGTTCCGCGTGGCCCGCCTGAATCAGGCCGGGATCCGTCACCAGCAGGATGTGTCCGGCTTGGAGTGAGCGGGCCGTTTCGGGCAAAAGATTGAGCTTGCCGCGACCGCAAATGAGGTGGGTGGTGGGGTCGAAATCAAAACCGGCTTCGGGGTTATACGGCTGGTGTTCGTGAGGATGGTGGGACATAGCAACCTTTTCGCACAAGATGGTGGGCGGGAACCTGATGGAACCCAACACTGAAAACCGTCGGTGTTGGGGGAGGGGTTGGGTTAGCTCGCGGCGAATTGGACCGCGCGCCTTTTGTAGAGCAGTTCGAAAAGGTTGCCCTCGTGGGGATGATCCCAGCGAACCGTATTGGTCGGCAGCGCGCCGATATTGATGCGGTCAATGTGGGGTGAGTCCAGCATGGCGTTGATGAGGGATTCCTGCTCGCTGATTAAAGAGAGGGTGAGGGTCGGTCCCAGTTTTTCGGCCATTTGGTCCGGTTCCACTTCAACAAACGCGGCGAAGGGGAACAAATATTCCGCGCTCGCCAGCGGATGGTCGTGGTCGCACCAAATCAAGGTGGGCTGGAGGAACAAGGTGTTGTCGATTTCCACCAAACGCGGGCCGCCGCGGTATTTGGCGGTCAAATCTTCCGCGCCGCCTTGGGCCAGTTGCGCCTCAATGCGTTCGTCCAAAAGATGGGCGAGGCGGCGGTTGGTGAAGCCGGCCAGTTGGGCGTTGGGATCGTCGAGTGCGGTGGCTTTGATGCCCGCCAATTTTTTCGCCAAGGCCTCGGCAATGGCGCGGCTGCCGGGCGGCGCCCACACCGCGGAGGTGTTGACGCAACTGCGCCCGCCGTTGGCGGCAATCGCTTGGGTCAGCACATCCACGTGCTGCTCGCCGTTTTCCAGGGCGTCGGGGCCGAGGATCATTTTGCTCCAGCCGGGGCCGTGAATTTGGATGCGGCCCGTGCCGCGCCAGGCGTCGACCGTGCGCGCGTCCCCGAAAAACAAAGCGCGATCACAGCGGATCAGGATTTCGTTGGCGCCCGCATGGTCGCTGGGATAAAACCCAAAGGCCGCGGGCGGGTAACCGGCGGCGATCATGGCCTGGATAATGCGCATCGGCGTCCAAGGCTCCTGGCTGCCGGGCCGCAGCATGACGGGGATGCGCATGGCCGGGGTCGGCACCCACAGCGCGTGTACGCCCGGCGAGTTGCTGGGCAAAATGGCGCCGAGCGCGTCGGCCTCGCGGCGGTACGCGCGGTTGAGCGTATCTTGATTCGCGCCTTGGCTGAGGCCGTCGATGATGGTTTTGGTCATGCGCAGCGCGGTGGCCACTTTTTCCATGTTGGCCGCGCACATGTTGGCGGGCAGGCCGGTGGTTCCCGACTGGCACCGAATGAATTCCTCGCGTGACTGCATGACCCCGTCAATGGGATCGACCGGCAGCGTGGCTTCCAAAAAGAGATCGGCCGCTTGGTTGGACATGTCGTAGAGCTTTTGGGCGGGAATCGCGGCCAGCGTTTGCTGGTAGGCGGCGGTTTGGTTCAAATCGCGTGCGATCAAGCCGCTGTTGGCTTGGCTGACCAGGGCGAGGGGTTCCCCGCTGCGAATGTCGTGCAGGGTTTGGGTGTTCAGGCTGCGGTAGGCTTTGCCGGCGCGCAGGACGGGAACGTGCAGCATTAGTAAACCCCCACAACCACGGATTCTGAGAACCGTGTGAACAGGCGTAGGTTGGACACGCCGTCCCAGGGATACCATTCGGTGGGTTCGGCGCGTTCGCCTTCATCGCGCTCGAGGAAACGCGGCACGAAAAATTCCTTGGTCAACGTGGTCAGGCGCACGCGGCCGGTTTCGCCGTAGGCGACCCGGCGGTCCGGCTGGTCGGGATCGACCAGTTCAAATACCGCGCGCGGCAGGGGCGGGTAGTAGGTAATGGTGTAATCACCGTCGTTTTGGTAGGGCTTGTGGCAGGCCAGACCCATCAAGGTGTTGCCGTAGGTGGGGACGAATTCGATGGTGGGTACCAGTTCTTCCTTGGCGAAGCGGTGGAACTGGGCGTTCATTTCGGTGCCGCCGCAGAAGATGCCTTTGATGCCCACGTCGGCCAGATCAATTTTTTCGCAAATCGCTTCTAACAGCTTGGGCGTGGTGAACAGGCATTCGATGGTTTTGTGGGTTTTGAGGCGGACCAACGCTTGTTCCACCACGTGGTCGCGGTACGCCGTAAATTCGGTGTGTTTGCCCGCTTTGATCAGTTTGTTGACCCAACGGGGATCCAAATCGACCATAAAACAAATGCCGCCGCGGTGTTGGGCCAGGTGTTCGATGGCCAAACGCAGGCGGCGCGGGCCGCTCGGACCGACCATCAACCAATCGGCACCCTTGGGAAAGGCTTCGTCGCTGAGCGTGCTGCTAAACAGCTCGTAATCGGTGCGGTAGTCTTCAATATTAATGCGTGACTTGGGAACCCCGGTGGAGCCGCCGGTTTCGAAGACGCTGACCGGCCGGCCGGCAAATCCTTGGGGGATCCATTCGCGTACCGGCGTTTTGCGCAGCCATGCGTCCTCGAAGGTTCCGAGCAGTTTGAGGTCGTCGTAACCGCGAATGCGGTCGCGCGGGTCGAAATCCAGCGACGCGGCGTACTTCAACCAGAACGGGGTGCCCTTTTCGGGGTCAAAGTGCCAGTTCACGACTTCGCGGACTTGATCGTCCAATTGCTTTTTGGCTTGTTCGATTCGCGTTTCAAGAGATGTCATGGAAAAAACCTCGATATGGCGTGGGGTTCGGGGTTCAACGCGCCGGTCGAACGGGTCATTTCGGCAGCAAGAAGGCGCGTTCGTCGCATGGCTTTGGGGCCTGGCGCCCGGTAGGAACCGGCTGTTTCGGCTCGGACCGGCGCGTGTGGCCTGCGGCGTGAAGCATGTGGGGTCCCGTTCATTATGGCAAAGATCGGCACCGGTTACACCTGCGACCCGCGGATCGCCGCGGGGAAGGCGGGCTAACGACGAGGAAGCTGGAACTTCTCGCACCGCCATGCGTATCTTACGGTTATGCGTGTGCCTGGGTTTGAAGATATTGTCGGAAAGAGCCTTTTGTCGCTTTTTTCGCTCGGTTAATGAACTCATGCACCTTATGGCTTCCGGCCCTGGTCCATGGAAAACACGAAGGATTCCACGGCTTTCCCGTGATTCCTTGTTTCTCCCAGCGTCGGTCGCGGTATGATGAAGCATCTCGTTAACAAGCTGCGTTCGTTTCACCGGCCCTAGCCGTGCATCAACCAAGGTGTTGTCCACGAAACCCGCTGTTGGCGAGGCCCGTGTGTTGGCTTGTCGTTTGCCGCCATTGCGCGGCCCGTTTGTTTCGCGTCCACCGGACCCCTGTGACCGGAACCAACACGCGGCCGAACACACCACCCGGAACCGAATGATGACCCGTGGCACCCGCGCCGCCCGATTGGGGGCCGGGACCGGACCCCGACACGGCCAAAACCGTCACCTTGTTGCCCAAGATTCCAACCGCGTCGGGTTGTGAACGCCACACTTTTGAAAAAACTGCTTTTATCCCATTCAGGAGATGCATTATGAAGCAAACGATGATGCCGCGTTTACCGGCACGGGCCGGTCTTTTCCTGGCATTGGCCTGTTTCTGCCTGCCGCTGACGGCCGGTACCGACCAGTGGGTTCACTGGCGAGGCCCCACGCAAAAGGGGACGGCCGAGGCCGAAAACCTGCCCGAAAAATGGTCCCAAAAAGGGGAGAACCTGCTGTGGCACGCGCCCTACGGCTCGCGTATGGCGCCGCTGGTGATGAACGGCCACGTGTACATCATTAACCTGGCCGGTGAGGGTGAGACGGCGCAGGAACGGGTGATGGCGCTCGACCTCAATACCGGTGAAGTGGTGTGGGAGTACCGCTTCAACGTCTTTTTGACCGATATCGTCGCCCACCGCGTCGGCAATGCCGTGCTCGCCGGCGACCCCACCTCCGGTTACATTTACGCCCAGGGCGTTCAAGGCCTGTTCTATTGCTTTAACAAAGACGGCAAAGTAGTTTGGCAGCATTCGCTGACCGAACAGTTCGGCCGTATTTCCGGCTACGGCGGCCGGGTCCACTCGCCGTTTATCGTCGACGATCTCGTGATTATCGGCGTTATGAACAGCAGTTGGGGACCCCACGCGCGCCCCAACCACCGCTTTTTGGCGCTCGACAAGAAAACGGGCGAAACCCTGTGGTGGTCCACCACCAGCGCGCAACCGCTCGACACCACCTATTCCGTGCCTTTTGTGACCAACCTCGACGGACGCAAGGTCTTTTTCACCGGCATGGCCGACGGTTCGGCCCAAGCCCTCGACGCCTACACCGGCGAAATGGTTTGGAATTACCGCTTCGCCAACCGCGGCATTAACGTCTCGCCGGTTTACGCCGACGGCATCGTTTACATCGCCCACTCCGAGGAAAACATCGGCACCCCGCAAATGGGTCGTTTGCTGGCGCTTGACGCGCGCATGAGCGGCGACGCCTCGGACCAAAAACCCAAGTGGGACATCATGGGCCTGGCCGACGGCTACGCCTCGCCGATTCTCACCGACGACTTCCTGGTTGTCGCCGACAACAGCGCCAACCTCTACGCGCTGGATCCCAAAACCGGCAAACAACTGTGGCACCTCAACTACGGCACCGCCGCGCGCGGCTCGGGTGTCTACGCCGACGGCAAAATTTACATCGGTGAAATGAACGGCGCCTACCACATCATTCAAGCCGACAAAAACGGCGCCAAGCATCTGCACGAGGAAGTGTTCCGTCAGCAAGACGGCTCGCCGATTGAAATCTTCGCGTCTCCCGCCGTCGTGCAAAACCGGGTGATCCTGCCCACCATCCAGGACATCTACTGCATCGGCAACAAAGCCAAAATCGGCGAAGCCAAGGCTGTCGCCGAGGCGATCCCGCCCCGCAAACGCAAAGCGTCCGGCAAGGCGGCGAGCATTCGCATCATGCCCGCGGAAACCTGGCTCGCGCCCGGTGAGAAGCAGGCTTTTCGCGTGGCCGCTTTCGACGCCAAGGGCGTGCCCATGGGTATGGTTGAAGCCGAGCTGAGTGCCAAAGGCTTGCCCGGCAAGTTAGACGGCAAAACCTTTGTCGCCGGTGAAACCACCAACACCCGCGGCGGAACCATCACCGCCAAATACGGCGACTTAACCCATCAGGCGCGGTTACGCGTATTCCCCAAGCTGCCTTACCACGAGGATTTTGAAGACCTAAAAGCCGAGGTTCCGCCCGCCGGCTGGATTACGTCCAAAACCAAAAGCATGGTGATTGAACAAGACGGTGGCAAAGTCCTGAAGAAGCTGGCCGACCGGCCCGCGCCGCCCTTTGCCCGCATGCGCAACTACATCATGCCGCCGCTGCCCGCCGGCTACACCATTCAGGCCGACGTCAAAGGCGAGGCCAAACGCAAACGGTTTGTGCCCGACATGGGGCTGATCAACTCGCGTTATTTCATGGTGCTGATGGGGACCGTGCGCAAACGCGTTGTGCGTTTGGTGACCTGGGATCCCATGCCGCGCCTGCAGGTGGACGTGCCTTTCGCCTGGGAAGCCGAGAAGTGGTACACCATGAAAATGTCCTACGACATCGTCGACGGCAAAGGCCTGGTTCGCGGCAAGGTCTGGGAACGCGGTACCGAGGAACCCAAGGATTGGACCATCGAAATGACCGATCCCGTTCCCAACGAGGGCGGCAGCCCCGGTCTCTACGGCTACTCCGTGGCCATCACCGCCAAGTCACCCGGCACCCCGGTCTACTACGACAACGTTGTGGTCGAAATGAACAAGTAACGCAAAACCAACGCCGGGGCGGATGTCTGCTAGGATGAGGCGGACGCCCCCGTTTGATTTGATGTTCTGCGATGATAAGTGAGGAATACCCATGAAAAAGGTAATTGTGTCGATCCTGGTGTTTGCCTTGTTAACCACCGTCCAAGCCGCGGATTGGACCCTGTGGGGCGGCAGCATGGATCGCAACATGGTGAACGACAAAGAAAAGAACATGCCCACCAAGCTGGATCCCAAGGACAACCCCCAACTGTTGTGGGTTGCCCAGCTTGGTTCTCAAAGTTACGGCAACCCCGTCATCGCCGACGGGCGCGTGTTTGTCGGCACCAACAACCAGGCTGAACGCCATCCCGACATCAAAGGAGACAAAGGTAACATCATGGCCTTCTCCGAAAAAGACGGGACCTTCCTGTGGCAAATGGTTCACGACAAGCTCAAAGCCGGCCGTGTCAACGACTGGCCCTTGCAGGGCGTTTGCAGTACCCCGCAAGTCGTCGGCAACCGTTTGTACTACGTCAACAACCGTTGTGAGCTGATTTGTGCCGATGTGGAAGGCCTGGCCAACGGCAACCAGGGCGTGCAAAACGAAACCTACAAAGGCGAAAAACACGGCGACATCATCTGGGCCTACGACATGATGGAAGAACTGGGCGTGTTCCCCCACAACCTGGCCACTTCCTCGCCGCTGGTCAAGGACGGTTTGGTCTTCCTGCTCACTGGCAACGGCGTTGACGAGGGCCACCTCAACCTGCCCTCCCCGCTTTCGCCCGCCTTCATCGCGGTCAACGCGGAAACCGGCGAATTGGTCTGGGAATTCGGCGAAATCGAGCAAGTACTTCACGGTCAATGGTCTTCGCCCGCCTACGGCGAGATCGGCGGCAAAGGCCAAGTGGTGTTCCCCGGCGGTGACGGCTGGGTTTATGCGCTGGAGCCCAAAACCGGCAAGTTAATCTGGAAATTCGACTGCAACCCTAAGGACTCCAAATGGGAGCTGGGCGGTACCGGCACGCGCAACAACCTGATTTCCACGCCCGTGTTCTACAAAGGCCACGTGTACATTGGGGTCGGTCAGGATCCTGAACACGGTTCCGGCATCGGCCACTTCTACAAAATCGACGCCTCAGGTAAAGGGGACATCACCAAAACCGGCGCCAAGTGGCACTACGGCAACAAAGATTTCGGCCGCACCATGTCGACCGTCAGCATTAAAGACGACCTGGTTTACGTATCTGAGCTGGACGGCATCCTGCACGTGTTGGACGAAAAAACCGGCAAACCCGTGTGGAAACACGACCTGTTCGCCGCGGTTTGGGGCTCCACCATGCTCGTTGACGGCAAAGTGTACATCGGCGACGAGGACGGCGACATCGCCATCTTGAAGCACGGCAAGGAAGAAAAGGTCCTGGGTGAGTTCAACCTGGGTAGCGCGGTCTACACCACGCCTTCTCCCGCCAACGGCGTGTTGTACATCGCCAGCCGCAACAAGCTGTTCGCTTTTAAAATGAAGTAATCCCCATTGTTGATACAACAGGGACCACGTTCGTGTTCGCGCGAACGTGGTCCTTATTCGTTAGGAAAGACTATGCGTATCCTTGTTTCTGTTTTTTGCCTGCTGTTGAGCCTGCCCTTGTGGGCGCATTCATTTACCCTGACCGAAACCCACGTCGCCTTTCGCGACGGATTCTTTCAAATCGAAATGCGTTGTGACCTGGACGCCTTGGCCTTGGGTGTGCCCCAGGAAAGCGACGACCAAGCCTTGTACGACGCGCTCAGCGCCAAAACGCCGGAGGAACTGGCCGAATTAAAAGCCGGGTTGACGCGCCATTTCGAGCGTCGCATCCGCGTGCGTTTCGACGATCAACCGGTTCCTTTTAACGTGGTGCTCGCCCCGGAGGCGCGCTTCGCAACGGCCGAGGTTGAAGCGGAAGCGGCGGTACCCAGTTTCCTCGGCACCCTGGTTCGATTCGAGGGCACCGTCCCGGCGGAAAGCCAAACCTTTAGCTTTTTTGCCTCGCGCAGTTTCCCGGCGGTTAAATTGATCTTCGTCGACGCCCCGGCCGAGGCGCAAGTGGTGCCCCTGCCCCAAGGCGCACGCTCCGAACCCCTGGCCTTCCGCGACTTGAAACCGCCAGGCGCGGCCACGGTGTTCGGCCGGTACACCGTGCTCGGATTTCTCCACATCTTGCCCAAGGGCCTCGACCACATTCTGTTTGTACTGGGCCTGTTTTTGCTGTGTAACCGCCGCAAACCCTTGCTGATCATGGTCACGGGTTTCACCCTGGCCCACTCGCTGACGCTGGCTTTGAGCGTGCTCGGTATCGTGCAGTTACCCAGCCGCCCGGTGGAAATCCTCATTGCCTTGTCGATTTGTTACGTGGCGATTGAGGTCGCCCTGGGTCGTGAATACCGCATGCGCCATACCCTGGTTGTGTTTGCCTTCGGTTTGCTCCACGGCCTGGGTTTCGCGGGTGTGCTCACCGAGTTGGGATTGCCGGAGGGCCAACTGGTTCTGGCGCTGTTCGCCTTCAACATCGGCGTCGAACTGGGCCAGATCGCGGTATTGGTCGGTGCCTTTGCCGTGTTCGGCTGGTGGCGCGCCAAGGCTTTTTACGAACCCTACCTGGTTCGGCCCGCCAGCGTGCTGATCGGCTGCATCGGCCTGTTTTGGGTCGTCGAACGCTTTATCGGCTAAGTTCCGTTTCTTCTGGTTCCACGGCCGCCTACTTTTCCAGGGCGGTCGTGAGGCCTTTGGCGTGTGGGCTCACGTGAAAATTGAGGTGACAAACCTACTGTTGAAGGCTTTTCTGCCTTTTTTTGATTTCGGCCGCAAGTGCTGCTTTGCTGGGTGCATTGGGTTGGAAAACCTTTTTGGCTTCGATGTGAACCCCCAGGAAGAGCAAGGGCATCATCATCATAAGCGTAAAACCGTTCGCAAAAAGAATCGATCCGAGGGCCGCGAGGGCGATAGCGGCATAATGCACGATGGCAATGGTGCGGCCGAGGGGGCGACGTTTCATGGAGAGGAACGCGACCACGCCCCACCAGGTTGACAGCGCGGCTAATAAAAGGGCCCACATGATGCCACCTTCAAAGGCCATGATTGCCGTGAGGAGCACCGTCACCACGGATGCGGTGACGGTAAGCCGTTCACTTAAGGTCACCAAACCGGTGCGAAACTTGAATTTTTTGAGTTCATCCAGGGACATATCGGTGAGACCGCGCGATTCCTGAGTTAAATCGGATTTCTCCTGGGTTTCCTTGGTTGGGTGTTGGACCGTGGGTGCTTGGTAGTTGCGCACATCCTGTAACTGTTCGAGGCGAAGCGTTGCCTCGGTTGAGGTGGACGTTTCGAGGGAACCCATGGTTTGGTGTTGGGTGGTGGACGCATGATAGCTATTTATATTCATTAGCGCTCCTTAGGATGGAATAGGATTGGCTAGGTAGCAAAACCATTTGGTTTAACCACGTCAGCCCATTCCATCCGGCGCGCGATCCCTTTTGAACGTGCCATCTCTGCCGGCCAATCGGTTTGGCCGAGGCAATGATTTTATATTCCGGTCCTCGCTACGGCGGCCCGGTTTGTCGGCGTGCAGATCGATTGTGGCGGCCACATTCGGGCGTCAATCCGTTCATTCGTCCTTGTTTCTGATCGCAAGTTTAACCTCTTTTCGGTTGGGCGCGCCGCGTTCAAAAACAGGGGCGGCTTGAATATAGGCGGCGAGAAAGACGATTGGAATGACAAGCCCCCCCAAGCCGCCCGCGCCCGTTACCAAATGGAAGATCGAGGAAAGAATCATCAACGAAAAGTGGGTAATGGCAAGGTATCGTCCGATTGGTAGCCGCTTCATTGAAAGAAAGGAAACCGCGAACAGCCAGAGCGTGAAGATGCTTGAAAGGCCGGCCCCAATCATTTCTTGGTCCATGAGCAGGCGCACCGTGACGAGGAGCATGACCGTGGCGCCGATGGCGATGAGCCACTCCATGATAATGACGTTGCGATGTTGTTGATTTAATTTTTTGAGTTCTTTTTTCGACAGATTTTGAAGCGCGTCGTCCGTTTGACGGCGATTGGGTAACGGCTGATCGGGTGCTTGAAAGGGATTTTCACTCATGGTTAAGACCTCGGATTTTATTTGGGTATCGTCGCTTCCGCTCACATAGATAAGGACGCATTTTGTGATGCCGGCCTCGGCGGGTTGGGATGGGAAACCCCCATTTACGGATTTCTGATGTGCCTTGGTTCGCTTTTTCCACAACCTGGCTTCGTTCCCGTGAGGGGCCGTTTCGTTTCGGTTGGTTGGGCAGCGCGGAATGATGACAACCAGAGCCACCACCATGTCCTTCAAAAAGTGTATGCGCAATCAAGCGGCTTTTGCGCCGACGCCAGGCAAAAATCGGTCACACCCACCCGCGTGGCTGTTGCGGGTGGTATGGCCGTTTGGGATCAAGAAGGATCATGCGTGGTTTGTTCCCCGGTTTGGACGTGCCACAGCTTGGCGTAGACCCCGTTTTGCGCCAACAAGTTTTCGTGGGTGCCCTGCTCGGCCAGACGACCTTGATCCAACACCAGGATTTGATCCGCGTTGCGAACCGTCGAGAGGCGGTGGGCGATGACAACCGTCGTGCGCTGGTGGGCGACCCGTTCCAAACTGCGTTGGATGGCGGCTTCGGTTTCGTTGTCCACCGCGGAGGTGGCTTCATCCAAAATCAGAACCGCGGGGTCCTTTAGAATGGAACGCGCAATCGAGAGCCGTTGCCGTTGACCGCCCGACAATCTTTGGCCCCGTTCGCCCACGCGCGTGTCGTAGCCGTTGGGCAGGCGCGTGATGAATTCGTGGGCCTCGGCAAAACGCGCCGCTTGTTCGATTTCGGCGTCGCTTTTGTCAAAACTGCCGTAGGCGATGTTTTCGCGGATGGTGCCGTCAAACAGGAAAACGTCTTGGCTGACGAGGCCGATGCTCCGGCGCAGATCGGTTAGGTCGGCGTCGCGCAAATCGATGCCGTCGACGGAAATCGCGCCGTCGGTGACGTCGTAAAAACGCAGCAGCAGCTTGACCAGGGTCGATTTACCCGAGCCGGTGGCGCCGACCACGCCCACGGTTTGTTTGGCTTCGATGGCGAAATTCAAATCACGCAGGATCGGGTGGCCCTCGGTATAGGCGAACCCCACGTCTTTGAAACGCACCGCGCCGTCGCCGGGATGGAGTTTGAGGGCCGTGGTGCCGGAAACCATGCCGACCGGCGTGTCGAGCAAATCCATGATGCGTTGGGTGGACGCCATGGCGCGTTGGTACTGATCGACCGTTTCCGCCAGGCGCGTCAGCGGCCACAACAGGCGTTGCGTCAGGAAGATAAGCACGCTGTAGATGCCCACGTCGAGCTGCCCGTCGAGGGTCATTTTACCGCCCAGGTACAGCGTGCCGCAGAAACCCACCAGGATCACCATGCGGATGACCGGCACAAAAGCCGAACTGGTGCGAATGGCGGCGGCGTTGGCGATTTTGTACTGTTGCGATTCACGGTCGAGTTGTTCGATTTCGTACTGTTCCGAGACGTAACTTTTGACCGTGGCGATGCCGCCCAGGCTGTTGGCCAGGTGGCTGCTGAGGCGGGAAACCCGTTCGCGCACCTCGCCGTAAAGCGGTTCCAGGCGGGATTGGAACTTAAAGGCGCCGTAAATGACCAGCGGCATCGGCAACATCGCGGAAAGGGCGATGGTGGGTGAGGCCGCCACGAAAATCGCGCCGACGATGATCACCGTGGTGCTGACCTGAATCAGCTCGTTGGCGCCGCCGTCGAGAAAGCGTTCCAGTTGGTTGACGTCGTCGTTGAGCACCGCCATGATGCGCCCGGAATGGGTTCGTTCGAAATAGGCCAGTTCCAGCTTCTGCAGATGGGCCCAGGCGTCGAGTCGGGCGGCGTGTTGGATATCTTGGCTGAGGTTGCGCCACAACACTTTAAAGGCGTATTCAAAAATGGATTCCAAACCCCAGATCAGCACCGTTAAAAACGTGAGCAGCGCCAGTTGATCCTCAAGGGCGACCACACCCCAGTTTGCAAACCAAGAGTTTTCCCGTTGCACCACGATATCGACCGCGGCGCCGATTAACAGCGGTGGGGCCAGATCGAAGAGTTTGTTGAGAAAGGAACACAGGGACGCCGCTTGAATGCGCAGGCGCCAGGGGGTGGTGTAACGCAAAAGGCGACGCAGGGGCGCGGTTGCGGGTTGTGACACGGTGCCTCCAGTGGCTTGGAAAAAGAAAACCTCGGACAGGTTCCGACGAAAGGACCCATTCTAGCCTGGATTCCGTGTCGTTTTGTGGTCTGGTTTGCAAGATCGTCGCCCGGTCTCATCATTTTTTAGGGTCAGGTTGGAAACTCGGCGCGCCGGCCCATCACCAACCAAGGGAATAGTGCGTCAACCGTCACTGAATTGCCGCGGCTTCCTCACAATATTGATGAAGGTTGACTCGGTCTGGACAATGAAGCCTGCATCGTGGGTCAAGGTGAACGCAAAGCCTTGGCGCTCACGGGTTTTTCCTGTAGGGTAGCCTTGTTTGATACACCGTGTATTCGCCATGATTTCGGTTCTCGTATGCCGTGAGCGTTCAATTCACGCATTTCGAATGAACTGTTTTTTATGTTTATCGAATCCCTTAAATCCGCCTCTGGAGCAATGTTGGAGTGATTTATGAAACCTAGTTTGGGGCCGATGCGCCCAATGGTTTGGGCTGTCCTCGCGGTTACGGCATGGATGACCGCGCCCGCTGTGCGCGCGCAAATGTCCGACAACAATTTCGTATTTGAAGAAGTGATTTTTAATCCCAACGGCATGATCAGTTTGGATTGGCTGCCCAACGGCGCCATGGTGGTTGCCGAAAAACGCGGTGCCGTGCTGATTCTGCAACCCGACGGTGCGGGGGGCTACCAAACGCCCACCACCTTTGCCGACCTGCGCTCACAGGTGTTTACCCAAGCGGAAAGTGGTTTGCTGGGTTTGGTGGTCGACCCTGACTTTGCCACCAACAACTTCATTTATCTGTTTTACACCACCAACTCGGATCAGCGGCTCACGCGGATTACCGCCAACAGCGCCGGTACCGCCATGGTGCCCGGCTCCGAACTGGTGCTGTTGTCCGGCCTGCCGCGCGGAAACTTCATTCACAAAGGCGGCGACATTGAGTTCCATCCGAATCAACCGGAATTCATTTACATTGCGCTGGGTGATGACGCCGATTTGGGCGAAACGGGCGGCATTCCCCACGTTCAGCGCACCGACCGCTACGTGGGCAAAATTTTGCGGGTGAACAAAGCCGACGGGCTCGGCATCACCACCAACCCCTTTTACGACGGCAACGCGGACAGCATCGCCTCGCGGATTTGGGCCGTGGGCTTCCGCAACCCCTTTCGGTTTACCTTCCATCCCAATCCGCCCAATGAAGATGTGCTCTACAGCTCCGAGAATGGGGAAGTACTGGACCGCCTTTCCTGGGTGCGCATGGGTTCCAACGGGGCCTGGAGCATCGATGCCGATTCCCGTGACGAATTCCAAAATCCACCCGATAGCAACCACCGGGTGATGACCTCGCGGCCGCCTTCCCAAATTGGGATCGCCATCGCCGACAGCGGCCCCTTCGCCCCGGACGGCCCCGTGCTTTACAACGCCAACTGGTTCCCCGGTGAGTTCGGGGTATTTCGCTGGCGCTTGACCGGTGCCGACCTGGATCAAATTGAGGAAATCCCCATCGATGCCGGCGGTATGTTTGCCGACAGTGTGATTGGCGTGGATTTGGAATTCGGCCCGGACGGCTCGCTTTATTTGACCAACACCGGCGGCGATTCTTCCGAGGGCGGCTTTTTCCAAATTAACCGCATTCGGTTTATCGCCGGCGCACCGCCCGCGGCCGCGTTTACCACCAACCCCGCGCCGCCGACCGGGACCACCCCGCTCACGGTCCAGTTCACCGATCAATCCACGGTGGATTCGGGGTCGATTGTGGCTTGGCGATGGGATTTCGGTGACGGCACGATTTCGACCCAACAGGATCCGCAACACACCTATACCGAACCCGGCCGTTACACGGTGTCCCTGCAAGTCACCACCGACCGCGATTTGGTCGACACCGCCGAGGATCAGGTGCTGGCTTACCGCCAAATGACCCTGCGTTTCGCCGGCCAAATTATCAACGGTCGTTCCGTGCCCGGACAGCCCTTGGCCGCCGCCACCGAATTGGCGTTCCTGCAAAGCGATGGGGAGACGCCGGCCCCGATTGTGGGCGGCTCCGGTTCCGCCGGTAACATCCTCGCCGTTCCCGGCGGTGGTGTGATCGATGCCCAGGTAACCGTTTCCTTGCTGAGCGACGCGGTGGTGGTTGGTGCCGGTGGACCCGCCGGCGACGGCATGCAGCCCGCCCGCATTGGTTATGGCGACTTGTTCACCAGTACACCGGGAACCATCGATCTCAACTTCTACCTTTCCGATACCTTGGTGGCCGGTCGCATTGCCGACGGACGCGGCAACGGGGTTACTACTGATATCGGTTTGGCCCGTATTTCCTCCGGCAATTTTATCGACATTGCCGGCGGGCGGGACCGAACCTTCGGCGGCGCCACCGGGACCGACCACCGTTTTACCGCCGATCCCTTGGGTTATTACCACATGCCGATCCCCACCGGCTTGGGGAACGTGACCTTTTTCTTCGACCTTGTTGCCGATACCAACACCAACCTTTACGCGGCACAGGAGCAGCAGCAAACCCTGCCCGTCGGTCAGCTCACCAGTCTGGATTTTCTGATCGGCGTGTTTTCCGGCGGCAGCGGGTGCGACGATCTGAGCGGTATCGCGGAAACGCCCGCCGTGGATTACGCTTCCGTCATCCAGCCGATTTGGAACAACAACTGTATCGGTTGCCACAACGGGACCAGTACCAACAGCGCGGGCCTCAACCTGGCCCAGAACAGTTTGGACAATCTGGTTTCCCAGGAAAGTTCCATTCTGGACGGGATGGTGTTGGTCACGGCGGGCTCGGTGCAGCGCAGTTACTTATTCGAAAAAATTAATTGCGCGGTACCGCAAATCGGGACCCGCATGCGGCCTTCCGACAGCATGGACCTCAACGAACAGGCGCTGATCCGCGACTGGATCCGCCAGCTCAATCCGTTGGTTGCCTGTGAGGACGCCTTTTTTGCGCGCTTGCCGAACTGGCCGGATCAAGATGTGCTGAGCCTGGTTCTTTTCTTCAACCAAAACTGCGCGGCGGGAATCCGGTAAGCCCGGATTCGCTCCCTAAAGATCGCGGCCGACCCACTTTGTGACGGCATTTCCTAAAGAAAAGTGGGCCGGCCGCGATTTTGTTTTAACCTAAGAGGCGCTATAAGAGTGAGGGATTTTGGCTAAAGATTTGGAGCGAAATGGTTTGGAAAAAGCGGAGGCGCACCCTCTGGGTGCGGTGAGCATTTTTGCAGGCCGTTGTAGCCCAGAGGTTTAGCTAAAATCACCGCGAGTTATCGCGCTTCTTAGGTTTTAAAGAAGGATGCGGTCGTTCCGTGCGACAGAACCCCGCAAAAATGACTTGTCTCGATAAAATAACAGTGTTATTTTATGGAGCGTTGGAGGTATCCTTTGGCCCGAGCACCCAAGCAGGACCCTGCTTTTTTTCGGCAGCTTATTCTCAAAAAAGCCGCCGAGATGCTGCGTGAACAAGGGATTCACGGTTTATCGATGCGCAAATTGGCCCAGTCCCTCAACGCCTCGACCATGGTCCTCTACACCTACTTCAAGAACAAACAAGGTTTGCTTAACGCGCTTTATTTGGACGGTTTCGATCAGTTGCGGCAAGAACTCGAACGGGTTGAGCCCGACCCCGATCCCATCGCCACCATCATGGATTTGGGCCGTGCCTACCGACGGGCGGTTTTGGCCAACGCCGATGTGTACGAGCTCATGATGAGCCGGTCGCTGCACGGGTTTTCGATTCCCGAGGAGAGCCTCAAGCAAAGCGGCGCCGGGTTCCGTGTTTTGGAACAAGCCGTCGTTCGCTGCCAAGACGCCGGCTTCGCCCGACGGCACGACGCCAAGGACGTGGCGCAAATGCTGTGGGGGACCATCCACGGTTTGATCAGCTTGCAGCTTGCCGGGCACTTTATCGATGAAGCCGCCGCCACGGCGCGTTTTGAATTGACCTTAGCAACGATTAAAGACGGAATCATTAAAGAATAGCCGTGCCCAAGGCAACGAACCGGGGTGGCGGCGACGGCGGAGGAACAGCATGCCGATTGGAGAACGCTACGCACGGGAAAAATGCGACGACCATTACGATGTGATCGTCATTGGATCGGGGATTGGCGGCTTGTCCGCGGCGTCGCTCCTCACCAAAGCAGGCAAGAAAGTGCTTGTCTTGGAGCGCCACACCACCGCCGGCGGCTTTACCCACACTTACAAACGCAAGGGTTACGAATGGGACGTCGGCGTTCACTACATCGGCGACGTGATGCGTGAAAAAAGCCTGGTGCGCAAGATGTTCGACTACATCAGCGACGGCGAACTGAAATGGGCCTCCATGGGCGATGTCTATGATCGCTTGATTGTGGATGGTGACCAGTTCGATTTCCGTACCGGCTACAAACAACTGCGCGACGATTTGATCCAAAAATTTCCCGCCGAGGAAAAAGGGATCCGCCGGTATTTCGACATGTTGAAGGAAGTCAAAGACGCCACCCCGCTGGCCATTGCCAAGAAACTGGTGCCGACCCTGTTAAAGCCGGCGCTCCTCCCGCTTCACCTGACCACGCCGTCCGACCACGCCCACCGCACCACCGCCGAGGTGTTGGATGAACTGTTCACCGACGAAAACCTGAAAGGTATTCTCGCCACCCAGTGGGGCGACTGTGGTTTGCCGCCGGAGCAGTCGAGCTTCTTCATTCACGCCATGATCGCGGGCCACTACGCCAACGGCGCCGGATATCCCGTCGGCGGTTCGGCGCGAATTGCCGAAACCATTGAACCCGTCATCAAAGCCGGCGGCGGTCGGGTGATGGTGCGCGCCGAGGTAGCGGAAATCCTGGTTAAACACGGCCGCGCGTACGGCGTGCGCATGGCCAACGGCGACGAACTCAAGGCCAAAACCATCATCAGCACCGTGGGCGTGCCCAACACCTATGGCCGTTTGTTGGACGAGCGCCATCGGACCCGCTACGGCATTCCCCGTCGCATGGAAAACGTACAAATCCAAGGCGGGCACCTGTGTCTGTACATCGGTTTGAAAAAGTCGGCCGCCGAATTGGGTTTGGGCAAAACCAACCTATGGGTCTTCCCGAGCTTGGACCACAACCGCAATGTGGCCGCGTTCATGGAAGACCAACAAAAACCCTTCCCCCTGGTTTACATTTCCTTCCCGTCCGCCAAAGATCCCGACTGGGACAACCGGTTCCCCGGCAAATCCACCATTGAAGTGGTGACGCTGGCGCCCTACGCGTGGTTCGAGGAATGGAAAGACAAACCCTGGCTGCGTCGTGGCGAAAAATACGAGCAGCTCAAAGCCGAATTGAGCGCGCGTTTGTTGCGGGAACTTTACAAACAAGTGCCGCAAGTTGAGGGCGAAATTGATTACTTCGAATTGTCGACACCCTTGTCCACGCAACACTTCTGCAACTACAGCCAGGGCGAAATCTACGGTTTGGACCATGTGCCGCAACGTTTTGAGCAGTCTTGGCTGCGTCCCAAAACGCCGATTGAGAACCTGTACCTCGGTGGCCAGGACGTTTTTGTGGCCGGCGTGGCCGGTGCCTTGACCGGTGGTTTGATGGCCGGCGCCGCCGTGTTGGGCCCGGGCGTGCTCAAGTTGCTGCCCAAACGGTTGGCGACCATCCCCGCCGTCATTCGCATGTTCGCCTAACCTACGGCTGAGGCGGTGCCCCGATGTGGAAGCCGCCCTCCATCTTTTTAGCCCGTATTTCTCACAAGGCTTTCAGCTTCTCGCGATGATTCCTTGTGAGCGATGCTAGCTAAGTGCTTTGGTTAGATGGCGGTCCATGGCGGTTAGGAACTTGTGGCGGTCTTTTTGGTTGTAGGGTGGGGGGCCGCCGCCCAGCATGCCGCCCTCGCGCAGGTCGGCCAGCAAATTGCGCATCGCCAGTTTGGATTTGATGTTTTCCTCGTCGAAGACCGTGCCGCGCGGGTCGAGGCCGGTTGCGCCCGCGTCGACGATGCGGTCCGCCAAGGGGATGTCCGCCGTGATGACCAAATCGCCCGCACCAACGTTTTCCGCGATGTAGTCGTCGGCCTCGTTGAAGGCTTTGCCGACCACCACCAGCGAGACGTGCCCGTTTTTGGGATGGTTCATTGGTGTGTTGGCCACCAAACGCGCCTCGATGTTAAAGCGTTGTGCCGCCGCGTAGACCAGTTCCTTGGCGGCGCGTGGGCAGGCGTCGGCGTCGACCCAAATAATCATGTGACTTCCTTGGCGCGGCGCAGGCGTTCTGCGCGATGGTTGCCGCGTCTGTGAAAAACGGTGTGGTGGTTGGTTTGTTCCGGCTCGGCCGGCGCCGGCAGGATCACCCGCAGGTAGGCGCCGATGCCTTGGGTTGCTTCCCAATCGCGAGGGTAACCCAGCGAAACCTCTTCAAAACGGACGCCGTCGCGGTAGTCGGTGGCGCGAATGTGCAGGTGACCGCTAATCGCGCAGGCGATGTTGAATTCGCGGTGCCATTGTTCGGTCAAGTTGGTGCCGCACCAAATGCGGAAGCGCCGCATTTGCGGGCGCAAACGCACCAAATCGCCGCGTAGCGGGAAGTGGTTGACCAGGATGATGGGCCGGTCGGGGGGAATGGCGCGCAGGCGATCATGGGAATAACCCACCCTGGCTCGGCACCATTCGGCGATGTCGCGGTAGGGCGTCGTGTTGATCAACTTTTCGTCCGAACACAGAATGCCGTCTTCGACGGCCCAGGCGACGGCTTTTTCGACCCGTTCCTGTTCGCTCCACGCGGCCCAATCGGCGTTGGGGTCGTCCATGAAACTGTAGTCGTAGGGAATGAACAGTGGGGCGATGGTGCAGGGGCCGCCGACGCCGTGCCAAGTGTCGAAAGGGTCTTCCGGGGTGAGCACGTTGAATTCGCGGCAGATATCCACCAACCACAGGTACTTGTCGACACCGCGCGCCGATTCCTCGCTTTCCGGTTTCTTGCTGCTCCACAGCTCGTGGTTGCCCGGTACCCAATACACCCTGTCGAAACGTTGGGTGAGGATGGAGAGGGCGGTGCGCAGGTGTTCGGGTTTGGTACACAGATCGCCGCCGGTGATGAGGCGGCTGCCGGGAAAGATCGGCAACTGGTGCAGCGCTTCCATATTTTTCTTGAAATCAAGGTGCATGTCGCTAATCGCGTACAGGCTCCCGGTGGGTTCCTTGGCAAAGGTCATGGTGAGGGGCCTCTTCAGCTCGGTGATTGCGTTAGGCGGGAACAATCAATGGGTTTCGTTTACGTCACGGACGATGCGTTTGGCCAAAATGGTTTGGAAATAGACGAAACCAAAGATGGTGCCGCCCAGGTGGGCGGAGTGGCCGATTTGGAAACCGCCGCCGCGGGTTTGTGCGATCAAACCCCAAATGTCGAGGAGGACCAAACCGACGACGGCGATCATGGCCGGGACGGGAATGATCCCAAACAGCAGGATTTTGTGTTTCGGCCACATGCGCGCGAAAACCATCAGGACCGCGGTTAAGGCGCCAGACGCGCCCAGCGCGTTGGCATCCATTCGGTCCATCAAAAACGCGGAGGTGGCGCAGTGCATCAGCGATGAAAAAAGTGCTGCGCCGATGTAAAGCTTCAGGAAGCCGACGGGACCGTAAAACTTCTCGAGCAAGTTACCGAAACTGACCAACACCATCATGTTAAAGACCAGGTGTATGATTTGGTTGTGAGAAAAAGCCGAGGTGAGCAAGGTCCAGTAGTAACCGTTTTCCAAGTGGAGGGGACTGATAAGGAAGTTGTTGTAAAAGAAACCGATGCCCGCGGGCGTTGCGGTAAAAAACTGCCAACCCAGAAACACGATAAGGTTCAGGACGAGTAGCGCGGGTACCACCCGATTCTTGCGTTGGCTCCAGTGGGCGCGTGCCCGCCGGGTTTCCACCTCGCGCTCGGCGTAATCCTCGTCCCACACTTCTCGTTTTAAATAAGGTATCTTATCCGTCACACATCCTCCGCGGCCTTTGCGGCGACCGTTCGGCTGGTTCGCCGCGTCGCTTCATCTTACCTAAGAAGCGCGATAACTTGCGGGGATTTTAGCTAAATCTCTGGGTTGCAACGGCCTGTAAAAATGCTCTGGGCCGGAGGCTGCGGTCGTGCGCGACCCCGGTTCGTTTTCTCCAAACCTTTTCGCTTCAGATCTTTAGCTAAAACCCCTCGCTTCAGCCCTGCTAAGGGCTTAACACCACACCGGCAAGTGGGGTGATGGATGCTTTCGGAGAAGGCGTCCACGACGGGTGCGGCCAACCCGAACATCCTGCCCTGGGTGCCTTCCCCGGGGTTGGTAACATGTTTAACGAAAACCGACCGACTTGGTTCCCCCGTGCGTGTATAGGATGCATGCCCTTGCCGGGATCCTTTTGGTTTTCCCTCCAGTTAAGGCGTTTTTGTTCCCGAATTGGTTGCGCCCACCCCTCGGAAACCTGCGAGAATACCGAATCAAGGAGCCATCCATGACCTCATCCCAACCCATTGCCGTGGTGGGCGGCGGGATCGCCGGATTAAATGTCGCCCTGCGCCTGTTGCGGGCGGGGCACGCCGTTACCTTATTTGAGAAACAACGCGGTCCCATTGACAAAGTGTGTGGCGAAGGGGTATTGCCTTTTGGGGTCAAGCATCTCGAAGACTTGGGCTTGGCGGTTGTTTTGCGCCAATTGGGTGCGCCGTTCCACGGTATTGAGTACCGCATGGGGACGCGTCGGGTGGCCGGCTCCTTTGCCGACGGTGAGCATGGCATCGGCATTTCTCGCTTCGAGATCGACCGCCTTTTTCGGGCGCGATGCGCCGCCTTCGATGCCTTCGAACGGGTCGAGGGCCGAAAAGTTACCCGTGAGGACTTAACCGATTTTGCGCAAGTCATTGCCGCCGACGGGGTTCATTCGCCGCTGGCCCGTGCTTGTGGTCGCCGGGTGCGCATGGGCCGTCGCCTCGGGGTTCGTTTTCGCGTGCAGGCGCCCGCCCCGCCGCGCGTGCGTGTTTCGTTTTTTGATTTCGGTGAAATGTACATTACCCCGGTCGCCGCGGACGCAATTTCCGTGGCGATGTTGCTGGAAGGGGACCGCGTCCCCCACGGCAAAAAACTCCAATCCTGGTGTATGACCCAATTCCAGCGCGCATTCCCCGAATACGACGGGGCTGTCGATCACTTTGCCACACGCGGCCACATCGTCGCTTCGTTTGCCGGGCCGCGGCCCGATTTCCATTTGGTTGGGGATGCCTTACACACCTTCGATCCCATTAGCGGCGCCGGTATGAGTGCCGCGCTGGCGGGCGGGGCGGCCTGTGTTACCCATCTCCATGATGCACGGGCCTATTTTCAGGCTATGGCGCCCTTGGTTGGGTCGGTCCGGAACTTTACCCGGGTGATTCTGGCCTTCCGCGGCGGCGGCCTGCGGACCCGGCTTATGTTGGCCCGGCTTGGGCGCGCGCCGACCACCTTTGACCGGATCCTCGCGCTTCACGACGGCGTCCACCAACCCTGGCAGTTGGGCTTGCGGGCGGCGCTGCCGTTGTTGCGGCCCTGGTAAACCCGTTACTGGCGTGAAATTTCATCATTCAGCCATTTACGGCAGAAATCCAGCAACTTGCGCACCTCGTACTCCGTGATGTGCAACCGGGCCGCAATTTTTTGACTGTTCAAGCCGTGCCCGGCCTTGAGGTCCAATACCCTCGCGGCGCGCGGATGGTATTTGTTTAGCTTCTTAAGAGCCAGGTCCAGCATCATCTTCTTCTCCGAGTCCATTTCTTCGCGGACTTCCTCCGGCCGATCCAACCCGATGATCGGGATGTGACCGCCCCGCCGTTTGGCGGCTTTTCTGCGCCGTTTATCGATTTGGTAATCGTTGAGGACTTTGCCAATGAAGCGTTGGAGGGAAACCCAGTCTTTCCACGGCAAGTGTTTCTTTTGTTCGATGGCTAGCAACATGTCGTTGATGATCAGCGTTGTTTGTAAGGCCATGGTTTCACGCTGGAAGCCGGCAAAACGTTTGCGGACCATGCCGCGTAGGAGTGGGGTGATCTTGGCAAATAAGGCGTCGCGGGCCTGGGGATCGCCTTGACGGAAGGCCTGAATCAAATATTCAATTTCCTCTGAATCTTTGGTCTTCATGGAACAACCTTTTTCATGGTACGGGTGCCGGGCAAATGTCGGCATGGGTCTCTGGCAAGCGGCCGGCCGCGCGGGTCGACCGAGGAACGGCGACGTCGCGAAACGCGGCATAGGCGGAGGAGGATTACGGATCATGCGAGGTATCTACTTAGTTAACCGCAAAACAGACAAAAATCGGTTCGAAAAAGGTTTATAAGTGGCCGTTTTAAAATTCAGAGAGCCTTTTATTAATTGTGAAAAAGTGATTTTCAGGAAGTTGTTATGGGCTTTCTAGAGTTTCCAAGTAGCTGTAAATAGTTGTTTAAGCTGTTTGTCTTGAGCGTTTTTTGCCAGGACTCGTGTTTCGCCCCTTTGTGGTGTATGATGCTTAAAACCCAGCAAGATATTAATGGTTGTTTCAAGAATCGCTTCGACCCGAAGGCGGTTGGGTTTCGTTTCTTCCCGCCAAGGGGTCATTGAGAAATAGGGAAATGGAGTTGTTGTGGGCAAGATAGGTTTCAGCATGCCGACCCATGTGGTGATGGGGTCGGGTTGTCGTTTTCGCCTGCCGGAAATCATGTCCCGGCACCAGTGGTCACGGCTGCTGGTGGTGGTTGATCCCCATTTGACAGGCTTATGCTGGTTTGGTGATTTGCGCCGTCTTTTGAGCGATGAAGGGATTCAGTTGGCTTTTTTTTCCGATTTTTCCGCCAACCCGCGTACCTCGGAAGCGGAGCGTGCCGCGGAAGCCGCGTGGTCGACTTCCGCCGATGCGGTCTTGGCGATCGGTGGCGGCAGTGCCATTGACGCCGCCAAAGCCGCGGCCATGTTGGCGACCAATCAGGGCAAGGCGCTAGATTTTGTCGGTTTGGATCTTTTTCCGGCCAGCCCGTTGCCTTTGTTGGCGTTGCCTACCACCTGCGGGACGGGTTCCGAGGTCACCTGGGTTTCGGTATTGACCGAGGAAACCCGGCGCGAGAAGGTCAGCATCAAGGGCGGCGGTATGTTCCCGGCCTACGCGCTGGTAGACCCCGATTTGCTGGCAACCTTGCCGCCCCATCTCATCGCATCAACCGCGATGGATGCCATGACCCACGCGGTGGAAGCATTGGTTGGTCGTTGCGCCAACCCGATTTCCGACGCGATGGCGAGGCAAGCTGTCGCGCTCATTTTTGAGCATCTTGAAACATTGGTTCGTTCGGAGGGGTCCGACGAAACCGCCCGCTTTTACATTGCCAAGGCGTCTTGTTTGGCGGGCATGGCGTTCGGCAATGCCGATGTTGCCGGGGTTCACTGTTTGTCCGAGTCCATCGGCGCCTTGTTCGATGCGCCTCATGGTGTCGTTAACGCCATCCTGCTGGCACCGACCTTGCGTTACCAGCAAGCTTATTTGGGACATCGACTGCACAAAACCGCCCAAGTCATCGGTTGCAATGTGGCGGATGAAGCGTGTAACGACGCGTTTCTCGAGGCCGTTGAGGGTTTGGTGGCCCGGTTAAAGATCCCCGCTTTCGCCTCGCTCCATATCCCGACCGATGCCTATGAAACCATCGCGGGGCTTGCCGAGCGCAACGGTTCCAATGCGAGCAACCCGCGTCCCATGGCGGCGGCCGACTACTTGGCTGTCTTGAACGGTTTAACCGTTTCATCGTGAACCAACGGGTTATCCGTTGGTTGGTGAGGTTTTTGTGAGAAATGTGCGCAAATGCCGGCACTTGTACGCCTGACTTTGCGCTTTCCCCCGTGAACGAATCGATCCCGGCAGGCTTTTTTCGATCAGAGCTGTTTTCGGTGGTCGGGGTCTTGGCGCGATTGCGTTCCCAAAACCTTCCGTGCTCGGAGGAACATCGGTGCATTGGTTTGCCAAAGTCGTCCTACTTTTATTTTTATCAACCGTTTTTTGGAGTGTGCCTTGGCTGGGGGCCACCCTTGCCGGCGGCCTTTGGGTGTTCCAGCATGCCTTGGAGAGTCGGCAACGTTTGTGGCGTCGTCCGGTTTTACAACGGTTGCGTCGCCGCTTGACCCTGCCGGAAGGTGCCGTCGCGCCTCGTGAAGGCCCGTTGCGCGGCCACGCGATTTTGTGTTCGCCGGAGTGCATCGAGGTGCGGTTCCAACAGCCGTTGCCGTTCCGTTTCCATCTGAGCACGCGCGCGCGCGGTTCGTCGGATTGGGACGCACTCCCGCTGGGCGATCCCGCCTTTGACCGGCGTTTCTCGTTGACCACCGAGGATGCCGCCGCCATTGCCTTCTTTGACGTGCCGATGCGCCGCCGGTTGTTGGGGTTGGGCTCTTTTTCAATGGATGAAAAGGGGTTTTATCTCTATGCCGATGCGCCTCTTTTTGCCGAATTGACCGATATCAAAACCGCCGGTTACTTCCATCGCGTGGCCGCCCGTTTCCGTTTTCTGTTTTCCAATGTGGCCGTGCATCGGCTCGAACAGTTGGTGCCCATCATTGCGGCCTTGGCCGAAGAAAAACCGCCGGCACAGTGCTTGGCCGAAACCATTCTGGCGGAAACGGTTCCCGAATGTGGTGCGCGCCAGGCCGATTTTTTTGTCAAAGCGTACCCGGAAGCCTTGTCCTTGTTCGCCGAAAGCCCCGCTGACGAGGCACCCTTTTTCCGTGCCTTTCTCGCGGCCTTGGCCGGCCCAGAGGATCAACGTGCGGGCGCGCTGGCCGCCTGTATGCCGGCGTGCCCGGTGGTGGTTGCCGAAACCCTGTTTCAAGCGATCCGCGCTTTGGATCCCGAGGATGCGGTAGAACTCTGTGCGATGGGTTTGGGGACCGCGGTCTTGGCGCCCCAAGCGCTCGCCTTGTTGGATGAGCTGCGCGGGGTCGCGGCGCGCGACACCTTGCTGGATTACGCCGCGCTCAAACCCAACGAAACGCGCACCCGACCCGTGTTAGAAGCCTTGGCGGCCTATGATGGCGATGAGAAGGTGTGTACCTTTCTGGTGGAGCGGGTTGCCGGGGCGGGCGCCAATCACGTTACCGCTCTAGAGGTGCTGGCCAAGGTCGGCTCTCGCGAGACCTTGACGCTGTTATCCGGGATGGTAAAAACGCGCGGTCTCAATCGCGAGCGCCTGGAAAGCACGCGTTACCTGCTACGGGAAAAACACGGCCTGCTCAACGACCACGGCGGGCTTTTGAGCGTGGCCGAGGCAACGGAGGGAAGCGGTGCACTCAGTGTGGCCAAGCAACGCGGCGGTGAATTGTCGTTGAAGGAGGCCGGGGAGTAAGTACGTGCGTTGCCCGCGACAGTGTAGGGGTGATGTGTGGGGCATGGTGTGGGCGGTGGGGTTGGTGGCGAGATTGTTGTATTGGGGGATGCCGTGGGCGGTGGGGTTGGTGGCGAGGTCGTTGTATTGGGGGATGCCGTGGGCGGTGGGGTTGGTGGCGAGGTCGTTGTATTGGGGGATGCCGTGAGCGGTGGGGTTGGTGGCGAGATTGTTGTATTGGGGGATGCCGTGAGCGGTGGGGTTGGTGGTTGTGGGGCCGACGCCGCCGGCGTCTACGGGAAGGGAACTCCAGAGGACCCAGGGTAAATGGTTGCGCTGCAACCATTTACCCTGGGCTGAAATCCTCAGCGTCTTCAACGCAGCTTGATGAGGTTCGCCTATGGCTCACGTTTAAAATTAGTTGTGGTCCCCCATTGGCGGTGTGCGCGCCCCTTCGGGGAGCGCCGGGTCGAATCACAGGCAAAGATAGCGTCATGGCGGTGTGCGCGCCCCGTCGGGTAGCGCCGGGTCGAACCACCGGCAAAGATAGCGTCATGGCGGTGTGCGCGCCCCTTCGGGGAGCGCCGGGTCGAATCACAGGCAAAGATAGCGTCATGGCGGTGTGCGTGCCCCGTCGGGGAGCGCCGGGTCGAATCACAGGCAAAGATAGCGTCATGGCGGTGTGCGCGCCCCACGGGAAATGCCGGGTCGAATCAGAGGCAAGGGTAGCGTGATGGCGATGTGTGCGTTCCCTCGGGGAGCGCCGGGGACCAGCCTGACGAAGCATTAGCTGAGGCCGTATTTTTTCATTTTTCGGTAGAGCGTTGATGGGTTGATGCCGAGCTTGGCCGCCGCCTTGCCCTTGCGGTAATTGACGCTTTCCAGGGTGCGCAGAATGAACTCTTTTTCGTTGGCCGGTGGCGGCGGGCCGGCTGCCGCGGCTTTGTAGCGCAGGTTTTGGAATTCGCGCGGTAGGTGTTCCGTGCCCAGGGTGGCCTCGCGGCATACCGCAAAACAGTATTCCAACACGTTGACCAACTCGCGAATGTTGCCCGGCCAGTCGTGGGCCAGCAGGCGGTGCAGCGCATCCGACGAGATGTATCGCACCGGTGAGCCCTCGCGCTCGCGGAATTGCTCGATGAGGTAACGCACCAAGTGGGGCACGTCGAGGATGCGTTCGCGCAGGGGCGGGAGGCGGATGGGGATCACCGCGAGGCGGTAGTACAGATCCTCGCGGAAGAGCTGTTTTTGGACGCGTTCCTTCAGGTCTTTGTTGGTGGCCGCCACGATGCGCACGTCCACCTCGATGTTGCGGTTGCCGCCGACGCGCATCAGCTTGCGCTCCTGAAGCACCCGCAAGAGTTTGCCCTGCAGCGCGTAGGGCATTTCGCCGATTTCGTCGAGGAACAAGGTGCCTTTCTGGGCTTGCTCGAAGCGGCCGATTTTGGTCTGGTGCGCACCGGTGAAGCTGCCTTTCTCGTGACCGAAAAACTCGCTTTCCAGCAGCTCGGCGGGAATCGCCGCGCAGTTTACGGCCAAAAATGTGTGGCGGCCCCGTGGCCCGCGTTCGTGTAGCTCGCGGGCGACCAATTCTTTGCCGGTCCCCGATTCACCTTGAATCAGGACCGTGGCATTGGTCGGCGCCACTTTTTCGATGAGGGCGAAGACCTCTTTCATTTTGATGTCGCCGCTGACCATGCTGCCGAAACGGATGGAATCGATGGCGTCCCCATCGTTGGGATCGCGGCGCCGCAAATCACGAAACAGCAGCATCCAGCCGGTTTGTTGGCGTTCCTGCACAAAAGGGGTAATGGTGAGCGCTACCGGGATGACCTCGCCGGTGTCGGTTTCGAAGGTCGATTGGATGCTGGCCAGCTTGCTTTCCGTGGCGACACAGCGGCCCAGCGGCCCGGTTTCTTCGCACAAGGTGGCGCCAAGGATGCGGTCGACCTCGCTGCCGATCACCTCTTCCCGACGGCGGTTCAAAATTTTACAGGCACGCGCGGAAATCATCTTGAGCCGCAATTGGTGATCGAGAATGATCACGCCCTCGGGAATGTTGTCGAACACGGCGCGCAACAGGCGGGCCTGCTGCTCGGTGGTTGCGATTTCGGCCTGGAGATCCGCCGCGTTGTGGACCAGGGCCAAGGCGCGGTTGATTTGGTTTTTGAGGATCAGGGGATGGCAGGGTTTGGCGAGAAAGGCGTGAACACCAAGGCGGTAACAGTCCGAAATGACCTGCTGTTCGGTGCTGGAGGTCAGCATGATTACCGCCGGTTTATTCGGTTCCTCCTGCAACGCCTGTAAAAACTCAACCCCGTTGAGGCGCGGCATGTGGTAATCCAGCACGATCACATCGGGTCGCTCGCGATGGAACAGGGCCAAGCCCTCGTGGCCGTCGCCCGCCTGAAAAATGAGCATTTCTTTTTCCGCCAATTGGTTGGCGAGAACCAGGCGCGAAACGCGGTCGTCGTCGACGAGGAGAATGCGGGCCGGCCGTTTGGCGGCGGCTTTTCCCTCGGGGTTTTGGGGAGGTTCAAAAAGGGTCACAACACCGATCCCATGGCGCGAATTTTTGTTTGGGCGAACGCTACTTGGTGGGCGCTTGCAGCGCGGCCAACACCGTTTGTTCGGTAATCCAGTCGGGATTACCGCGCCAAATAATAACACCCTCTTTGACAATCGCCGCCGCGGGGACCCCGCTCACCCCGAAATGTTCAGAGACGCGGCCCGGGTCTTTGCCGATGGAAAATTCGATTTCGTTTTCGGCAATAAATTGGATGACGGTGGTCATGTTGGCCGGTTTGGTGATTTTGGTGAGGCCGATGACGTTCAGCCCCTTGACATGGTACTTGCGAAACATCTTTTGAATCAGGGGCATACTGTCTTGACAATGAGGACACCAGCTCTCCCAGAAGACAACCAGGGTAAGCGGAGATACATCCAGCTCCGTTTTGCCTTGCAGCCATTGAACGCCCTTGAGATTGCCGGCCTCACGGTGAATCACGCCCATGTCGCGTTTCAACTTTTGGTAGATCGGCTCTTGCAATACGCTGGGCTGTTCCGATTCCAACTGCTGCATGCGGCGCTGGGTTTCATTAATTTTGAAATCGGCATACAACGCCTGGATTTCTTTGAACCCGGTGCGAATGGCTTCCAAGCGATAGGCCTCGGGATCAAAACCCGATTGAATTGCAAGGGTGGCGGTGGGTCCCACGACGGCAGGGTTGGGCGGGCCGGCCGCTAGCGCGGCGAGGAACCAGCCCAAGGTGGTGACGGCGATAATGGTTTTCAAGCGAACGCTCCCTGGACCTCGGCAATTTTACGCGCGTGGCGCCACGACATGAGGGGTCGGTGTTGGGTCCGAAATAGGACGCATTTAACCACATTTCGAAGCCAAGTCCCAGGTTCAGGGTTAAGGGTGGCGGCCGGTACTTTGAAAAAGCCCTAAAACACCTGCCAGTGGAGTTCCGCTTCCAAACAAAGGGGAGATCCCGGCTCGACGATTTGGGTTCCAGTATTCAGAGATTCGGGGGGTTCGGTTTGGGGTTCCACGCAAAAGGCGTGGGCGCATTCATCGTAAACAACCCAATTGTTGACATTGGCTTTGAAGCCGAGTTTCAGGGCTTGCGGCCATTCGATTTCAATCGGTTGCTTGACGTCGGTAAAGGCGTCGTCCCAAGGGCCCGGTGTGGGGGTGATCAAATCGCGGGTGATGCATTGCTCCTCGTCGCGGGCGTACATCGACTGGGCTTGGAAATGGAGTTTGGCGGGTCGGCCGCGGCTCAATTGGCGGTTAAACCAGGGATGCCAGCCTGCCGCCGCGGGCATGGGCCGCTGGTCGCTGTGGATTTCCATGCGCAGTCGCAGGTGGTCTTCCGCGAGATTGAAGGTTTGCACCACGCGGCCCGCGAAGGGCCAGTCAGGGCCTAGATCGGTTTCAAAAACCGGTGCGCCGTTGACGCGTCGCCAGGGGCGGTTGTAGGTGGTGCCGTGGATGGCGTGGGGCGGCATGGTGATCGGGAGTTGGTATTCACGGCCGCCGAAGGTGAATTTCCCGTGGCGTACACGGCCGGTCCAAGGGGCCATGGGGTAACAACCCCAATGAAAAGTACTGGCGGTTGGTGGAACCAGGAGTTCCATGCCCGCGATGCGGAGTGAGGCAAGTCGCGCGCCCTGACTGGGATCAATCGCAATCTGAACCTCACCACATTTAAGGTGATCCATAGTGTCTCCATAGGGTAGAGCTGGAGCAGCGAATCGTGTCGCTCCTATTCATTTACCAGAGAAATGGGTTCATGCAAACACAATACAGCCCGTGGGCCGGGTTTGGCTTCGGGAGGCGGGGAAAGACGACGCCTTACAGGTAAAACCCCATCGTGGTTGGGCGCGGTAAAAAAGAGCGGTCCGAACGGAGGTTCGGACCGCATGGATAGGAGGGTGTGTCGGCCCGAAGGTTTTCGTGGCAAGGGTCCCATGCCGAAACCGTGGTTTCGGTACCTGTCGCCGGGGAACGAAGCCCAACGCGGGTTGTGCGTCAGGTGCGGCCGGCGCCTTTGTTCGCGGGCGAAAGGGGCGGTTTGCGATGAAACCGAGGATCTTGACGAAACGTTCGGGCCGGCGGAAGAGTCGGCGTGACCCACGCGTGTTGGTTGGTTGATGACACGCGTGGCGGTGTCTTGAGGATGGGCTTCCCATGTTCGGTGGATACGCCGAACAGATGACACCGTGAGCCGTGAGCCGGCCGGCTTGTTGAACAGCGGAAGCAATCTCAATGCCGGCGACTCGGCCAGGGTCATGTATGAGCGGTGTTTTCCCCGGTGGGTGCGGCGGTGCCTTGTTGTGACCGAGCGGAGGGTGGTCAATCCAATCGGAACCGCCGCGTGTTTTTCGGCTTAATCCGCTGCCTGGGGAGGTCGTGCGGCATGCTGTATCACCATGGGCTGACTGTCGAGCCGGGGGGAGACGGGCTCGCCCGCATTTGCGGTCGCCCGCCTTGGTATGACCGTCGCGGGTGGGGTGACCCTGGGACAGGTTGAAGCGTAATTCAGATCACCAAAAGGCGCTTTTTGGAGCGCCGCGGCGTAGGCAAAGCAGGCGTTCTTTTTAATTTCTGTTGATCAAACCCTTGGTACTAGGGGGTTTGATTGTCATGGGTTGCAATATCGTTAAAACGCGCTGCTTGGCAAGATTGAGAAAAACATGAAAATTTGAATCGAGAACCGTTATAATTCCACAACGCTTGTTCTAAAAATTTGCCCTTCATCTTATGACGCCCTTCCCTGTAAACATTCCTTGCTGATCCGGTTTCTTTCTGACGTGGGGTTCTTGGTGGTAAGCGCCCGAGAATCCGTGGTGTCCAGCGGTATGGGCCGCTAGTCCTTTCGCTTTTCGAGAGGTTGGTTGTGGTTATTTTGAGAAAAAGGTGGGGGATCTTAACGATGAGGCGGGTTGGGTTGACGGCCCTGCGTTTTTGGCCGCGTCGCCTACCCATGGTATGCGTGACTCTTTTGTTGGTGGTCGGTCTCCAGAGTGGCCGGCCAGGTGATGATTTCTTTCGGGCGGACGGAGCGCCGCTTTCTGCCGCGGTTTCGCCGGGTCCTGTATTTGTGGTGCAACCACCCGCGCCTGAGGACGGCACGCGCGACATCCCCAGGGTGTCGCGGGCGGTTCAGGCTCGGGTTGCCGCGCCTGAAACGGCTGACTCGGAGAAACCCGCTTATTTGGTGCGACTCGAGGAATGGAACCGACAGCCGACGCTGAAGGACGATTTCCGTGACTCGGATCTTCAGGGTGAAATGGGGTATTGGTTTGCCGAGATGGGGGCCGCCGATTTGAAGGGTTCCGTGAACCTGGAAGTCGCCGGCAGGCAAACCAACCCCCATCTTCGCTTTGATTTTGAGGTGGGTGGCGGCGGTTGGCAATTTGCCCACGCCAAATTGGCCTTCTGGCGGCATGCCTCCTTAGAAGGCGGTCTGTTGCGGTTCCGTATCCGGGCTGATCGGCCCATGTCGATTGCGGTCTGTCTCATTGAGGCGCGATCCTCACGGGACAGCGGTTGGGAGCGCCGGCTTGAGGTTGATACGGAATGGCGTGAGATTAGTCTCCCGTTGGATGAGCACCATTTCCGCTGGTCCAAGGATGGATTGCCCCCGCGCGAATTGGCGCACAGCCTCGCCGCCCTGCAGGGCTTCAAGTGGCGCTGTAGCGAGGCGCAACGCAAGGGCACCCTCTACCTGGACGACATCGCCTTGCAACAGCGGCGGGCGACACCCGCGCAAGAACCGGTCAAATAAAGCCTGTCCCATTGAATTGGGCCCGCCGCGGGTTCTCTTGGCGGGACGGCAGGTTGCCAACCCTGGTGGGCGCCACACACGTGCTAGGGTTTTGGTTCCTCAATCCAACGGTGTCGGCGCCTACGCCTCGTGTAAACCGAGAACCACCTCGCGAATGCAACCGAGGAAATGGGTTTCGCTTTGGCTCAGGCGTTTTTTAATGGTACCGACCCCGACGGGGTCCGGGTACCACTGGGGATACTGACTGCGAATGGTTAAGATCCAATTGGTGGTGTTGTAGTGATGGACCAATGGGTAAAACCCGTTTTGCTCCAGGCGCTGGATTTCGTCGGTGATTTCGGGGACTGAGCCGGAGTAGAGCAGCGGTTGGCAGAACTGCATCAGGTAATCGGCGACGTTGATCATGGTTTGAAACGGATCGGCGAGCAGTTGTTCGAGCAAGGCATTGAGTCCGGTTTCGCCGTCGGCATACATTTCGTAATAAGAACCGAGGCTCTCCATAGTATCCACCACGAAATCGGTTTCCTCGCCGGTTTTGGCGATGTTACCCAGTAAGTAGAGGTCGGAAGCGCTGGCGAAGGCCTCTGCCAAAAGGGCGCCTTCCGGGTGGCGCCCGCCGGTCAGGGTGTCGACGGCCTGATGCAGGGCGATATGCACGATTTGGTCGACGAAAATGCCATCCCCGTCGAGGTATTCGTGGTACGCGTGTGCCTGCCATTCCAGCAGGTTGATAATGCGCGCGATCCCTTTGCTGTTGGGAAAAACGGTGAACCGGGTGTTGTTGCGGGCCACAATGTCAATTGCAAGGTCGATGAGGGGCAAGTTGAGGTTTTTGTAGAGGTCGTGGTCGTAAATGTCAATCTGATCGAGCGTGCGTTTTTGCACCATGGGCTGCGTCCTCTCCGTCGACGTCGGGCGCCGACACCTGATCCTCGTGATCTTCTGAATCGAATGAAGGGGGATCGTCTTTGTCCTTATCGGCGTGCTCGGATTCGGCCTGAAGGTTTCGGAAGTAATTGTTGTGGCCGTGTACAAATTTGAGCGTCAGCCAATAAGAGAGGCCTGCCATGACGGCCGCCATGACCCAGTGTCCCCACCAAAACGGCCGAAAGAATTTCATGAACAGCGGCCAGTTGGTTTTCCACCAGGTCGGGCTGAACGAATTAAACAGGGTCATTTCGCCCCAGGGAAAGGCACGGAAATGCTCCATGCTCTCCAGCGAACCATAGAGGATGAGGTCGCCGATGACAATGCCGCCCAGGTGGATGGGGATAAAGGTCCACGGATTGTGAACAAGAATACCGACAATGACGACCATGGCGTTGAGCCGCCACCAGTGGTTCAAAATAATGGCAATCACGAATTGCAGGCCGGGTAGGGGACTGAACGCAAGTGCGACCCCGACCGCCATCGATAGTGCCGTTACCTCGGGTGTGGTATCCGAGAGCAGCAGTGCTTCTTTGGCACGCGTAAAAATCTTCATGTTGTACCCGGTTTCCGCCCGCGACGGTGGGGCCTATGGCACGCTCGGTCGGCCGAGGGCATCCACCCATTGGTTTGCTGTCGACAACGGGAACGGGCCTGCCGAACAACCGCCACATCATAACAACTATTGGGCGGGCCTGTGTAACAGAATGTTGTCGGGCTGTAACAGAATGTAACCCTTGTAGGCGGTTTGCGACTTCCTTCGTCTACTGGTACAGACACGGCGATGGTAAGGCCCATCCACGACACGGGGCCGCCGTCCCCGGCAACCGAACAGGGCCGCCGTCGCCGTCGCAAGTTGTCACCAATCAATGAAGCTCACCCCTGGAGGTCCCCATGCGAACCAAATTCTTGCTCTTGATTACCCTTACTTTTGTCGGTGTTCTCAGTCTTTCCGCCAAACCACCCCACCACCATCCCGGAATCAGCCCTAGCGAAGACATGCGCTTTATCCAAGCCTACATCCGCGACGAGAAAGCGGCCGAGTTAGCCGGTGTCCTGGCCTTGTCGGACGATCAAGTGGCCCAGTTGCGCGAGGCCCGCGCCGCGGCCGACATGATTGCCGCGGAACATGATCCCGGTATTGACGCGGCCCGCGAGGCCCTGGACCACGAAGCGGCCGCGGTCCGTGCGTCCATTGAAGCCGGCAACGAGCTGACCCAAGAACAACGCGACAGCTTGCGTACCCTGAAGCAAGCTGTCGGCCAAGCCCACCGCGCCAAACGAGAAGACCAGAAAAACAGCCTGTCCGGTTTGCGCGACCTGTTAACCGAGGAACAGCGCGATGCGATGCGTGAATTCGCGGCGGCCAATCGGCCCGAACGACCCGAGGGCGCCGAGGCCGGTCCCGAACAGGAGGGCGGCCCCGCCGGCGATCGTGCCGGTCGTCGCGGACCGCGCAACGGCGGACCGCGCGGCGGTGACCGCATGCACGGCAAAATTGCCCGTGTATTGCTGAGCGACGCCTTCCTCAATCAGTACAACTGATTCGTTTTTCCCACGTGTTCGGGGCCTCGATACTCGCGTTTTCCGCCGAATCGCCGGTGGACCGCATGCGCCGGTGACGGGGCCCCGGTTTTTTGTAACAATCTGTAACTTGGCTCGCGTGTCCCCCCGCGAGACGATTTAATAAGCGCTGACGGGGTTTCATGCCGGTTTCGGAGGACCTCCTATGATCTTCTTCACCTGTGCTGTTTGGGTTCTAAGTTCGGCTTTATGGTGGCAACCGCCGCCCCGCGATGCCAACCCGGACATGGCGCTGATTGAGCAACATGTCTTTAACGAACGTGCGGCCGAATTGGCGAGCTTGCTGGAACTCAGCGAGGCTCAGGTAAAAAAGCTCAAAGCGGTGCGCGCCACCGTGGATGAACTTCACCGTATTTACGAACCCGCCATCCTTGAAGCCCGCAAGGCGGTCGATGAAAAAGCCGCCGAGGTGCGTCGCGGCCTTGAAGAAGGCCGGAGCATGAGCGAGCAAGACAAGAAAGCGTTGCGCGCGTTGCGTGCCGAGCACGATCAAAGTCACCATCGTCTCCACCGCGCCAAACGCGGCGAAATCCGACAGCTCCACGAATTACTGAATGAGGAACAACGAACCAAAGCCAACACATTTTTAGCGCGTCACGATCTGGATCATCCGCCGGGTCGCCCACCGCACCGGCGTCCCCGTGAACGCGGCATTGGGCCGCTCGGCCGCCGCGGCGGTCCACCCCACAAACAACGGGGCAAAATGATGCGCGTACACAAGGTGCTCGTGCAATTTATGCTCAGCGACGCCTTCCTCAAAGAATATCCCTAACTCGCACTTTTTTGGGCTTCGTCGGCCCGTGCGGTGTCCGCTTGTCCTTCTGATGATGTAGTTCTTCGGAGGCAGACGTTGCCCCCCCGGTGGTTGGTTACCGCGGGGGCTTTTTTTTTCAGGATGGATTGAGGATGGGGCGGGGGTTGTGTGGTGGGTGTGGGTTGGACTTTGCGGCCTCTGTCGTCGGCGGCGGTTCAGCCCTCTTGAATGGGTACCCGAACCCGGATGGAGCCGTCGCTTCGAAGGGTTTTGGGAACTGGATCTCACATATTATTTTTCGTCCGTGCAGCGGGGCGGATCCTCGGTTATTGCTGCGTCAAAAAGCTTGTTTTGGAAGGGCGTTGGGTGGCCGGTCGTTGCACCACGAGCATGTGGCTCCGATCCGAAGGGGCGGCTCCGTCCACGTCGGGAACGGGGAAAAGAGAGGACGAAGGCAAGGCCGCGTCCTAGTTAGAAATTCCGAAGGGGCGGCGCCGGCGATGTCGGGACTGGTGAGAACAGGGCGCGAACGCCCATCCGAGTCGGGAACGGGGAAAAGAGGGCGCGAACGATCACCCGCACCCCCAACCAAAAAAGGCCGACCCCAAGTGGGACCGGCCTCTCAAAATCTAAGGTTTCTCAACCCATCCTAGCTGTGGATTTGACGCCCGTCCACCGCGAGCGCCGCTTCTTTGACGGTTTCGCTGAGGGTTGGGTGACCGTGGCAGGTGCGGGCCAAGTCTTCCGAACTGCCCATGAACTCCATCACCACCGCGGCTTCTTGGATCAGTTCCGAGACGCTGGGGCCGACCATGTGGGCGCCCAGCAGGCGGTCCGTTTCCTTGTCCGCCAGAAACTTGATGAAGCCGTCGGATTCGTCGACGCAGCGTGCGCGGGAGTTGGCGCGGAAGAAGAATTTGCCCGCGTTGTAAGCCACGCCGGCTTCTTTGAGTTCGTCCTCGGTTTTGCCGACCGAGGCCACTTCCGGCCAGGTGTAAACCACGTTGGGGACCAGGTTGTAGTTTACGTGGCCCGGTTTGCCCGCGGCCATTTCCGCGACGGCCACGCCTTCTTCCTCGGCTTTGTGGGCCAGCATCAAGCCGCCGATCACGTCGCCGATGGCGTAGACGCCTTCGACCGAGGTGCGCAGGTGGTCGTCCACGGGGATAAAGCCGCGTTTGTCGGTTTCAATGCCGATGTTCTCCAGGCCGAGTCCCTGGGTGTAGGGACGGCGGCCGACGGCGACCAACACTTTGTCGGCCTCGAGCACCACCTCGCGGTCCTTCTTGTCCTTGGCTTTAACGATCAGGGTCCCGTCTTCGGCTCGTTCCACGCCGGTCACGCCGGTGCTGAGGTTGAACGCCATGCCTTGTTTTTTGAGGACCTTGCGCATCTCTTTGCTGATGTCCTTGTCCATCGGCGGCAGCACGCGGTCCATGAACTCAACCACGGTGACTTTGGCGCCGAGGCGCAACCACACGGAACCCATTTCCAGGCCGATCACGCCGCCGCCGACAACGACGAGGTGTTTGGGTACCGCGTCAAAGGCCAGGGCTTCCGTGCTGCTGACAATGTCTTTTTTGTCGTGGGGCAGGAAGGGGAGTTCGACCGGTTTGCTGCCGGTGGCGATGACAATGGTTTTGCCGGTAATGGTTTGGGTTTCCTCGCCGTTTTTGACGGCGATCTCTTTGGCGGAAACAAAAGAGCCGTGCCCTTCGAAATGGGTGATCTTGTTTTTCTTCATCAGGCCGGCGATGCCGGAGGTCAGGTTTTCGACGACCTCGTCCTTGCGCGCCATCATTTGGGCTAAGTTGAGTTTGACCTCGGCCAAATCGATGCCGTGTTTGGCGAACTTGTGTTTGGCCTGGTGGTAGTGTTCGGATGACTGGAGAAGGGCCTTGGAGGGGATACAGCCGACGTTGAGGCAGGTACCGCCAAGGCGCCCGTAGCGTTCGATAATGGCGGTTCTGAGACCGAGCTGGGCGGCGCGAATGGCGCAAACGTAACCACCGGGACCCGACCCGATGACAACGAAATCAAATTCTTGAGACATGGCACGCTCCGTATGACAAGGTTTGCGGCGCGGGCAAACCGAAAACTCGCCGCGACCCAGACCGCGAGGCGGATCGCGACGGTAGCGCCGACGGCGCGCTTACCGTCGGGCGGATGTTGAAAAGCCGGTGCGGCTGCACCGGCGGGATCGATTTAGACTTCCAGCAACATGCGCGCGGGATCTTCCAAAGCTTCCTTAACTTTAACCAGGAAGGTAACCGCGCCTTTGCCGTCGACGATGCGGTGATCGTAGCTCAGGGCCAGGTACATCATCGGACGAATGACGATTTCGTCGTCGATCACGACCGGACGTTTCTCGATTTTGTGCATGCCGAGAATGCCGCTTTGGGGCGGGTTCAGAATCGGCGTGGACAGCAGCGAACCGTACACACCGCCGTTGGAGATGGTGAAGGTGCCGCCGGCGAGATCGTCGAGAGAAATTTTACCGTCGCGGGCTTTGACCGCGTAGTCGTTGATGGCTGCTTCCACGCCGGCCATGGTCAGGTCACCCGCGTTGCGGATGATGGGAACCAACAGGCCTTTTTTGGTGCCGACCGCAACGCCGATGTCTTGGTAGTCGCGGTAAATGATGTTGGTGCCGTCGATGGAGGCGTTAATTTCGGGAACAAAACGCAGGGCTTCCACGCAGGCTTTGACAAAAAAGCTCATGAATCCCAGGCGCACGCCGTGGCGTTTTTCGAAGGCTTCTTTGTACTTACTCCGCATGGCCATGACCGCGCTCATGTCCACCTCGTTGAAGGTGGTCAGGATGGCCGACTCGTGCTGCGCCTGAACCAGACGTTCGGCGATGCGGCGGCGCATCATGCTCATGGGTTTGGTGGTTTCGCCGCGGCTGCCGTCGCGTTTGACCGGGGTCGGCGCGGGCGCGGGTGCCGCCTTTTTAGGCGCGGGGTTGGCCGCTTTTTTGGGCGCGGGCGCCGCCGGTTCCGGCGCGGGCTCGCTTTTCGCTTGGGCCGCTTTCAGGGCGTCGCCCTTCAGGATGCGGCCGTCTTTGCCGCTGCCGTCGATGGTGTTGGGATCGAGCTTTTCTTCAGCCACGATGCGACGCACGGCGGGGGAAAGGGGTTTCTCCTCGCCGGATGCCTCTTCGGCGGGTGCTTCTTCCGCCGCGGGCGCTGGGTCCGCGCTGTTCGCGCCGGCGCCCTCCGTGTCGATGTAGCCGATAATCTGGCCGACGGTGACCACTTCACCGGCTTCTACCAGAATTTCCACGGTACCGGCCTGGTCCGCGTTGAGTTCCATATTCGCTTTATCCGTCTCCAGTTCAAGGACGGCTTCGTCTTTGTCGACCGTGTCGCCGTTTTCTTTGAACCATTCACTGATCATTGCTTCGGTAACGGACTCACCTGCTTGAGGTACTTTGATTTCGATTTTCATCCCAACCGTACTCCCATCTCTTCTTTTAGGTTTTGGGTTTGTGTGCGAGAAACGCGAACTCGGTCGCCGACCGCCCCCTCATGGGGCGGGCGAGATACGGCCGGATAAGGCGTTTGGACCCTGGATGCTAACATGTTTCGGAGCGGTCGGGTACCACGGGAATGCCCGTTTGACCGCCCCGAATCCGTGATCTTTGCATTCCCCCGTTGACCAGGGTGGAATCGCGGGCTGCAACGCTGTTGGCTTAAACCTAAGCAGCGCAATAACTCGCGGTGATTTTAGCGAAACCTCCGGGCTGCAACGGTTTGAAAAAATGCTCAGGGCCAACGGGTGCGCGACCCCGGCCCGCTTTTTCCAAACCATTTCGCTTCAGATCATTAGCCAAAATCCCTCACGCTTATCGCGCCTCTTCGGTTAAACCGCGGCCACCGGATGTTCGATGACCAGTGCTCGGTTAATGATCGCCTCTTGTTGTTGACGATGGACACGGCTGGAGCCGACCGCCGGGCTGGCCGCCGCCTCGCGACCCACGTAGCGGATCGGCAATTCGGCAAACAAACCTCGCAAGCGCGGTTCGATGAACGACCATGCCCCCATGTTTTGCGGTTCTTCCTGCAACCAAACAATGTCTTCCAAATCGGCATACTGTTCGGCAAGCGCAAGCAGATCGGCTTCTTTGAGCGGGTAAAGTTGTTCAATCCGCGCAATGGCGACATCGTCACTGTTGCGGCGTTCGCGTTCTTCCTGGAGATCGTAGTAGACTTTACCACTACATAGCACCAAACGTCTTGCTCCCGGGACCTTTTTGTTGTCCACAATGATTTCGCGGAAGCCGTTTTCGCTGAAGTCCGCCAATTTCGATACGCAGGCTTTGTGGCGCAGCAAGCTTTTCGGCGTCATGATCACCAGCGGTTTTTGGAATTCCCGTTTCACCTGGCGGCGCAAGATGTGGAACAACTGGGCGGGTTCGGTCAGGTTGGCGACCTGCATGTTGTTCTGCGCGCACATTTGTAGAAAACGTTCCATGCGCGCGCTGGAATGTTCGGGACCTTGACCCTCGTAGCCGTGCGGCAGGAACATCACCAGATCGCTGACCCGCTGCCATTTGGTTTCACTGGCCGCGATGAACTGGTCGATGATGATTTGGGCGCCGTTCACAAAGTCACCGAACTGCGCCTCCCAAATCACCAAACACTTGGGTGGGGCCAGCGAGTAACCAAACTCAAAACCCACCACCGCCAGTTCACTGAGATGGCTGTTGTAAATTTTGAAGCCGGCTTGTTGCGGGTGCAGCTGTTTGAGCGGTACGTGTTCCGCGCCGGTTTTGCTGTCAAACAAACCCGCGTGACGGTGGGAGAAGGTGCCGCGTTTGACGTCCTGGCCGGTCAATCGGCAGGGGATGCCCTCGTTGACGAGGGAAGCAAAGGCCAGATGTTCGGCGTTGCCCCAGTCGATGCCCTCACCGGCTTGGAGCTGACGCAGCCGTTCGTCCAACACCCGCTTCACTTTGCGGTTGATGTTAAACCCATCCGGCAGCGCGGCCAGGCGTTCGCCAAGATCGCGCAAGGTTTTCTCCGCTACCTGGGTTGCGACCGGTGCGAACATGTCGGCGTATTCGGTGCCGCGGTGGGCGTGGTAGTGGTCGCCCACGGGTGGCGCCTGTTTGGTGACATTACCGCCGCGCGCTGATTCGAGATGGTCTTGCAGCGTGGCGGTAAATTCGGCTTCCAGCTCGCGCGCAACCTTTTCTTCCACATCACCGCGCTGAAGCAGTGCTTCCGTGTAAATTTTTCGGGCGGAAGGATGGGGTTTGATGGCGCCGTACATCACCGGCTGGGTGAAGGAGGGTTCGTCGCCCTCGTTGTGGCCGTGGCGGCGGTAACACACCAAATCAATCACCACGTCGTGGTGAAAGGTTTGGCGGAATTCCGCGGCAATGCGGATGGCGTGGACCAATGCCTCGGGATCGTCGCCGTTGACGTGAAAAACCGGCGCCAAGATTTGGCGGGCCACATCGCTGCTGTATTTGGTGGAGCGCGAGTCGCGCGGCTCGGTCGTGAAACCGATTTGGTTGTTCACGATGATGTGGATGGTGCCGCCGGTGCTAAATCCTTCCAGCTTAAACATGTTGAGGGTTTCACTCACAATACCTTGGCCCGCGAAGCTGGCATCGCCGTGAATGAGGACTGGGACCACCTTGCCGCGGTTTTCGTCGTTGCGCAGCGATTGGTGGGCGCGAACCTGGCCCTGGACGACCGGGGTCACCGCTTCGAGGTGGCTGGGGTTGTCGGCGAGGTTGATGTGGATCTTTGCACCCGCGCGCGTTTCAAAGTCGCTGACAAAACCCTTGTGGTACTTGACGTCGCCCGCGCCCTGGATGGTATGGGCTGGATCGTCCTCAAATTCGGTAAAAATCTCCGCATAGGTTTTGCCCATGATGTTGGCCAACACGTTCAGGCGACCGCGGTGCGGCATGCCGATCACCACTTCTTCCGCGCCCAAACCGCCGAGCGATTCCAGCAATTCGGCCAGACAGGGGATCAGGCTTTCCGCGCCTTCCAAAGAAAAACGCTTTTGGCCCACGTACTTGGTGTGGAGAAAACGCTCGAACAATTCCGCCGCGTTGAGGCGCTGCAGAATCCCGCGTTTGGTGGCCAGATCCAGTTGGGGTTGGTTTTGGTTGGGTTCGATGCGTTCCTGGAACCACTGTTCCCGCTCGGGATCGCTGCCGTGGGTGTACTCAATGCCGATGGTGCCGCAATAGGTGCGTTCCAGCGCGGCGATCATGGTTTCAAAGGCCGTGTGCGGCTCGGGCAAAAACCCCAAGGTGGGGACCGGGTTGCTTTTTTCGGCATCCGTGAAGGCCACGTAATCCGTGGGTTTCAGGGTCGGTGCTTCCTGATCCAAGTCGAGCGGATCCAGCTTGGCGTACAAGTGGCCCCATTTGCGGTAGGCACGCAGCAAGCGCTGCATTTTGTAACCGGTTGACGATTCGCCGCCCTCGCCGGCGGGGTTCAATGGGTGTTGCGAAGCAAAAGCGACGCCGTCGAAAAAGTAGCGCCAGCTAGGGTCTACAGCGTCGGGGTTTTCGAGATATGAAGCGTACATGGTTTCCATGTACTTTAAGTTAAAGCGGTTGGCGTAAGTCGTATCCATCCCATGCCTTTCAGAACATTGCTGAGGAACCTGGGCCGTGTTGGGCGCATGGATGGAATCAGGCCGTTTTTCGATGGGAAGGTGTGAACAAAGTTGAGCGGTCCTCGTTCTTCACCGAACCCACGACCCGCCGTCCGTTGTGCCGACATGGCTGTTCCCGTTAGATGTGCCGCCGTTGCCGACGACCCGTGGCCGTTCCCGTTGGGAACGAGGCCCTAATTCTAACGGAGGACCCCGCGTTTCGAAATGTTAATTTGACGCACGAACAGCGTCTAGAAAACGACTCGCGGGCTAAGGTTCATGCAAATGGGAAATCATCCCTTTGTTGCCGATGGTTTTCGGCGTCCGGCACGGTTTAGACCACGACCGTCACTACGCGGGCAAGATAACAGATTTCGGGTGGGTGTAACTTAATAATTGTTACGCTTTGTGAGGATTTTTCATACCGTTTACGCCGGGATTGTTCTTTTCGGCTAATTAAATTTTTAGGCTCCATGGGAATTGCATGGTGTTGCGGGGGGTCTTTTTAGTTAATTTGCTGGTAATAAAAGGTTAGTTGTTTGTGCTGGTTCGGGAGCGATCACTTTTGCGTTAGAGTTTGGGAGGGCTTTTTTTGTGGTCGATTGTTTTGTTTGTGATCGCTTGGTTTTTGTGTGTTTTCGGGCTTTGTCGGCTTTTTGTGAAACCCTGCTCGAAACCTTAGGTTTTGCAGGCCTGATGCCGATCAGTTCGTTATGCTTGTCCAAATATCATGTCCTGTTAGGTGGTTGAGGTTTCCATGATCACAAACGGTCGCCGGTTGCTGATTGCTCTGATGCTTTGGCCGCTTTGGCAGTGTCAGACACCGCCCACCGCCACCCCGGAACCAGCCCAGGTGCCTTTCGTCCTCATTTTGATGGATACGGGTTTGGAAGATGACAAAACCTTTAATTCCCATGTGCTTAAAGGTGCTTCCGCCATCGCCAAGGACGGTCGCATTAAATTGGATTACACCAGTTCCGCCGGTGAACAGGATTACGAACAACAAATCGAGAGTTTGGTGGCGCGCAATCCCGACCTGGTGGTGACCGTCGGTTTCCGCATGGGATTTGCCACCGCGCGCGCCGCGCGCCGTCATCCCGACCAACGTTTCGCCATCATTGATGCGGCTTTCCGTCCAGGATTTGGTTGCCCGGAAGAAGTGGAAGATTGTTACACCCGCGAGGGCGGTTTGGCCAACGTGACCAGTCTCCAGTTCGCCGAGGATCAGGTGGGTTACCTGGCCGGGGTGCTGGCTGCCTGTATGTCGGAGTCCGGGATGATTGCTTCCGTGGCGGGGCCCGAAATCTTGCCCGTGGTGCGGTTTGTCAGTGGTTACCAAGCCGGGGCCCGTTGGGCCAACCCCGAGATCCAGTTTCTCAACGTCTATTTGCCCAGTTTTAACGATCCCGACTTGGGAAAAGTCAAAACCCAGGAATTTTTGTCCATGGGCGCCGATGTCGTGTTTGGGGTCGGCGGAAATTCCGGGAACGGGGCCTTATTGGTGGCTGCGGAACAAGGGGTTAAGGGGATCGGCGTGGACGGGGATCAGTACTACACCCTTCCCGAGGCGCGCGCCATCCTTTTGACGAGCGCATCCAAGGGCATCGATACCGCCGTGCGGCGTTTGATTTTAGACCTCATCAACGGCAAATTGGAAAGCGGGATTCGGACCGCCGACCTCCAATCCGGCGGTGTCGATTTGGCGCCTTTTCACGAATGGGAAAGCCGAATCAGCAGCGCGTGTCGCACCAAGTTGGCCATGGCACGGGAGGCGGTCATCAAAAACCCCGCCCTCACCGAATCCCCGAGTTACTGAATCCAACCGGCGAGGAGCACGAACCGTTCGAAAAAACGTGCAACGGTTTTTATTTAGCCGCGTGCTTGTTTTTTGAATATGCGGTAAATTAATGAATAATCTCGTTTGTTTATCCTTGTTTTATCGTTTTTCTGTCTTGTTGCCTCTAGGTTCTGCTCACCCACTCAAGCAAATACCCCGTGAGGTCGCCTTGATGTTTCCGTCCTTTTCTCCCCTTTCCCTGCTTCCGAGCCCCCCGCGCGATGGGTTCGCCGGCGGTGCATATCCGGGGGGCGGCGATGTATGCTTCGCCCGGGGGGTTTTATCGTGAAACGTCAATCGCCCTTCTCGCTGGTGACCGCCTCGGCCGCGCTGACGCTGGTTGCCCTCTTTGCCTTGCTGATCCCGGCGTTTCTCAAACAAAAAGATCCCTTATTTGCTTGGGCGACCGCGTTGCTTTTGGTACCCACGGCCACCTTGGTGATCGCTCAGGTGGTGGCCGCGCGCCGCCAATCAACCCGCACCGCGACCTGGATTCTGGTTGGGGGCATGATGACCATGGCGATGGGTTTGCCGTTGCTCCTCGCCGACTTTGTCAGCTTAGCGCCTTTGGTTCTGCTGATGGTGCCGCTCAGTGTGTGCATTTCCGGGCGCTTGCGATACATTCCCATAGCCCTGGTGGTCTCGCTGTTATCCATGGCGGGGGCCTTGGGTTTCGACCTGTACGCGCCGATGGCGCGGCCCGCCGTGTTTGACGTGCTCGCCGTGCCGATCTGGATGGTGGTGGGTGTCTTTTGCGGGCAAATTTTAGTTTTGGGCTGGGCCGCCTGGTTTTTCCGAGTTCGTGTTGCTTCACCTTTTTTTACCCGCATTAATATCGCATCCCAACAGGCTTTGATCACCACCGGGGTTGCCGCACTGGCGATTCTGCTGACCACGGCGGTGCTTGCCTCGCGTATTCGCGAGGCGCACGGCCATCTGGCAGGGGAGCACAACCGCAACTGGGCCACCATCTTGGCGGAACGGATCGCCGATGATTTGGAGGAACAACTCAACCAACTGCAAACTTTGTCGCAAGATCCGGCCATCCTTTCCGCGCTTAAAGCCAAGGTGGCGGGTTACCCCGAGGATCCCCAGGCCGTAACCGCCTTGATTGACGCGCGGGACCAGCATTGGCGTCAGGCCGCCGCCGCCGACCCGGTGGTGATGGAGATTCGCAGCAACGATGCGATGATGGCGCTGGCCCGTTTTCGCCGCATGGAACACTCCCACAACAATATGCTGGTTACGGATCGTTTCGGCAGCTTGGTCGCGGCCCAGGGACGACGGCCTGACCGCTATTCCTTCCGGTCACTTCCCTTGTGGCGGCGCTCCTGGAACCGCGGCATCGGCTCCAGCTATTTTGAATGGGACACCGCCGAAACCAAGGAAACCGTGACCATGGGCATGGCGATTTGGGATCAAAATACCAATGAGGCACTGGGCGTGATTGTGACCGAATACTATTTTCGCCCGATGTTGGATGCCATTCTGCTGATCCAACAGGATCGCCCCCTTTTGACCGCGGTGATTGACGCCCAGGGGCGTGAAATTGCGCGCCACACATCCCAAGCAGACGCCGTGATGGATGCCGAGGGCGGTTGGGCCTGGATGTTGCCGAAATTAAACAAGGATGCTTCGGTCAGGGTTGCCGACCTGGCGGCGGGTTGGTTACAGGGTCGCAACGAGGAAGGTCAGCGTTACGTGATCGGCCATGCGCCTTTGAGCACCACGAGCCGGGTGAACTTGGATGCGATCCGGCGTTTGGGCTGGCGCGTGGTCGTGGCCGCGCCGGAAAACTCGGCGTTTATCGTCGTGACCAGAACCACCAAAACCTCGCTGTTGGTGGCGATGGTGATTTTGGCCGCCAGCGTGGGCTTGGCCTCCGTGGCCGCCAACGTCATGGTTCGCCCGATTGGGAAACTCAAGCAGACCGCGACCGCCATGGTCGCCGGCGATTTAAACCGGCGTGCCGATCCGGTTGGCAGCGAAGAAATGGCCACCCTTGCCGAGGCCTTTAACAGCATGACCGCCCAGTTGCGTTCGGTTATTGAATCCCTTCAGGAAAACAACCGTACCTTGGAGGACAAAGTCCGCGAACGAACCGCGCGGCTGCGCCGCACCCAGCGCGGTTTGATTGACGGTGCCCATTCCTCCGGGATGGCCGAAATTGCCACCGGGGTGTTGCACAACATCGGCAATATTCTCAACAGTCTCAATGTCTCGGTGGAAACCTGTCGCGATCTGATGCAACATTTCGAGGGCGGCGGCCTTAAAAAACTCCGTCACTTGTTGACCCATCTCGAGGAGATGACCCCGGAAAAAATCATGGCGCAACAAGAAGATTGGCCCAAGTTTCAACAATATTTGCAGCGCTTGGTTCGTTTGCTGGAAAAAGAACAAAACAGTTTGGCCGAGGAGTTGGGGCAAATCCACGAACAGGCGCGCCTCATTCACAAATCTCTGGTGGCGCAATCGGATTATGCCCGTGAGGTTTCCTACAGCGAAACCCTTGATCTCAACGAGGTCATCAACGATATTTTGCTGGCCGATACCCGATTGGAAGAACAGTTCCGCGTTCATATCCATCGCGAATTTGTTGATTTGCCCCCGGTGCAGGGGATTCGGTCCAAACTGTCCTACGCCTTTTTGTGTTTGGTGGAAAACGCCTGTGAGGCCATGACCCATTTGCCGCCTGACGACCGTCGCCTGACCATCAAAACCCTCATCCGCGATCATGAAATCCATGTTTCTGTCCGGGACAACGGGATCGGCATCCCCCATGACCGTTTGAATTCCATATTTCAATACGGGTTCACAACCAAACCTGACGGCAACGGTTTTGGGTTGCACAGTTGCGCCAACGCCATGCGTGAAATGGGTGGGCGCGTGTTGGTTGACAGCGAAGGGGAGGGCCGCGGTGCGATCTTCACCTTGGCCTTGGTGCTGGATACCGATGAAGTTGCCGGCCCTTCCCAACTCGGAGCGGCGGTGCTTTAGATTCTTTGGGGACGAAGATTGGGAAACGCACTTGATTCAGTGAAACATTCTCTGGTTTTGAAAATTCGAAAGATAACAAAATTCCATTTAATATACGTAAAAGCAGGCGGATCCTCGATGGTTAAAATTGAGTCAGAAAAACCATCGTTTGATGATAAGGTGGTCTTCTGAAGAAATGAAGGTGGTTGAGGTCGCTCTTGAAGGGTTCTGAGAATTTACATGAGTGTCTGTCGCGTTTGACGGGGGACTCCAGCGAAGGTTGGCGGAAATTCTTGGTGGATTTTTACCAACGGTTTATCGACAGCGATCCCAGGGTCGCCGAGAAATTTAAAAATACCGACATGAGCCGCCAGGTTCGCATGCTGCAAGTTTCACTTCAAGCAATGTTGGCAGTTGGTTTGGGTGGTCATGAGCCGGTGGGTTTCCAGCAGAATGCTGAGATTCACAGCGCCGGTGAACACGACGTGCAGGAAGAACTGTACGAACTTTGGTTAAGTGCTTTTTTAGAAACGGTTCGTTCCTTGGACGCCGAGGCTGACGCGGCTCTTTTGGCAGCGTGGCGTGAGGTTTTGCTCATCGGGATTAAGCGGATGGTGAAATTCTATGACCCCGCCTCGAGGGGTATCATCAGCCCCTAGCGTGGCCCGCGTTTCGCTCTTTTCTTGCGGGAACCGCGAGGAATATGTAGGAAACAAAAAACCCGCGAGCCGCGGCCCGCGGGTTTTGTGCTTTGCAAGAGCGATGTCTTAGGGTTTGACGAACTTGAGCGTCATGCGGTCGCTTTCGCCGATTTTTTCGAATTTAGCTTTGTGCTCGTCACCGTCGGCATAGGTGGGCGGCAGTGACCAAACACCCTTGGGGTGATCTTTGGTGTCCTTGGGATTGGCGTTGATCTCGGAGGAGGCAACGAGGATGAAACCCGCGTGTTCGGCCATTTTGATCAGGTAGTCTTGGTTGACATAACCGCCGCTGGGACGCGCCTCGGCTTCGATGTTGGGGTCGGCACGGTGCTGAACCACGCCGAGCACGCCGCCCGGCTTAAGTACTTTGTAAAAGATTTCGAAGGCGTTGGGGGCGATGCCGCCGCGCATCCAGCCATGGGTGTTGCGGAAGGTCAGAACCATGTCGACGCTACCCTCGGGTGCGATGCCCTTCTTTTTGGGGGGATTGAACTCGGTGACTTGGACTTTGTCGTAAACATCGGGGTTATCGGCTAATTTCTGGGCCAGTTTTTCGCGGTTTTTGACCACGTATTCGCGTTTGTCGTTGACATCGTAACCGGCCAGGTAAAGCTTGCCTTCTTCGCGCAGGAAAGGGGCCAGGATCTCGGAGTACCAGGCGCTGCCGCCGGGGGACACTTCAACCACCGTCATGTTGGGTTTGATGCCGAAGAAACTGAGGGTTTCCACGGGATGACGGTGTTGGTTACGCGCTTTGTGGGCGTCGGAGCGGTGGTCGCCCTCGGCCGCTTTTTTCAGCGCGGCGCTGTGGTCGTGGTCGTCGGCGATCACCGCGACGAAGCTTCCCAAAAGCAGGGTGGTTAAGCAAATCAAACGAATCATGGTTTCTCCCTTTTCGGTTCATCCAAAAAATTGTGATGGGCAGATGATGTACCCGCATCAAAGGATTGTGACGTTGTCGGGATGCGGATAGGGAATGCCGTGTGTCGCAACATCCCTTGAAACAAACAGGTCCACGGGTGGTTTTATTCAGACGGTCCGACTTTTTTCAAAAAAACCGGCCTGGTTTTACCTGGATGGACGTTTGACCGACCCGTGGTACCCATGCACCCGTATGAGACCCGGTCGGCCCGCGCACCGCTTGGTTTGAAGCGGTTGTGATCTCTGGGTGTTTGTCGGCTCTCTCAACCTAATCGGAAGCACGCGGCGGGGCAATGGATAGTTTGCCAAACAGGGGCGGCGCGGCGCGATCCGGGTGGGGGAAGGCGCTTTTGGGGATTGGGCCAAAAGCGAATTTCCCATGCGGTGTCATAGACAAAAAGGCTGAATCGGGCTTAGGGTGTTTCCGCCGCGGCAGGGACCGTGGCCGTGCCGATGGCGGGTTCGCCCAGGCTGTTAAACACGAACACGACGCCGCACAAACTGTTTCCCGGCGAATGCGCGATGACCTGAACATCTTCCGCCAGGCCTGAGACGAGGTCACTCGTCAGCACCGCCAAGGGTTGCAGGGGGCTGAGGTTGGCACCGGTTTGGATGTCCGTCGCCAGCAGCGTGCCCGCGGCGTTGTAGACGGTGAGGGTGACGTCGATGGGACGATCACCCACGTTGACGATAACCGGTGCTGAAATCGAACCACCGGCTACCGGTAGGTAGCCGAACAACAAACGATCACCAATCTCTTGGCCCGCGGTAAGGCCGTTTTGAGGCAAGGTGACCGCGACACCCTGGGAGGGCGAGGCGCCCGAAGCGGTATCGGCAATGTTGTTGGTGACCCAGCGGCTTTCGACCGCGGTGGAACCGGCCTCCACGGTGACGGTGAAACCGCCGCCGCTTGGAAAGTCGGGGAACAGGCTGGTTGTGGTTTCAGCGATAAAACCCGAGGCGCCGAGGTCCCGTTCGGCCACGGCCGAGCTGCCGTCGGCGCGGCGCGCGGTCAAGCGAACGCGGGTGCTTTTGTCGGCGGTATTGTTGACAACCAAGGTGCTTTCGAAACGATCGCTTTTCGAAAGCCAAGGGAGCAACATGGTTTTTGCGACTGAGAATTCACCGTTGTCCGTGGTAGACAGGCCGGCCCACTCCGCCAAAACAGCGGTGTTCATGCGCAGGATGTTGCCGCCCATATCCATGCTGATATGGGTCGCCTCATCGGTTTGCCGGTGGTAGTGGGGATATTCGTTCCAGTCGTTTTCAATGACCAGCAGGGCGCGCAGGCCCGCGTTCAGGTAAGGGACATGGTCGGAGCCGAAGGGATTTAAGGTGGAAACCACCCGCATGTCGGTGTACGTTTCGGCGGCAGTGGTGAAGGTATCGATCAGGTCGGCTGAGAAGGAAGCGGTTTCCAGCAAGACGTCGAGATCCTCGTCGCCGGTGTAACCGATCATGTCCATGTTCAGCATGCCGCGCACTTTGGTTTGGTTGCCGTCTGCAATTAACTGGTTCACATGGGCACGGCTGCCGTGCAGACCTTGTTCTTCGCCGGAATAGGCGATGAACACCAGGCTGGTTTTGGGGTCGGCTTCCGAGAAAATCCGCGCCAGTTCCAACAAGCCGGCGGTGCCGGAGGCGTTGTCCTCGGCGCCTGGCGAACGGTCGCCGCCGCTGAAGCCGTTGGTGCTGTCGTAGTGGGCGCCGATGATGTACCATTCGTCGGGCCGCTCGCTGCCCGTGATGGTGGCGATCACATTGTCGAGTTGGGCGCCGTTGAGGGTGAACTGCTGGGTGGAGACGCTCACATTGTTCAGTGCTTCGAATTGGCTGATCAGCCAGTCGCGGGCGGGGATGATGTCGCTGTCGAAGGAACCGCGACTCCAGGCCGCCAAGGTTTGTATGTCACCGAGCCAGCGTTCCGGGTTGATCCGCGCGACCAAATCACGCACATCTTTGTTGGCTGTTTTGGCGCGAACACGGGGTCGGTTTTCGGCCTGGAAGGCAATCACGGTATTCTTTCGGAGCGGGAGCACTTCGAGGCGATGGTCGTGATCGCCGTGTTTGTGATCGAAGTTGGGTTTGCCGCCCTCGGCATGGACGACCGCAATCCGGCCCGCGCGCAGCAGTTCACGTCCTGAAAAGGCGGGTAAGTGGCGGGTATGGTTGAGTTGAACCATATATAAATGATGGGGATCCTCCGGTTGAAGGTCGAGGATCCGCACGCCTTCGGCGCGGGTCATGGCGTGGTCGGCGGGAAGCACCGCGAACAGTTGGTCGTCGGCTTCAACCCAAAGCGCGGTGCCCAAGTTGTGTTTTAACTGCTCGAGTTGGGCCGGACCCACGGCGTCGATTGGGAAAACGGCGTAGCGCCAAGGGGTTGCCGCCTGCAAGCTCACGGCGAGAATGGTTGCGCTCAAAAAAAGTATCCATCGTTTCATCAAAAGTCCCCTTTCTGCTTCAGTTAAATGGTCGGTTTCAAACCGTACCAAAACCTATTACGAGCAATTGCCACGCCGGCCTGACACAGTTTTACCAAAAGGTGGCGGGGGACGAACAGGTTCCTTTGGTTTTCCCTTCACGAAAAACGCCGGTGTTCCCCCGCTTCTCGGGAAAACACCGGCGTTTCTGGTGGGGCATGGGTTGGGTTTACCAGCGCGATTTAATGCCAAGCTGAACTTGGCGCGGGGTGCCGGTACCGGATTGGACCGTGCCGTCGAAGTTAAAGATCAGGTTGGTCACCTGGGGTGCCAACAGGTTCTTTGCGTTGGTCAGGTTAAAGATCTCCACCACCCCTTCCAAGGTGAAACCACTGAACACAAAGTTACGCGACAGGCGTACATCGATGGTGCGGAACTGGTTGTCTTTGCGGCCCAGGTTTCGCGGGGTGATGCTGCCGTCGGGGTTGATGCGATCTTGGGGCGTGTTGATGTCTTCACCGTTCGCTGTAATCGACTTGGGTTGCGCCGAGCGGTAGTTAAAACGAACGTTGAGGTTAAAACCGTAGGGTGCCTGCCACAGGGCCCAGGTTGAGGCGCGGTGACGTTGGTCGCGGTCCGAGTAACCCCACTCCGCTTCAAGGTCCGTAATGGTGGCATAGCGGAAGGTGAAGGGATCGCGTTCGTTGTCGTCGTGGGACTTGTCCTTGGCGTAGGTGTAGTGACCTTGCACCAGTAACTTGTCGCTAAACAGCCGATTAAACCCAAGCGTGTAGCTTTCGTAATAGGACTCGCCGCCGGATTCGACCACGGTGAGGTTGCCGATGCCGTTGCTGCCGTCCGCGCCCAGGCCGGTCGACCATGGAGAGCCCAAGGCGGCATCGTTGAGGTTCAGGAATCGCGTTTGGTTTTTGCCTTTAATGGTGGTGGCTTTAACGTACACCGAGGTTTTGGGCAGGATTTGCCGTTCGTAGGTGGCGCTTACCTGGAACGAACGCGGGTTGCGGAAGTTTTTGTCGTAAACCGTCACGTCGGGTCGAAAGGGATCGCCGAGCGTGTCGGTAGGGATCAAGTCGGGGTAGGCGGGTGGTGGCCCCAAAATGGGGGTCAGTTCCGAACTGCGGAAAATGGATTGACCGCGGCTGCCGTTGGTGGAGCGGGTGCCGGCCAGGGCCAGGCCCGGAATACGGGCGTAGTAGACGCCCGCGCTAAGGCGCACCACCGATTCGCCCAAGCCGCCGGGGTCCCAGGTTAAACCGAAGCGGGGTTGCCACATCGATTCATCAGAGGGAATCGTGCCGTCGGAGGGGAATTCCATGCCGTTGCGGGTCGTGCCGATGAAATCGCGGTAAAACACCTCATCCGTCGGCGTGATGGGGTCGGGTTGCATTTGGGCTTCCCACCGCAGGCCCAGGTTGACGCTCAGGGTTGGGGTGATGTCCCATTTGTCCTGAATGAAAAAGGCCAGTTCGGTGGTATCGATGGTTTGGGTGCCCGCTTCTTCAACCGAAAGACCGCCGACACCGGCTTGTTGGAGGTAAAACAGAACCGGCCCGGTGATCGAGGTGCCTTCCGGGCAGCCGCCGCTGAAGGAAGTCGAGCCGTCGGAACATTCCACGTAATTCGGGTTTTGCGCATAGTTGAGGAAGCCGTCGGTGGAGTTAAAGATCCAGCGGCCGTTGGCAAAACCGACGAAGGTTTGGAAAGCCTCGGTTACGTTGAGTTCGGCCCCGATTTTGATCAGGTGGTTGCCGCTGATGATTGACAGGTTGTTGTTCATTTGCACGCGCGTGTCGTAATAATCGACCGGGATGAAAAACGGCATGCCGAAGCGGTAGCTGCGGCCGAAATCAAAGGCGGTGTCGGGTAAGGGGCGGTCGGATCCGGCAATGTTGGGCCCGTTGTACGCCCGTGGGCGGTCCTCGCGGGCGTATTGAAAACGCAGTTCGTTGATCATGTTGTCGCTGATGGCCGTGTTGAGCTGGCCGCTGATCGACCAACTGTCGGCTGTTTCAATGGCATTGGCGCTGCGACCCCAGGAATCCACGTCAAAAGTACCGTTGACCTGTTCGGAGGAGGTATCCGTGAAACGCAGGGTCAGCAAGTTGTTGAAGTCGATGTTCCAATCGAGCTTAAACAGGAAGGCGTGGGCGTCGTTGGAGCGATCAATCGAACCGTTTTCGTCGGGATAGCCGAGGTCACGGAAGAAATTGACAAGGCGTTCTTCGATGCGGTTGGGGTCCGTTTGTTTGGTGGATTCGGATGACTGTAAATCAAAGGAGACAAAATAAAACAATTTGTCTTTGATGAACGGACCGCCCAAGGTGAAACCAATCTGGGATTGGTCGAAGGGGAATTTGTCCGCGCGGGTGCCGTCGGGGTTTTCGGCGCGCGCGTTTAAGCTGTCCTCGCGGTAATAGGTGTGGGTTGAACCGCTGATTTTGTTGGTACCGCTTTTGGTGATGACGTTGACAAAGCCGGCCGAAGAACGACCGAACTCGGCCGGCGCGCCGTCGCCGACGACCACCACTTCTTGAACCGCGTCCAGGTTAAAGGTGAAGGCCGCGCGCTGGCCGCCGCGTTGTTCGCCGAAGAAGGGGTTGTTGAAATCGGCGCCGTCTACCGAGATGTTGTTGTTAATCCCTTTTTGGCCGTTGATGGAAATGACGTCGCCGTCCGGGCCTTGGGCGATGGTTGCGCCCGGGGTTAGTAAGGTGAAATCGAGGAAGTTGCGACCGTTGTTGGGCAAACCTTGGACTTCTTCCTCACCCAGGGAAACGGAGCTTTCCACGCGGGCGGTTTCCACGACTTGGTCGAAATTTTCCACTGAAACGGTGATGGATTCCATGATTTCGGCCCGTTGCTCCTCGCCGGCGTTTTCTAAGTTCTTTTGCAAATCGACCAGCTTCTGATCGGTAATTTCCTTGAGGACCAGTTCAACCGACACCGTTTTACCAACGGTCACCTGCAAACCGTCTTGTTGCGCAAAGAAGAACCCTTCTTTGTTGGCCAAGATCCGGTAAGGTCCAAGCGGCAGCAACAGCCCGCGAAAGCGGCCCTGCTTGTCGGTTTTTACCGTTTTGGTGTAGTTGGTTGCTTTGTTCACCATGTCGACGGCGACCCTGGGAATGGGCTGACCGTCTTTGTCGACCACGCGACCTTCGATAATCCCGGTTGTTGCTTGTGATTGGGCCGCAAGCGGAAGAACCGCCAGGGCCAACATGCATCCAATTAAAACCGATGCGAAACCAATTTTCATTTCGACCTCGTCTTTGAAGCAAGCCGGCGCCGTGGGCCAATACGCCAACCCACCACAAATTCGGGCTCGCGAGGGAACCAAGCGTGGTGCGCGTTGGACCGCGGCGTAAAAGCTAGAGTTGGAATGGAGGGGGAGCCTAAGCTGTAAGGAAAAGGATTGGAAACCCTTGTTTCAGCCGAGTTCTTTCGCTGGAGCAGGGTTTGAATTTTCGGGTAAAGGTGTGTTCATCCCGGCTTCATATGATGCCCATAGCAATGGCTTGGCAGAGTATGGGGAATCAAGCCTGTTTCGTAGGAAATGTGTTAATCGAGAATATCCTCTAATATACTGAAAAGCTTTGCACAAGTCATTGAAAAAAATGAATTTGTTGAACGAGTCCGCGCTCGTTGATCCCTTTCCGTCGGCTCTGTTTTCGCGTTTTCCCGATGATTCTGTGATGGTTTCGCATCCCGTGGACGGCGCGGGCGTGTTTTGCGGGGCGATGGTTTTTCGCCGTCGGAGCGTATCGGCGTATCCACCTGGGTTGGAACGTGCTAAAAAGAAAATCACCCTTTTTTTAAAAAAAATGATGCACAATGCTTTCCTTTTTCGATGCCGCGCGTCTAGGGAGAGTGAGGAGGCGAACTTGGAGATTCAGGACGAACAGTTGGTTCAATTGGTTCGCTCGGGTTCCCTGGATGCATTCGATCAACTGATGCGCCGCTATCAACGCACCGTTCACCAAATCGCCTGCAGCGTTAGCGGCGATTACGAACACGGGCTCGACATTAGCCAATCGGTCTTTCTCAAAGCCTACCAAAAGCTCGATACGCTCGCCGACCCGGCCCGCTTTAAGACGTGGCTCATTCGCATGACCTACCACGAATCGATTGATTGGTTGCGGCGCAAGCGGGAAGGCGAGTTTTTTGATGAATCACAGCATGTTGATCACGGCGCATCCGACGGTGAATCGGCCCTGGAACAACAGCTTCGGCAGGAACAGATCAGTCAGCTTCTTGGGCGGCTCCACCCCAAACACCGTTTGGCGGTGGTGCTCAAATACTTCGAGGGTTGTTCGATCCGCGATATCGCGGGCACGCTCGAATGTTCGGAACCGGTTGTCAAAAATATGTTGTACCGCAGCCTGAAACGCATGGCGACGCATGCCGGCTAACCGGCGCTAGGAGGAATCCATGGACAAAGAACCCAACCAAAGCCCGCTCGACGCCTTGTTCGAACCCCTTGATGACGAACGTGAATTGTGGCGCGAGGATGAACGGCCGGAAGATGTTTTGGCCGTTCATCAGCGTCTCATCGACGCCGAGGCGCCCCACGAGGTGGACGATGCCGCATTCGCGCGGATGCGTGCCGGGGTCTTGGCTGAAATTCGCAAAGCGCCCAAGGTCGCTTCTTCCCCGGACAAGGTGATTCAACCCAAGATCGCGCACTGGCGGCAACCGGTGTTTTTGCTGGGTGCCGCGGCGGCGATGCTGCTGGGTGTGTTAATTGGTTCGCGTTTTTGGCAAAACAGCCCCGCGCCAATTTGGTACAACCCCGTTGGCGATGCCGCCCAGCATGGAACCGATTTTCGCCAAGGGGCGGCCCGTCAGATGGTTTCCTCGCTCGCCCAACCCCAACCCGATTTACGAAACCTACCTTATGTCTATGACAACATCGCCATCACCCCGACCCCGGGGAACCAAGTTCACCTCTCTTTTGATATGGCGACCCACGTTTCTTTGGTGCGTCCCGCCGACGATCCCTTGGTGCGCGAAATGTTGGTGAACGCCCTGATGGATCGAGAATCCCTGAATAACCGATTGCACGCCGTGCAACTGAGCGATCCGACCATGAGTCCCGAGGTGAAGCAGGCCTTGGTGATTGCCATGCGCCAAGACGGTGAACTGTCGGTTCGGCTGAAGGCGATGGCCAAACTGGCGCCTTTTGGTGAGGAGCCACTGGTCAGTCAAGCTTTGATGGAAGTACTTAAAAACGACGAATCCGTGCAAATGCGTCTGAACGCGCTCGATTACCTGATGGGTAGCAATCCCGCAAAAGGCGATATCGAGGCCCTTGAACGAACCCTGCGCGAACGGGGTGACACGCCGCTTCTCATGCGGGTCAACCGTTGGGAACGGCATTAATGCCGACCCACCCAGCCCCACCGGAACAGGACGCGGCCTGTTCCGGGTTAACCGCGTAGGCGGGCTAGCCCGCCGAAACCCTTTAAAAAATAAAATCGATTGTGAGGAAGTGATTGATGAAACATGTACTGCTAATTTGCTGCTTGTCCTTGGGCCTGCTCTTTGCGCAAGAAACCAAAGTAGAAACCTTTGATTTGGCGCCCGGCCTCAAGGTGGATATTCACAACAAATGTGGTGGCAGCATCACCATCGAAGGGTGGGAACAAAACGGTGCCGAGCTGACCATCAATTACCGAGGCGATGCCTCGGATTGGGACACGGAAACCGCTTTGGACAACGACGGCCTCAAAATTGTGATGCGCTGCCGAGGTAACAGCGACGGTTCAGCCAAAGTTCACCTGAAGGTGCCCACCCTCCAAGACGTTAAATTTTACACTTCCGGCGGCGACATCGATTTGACCGGCCTCGAGGGGCAATTCAAAGGCAAAACCATGGGCGGCGACATCACCCTCAAAAAGTTGACCGGCCACACCCAGATTTCCACCATGGGTGGCGACATTCGCGTTGAAGCCTCCGAGCTTGACGGCAAAGTGAAAACCATGGGCGGCGATATTCGCTTTAAAGATGTATTGGGTAAAGTTGACGGTTCCACCATGGGTGGTAACGTGGTTTACGACAATGTGCGTACCGGCCTGAATGCCAACAGCGTGGGTACCCCTGAAGATGTCGTGAAGGTATCCACCATGGGTGGTGAGATTCGTGTCGAAGACGCGCCCTTGGGTGCCAAACTGAGCACCATGGGTGGCGAGATTGAAGTGGTTAAAGCCGGCAAGTTCGTAAGCGCCAAAACCATGGGCGGCGACATCGACATCCAAGAGATTGACGGTTGGGTAAAGGCCACCACCATGGGTGGCAACGTGGGTGTCAAAATGGTTGGTGATCCCTCGGTGGGTCGTCGCGATGTCACCATTAGCTCCATGGGTGGCGAAATCACCCTTTACGTGCCTCGCGCTTTGTCCATGAACTTCGACATCACGCTCAAATACAGCAAAAACAGCAAGCGTGATTACAAAATCAACAGCGATTTCGCCATGGACCAGGAAGAAAGCGAAGAATGGCAGTGGTTTGGCGGTAAAAAGTTGCGCACGATTCGCGGAACCGGCAGCGTCAACGGTGGCGAACACACCATCAAAATTGAAACCAACAACGGCAATGTCAACATTAAAGCCGTCGATTAACCCTTCGTTTTCCCTCATTGGGAGCCGGGGCCGCGTGTGACGTGTGGCCCCGGTTTTTTTGTTTAGGATGGGTGGAGTACCCGTCTTGTGGGCGGATTGGCGGTGCTTGGTGTTTTTGGGTCCCGGTCATGCAGGGCTTGGTATTCTTTTTTTCTCAGGATAAAAGGATGGTATGAGGATGGGCGATGGCGGGTTACCTGCTTGGCGGGTCGGGTACCGCCTTTGATGAAGAACGGGCGTTTTAGGGTTCGCCTGAGTCGGGTCTGTTCGCGCACCGCGGTGCGCCAAATTCCCGCGACCAACGTTTGGATTTCAGCCCCGTCGCCACCCATTCAGGGGCCGGCTGGACGCACCGAATCCGCCAAGGAAAAGGTGTTACACACCAAATCGAGAAAGACCAACGAAGCGACGCCGTCATCCGCGGCGTAACCCAGCTATAAAGGGGTGGGAAGCAACATCGCCCATCCTCATTTTCTCCAGATATCCTGATAAAAAAGGTCGAAGCAACGGCATGACCACCGTGGGTCCATGTAAAAGAGGGAAACCCAGCCAAATCGACCAGAGGGTACCCGGCCACGATTCGTCTTAGGTATCCTTTTTGGCCGAGTTGGTTTGGATCCAACCCAGGATGGTCCCCAGTGTTCGGTTGAACCGGTCTATTTCCTTATCCCCAATATCCATTCTGAGTTCTTCCTCCATCTGCCGAAGGACCGCCAAACCTTCGAGCAACCCTTGGCGGCCCTGTTCCGTGAAAACCACCCGTTTGGCGCGGCCGTCGTCCGGGTCGGGCTCCCGTTTGAGGACACCCATTTTTTCCAAATCGGCCACCAGCTGGCTCGCCGCTTGTTTGGTGACACCCAGACGTTGTGCCAGCACCGTCAATCTTGTGCCCGCGAGATCGATGTGGGGCATGAGGTTCATGTGCGCGGCGCGTAGGATCGGCGTTTCCGCCAAGTCCGCGACACGGCGGGTTCCCTCGTCGTTGAGCAAGCGGGCACAGCGGAACAGACGTTCCAATACATTGGCCTGCTTGGCCGCGTTGAGATCGTTTAAGAATTCACCGCTCTTTTCCGTCAAAACCGCCTCCTTGAAAAAATAGTAAAGCATGCTTGACTAAATTTCACAAGCAACCTATCTTGAAAAACGAGCCGCCCCGGGCCCGGGTGGACGAAATGATACGGGGTACCAAAGACCCCCGAAGTGAGGTTGGAGATGTTGGTTCAGATTACCGAACACATGTGGGAAGCCCAGGTTGACCTAAACTTAATCGGTCGTTTGGTGATTTTTCCCTGCCGGATGACCGTGATTCGTCTCAAAAACGGTGCGCTGTTGTTGCATTCGCCCGTGCGGATTGATGACGCGCTTGCCGCTGAGATTGACACCTTGGGCCCGGTTCGTACCCTCATCGCGCCCAATTGTTTTCATCATTTGTACCTGAAGGATGTGATGGCGCGTTATCCAGAGGCCAAACTGTATACGGCACCGGGTTTGGCACAAAAACGGCCGGATCTGGATGTGACGGCCGAAATTCGACCAGGAAAAAACCTTCCGTGGGCGGACGAAATTGAATGGTTTCCGTTGGGCGGTGCCGCGAAGATGAATGAAATCATCCTGTTGCATCGTGCAACCAAAACGCTGATTGTCACCGACCTGATGTTTAACATGTCGAAGGTACGCGGCCCGATGACGCCCTGGCTGTTGCGTGCCGCGGGTGCTTGGCGCAAACCCGCGCAAAGTCGTGTGTGGCGTATTCTGACCAACGACCGAGGCGCCGCCAAGGCTTCGCTTCAGCCTGTTCTTGCACGGCCGTTTGAGCGCGTGGTTATGGCCCACGGCGATGTGATCGAACGCGATGGAAAAGCCCACTTTGCGCGGGCCCTACAATGGATGTTGGCTTAATTCGGGCTATTCGAAACGGTCCCGGTGAATGTGGGTCGCGTTGGAGAACTCGCCCTGAAACAGCGCCCATAACTCACGGGCCACCGGCCCCATCGGTCGCTCGGCCAGACGTGCCAAACCCAACTGAATCGATACGCGGCGGATGTTGGTTAGGCGAAGCGGCTGTAGTTTCCCCGCGGCCAGTTCCGCGCGGATCAGGTGGTCGGGCAAGCTGCCCCATCCCAAACCGGCAAGGATGATCTCTTTTTTGATGAATACGTTCCCCACCAACCAGCGGCGTCCCCCTTCCAGGAGGCCGCCGCGCTCAATGCGGGGTTTGACCGAGGCGGAGTCTCGCACCACGACCTGTACGTAATCACGCAAGGTGTCGATGTCGGTGACAGCTCGGGCTAGGGCGGGTGCCGCAACCGGAATCATGGTGACCTCGGCGAGTGGGAGAAATGATACCTCGGGCATGGCGCCGTCCAACATCGTGAGCGAGAAATCGGTTTCACGTTGGATCAAACGTTCGTAATTGCCACTCATCACCTCGAAGTTAATATGGAGACGGGTGTCGGGATGGCGGTCTTCAAACCGCTTTAAGATGGAGAGAATTAACGGCATGGGGGCGATGGCGGTGATGGTGATGGTTAATTCGCTTTCTTTTCCCGCTGCCAACTGGCGACCCAGCTCATTTAAACCCTCCGCTTGGCGGAGCAGCATTTGCGCTTTTTGGTGGAACACCTGCCCGGCCGGGGTGATGACGGGTCGGTAACCCGTGCGGTCAAACAAGGAGAAACCCAAGGTTTCTTCGAGCTTGCGAATGGCGACGCTGAGGGCGGGCTGGCTGCGGTTGAGCACCTCGGCCGCGGCACGGAAACTGCCGTGGGTGAGAATGGTGTCGAGCACGAGGAGCTGATCCAGGGTCATGATGCGACCTCCCGATAATAAACAAAATTTATCATAATGATGAAAAATGAATACTTTTTTATAAGTTGGTGCGGCTGTATCTTTGGTCTTGTCAGAACAAAACAGCCGTGCGGCGGGCGAGACACGCACCGACCCGGAAAAGGCGGCAGGAGGTATCACATGAACGACAAAACCAAAACCTATATCACCTTGGCGGCACAGGCTTTCTTGGGATTGATCTTGGGCGTCATGGGCGGCTTGAACTACTTCTTGGGTTTTATGGAAACCCCGAAACCGACCCCGGAGGCCGGCGCCTTTTTGGGGGCGATGGCGGCGGCCGGCTACTTTTTTCCTTTTGTGAAGGTGGTCGAAATCGTCGGTGGGCTGATGCTGCTGACGAACCGGTTCGTACCCTTGGCGTTGGTCATGTTGGCGCCGATCATCGTCAACATTTTTGCCCTTCACCTGTTCCTGCAGCCGGCGCAGTTGCCCATGTCCGGCGCGATGATGGCGGCGTTGGTTTTTGTGTCGGTGATGTACCGCAAGCATTTCAAAACCATGTTCGCGTTTAAGGCCGCCGTGAGTTAGTTCTCGGTGTAACCCGGCCTGAGAAGGGGTTAACCCGCCGGTTCAGACCTCAAAACGCAGGGATTCCCCGCCAACGATGCGAAATCGCCGGCGGGGAATTTTGTTTTTCCGGGGAAAATGCCGCAATTAGACTTTCTCATCATTTTCTCATCATTGGGAAAATCGAGGAGCCACTCGGGTTGGAAGCGGAGTAAGTGTTATAAAAAGAACCTCTTGAGGCGGAGGCGAATTATGTACAAAAGTACAAAAATACTTTTATGGTTAACTTAAAAACGTCTTAGGGGTATTTTTCTGTTGACAGCTTTCTGCCCCATTGCGCATAATGGGCCCACCTCGAGGGAGTTTTTCGGAACCCATGAAATACAAACACAACTCAAAAAAAGCCCACAAAATCCACGTCGATATCCCCAACGATTTACACCTTAAATTGCGCATTAAGAGCGCGCTGGAAGACACCACCATGTCTAACTACCTGATCAACTTATTAGATCAGGATCTCCGCGAGTTTAAAATCCCCGAGGATTGGCTTCGCTGATTCCGGTTCCACCCGTTTCAATCCATATCCTATCAGCTAAATATGGCTTATCGAGATGCAAAAATCTCCCCCCATTGTGAAAGTACATTCTAAGTTTATACAGAACATATCTTCTTTTAACCCCGTGATCTAAAGATCACGGGGTTTTTTCTTTTTACGGCCGCGGCTTTGTTCCGCCGGCCTGTTTTCACCCTGTCATTCGTTTAGGTGCCGCGAGAAGGTTTCGATGGATGTTGTCGTGACGGCGAGGCGGAGAAGTTCAATCAGCCGTTCTGGTGGCACCTTTTCCAGCGCCGGAGCAATGTTGGGTGGTAGCGGACCAAAGCGCAAAGCCAAGGTATCGACAATCGATTCCCGTTTTCCACGGGCTTCACCACGGGCTTCACCACGCGTTTCACCACGCGCTTCTCCGATTTTTTCTCCGCGTTCTTGGGCCAAGCGTTCGAATCGCATCATGTACGGCATGTTTTGCTCTCCTTCAAAAACAGCAAGATCGTGTTGGAGTTGTTGTTCGAGATTGGGTGGAAGTTGCAGGACCCAATCAATGAAGCGAAAAAACGCTACCACCTTTTGCGGGCTATAGCCGTTGAGGTACAGGCGTTTGATTAGGTCGAGCTTTTGCCGCATGCGCAATTTTGGTTTTCCCTTGGTTCGCAAGGCGAGGATATGGGCGGCGGTGACCAACGCAAAGGGATTTTTGTGGGCGAGCAGCCCCGGCAAATCCTCCTCGTAATCCATTAATTTAACGACCGGGAAGGCCATCGACAAGGAGAATTGCCACAACGCGAAGTGGAATTGGTTGGGGCGCCACTGATGGTTTGGATCACCCAAAATCGCCAAGCTGACCACTGGGCGTCGGTAACGATCAAAGATGCGGTAGTTGTAAATGAACATGCGCAGCGGCAGTTCGTCGTCTTTTTGGTTTTGAAACTCCATGTGAATAAAAACCAAGCTATCTTTTCCGTCCTTCCTTTGAACGGAAAACAATTTGTCGGCATATCGGCCGCCGGTTTGGCTCATCGGATCGAGTTTCGGGAGCTCTTTGTCCAGTGATGTTATTTTATGCTCCCAGTTAATGTCGTCGAAGGCGGGCGGTAGGTAGAACTGGATCAACTCAGGAAAAAAAGATTCGCTCAGGTGTTTCCAAGGACTGTCGAAATCGGGCATGGGTCCTCCAGTGGAAACCGCGGGCTGCACCTTCCGGCAGAGGAGAAAGCCGAGCGGGGCATGCCGTTTTGGCAAGCCCCGCCCGATGCTCTGAAGCCGATACCCGTGCAATTTGCGGTTGGTTGGCCCCACCCTAAACCCATTCAAAGCAACTGAAACATCAAAAGTGAAGTTACTTCTTTGACATGGTTTGGATCTGTTGTCTTCTTTTCGTGGTGTCTGGTTTTTTGAAGCTATTGATGAACAATGCGGCCTTGAAGCACCGTCATCGCAACCTTGGCTTCGCGAATTTGGGCCGGACTCAGTTGGGTTAAATCCGCGCCCATAATGGCGAAGTCCGCCGACTTACCCACTTCCAGTGAACCGGTGATTCCATCTAAACCCAGTGCCTTGGCGGCGTTGATCGTGTAGGCGTTTATTGCTTGGCGCAGGGTCAATGAACCTTCTTCCACGGTGTAGGAGATGGCAATCATTGGCGAAACGGGATTAACCGTCCAATCGCTGCTGAGCACCACGTTGGCGCCCGCTGCCGACAGCTCCTTTACCGGGTGAAACAGGACTTCCGCCGTGCGTTGCGCCCCTAGGATCTCATCCAAACCCGAGGCCCGTTCCTGGTGGCTGAAGGAGGCGTGGGCCACTTGGATATCGGCATCAACATTCAAGGCCGCGAATCGGGGCACCTCGGCCGGGTCCATAATGGTGAGGTGGGTTAGGTTGTATTTCAGCGCCGACCCTTCACCGCGCACGACTTCTATCGCATTCATCGCCTCGCGGATCCCCAAATCACCGATGGCATGAATGTGGGCGCCGTAGCCCAGCGACTGTAATTCACGCAACCAGGTGACCATGGCGGCATCGTTGATGTAATTGAGGCCATTGGGGAATCCCGGAAAATAGGTGCTGACAAAGGGTTGGATCACCCGACAGGTTCCGTACTCGGCGATGCCGTCGATGTACATTTTGACCTGGTTCACAATCAGCAGTTGGTTGATGTCGTTTTGGAAAGCCGTTCTGAGAAAAGGGCGTTGTTCGTCGCGATTGAGTTCGGGATAAATCCAGGGTCGCAGCGAGACCCGCGCGGAAAGATCGCCGTTTTTTTCTACCGATTGCCAGGCCTCGAACATACCGCGTCGCCAGTAGGTGCGACCGTCGCCGATGGTGGTGATGCCGTTTTCCGAGGCGATGGCGAGCCCGTTCAAAATGCCTTGATAGAAAAGATCGAATCGGCCCGCCAGACTGTTAACGGCTGCTTCCATGACCACATCACCCGCGTTGTCCATCAGGATCCCGGTGGGGTTACCTTCTTCGTCCTTCATGATAATGCCGCCCGCGGGGTGGGGCGTATTGGCGTCAAAACCAACCGCGGCAAGCGCGCGGCTGTTCACGAACATCGCGTGGGAGGTGTAATCCATGATGATGGCGGGGTTGTTGGGAAAAATGGCGTCGAGTACTTCCAGCGGGAAGCGGTCGGTTTCCATGGCTTCGGCTTCCAGCAAAAAGTCGCCGCCGTAACCGATGACCCACTGCCCGTCGTTCAAGGTGCCCGCGCAATCGGTCAATACCCGAGCTTGTGCCGCGAGGGTCATGCCACGTTCGGGAAAACAACCCACCTCGCCGCCTTCACCCACGTGGTTGTGGTTGTCGATAAATCCCGGCAACAGCATTTTTCCCGCCAGGTCGATGACCCGCGTATTGGGGCCGATCCAACCTGCCACATCCGCGTCGCTTCCGAGAAAGGCGATCTTCCCGTCCAAGACCGCGACGGCCTGGTGGTTGGTTGCCGCGTACACCAAACCGTTGCGAAATACCAAATCGGCTTTGGCTTGTGGATTGGGGACCGTGCTCAGCGGTTCGGCCGCGGCCATGGCGGGTTCGCGTTGACTGTTAAAAATAAAAACCGAGCCGATCAGGGGTAAATCACTTTCGGCTACCAGGAACAAGTCCCCCTGCAGGTTGGGGAAAAGCCCCCGTACCAAGGTGGTGTAGGGCGTGAAGCCGGGTGCGACCGTTACCGGGTCGGCTTGGAAGCGGGAACCGTTTTGGTAGGCGTAAAAGGTGACCGTCGCCGTTTCGCTGTTGCCGTTAACCACCACGGGTGCCGAAAACTGATCCGCCGTGCTCGGTGTGTAAGCGAACAATAGGATGCGTGAAGCGACCGAGGCCGCGATTGCGTTGGTTTGCCCCGGTGAATCGCCCGAGCCGCTCGCGGTACCGCGCACCACAAAACCGGCGCGAATTCCGTCTTGCTCGCTTTGAATGCGTACCGCTTGACCCGGGCCGTCGCCGAGCGTTGGAAAGGCGTCACGCGGGTCCAATACCGCCTGGGACAAAGGTTCCAGGGAAAGGGTGACCTGATGACTTTCGCCGTCGGGTCGCGTCGACTGAAGCGAAACCGTCACCGTTTGGGTGTTGAGGTTGTTGACCACAATGGTTGAGCGGAACTCGGCGTTGTTGGTTGCCCAGGGAATCACCAAATCCGTGGCGGCCCAAACCGATTGCATCAACAAAAATACCCAAATCCATCGTCCCATGACGTATTCCTCCGATTCGAAAAGTTGTCGCGCCCTGTTATTTACCTATCGGGCACTTTTGGGTCCGGCGTGACATCCGCGACCTCATTAACAACTTAAATCGGGTCATTCTCTCGGGACAGGCTCCTTACAAAGACTTACAAAAAGGCCGCCCATCGGGGCGGCCCACGTTTTTATCGGGGTTTGGGTTCCAAGGGGGTGGTTCCCGCGTCACATTTCTTCCAGGGTTTCACCGCGTCGCCTTTGCGACAACAAGACGGCAGTTTGTTCAGCGGGTTGGTGCGCCGTTTCTCCAAGTTGACCCCGGCCGCGTTGACCTTCATCGGCCATTCCCAACGGCTTTTCTCGTCGGTGATGTCGAAGGGCGCCACCACGCCGATAAAGGCCAGTGCCATTTCATCCGTGGTCGCGTCACCCCAGCGAACCGGCAACGGTGGGTTGTTGGGGTTATAGGGGTTTTGCGCCGAATTGTCGAACACGCAGTTCAGCGTGATCGTGGAACCCGGCTCAATGCGCACCGCATCTTGATAGGAATAGAACTTTTGCCAATTGAAATCCCACTTGGGGATGTCGATCAAACATTGTTCGCCGCCGGCGTTGTCGGTGGTTGAAACCGTCACTGATTTACCCAGCAAGTGCATGTGCGGCATGACCACAAACAAGTCCAGCCACACAAAGTTGGGCAAGGTCAGCGATTCGGAAACCACATAATCACTTGCGCCGGCGGGGATGACAAAATCCTCGTTGAGCAAGGGCAACAAAAAGAGCTCTTTTTCGTGGGGCGTTTCGGACAGGTACAGACCGAATTGGGTTTGATCAAATCCCGCGGTGCCGCTGTAGTGGTAGTGAACCTGCATCACAATGGTGGTGTTGGGTTCGATCCTCATGCCGATGTTGTCACCGAAAAACTGTGGATCCGAGCCTGGCGCCCAACCGCCGAGCATGCGGACTTCCTCGGTTTCGGGGCCGCCGAAGCAGGTGTAACCCGGACCGCTTTCGCTTAAATCCAGGGCTTCGCCCTCGTTGGTGGTGACGGCGTACAAGATCACGTGATGCACAAACTCAAGGCTGCCTGGCAGGATTTCAAGTCCTTCTAAATACAGGGTTTCACGGTTGTTGAGGGGGATCGGGAAACAGCGGTAGTCGTCAGGGCCGGGTTTGAATTCGTAGGCCTCGTTATAGGTAAAGGTTTGCGTGGGGGTGCCGCCGCGCCAGGCAATGTCGCCCGCGGGTTCGAAGATGGGCGCACGTTGGGGAGGACCCTGATCCAGATCCGCCGCCAGCCAGGCCAGGAGCATGTCTTTTTCGGCCGGGTCTAAGGCCTGTACCCCTTTAAATTCAGAACATTCCGTCGAAGCCTTCCAGGGTGGCATTCTTCCCTCGCTCACCTCCAATTGCATGAGGTCGGGATAGGTCACCGTCTCGCTGTAGTTGGTTAGGGGGAAGGGGCCGATGCCGCCATTTTGGTGGCAAGTTGCGCATTTGCGATTGATAATGCGGCTGATTTGGTTGCTGTAGGTGAGCTTGGCCGCCGCGGGCAGATTGCGGTCCAGGGCCAGTTCCGTGAGGACCGAAACGCCGCTGCCGGGTAAGGTCCCGCGCAAGCCCATCGCCACCAAACCTGCCGGGGCGCGCGCCGCGATGAAGCCGTCGCCGGCCACGTTTTCGCTGAACAAATTGGCGGGAACCGCAACCCACTTGGCCTTAGGCGCAAGTGTGAAACGCAGCGTTTCGCCCGTGTTGCCGCTCGGGTCGTGGGCGGATAGTTGAAAGGTGAGGGGTTCTTCGCCGGGATTAACCAAGACCAAGCCGTCAAAGGCGCCGCTTTGGTTGACCGGCAGGAAACGCACGCTAGCGGTTAAACTTTCCTGGGCCGAAACCGTTGCCGGCAAGACACTGCCGCCGGTGGTTTGGTAGGAGGCGGAGACCTTGACGTTGTCGCCGGCCGAAATGCGCAGGTGGGAAACGGCGACGCCATTCCATTGGAGGGCGTCGCGGGTTAGATCAAGCCGTTGCCCGGCGGGTACCGTGACCTCGCGGGCGGCATCCGCCAAGAGCAGGCCGCCCGCATCATACGCGGTAATTTTGGCGACGAAGTCGTTTTCATAGTCGCCGTTGATTAGGTGGAGGGTGGTGGCAAAACCGCCGGTTTCGGCCGTGTAATGGGGAATCCAGGGCTCAGCCGCCCAGCACAGCCCCGTCATAAAAACCAAGAACCAAGAACATCTCATCGAATCGCTCCAAATTGGGCACGGGTCAAAAGCCCGGCTAATGGTATTTGCTTCACATGCACATGTGTCCTCAGCACGTTTTTCGCGGTGACCACGATCAAAGCGCATGACGGGACCTTCGGTTGCAGCAGGAAGGTGAGCGGGACCTCATCCGGCCGATCACGGCGGGAGATCACAAAAACGGTCCGGCGAAGCGGCCCGCTTTTCTTGTCTACGGCGTTGCGAAAGCGCGCTGAGAAAAACGGTTTGCCTTGGGGAACCGGTGCCGAACGGAAAAAGGGCATGCCTATAACCTAAGAAGCGCGATAACTCGCGGTGGTTTTGACTAAACCTCTGGGCTACAACGGCCTGTGAAAATGCTCACCGCACCCAGCGGGTGCGCTTCCGCTTTTCCCAAGCCATTTCGCTCCAGATCTTTAGCCAAACCCCCTCGCTCTTATCGCGCCTCTTAGGTATAAGTGGCCGGGCGCGATGAAAATCCTTCGGACTTTTTTATTTTTTAAGGAAGGGGATCAAATTAGCCTTATAGGTTCGCCCGACCGGTAATTCCCGTTCACCCAGTTGCAAGGCGCCGGCGCGCACCGCGCTAATTGCCGCAACCGCCACAATATAAGAGCGATGGATACGTACGAAGGCGTCATCCGGCAGTTGTTCCGCCATCGCCGATATTTTTTCCAGGGTCATCAACCGCCGGTCGGCCAAATGAACGATGCAGTAATTGCGGCAGGCTTCGATGTAGTGGATCTCGTGGAGCGGCACTTGATGGTGGGTTTTGTCGTCTTTGACCACCAGCGTTTGCGGTACTTCCGGCGCGCCTGCCTCCGGCTCCGGCGCAAGGCGGGCGCGGACCTTTTCCACCGCTTTTAGAAAACGCGCCATGCCGAAGGGTTTCAGCAGGTAATCGCAGACATCGAAATCGTAACTTTCCAGCGCGTATTCACGGTGTGCCGAAATAATCACCACCAAGGGGCGCTGTTGCAGGGTACGCAGCAAATCAAACCCGCCCAGCTTGGGCATTTGCACGTCCAGAAAAAGCACATCGACGGGTTCTTTGGCCAGCAGATTCAGGGCTTGCACGCCGTCATAACAATTGCCCACCGATTCCATGAAATCCAATTCGCGGCAGTAGCCGGCGATAATTTGGTGGGTAATCGGTTCATCGTCAATGACCAAATACCTCATAGCGCCCCCAGTCTCAAGGCGGCGTGGAAGACGTCGCCCTCGCGGCGCAGTACACATGCATCGGGGCGTGGTCCGTACAAGAGTTCCAGGCGACGACGCAAATTGGCCAAACCGATGCCAGGCTTGCCCGGCGCGCTGTCCGTCGCCACATTGTTGCGAATCTCGAAGCGAACCTCGCGGGAATCGGCCTGCACATCCAGGGTAATCCAGGCCGCCTCGCCCAATTTTGCCACGCCGTGTTTAAATGCATTTTCCAGCAGGACGACCGCCATGAGGGGCGGCAGGCGTACCTGGTCGTCCGCGACCGATTCGGTCACCTGAATATCGATTTGATCGCCAAACCGCATTTGGTTCAATTCAATGTAGTGGTGTAGGTACGCCAATTCATCGCACAGCGCGACTTGATCCTTGCGACCCTCGTAAATCGTGAAGCGCATCATGTCGGAGAGTTTCAGAATCATCTCAGGTGCTTGCGGCGATTGGGCCAGGGTTAAGCCGTAAAGATTGTTCAGGGTGTTGAAGAAGAAATGAGGGTTGATTTGGTTTTTGAGCATCAACACCTCCGCCCGCAACGATTCTTCGCGCAGGCTTTGTAATTTGTCCCGTTGGCTCGCGCGTTTGCTGATCAAGTAGCTGATGGGGATCAGTAATGCCAGCGTGAGGTAAACCAGCAGGAGATCACGGGCGCCCACGTGTTGCAGGGTCAACGCGCCCAGCAGGTATCCGACAAACCCCAATGACGCTTTCCAGGCTTCCAAACACAACCCCCGATGTTTTTGACGATGTTTTTGAATTGGTTCCCAGTCTGCCATGGAGGGGTTGTTCGTCTCAAGAGCGCGCGGACCAACGACCGATTATTTAGGACGAACGACCGTCGCAATCCAGCCAAACCCCGTGGAACACCGGTGAAGTCGTCTGGGGTGCGCTTGAAAACGGTGGTTGGTCCGCTTTTTTGACGGTTGGGGTCGTTGGTCATCTTTCCCCGGTCGTTCGTCCAAATCCGCCGGCGGTTCCAGTTTGGACCGCGTAGGTTAGGGCATGACAGGCCGCGATTATAGGTAAGTCGGCCGGCAAGGAGACCGCATGTTATCGATTACCCATCTGTCCAAAACCTATCCCGGCGGGGTGCGCGCCCTGGACGGCGTTACCCTCGACATCGGCACCGGTATTTTCGGTTTGCTCGGCCCCAACGGCGCGGGCAAGTCGACCCTAATGCGCACCATCGCCGCCTTACAGGAACCCGATCAAGGCTCCATTCTTTGGGATGGAACCGACATCGTGCGTTACCCGCACCTGGTTCGCCAGGTTCTCGGTTACCTGCCCCAGGATTTTGGGGTTTATCCCAAAATCTCGGCCGAGCGCTTGCTGGATCACATGGCCGTGCTCAAAGGGTTGCGCGACAAAAAAGAACGCCGTCGTCAGGTCGATGAACTGCTCGAACGCACCAACCTTGCCTGGTGCCGTCGCCAGGCCGTGGCCCAGTTTTCGGGCGGCATGCGCCAGCGGTTCGGCATCGCCCAGGCCCTGTTGGGTGACCCGCGACTGATCATTGTCGACGAACCCACCGCCGGCTTGGACCCGGAAGAACGCAACCGTTTCCACAATCTGTTGGGTGAAATCGGTGAGAACATTACCATTGTGCTGTCGACCCATATTGTCGAGGATGTGCGGCGTTTGTGTGGCAAAGCCGCGGTCATGGCCGGCGGCAAAGTGCTGTTGGAAGGGCGTCCCGATCACCTCGTGGAACAACTTCAAGGGCGGGTCTGGCGCCGTTCCGCCGCCCGCGCCGACCTGCCCCAATGGCGCCAACGCCATCGGGTGCTTAGTGACCGCTTGGAAGCTGGGCGGTGTTTTATCCGCGTGTTGGCCGACCACCAACCCGAGGCCGGCTTCGAGCCTTGCCCGGCCCATTTGGAGGACGCGTACTTCGCCGCGTTGGCCGCGCACGAAGGGGAGGTGGCCGTATGTTCCGCGACCTAGTCCGTTTTGAATTGGGCTACCAATTTAGCCAAACCCTGATCCGTGTTGCCGTGGCGGCCTTTTTCTTGCTCGGTTTTTTCCTTGGGTACACCCTCTATGCCGGTCCCAACGTATACCGACTCGCTCCCATCGCGATTGCGCAGGGGATGGTGCTGCTCTCGCTTTCCTCCTTTTTCGGGCTCGCGCTGTTCACCGGCAACGCCGTGTTGCGCGACCGAACTCACGGCATGGAGCCCTTGGTTCACACCACCCCGGTTACCTTTTTCTCGTTTCTTTCCAGCCGCTTGCTCGGGTTGATTGTCGTCGTGTTTTTGGTCGTCGGCTTGGCCGGGCTCGGTATGGTGATCGGCGGTACCTTGCCCTCGCCCCACGGCGCGGAAGTAGGGCCGTTGCGGATCAGTGCCTTTTTGTCCGCGTTTTTTACCTTCACCGTCCCCAACGTGTTCCTCGGGTTGAGCCTGTTATTTTGCGTGGCGACCCTTTGTCGCGGCCAGATCGCTGTTTATGTGGCTGGGATCGCACTTTTCATTGTGTACATCGTGGGCTCCATGCTGAGCAATTCGCCCGTCATGGCCCAATCCAAACAGCTTTCAGCCGACGAAACCAAACTCGCCGTGCTGCTCGACCCTTTCGGTGTTTTCCCGCTGTACGAACAGGTTCGCTATTGGGATCTCGCCGCCAAAAATACCCAACTCATCCTATTGGAGGGTGACCTGCTCGCCAACCGATTGATTTGGATGACCGTGTCACTTGCGCTTTGCTGCATCGCCTACCGTTTCTTCCGCTTCCGCGAGGCCGCGACCACCGGCCGGACGCCCGCGATTGTCAACCGACCCCTTGCCGTGTCGAGCTTCGCCGGGCTCCAACCCGTCCGCCCTCGCTTCGGCGGCGGTTTTGTCCTGCGTACGCTCTGCTCAAAAATTGCTGTTGACATGCAGCTTATGGTGCGTGGCCTGCCCTTGTTGTTGCTGTCGTTGCTTTGCCTCTTCTTATTCGGCATGGTTTTGACCGAGGAGATGGGACGGGGCGATCTTGGGGTACCCCTTGCCGCCCGAGCCGCGCTGATCATTCCCGAACTGCAGGACCCGATGCGCATCCTCGGTCCTCTGGTGGTGATTTTCTTTACCGCCGAGTGGGCTTGGTTGGAACGAGAACACCGTTTCGACGGCATCGTTGACAGCAGCGCCGTACCCAGTGTCGTGCTTTGGGTCGCCAAGTGGCTCGGTCTCGGTTGCCTGATCCTGTTCCTCATCAGCCTCGCCGTCATGGTGGGTGCGGGCTACCAACTCGTGCGTGGTGCCGGCATTCACGACCTCTCAACCTACGCCCGCCTTTATGGGTTTGTTGGGTTCCCGCTGTGGTTTTTTGCGGGCTGGGTGCTCGCGCTCCAGAATTTCCTTCCCAACAAATACCTCGGCATGTTGGCCGGTGCCGGTTTGCTGGTCCTGGCCCGTGCGTTGCGCAACCTCTTCCAGTGGGAACTGTCCTTCCTGACGATGCCCTTTTTCCCCGCGCCCCATATGTCCGAAATGACCGGCGGCGGTTACGGTGACGACGTCGCCTTTTGGGGAATGTTGCTCCATCTTGGCGCGGCCTTGCTCGTTGGCGCCGCCGCCTTGTTTTTCCTGCGTCGCGGCCACAAACGTCGCGCCTTTGGGGTCATGCGTCCGGTCGCCGTGCTTGCAGTGGTGGGTTTGACCGCCTTGGTGGCCTCGGCCGGCGTTGTTTTCTACAAAACCCACTTCGATATGCAGGTGGCAAGCGGCCATGAAATCGAAGCTTGGCGGGCGGGTTACGAAAAAACCTACCGCGCCACCGCCGACCGGCCCCAGCCCGTGTACCGCGCCGGCCGCGTTCAAGTGGATGTGTTCCCCGAACGTCGCCGTTACCAGGTCACCGCCACCTACAGGTTCATGAACCCCCACGCCCATGCTTTGGAGCAAATGACGCTCACCACCCCGCCCTTGCGGGGCCTGCGTTGCCGCACCCGTGTCGAAGGTGCCAATCGCAAGGATGTGGATTCGCGCTTCGGGGTGGAGACCTATGTTTTCGAAACGCCGTTACAACCGGGCGAAGAGGGACAACTTCATTTCGAGCTCACCGTAAAACAGTCTGGGTTTGGCAGCATGGACGGCGAACACTACGTCTTGCCGGGCGGGAGTTACATCGAGCTTAGCAAGTTTGTCCCGAATTTCGGCTACCTGGCCCACCTCGAATTGACCAACGACCCTTTGCGCCGCAAGTTCGGGTTACCGGCGCATTCCGGTTGGGGAAATGACGACGACAGCGACCCACCGACCCAACCCTGGTTTTCTCTTGAGTTAACCGCCTCGGCCCCGGCCGGATCGCGCGCGCTGAGCCTCGGCCGACTCGAGCGTGAATGGGAGAGCGACGGCCGTCATTTCAGTACCTTCCGCATCGACCAAATCAGCAGCCATTGGTATGCCTTGTCCGTCGGTGATTACGCCGTCGCGGAAACCACCGTCGACGACGTTCGGGTCGCCGTATGGTACCGACCCGGTCACGAGGCGAATGTGCAAACCATGCTCGACGCCGCCGCCGGCGCGCTTTCCTACTTTCAAACCCACTGGGGCGAATATCCTTATCAAGATTTGCGCATTGTCGAGATCCCGGCATTCTCGGCGCGTTTTGGAGCCACCTCTTACGCCACCACCATTTTCGCTGTCGAAAGTCGCTTGTTCCTGTTGGACCAACAAGACGAGGACGCGTTTAACATGGTCGGCCGAATCGTGGCCCATGAGGTCGGCCACCAGTGGTGGGGCGGCATGGTGAATCCGGCACCGGTCGCGGGGTACCGCATGCTGACCGAGGTGCTGTGTGAATACGCTGAGTCGGCCGTGTTCGCCGAATGGTACGGTTGGGACGAGGAGCGTTTTTACTTGGATGAAGTCGCCGCCAAGTATTTCTTTTTCAGGGGTTACGACGCCGTGGAAGAACCCTCGTTACATCGCATCGGAGGCGAAACCCATCCGGCCTATTTTAAAGGCGCCCACGCCATGCACCTGGCGACCCAATTCCTTGGTCGCGAAACGGTGAACCAACGGCTGGCCGCCTTTTTCGAAGCGCACCGGTTTCCAGCCCGACCACGCAGCACCGATCTGTTGGCCATCTTGCTCGAGGATGTACCCACGCCGCAACGGGTTCGCCTGGAAGAACTGTTCAAACGGGTGGTGACCTACGACCTGCGTCTCCGAGAAGCGAATCGGGACACCGACGACTTGGTTCATTTGGCCATTCAGGTCGAAATTCAAGGCGACAGCGCGGAAAATCGGCCGATGGAACTGGAATGGATTGCCCTGGATCAAAAACGGCGGCCCCTTGGAGAACCGCAAACCGTGACGGTGAAGGCGGGGGACACCGCGGTGCGGGTGAAGGTGCCCCTAGGTGCAGCGAGCATTGAAGTGGATCCCCGCCGCTTGTACCTAGAAGCCAATCGCGGCGACAACCGCCGCACCATCACCCTGCCCTAACCCGCATTTCTCACATTGATTCGTCGCGAGAAGCTGAAAGCCTTGTGAGTACGAAGATGACAACCAAGCCACGGCACAGGGGTCCGACCTATCGGGGTCCGACCTATCGGGGACCGACCTATCGGGGTCCGACCTATCGGGGACCGACCTATCGGGGACCGACCTATCGGGGTCCGGCCTATCGGCGTAGCAGCTGAGGCGAAGGCGACTCGACCGAGTAATGCGGATGGCCGCCCCGCGGAAGGCCGCCCCGAGGAAGGCCGCCCCGAGGAAGGCCGCCCCCTCGTAATCGCATGGCTTGGCCCGTGGCAGAATTCCTAGTGAGAAATGCGGGCTAACCTAAGGGCACAATCCCAAAAACACAAAGGCGCCGTCGCGGAGCAACGGCGCCTTTTGTTTTTGCGTGTCTTAGGTTGTGATGCGAATTAAAGATTGATGCGAAGGACGGGACGGACCGTGACCCGAGGCGCGGGGCGAACCACGACCTTTTTGCGGGCGGGTCGAACCACCACTTTGGTCGCCGCGGGGCGAACCACCACTTTTTTGGCGGCGGGGCGAACCACGACCTTTTGCGTTTTCACCACGACGGGTGCGGGTTGGGTACGAATCACCACGCGGGTGCCCGCGCTCAACGGTGCAACAAACGCCAACATCAAACCGAAAACCAATAACTTTTTCATAAGGAACCTCCCACTTTTGTGTTCTGTAAAGCCAGACCGGCCAGGTAGCTACGGCGTTTAACCCAGCGTGCGATACCGTGACCCCGGTCACCCGAAATAATTAAAAATGGCTTTGGTTTTCGTGCGTAATGGAACCTTGTTGCGATGCTCTTGTTCCGAAACTGGTGGTTTTCAAGGTGGTTTGCCTGAGGGATTCGTGTTTTAGTTTTTTTTGACATATTTTAACGACTGATTAAGATAGGGATATTTCTCACATTTCCGTCTCAAACCACGAACCTTTTTCAGGGTTTGGATCGGTAGGTTTTATGAAGAACCCCCAGTCACCTGAGTATTATCGAAAAGTTTTAACCTACTGGCGATCCTGTCTCTTAGACCAAAGTCGGATCAGTATTCCTGATGGTGTATTGGAAGAAGCTGAACCGGTTGACCGTGCGGCTTTATCCGGGGGTAAGATTCCGAAGACCGTGGTGGAGCGGCTTCTTGAACGTGGATCAAGCGGGGGTCGGAATAAGAAGTTCGTCACCCATGGTGCCGTCCCGTTGCTCCTCGCGCCCGTCGTTTTTCGCGCGGAGGTGAGCCATGGCCAGGCGAACCTGGGTTTACCTAAGTTTGTTGTGCCGCTTTGGATACCCGCCACCTTTCTGATGACCCTTGGTTGCGAGCCGCCAACACGGTTTAAGCCGTGGATGACCCGAGGTTTTTTAGAACCGCTTCGAGGTGGCAAGGTCATTTTGGGCCATGTGGCCGACCAAGATCAGTACCTCGAAGAACACGATCAAGCTGTTTGGGAAGATTGGGCTTCCTACTGGGCTTTTTGCGAGGGGTTGTTCGCGCATGTGACCAAGGCAACGATGGAAGAACTCGAAATTGTGATGATGCGTGTCAGTTCGCCCCTTGTGTTACTAGACCAGCCGCGACCCAATGCTGCTTTCTCCCTATTAAAACTGTACGATTATTTGGCGGACCAACCGATTCCGCCGTTATTGGCTGATTACGCTTCGCCCGTGGTGGATGCCTTACCACCGGCGGAACCGGAGCTCGGGTACCGTGCCTTGGCCCATGTGAACCCGTCTTACGGATTGGCCGACTCCCAACGGGGCATTTTGCATCGCGTCTTGGGCCAACTGCCCGGCTCGATTTTGGCCGTGACCGGTCCGCCGGGAACCGGAAAAACCAGCTTGATTCAGTCGATGGTGGCCAATTTGTGGGTTAACCACGCTTTGGCTGAACGGGAGCCGCCCGTGGTGGTGGTTACCTCGACCAACAACCAAGCTCTGCTTAACGTGATGCATAGCTTTTCCCGAGGGACCGATGGTGAGGATGCTTTTGCCTCGCGTTGGTTGCCCAAGGTGTCCGGTTTTGGTTTGTTTTGTCCTTCTCACGCTCAGGTGGAAACACTGAAACAACAAAAAGTTCTCTACACCACCGACTGGGAAAAGGGTTTTCCCGAGATCCTGGGCAAGAAGGATTACCTCGTCGAAGCTGAAACGGTTTTTATGGAAAACCTTGCTGCCCAGGGCGCGCCTCACTTTGACCGTATGGACGATGTTGTCGCTTGGCTTCATGAACAACTGCGCGGTTCTTGTGAGTTTTTTGCCCAATTCGATCCCGGTGAGCAGGCCGAACGCGCGCGGGAATCGGCGCGCCTTTCCGGCGAAGTCGCAGCATTGGAAACCAAGGTCGCTACGTTGAAAGGGGAAATAAAACGGATTGGACGGATTCAGCGGAAGTGGCTGGCCAACCAAGCGGTGGCTTTAGGCGACATCTTGCGGGAAAAGTTATCCAAAAGTTTTGTTGAGAAACGCAACCGGGCCTTGTTTTTAGGGTTGGGGGTGACCATGCCGCCCGAACTGGATTTAGGCGATGATTCCGGGCTCGGTCGTTATTTTGATTACCATTTACAGCAATATCGTCAGGAACTCGAACAAGCCGAAGTTGCTCATGAAGCAGCCTTGACGCAGCGCGCGGCGTGGCTCGCCGAAGAGGAACGCGTTGCCCAAGCAGCCGCGGCTTTCGAGGATATAGGTTCGGCGGATGTGCAGATGCGACTCGATACCGGACCGCGCCGTCAGGCGTTTTGGTGGGCGACCCACTATTGGGAGGCCCGTTGGCTGGCAGACCGGCTCAAGGCTGCCGATGGGGGTGTGCGCAAACGCAAGAAATCCGTTGCCTACCAACAAAATCGATGGTGGGCGATTGCCAAACTCACGCCTTGCTTGGGTGCGACAACCTACAGTGTCCCCAAGTTCTTTAACCTTTCTGATAAACCCTTGTCGGGGTTTATCGATTGGCTGATTATTGATGAAGCCGGTCAGGTTGCGCCTGAGTTGGCCGGCGCCGGAATCGCTTTGGCAAAACGGGCCGTGGTTATCGGAGACGAATACCAAATTGCACCCGTGGCGGGTTTGCCCCGCCACATCGAACAGGGCAACCGGCGCGAATGCGGCCTCAATGACCACGATCTGGAATTTGAGGCGTGCGGCCTCATGGTGACAGAAGGTTCCGCGATGAAAGCGGCTGACTTTAAGCAGCGGCGACGCGGGGTGCGGCCGCAAGCGACCATGTTGTTGGAACACTACCGATGTGTGCCGGAGGTGATCGCCTTTTGTAACCAGTCGGTTTACGGGGGACGCTTGATTGCGAAGCGCAAACCCTTGGAAAAACGCTGTCTTCCCGCCATGGGTTATGCCCACGTTCCTGGCCACACCAAACGCCGCAAACAGGGCAGCCTCCATAACGAAATTGAAGCGGAAGTGATTATTTCCTGGCTGGTAGCGCGCGCGGAAGAACTGTGTGAATTTTATGGCGGGCGCCCGATGAGTGAGCTTGTCGCCGTGGTCACCCCTTATGCGGCCCAAGCGCAAACCTTGAGACGTCGCGCCCGCCAAGAAATCATGCTTAAGGATCTCACCATCGGCACCATTCACGTCATGCAAGGCGACGAGCGTCCGGTGGTGCTGTTCTCCAGTGTGGTTGCCGGCGAGGAAACCGCGAGTTTCATTAATTCGGATGTGGCCATGCTCAACGTCGCCGTTTCACGTGCCCAGGATTCCTTCCTGGTTTTTGGCGACATGAATGTGTTCGCTGCCGGCGAGGGTCACACGGCCAACCTGGCCCGCAACCACCTGTTTGCCGATCAGGCCAATGAAATTCGTGATTTCAAGCTTCCCAAAAAGCTTTTACTCAGGCGATCTGGTGCCAAGGTTCGCCATTTGACCGATACCCAAACCCACATGGCCTATTTGGCCCGGGTTTTCGAAGCCGCTCGCGAACGGATCCTGTTGGTGTCGCCCTTCATTTCGATTCGTGCCTTGATGGAGGCCGACCTACTCCACCATATTGAAGAGGCTGTGCAAAGAGGGCGTGAGGTCTTGGTTTATACCGACGCCTTTTTGGATCTGGCCCGGACGGGCTCCGGGAAACCCACCTTGAAACCCAATGCCGCCGAAGGCCGCGCGGCGCTTGCCAAAGTCGGGGTCCAGGTTCGGGAGATCAACAACATTCACAGCAAAACCCTGTGCATGGACCGGCGTGTCTTAATAGAGGGATCCTTTAATTGGTTGTCGGCGGTGCGACGCGGGCCGTATTGCCGTTACGAGGCTGGATTGTGTTATGCCGACGATCATTGTGAGGTGCTAGCCGCGCGCATCGACCAACTGGCTGACTTTTTTGAAAAAAAGTGGCTTGAGGATCAAAAGAAACGATGAACCGCCGCCATGGGTTACGCCACCATCGACATCAAAATGATGCGACCGCTCCAGCCCGCATTTCTCACAAGGATTCGTCGCGAGAAGCAGAAAGCCTTGTGAGAAATGCGGGCTAGCCGGAAACCACCATCCGCGCCGAAGGATCCGTTAATAACATGACCCGTTTCACCGTGATGGGCGAGGGTCAATTTATCGAAGGGGAACACGGTAAAATCGTTGCCCAGGTCACGGCGCGGCCCGCCTTCATCCTAAAAATAGAAATTGTGTGCGCTGCGTTATATCTCTGATGCTTCAATCTTGTTTAAGGAGAAACGGGGTGTTAGGGTTCCTCGAGCGATGAGTTATTAACTCGGTTGTGTGGGTTCTGCTGTGTGGTGCAGTGTGAACAGGGTGGTTAATTTTCGTATTTTTTATGATTTGCGCGGGGTGAGATCCTTTTGTGACGGGGCCCTCGGCACGTACCTTTTGGCCGTGCGATTTTTTAATGCTCGCTTCGACCCTATTTCCTCCTAGAACCCTCGCCGCCTCAGCTTATTCTTCACAACCCGGAGCATCCATGCGTGTCTTTTCGCGTTCTTTTTTCGCGTTAGGGGTTCTTTTGCCCTGTTTGAGTCTTTTTGCGGCCTTGCCGCCCACCCATTTACGCTTCAAAAACTACCCGCTTGACCACGGCTTCGCGGGTACCCAGGTCTTCGATATTTTCTGCGACAACAACGGCCTAATTTGGATGGCTTCCGAGGATGGGCTGAGCCTTTATGACGGTACCAACATCACTGTTTTTCGGGGCAATCCCCAGAATCCCAACGCCTTGTTCAAGAGTTGGGTTCGCAAAATCGCCCAAGACCCCGGTGGTGACTTGTGGCTTGCCACCCGCGGCGGTGGTTTGCACCGCATGGATTACACAACCCAACAGTTTCGTTCTTTTCGACACGACCCGGGGCGCGACGACAGCTTGTCCCATGACGATCTTTACAACTTGGCACTGAGTCGGGACGGTCGCGTATGGGTTTGTTCCTACCGCGGCGGCCTCGACCGGTTCGATCCCATCACTGAAACCTTTGAACGCATCAATTTGGCGGCGTTATTTCCCGGCGTCAAGAATCCCACCCCCGTCTATACCGTTTTTGAGGACTCGCGCGGGTTCCTCAACATCGGAACTTTTGATGACGGCTTGTTAAGGTGGCATCCCGAAACAGGGGAGACACATCGTATTCCCCGCCATGGTGAGGAAGGGGAACCCGTTATTCCCCAGGTCATTCTCAGTTTTTTCGAGCGCCCCGACGGTCTGCTGTGGATCGGGACCAATGGGTTTGGCCTGTTTCAACTCGACCCCGAAACCATGGCCGTCACCCATCTGTCGGCCGGTGAGCATGCGATTCCGGCTGTCAAACCCTACAAGCTCGAGCTAGATCGTTATGGAAACCTGTGGATTGCCGACCTTGCCCGTGGTCTGATGTTTCGCGACCAAAGTACCGGCGAGATGCAGGTGTATGCCGCCGATCCCGACAACCCGTTCAGCTTGGCATCTCAGGCTTTGATGTCGCTGACCTTGGATGTCGAGGGCGGTGTTTGGGTCGGCAGCTCCGGGGCCGGCGTGAGTTGGGCCGATCCCCACCAAAAGCCCTTCGAAAATGCTTTGATCGGCAAAGATTTTATCGCCAATTCCGGGGTGAACGCCTCCGCCGTGGACGATCAGGGCCGTCTGTGGATTGGTAATCGGGCGGCGGGGATTTTTATTGCCGACCCCGAAACCCATCATTTTTTGCCCTATGACAAGGTGACGGGATTGCCCCCGTTGGTCACCAAACAAATCAAAACTTTGGTGGCGCTGCCCGGCAATAAAATGGGGGTGGGCTTCTGGCGTGGTGGGTTGCAAATTATCGACCTGAACACCGGGACCGATACCCATTTCGCGCCCGGTGCGTCGGTTGCAACGTCCGTGTCACCGAGCATCGGCCATATGGTTGCCGAGGGTACCTCCGGCTTGTGGGTTGGAGGTTATCATGGTGGCTTGTATTACCTTGACTTAGCAGAAGGGACCGCAAAACAGATCCGCGATTCTGAGACAGCACAAAAGGTTGCCGGCCTGAAAATGTCCCGAATGCGTCGTGCGGCCGATGGGAGCTTGTGGATGGGTACCATCGGTGGCGGGTTGTATCGCTACCAACCTTCCACCGGGGATTGGGATCATTGGCACAAGGAACGCACCGACGGTGGACACCTGCGCGCCAACGATGTACTTGATATTCACATCGATTCCCAAGGCCGGGTCTGGATCGTCGGCGTCGGCGTCAGCCTGAGCCGCATCGAGCCGGTTTCCGGCAACGTCACCACCTGGGACTTTGCCAACGGCTTAACCGTCGATTCCTTTAGCAACATTCTGCAGGACGGTGACGGCCGTCTGTGGCTGACCGGGGCGGGAAACGTCACGCTGTTTGATACGCGTTGGGAAACCGTGCGGGTTTTTGACCGCGAGGACGGCATCGCCATGTCCGGCGTCGCCGAGCAGGGCGCCGTCGCCGCGGCGGACGGCACCTTTTATGCCTTTAGCGGCAACACCTTCCTGCGCTTTCGATCGCAAACGATCCCTCTCTCCGGTGCACAGCCCAAGGTGTTTTTGCACGACATTCGTGTGGCGGCCAAGTCATTGGCCAGGCGTGAGGGGTTGCCACAGCCGGTGGTGCTGCAGGCGCCCTTGGGTCGGGTTCCCTTGGCGACGGAGCGGTTAACCCTTAGCCACGAACAACGCATGATCGCCTTTGATTTCAACGCCGTTCATTTTAATCGCCCTGACAAAATTCGCTATCGCTATCGCTTGGAAGGGTTTGACGACGCCTGGTTTGAGACTTCCGCCAAAAATGCCCAAGCCGCCTTCAGTAATCTCGACGCGGGCAGCTATCGGTTCGAGGTCCAGGCGAGTAACGAGGATGGCCAATGGAGTCCCCACATCAGCGGGTTAGACCTTACCGTGCTGCCGCCGCTGTGGCTAACTTGGTGGGCTAAAACCGGTTATGTGTTCATTGTGCTGTTGCTGATCGCCGTCTATTTATGGCAACAACGCGGTAAGTTAGAAGGGCAACGGCAGATTGCTCAGCAGGAAAAAGAATTGGCACACCAGGCGCGTCTCAATGCGGAAAAGGACCGGGCCCTCGCGGAGGAAGCCCAGAAGGTTGCCGCGCGCCTCGGCCAGCTCGACAAACTAAAAGACGAATTTCTTGCCAACACCTCCCACGAGTTGCGCACGCCCTTACAAGGCATTATCGGCATGGCCGAATCCCTCGCCGACGGGTCCGGCAGCACCTCCGCTTCGAGAATGAACAACAGCCTGGGTATCCTTATTAATGAAGGTCGCCGTTTAGCCCATTTGGTGAACGATTTGCTTGATTTTTCCCAACTGCGGCACCAAAAACTGGCGCTCGACATGAAAGCCGTCGACCTCCGCGCCGCCGCCGACTTGGTGGTCGCCTTAACCCTGCCGCGGTTGCAGGGCACGCCCGTGACCCTGACCAACCGGATCCCTGCCGATTGTCCGCTCGTAGCAGCGGATGAGAACCGGCTCCAACAAATCATCCACAACTTGGTGGGCAACGCGGTTAAATTCACCGATCAGGGTTCGATTACCATTGAGGCCGAGATGGGCCCGCAACAGGTTACCGTTGCCGTTAGGGACACCGGTATCGGTATCGCTTCGGAGAAATTGGCCGGCATCTTCAACAGCTTCGAGCAAGGTGACGGCTCCGCGTCCCGTGCCCGCGGCGGCACCGGCCTCGGGCTCAGTATTACCAAAGCCTTGGTTGGGGAACACGGTGGCGAACTGCGCATTTCCTCCGAGCCGGGTGTGGGTTCGGTCTTTTCTTTTAGCCTTCCCGTGGCTGATGAAGTGGACCGTGCCCGTCAAATCGGCGCCCACGCGGTACCTGTCTTGATGGAACCCGTGGTCGGGGCCGCGCTTGAAACCACCTTGGCAGCGCCCGAGGTGGTCGAGCTCGAGGATTCGCTGCACGTGCTGGTGGTTGACGACGAACCCATTAACCGGCACGTCTTGCGCAACCATTTGGAAGGACAGGGTTACCGGGTAACCACCGTGACCCATGGTCAAGAGGCCTTGGCGCTTCTCGACACGGACGCGGGGACCGATGTGGATTTGATCTTGCTCGATATCATGATGCCCGGCCTGACCGGCTACGAGGTTGCGAGCCGGGTGCGGGAGCGGTACGCGCTCCAAGACCTGCCCATCATTTTCCTCACCGCCAAAACCGGGCTTGCCGATTTGGTGGCCGCCTTCCAATACGGCGGCAACGATTTCTTGCCCAAACCCGTTGCGAAGGAAGAGTTGTTGACCCGGATCCGTTCCCAGCATCATTTGCTCGATCTGCACCGCAATTTGGAGGACAAGGTCAAGCGGCGCACGAAACAGCTGGCCGAGCGGACCCGAGAGGTGGAGCTGCAACACCGCGAACTGCAACATGTTTACCGTATCCTGAGGACCTTAAACGGCTTGGCGCGTCTCGATGAAATCTTTGAGGCCTTGTTGTACCACGGCTTGCAATTGTTTGAGGCCGCCGACCGTGCCGCGCTCATGGTGCGTGACGGTGGTGTTTTCCGGTTCGCTGCACTGGTCGGCCACGAATCTGCCGAGGCCGAGGCCTTGAGCCAGGTTCAGCTTAGTTGGGAGCAGTTGGTTCAGCGGTATGTTCAAAGCGGTCAAGAAGTCGGCGACGGCATTTACCGCTTGGACGATGTTCAGACCGCCGCGCCTCTGATGAACCTCGAACTGACGCGTGCATCGCAATCACTGGTGGTTCTGGCGCTCAAGATTGAAGCCAAGGTTGAAGGTTTTCTGGTGTTCTCCAACGTGCGACAAACTCTTGCCTTTGGGGAGGTTGCCGTACAGCGATTGGCCCGTTTTAGGGAGCACGCTACCGCCGCCCTGACCCGTGCGCGTTTGTTGAATGAGATTGAAAAACAAAAAGAAGAGATTGTGCGCAACCAGGAAATCATCGTGCGTCAGGAGAAGCTGGCATCCCTGGGCATCATGACCGCCGGGATCGCCCACGAAATCAACAACCCCAACAACTTCATTGCCGGTGGCAGTGAAAGTTTGCTGGATGAATTCGGTGACTTCCACGACTTCCTGCTTACGCTCCTTGGTGATGAGCCGGATCCTGACTTTGTTGACGCCTTCCAGCAGCGTTTTGCCCGTTTGGACGAGCAGGTTTCACTGATTCGGGTAGGCTCGAAACGGATTGGCAAGATTGTCGGCGACCTCCTTCGTTTGACCCAGCTTGACGACGGCGCTGCAACCGGGGTCAACCTCTTGGATTGTGTTTCTGGTGCGCGGCGCGGTGTGGCCTCACTGTTCCCGGAAACCACTTTTGTTTTGGAGATTGACGCCGGTTTGTATTTGGACGGTCAAGCCGAGGCCTTCGAACACGTATTCGGCCACCTCCTGAGCAACGCCGGTGAGGCGATCAAAAAAGCAGGGCACGGTGCGGGTCGTGTGGTGGTAAAGGCGGTCGATCAGCCCACGCGGACCGTGATTACCGTGACCGACAACGGGGTGGGTATTTCACCTGTGGCACAGCGTAAATTGTTTGATGCCTTCTACACCACCGGCGAAGTCGGTGCCGCAACGGGTTTGGGTTTGTTTACCTCCCACCAAATCATTAAGGGTTGTGGCGGCGACATCCGCGTCACCTCGCAACTCGGCCGCGGGACCACCTTTAGCGTGACCCTGCCGAAACGTGGCGAAATGGAAGCGGCACGCCAAGTGGAAGAGCGCGAGGTACTTCGCGATCCTTCCTAATTCAACGCGAAATGCGGGATCCTCGGGGATGGAACGGAAAAACGCGGGCTCCGAAGAACCCGCGTTTCGCGAAGTGAACCTAAGACCCGAGGGTCAAGGCCGGGTGATTAAGGGGTGTCCAAGCAGAGGTCGTAGCTACCGCTGCCGGAGTAGGAGCTAACGCGCCAGTAGTAATAGCCGGAAGTGCCGTTGTAGGAGATGGTCTCGTTGGAGTTGCTGGAGGTCGAAGACGCAACTTGCTGCCAGCTGCCGTTCCACTTGTAGAGGTACAGGTCGAAGTCGGTGCCGGAAGGACCGCTCAGGGTACCGCGGTGGGTGCCGCTACGGGTAGCTTGGTAGTAGGTGCCGTTGGGTTGTACGTCAGAGTCGTTACCACCGCTCAGGCTACCGGCGTAGGCATCGCCGCTGCAGCCGGTGGAACCGTCGCCGCCGTCGCCGCCGTCGCCGCCGTCACCACCGGTGGTGCCGCCGCCGCCAATGGCCGCCAGGATGTTGATACGTTTTTTGCCGCTGTCGCCGGCAACGTTGGCACCGGTGCTTTGGAAAACGTTCAAAACAGCCGCTTTGTTACCCGCGTAACTAGAGTTGGCGTCCAACAACTGAGCAACCATACCGGCCGCCGCGGGACAAGCTGAAGAAGTACCGCCCAGAGCGTTGGTGCCGCCGCCGCAGCGGGCGCACATGACTTGCTCGGAAGGGGCGTAGATGTCGAGTACGGAAGAAGTGTTGGTGTAGCAGGTGCGCTCGTCAACACGACGGTTGTTGTCGGAGCAGTAAGCGGGAGGGAAAGGAGAGTAACCGGCGTTGTTGGCATCCCAAACAGAACCGACAGAGATGATGTTGGAAGAGCAAGAAGGAGAAGCGGTAGAACCAACCCAGCCGTCGTTACCGGAAGCGGCCAGAACGATGATGCCGTTGCTGAGCGCGTTGCCGGCGGCCGTGTGGATCACGCCGCTGTTGCAAGAACCGTTGTAGCGACCGCCGCCCAAGGACATGGTCACAACTTTGATGGGGGCGCCGCCGCCGGTGCCGTTGCGGTTGGTAACGGCCCAGTTGATGGCTGCCGCGATGTTGGAGTCGTAAGCGTTGGGGAATACAACCAAGGTGTAGAGGTCGGACTGAGGCGCATAGCGACGAACGATGGAGGCAACGCCGGTGCCGTGGTAGCAGTCTTGTTGGTTACGAGAGTGGATGGAGTTGTTGTTGGATGAGAAGTTGTAGCCGCCTTTTACGACGCTGTTGGGCAAGTTGGTGCTGCCGCCCAATTCGGGGTGCAAGAGGTCGTAGTTGCTGTCAACGACGGCAACGCCGACGCCGGCACCGGTGTAACCGCTGCTCGCGGCTTGGGTGGAACCGGTAATTTGACGGCCTTCAACCGTAAACAATTTGTTGAGAACGTCGAGTTGTACTGCTTCTACTTGGGGCAATTGGGCCAGTTCTTTTACCGCTTCTTCGTCCAAAGCGTAACCGGCAACCGCATATTGGTATTCCAACATGACGGCGACTTCAAAACGGTCTTGTTTTCCGTCTTTGTTCATTTTGGAAAGGCCGGCACCGCGCAAGGCGTCCATGAAATCGTTTTGTGCGCCTTCGCACTGTTGTGCCAGATCTTCCGGTGATTGGTCGCCGGCGGTGCGCACGGCGTTGTTTTTCAATTGTACGACCACGCGAACACCAGGGGTGGTGTCGACGCGAACGTCCTTATTGACAGCGAGGTCTTCGAACTTTTCCCAAATTCGGGCGTCAATGGTTCCCGCGGAAAGGAACCCGATGCTCGCGATGGCGAACAGTGAAATCAGCGTCAATTGAGTTACATAACGCAACATAATTATCTCCTCCAAGAGTGGACAATGGATCTCCGTGGGGCTGAAACAGACGTTCGAAGCACCATCACGGGATGAATTTTCTGAAACCAAGGGTGGGCCTTTCACGGTGAGTCAAGCTGCCGATAGGGATCGGTCAACGGGATTCACCGTTTCAGAGGGAAAGGCCCGAGCTGACTGCAAACCTTTTGCAGTCAGGCAAATGGACGGCGGTCACTTGCCTGACCCCAAAGGGGAGAGCCCAGATGGGAGATGGTTGAGATGTGGGATCCGAGCAGGGGGGCTCACACGACCGCGGTCGGGACGGCGGCGTTTGGTGAACCAACCACGTGACGACGTGGCCGGTGAAACCCACTCAGAGTGTGGTCGCGTCGAAAGGGCACGGTTGTTTGCGATGAGGCCGGTGGCATATCTCGCAATAGCCTGTTGCGACATCTCGCAACAGCCCGTGGCGACGAACAGATTTTGGTTTTTTTGGGTAGGGGGCGCTGCAAAACTCCGCGCGGCGTAGAGCGTGTGACGGTGGGGTCTAACTGTGCGTGAAAGCCTCCAGACGTTTTGAGGATCACCGCCAATCGATGAGGTGTGGCGGTTTCAAGCCGTCGTGACTGAGGTCGTCAAGTGCGAATGAAACACATGAATTCAGAGCCATGAGTTGGATCAATTCCATGAATCGGCTGCAGGGAACAAACTACAACCTAATGCCGGCCCCCCTCGGGACGGCGGCGGCATGGACCGCGGGATGGGAAACCATCTGCTTTCTGCTACGTGTTTTCCCGGCACGATTTCTGTGTGAACACGACTTCCCTCTGAAAAAAGTGGTTCGCCCGAAATCGGCATAGGATGTCAAAAAATTGACCAGCGATATAGGTGCCTCGCTGAATGTCCTCAATGTACCCAAGCCCAAAAAGCGTGTCAACCATAAAAATTTACGAATGTTTTAAGTAACCTTTACAAAGTGACGGCTTTGAGAGTTTACTCAAAGAAACATTCATGAGGATGAAGGAGTAAGTGGTTGACTTGTAGAGGTTTAAGCGAAACGGCTGTGATTTGGCAAGGTAAAACGCACTTTTTTGTTAGGCGTGAAAATGTAAAATTCACCACACTTCTGACCACTTGTGTATCCCCGAGGTTTTCCTTTGTAGGGGGATTTTCTTTGCCTTTTCGGCAATGCAAACAAAAAACCCGGGGTGTGGGCCCCGGGCTTTTGTTTTTGGTTGCAGGCGGCTGTTTAGCGGCCGTTGCTGCTGGTTAGCGATGAGCGGCCCGTCCCGTTGCTTTGGCGCAGCAGGGCGCTGATCAGGTCCGGGGCCGGGGTGGCGACCCGCAGCGTTTTGCCCGCCACATCTTGGCCCGGAAACAGATCGCCTAGATCTAGGTTTTGGGCTACCGCGCTGAAGTAGGGCACCGCTTGTTCGCCGAGAACGCTGCCGTCCGTATCGCGCAATTGCACGGTGATCGTACCCATCGGGCGACGAATGCCGCTGTGGATGTAAAGCGTGGCTTGGGTGGTGTCGTCGGCTAGGACGAAGTCCGCGCTGTTGCCCAGGTCAAAAGCGACAAATAATTCGCTGAAGGCCGGTGACGGGGCGCCCGACCCCGTTTCGTCTTCCAGCTTGACCGTGGTGTAAAAGGCCGAGTTTCCAAAAAACTGGAGGCCGATGTCGCCCTCTCCGGGATAAAGGTCACCTGGCCGAACCGTGCTGGTCGCCAATGGCAGCACAAGCACCGGGGCTGAGAGACCGCGTGGGTTGTCGTTATCGAAAATGCGTGCCAACACCAGCAGGGGCGCCGGCAGCGGGTTGTGAAGGGTGATGGTCATGTTGCGTTCTGAGCCCACCGGAACGGCGTAAATGCCGGGGTTTCCGTAGTAGGTTTGGCCGCGCGCCGTTGCAGTCTCGGCCCAACCTTCAAACAAGAAGCTGTTGCCGCTCAGCCGTTTGCCTTCTTCAAGGGTGGCGAGCACGGTTAATCCGCTTTGGCCCGCGACCGATGCGCCCAGTTCGGATAAGGGGATCGCGTTGGGCACGCCGTTGGTCAGTTCGCTGTTGATCACCCCGAGCACCCGGCCGAAGGCGTCCGAAACACGAAGTTCCACCGCGGCCGTTCCCGTGTTGCCCGGTGCGCTCAGCGCCAGCGCGGCCTGTTCGCTGAGCCCGGTGAACAACAATTTGTTGGGCAGCGATTCGTAGATGTCGGCTTGGGTGCTCGCTCGGGCGCCTTGCGAAGGACCGCTCCGGTTGGTCAGGGTGGTGGTCAGCAACACATCGGGGCTGTAGCTGTGCAAACTGAGGGCGGCGCGGTCAAAGCCGGGGAAGGCGATTTCCAGGAGGTTGCTCAGGCGTTGGCCCGGGCTGAGGGTGAAGCGTTCAACCTGGGCGCCGTTGGCGTCCTCGGCGCGAACGAACACCGTGATCACTTCCTCGCCGCGATGGGTCAGGCTCACCTCGCTGAGAAAGCGTGGGTTGTTGACAACCCAAGGAAGATGGGCACGCAACGGTGGCAAAAGATCCAGGTTGGTGCAACCCAGCGCGTCGCCGCCCGGCTCAAAAACCAAGCCGCGTTTGTTGCGTTCCAATAATTCGCCCAGGCGGGTGCAGTTCTCGACGCTGTTCTCAAAGGGGTTGTTGCTGATGTCGATGAACTGGCTGTTGGGATAATTGATGGCGGGAATGACCGGTATGGTGCGCAGTTGGTTGTTGGAGAGATTGAGGTGAAACAACAATTCGGGCAGCGCCGTGATGTCACCAATTTGGTTGTTGGAAACGTCAAGGGTTTCGAGGGGAAATGCCGCCCCGTTCAGATCGGGCAGGCTTTCAAGCTGGTTGTTTGACGCCAGCAGGGTATAGAAAAACGGACGGTTTTCGAAAAAGGGGAGCGCCCTTAGTTGGTTGTCGGTCACATCCAGCATGGAGATTTGGGTGAGCGCCGTGACCGCGTCGATTTCGGTGAGTTGGTTTTCGGCCAGGATGAGTTCCGTAATTTGGCTTGGCAGGGTCGGCAGGCTGCTGATCGTGTTTTGGCTAAGATTGAGCCGGCGCAGGTTGACCAATGCCTCGATACCGGTTAAGTCGGAAATGCCCGCCGCCACGGCGGAGAGGACGGTTAAGCGCTGGGCTTCTTTGAGGGATACCCGGCCGTCGCTGTTGCTGTCGGCCGCCGCGGTGACCGCGGCGGCGAGGGCGGCGTCCGGGAAGCTGACGAACCGGGTGTCGCACGGAAGGAAACCACCGGGTGCGATGGGGGAAAGGGTTAATTCGCTGAAGCCGTGCTGTTCGTAAGCGCCGAGTAACGCGCAATTCGCGGCGCTCAGGGGGTTGTTCGCCAGGTTCAAAACCTGCAAGCCGGCGGGTATCTGAGCGGGTAAGTGTTGGATCGCATTGTGGCGCGCATCCAGGCTGGTCAGGTTGACCAGGTGGCGAAGCCCGGTTAAGTCGCGCACGCCGCTGTTGCGCAGGTCGAGTTCGCGCACGGCTTCCGCCTCAAGCAGGCTGATTGCGCCGTCGCCATTGGTATCGTAGGCCGAGACCAGTGCTTGTTGGAAGATCGGGTCGGGAATGGTGAGGGGGCCGTTTAAGGTGGTGAGGCCGCTTTTTTGCGCCAGGTTCTCCGTGATGAGGGCGGCGTTTTGGGGATGGAACCGGGTTGGTAAGTTGCCTTCCACTTGGAAGTTGCAATAGCTCATGATGGTGCCGCCGTCAGCCGGGATGTTTCCGGTAACCTTGGAACAGAGATCAATGGGCGGGAAGAAATCGTGGGTATGGATGCCGCCGAGGCTGTGTCCCAACTCGTGACCCAGCAAGGTAATGTCACTGAGATCGCTGGGATCGGCGGCCAAGGCGCCGACAAAGGAAAGATCGCCGTAACCCCAATTGGGGTTGTCGACCCCGTTGATGTAGGCCGCGCCGGAACTGCCGCGGCCGAACAGACGGAACGCCAGATGACGATGGACCGTGGTTTTCCCGTTGGCGGGATCGAGCCAGTGGTTGCGGAAATCGGCGAGGCTGAAGCCCCAGGGGTCGTTTTCGGCAAAAATCGCCAGGTAGGAAATGCGGACCCTGACGTTGAGATCGTTGCCGTAGAAGGCGTTTAAGACGGCAATGGAATCGGTGATCGTCGCAATCAGCGCCTCGGGATCGGCTTCGAAACGGTTGGCGAGCAGGGAGTTCGCCTCGAAGGCCATATCAACCACGACGGGACCGTCGTTTTTGTGGGCGGCCGTTTTTTGCGTGAGGGCTCTTTGGGCGATGCCGGCGACACCAAGCGGGTGTTTCGCATCAAAGGCCTTGGCGTGGGCCGGTTTGTAACCGACCTGGTTGTCCCGCCAGGTGACCGCCCAGGTCTGGCGTGGACCGCGCAGGAAACCGCGGTAAACGCCCGGCGCGTGGCGGGCCAAGACCAAGCGGTCACCCCCGGCCGTGGTCCCCTGATAGTAGCTTCGCGAGGGGACGGGTCCTGTTGTTGTTTTTTGCAAGCGGACGGTTGTGAGGATGGCGCCCGGCGCCCAAACCGTCATTTTTTTGAGTTCGACCCGTTGATCGCCAAGGGGGGTGGGAAAGCGTTCGAGCAGGGGATCACCCTGTTTGCCTGCCGGCAGTTGGTTTTGATAGGGAAACCAGGTGTCGGAATGGGTCGGTGCGGGATTGGCGTGATCCAGAAAGCCAAGCACTGAGAAGAGGAACAGGTACATCACAAGAACCACCTTTTTGATTGAAGGAATACCGTGGGAAAGTCATATCAGACGGAAGGGTGACACCCGGCCATGGGTCCGCGGTCGTGCCGAATCAGCCTTGGTGGCGTGTGGCGCACCCGGTTAAGGCGGAGGATCCGAACGGTTCAGCCTGTGTTGTGAAACAAAAACCAAGATCGCGGATAATGATGGGTTGTACGTTACCTTGAGAACCGTTTGAAGCTTGCTCGGTCAATGTAATTTGCAGAGGTGAAAGCTGTTGCGGGTTCGCGGTGCAGTAAGCCGATGGGGAAAAGGCCGTACAGTAAATGCGGTGGATAAACAACATCATGAAGCAGATGTCACCATCAATGAAGCCCATTTGGACAGACGCATGGTTGGGGAAAAGCGATGTTTTCTGAAAAGCCGACATAAAAAGTATTTATGGTTCTTTATTATTGCGGTTTTTGCCCTTTTTTGCGGTGTCCAAACTTTGGTTCTATCATACACCGGCTATCCGGTGGTTGGACCTGGAAAGTCGTCGGGTTGGGTTTGTTGCGTCTGAGACCGGCGATCTTTTTGATGGCAAAAATCTCTGATTTCGATAGAGTTGGGTGGGCTTAACGTGCTCCGGTTTAGGGGCGCCGCCGATGCGCGGCAACAGCCCGAGGGGCCTGGCGCTGCTTGGGGAATTCAGCGTTTTCCTCGCGGTTCCCGGGAGAAAAGCGCCTCACGCGGGCACAGCGTGCGTGAGGCGCTGGAGCGCGCTGGAGCGCGCTGTTTTACCAGCGCGATGCTGATGGAATTCAATGAAAAAGGAACGATGGTCATGAATGCAAATGCCGGTAAGGCGAGACGAGGATGCACGGGTGCGGCTGGTGGATCGCGCGCGCTCAAACCATGGCGATGGGTTCAGGGAAAGCGTTCGCTGCTTTGGCTCGGTTTTCTCCTTTTGCCCTGGCCCCTTTGGGCGACGGACGACGGCCATGCCTGGTTGATTACCACCACCAAGCTCTACCAAAAAGATCGCCTTAAATTGGGTTTTTATTACGACCAGCGCATGCGCAACGATGGAAGCCGGGTCTTCGGTTATTTTTACGGGCCGACGGTTTCCTACCAAACCAACCTGTCCTGGCTGCAGGTCGGCGGAGGCTTAAAATTCATGCAAGTGAAATCCGGCGACTCGGGTTTTGCCTTGGTCCGCCGGCCCGAGGTTGAGTTCTCGCTTCAATTTAAAATGGCGGGTGCGTGGCGCTACAGCCACCGCAACCGTTACGAATACCTCAGCCGTAAGGGCCGCGAGGATAATGACCGTTTTCGCTCCCGGCCGCGGTTTACCCGTTCTTTTAAACGGGGTCCGGTCGCCAAGTTCTACGCGGACACCGAGTGGTTTTATCGCCCGGATGACGGACGCTTCGAACGAAACCGATTGGTTCCGGTCGGTATTACCTGGCGCACGAAGGGGCGCGTCGGCATTTCCTCGTTTTATATGTGGGAACACATTCGCGGCGGCTCACGCAACAACCACATCCTGGGCACCAGCCTTTCCTTCTAGGGCTTGCGACCGAGGAGGTCACCTAACCGGGCGCGCCAATGATGTTCCGTGTTGAGTTCTAAAACCTGATCCTCGACGCTAAAGGGTTGCCAGGATTGGGTTTGACTTTCGAGCAGGTCGGGGCCCGCGTCGGAAACGTCGCCTACGCGGTCGGTGAGGCGTTGTGCCAGAGTTTCCAGCCGTGCCCGGCAGTGAATAAAGTCCACCGACACGCCGCGCTTAAGCAGGGCGGCGCGTGCTTGGTCACGCTGATCGCGGCGATCAAATTTGGCGTCGAGGACCACGCTGAATCCGGCGTCGAGGACACGGCCCGCATCTTCGATAAGGCGTGCGTACGTTTTTTCACTAAAAGCCGGCTTGTACAGGGAACTGTCGCCTTTCTGGGTCGTCGGGATGCCCGCCAGATGTTTGCGGATCGCGTCGGAGCGGAGATGGATGGCCGTGAGTTGGCCGGCCAGCCAAGCCGCGACCGTGGATTTGCCCGAACCGGACAGGCCACACACAATGATGGCGCGGCGTGGGCGCGCTTGGGTGTAGCGGTAGGCGAGTTCATAAAAATGCGCGGCTTTGCCTTCTTTTTCCGAGCGGCTATCGGCGCTTTGGGTTTCGTCCTCGGCCATCAGGCTGTAGACCTTGGCGCGGACATAGGCGCGTAGGTTGAGGTAAAACGGCAAAAGTTGCAGACCTTCAATATCGTAAACCGATTCGAACCAGGCATTGAAAAATGCGAAGGCGAGGTCGCCGCGGTTGCGGTTTTCCAAATCCATTACCATGAATGCGCAATCGTAGAGGACGTCGATGATGCTGAAGGCGTCGTTAAACTCAATGCAGTCAAACGGGTGGGCGTCCTCGTTGTACCAACACACATTGTTGAGATGCAGGTCGCCATGGCACAAGCGCACCATGCCGTTTTGGACGCGCCCTGTAAACAAGTCCTGTTGCTCATGAAAAAGGTGATCCGTGAAGGTTTTGACGGCGTGGTTGTGCTGCTTGTCGTGGAGGCGGCCGAGGAACCGTTCACCGGTTTGGTAGTTGTCGGCGACAACTGCTTGCACCGCGCTCGCGCTGCCGTAGCGTTCCGCTTTGACGGGATCCCATTCGGCGCCGGCGTGAACCGCGGCGAGGCGGCGACCGAGTTTCTCGAGATGCCGGGCCTCAAGCCGGTTGCCGAGGAACATCCGGCTGAACAAGAAACGCTCGTCGAATTGGTGCATTTTGACCGCGTAATCGACAATCTTGCCGTGGCCGGTGAGCGAGAAGCCGGCCGCGCCGAAGCGGATCGGTACCACCTCCAGGTAAAGTTCGGGGGCGTAGCTTTGGTTGCGGCTCAATTCCAAAAGGCAATAATGATGCCTTGCCTGAAGCGTGCTGAAATTGAGAAACCCAAAATTGACGGGACGTTTTACCTTGTAGGCAAAAGGGCCGGTCAAGAAAACGTGTGAGATATGGGTTTGCACCATGCGAATGGGGTCTTGGGTTGGGTGCGGGTAGAAGCTCGGTTGGCGCATGGCCCGCGGGATGTGGTTTTGCTCCTCCTCGGCGAGATGGGGCATCGGCGTACCTCGTTAATCCTCAATCAGGATTCAATTTGGTCGGTAGGGTGATGGGTGGATAGAACGCGTTGCTTGGATTGTAGCGAGTTTGCCCGGGTGATGGGGTGAAGGGATGGTGAAAAGGTAGGTCGAGAAGAAGAACCCATCCGCTTGGTGTGTGTTTTGTAGTGGGTTGTATTTGCGTAATTAACCATTGTTTCGTGCTAGCTGGTTGTTTCGGGTGGTCGGTTGCCGATGGGTTGGGCGTTATTTTCTTTCTATTGTGGTTGTCGGTGACGGCGATCACCGGTGGCGGGAAAGCGGGAGAAATTGTTTCTTTCCGATGGCCGAAACACTTCATCAAATGTAAAACAAATGTAAACCCAACGAGGTTTAATTATTTACAATTGGCGATGTGGTGCATTGATTCATGTCGCCCATAATCAGAGGAGCGTATTCCCATGACACTCAAAAAATCGGTCCTGTTATTTTTTGTTCTACCTGCCCTTGCCTTTGGTCAACCCGTTGACATTCCGTTGGATGCGGTTGATTCCGAACAAGCAAAAAGAAGCTTTCGTACCGTTGACCCCTTTGGCAATGATGTCGAAATCTTTGTCGACCCACCGCTCAAGTTCCAAAAAGACGAACCTTGGTTTGATGCCGATAGCGAACATTTCATTGGTTACAATGAGGTGGACGAGTATGAAAAGTTCCCCGCCGATGACGAGCGTATGAAACGGGCGGTCACCGTGAATGTTTACGTGGTTGCCGATGAGGAATACCGTGCGCGTCACAGTGATTGGCAGCAACGGTTGGAACAAATCATTGAAACGGCGGACAATTCGTACTGGCGGGATTTCCGCATCAATTGGGTGATTCAGGGCTACTACTCCTGGACCTCCAACGGCAACAACGCCTCGGCGATTCTGGCCGATTTGGCCCGTGATGCGGCGAGTTTGCCCAATGGCCTCATTATGGGTTTTAGCGCTGATTCTCGTTTTGACGCCGGTGGTATTGCGTACGTCTACCGCAGCAACCCGCGCAAAGGTTTTTCGGTGTGTTTGGATCAAGGCGTATCCGGCACGACCAGCGCCTTGCGTCACGAAATCGGCCACAACTACGGCTGTTCACACGACTTTGACCCGGTCGTTTGCCTCATGAACTACACCTATAGTTACCAAATCGACTACTTTGACAGCGCCCACGACGCGCTGATTCAAAACCGCGATAGCTGGTTTCGCTAAACCGCGCTCGATGTTGGTTCGTCGTGGATGAGGCGCGGCCGACGCGCGCAACGCGCGCCGTTTTTGAAGCTTCTTGACGAACCCGGTTCTAGCCCGCAATTCTCACAAGGATTCGTCGCGAGAAGCAGAAAGCCTTGTGAGTACGAAGATTACGACCGAGAGACGGCACAGGGGTCCGACCATTCGGCGTAGCAGCTGAGGCGAAGGCGGCTCGACCGAGTAAGGCGGAAGGCCGCCCCGCGGATGGCCGCCCCGCGGAAGGCCGCCCCGCGGAAGGCCGCCCCCTCGTAATCGCATGGCTTTCTGCTTCGTAGCAGGATACCTTGTGAGAATTGCGGGCGAGGTAGCCGATAGAGATCCACTAAGTCCCGATCCGCTTGTATGCCAACGCATGCCGGTGGGTCGGGATTTTCTTTTGGTGCCGGGAAAACCAGGGGGACGCATCGCCTTCGGCAGAAGGTTGCGATTCGAGGCATCAATAATTTAATTCTTTGATGATTTTTCCGATAATGAAGGAAACTGTTCCCATTCCGTAATCCATTTTAAAAAACGCGACGGCTTCGTACCGCCCTCCGCCCGTTCATCGCGGCGATTTGTGCGGGCCTCGCGTTTCAAAGTCAGGAGCGCCCCTATGTTTGAAGAAATTCGCGAAGGCGAGGGATTAACCGTCAAAATCCAGAGTGATTTGGTGGCGTCTGGTTCTAAGGAACTCAAGGCAAGGCTGGTGCAACTGGTAGAAGGCGGCGAAAAACTGCTGACTTTGGACTTTCATGAGGTGAAAGTGATCGACTCCGCGGGGATTGGTGTCCTGATCTCCACACAAAATTCTTTGAAGCAGGGTGGGCAGAAGTTGAAGCTGATCGGGGTCCGTGAGCCCATTTTTAAAATGTTGAAAATTATGCGTTTGGACAAGCATTTCGAAATTTCAGGTGTTGCGTAACGGGTGAAATGGATTTAGCCCTGAATTGATTGACGAGGAGGCTCCATGTCAGGGGCGGACGACGAAATTCTCGAGCTTTTTCTGGTGGAATCTCGGGAACATTTGGAAGACATTGAATCCGATTTGTTGGCGATTGAAGAACAAGGCGCCGCGACCGATGCCGAGCTGGTGAACCATGTTTTTCGCGCGATCCACACCATCAAAGGGGCGGCCGGCTTCTTCGGGCTCCACAAAATAAAAGAGTTGTCGCACGTGATGGAACACCTGTTGGATCTGCTGCGCAAGCGTCAACTGGTGGCGACACCCAAGGTGATCAGTGTCTTGCTCGACGGGGCGGATGTGCTGCGTGGCATGATCAACAATCCCGATACCTCCAACGACCAGGAGATTACCGACCTGGTCGAAAGCATCAAGGTCTGCGCGGGCGGGGAGGACGAAAAAGCCCAGGAAGAGCTCAACCGCGCGGTGGACATTAAAACCAATGACGGTCGCGTTTTGATGCAGGTGCCCTTCAGCGATTTCGAGAAGGCGGTACGGGACAGCAAAGGCGGCGACCACGTCTATTTGGTCCAGTACGATCTGTTCGAAATTGAGAAACAAAATAAAAACGCCCTGGAAATCATCAACGAGTTGCAAGACCTCGCCTATTTCATTGACAGCGTCTTGGATGTCGAAGGCGTGGGGACCCTGGCCGATGAAGGTGATCCCAAGCTTCATTTTTACGTTCTGCTCGCCACGGTGATGGAACACGACTTAATCAGCCATTTTCTCGAACTTAGCGAAAAGTGTGTGTTTGAACTGGGCGAAGAAGCCCTGGGCTTTAACATTCATTCGGTTTTGAAGAAAAAAGCGGCGCCCGCACCTGCTGCACCCGCGCCGGAACCGGCGCCCACGCCTCAGGTGACGGCCCCGGTGGAGGCGCCCGCGAACCCGGCTGCTTCCGTCGTGCCGACGCCGCCGAAGCAGGCGGCCCCGGCCAAGCTCGAGAAACCCGCGCCGGCAAGCACGCCCGTGCCGGAGCCTGCTGCCGATGCCGCACCGCCCAAGCCTAAACGTTCGGGCAAAGTTGAATCCTACATTCGCGTCAATGTTTTGCTGTTGGATCGCCTGATGAACCTCGCCGGTGAACTGGTTTTGACCCGCAATGAAATGTTGCTCAACGCCAACTCGCGCGATTGGGAGCTGGTGGACCGCACCGCCCAGAAGGTCAACATCATTACCTCGGAGTTACAGGAAGCGATCATGTCGACGCGGATGCAGGCGGTCGGCGTGGTGTTCAACAAATTCCACCGCATTGTGCGTGACCTTTCGCGCAGCCTTGGCAAAAAAATACGCCTCACCGTGGAAGGCGAACACGTCGAGTTAGACAAAACCATCATTGAAGCTATCGGCGATCCCATGACCCACTTGATCCGCAACGCCTGTGACCATGGTATCGAGGGGCCCGAAAAACGGATCAAACACGGTAAAGATGAAACCGGAACCTTGCGGCTCAGCGCCTTGCACGAGGCCGGTTTGGTGGTGATTGAAATCGCCGATGACGGCGGCGGGATTCCGCCTGACGCCATTCGCGACAAAGCACTTCGCATGGGCTTGCACACCATGGCGGAACTGGAAGCCATGAGTGATAAAGAAGCGGTGAAACTGATTTTTGCACCGGGTTTCTCCACCGCGGCGCAAGTGACGGATGTTTCGGGCCGTGGGGTCGGCATGGACGTGGTCCACACCAACCTCAGTAAATTGGGCGGCACCATTGACATCGACAGCGCGGTCGGGCGGGGAACGACCTTCCGCATCAAATTACCTTTGACCCTGGCCATTATTCCCAGTTTGTTGGTTTCTGTTGAGGGGCAACAATTCTGTATTCCCCAGGTGAATTTGCAGGAGTTGGTGCGCATTCCTCAAAGTGAAGTGAAAAACCGTATTGAACGCATTGGTGAATCAGCCGTGATTCGCCTCCGCGAAGAGCTGTTGCCGCTGGTGCGTATGCGGGACGTGCTGGGTTTGGACGGGACCTTCATCCATCCCCAGACCGGGGAAATTCGCTCGGACCGCCGTCAAAACTTGGCGGATCGACGTGGATCGGGTGCGTCGGAAACGCCCGACGACATCGCCACACCGCGTTCCAAGCGTGACCGGCGTAGCGATCCCGAGGGCGCCCATAACATTGCCGTGGTGACGGCCAACGCGATTCGCTATGGGTTGATCGTCGACCATTTGATGGATTCGGCTGAAATTGTGGTGAAACCCTTGGGCCGCCATCTTAAGGACGTGCCGATTTACGCGGGGGCGACCATTCTGGGTACCGGTAGCGTCGCCATGATTCTGGATGTGGAAGGGATTTGTTCGCACATGAACCTGCGCGAGATTCCCAGCCGCCGTGAACAACGTCGCGATGCGGTTGCCGATGCCGCGGCTACCGATGTACAGACCTTTTTGATGATTTCCTACGGCGGCGAGGATCTCTACGGGATCCCCATGGAATTGGTGCAGCGCATCGAAACCGCCGATGTCGCCAATGTCGAGTACACGGGCGGGCGCACCGCGCTGAAAATTCACGGCCGCTCGCTGGCCTTGTTCTCCCTTGCCGAGCCGGAGAATCGTCAGCCGCGTATCAAAACCGATCAGTTCCGCGTCATTATTTTCCGCATCGCCGGTCGCGAGGTCGGGTTGGTGGTGGATGAAATCATCGACATTGTGCAGCAAGAAGTTGAGATCGATCCGGTGACCCACAAACAGATCGGGATTTTTGGGTCGGCCGTCATCAATGACCGCATCACCTTAATTGTTGATTTACATGGTTTGGTGCGGACGCAAGTCCCGGAATGGGTGAATGAATATGAAAAGAACTTCACGTTGAAGGAGGCGGAAAGCAAAAAAACCGCCCTCATCGTTGAAGATTCACCGTTCTTCATGGATCAGGTCAAACGTTATGTGACCGAGGCCGGTTATCAAACCATCACCGCGACCGACGGCCAGGTGGCTTTGAACCTACTGCAAGAACGCGGTGATTCGGTGGATATCGTGTTGACCGATATTGAGATGCCCAATATGGACGGATTTGAATTGGCCGAGGCGATTCGCAGAGATCCGAAACTTTCCCATCTCCCGATTATCGCGATTACTTCGATTGCGACCAGTACAGCGGTGGCCCACTCGAAAACGGTAGGGATTGACGACTATCTGATTAAGCTTGATCGGGAGTTGATCATCAAGCGGGCCCACCACTTTATTGAAAACGGTCGGGCGGTCGGCGCATAAAACGGACCCACCAATTTGGGAGGATGGGATGAGTACGAATTTTCGTGAACCGGGCGCCGAGGGCGTCGAAGAGCGCCTCAAAGAATTGGTGATTTTTAAAGTGGCCGGCTTGTTGTGTGGCCTTGAGGCGCTGAATGTACGAGAAATATTAAGAAGCCAAAAGGTTACACCTGTTTACCACGCGCCGGAATACGTGCTGGGTGTGGTCAATTTGCGCGGCGACATCGTCACCATCATTGATCTTCAAAATAAGTTGGGCCTAGACCCCGACGACAGCAGCCAAGGCCGGCGGAATGTGATCATTGTGGAGTACTACGGTGAAAATGTGGGCTTGGCGGTCCACCAAATTCAAGACATATTGCAGGCCAATGTGGATCAATTTGAGGCGCCGCCCTCGAACTTGACGGCGCTTTTGGGTGATTATTTGTCCATGGTCTACAAAATGACGGGGAAACTTGTTTCGGTCCTTAACATTGAGCGATTGCTCGACATTGAGCCACAGTAAACAGCCGCGCACCTTGGTGAAAGGTTTGAAACCATGACATTCATGAGCCGACAGAGGAACCATCACGATCTAAAAAGCCTCATTCCAGGGGGATGCCATGCGTGAAATCGGCGTCCTTATCGTGGATGATTCGGTGATCTACCGCAAATTTCTCTACGACATTTTTACCGAGAATCTTGGTTTGGAAAAAGTCGACCGCGTTTCCGGGGGGCAAGCCGCGCTGGACCGGCTTGCTTTGGGAAAACACAAGTTGGTAACCCTTGATTTGGAAATGCCGGGCCTGAGCGGCATGGAAACGCTCAGCGAAATTCGCCGTCGTTACCCCGATGTAAAGGTGTTGATGATTAGCAGTCACACCCAATCGGGCGCCGCGGTAACCATTGATGCCTTGGAACAAGGCGCTTTTGAATTTGTGGCCAAACCGAACCTAGATGATCGCGAGGCGATGCTGCGGTTCTTGCGTGAAGAAATTTCCCGCAAGGTAAACCATTTATTGAGTGGGGGGCCCGCGCCCGCGGTTTTTCGGTCAACGCGAGCCAAGGTGGCCAAGCCGATCCCTGCACCCAAGCCGACACCCATGCCGAGGGTTCATGAGAAGCGCGCCCAGCCTTCGGGGAACGAGATCGCGCTGGTGGCGATTGGCATCTCGACCGGTGGGCCGGCGGCTTTGGCGACCTTTCTCCAGGCTTTTCCCAAAGACTATTCGCGTCCGATTCTCATCGTCCAGCACATGCCCGCCATGTTTACCAAGGCTTTGGCGGACAGCCTCAACCAAAAATCTCTGCTTAACGTCATTGAGGCACAACATGGTTTGCCGATTGAAGCCGGTACGGTGTATATAGCACCCGGCGGAAAGCAAATGTGCGTCGTAAAAAAAGGCGAGGTGCCCAAGATTTGTATTACCGACGACCCGCCGGAATCCTTTTGCAAACCCTCGGTGGATTATCTGTTCCGTTCGATAGCCGGGGCGTATGAGGGCAAAGTGCTGGCTTTGATTATGACGGGGATGGGTTCGGACGGTGCCCGCGGCGCCCAACTTCTCAAAAGGCGTGGCGCGGTGATTTGGGCCGAAAGTGAAGAAAGCTGTGTTGTGTTCGGCATGCCCCGCGAGGTGATCAAATTGGGTTTGGCCGACGAAGTTTTGGGGCTTGCGTCCCTGGCCAAGCGATGTGCCGCGTTTTTTTCATGAGATGGAGGGGCTGAATATGGCTCGTTTCGCGGCGCCCACCCGCGGTCGTCCTCGGCAGCTGAGCGGGCTCTCCGGCGCCCCGGCCCGGGCTGCTTGCCAAGGTTCTGTTTCGCGAGCCAAAAACGGTGCACCCAGAGCCGGTCAGCATGCCGGGTTCCCATTAGCGTTTGTGTCGGGACAAGGGGTGCCCCGTGCGCATTAAAATCAACGACCACGAAATTACGCTTTTTTGTCGCTTTATCTATGAACTCACCGGCATCGTACTGGACGAAAGCAAACGTTATCTGTTTGAGACGCGGTTACAGCCGTTGTTAAAAGAACACCGATTGAAGAACTATGAGAGCCTTTACCGGAAAGCAAAAAAAGAACGGATGGTTGAGCAAGAAATCGTTAACTTGATGACAACCGACGAATCGTATTTTTTTCGTGACAATTCACCCTTTGAATTGCTTTACCACAAACTTTTACCGTCCCTGTTCGATCAGCGTCGCGGGCAAACGCGGCCCTTGATTCGTATATGGAGCGCCGCCGCATCAAATGGCCAAGAAGCCTACAGTATTGCCATGGTTTGTCGCGAACTGCTGGGGGAGGTGAATCACTATCAAATTGAAATTTTAGGCACGGATATTTCCACGAAGTGTTTGTATCGGGCGCACTTGGCTCGCTATTCAAAGTTTGAGCTGTCACGGGGAATGACGTTTGACCGGCTTAACCGGCATTTCAACAAAACCGACGATGGCTACGAGGTGAAAGAATCGCTGCGCAAGATGGTGTCTTTTCGGCAAGCAAACTTGCATGAGAGTCTGACCCAATTTGGCATGTTCGATATCATTTTTTGTCGTAATGTCGCGGTGTATTTTAGTGCGGAAGACCGTAAGCGCTTGTTTGATCGCCTTGCGGAGCGCTGTGTGTTTGGGGGTTACCTTATTATCGGTTCCACCGAAAACCTCCTAGGTTACGGTGAGCGTTTCGAGCGCAAGGTTTTCCAAAATTGGGTGTACTACGCGCGGAAGTGATCCGGTAGGATGAAAATTCAAAAAACCGGGTGGAATATTCATGCAGCGCCTGACAAAACACGATAAGCTGACTAAACCTAAAGTGAGCGATTCTTGGCGGCGCACTCGCGCAACCTGCTGGACGACAACGTGCAGTAAAAAACGCGCGACGTACTTTCTTAAGTACGCGTCGTGCGCGACCCCGGTCCGCTTTTACCAACACATTTCGCTTCAGTCCTCGGCGCGTCCTGCGCCGATACTTACGCGATTGCATCCACCCGAATCACACACTTTCGGTTGAACCCACCCATCAAAACGCGCCCGCGTGATCAAAAAACAGACGGCCTCGGGGCCTTGGCTCCGATCCGGTCAGAGCAAGGTATAAAAGCCATGAACCCATCCCAAGACCCCATCCTCGACGAATTAAGTACCGTGCTTGCAAATAAGGACTTGATGAAGGCCAAAGGATTGTTTGGGTTATTCGGCGACAGTTCGCCGGGCACCCAGCAATGGGCACTTCACCAAGTGGTGGCCGCCCCGGCATCACTTTCTCTTCCGCTGTTGTCCTTTTTGGTGGCCAAGTACCCCACGCTCTTGAGTGGCCCGTTTCACGCGGGTATCGCGCTGGAGCAAGCGCTGGTATGCAGTGATGCGGCGCTGGTGGAAGGCATGAAGTTACAAAGCCATGAGGAGAAACTGCTTACCCTTGCCTACCTAAAAGGTGGGGCGGGGGAAACCCGTTTGCAGCGCTTGGGGAAATTGTTGGATGCCTCGGATGATTTAGGCGCCAAATTGGCGATTATCGAAACCTTGGGTGACGTTGCCGACCCTGCCGCCGCCGGCCATTTGGCGGGTTTTTTAGAGACGTCGCAACCCGTATTGCGTGAGGCGGCCCTGCGCTCCTTGCGGCGTCAGGGCGGTTTTCCCGCCTTGGAAGTGATGGTTGGCGCCATGGGGCTGGACCGTCGCTTGGATCGAACGCTGAAGAAAAGTGTGGCGGAGGCGCTCAACGGGGGCGATCCTGCATTGCTCAACCAACTGCTCCAATCCCGCTTCGCCGCTTTACGGGTTCCTGCCAAAGACCGCTTGCGCGACCTGGGGTCGCCCGTCCTGCCGCTGCTGGTGCGCAACCTACAGGATGACCATACCGACGCCCAAATTCACAGTTTGAACCTCATGGGCGAGATCGGCGATCCCGAGGCGATGGGACCGATTCGCAATTTATTGTTTCATGCCCCCGAAAACGCCAACGTGCGTTTTGCCGCCTACGAGGCCTTTGCGATGTTGCCGTTCCAGCGCGAACCCTTTGCGCTCGCGGCCGGCTTGGAAGACAGCGATGAATCGGTGCGGTTTGCCGCGCTTAAAGCGATTAACCGCCATCTCGACGACCGCCTTGTCGAAGGGGTACGGAACATTTTGGATGCGCGTGATAAAACGGCTTTTTTTGTGATGAGTGCCGTCATTGATCAGGAGTGCGGTGCTTTGTTTCTGCGCCTTATCGATCACCCGCTTTTCGAACGCTTTGCGCTGTCTTACTTGGCCACCAAAGCCCATCCCGAGGTGGTGGCGGCATGGCAAAAGTACCTCGGTTCGCAAGGTGGCGCGGCCTTTCTCGAAAAGCTTAAACCGCGCGGGGAACAAGAGGTTGCCGGTGCTCGGATTTTTGCCATCGACGATTCCCAGCTTATCTGCCGCATCTACCGCAAGTTGCTGTTTGAGTGCGGCCATGAGGTGCACACCTTTACCCGGCCCCAGGATGCCATTGACGCTTATGCCGGTTTGACCCCGCAACTGATTTTTGTCGATCTCAACATGCCGGAAATGTCCGGTATCGAAATGACCCGCATTTTGCGCGAGGATCACGGCGCGGCCATGCCGATTGTCATGGTGACCACCCAAAACGATATGGAAGATCGCGAGGCCGCCGAACAAGCGGGGGTGACCCGTTACCTCAACAAGCCGTTCACCCGAGCCCAATTGGAAGATGCTGTATCTGAGTTAGTTCCATGATCCCTACCAAAAACGTTCACGACAACACCTACACCATTCTCATCGTTGACGATACGCGCCTGAATATCCGTATTTTGGAGCGGGCTCTGAGCCGGGAGGGCTATCGTATTTTGACGGCCGCCAACGGCATGGATGGACGGGCCTTGGCGCTGGCGGAGCAGCCGGATTTGGTGTTGCTCGATATCGTCATGCCCGGGGAAAACGGTTTCGAAACCCTACAACGTCTCAAGAGCGACCACCGCACCGCCCACATCCCCGTGGTGTTTATTTCCGGTGAGGATCATGTGGAAACCAAGGTCAGCGGCCTCGACGCCGGGGCCGTGGATTACATCACCAAGCCGTTCCACTTGGAGGAAGTAAAGGCCCGAGTTCGCCTACACATTCGCCTCAGTATCGCCACGCGGGCGTTGCTCACCGTGCAGGCTGAAAAGCTCAAGGAAATCCAGAAGGCGCAAAGTGAGTTGCTCACCCTTCCCGAGGATCTTCCCCACGCCCGCTTTGGGGTCGTCTACCGTTCTTTGCAAGAGGCCGGCGGCGATTTCTACGATGTGTTTTCCATTGGTGACCGCATCTTCGGGTACTTTTTGTCGGATGTGAGCGGCCATGATTTGGCGACCAGCTTTTTGACTTCCGCGCTAAAAGCGCTCCTGAAACAGAACTGCAGCGCGATCTACAAACCCACGGAAAGTATGGGTATGGTGAACCACGTGTTGTTGGAAATCTTGCCCTCCGGCAAATACCTCACCGCCTCCTACTTGGTCGTGAATCGTGCATCGCAACAGGTCTCGGTGGTCGGCATGGGTCATCCCCCGGTGGTTTATCAGCCGGTTGCGGGGGCGCCGCGTTTGATCGAATTGGACGGTGATATTCTCGGCGCCTTTCAGGAAGTCAATTTTGGTGCCGCGTCTCTGGACGTCCAGAGCGGTGATCGCTTCATTCTTTACAGCGACGGCTTGATGGAGCGGACCGAGTCCGGCACTGTGTGGTCCGAGTTGGGCGAGCCTTTGTTGGCCATGGTCGAACAGGTGCCCAGGTTTCACAACGCCCAAGAAGCCGCGGATTTGCTGACTGAGCTGGCCAACCTCCAGTACGGCAATCCCGACGACGATGTCGTGGTGTTGGTTGTGGAGGTATAGCAATGGGCAACGCGCAACATCCACCCACCGCTGAATACAGCAGCCGGGTTGAAGACGGTTTTTTTTGGGTTCAGTTCCAGTCGCGCCTGGATCTGGTCGACCGTGCCGTTGTCGAGATCTTGGCTTTTTTGAGGGCTTGCGCCTTGCCGGGTTACGACGATTTTGAAATTGAGGTGGTCATTCGCGAAGGGCTGACCAATTCGGTGGTTCACGGCAACCAAGAGGATTTGGGCAAAAAAGTTGTGTTTGAAGCGCGGGTTCGCGACAACCAACTGACCTTGGTTTTTGAAGATCAAGGCGCCGGTTTTGATTGGCGGAAAAAACGTGCGGTTGACAGCGTTGACGCCGAACTTGATTGTGGCCGTGGGATTTTGTTAATGCGTTCCTACGGCTACGATTTGCGCGGCAACGCACGGGGCAACCGCATTGAACTGGTGCGCGTTTTTTCCGTCGAATAACCGATTAGCAGGCAGCAAAAGGAAAAGCCGCGACCCTGTCGCGGTTTTTCCGGGTCGGCCTTAGCCCGCAATTCTCACAAGGATTCGTCACGAGAAGCAGAAAGCCTTGTGAGTACGAAGGTTACGACCGAGAGACGGCACAGGGGCCGACCTTTCGCGGGGCCGACCTATCGCGGTCCGACCTATCGGGGTCCGACCTATCGGGGTCCGATAGGTCGGCGTAGCAGCTGAGGCGAAGGCGGCTCGACAGAGTAATGCGGCCGGCCGCCCCGCGGAAGGCAAACCCTCGTAATCGCATGGGTTGCCCCGTAGCAGAATTTCTTGTGAGAAGTGCGGGTTAGGTCGGGAAGGCGTTACAGACCCAGAACCTCGCGCCCTTGTTTGAAGTAAATATCCCGTGGGATACCCGCATCGGCCAGACGTTTCAGATCGTCTTGCAGGCTTTTCGGCATGGCGCCTTTCTCTTTGAACCAGGTGTGAACCGCCGCGTAGTCGCCGTCGCCTTGGAGCTTGAGGATCTTGGCGCTGAGGGCCTGAACCGTCTCCGGCATCTTGTCGAAATCGACGCGCCAGGTGCCTTTTTCCCCATCGCGTACAATTGCACCGCTGTCGACAAACGCTTGGAAACGGAGCATGTTGGCCTGACCGTGGGCGCTGGCCGCGCCGAAACGGACGGAGCGGAAGATCCCCGCGACGAAGGTGACATAGAAATCTTTGATGTCGCCTTCCAAGGCACCTTTTTTGAGCAATTCGCCGATCATGTACAAGCCGAGAATGTCGGCTTTGCCTTCTTCAATCGGCGAGCTTTTCTCTTTGAGGGCCTTTTTGACCAGGCCTTTGCCGTTGATCGTGTTTTTGATGCCGAGTCCGTGCGCCACCTCGTGGAACATGGTGTTGGCGAAGAAGGCGTCAAAGGTGATGTGCTTGCGCTGAGCCTCGTCAATCAAGATATCGCTGAGGGGCACCAAAATTTTGTCGAACTTGGCGCGCATTGCATTTTTCAGTTGCAGACGGCGGGTGCCCTTGGCCAACTGAACCTTTTCATCGTTGGGCAGGTTGATGGCGATGGTTTTGGAGCCGGCGTTGCAATCGCCCGCGTAGTAAATGACGTCGTAGGCGTTGAGGTCGGAGTCGGTGCCGGGTGTTTCTTTTTTGTAGGCGGCTTCAACCGGAAGGCCGGCTTGCAGTTCGGGCAACATGGCCGCGTACTTTTCCAAGCGTTTGCTCCAGGCCGTGTCTTTGATCAGCACGTAGGCTTCAAACGCGGTTTTGTAGTTGGCGATTTTGTCCTCGTAGTGTTCGATGGGACCGACCACAAAATCCACGGCGTTGGTTTTCATGTCCATCCAAGCCATATCAGATTCAAAATACTTGCTGGTGCGCAAGGCTTTGGCGCGTTGGATCAGGTAGTTTTTGAAACCCGCGTCCTCGGCGAGTGCCGCCGCTTCTTCCAGTTTCTTCGCCGCCAGGGCGATGTCTTCCTTGAAGTATTCGTGGTAGGGAACGGCTTTGAGTTTGCCGTTTTCATCGCGGATGACCATGGTGTACTGATCGCGAACCGCGGGGTCGGCCGCTTCCAACGCTTCTTTGGTCATATCCTTGGGGTAAAATTCGGCGCCGTCCGCCTTTTTACCGTAGCCCTTGATAAAGGACGTGTTGTTTTCAAGGCGGTCCCAAGGGCCGTAGTTGATTTTGGCAAACAGTTTGGTGGCCGGGTCGTCGATTTTGGCCATCAGCGCCGCCTGGTCGCCGTAGGATTGGCGCCAGAACAAACGGTCCATGATTTCCGAGATTTCAATCAGGATGCCGATCATCTTGCGCTGGTTGTCACTGAGGTGGCTTAGGTCGGTTTGCAAGGTGACTTGGGTGTACATGTTTTTGCGCTCCTCGCTTAAGCCGGACGTGGCCTTTGATTTGGCTGAGGCCGTCGGCGCTTCGGCGTTGGTCGAGGCCATGCCGGGGATGAGACTAAAAGCTACGAAGAAAAGCAGGGCCGGGCGCAACAGCATTGACCGGCTGAAAGAAAAGAATGAGTTCACGTGAAAGCTCCTCTGAGAACGTACCTTATCAATGCAGGCATTCGGGTTCCGCTTGTTCTCGTTGAACAAGGTGCGGTGCCCGCGCAACAAGGAAGGTGGAATTAAGTAACATCCTGTACCCCCGCATGGGGATGCAGCCGTGCGGTGGTCAGGGAAACGGCGGGGCGAAGAATACGAACCGGGCCGCGCATCGGCGGGATCGGCGTCGAAAGGGATTTGCCGAAAAACAGCAAACCCGCGTTTTGCGCCGGGTAACCGTGAGAAATTCGGCCCATTATGGCGTATTTTGGGTGAATGACCAATGATTTTGGTTTTGAGGGACGGCCGCCGGGTTTCTGACCTAAGAAGCGCTGAAGCGAGGGGTTTTTGCTAAAGATCTGGAGCCAAATGGTTTGAGATAGCGGGCCGGGGTCGCGCACCACCGCTCCCCTTGGCCTTGTGCATTTTTACAGGCCGTTGCAGCCCAGGGGATTAGCTAAAATCACCGCGAGTTATCGCGTTTCTTAGGTCTGAGGAGGGGATGAGGTTTGCCAAAAGTCCGCGCGGCGGCCGGCACCGCTTGCCTTAAGCGGCGCTGCTCGCTAAGCTTGGCGGTGGAAGTGGGGGGCGGCTGGTGCCGTTCGCGGTCTTCAAAACCGTTGGTCCCACGGGTTTCCCTGGGACGGTGGGTTCGATTCCTGCGCACTTCCGCCAGAGTCGTTAAACCTTTTGAATTTTGGATGGGTTCCCCGCCGGGGAACACCCGGGTTTCGGCCGAACAGATGAGGTTTCTTATGTCGTTACGGGTATGGGTTCGGCGTTGTGTGTTGCTGATCGCCGTTGCCGCGCTGTTCACGGCCTGCGGCAAAAAAGGGCCGCCGCGCCCGAAACAAACGCGGGGTGCCGAGGTTGTTGGGATCACCATAGGGCAAGGTCATGTTGGCTTCCCCGTGTAGGGTGTTTTTGTGCTTGGCGGCGTCTATGGACGGCCGCATCGCCGACGCCGCCGAGGGCGCGCCCAATTTTACCTCGCGGTATGATCGCGAAAAATTGTTTCGCCTGCGGGCTGAGGCCGATGTGCTGATGGTGGGCGCCAACACGGTACGCCACGAATTGCTGCCGCCTCTGGTTCGCAACGCGGATTTGGCCGAACTTCGCCGCGCCGCCGGAAAGCCGCCTCATCCAGCGGTGGTCATCGTCTCGCGGTCGCTTGATCTGCCATGGCGGGCAGGTTACTTTACGCGAGCCAAGCAACCCATTTTTGTGTTGACCACCGAGGCGCCCGCGTCGGTCCGCCAAAGCGCCGCCGACGTGGGGGTGACCGTGCTTGAGGCCGGTGATCAGGACCTGTTCCAATTCGGTTTTAACCAACTCCACGCGCGCGGTTTTGGCCAAGTTTTGGCCGAGGGTGGCGGAACCTTGGTACACGCGTTGTTGGCGCGCGATCTTGTGGATCGTTTTTATCTGACCCTGGCCCCGGTGGCGCTTGGCGGTCGGGATGCCCCGCTTTTGGTGAACGGTCCCTCGCTAAAGCCGCCGGTTTCCTTTCTCCTGCATCATTGTGAGCAAGTCGATTCCGAACTCCATTTGGAATACCGCCGCTCAGGCGAGGCGTCGCCGGCTTAATCGTAGTTCGCGATGATGCCCAGGCGCGGCTTTTCGCTCTTTCCTCGCGGCTTCGCGAGAAATGAGCTAAAGGCCGGCTCCGTTTGCGGTTGGCTGCGAAATACGTCGTCGGCGCATGCGCCATCGATGCTGAAGACCCCAGATGGAAACCAAGCCGCCCAAAAACAACGGGAACAGGATGCCGGGGGCGGTTAGGGTTTTTGCCAGAACCGCGCGCTGCCGTGCGGCGACGGCGGGGGTAACTTTGCCCGATTCTTGGTCGACCCATCGCACCAGATCGGCCCGTTGGATGTTGCGGCCCGGACAGGCGGTTGCACTGCAATCCCGGTGCAACAGGATCTTCGCGGATGGGACGCCGTAGCGTTCACTGAGCAGTTTCAGGGCATGGGCCAAGTGCGCGCGGGTTGCAGGGGAGGGGGGCTGTTGCTCGTAATTCCCCACGACCGCAAGGTGCAATCCCAGCACATTGTGCCGTTTACTTCGGGTTGCCACCGAATGGGTGCCCAACCAATAACGCAGGCTGGGCTCTAGGTCACCGGCCGGCACCGCCGTGCTGCCGTTGCTCAAAATCAAGTGGTAACCGGCGTCAAACCAGCCCCGCGCCCAATGGCCGCGCCGAACGCTGTGAAGGTTGCCCGTATCCGATGCGGTGTGGTGAACCACCAAGTATTGGTAACGGATACGGGGGAAAAGCATTGCAGTGGTCGCGGCCAGCAGGACACACAAACCCAATCGAACAAACAATTTCATAAGCAGCCTTGAATCGGTGGTGCACCGTTTTTGAGCGCGAAACCCACTTGGGTCGCCGCGTCGGTCCTAATCCCATAAAGCGCAAGTCGTCGAGAAAAGCGATCAAGTAAAGCTCGGGGATGTGGGTCCGCTATGGCAAATTACAACGCCGCGCCAGATCAGAACAGCGCGGGAGCGCCCTGGGAAAGATTGGGTTTCAGGACTAAAACAGGGCGCCATTAGCCAATTTCAGAATTTACCCGCGCTAGCCATTTATCAACGATTTCCGCCTCGGGCAAGGGTTTGCTGAAGTAGTAACCCTGAATTTCATCGCATCCCAAGGTTTTGAGGTAATCCAACTGGGTTTGCGTTTCGACACCCTCGGCGATAACCTTGAGGCCGAGGGCGTGACCCATTTCAATGACCGCCTTGGCGATGGCGGAATCCTCCGGTTCTTCCGCCACATGGTCCACAAAGGATTTGTCGATTTTGAGTTTGTCCAAATGGAAGCGTTTCAGGTAGGACAGCGAGGAATAACCGGTCCCGAAATCGTCCAGGGCGACCATCAACCCCATGGCGCGTAAGTCCGCCAGTTTACGGACGGTGGTTTCTACATCGCCCATGGCGATACTTTCCGTGATTTCCAATTCAATGCGGAAATCGCCCAGCGCCACCTCGGCCAGACTTTCCGCCATAAAGGCGACCAAATCGTCTTGGGCAAATTGGCGGGCCGAGAGATTGACGGCCACCACGATCGGCGTCAGCCCGCGGCGATGCCAGTCCTGAACCGTGCGCAAGACGCTGCGAATGGACCATTTACCGATTTGAACCATCAGCCCGGTTTCCTCGGCGAGGGGAATGAATTCGCCGGGGCTGATAAAACCCATCTCGGGATGGATCCAGCGCATGAGGGACTCCGCGCCGATGATTTCGCCGCTGTGGATGTCGATTTGGGGTTGGTAATGCAGGCAGACCTGGTCGGTGTTGAGCGCCTTGCGCAGTTCGTTCTCAAGCGCCAGTAACCGGGCGCTCGCCGGCACCAGTTGTTTGCTGAAGAAGGTGAACCCGCCGCCACCGCCCGTTTTGGTGGCGGATAATGCTTTTTCGGCACAGGCGGTCAGTTCGTCGGGTACCTGGGCGTCGTCGGGAAACAGCGCGATGCCGACGCTGAGGGAGACATGGATGTCCAAATCGCCGACGGTTTGCGGTTGGCCGACGGCTTGGATCAGGCGTTCGGCGGTGCGGGCGGCTTCCTGGACAGAGTGAAGCTTGCTGAGGAGCACCGCGAATTCGTCTCCGTCGATTCTGGCCACGGTGTCGGTTCGTTTGAGCGCACCCTCAAGCCGGGTGCCGACCTCGCGCAGGATGGTGTCGCCCTGAGCGATGCCGAGGTTGTCGTTTAGGTGTTTGAAGCGGTCAATGTCCAAGACGAGCACCGCGAGTTGGTGGTCGTTTTGGAGGGCACGCATTTGGCCGGCGGCGAGGCGTTCGGCGAAGAGATGGCGGTTGGCGAGACCGGTCAGGCTGTCGTGGGTTTTTTGGTAGGCCAGCTCGCGTTGGGTTTGGAGCTTGAGTTCGTGCTGGGCCTGTTCCAACTCGCGGGTTCGCTGTTTGACTTTGACCTCAAGTGCTTCGTTAAAAGAGCGTAACTGGGCGATTTGCGTTTGGATGCGGTGCCGCATTTTGACCAGCGCCTTGGCCAATTGATCGACCTCGCGCCAGGGGCTGGGACCGCAAAAAAAAGCGGCTTCTTGTTCGGGATCGGTAAGCGCCGTGGCGGCAAGGGTGCTGATTGGGTTGGCGACGGTGTGGGTCAAGTACCAGATAACGGCCATGCCGAGCGGAATGAAAATAGCGAATAAACCCAATAACGGCAATATGTAAGCTGAGAGGGCGGCCAGGTAGGCGGCGTTGTTGCCGTCGACCCGGTAGTCGGCCTCAATGAGGCCGACAATGTGATTTTGGCGGTCGCGGATGGGGGCGATGGCGGAAAGCCAAGAGCCGTGATCGTCCGTATAAACTCCGGTTTTTTGGGGTTCGCCGGTTGCCAAGGCCTTTTGAAATATGGGCTGGTTTCGTTCGGGAATTTGGTAGACCGCACCGACAAAAGGGTCGGGATGGAGCATGACGGCAAATTGGATTTGGCCGGGATGTTCCTGATCGGGCAGGTGAAAGGTGTACAGGTGGTCAAATTCAAGCCCATTAATCTGTTGTACCTGGCTCAAGTAACCGCGGATTTCGCGCCATGCCGGATTGTCGGCATCCTCATTGGAGCGGAACTTTTGGTGGGCCTCGCCGTCGATTTTCAAGCTGGCCGTGGTCACGATGCGTTTGAGTTCCGAACCCAGGCGTTGAATTGAAAGTTGTCGCATGAAGTACAAGGATATACTGAGTAAAACCAGCGAGATAAGGATCATCGCAAAGGTGAATTTCAACGCCATAAGGAGGGCCATGCTCAGACGCGGTGGGCGATTAATGGGTTTCATACAGCTGCCTTTGGGGCGACGGGCACCGGCAAGGAACGTGTGCCGGGAGGTCTCAGCGTCGATGGTGCATGTTGATAAAGGGGTTTGGTTTCTTTATCGCACGATAAGCCGGGACTTTGAAGCAAAAACGACATCTTGGGTTTGTTTGCTTCAACACTGAGAATGTGATGTTCATTCCCGATTTATGGGAAAACGGAAAAGTGGGCCGGCCCGTGGCTGACTCGGTCGCGCGTTTTTCGAACGCGTTTTCAAAACGCGGGTTTGTGGCGTCACGCATTGAACCTAAGAAGCGCTGAAGCGAGGGATTTTGGCTAAAGATCTGGAGAGAAATGGTTTGAAAAAAGCGGACCGGGGTCGCGCACGACGCGTACCCGTTGGCCCTGAGCATTTTTACAGGCCGTTGCAGCCCAGAGGTTTAACCAAAATCGCCGCGAGTTATCGCGTTTCTTAGGTTAAAGCGTCATCAATTCTGCGCTTCATTTTTCCGTGAGATCGTGTAAGCTAACTCTGACAAAAAGTGCTGTTCTGTATCTTACAACGGACGCGTATGTCGCCGGCCCCCGGTTACACCTTCCTCGTTTGAGCCAATGCTCATCGGGAAGGCCGATTCTTCGGACATTGGGGCGCTCGCTTCAATCGGATTGCATCCAAACTCTATCCATTTCTGGTCGTGTTTTTGAACGACCGCAATCCGGGTTTTATCGATTTCAATAGGAGAGTTGTCTCGGTATAAAGGATCAACTTGATCCACACCTAACATGTTCGACAAGGATCGCCCTTCACGGCGTGTCGTCATAGCCCGCATTTAGGCTTCGGAGCAGAATCCCTTGTGAGAAATGCGGACGAGTCGGTGTGTGTCTCGCCTTCTGCCCGTTCACAGGGGCGGCGAATCGGCGGGACCCATCCAATCTCACGTTCTTGGACACAAGCAAAGGCCGCCTGTCCCCACCGTAACCTTATTTACGGGAAGACCGCGCCGGGGTTTGCAAAAATGTTGTTTTTTTCGTGGTTTTACACCGGTCGAGCATGTGCGCGGTTGGGTCTCGTCCCGAGGCACACAAGGGTGGAAGATGCTGAACCAATTTTTTGACCATATTTATGTGTTGACGCTGGAGCGTGCCCATCATCGGCGTAACCACATTGAATCAGAATTAAAAGGCCTGTCGTTTGAATTTTTTACCGGCGTTGATAAACACCAACTGGACCGCGATACCCTGATCGATAAGGGCGTTTACGACGATCAACGTCACCGTTCCTGTAAACGAACCCATCGCGGTATGAATCTCGGTGAAATTGCCTGTGCTTTGTCCCACCGCAATATTTGGCAAGACGCGGTGGACAAAGGTTATGAATCCATCTTAATTCTCGAGGACGACATCCATCTGGAGCGGTCTCGACTTGCTTCTTTTGGTCGCGCCTTGGAAGAACTTCCCAATCAATGGGAGTTGCTGATGTTGGGTTACTACAGTGAAAAGTACCCTTCCTTCAAAACCCATTTTCAGCGCGCTACCTATCAGCTTTACCACCAGTTGAAATGGTTTAATTGGCACAAGGTGAGCAAGGGGTTTATCGACAACTTGCTCATGCAGCCCTTTTCGGATCACCTGTACCGGATTGGCAAATTGGTGGGGGGCCATGCTTACGCCTTGCGTTTGGAGACCTGTCGTAAGTTTGTCGCCTACCAAACGCCGGTTTTTTTGCAGGCGGATCGCATCTACAACTACTACCTCAGTGATCAAGGCCTCAACGCGTTCGCGCTTAAGGACAAGTTGTTCACCTTGGCCGAAACGGCCAACGACTCCATGATTGGTTATGCTTCGTTCGGGGAAAAACTGATCGAACGGCCCATGGAGTGGTGTCGCAAGGTTCCCTCGGTGGTGCAGCGTAAATCGTCCAAAGTCTAAAGCAACCGCGTGTTCCTCGCACGGCTGTTGTTAACCCTAAGAAGCGCGATAACTCACGGTGATTTTTGCTAAACCTCTGGGCTACAACGGCCTGTGGAAATGCTCAGGGCCGGCGGGTGCGGTCGAGCGCGACCCCGGCTCGCTTTTTCCAAACCGTTTCGCTCCAGGTTTTTAGCCAAAATCCCTCGCTCTTATCGCGCTTCTTAGGTTAAAGCGCTTGTGCTGATGGTCCGATAATTGAGTTACCGGCGTGTGTGCCCGGGCTGCCGCGCTCATTCGTGGAAAGGCCCGCACCGCGTCGCGCTTCAGTTTGGAAGTGGACCTATGGTGTATCAAGCGAATGGGTCGCCGACCGAGGAGCCGACCCCGCCGGGCGGACGTTCTCGGGTCGAGGCCGCGGGGGCTACCGAGTCGACAAAGTCGACAGAATCGACCGAGTCGACCGGGAACGCACCCGATCTTTTGCCGCGTCCAGATGTGGCATCGTCTCTTTTTTCTGAAGGCGATATTTTATCGCGTTACCGCATCTTGCGGCGCATCGGCACCGGCGGCATGAGCGAGGTTTACCTGGCCGAGCGGACCGATGCCGCCGATCAGAAAGTTGCCCTCAAGGTGTTGCGTTTGGTGGACGCCGATTTTTTGCGTCGCTTCGAACGCGAGCAAGCGATTTTGGCGCAGCTCAACCATCCCAATATCGCCCGCTTTTACGATGTGGGTGCGGCGCCGAGTGGGCACCCGTGGCTGGTGATGGAGTATGTCGACGGCTTGCCCGTGACCCAGTACTGCGATCAACACCGAGCCACCATTCGCCGCCGCCTCGCGCTGTTTATCGAAATTTGTAAAGCCGTGAGTTTCGCCCACCAGCATTTGGTGATTCATCGCGACATTAAACCGGACAATGTCATGGTTGACGTCAACGGTGTTCCCAAATTGCTTGATTTCGGGATTGCCGCGATGATGAATTCCGAAAGCGGCACCCAAACCGCCCTGACCCAATTTGGCAACCGCATGATGACCCCCGATTATGCCTCGCCCGAACAGTGGCATGGCGGCCGGCTTACCGCCGCGACCGACGTTTACTCCTTAGGCGTGCTCCTTTTTAAAATGTTGAGCGGGACCCTTCCGTTTTATTTGAGTCGGAAGTCTTTGCCGACCGCGTTGAAGGTTATGGCCGAGGAAGAGGCGCCCTCCTTGCACCACCACCTCAGTGCCGCTGTTTTTGATCCGGTCGAGGTTGCCGCCAACCGCGGTGTCGACCCCACGCGTCTGCGTCGCCTTTTACGCGGCGAACCGGGGCACATTGTGGCCAAGGCGCTGCGCAAGGAACCCCACGCGCGTTATGAATCGGTCCAGGCGATGGCCGACGACGTGGCGCGCTACCTCGGTGGTTATGCGATTCGGGCACGGCCGCAAAGCTGGACCTACCGGGTGGGTAAGTTGGTCCAGCGCAACCGACTCGTGCTCTCGTTCACCGCGCTTACCTTTGCGATTCTCCTTGGCGCTTTATTTGCCGTTTGGCAGGAACAACGCCAAACCGAGGCCGCGCGATTGCTCGCCGAGCAGGAGCGGGCGTCCTCGGAACAAATCACCGATTTCCTGGCCTCGCTGTTCGATCTCGCCGATCCGCGCACCCATGAAGGCCGGCAAATGACCGTGCGGGAAATGTTGGATGTCGGCCGGGAGCGCTTGGCCGCGGAGGGCGGTGTCAATGACGACGTCCAAGGGCGTTTGCGCCTGCGTATGGCCAAGGTTTATTTGTCGTTGCGCGAATACGAAACGGCGCTGGGGTTGTTGGAAGAAGCCGCTGCGATTTTTAAAACGCACCAACGGCCCCGCTATCAGGCCGAGACGTGGCTAAGCATGGTCGAGGCGTTCCATGGGATGAATCGGGTCGTGGATATGCGTCGTATCGCGGACCAAGCGCTGAGTTTTTGTTTGGTTGAATTGCCCGAATCCGTGTGGGTCCTCAAAGCCTATCGCGCCCAGGGCGATATTTTTATGTTGGAGGGATCGGTTGAATCCGCCGCGCTTTGGTATCAAAAAGCCGCCGATTTTTTTGAAGAGCACCGCGTTGGCGCGCCAAACGACTTGGCCGACCTGTTTTCCCAACTGGCCCTTACCTACCACTTCCTCAGCGATTTGGATGCAGCCGAGAACTATTACCTGCGCGCCTTAGAAGTTTCGTTAAGCGGGGAAACCGCCTCAAAAGGTTTGCGCATGCGTTATCAAAGAGGCCTCGCGGGGGTATACCGAGATCAAGGACGCCATGACGAGGGGTTGGTGCTGGCCGAGGAAGCCATTCGCAATGCCCAGACCGTTTACGGTGAAAACAGCATTCAAATGCTTCAAGCGCTCACGCTGAAAGGGCAGATTTTCGAGGTTTCCGCGCGGGGACGGGAGGCCGAGGTCGTTTACCGTGATGTCGTCCGTCGCTTTGAAGCGGAGGGCGACCAGGATAGTCGGGATTACGGCAATGCCCTGGATGATCTGGGCCGGCTTCTTTCAGCCAACGGCGTCGACGTCGAGGCCGAGACCGTTTTGCGTCGGGCCCTCCTCATTCAGCAACGTCTTTTCGGCGACACCCACCAGGGAACGGCGCGGCGGCAAATGTTGTTAGGCCTGCATCTGATTCAGCAGCGGCGGTTTCTTGCGGCGCGGCCCCTGCTTCGCCAAGCACTGGATACCTACCTCGGCTCAGAGCGCGGGTTTACCTCGGAGTTAGGATCAACCTATGCCGCCATGTCCGAGGTTGCGCTTGCCATGGGCCGCCTGGAGCAGGCGGTTACCTACAGCGCCAAGGGAAACGCGGCCTGGTTGGAACGCTTTGGCGCCCAATCCGATTACGGTATGTTAAGTCGCTCCCAATATTTGCGCACTCTTGCCCGGGTCGGTCGGTTGCGAGAAGCACAAGAAGGTCTAAACAAGCTCCTGGCCGAACAAACGCCGGATCGTCCCCGTTGGCACCGATTTGACACCGCGCGCATGGAAGGGCGTTTTCACGTACTTCGCGGGCGGATCGACCTGGGGCGCCGCGTGTTCCAACGCCTCATGGCCGAGGTTGAGGCGGCGCATCGCGAGAGCTTTTCGTTGCGATACCCCGTGTTTGTCCAAGAGCAGGGTGGTTTTCTGATCGATGACGGCGATTTTGCCCAGGCCGCCGCGCTCTATGAAGCATTGGCTTCCCTGGTAACGACGTCCCTAGGCCCGGACAGTTACATGCACCAGGAAATACGGCCCAATGTGATTCAGGTGCATGCCTACCTGGGACGCTGGCAGTCGGCGGATGAAGATGTCGCGGCCTTGCGCGCCTACCTCAAGAAAGAACCCGGTGATGTGACCCTTGAACTCGATTTACAAGCGTCGGAAGGTATTCTTGCCTGGGGACGGGGTGAACTGGAGCAGGCTGCCTCCGTGCTGCGTGACTTAATTAAGACGCGGCAGGCCCGGCTCGGGGAAAAACATTACCGTGTCGCTCGGAACCAGTTGGCGCTGGCAGAAATCCAGATGGACCTGGGAGCGTGGGACGAGGCCGAGGCGCTTCTCCATCAAGCCGAGCTCGCCCGACGCGAACAAGAAGTTCCCGAGAGTGTTTACCTTGCCTACCAAGAGGTGCTTCAGGCCGAAATCGCCGCGTATCGCGGTCACCCCGGCGCGGCAGCGAAACGGCTGGGCGCGGCCATGGCCGTGTTGAAGACACAACTGGGGGAACATCACCCCAAGCGCTTGCGGGCCGAGCGGGTGCAAGCCTATCTGGATGTTGTGTTTGGGGATCACGACCCATTGGAAACACGGCGGCGCCTCAATCTTGAGCAGATGCGTCGTGTCTATGGGGAGGACACCTGGTGGGTCACTTCCGCCGAGCGACAATGGGACCGGATTCAACGGGCCAAATCACAGACCGTTAACCACTGAACCCAAGAAGACGGCGGGGGAGCGCGGGCGGGCGTTGCCGTTTCTTAGCCGGCTTTCATCGCCTTAAGGACGAGGGGTAGGACCATTTCTTGGTAACGGGAACCCGTGCGTGGGCCGACGTATTTAAAACCTTCCGACCAGAAGAAGGTAAAAGCTTGGTGATTGTCGCCGTGGATCTGGACGCGCAATTCTTTGAAAATCTCTTGTTGCACCAGGTTTTCTTTTATTTGGCACATCGCCTGATGCCCGTATCCGCGTCCCTGGTAGCGGTGATCGATCTGGAACCCGCTGATCCAAATCGTGCTCGCGTCGCTCTGAGACAAGGTGAACAAGCCGATAGGGCGTCCGCCTACCTGAACCGCGATTACCTGAAAAGCGCCCACGTCAAACTGGTGTTGACGTTTGATTTCTTCCGGGGCGGGCACAAAACGTTTTTGTTCTTCTTTTATCTCGATCAGGCAAAGCGTCGGCCAGGCGTAGGCACTGACCGGCTGAAGTTTGACCTGATTGTCCGGGGGAGCGGGTGCCGCGTGGTCTTCATGCAGCCATTGGTTTTCTGTTGCCTCGCGCCACAAGGTGTACCACTGAAACCAGGTTGGGGTGCCTCGGCGGCCGGGTGTCGGTTGAATCGGTGCCGTTGGGTCCTCTAAACAGACCAGCGCGGCGTTGGCGAACCGGGTGATGTGTCGCCGAACCTTGTTTTCACGGGTCGCGATGGTGGTCCACGCTTGGTCCCAATCATCGGGCGCCGCGCCTTCGCTGTGTTCTCGCAAGGGCTCCGCCAGCGACAATAAATACTCAAAAGCTTTCTTTTCAAGAGCTTTGGTCAAAGGCAAGTGCCCAAATAAACGACCGCGTTGTCGCTCGCTACGCCAGTCGGCGAGGCAACAGCGTAAGGCGGTCATAAAGGTCATGAGCCCTTCGTTTTCGCGCAGTTCAAAGTGGAACCACGGCCCGGATAGGAGTTCCAACATGCGGGCTTTTTGGGGTTGATCAGGATCGTCTTCGGCCGGGGCGAGGTGCAGGTGGGTTGCCGTTTTTGAGGGTTTCTTTTCGACAAAACCATAGTTGGCCAGAAACCGAGCCGAGGATTTTGCCCCGTAGCCGATGGTACATTCTTGACCTACCTCAATTTTGTGATTGGCGGTCAGGACAAATCCATCTCGTTCCCTGTCATAGGCCCATGAGCAATTGGCATCGATCTCATGGTTGAACATATCCATCAGCGGGACCATCACCGCGTTGTCTTTTGCCGGAACATCCGGCAAGGTGAAGCAGCGAGAATTGATCGCCGCAATCATATGATTGAAATCGTCGTGACCGTGTTTGTCAAAGCCGGGTAGTTTTTCACAGAGTTCTTGGTAATCGTGCGCGTTAGCGTCAATGCGTTGTTCAAGAAGGTATCCTAAAAAGCTGCCGGACCAGGGCTTGCGGCGCTCGCTGTCGGCAAAAACCGGGATATGGTGCAGCGATTTTGGGAGGGATGCGATGTAGGGATGGTGGAAGTGGTCCGGGTCGTCGGCCGCCTCAAGCAAAGCCACCGCGAGTTTGCTGTGCTTGGAGGCGAGTTCAATATCTTTGAATCGCGCCGCCTCCGGGTGCCCTGGGTGCGAGGAGGCACCGCGCAGGATCAGCTTGTGCGGAATGAACATCACGGTTTGGCCGGGTCGAAGGGTTTGGGCGCAATGAATGACCCGTTCCGTTTCACCGCGCGACACGATGGTGATGCCCTGCCATTCCGCGCCGTTGGCACGGACCCAATCAAGAAAGCGATCCAAGGATGTTGGTGCGGAAGATGTCATAGGGAACTCCAAACAAGGGACAAACCCCCGGTTTTTGGTAGGCCGCGCGGGGGAACCAGGTCGGGAAATTCCGCGGCGGTCTCTGTAACGATACGCGGCGATGTTGAAGGAAAAAAGGAGAACCGCGGCAGAAGCCGCCGTTCAGTCCATCGAGCCGTCGTTTTTAACAAGGTAATCCTGAATTCTATAGGCTTAGGTCGTTTTAAGCAGCCATTTGGCGAGGTTTTTTTTGGGATTCGGCAGACACCCCGAATGGGGTTCTTTTTTGAGGCCTGGCGGCCGCGGTGATTCGTCTCAATCGGCGTAATTCCCGCAAAGCCTTGGGTTTTACATGAAAAGTGGTCAAGGTTTTCTGTGATTTGCCGTTGCGATTATCAAACGGTCAGGCCCCTGATTCGCGTCTCATTGGTTTCGCGGCCGCGGGGGTCTCCTTGTTGACGCTTCCCAGGAACACTTCATGGTGCCCGAAACTTGTCGTAAACTCATGTCCACGGTGCGCGAGCAGCCGCGCGTGTTCAACGAGGCCGTTGCCTTGATGAGCATGGATCTGGTTTTGCCTTTCTGGGACGAGATGGGCCTTTTTCAAACCGACCGACCCGCTTTGCAAGCGGCGGCCCGTGCGGCTTGGCGGCAGTTTCACGCCATGGACGAAAGCCAACGTCGCGAGGTGACGTCCTGTACCGCTTACTTTCTCAACGATCACCTGGATGGGATCCAGGAGCACAATTTACGGCGTTTGGTTGATTGGCTGCACAACATCGTTTTTGCCGCGGATCGCGGTCAACAACAGTTTTTAACCTGGCAAGCGGCCTTGTTGCAGGGGCTTAAGGGGGGACCGCGCTGGTCCGGTCAATGGTTTGTGGCGCGACCGAAGCAACTGTTGTTTGAAGAGGACCTGCGCGAAACCATTCATTACCGCACCACCAGTCCCATTGACGACCGTTTCCCCAGCCCCGAACAGCAAGTACTCAGTGCTTGGGATCAAGAGGTGAAGGCCTCCAATGTGTTTGGCGATTTGGGAGAAAGTTTTGACGGGGTTGAACTCAAGGTTTCCCGTTATTACGAAATCTCGCGCCTGCGCATGTTTTTCATCCGTGTTTGCAACCAATGGCAACCGGAGGAACTCGATTTGTTGCGGGACCGCGCGCGGCAGGTTTTGCTCGGGTGGTCCGAGATGGCGTTTATGGCCATGGGTTTGGTGCACCCGACCTTGCTTGCCAAACCCTGCGCGGATTGGTCACCCGCCGACATGGATTTGGGTTTGGGCCTACACACGCTTTAATTCGCCTAGGTACCAAGGTATGCACCCGCTCCCGTTGCCGTAAGCGGGCAAACCTGGTTCTTCTACGGCCTCGTTGGTTTCCCGTGGAGCGGGGCGGGCATCTGGCCGCTAATCGCCTGGTCAAGCCAGAGACGAAGGTGGTCAAGTGTGGCCCTCTCAATGGTGCGTCGCTGCTGCTGGGAGGGCGCACCAAACCGAAGCGTAAGAATTTCAACCAGCGCTTTTGCCAGCGACGGTTTCAGTTCCTTGCTCAGTTCTTTGCGGCCCTCTTTGAGACCATCCTTGAATTCAATTCGCTGAATGCTGGTGATGTATTCCATGTTCTGTTCTCCTTCAAAGGCAGCCAAAGATTGCTTGAATTGCCGGGCCATGGTTTCTGATAGATTTAGTACCCAGTCTATGAATCGGAAAATTGCGACGATGTCCTTCTTCGTAAACCGTTTTTTGTACAAGAGTTTCGTAAGAATCAACTTCTGCCGCATGCGTTCACGGGGTTTTCCTCGAGTTTTTTGCGCGATGAGGTGGGCGGCAGTAACCAGTGCGAAGGGGTTGCGGGAACGAAGCAGCTTGTTCATCTCTGTTTCGTAATCTTTTAATTTAATGACAGGATAGCGAAGCGACAAGGACAAATCCCAAAGTTCCCTGGTGTAGTGATTCGGGCGGTAGCGCGGGTTTCGATCACCCAAAATGACCAAACTCCAAACCGGTTGATCCACCTTGTCGAAGATGCGGTAGTAATAGGTGAACATGCGCTTGCTTAGGTTGGGGTCGCGCTGGTTTTGAAACTCGATGTGAAGGTAAACCAATCCCTTGTCACCTTTCTTCCGATGAACCTCGAATAATTTGTCTGCCTCACGATCACGGGTTCGTGCATCGGCCGTCAGTTTGGGTAGTTCTTTGTCGAGACAGCGAACCGGTTTCTCCCAATCGATGGCTTTAAACGCTTTGGGGTAGTAAAACTTAAGCAATTGGGGAAAGTAGGTTTCGCTGATCTGTTTCCAAGGACTGTCGAATGCTTGCATGGGTCCTCCCTGCAACAGGATAGGGCACCAGCCGACGACCATCTTTGGGTTCAATACAACGTTGCCGATCTCCCAATTGACTGTCTAAATTGGCTGTTTCCGCCAACCTAAAGCCAATCCGAAGATCTCAAACATCAAAAATGAAGATACTTTTGGGTGTTTATTTTCTTAGATTGATTGATTTTCGCGCTGTGTCTAGTTATTCAGTCGGGTTGCAATAGGTGGCGCGTTCCGGGTTGCTGCAAAGGAAATTGTCCCTGGGCTCAAAGACGTGGGTGTAGGTTTCTTGCCCACTCCAACCCGTGTCCCAGCGAACCTTGTGATCCGCGTCGAAATGGACCTGAACCACCGGGAACCCCGTGTTGCGCCAGTACAAAATAAAGGCCGTTTCTTGGTCGCGAACCCCGTAGTCGGAGCGGTCCGAGGGCAGGCCCACCCAGCGCGGTTCGCCCAAGATCGCCGTTACCTCGGCTTTGCTCATGCCCTGGCGAACGTTCGCGACCTTCAAATTGAGATCCGGTCCCGTCGCAGCGGCTTCACCTTGCGGCGTGTTGCACGCCGTCAAACCCAAAAAAGTTGCGATCCAAAAAAGCACAAACAGCGTTGCAGGTTTCATAACAAACTACCTCATCTTGGTTACAGGCCTGTATTGCTTCCCAATAAGGAACCTGATTTGGTGTAATGGAGTGGCTTTCTTCGTTTTCCTAATCAAAACACGAGTTAAACCTAAAAAGCGCGATAAATCGCGGTGATTTTACCTAAACCTCTGGGCTGCAACGGCCTGTAAAATGCTCAGGGCCGGCGGGTGCGGTCGGGCGCGACCCCGGCTCGCTTTTTCCAAGCCATTTCGCTCCAGATCTTTAGCCAAAATCCCTCGCTCTCATCACGCCTTTTAGGTTAAAGGTTTGCGGCAATGTTGCGATTGCGCCACCATCGTTTCCCATTCTCGCCCATCACCGTAATTCTGGTTGCCCTGGGCGCCGGCTTGTTGTTCGGCGCGCAAGGCGTGATCCCGTTTTTGATGATGGGACGGCGCTTTGACGCCTACGCGGTGCTTGGTCCCACCGTGACCGCTTTTCTTTTGTGGGCGCCGATTGCCCCCTTGGCCTACAACGCGGCCCACCTCGCCTTGGACCAATCCCAGACGCGAGGCGCCAGGATCTTGCTACTCGGCATGTTTTCCGTTGTGATTGCCGCCGTTCACGGTACCGCCTCTTTTTGGTTGTTCGCCGCCCGCTACCTGTTGTTTGACCAAGTGAACCTCAGTGCCGCCGCCATCGTACCGTTCCAAGTACGCTTGGTCCAAAGTTGGTTGGAACTTTGGGTTTTGACCGGGTTGTTCGCCGCCTTGGTTTTGTGGCGACGGGGTAAGCAGCAAGAGCTTGATCTGCTTCAACGAGAACGCAACCTCGCCGAGGCGCGGCTCAAAGCCTTGCGTTTGCAGTTGCCGCCCCATTTCATGCTGAACGCCCTCAACGCCGCCGCCGGCGAAATGGATGACGATCCCGAGCGGGCGGCGGATATGCTGGCACAGCTCGGCAGTTTTCTGCGCACCATTCTGCGGGCCGACCGGGGACCGACCCATGCCCTCGAACGCGAAATCGATCATTTGCGGACCTACCTGGAAATTGTGCGCATGCGTCGTGGTGTGGCCTTTGAGGTGCGATGGCACATCGACGACGACTTGGCCGACATGCCCACCCCGACGCTGATCCTACAACCCCTGGTGGAGAACGCGGTAAAATACGGGCTGGACGCCGATCCCCATCGTGCCTTGATTGAAATCGAAGCGAAACGCGACGGGGAACGGGTGCGCTTGGCGGTCCGCGACGGCGGTGCCTCCGAGGAAACGCCGCGGCCCGCGACCTCCACCGGGATCGGTTTGCAGCATACACGCGAACGCCTTGCGGCGCTGTACGGCGAGGATTTCGCCATGGAAGCCGGACCCCGCCCCGAGGGTGGTTTTGCCGTCTGTTTGTCAATCCCCATTGCGGCTAAGGAGTCGTTTTCATGATTTCGGCTTTGATTGTTGATGACGAACCCTCCGCGCGGAAGCGCATCCGCAACGTCCTGAAAAACAGCGACGATATTCGCATTGTCGGCGAGGCCGGTTCCGTGAAACAGGGGTTGGCCGCCGTTCGCGCGTTGCGCCCCGATCTGGTGTTTCTGGATGTTGAGATGCCTGGCGCCAATGGTTTTGAGTTGGTGGAACGGGTTGGCGGGAATCCGCTCATCGTTTTTGTTTCGGGCCACGAGGGTTTCGCGCTTGACGCCTTCGATGTTGAAGCCGTGGATTATGTGCTCAAACCCTTTACCGCCGCCCGCTTCGAAAGGGCCTTAGATCGCGTTCGGCAGCGAATCGCCACCGCCCAATCCGCCGCCTTGGGCACCCAGATGCGCGCCATGATGCGGGCGTTTGATCGTGAGCGAGACGACTTTTTGCATCAAATCAACCTGAAACATCGCGGCCGTCAGGTGGTCGTTGATTTGGCGACCGTGGTGTGCTTGGAAAGCGACGGCAATTATGTGGGTTTGCGGTTGGAGGATGGCCGCGACTTTCTTTATCGCTCCTCCATGTCCGCGCTTTGCGAGCAGCTTGACCCAACCTTGTTCCTGCGCATTCACCGCGGTATTGCCGTGAACCTCACCAAAATCACCAAACACCATTACCTCAACAACGCCTTGTACCGTTTTCATCTTAGCGATGGGACCGAGGTCACTTCCGGCCGCGCCTATCGCGCCGATATCGAGGCTGCGCTGAGCCGCAACGAAACGGCGGGCTAACCCAAACAGGGAAAAAGCGCGAACCCGGTTTGGATTCGCGCCTAGCCCGCAATTCTCACAAGGAATTCTGCTACGAAGCCGAAAGCCATGCGATTACTTCAGTTACTCGGTCGAGTCGTCTTCGCCGTAGCGCAGCTACGCCTGTGACGTCTCTCGGTCGTAATCTTCGTACTCACAAGGCTTTCTGCTTCTCGCGACAAATCCTTGTGAGAATTGCGGGCTGGTGCCTTGTCTTCTTCCCCGTTCCACGCCAACCGGCGGTTGACCTGGTTCCTGAGGAATTCGATTCCAGTGGCTGAAATCCCCCGGTTGGTGCGCAAGGATCTGCAAACCAAAGGTGGTGGTGGAGGATGGGGGATTTCAGCCCTAAGAATCGCGCACTTCAGGACAAAGACGGTGATGGGAAGGTTCGGCGGTTGGGGAGGTTGGGCAAGGTTGGGCAAGGTTGAACAACCGGGCTAGGACCCGTGGTGGCCTTTCTTACTTTTTGCCGCGAGACGGCGGGCGAATGAGAAGCTGTAGCTGAGCGGGCTATTGGCGTTGATGACGTAGTCAAACATTTTGTTCGCTTGTTTGTGCTGACCCAAACCTTGGTAGGCGAGGCCTGTGTAATACATGACGATGGGATCGTGTTCGTTGCCTTGCTTAAAACTTTCCAGCGCTTCCGCGTATTGCTCGCTTTTGAGTTGGATGGTACCGCGCAGATCGTAGCCACTTTTCTTGAAGTTGGGCGCGTTCAAGGCTTCAACGGCTTCAAAAAACGCCGTCAATTTGTCCGCGGCTTTGTGGAGATTGTTTTGTTCTGCGGCAATTCGGCCTTCCCACCATGTGTAAAGTGCCTCGCTGAAGGCTTTGTTACGGGCCGGTGCCTTTTCATCGCCGCGTACCAGCTCAATCGCTTCTTTGCAGGCCTTGGCGGCGTCATCCGGGCGACCCGCCGCGAGCAAAACCGTGGCTTGGTTGAACAGGTCGACCCGCATGGCGGTTACGTCGTTGTTCTTTTTAGAGATTTGGAAGTTTTTGTCCAGTTCGGTGAGGGCGCCTTTGAAGTCGCCTTGATCGGCATAGGTGACCGACAGCGCCCAGTGGATCCCGGAGCGAATACCGTCGTGTGGTGCAATGTCGAACAATTTGTTCAGGCGTTCACGGGCGGCGTGGTAGTCGCCGAGCAGGCACAGGTTGGAGGCTACCCCGATTTGGGCGCTGGGGAACAGGGGTTCGACTTCAAGGGCCTTGTCGTATTGGGCGATGGATTCTTGATAACGGCCCATGGAGAGCAGCAGTTCGGCGAGGGAGTCATAGCCGTTGGGGCTGTTGGGGTCGAGCTTGATGGACTTGCGGAAGGCTTCTTCGGCCTTGGTTTTGTCGCCGGTATCCTTGTAGCAGTAACCGAGCACGTTGTAGACCGGCGGGAACTCGGGTTCCATTTCGGCGACCTTGGCGAACAGTTTGAGCGCTTTTGGTTTGTCGCGGTTGTAGAAGTAACCCGCGTATTGCATCAAAAGCCGGTGGTCCTTGGGATACATGTGAACCAATTTTTCCAAGTCGGCCAGGTAACCCGGCATGTCGCCGCCGCGTGCCTTGGCCATCGCGCCGAAAAAGATCGTTTCGCCCTCGGACAAGGTGGCTGTTTTGAGTTGTTCCAACAACTGAGCCTGAATTTCGCGGCCTTCCACGAAGGTTCCGGCCGTACCGCGTTTGCGGTGGAGCGCCATGGCGAATTGGGGGTCGAGTTCTAGGGCTTGGTCGAAAAAGGGACGGGCCGCCACGGGTCGTGACTGATCCATCATCGCCAAACCTTGGTAGTAGAGCTCAAGTGCTTTCGGCGAGCTGGTGGTCACCGGCATTCTGCCGTCCTGGCTTTTTGCCGCGTGGCCGTGGTGACCTTTGGCCTTGTGCCCGTGGTGACTTTTAGCCTCGTGCCCGCCGTGTGACTTGTGTTTGTTTTCTTGTGCTTGCAAGCTGAGGCTGCACAAAGCCAGGACCACCAGGGTGATCAAACTTTTAAAAATGTTCACGAAAAACCTCCCATCGTAAGCGGCGACCGCGGTCTAGGCCGTGATTCATCCGTTTGCATGAAGGAAGTCTACGGAGGCTTTGCCGCTGATGATTCCCACTTTGGGATAAACGACAAAATGGGGGACGAACGGTGAAAATCCATTCGTTTAACCGACACTTTTTAGCCGGCAAGAAGGAGGTTAAAGTATTTGAAGTGAGTTGTTTGAGAATGTTGATAGCTGTTTCGGCGAATGGATCGCTTAGGTTCTTTGTAACAACGTTCGTTTGATGTGGCGATTTGGGATATGACCCTGCATGAGTTTGATCCATCCGAACAATGCGGCCAGGTCCGTTGGCCAAGCTGTGTCGGTGTCGAGCCGGCGGGTCATTTCGGGACGATAAAACAACTGGACCGTGTTTTTCACCAGTTGAAGTTGATCGCGGTTGTACAAGGACGAACGGGGCTGCTGTTGCATCGCCTCGGCTGTTTGCGTGATCCGGTGAAGTGCCAAGGGGAGGGGCAGGCCCGCCAGCCTCGTTTGGCGACCGATGCAGTAGAGGATCGGCACCACTTGGCGCAGGTTGCGGTTCACATCAGGGCGGTTCCGTGCCGGCGGCAACGGCTGCCGCTTGAGCCTACGCGGGGCGGTCTGTTTGACCTTGGCCTGGTGGAGCAGGTCGGCCTGGAGAAAAAGAAAGGGTCGCCAGGGCAAGCGCTCAAGCCCGCAACGTTGGGCCGTTTCACGGGCGCACCGCAATGCGGTCAGAAGATCGTGACGGCTTGATTCACTTAACTCAAGCCACGTCATTGGCCGATAGCCGTTTTCGGTTACCACGGACTCGGCCGCCTGAAGCAGGCCTTCAACCACGGGGAATTCGCTCAGGTTAAGCGCGTCCATTAATGGGTCGAGGTGAAGCAAACCGTCGAAAACCTGGTTCAGTGCTTTGCGAGGGAGCTGGTCAAGCGCCGCAAATTCCCAACGGGGCGCCGCGGCCAAAAGGTGGGCCGAGGATTGGCCTAAGGAGGTGAGACGCGCCATGAACTGATCTTGATCCGTAAGGGTCATCCGTTTTTGCGCGTAGGGAACCGCTACCAAATTTTGCTGAACCGCCGCGAGACAGGCGGCGAGGTCGTCGCGCTCCGAGCGGGTCATACAAACCAAAACGCCCCTTTGTTGCCGGGCTGCCTCATACCAATGGTCGGAAAGACGCCGGACCAATTGCTCCAGGCAACCGCGATGGAAATCGCCCAGGCGCAGGGCGACCGCCAGGGCGGAAGTGGATGGATCGGCATCGCCTGATAGGTTGGCGCGATCAAGGAGCGGCGTGGTTCCTGGAGAGAACAGTGAGGGGCGTTGGGAAAAGCGGTCGCGCATGGTTCGAAGAAGTTGGCTCAGTTCGGACGTTCCATTCGATGGGGCACGTTTTGCGCGGGTGGCCTCATAGTCCAACGTTGGCGGCGTTTGCAACATGGGGGCCTCCTGATTTGTGTCGCAAGCATCAAATCGGTAGGTAATGGGGGCATCTGTTTCGTCTAGGTCGGCGCCGAGGCGGCTCATGGGTGCCGGGTTCAAGCGGCTGTTCCACGGCGCATCCCGTTCAGAGAACGACGGGACTCAACCATTAAGTGCCGCAAAGCGTCGTGTCAAATACCTTGAATCGCAAGAACCGGCGCAAGGGTTAGGGGAAAGGACCTTGGGAGAGGAGCAATGGGAAGGGTGAGACATGCGGGTTAGGGCGATGCCGAAAAGGGGTGAGGGCATGAAGGGGTAACTTCCATCGTTGCGCGCCAAAGACTTTGGGCAATCAGGCCCTGGGTCGATAGGGGTTCCAAGCGCGAGCCGGTCCACTGTTTTCGGTGGATTGATCATGTACCATGCGAAGTCACGGCTGAATTATAACCGGGTCTTTTTAGAAAAATGAGGAAAATGTTAAAGAATAGATCGTTTTTTCGGCTGTTGAAGAGGTTCTCGAGATGCTAAAAAAATGGCGAATTCGCGCGGGATGATGAGGGGTTGTCCTGGCGCGGCATGTCTTTTGCCGCGGTGTGCCCGAAAAGAAATCGCCGCGTTTTCCCAAGCGGGAGCAACGCGGCGATTGATGAAGTGCTTAGCTTAACCCGGTTTAGCGGCCTTTCAGTGGTCGGTTCAGCATGATCACAATGTCATCGTAATCGTTGTCGCTTGGTACCGGGATGTCCTCAATGCCGATTAAGGTGCCTTCAAAGGCGCCGTCCGCATTTTGGGCCGAAACCGGCTGGACCATCATTTGGGTTGCGCGACCGTCAACATAACGGAGCAGTTGATTCTGGCTCATAGCGCGTACCTCCACACCGTACCGTTGCGCGACCACCGTGCTCGCGTCAACTTGGGTGCCGTCAAACCAGTTGGCGACACTGATGTAGTTGGTGATGACCCTATCGCTGCTGAGGTTCGCCCAAGTATCGACCCAAAGTTGGTTGGCCGGGTCGTGGGCCTTGGGGCGCTCGTCGGGATTGCTCGGGTAGGTCGCAATGTCCGTCCACCGCGTGCCCGCGCCAAAACGGCAGGCCGCGAGCTGGTCGTGGTTGCCTTGGTTTCGATAGGCCGGAAACCAATTATTGAATCCGCAATCGCCATAGTTTTGACCCGTGGTGCCGGCGCGAGGGCCGAAGGCGGCGCCGCTGAACCGCGCGTTAAATTCAGGTTTCGAATAAACAACCCACACCGGACCCGTTGCGGCGTTGAGTTGCCAGTAAACCGTGGTGAACAACACGATTTCACGGGCGCTCGAGATGGTTGCACCTTGGCGACGGTAACGCCATTTTTCCACGCCGCGCGCATCCACCTCTTTTAAGGCGGCGGGGATCGCGGGTGACAAGCCGTTGTCCGTGCCGTACAACAGATAGTCAGGGTTGCTGTCGGTGTCGCTGAATTGGTCGATGATGTTGCCGACGGCACCGCCGGCATACGGGCTGTACCGCATAAACAAGCCCGCATGGTGTTGGCCGAGATCGTCGTCACATTGGTAGAACAAGGTTTCACCGGTTAGGTTTCCAGACCAAGTGCCCAGCAGACCGGGAACGTCTTGGCCATTGAGGGCGTCTTTGGCAACAAAATGTCGATCCAACACAAAGCCGGGGTGCTCGGTGTTTCCACTCGATGCGAATTCCAGGATATCGGGCACCTGGTTGCCGTTGCGGTCTATATAAAGATAGGCACCGGGATGTTTGAAAACCTGGTCAAAGCTGGTGCCGTTGCGGTCTTGGTACGCTGCGCCTTCCTGCTCAAAGAACCCGTTGGGCACAAATTGCCAATAATCACCTGGATGGTGACCCGCCGCGGCCGCGGCCTCGCCGTGGGCGAAGAAATGGGCGGGCATGGCTTGCGGGGCTTCACCCGCGGACGGACCTTGGCTCGCGAAGTAACCGCCGCGGTCGTCCACGTCGGGAATGCCGTCGTTATCGTCATCTTCATCCAAACCGTTGACGATCCCGTCGCCGTCCAGGTCGTCTCCGGCTTTGACCTGGGCGAAGTTGGGAATGCCGTCGTTGTTGGAATCGATGTCGAGGAAAAAGTAGCCGAAGGTGTGGGAAGCACCCGCCCCTTCGCCAATGTAATCGGCGGTGATCGGGGCGAAAGTCGGTTGGTCGGCCGCGGAAAGGGGGAGGCAGGCGGCCAGAAGCCCCCAACTGAGTGCCCGGCAGTGGGCGATTAAAGAATGGTTTATCATGGATAACTCCTTTGCTAACAAAAACTGAACGAAGCGAAGGGCAACATGGGTGTCGACAGGTTTTGATATTAAAGGAAAAAGTGAACGGAATTGTGGAGGAAATCGGCTGAATATACGCCTTAAAACATGGCTCACAGTTTTGGATTTTTTTAGAGATAAAAGTATCTAGTAGATAATATGAGTAAGAGTACGGAATGAGATTTTTTTAGTGGTGTGTAGATTTGTGGCTGTGTAGATTTGTGGCTTTTTCGGGAAAGAGGATTGTGGAGGAATTTTAGGGTGAAATGCATGATGAAGAAGTGGTGTGTTTTTGGGGAGGTGGTTGTTGTTGTCGGTTGGGGAGGGTGTTCGTTTTAGCCTAAGAGGCGCTGAAGCGAGGGGATTTTGGCTAAAGATCTGGAGCGAAATGGTTTGAAAAAAGCGGACCGGGGTCGCGCACGACGCGCACCCGCTGGCCCTGAGCATTTTAACAGGCCGTTGTAGCCCAGAGGTTTAGCTAAAATCACCGCGTCAGCGCTTCTTAGGTTTAGGTGTAAATTATGTGGTTTGTTAGGATTTGACGGGTGTGTTGGTCGACGCCGAGGTGGTGAAGCCAACAGTCAAAGTACCCGCTCAGCGCCGACGATTGTGGATGGCTGTTCTGGTGATATTGGATGAAGTCCTTTCGATTCTGTATTTTATCGGCAATCAGCATATGTTTTAGGTCCGTGCCGATGTGGGCGATTTGCGGGGCCTGGCCGGCCATATACCGCGGCAAGAGAAAGGCGTTCGCCGTCTCAGCATAGGCTTTTGCCAGAGCGACGCTCCTTGGGTTGAGGTTTTGGTGTTGATCCATTTTGGGGTTGTCTTGAAAAATGGGGTGCAGGCAGAACGCCTCATGGGCGATGTGCGATGCGTTCATTGCTGTTAACAGCGTGAGTCCCTCATGGATGTGGTTCATCAAGGGGACTTTTGATCTTTTTGTGATCCGTGACCCATAAAAATCGGTAATTGTTTGATAATGAACGTTGTTTTGATCGAAAGACATAAAAACTCACTGAAAGATTAAGGTGCTGTCCGGGCGGGATCGACCCCCATTAGAGGTTCGCGATCCCGCCCGGATGACGTTTACTTCATCGTCGATTTATCGGTTTTTGACTTGGCGGATGTGCTTGTGCAGCGTCTTTTCCCGTTGCTTCCTCGCTTGTCGTCCGCTCGCGGTTTGAAGTTCTTCTTGCCGTTGCACTTCCCGTTGAAGTTTGCCGTAGTTGTCAAAGCGCCGTTGGTCCAGGTCGCCGGTTTCCATAGCCGCACGCACCGCGCAGCCGGGTTCGTTGCCGTGCCGGCAATCGCGGAAGCGGCAGGCCCCGGCCAGTGCTTCCACCTCCGCGAAAACCTCGGCTACCGCCGCTTCGCCCGTCCACAATCCCAGTTCACGGAGCCCCGGCGTATCAATTAACAGGGCGCCGCTTGGCAATTGGAACAGTTCGCGATGGGTGGTCGTGTGGCGACCTCGTTGATCCAGGTCCCTTACCGCGCTTGTTTCCTGCCGGTCACGGGCCAACAGGTGGTTGGTTAGGGTTGATTTTCCCACGCCGGAGGAACCCAGTAAGGCCACGGTTTCGCCGGGTTGCAGGCTTGCAGCCGCCGCGTCGAGGCCTTGATCGTTGATCGCGGAGATCGGGTAGATGGGTGCGCCGAAAGCAACCGCCTCCGTTTTTTCAATCCAATCGTCGCGGTTGTCGACCAGATCGCATTTACTCAAGACCACCGCTGGTTTGGCGCCGCTTTCCCAGACCATCGCCAGGTAACGTTCCAAACGCGCCGGGTTCCAGTCCCGATTGAGTGACGTGACGATCCAAACCCAATCGACATTGGCGACCAGGACTTGGGCGGATGCCGTACCCGCCGCTTTGCGGGTGATTTGCGTGCGGCGGGGCAATACCTGGTCGATCACCAGGCGTTCGTCGTGGCCGGGCATGCCGTGCCAGACGACCCAGTCGCCGGTGACCGGGACCTCGGCCTGTTGGTGGCCCAATCGGCCGGCCGTTACGGCGCGAAATGAACCCGCCGCCGTGGCCAACTCCCAGTGGCCGCGATGGACTGCCGTCACGCGGCCCAAAAGCCGGTTGTCGACCTCGGAATGGACGCCGTCCATGAAACCCCAGTCGCGTAACAGGTGGTTTTGCTGATTTCCATAAAGTTGGTTATTGCTTGTCATTGCTAAAAACGCTCCCAAAAGGAAGGCGAAAAAAACACCCTTCCATTCGTGCCGACGAATGGACGTACAGACACCGGCCGTCACAAAAACGGGACTTTGGTGTGAAGGGTTTTTCTTTTCAGTTCAAACCCGGGCACGATTCATTGTCTGGGGCGTTTTACACAAGCATAAAGACCAACGTCTCCAAAATTCAATCGGGATCAAGGATAAACCCTGGGTCGGCCGAGGTCAACCCACCTCAGCCTAAAGCGCGCGAAATGCCCAGCGACATTAGGTATCAGGGCGGATGAAAGGGTTCCGGTTGGGGCTATGGCTTATGCCTCGCGCTCTGTTTCTCATCGGTTGAGCAAAGGGAGCCACGTTTACGGCACTGCTTCGGTGACCGCCTTTCTTTTTCGGGGCGGTGAATCCTTGGAACCAGGTGTTTGTTGAGAAAATTTGGTCTCTAAAGCTTTTGAAACAGTTGTGTTGTTGAAAAGATGCAAATTTCTATCACCGTCTTTTCAAAAACAATGCGCGTTCCCTTTTGAAAGACTGTTCTGCGCAAAAGCCGGCACCAGGTACCGTGTTCTTTCGCCTTGGGCCCATGACAGTGAAACCTGCGCCTGGCTGGAGAAAATCCACTGGTTTTCCCAGTGGGCGTCGTTGCGGGCCAAGTGCGGCACCAGCCAATCCTTGGCGTTGGTGGTTTGTAAGGTGGTGGCCGCCAAGTCGCCGTCGTCGCTCGCCAGGGCTGTTACCAGCGGCAGGTTGCAGCTAAAGGAAAGTGCTTGGCCGCTGGAGCGGGCGTCAACCGCGCGTTGCTCATGGGCACCCATGGAAAAACGGTTTCCGTCAAGTGTGACCCAAACCCGTTCCTGATGGGGGTTTATGAGGAAAAGCCTGTCGTTTTCCTCAAACAGGGGGAGGTCGCCCGCGTAGGTGCTGCAATCGCGGAACGCCGTCAGTGATTGTTTGCCGCGGCGTACCTGCAATGCTTTGCCAGGATTGGTGTTTTGAAAAAACAGTAACGTCAGGTTGACGTCGCCCGGACCGTCCGCGATCTGCTGGCATACGCGAATACCGCTTAGGTTGATTTCGAGCGTGCCGTCGTTCGCGTTGCTTTGGTTCAGGGTAAAAGCGACCGCGGTAAGGCCCGTGTTGTCCCGCGCCAAAATCTCTAAATCACTCCAGCTACCGCCCTGGGTGTCGGTGACCGCGCCGTGTGCGTCGAAACGGAAGGGCACCTCGGCGCTCCCGGAAACGTCATAGCGATTATTTACATTTATACCTGGCAGCAACAAAACAATGCGGCTTCCCGACGAAAGCGGGGTGTTGTCGACGAATGAGACACGGGCGTCGCCTTCCAAGCATACGCTTTGATTCTGGCTGCCGCAGAGTTCTTGGGCCGGCAAAGGTGCACCTGCCGTTAGCAGGGCCAAGGTGCCTAAAGCGATTGAAGTCAGGGAAAAAGGGGATTTCATGGGTGTGCCTCCTGGGCCACCTTGGGTCTTGCGACGGTGCGTCTCGAGAGCAGCGAGGGGTTCCTGGTCGCAGGGGCGGCCGGCCTTCAAGGGAAACCTCGGGACCTTGATACCTTCCTTATTTAGCCGCTTTTGTGCCGGCTTTCAGGGAGGTGTCAAAGGTTACCTTTCTGGACCAAACCGTCACCATGGAGCGGTGCCTTGCGGTTTTTTTTCGGGCATGTTTCAGAAACGGATCGTGTTCTTTAATAAGCGCGGGCGGCTTGCCCGACCCAAGTCCCTCTTTTGTCGGGTTACCCCGGCGAGAGACCCCGGGTTCGAGAATCCGCTGCTGCGCACTGAAGCGTGCTTCAGAAATGGAAAAAAGCTCAGCCCGTGCGGCGCTGAACCTGTTGGGAGCCGACCCCTGAATTGGGGGCGCTTTTAAGTTGGCGCCGAAATTGCTAGCATGAAATGGCACCGGATTATGGGAGACAACCAATCATTCGCCAACCGAAACAAAGTTGTCAGACTCATCCACAAAGGTCGTCACTAACCAGTTTGAACCTAAATGACGCGCAAGAACGTCAATTAGTTTTCTTTTTGGCTTGCATTGCATGGTCAGCAAGCTTCGATTGATTCATCTTCTCGGAACAACCGATGTGTGGGGGTAACTCTCTTGAGCGAAGGAAAGACATTTCTCAGCAAAACCTTTTTCGCCCTTGTGTTATTGGGTGCTGTCGCCTGTATAACACCTAGCTTTGGCCAAACTTTTAGTATCAGCGGCCGTTCCGCGAATCCTGGCTATTTCGCCAATCGCGACGGCTCGCTTACCGTTTCTTATACGGTAAATCTCAGTGGTGGTTTCAGCCTGGCCAATGTTGTTCCTTACTTGGAGCAACCAACCTGTGCCACGTACGGGAATCGCCGCATTTTTAATATCACCTACCCGGGTTTCGGTTCCTCCCTCGATAACCTGTCCCAGACGGACATTCCCTCCTGGACCAACAACACCACCCAAACCGTGTGGTTTAACGTCCATATGTTCGACAACAGCATCATGTGCCCCTCCACAGCCGCTGCCGAGCTGGGCAGTGATTGCCTGACCTTCGATCTGTTGTTCTCTTTCTCCGGCAACGATCAGCGTGTTCCCGTTGGGCTCGATCAAAGCCAACTCTTGGCTTACACCAACCCACCTACCGACGGCGTCCGCGTCGTAGACGTCCTGTGGGACACCAATCCCGCGCCTCGCGTTGAGGGATGGTGCCAAAATTATGATGATGACTTCGAAGTCCTGGTGGATGACCGCGGTGTGATCGCCGCCCAGGTTGCCAATGACAACAACCGTATTTATTACGGTGTGAATTGGAGCCTCAATATCGACACACCACGTGGCCAATTTGACTGGCGTGGTGCTTTATCGACCATCAAAATTCCACTATCCGATGACTTCCAAAAATTGGATTTGGGTTTGGCGATCTTTGAGGGACGCGTAGACCTCATACCCCAAGAAACCCGCATCGTTCGCGAGGACCAAACAACCTTTCCTTTAGCTGCTATGGGCGGTTTCGGTAACCAATACAATGCACCTGAATGTGATTTAGAATCCTACAACTTCTGGGACATTACCGATTTGGCCCATCGCACCGGAACCGTTCGGGACAACGTCGGTTCAATCACCCAATTCCGCACCGTTGAAGTCGAAAAGTTTTCTTTTAATATTAGTTACCGTTCTTCGGCACTGTATTTGGTGAACTTAAACGGCTGTACCTCGTCCAGTGCCTTTGGCACCGATCAAGGCGCGGAAAGCATGACTTTTACCCGCTACCAACTGGACGACCAAGGGGTGGCTTCTGTTACCGTTGAAGTACCCGCCTCGCTCAAATCCGGCGGCGATTTGGCCGACGGCTACACGGTCAAATGGTTTGCCCGCACCAATGAAAACTATGAGGCAGTCAACTTGGTCGGCGGCGGTCCGCCCGACCCCCAAGCCCTCTCGACCACCTTACAGGTTCCGATCACCGCGGCGGATGCGACCGAAATCATCGCGCAAATTACCCACACCGCTTCCAACTCCGTGATTAGCATTGTGTCGCCGGGTCATGGATTGACCTATCAGCAATTGGCCGCGCCCCAATTCCTCGACAATGAGGTCGTGGACGACGGCCGCTTTCAAGTGGGCGAATCCGCCATGCAGAACTTGGTGTTCACCAACAACACCGGTTTCGACCTGACCGATGTAACCTTTACCCTCAGCGCGGAAGGCGGAAGCCCGGCCCAGTTCGGGTTCGGGACCACGCTCACCGGTATTCAGGGCCAAAGTTGCAGCATCGCCCGTAGCGTCTTTACCACCAACCTCGTGTCCGGTCAGCGTTTCTCCATTGATCTGCTGGTAAAGAAGCTTTATGAAACCGGCGTCTGTAATGCCAACAACAATTACCGTTTTGCGCTAACCACCGCCTACGAACTCAACAATGTTACCCACAGCTACGCGCAACATTTTGAACTCACGCCGGGCTGTACCGACGATAACCCGCACGGCATCGACATGGATGGGTTGGTTACCTACTGGGGGACCTGTCCCACCGGCGGCATTCGCCTCCCCATTTTCGGTGACAGCATCTATTCCTATCGGTGGTTCGACAGTGCCGCGAGCCTGTGTTTGAACACCTGGGAAGACGGCGTTGACACTGACTTCTGGAGCGTACCCGACCTCACTCAGACTGGGGATGTCTATGTGGAGGTCACCGATTTTCAAACCGGTTTAAAACGGATCTACCCGCTGCGTGTCATTGTGTTTGACAACCTGCCCACCCAGGCCGAGCTTCTCCCGTCCTGGCGGGAAGAAACCATCACCGATGTCGACCTCGATAACGACGGCTTGGTGACCGCCCTCGATGCGGTGATCTTCTACAGCGCGGGTGGCTGCCAATAAACCTTCGCCCATCCTTCAAAAGCAACCAAACGGCGTCTTTTCCCTTCCGGGGAACAGGCGCCGTTTTTGCGTTGCGACAAAAAAAGCACCGACTCTTGTGCGAGCCGGTGCTGTTCAAGGGAAGATGGGTAGCGGTTGTGGGAGTGAGGATGGAGGCCGCTACCCGGACACCTGTGTTGAGGGTGCCTTTGCGTGTCGCCACGCTTCAAGCACCGCAAGGAGCACCGCTTTCCCCCACACCCGTGGTGGATGCGGGTTGCAGAAAGCAGTTGTTGTTGCCTGTCCTTGCAGGCGCATGCGGCGCCAAAAGGGGCCGCACTTTTTTTGCATCCCTTAACAAGCACGTTTTCAATCAAATACCGGTTCTTTTGTGCGTGGTGTCACTTTTTGACGATAGGGTCATTAAGCCCCGATTCGGCTTTTCAAGGATGAATGTTTTCAACACCCAAGGATGGGATGATGATTGTGACGCGTGCAGCCGTACAGCTTGGTAGCGGCCGTGAATATACCGAGCAATTTGAGCAACGTGAACGCCTGCGCTTCCGCGACGGGCAAACAGAAATTAACGCCGACCGCCTCGTCCAACGGGGGCGTCGCGAAAGCCAACGAAGCGCTTCTTTCACCGGTGTGGGGTTGACGCCCGACTCCCTTGATTTGAGTAACCTTGCGACGCAACAAATCGCCGCTAATCCCACCTCGATTTCCGTGGCGGGCGACAGCGACGAAACCCCCAAAATCACCGATCCCAAAGCTGATTTGGTCAAACAACTCTTGGAAAAGATCTTTAAGAAAAAGGTCGACCTCCCCGATGTCGAAGATTTTCTCAAGGAACCCGGCGGCGCGCCCGGTCAAGGTGCACCCGCCGCACCAGGCCAAGGCCGTGGACAAGGTGCCCAAGGGCAACCGGGATTTGGCTTGGAATACGACTTCTACCAACGTTATTCGGAAAGTGAACGCACCGATTTCGCCGCCTCCGGCGTGATTGAAACCGCCGACGGTCGGTCCATCAATTTTGATGTCGCCCTCAGCATGCAGCGCTCCTATGAAACCGAAACCTCGATTTCCATCCGTGCCGGCGCGCAACTCACCGATCCCCTGGTGCTCAACTTCAACGGCAACGCCGCGGAACTGAGCTCTGGTTCCTTCGAATTCGATCTCGACAGCGACGGCCAAGCCGAAGAAATGCGCTTTCTTTCCGGCGGTAGCGGTTTCCTGGCCATCGACCGCAACGGTGACGGCGCCATTAACGACGGCAGCGAGTTGTTCGGCACCAAGTCCGGCAATGGTTTCGCCGACTTAGCGGCCTACGACGAGGACGGCAACCAATTTATCGATGAGAACGACAGCGTTTACAGTAAGTTACGCATCTACAACAAGGACGCCGAAGGCAATGATCAAATCAGCACCTTGGCCGAAAAAGATGTGGGCGCCATTTACCTGGGCTACGAAGAAACCCCTTTTACGATCAAAGACGAAAACAACGAAACCTTGGCCCAAGTCCGTAGCAGCGGCGTGTTTCTTAAAGAAAGCGGCGGTGTCGGCACGGTTCAGCAAGTTGATCTGGCCACGCGCGCGCTAAACGCCACCGAAAACGCGGCCCAAGCCGAGGCGGAAACGTCCGCCGAACCCGATTTATCTTCCCTCGCCAACCTCGATGTGACCGCGTAACTACCTGATCCGTTTCGTGTGCCGGCTTCCTTGCGAATCCGTGCAACCTGTTGCGGTAGAAAAGGTAACTCGCGACGGTTCATTGCGGTTCCGGTTAGGTTAGGCCCCACCGCGGAACAACCTCACGGTCAATCACAGCGGCCCGACTTCGGTTTCAGCTTGGCCGAGTCGGGTCTTTTCACGTTTTTGACCACCCCTTCCAAAAGAAGGGACATCTCCTATTCGGACGATTCCTCTTCCCAGGATGGGTCGAGACTGAGCCCGCCCTGATCGGAAGCGGGGCTAGCCCGCATTTCTCACAAGGAATTCTGCTACGGGGCAACCCATGCGATTACGAGGGGGGGCCATCCGCATTACTCGGTCGAGCCGCCTTCGCCTCAGCTGCTGTGCCGAAAGGTCGGCCCCGCGAAAGGTCGGCCCCGCGAAAGGTCGGCCCCGCGAAAAGGTCGGCCCCGCGAAAGGTCGGCCCCGCGAAAGGTCGGACCCCGAAAGGTCGGACCCGCGAAAGGTCGGACCCCTGCGCCGTCTCTCGGTCGTCATTTTCGGACTCACAAGGCTTTCTGCTTCTCGCGACGAATCCTTGTGAGAAATGCGGGCTTAGTGCCCCGGCCGTGTCCTCGTGCTGAACGGGGGCCAGCGCGCCGAAGGTGTCATCAGCGGCTAGGCGCACGCGCAACGGGTCGATTGCCTGGTTCAGCGGGCCGCGGTTGATGAAGGGTTACGGGACCCAGGCCGCCAAATTCTTGTTGTACGTGACCCGTGAACTCTCGGCCAAATTGCTGGAACGCGCGGAGCAAGGATAAAGGATTGCCGGGGTTTTCAGCCTATGCCTCGCGGTTCCGGCAAGAAATACGGGCTAGCCCGATTCCAGAGCGCCCAAAAAAAAGGGCGGCTGAACAGCCGCCCTTTTGATTGACAGAGGTTGTTGTTTTAGAGGGGATCACTCGCGCAGCTATTGGAGCGCATGATCATGTCCAAAACGGTGTGGTAGGTGTCGCCGTCCAAGTCGGCCGGTGCGTAGTACTCGTCGGCGAACCAGTAGGGAATGATGCCTTCAAGACCCGGAGTCACCTCAATGGTTACCTGGGAAACGGCCTGACAGTTGTCGCCGTCCAGAGAAACCGTGAAGGTTGTGGTTTCGGTCAGGGTCGCCATCGGCGTTGCCGATGCGGCGTCGTCCAACAACTCAGGGTTGCTCCAACGGATCTCAGGCGATTCGCCCATGCCGTCGAAGGTGACACCCAATTGCAGCGGGAAGCCCGCGCAGATGGTGGTGACCGTAGCGGTGGCGGTGGCGGTGGCGGCACAGTTGGGACGGGTACAGATGTAGTCGCTGATGTCGTTGATGCCCCAGCTATTAAAGGTACCGGTGTCGAGGTTGGCGTTATCGGAAACCGTCAAGGTCCAGGTACCGTTGGGATCTTCACCCGCGAAACCGCTGAGGGGTTCCGCCGTGGGCAGATCGTCGCCGAAGGTCCCGATCAGGTCGTCCGCGGAAGAACCGGTACGGTTGTGCAAGGTGACGGTGGTGCCCGCGGGAGAGGTCAGGGTAACGATCAGGTCACCACGCCAGGTGTGCGTGATGTTGATGGCGACCTGCATGTTTTCGCTGACGCTGCCGGTTGCACCGGTTACATCAAACGTGGAAGTCAGGCCGGCGGCGGTGTCGTCGGGGATTGCGGTGTCAACGGTGGCGTTGCCGCCAAAGCCGACAGGCGTGCCGACGGTCACATCGTGGGTGATGGTGGTGGTCACCGCGCCGCGACCGCTGCCGTCGTCGAAGGTGACTTCCATGGACAATTGGAAGCCTGAACCACAGGTGTAGGAATCGTCCAGGGTAACGGTGAGGCTGCTGGTTGCCTGGCCGGTCGCGCCGGTGGCCATGTCGGGGAAGGTGAGGTTGGGTTCTGCAATCACAACACCGGGTGCTTGCGTTGAAACAACCGCGCTGATTTGAGATGCATCGGCGGTACCGCCGTTCACCATGCTCAGATCGAAGGTCAGGGTTTCGCCTGGATCGGGGACGCCGTTTTCACCGGTGCCGTCGCTGATGGCCCAGGTGCTATCGGTCATTTGCGCACGGGCGATTTCCAGAATACCGTGATGAAGGAAGGCGTCGAAGAACGCCTGGCCGTGAGGACCGTCGGGATGCAAGCGGTTGGCGGTTTGTACCGTGGCGTTGGCCAAGTCGCGCATTTTGGGACCGGCCGCAAGACCGAAGTGTGCTTCCAGCACGATGCGGTCCACTTCCTCGCGTGGCACGTTGTGGTTTTGAACCAAGTTCAGAAACGCTTGGAACAAGGGGGTCGCCCACAGGTGGTCGGAATAGGTGCCGCCGACTTCACGGTGCGCGGGGTAGGTCAAGCTGTGATCGTAGCGCGCGTCCATGTCGTTCATGATGCGGCCGCCCCAGCAGCTGTTGTGACCGTCCCAGGTGAACACCCAGTTGGGGTTAAAGGTAGGACCGTTGGGGGTGGCGTAGCTGTAGGAGCCGGCCCAGTAGTCACCGAAACCTTCACCCATGCCGCCGGTGTCACCACCGCTCCAGTTGTTTGAGTTGATGCCGAAGTGAATCGCGTGGCCGTACTCGTGGAGAATAACGTCCGCGTCTTCGTTATCGTCGACACAACCGTGGCCGAAGCTCAGCGTGTTGGTGCCGGGTGAGAAACTGGAGTTGTCCTGGCCGCTCCAACCGTTGGCGTCAACGGGGATGGACAGTTCTTGGATGCCGTTGTCACCGGTGAAACCCAGTGATTGCATGTAGCGTTGGCTTTGGTCCAGGTGGAAGTAGGTCATGGCGTCGTTGAACGCCACGTTGCCGCGGCGGAAGTCCCAGTTGCCGTCGGTCGTGGTTGAAGGCGCAACGTTGGGTGCTTCAACGTCGACGATTTGAACATAGGGACCGACCAAGCTGTAGGTGCCCGCGTTATTGGTTAAGTCGAGCAGGTTGCGTTGCATGTAGGCCGCGTCAAATGCGGCCGCGTCGGTCGTGTCTTCCAGGGTGGCGTTGTTCAGGGTGGTGCGTGGGTCCGGGTCGAAAACCATCGCGGTACCGTTGGTGTCGCCTTTGGCAACCGGCGTGGTCAGGTTGGCTTTATAAGCCGCCTGGGCGAAGTAGGTTTTGAACGCGGTTTGGCGGTGCTCAACGGGACCGTCGTACTCGGGTAATTCGGTTTCGTAGTGGTTCCGCGTGATGCGTTCTTCCTCAAACGAAACAATTTTGCCTGAGACCGCGTCGATCACATGGGCCCAGTAGCCGTTGGGCGCTTCGACGGCCAACAGGGTTTTGTAAACCAATTGGAAATCTTGCTCGACCGGGACAAACACCTTTTCGATTTGGGGTGCCTGCATCAGCGGACCATGGACCTTCAGGTGGCTCCAGGCGATGTCGTAAGCGTCGTTTTCGTTGAGGATAACGCTGGGCGCTTTTTGGTTGGTTTTCACGGGGTAAGTATTGTTGTAAACGCGGTAGATGTCACCGCTGGTGCGGTCGATGGAAACCACGATTTGGGCGCCCTCGACCACAATGCCGTCCAGAATTTGTTGGAAGCGGTAATGGCGACCGGTCAAACTGTTTTGAATTTGAACCAGTTCGAGGTTGTCGAGGGTTTCGGGCAAGCTGAACTTTTTGGCGTTCATGGCGAGGTACAAACGGGCTTTATCCGTTTCGTCCTTCATGGGACCGGCGTTGAAAACGGGGTTAAAGATGACTTTAGCCGCTTGGCGATGATCCTGGTGGAACTGGTTCTGGGTTTTTGCGGCGGTATGGTCGCCGGCAAGAGCGATTGAGACTGAGAAAAAAGCGAAAAGCAGACAGTAGATCCAACGAGACGCCATCGGTTTTTGCAGATAAACCAAGAGGGGTCCTCCTCACAATTCGATAATGATGTGCGCCTATAACCCTAATTTCCAAATAAGCATAGGAACCCCTACCGGGCCGCGGGGGCAGCAGCGGAGACCGGTTCTCGCGGGCACCTGTATTCCGAACAGGTTACGGCAAGAGAATGGGTTTAGCTCATCGGCACCCCTAATAATGTCCGCTGGTAAACGGCAGAACCTTTTGGTTCGGGGGTATTGATAGATAGAGCGGTAATGTATGAAGCCGGGAAATTTTTGTCTAAGGTAATAAGCGATCTCTCTGGGAATATACCATTTGGTAATTGAGATCACCGAAGGGCGGTAATCTGGTGCTACATTCCATAAGATTGCGCGATTGTACGGCAAACTCTAGGGAAATGTCAAAGGATGATTAGGTATTTGTAAAATCGGGGTAAAGCAGTTAAGGTCTTACAAGGGTGGGGGAGTCGGCCTTTGGCGTTTTCGAGACCTTGGCTTTTTACGAGATGTGGTTGGTTTTCAGGTTCTCTTGGCGTCTATCGGACAGTTTTTACGTGCAAACCCTGGTCTGATTGGTTTTGAGGCGAGGTGAAACAGACCTTGGTTGTTTTGTTAATAGCTGAATTTATATGCTTTATCCGTGTGTTGTGTTTTTCAGATGAATTCTTGGGTAAACCATCTCAGCCGAAATTAAGACTTGGCCGATTCGTGCTTGCCGCGCAACAGCATTTTCGCGAGGCTGTTGGTTCTTATCGGCCCGGCGCGACTCGATCACTTAATCGCGGGTTCTTGGAAAAAAAGGGGTTCTGGTGACGCTATTCATCCTAAAGGGCTGTTTGGCACGGTTTTGCCTTTTCGTTCCATTTTTTCCTTACTGCCTGGGCTGGGTCGCTTCGCCCGCGCAAATTTTAAGGTGGTGTGAGAAGGTTTAACAAAAGAATGTAAAAAATCCGGGCCTGTTGGTCCCACGAGCGGTTTTACCGCTTCGTTGGTTAGGGAAAATTCGCGGGTGCGATTGTCTGCGTAGTTGCGTTTTTTTCAGGTGTTTGGGGGAGTTCTTGGCCAGGCTTTTTGTCGGGCTCCAGAGAGATTGACAACGCTTCGAACCGGAATCGGTCGATGCATATAGAATGATGTAGCTGATTTGCTCGGGATCCTTTTGGGTCCCGGCATTTATGGAGAGGTACCATGGAAGAAAGAAAAAAAAATAACCGGAATCTCACGATGCGTGCCGCTTTGCTCGTGCGCTTGGTGCTGGTTGCCGCTTTGTGCAGCTTTTTTGCGCTCGCACAGCAACCCGCGCGTTTTTATGCGCAAATTGATATCGACGGTATCGGGCCGGCGTCCTTGGACCGCCTTAAAGCCAACCCAGGTTTTGCTTGGTGGGTTGAGATGGACCAGATCCTGGTTGTTCTGGCTGAAGCGCCGGTTCTCGCCAATCTGGGCAAGCAACAGAAGGTCACCGTTTTGCGGGATATTCCGGTTAAACCCGAGCAGTTGTCCGTCTTGCGTTTTGATCACTTTCGCGATGTAGGTGCGCTTGATGCCTACGTTTTGGGACGCGGTGGTCGTTTCGCCTTGCTGCAATTGCGCAGTACCCCACCCAAAACCCACCACGACGGTGAACACAAACATCCGCTTTATTTCGATGCTTTTCAGCCGAACCGCGTCTTGGCGGCCCAAAGTGCCAACCGTGTCGGGGCGCGCAAACGCGCCGTTGATCCAGCCATCCAAGCTTTGGTGAATCAAGTGGATGGGGATCGTTGGTTGGCTGATGTGACCACCCTGGCCGGCTGGAACCGCCACTCCTTTGGAACGGAAATCGACGATGCCCGCGATTGGTTGGTCGCTCAGTTCTCACAAATTGACGGCCTGACCGTGAGCACCGAAGATTTTGACCTGAGTGGCACGACCTTGCAAAACGTGGTCGCCCGGATTGACGGCACCACCACGCCGGATCGCTGGTACGTCATCGGTGCCCACTACGACAGTACCTCGAACAACACCTCGGCCGCCGCGCCAGGTGCCGAGGACAATGCCTCGGGTACAGCCGGTGTGTTGGAAATGGCGCGTGTCCTCGCCGCGATGGAACCCGAGTCCACCATTATTTTTATGTGTTACTCCGGCGAAGAACAAGGCCTGCACGGTAGCCAATCCCACGTAAACCGCCTCATTAGCGATAACGATTTGGATAAGGTGCAGATTGTGCTGACCATGGACATGATCGGTTACACCAACGACAACGATTTGGACGTCCTTTTGGAAACGGAGCAACGGGTGAGCTGGTTGGTTAACCTGCTGGAAACCGCCGCGTTCGACTATACCGATTTGCGTTCCGTGGTCAGCTACAACCCCTTTGGCTCCGACCACATTCCTTACCTCAATGCCGGTTTGGACTCGCTGCTGGTGATCGAAAACGACTACACATCCTATCCGTCTTACCACCGCACCACGGACACGATCCAGAACGTAAACCTGGCCATGGGTCGTGAATCGCTCAAGATGAATGTGGCCGTGATGGCCGACCAAATCGGTTTTCCTCGCACGCGAATCCCGGCGTGGCAACCCTGGTTGATTCGCTGGCGTGCTTCGCCGGATGCATCGGCGCCGGATCAAGTGGTTGACCGCATTATCAACGTGCTTGACTTCGTTTCGATGGTCAACGATTTGAATACCGCGCGCTAAGCGTTGCCATGGATTTGCTGAAAAGGTCGGGGTTTGCGCCTCGGCCTTTTTTAGTTCGGGCTGAAAAAGCGCGGCGGCAGGAAGGTCACCTGTTCGTCGTTGGGGGAACAGCAGACACCGCGCGAGGTATTTTTGCGCGATGAAGGATAACTTTTTAACAGCGTTGGGGAAACCGGTGAATTCATCTCCGTCAATGGGTGGGCGTGTAATTGAACCAAGGTTCAATTTTTCAAGGCCGCAATCCCAGGAACCCACTTTCTCGCAATAAAGTTGCGGACAAAAAGCCGGATCATCGCCTAAAATAACACCATTATTTCGATTGATTCGATCACTAGCCCACCCATCTCATCAAGATGTTTTGGAAAAGTGGGTTTGGCTGGAAATGCTATTCCTATCGACAGGCGACCCGCCGCGAATGCAGCTCGGGATACCCATCCCGATTGGCTCCCGCTCCGCGCGCACCGCTTGGCCCACCGTTCTGGTTTCCCTGTTTCCACGGGCGTTCCTTTGACGTGGTTGCGCCAACAACCGCCGCAACTGTCCGGGTTCCACCTGATTTCGATAGTGACGCTTTCCGGTTGAGATCCGACGGTGACGGGGTTTTTGGAGGAAAACGGTATGCATGGTTCTCAGTTTTTGGCTGAATTGGCGGAGCTTGGCGTCAAACTGGCCGTGGTAGACGGCCAACTCAAGATCAAAGCGCCCAAAGGGGTGTTGACGGCCGAGCTTAAACAACGGTTGGCCGCGGCCAAATCGGACATTCTCGATGCGCTCAGCACCCGCGCCGGCCGTGGCGATTCCACCCGCCTACCGCAAATCGTGCCCGACCCGGACCGGCGTTTCGAGCCTTTTCCGCTGACCGACATCCAGCAAGCTTATTGGATTGGTAGCCAGTCAGATTTCGACATGGGCAACGTCGATATTCATATCTACACGGAAATCGACGCCCAAGATCTGGATTTGCCCGGCTTGCAGCGCGCGTTAAACCAAACCATCGCGCGTCACGACATGTTGCGCGCCGTCGTCGAGAAAAACGGCGAACAGCGCATCCTCGCCGAGGTTCCCGAATACGTGATCGTCCTGACCGATCTCAGCGGCCACGCCGCCGAGCAACAGCAGGTGCAACTCGCCGCCACGCGGGAGCACATGTCCCACGGTCACCGCGACCATGCTGTTTGGCCGGGATTTGAGGTGACCGCCACCAAGCTGGATGCGCGACGCACCCGCTTGCATTGTTCCTTCGACCTGCTGCACATCGACGGCGGCAGCTTGCAATTGATGTTCAGTGATTTGGCCGCGTTTTACCGCGATCCCGCGCTGGAATTAACCCCTTTTACGCTCAGCTACCGCGACTACGTGCTTGCTGAGCAGGCTTTGCAAGAAACCGAGATGTACCGGGAATCGCTGGATTACTGGCGCCGCCGCGTCGCCGATTTGCCCGCCGCGCCCCAGCTCACCTTGAAACGGGAGCTTGCCGCCGGTGAAAAACCGCGTTTTAACCACGGCAGTGCCGTGCTGGAAGCGGAACACTGGTCCGCCATCAAAGCCCAGATCCGCCGCCGCGGCTTTTCGCCGCCCGCGGTGCTCTTGACCGCCTTTGCCGAGGCGCTGTCGGCCTGGTCTGCCGAGGCCGACCTCACCGTCAACGTCACCATGTTTAACCGCCTGCCCATGCACCCGCGCATCAACGACATCCTCGGCGACTTTACCTCGATGGTGCTGCTCGGCATGCGCCACGAACAGAAAGACCCTTTCGCCGAGCGGGTGCGCCGCGTGCAGGAAACCCTTTGGTCCGCCTTCGAACATCGCCACGTAAGCGGTGTGCAGGTTTTGCGCGAACTGGCGCGCGTGCGCGGCAGCCGTTCCGGCGCCCTCATGCCCGTGGTGTTCACCAGTTTCCTCAACCTCGACGACGGCAGTTCTTCCGCGCCTTCCAGCGCGTTGCGCGAACTGGGCGACATCGTGTTTTCCATCAGCCAAACCCCTCAGGTTTGGCTTGATCACCAGGTGATTGAAGACGGCGGCAACCTGCTGCTCAGTTATGATTCGGTGGAACAGATCTTCCCGCCCGACATGATCGCGCAACTTTTTGCCGGCTACCGGCGCCTGCTCACCCAACTGGCACGTGGCGAAACCTGGGATCGTCCCCCGCGCGACTTGATCGATCCCGCCCAATTGGAGCAACGTCGCCTGATCAACCAAACCGAGGCGCCCATTCCCGAGGCGACCCTATACGACCTGTTCTGCGACAGCGCCGCCGCCTTGCCAGGCCAACCCGCCGTCGTGACCGAAAGTTTCCGCCTGACCTATGGGGAACTGCAACGCCGTGCCAACCGCCTCGGCCACTGGCTGCAAAAACACGGTACCGCGCCCGACCACCTGGTCGCCGTGGTGATGGACAAAGGCTGGGAACAAATCCTCGCTGTGCTCGGCATCCACGCCGCCGGCGGTGCCTACGTGCCCATCGATCCTGAATTGCCGCCCGAACGCTTGCAACACCTGTTGCGGGACGGCAACATCCGCGTGGTGCTGACCCAGCGCAAATTGGAAGCGCGGCTCGAATGGCCCCACGGTTTGATCTTGCTCGCGCTCGACAGCGAACGGGAAACCGCGGCTCTGCCGGAAAGCTGTGAGCAGCGACCGCCCGGCGCCGCCGGACCGCGCCACCTCGCCTACGTGCTGTACACCTCGGGTTCGACCGGGGTCCCCAAGGGCGTGATGATCGAACACCGCGCCGTTGTCAACCGCATGGGCGACATCATCGAACGCTTCGACATCGACCGCCGCGACCGCCTGCTCAGCGTGACCGCCTTGCACCACGACCTTTCCGTTTTTGACGTTTTCGGGGTGCTCTCCGCCGGCGCCACCCTGATCCTGCCCCGCGCCAACCTGCGCCTGGATCCGGCCCACTGGTGCACCTGGCTTCTCCGCGAACGGGTTACCCTTTGGAATTCGGTACCCACCTTCCTCAATATGTTGGTTTCCCACCTCGAAGGTTTGCCCGAGGACGCGCCCCGTCCCGACAGCCTGCGCTGGGCCATCCTCGCCGGCGACTGGATCCCGCTTGATTTGCCCGCCCGCCTGCGCGACCAAGTCGGTGCCTTGCGCTTCATTGCCTCCGGCGGCCCCACCGAAACCACCATTTGGGATATTTGGAACGAGGTCGACCAGGTCGATCCCGACTGGAAAAGCATCCCCTACGGCCAACCCCTGCGCAACGCGCGTTACCACATTCTCGACGCCGCCGGCCGACCCTGCCCCAACTGGGTACCCGGCGAAATGTGCATTGGCGGCGCCGGGCTTGCGCGCGGTTATTGGCGCAACGAGGAAGCCTCGCGCGCCTTCTACGAGGACCCCCTCACCGGCGAACGTTATTACCGCTCCGGCGACCTCGGTCGCTGGTTACCCAACGGCCAAATTGAAATCCTCGGCCGCAAGGATTTTCAGGTCAAAATCCGCGGCATGCGTATTGAACTGGGCGAAATCGAAAGTGCGATTCGCAAACACGCCCAGGTACGCGAGGTTGTGGTTGTGCAAGTCGGTGAACGTTTTGGCGACAGCCTCCTGGTTGCCTACCTCGTCGGCGAGACCGAGGGGGAACCCGACCTGGAAGCGCTGCGCAACTTCCTCGCCGACCGCCTGCCGCCGTACATGGTCCCCGCCGCCGTGGTCCACCTGGACACCCTGCCGCTAGGCCGCACCGGCAAGGTCGACCGCGCCGCCTTACCTTCACCGGACCGCGCCGTCGGCAAAGGGCCCGTTGCCGCCTTCGTCGCCCCGCGCAACGAGATGGAAGAACGCGTCGCCCAAATTTGGCGCAACGCCCTTGATCTGGAAGAACTCAGCGTTGAAGCCAACCTCATTGATCTCGGTGTCAACTCACTGACCGCGCTCCAGGTCAACGGCCTGCTCCAGGAAACCTTTGGCGTGGCCCTGCCGCTGCGTCTGCTGCTGGAAGCGCCGACCGTGGCCGGCTTGGCCCACGCCATCCACGAAATGGAACGCGAGGCCGGCGCCGCTTTCCAATACCCGACCATCACCCCCGACCCTGCCGCGCGCCACGAACCCTTTCCACTCAACCCCATCCAGCAGGCCTATTGGATGGGCCGCCTCGATACCTTCGAACTGGGTAACGTCGCCGCCCAGTACTACCTCGAATTTGAAATCCTCAACGCCGACCTGGAACGGGTCAACCGCGCCTGGCGCAAGGTGATCGACCGTCACGACATGTTGCGGGTCATCATCCACGCCGACGGCAACCAACAGATTTTGGCCCAGGTTCCCCCCTACGAGGTGGAACTGGCCGACATGCGCGCTTGGCCCGAGGCCGATCAAACCCGTGAACGCGACGCCTTGCGCCAACGCATGGCTCACCAGGTCATGGCCACCGATCAATGGCCGCTGTTCGAGTTCCGCGCCACCCGCATCGACGACCAGGTGCGGTTCCACTTCTCGCTCGATCTGCTCATCGCCGACGCCTGGAGCGCCCAAATCCTGTTCGACGATTTCCGCCGTTTCATGGAAGACCCCCATCTGGAACCCGAACCGCTGGAACTGAGTTTCCGCGATTACCTGCTCGCCGACGCCGCCCTTGCCGACAGCGCCCCGCTCCAGGCCGCGCGCGCTTATTGGCGTGACCGCCTCGACAGCTTGCCGCCCGCGCCCTCGCTGCCGCTGGTCATGAACCCCGCCGACCTGGACAAACCGCGTTTTGTGCGCCGCGTGCATCGCATTGAAGGCGAGCGATGGTCGCGCATCAAAGCCCACGCCACCGAGGCCGGCTTCACACCGAGCGGTTTGCTGCTTACCGTGTTCGGTGAGGTCTTGGCGCGGTTCGGCCGCCAACAGGCGTTGACCCTCAACGCGACCACCTTCCGCCGTTTGCCGCTGCACTCCGAGGTGCAGGCCATCGTCGGTGATTTCACCTCGCTGACCCTACTCGCCATTGACTGCCGCACCGACCTCAGCCTTGTCGAACGTGCCCAGGCCGTTCAGGAACAACTCTGGTCCGACCTGGACCACCGCGCCGTGAGCGGCATCGAGGTGTTGCGTGACCTGGCCCGACGTCAGGGTCGCAAGCCGGGGGCCTTGATGCCCGTGGTGTTCACCAGTTTGTTGACCCGCTACGAGGGTGAGCAAAGCGAAGGCGACGGGGAACAGGCCGATTACCAGGAAGTTTTCGCCTTGTCCCAAACGCCTCAGGTTCAACTCGATCACCAGGTCGTCGAGCGCGGTGACGCACTGGTACTGAACTGGGACGCCGTTGAGGATTTGTTCCCGGCCGGATTGCTCGACAGCATGTTCGCCCTGTACACCGGTTATTTGGAAGTTTTGGCCGTGAACAAGGGTTTGTGGCAGGAACGCAGCGGCTTGGACGCCGCGCTCGCCGCCTCCGACGATCCCCGTTTTACCGCCTTCCGCCAAGCCTTGTTGCCGCTCAAGGCCGCCAACCAAACCGCCGGCCTCACGAGCAACGCCACCTTGCTCGATCTCTTTGAACGTCAGGCCGATGCCGCTCCCGACCGACCCGCGATTTTGGCCGGTGAACGCGCGCTTAGCTACGCGGATGTCACCGCGCAATCGCGTCGGATCGGGCATTGGTTACTGGCGCAAGCCGTGCAAACCGGGGAGCGGGTTGCCGTCATTTTGGAAAAAAGCGCCGCACAATTGACGGCTGCCATGGGTGCCTTGCAGGCCGGCGCCGCCTACCTACCGATTGATCCCGAATGGCCGAAAGAACGCCGCGACCACATCCTGGTCCAATCCGAGGTGCGTTTCATTTTGACCGACCAACGGCAGCAGGATCATCAGGATTTCAGTGGTTACGAGGTGCTCGCCGTTGACAGCGCCGAACCCAACAAGTACGCCACCACGCCGATCAACCGTTCGACGCGGCCCGATGATTTGGCCTACGTGATTTTCACCTCCGGTTCGACCGGCTTGCCCAAGGGCGTCGCCATCGAACACCGCGGCGCCGTGAATACCATCCTCGACATCAATCGCCGTTGGCAAGTCGGCCCCGCCGACCGTGTCTTCGGCCTGTCCGCGCTGACCTTTGACCTTTCCGTGTACGACCTGTTCGGTGCACTCGCCGCCGGCGCCGCCGTGGTGGTGCCGGAACCCTGGGCCGCGCGCGATCCCGGCCGTTGGCTCGAATTGATGAACCGCCACCAGGTCAGTATTTGGAACTCTGTTCCCGCCTTGATGGAACTGCTGTGCGAATACAGCGACAATCTGCCCGGCACCGACGCGGGCGATTGGCCCGCGAGCCTGCGTTTGGCGATGTTGTCTGGTGATTGGTTGCCCTTGTCCATTGCCGACCGCGTGCGCGACCGTGTGCCAAGCTGTCGCGTCGTCAGTCTCGGCGGCGCCACCGAGGCCTCGATTTGGTCGATCTTCTACGAAATCGACCGCGTCGACCCCGCCTGGAAAAGCATTCCCTACGGCAAACCCTTGGCCAACCAAAGCTTTTACGTGCTCAACAGCCGTATGGAACTCTGCCCACCCCATGTGCCGGGCGAACTGTATATCGGCGGCCTGGGTCTGGCGCGCGCGTATTTGGGTGACAAAGACAAAACCAAAGCCGCTTTCGTGCGTTACGAGGGTGTAAAAAACGACGCCGGCCCCGAACCCGGCGAGCGGCTCTACCGCACCGGTGATTGGGGTGTTTACCGCACCGACGGGATCATCGATTTCCTCGGCCGCGAGGATACCCAGGTGAAGGTGCAGGGTTACCGCATCGAACTGGGCGAGATCGAAACCGTGCTGGCGCGCGCCGCGGGCGTGGCAAGCGCCGTCGCCCTTGCCGTGGGTCCGCCCCAAGGACAGCGTCGTCTGGCCGCCTTTGTGGTACCCGCCGAGGGTGCCGAACTGCAACCCGAGGCGCTCAAGCAACACGCTGCCGCGCACCTGGCGCCCTACATGGTGCCGCCCCACATCCAATTGATCGACAACCTTCCCTTGACCGCCAACGGCAAGGTTGACCGCGGTCGCTTAGCTGAGCAGGCCGAGCACGGCGGCGGCGCCGGCGACCTGCTCACCGCGCGCACCCCGCTGGAAGCCGAGTTGGCCGAACTCTGGGGCGAACTGCTGGAGAAAGAGACCGTCGCCGTCGATCAAACCCTGTTCGATTTGGGCGGTAACTCACTGATCGCCATCCGCCTCCTCGCCCTGTTGCAGGAACGCTTTGGGGTTGAGGTCGGCTTGCAAGCCTTGTTCGCCGCGCCGACCGTGGCCGGTTTAGCCGCCGTCATTGGGCAGCTCAAGGCCGACCAGGGCGAAACCGGCGCCGCCGGGGCCGACCTGTCGCAACTGCAACTGGTCCATCAACCCGAACAGCGCTATGAAGCCTTTCCGCTCAGCGACATCCAACAGGCCTACCTACTCGGTCGCATGTCGCAGTTGGAATTGGGCAACGTCGCCGCCCATGCCTACTTCGAGATCGAGGTGGCCCACGGCGATCCACACCGCATCGTTTCGGCCTGGAAACGGCTGATCGACCGGCACGACATGTTGCGCGCCGTGTTCAGCGAGGACGGCACCCAGCGCGTTCTGGAAACCGTGCCCGAATACGAAATCCCCGTCATCGACCTCAGCGACCATTCCGACATCGCCCGCGAGGCGACTTTGCAAAATCTGCGCGACGAACTCTCGCACCAGGTGCTGCCCGCCGACACGTGGCCGCTGTTCGACCTGCGTATCACCACCTTTGCCGACGGCCGCATGCGCATCCACATTAGTTTCGACCTGCTCGCCGCCGACGCTTGGTCCTCGCAGATTTTGTTCCTGGAACTCTGGACCTTGGCCGAACACCCGCAAACCGTGCTGCCGCCCCTGACCACCACCTTCCGCGATTACATGCAGGCCCTCGAAACGTTGCCGCAAACCGCCGTCTATGCCCGTGACCGCCGCTACTGGCAACAGCGGCTTGAAAACTTGGGCCCGGCGCCGGCGTTGCCCCTGGTCGTCGATCCCTCCACCATCGACCAGCCCACCTTCCAACGTCGCGCCGCCCGCCTCGACCGCGCCGTCTGGTCCCGCATCAAGGAACGCGCCTCCCGCGCCGGCATCACCCCGTCCGGTTTGTGTCTGGCCGTTTATGCCGAGGTGCTGGCCTGCTGGAGTACCACGCCGCGCTTCACCCTCAACGTCACCACCTTTAACCGCTTCCCGATTCACGAGGAAATCCAAGCCCTCGTCGGCGATTTCACCTCGTTGTCGTTGCTCGCCGTGGAACCGCAACGCGGCGATTTCGAAATGCGCTGTCGCGCCGTGCAGGAGCAATTGTGGCGGGACCTCGACCACCGCACCTATTCCGGCGTGCAGGTCATGCGCGATTGGGCGCGCCTGCTCGGCCGCGCGCCAGGCGCCTTGCTGCCCGTGGTCTTTACCAGTCGCTTGTTCTCCGCCGGCGGCCCGCTGGGCGAACGCGATGAAGAACAAGCCGTACCCGGCGGTGAAGTCGTCTTTAGTGTTTCGCAAACCCCGCAGGTCTGGCTCGACATGCAGGTCGGCGAGGAAGGCGGCGACCTGACCTGGACCTGGGACGCCGTCGAGGCCTTGTTCCCCGACCAATTGCTCGACGCCATGTTCGCCGCCTACGCGTCGATCCTCAACCGGCTAGGTGAAGATGAGAGCTGGTGGCACGCCGCCACCATGGATCTGGTCCCCGCCGAGGTCGCCAAGGAGGTCGCGCGGGTCAACGCCACCCACGCCGACTTCGCCCGCGGCGATCTCTACAGCCTGTTCGCCGAGGTCGCGCAACGACAACCCACCGCCCCCGCCGTCCTTAGCGAACGACGCAGCCTGACTTACCGCGACCTCCAACAAGAAGCCAATGCCTTGTGTTTGCAACTGCGCGAGCGTGGTGTCAAACCCGGGGACAACGTGGCCGTGGTCATGGAAAAAGGGTGGCGCCAAGCGGTGGCGACCCTGGCGATCCTGCAAAATGGCGCGGCCTATGTGCCGATTGACCCAAGTTGGCCCAAGGCGCGCGTTGCCATGATTCTGGAGGACTGCGGCGCCACCGTTGTATTGACCCAACCCCAATGGCTCGAGGCCGCCGCCGCTTTACCCGCCGAACACCACCTGGTCGTGGAAGAACCGCGCGGCTTGCGCGACGACGCCGTCACCGCCGCCGCCGTCGACGAACACGATTTGGCCTACATCATCTTTACCTCGGGTACCACCGGCCGCCCCAAGGGCGTCGCCATCGAACACCGCGCCGTCGTCAACACCCTGCAGGACATGCGCGCTCGGTTCGACATGCGCGCGGACGACCGCGTCTTCGGGCTCTCCGCGCTGACCTTTGACCTCTCGGTTTACGATTTCTTCGGCACCTGGCTGGCAGGCGCGGCCGTGGTTTTGCCCGAGGAGCAGGAACGCCGCGAGCCGCGCGCCTGGTCCCGCCTCTGCAAGCACTACGACGTCACCATTTGGAACTCCGTGCCCCAGCTTTTGGAAATGTTGCTGGAACATGCCGGCGACGACGTCGACGAGCTCCCGGCCGGGCTGCGCCTCGCCCTGCTTTCCGGTGACTGGCTGCCCACCGACATCGGCTCGCGCTTACAACAGCGCGTGCCCGCCGCCAAGGTGATCAGCCTCGGCGGGGCTACCGAGGCCGCGATTTGGTCGATTCTCTACCCACTGGAAGAAGGCTTCGAAGGTTGGAACAGCGTGCCCTACGGCCGACCCATGGCCAACCAAACCATGCACGTGTTGGACGACGACCTGCGCGAACGTCCGCCTTGGGTCACCGGCGAACTCTACATTGGCGGCGTCGGCCTGGCGCGCGCGTACACCGCCGACCTTGAAAAAACCGCCGCCTCTTTCGTCACCCATCCCCGCACCGGTGTGCGGCTTTACCGGACCGGCGACCTTGGTCGCCGTCGTCCCGGCGGCCTGATCGAATTCCTCGGGCGCCGCGATTTCCAAGTCAAAATCGGCGGTTTCCGCATTGAGTTGGGCGAGGTTGAGGCCGCGCTGGCCAAAGCCCCGGGCGTCGGCGCCGTCGTTGTTGAAGCCGTCGGCGACCCCCGAGGCAACCGCCGCCTCGTCGGTTACCTCGTCGCCGCCGACCCCGAACAAACCCCGGACCACGACGTTGTCGGCGCCTTCCTCACCGACTACCTGCCGCCCTACATGATCCCCGCCGTGCTCGTCGACCTCGACAGCCTGCCGCTCACCGCCAACGGCAAACTCGACCGCAAGGCGCTGCCCGTGCCCGAGGCGCTGCAACAGGATGATGCCGCCCTGAAACGGCCGCGCACCCCCGTCGAAAAACAACTGGCCGCGATTTGGTGCGAACTGCTCGGTCTCGAACGGGTCAGTGTCGACGACGGTTTGTTCGCGCTCGGTGGGAACTCATTGATCGCCATTCGCATGGTCGCCATGATGCAGGAGCAACTCAACGTCAACCTGGAACTGCGTCATCTCTTCGAAACGCCCACTATCGGCGAATTGGCCGCCACCGTCGCCCGTCTGCGGCTTGAAGGCGCCGACGAGGAACACGCGCCCGAAGAACTCAAGCTGGAAACCGATCCCGCCGGCCGCTTCGAACCCTTTCCCCTCAACGAGGTCCAGCAAGCCTATTGGTTGGGACGCCGCCAAGGCCTGGAACTGGGCGGGGTGGCCGCGCATAGCTACACCGAACTCGAATCGGAAACCCTGGATCCCGAACGGATTCAAGCCGTGTGGCGCCGGTTGATTGAACGCCACGACATGTTGCGTGCCGTCATTGCCGAAACCGGCGAGCAACGGGTGCTCGACCCCGCCGAACTGCCGCTGTTCACCATTCCGGTCAACGATTTGAGCAACAGCAGCGAAAGCGAACGCACCGCCGCGCTCAAAGCGGTCCGCGACCAAATGTCGCACCAGGTGCTCGACACCACGACTTGGCCCTTGTTCGAGATTCGCATCTCAAGGCTTTCCCCGCAAAAGATTCGCATTCACTACAGCTTCGATCTGCTCATCTCCGACGCCTGGTCCTCGCAACTACTCATCCTCGAATTCGCCTACCTCTACGCCAAACCCGACGCCGAGATGCCGCCCTTGGCCGTGACCTTCCGCGACTATACCCTCGCCATGGAGAACAAGGCCTTTAGTAGCCGCTACCGGCGCGACCGCACCTACTGGCGCCGTCGCCTTGAAACCCTGCCGCCCGCGCCCGAGTTACCCTTGGAAAAGGACCCGGCCACCCTGACCACGCCGACCTTTGTGCGCCGTTTCGGCCATCTCAACCGCGACGATTGGCAGGCCTTGCAACAGCAGGCCACCCGTCTCGGCATCACGCCCTCCGGTTTGCTGATGGCCGCTTACGCCGAGGCGCTGTCGACCTGGAGCCGTCAGCCGCACTTCTGCCTCAACGTCACCACCTTCAACCGCATGCCGCTGCACGCCGACATCAACAACGTGGTCGGTGATTTCACCTCCTTGACCCTGCTTGAGGTCGATACCTCGCCCGCCGGCGGCGAGTCCTTCGCCCAGCGCGCACGCGGTGTGCAGGAACAGCTTTGGGCCGACCTCGACCACCGTACCTACAGCGGTGTTGAGGTCATCCGCGACCTCGGCCGCGTGCGTGGTCAGGCGCCCGGCGCCTTGATGCCCGTGGTTTTTACCAGCCGTTTGTTCCGCGATCCCAGTGTTGCCAAGGAATCCGGTGCCGACGATTTCCCCTACGGCGAAGTCGTTTACAGCGTCTCGCAAACGCCCCAGGTTTGGCTCGACGCGCAGGTCCAGGAAGAGGACGGCGTCCTGAAGTGGAGCTGGGACGTGGTCGAGGATTTGTTCCCCGCCAAAATGATCGACCGCCTCTTCGACGCCCACACCAGCTTGCTCGAACGCCTTGCCCGCGAAGCGTTGGTCTGGCAGGACAAAGCCTTGTCCTTGTGCCCGCGCGTCGACACCGCCGTTTACCACGAGACCAACCGCACCGACCACGATTTCGGCGCCGTTGCCGTGTTAACCATGGACCAACTTGTCGGCCGCACCGTCACCGCCAAACCCAAACGCCCGGCCCTGATCACGCCGACGCGGACCCTGACGTACGCCGAACTTTGGCAGGCCGCCGGGTCCATGGCCCACAAGCTACTGACCTACGCGCCGCAACCCAACCAACTCGTCGCCGTGCTCTTGCCCAAAGACTGGCAGCAAGCCGTCGCCGTGCTCGCCGTGCAGCGTTGCGGTGCCGCCTACCTTCCGATTAACCCCGAATGGCCCCACGAACGGCGCGACAAAATCCTCGATCAGGCCGGGGTGACCCTGGTCCTCGCCGACCAAGACGCCGCCGCCATGGCTTTGCCCGAGGGGGTCACCCTGCACCAGGTCGGCGACGCCGATTTTGCCGGGACCGGTGACAACTTGCCCGACTACGCCACCGACTGCGACGACCTCGCCTACGTCATATTCACCTCGGGATCGACCGGCACCCCCAAGGGCGTCGCCATCGAACACCGCGGCGCCGTCAACACCTTACTCGACATCAACCGCCGCTACGGGATCACCCCCGACGACCGCGTTCTCGCCCTGTCGAACCTGACCTTCGACCTTTCCGTCTACGACCTGTTCGGGATTTGGGCCGCCGGCGGCGCCACCGTGCTTCCGCCCGCCGAGGCCTACCGCGATCCCTTGGTTTGGTCCGAGCTGGGGCACCAACACGAAATCACCTTGTGGAATTCCGTGCCCGCCCTGCTCGACATGATGTTGACCTTCGCCGAAACCCATCCCGGCGCCGTGCCCGCCACCTTACGCCTGGCCATGCTCTCGGGTGACTGGTTGCCCGTCGACATCGCCGACCGATTACAAGCCGCGCGACCCAGCGCCGCCACCGTCAGCATGGGCGGTGCCACCGAGGCCTCGATTTGGTCGATTTACTTCCCCGTCCCCACGCCGACCCCGGATTGGGCTTCCGTTCCCTATGGCAAACCCCTCGCCAACCAAACCTTCCACGTGCTCGACAGCCACATGCGCGCGCGCCCGTTCTTCGTGCCGGGCGAGTTGTACATCGGCGGCGTCGGCCTGGCCCGCGAATACTACCGTGACGAGGAACGCACCGCCGCCTCCTTTGTGATCGACCCGCACAGCGGCGCACGCCTCTACCGTACCGGCGACATGGGGCGTTACCTGCCCGACGGCAACATCGAATTCCTCGGCCGTGAGGACAACCAGGTCAAGGTGCAGGGTTTCCGCATCGAGCTGGGCGAAATCGAAGCCGCCCTCGCCCGTTACCCGCGCATCAACGCCGCCGTCGCCGCCGCGCCTTACCTGTCGGCCGGTTCCAAGGCGCGCCGCCTCGTTGCCTACATCGTGCCCCAGGACGGCGATCCCATCGATCAGGATCACCTGCGCGGCTTCCTCGCCGAGCTGATCCCCGACTACATGATCCCGGCCACCTATATCGAACTGGACAGCATCCCGCTGACCGCCAACGGCAAAGTCGACCGCGGTGCCTTACCCGATCCCGGCGCCGCCGTGGATGCCGAACTCTCCGCGCCGCGCACCCCGACCGAGGAACGGCTGTGCGGTATTTGGGCCGACCTGCTCGGTGTAGACAAGGTCGGCATCGACGACAACCTCTTTGACTTGGGCGGAACCTCCGTCGTCGCCATCCAACTGCTCAACGCCATTCGCGAGCACTTCGCCATGGAACTGTCCATGCGCACCCTGTTCGAGAACCTGACCGTGCGCACCTTGGCGCTGGCCATGTCGCGCGCGCGGGCGACCGGTGAGGCCAAGCTGGTCAGCGAGTTGCCCACGCTCCGCGCCGACCTGGCGAACCGCTACGAACCCTTCCCGCTCAACGACATCCAACAGGCCTACTGGGTCGGACGGATGGGTGCCTTCGGCATGGGTGAGGTCTCCGCGCACTACTACGTTGAGGTGGAATCCGACCGACTGAACCTCGAGGGTTTTGTCTTCGCCCTGCGCGCCATGATCCAACGCCACGACGCCTTGCGCCTGGTCTTTAACAGCGAAGGGTTCCAGCGCATCCTCGACCCCGCCAAACTCGATCCATACCAGGTGGTTGTCGACGATCTGCGCAACGAAAGCGAAGCCGAACGCGACCGCGTCCTGATGGCGACCCGCGCGCGCATGAGCCACCACGTGTTGCCACCCGAGGTGTGGCCGCTCTTCGAGGTCAAGGCCAGTCGCCTCAGCGACAGCCGTTACCGCCTGCACCTGTCCTTCGACCTGCTGCTCGCCGACGCCTGGAGTTTCCAACTCCTCTTCGGTGAAATGACCGAACTGGCACGCGACCCGCAAAAACAACTGGCACCGCTCGAGATCAGCTTCCGCGATTACGTCGTCGCCGAGCAGAAAATGCGTGAAACCGACCGCTACCAACGTTCGGAAAGCTACTGGCGCGACCGCATTCAAACCCTGCCCATGGCGCCCGACCTGCCCCTGCGCCGCAACGCCGATGTGGGCAAGGCGCACTTTAACCGTTACGACGGCGTCGTGCCCGCCGAGCAATGGCAGGCCTTGCAAGATACCGCCGCCGCCCTCGGGGTGACCCCGACCGGCATGTTGATGGCCGCTTTCTCCGAGGTGCTCGCCGCCTGGAGCCGCGACCCGCGCTTTACCCTGAACGTCACCATGTTCAACCGCATGCCGCTGCACCCGCAGGTCAACATGCTGCTGGGCGACTTCACCTCGATGACCCTGGTCGCCGTCGACACCACCCCCAGCCAAGAGGACGATTGCTTCGCGCTGCGGGCGCGGGCGACCCAGGAACGCATTTGGACCGACCTCGACCACGGCGACTACGGCGGGGTGCGCGTCCTGCGCGACCTGCAGCGGGCGCGGGGCCGTGCCGGCGCCGTCGCCATGCCCATCGTGTTTACCAGCCGCCTGTTTAAGATCCGCGGCTTTCAGGGTGGGGGAGAGGACCACATCGGCGATATCGTCTACAGCATTTCGCAAACCCCGCAGGTGTGGATCGACCACCAGCTCACCGAACGCGACGGCGCCCTTTGTTACAACTGGGACGTCATCGACCAAATCTTTCCGCCAGGGCTAATTGACGATATGTTTGCCGCCTACCATGGGTTGCTTACCGACCTGGCGCAACACCCGGAACGCTGGCACGAACCCGTACCCGACCTGGTCCCCGTTAAGGAACACGCGATATTCCACCGGCTCAACCAGCGCGCCTTAGGTGATCCTGCCGCCTCGGCCAACCTCGTCGGCGACCTGTTCCAACGCCTGCTCGAGGACGTCGGCCAACCCGCGATCACCGTTGACGGTCGCGACGGCGTTGTCAGCCTCAACCGCCGCGACTTCATCCAACGGGTGGACGCCGTGCGGGCCGTGTTGGTCGAACGCAAGATCGGCCCCGGTTCCCATGTGGCGCTGATGGTGCAATCGCCGCTCGCCGCCGTGGTTTCCCTGATGGGTGCTTTTGCCGCCGGCGCCACCGTCGCCCTCATTGACGCCGCCTTCCCCGCCGCGCGCCGCCGCGAGTATTTGGAACGCGCCGAACCCGGCCTGATCCTGGGCGAGATTCAAACCGAGGCCTTGTGCCGCGAAAGCGCGGAAACTACACCGCTGCTGCTGGTTGATTGGATCGCCCCAAGCACCAGCCCCGTCGACGCCGCCGCGGTGGGGTCCTGGCCCTCGCAAACGGCCGGGTTGATGGTGCTGCAAACCGCGGGCGACGGGCAAATCGTGGCCGTGCCGCTGCCGCAAAACACCCTGGCGCAGTCCTTTGTCAGCCTGCCCGAGGCCGCCGCCGTGAGTGGCGGCGCCGTGTTGGCCACCGTACCCACCGCGCAATCCCGCTGTGCCGTTCACGTACTTTGGACCCTGAGCAACGGCGGCGAACTGGTGCTGCCTCGGCAGGACCGGCTCCAGGATGCCGACTATCTGTTCCCGCTGACGGCTCGGGTTGGGGTGGATACCGTGATCGGCGAAGCCGCCGTGGTCGAACGCTTGTTAAACGAAGCTACCGCTCGCGACAACTCTTTGCCCAAAAACTGGATGTTTGACGGTGAGGCGCCAAGCATCGAACTGTGGCAACGCCTCTACCAACAGGCCGCGGGAACCCGAGTCTTCTATTTGGCCGGCGCCGTTGAAACCGGTTTCTGGTCCCATTGCTTCGACCGTGCCGAGCTGAATCCCGAGTGTGCCGTGGTTCCCTACGGCCGCCCGCTTGCCGGCCGGCAAATGCTCGTGCTCGACAAACAAGGCCGCATCCGACCTACCTGGGTGCCAGGTGACTTGTACATGGGCGGCGCCGCCATTGCTTCCGGGTACCATGGCGACGAACAACGCAGCAAACGCTTTTTCATGGAAGTGCCCGATCCCTTCGGGAAAGGGCCCGTCGAGGATCGCCCCCGCCTGCGCCTGTTCCGCACCGGCCTGGTCGTGCGGCGCCTGCCTTCCGGCGATCTGGAGTACATCGACCGTGACGACTCACCCGTTAGCGTGCCGACCGGCAGCTTCCGTTACCACGAAACCGAGGCCATTCTGCGCGCCTACCCCGGCGTGGTCGAGGCCGTCTGCGCCGCGCTGCCGCCACGCGACGCCGTACCCGGCGATGTGCGCAAACGCCTCGTCGCCTACGTTGTCGGCAAACAAAACCAAACGCCGGCCATGCCCCCGCAAGGACCGCCGGACGGCGGCGCCCGTGACGGTGCGATGCCGCGCATGCCCGATCCCGAGGCGCTGTACAAAACCCTGTCATTCGAGCCCGTCTTCACCCCGCTCGAACGCCTGCAATTCAAAATGGAACGGCGCGGTCTGCGATCCGACCGCGGCGACCGCGACGGCGTCGCCCTCAACCCGCCCGCCCAGGACGAAAGCGAACGCGCCAAGTGGATTCACCGCACCAGCCGTCGCCGTTTCCTCGCCGACCAACCCGTCGCCCTGACCGACCTCTCGCACCTGCTGGAACTGCTGCGCGCGCTGCAACCGGACGGCGTCGCCCTGCCCAAGTACCGTTACCCCTCCGGCGGCGGTTTGTACCCCGTGCAAACCTACGTCGCTGTCGCCCCGAACCGCGTGCAAGGTTTGGCGGCGGGGCTTTACTACTACCACCCGTTTGAGCACCACCTCTCGCTGCTCGACAACCGTCCCGTGCCCACCACCATCCACGCCCCGGAGAATCGGCCCATCGCCGACCCGGCCGCCTTTACCTTATTGATGGTGGGTAACCTGGAGGCCGTCTCGCCGCTCTACCCCGAAATGGGTCGCGACTTCTGCGTGCTGGAAGCCGGCTACATGAGCCAACTGCTGATGGAGCACACCCCGCCCGCCATCGGTCTGTGTCCACTGGGCGGTTTGGCCTTCGGCGAGATTCGCGACCGCTTCGCCCTCGCCGACAGCGACGATTTGGTTCACGTCCTCGTCGGCGGTTCCGTCGCGCCCGCTGCCGACAACCTGCGCGAGGCCTTTTTGCGCGAACAGCTCGACAGCAAGGATTTCAACCAAATGACCGAACGCAAAGCCGTGGTTACCACGGCGCCGCAACCTGGCCAAAGCGGCGGCGACGGCGATCACTGGGCGTTGGTCCGGCCACCGCAACCTGACTGGCACGAGCAGGCACTTTTCGATCCCGTCGGCCGGCTCCAGTTCAAGCTGGAAAAACGCGCCGTTCGCAACGACGAAACCTTGGCGCAGCACACCGTGCTACAACGCCTCCCGGTGGAGGAGCTGGAGCCGGCTTGGGCCAAGCGGCGTAGTTACCGCCATTTCCTCGCCGAGCCCGTGCCAATGGAACGCTTCGCCGCCTTGCTCGCCTGCCTGCGTTCCCTGCAACCGGAAGGCACGCCCTTGCCGAAGTACCGTTATCCGTCCGGTGGTGGTTTGTACCCCGTGCAAACCTACCTTCACGTCAAAAAGGACGGGGTGGTCGGTCTTGACGCCGGTACCTATTATTTCGACCCCGTCGCTTGCCGTTTGTGCCTGCTTCACGCCGGCGCCGACATCGAAACCGAACGCCACGGTTTGCCCAACCGACCCATCGCCGACGAGGCCGTCTTCACCCTTTGCCTGGTGGGTAAGTTCGCTGCCGTCGCACCGCTGTATCCCGGCCTCGCCCGTGACTTCTGCCTGCTGGAAGCCGGTTACATGGCGCAACTGCTGTGCGAAACCGCGACCGACCTGGAACTGGGCCTGACGCCGCTGGGCGGCCTCGACTTCGTCCCGGTTCGACCGTTGTTCGATCTGGACGACGATGCCGACCTGGTCCACGTGCTGGTGGGCGGCGCGGTTTCGCCGATGGTCACCACCATCCGCGAGGCCATGGACGAGGGCACGCAAAAGCCGCCCGAGGCCAAGGTCGACGCCCACGGTCTGCGCCACTACCTGTCGGACCGCTTGCCGGAACCCTTGGTTCCTACCCGCTACGTCTTGCTGGACAGCCTGCCCAAGGACGACAACGGCCGCGTTGATCGTGCCGCCTTACCGGATCCCGATGCGATGCGCGAGGAAGCCGTCTTCGAGGAACCGGCCAACGAACACGAGCAACGCATCGCCTCGATTTGGCAAAGCGTGCTCGGTTTGGAGGCGGTCGATGTGGCCCGCAACTTCTTCGAGATGGGCGGCACCTCGGTGCAAATGGTCCAACTCCAAGGCCGCTTGCAGGAGCAATTCGAGCGCAACGTGCCCCTGACCGAACTGTTCGAATACCCCACCATCCGCACCCAGGCCAAATATTTCAGCGCCGAAACCCAAACCCTCGACCTGGACGAAACCAAACGTCAGGCCGACCAACGCAAAGCCGCCCGCAAGCGCCGCAACCGCCGCGAACGTTAGGTTTTTCCTAAGGGGAGGGTCCGAGCGCGAAAAAGATTGATTTCGGTTTTATCTACGCGAGGCACCCACTTCCGGTAGTTAAACCTATGAGGCACTGATGCAAGGGGTTTTTGCTAAAGATCTGGAGCAAAATGGTTTGGAAAAAGCGGGCCGGGGTCGCGCACAACGCGCACCCACTGGGTGCGATGAGCATTGTTACAGGCCGTCGTAGCTCAGAGGTTTAGCAAGAATCACCGTGAGTTATCGCGCTTCTTAGGGGAAAACCATGAGGCTGCTCAATAAGTAAAGCTGGGTCTTGCACACCATCTTGGTGAAAACGATTCGCTTAATCGTGCGTGAGGCTCATGGTTTGTTTGTTTCAAGGTGTTTTTAAGGAATTTAGGTAGGGCTTACCCACTTTTCTGTTTGTAAAAATAGAAAAAGGCACGGTCAACCGAAGTTTTGGTGCCTTTGCTGCATTCAAGTGTTTGGCAAGGATCAAAATCAAAAGGCCACGAACTCTTGGTAATCCTCCACGGCCTCTAGTGGGATGAGAACTTGCTCACCGTTAAAATCGAAGGCGAGTTCCTTTGGCACGCGGTCTTTTTGCCCCTGGGTAACAGACACTCTCACGTGGGGACGCTTTTTGTTTAGTGGAATGCAGAACTGGACCGGTGAGATGTCGAGTGCTTGTTCTAATTCTGTAACATGTTTGTTTAAAAAGACTTGAAGGTCTTTGGCGTTTCTGATTTTTTCCAAGGATGTCTCCTCAAAAGCAATAAGGGTCAACACTTCTACTTATCAAAGGTGGTGTTTGGTTGGGAAAAAGTCAAGAACATATTTAATGTTTTTAGCCAAGTTTGGTCGCGAATTTTTCGTGCAAAGGTGGTTTTTCGAAGAACCAATCTTACAGTAGGATGCTTGGTTTGAGCAACAAGGTTATGGTGTTGATTGAAATGGAGGTTGCTTGATGGGTGATGCCGTTGGGAATTTAAGGTTTTGATGATTGAAAATGCGTATCTGTAAAGATAATTCCTCATGCAGTAATTACTCTCAAAGAAGGAATGTTTGAAACAGTTCGTAATTGATCCATGACATGGTGAATGGGGTTGACAAGTGTGTTCTTCGGGCTTCCTGCAAATAAGAGACCTACTAGCTCATGATGCTCATTTAACACACCGCTTCCGCTGTCGCCTCTGTCGCTAAATGGGCCGACATTATCAAGCGTTGGGGTAATTACTATTTGGTCTGTGAAATGAACTTTACCTGTTGGGTAATTAATTTTAGCCGTAGCTGCGATTGCTGTAACAATGCCTTCCGTGTATCCTGTTGTTCTACCCACTTTATAAACGTTTGTGGAACCTGTGATTTGTTCCGGGTTGGGTCCTTCCGCTAAAGGGGCTGCTTCGCCTAGGATACTTCCGCCAAAGCTGAGACGGGCTAATTCAGTCTTGTTTCTTCCTGAGTCGGTTAGCTTTGCTATTGCGGCGTCAACTTGGTTGTGTGGTGTGTTGTTGGAAGAGCTGAATTTAAATTTGACGGTGCTGGTTAACTTGGCGATTTCCAGTTGGGCGATGAGGCTGTTTAAAGTGGGCATCTGATTCAACTCATTTCCTGTTAAATCCAAGGTTCCAGGTTGAATTATGCTGTCATTTATTGTGGCACTATTGGAACCGCCGATGACATGGTTGTTCGAAACGAGGTAGGTATTTTTTTGATTATCCTCCAGGTAAAATCCAATGGTTCCGACACTTAGACTTGAAGGATAGGAATTGACTGGATTTGTGCAACCGATACCGCATCGCAAAGAGGAGAACCACTTTTGGGTGTCTATGGTTGCAGGTTTTCCACCATATAAACCTCTTTGATTTCGAGGGACACTAAAGTTCGAATTAATTGTGAACGCACCGCCGGATTCGACCACATCAATGTCAAACGGATCCTGGCTCGGACTTCCAGTAGAGTTAGCAAATACAGTATCGAATGATCTAATATTGTTTTGGCTGAGTTCTCGTTTTGATAACTTCTTGGGGACAAATGCAAGAATGGAGAAATCAGTGGCTTGAGCGAGAGGTTTTCCATCTTTACTGCCTATCGCAACCGCTTCAATGCCACTTCCTTGTGTGTCTAGAATATCCAAGCCATGATCTCCTATGACTTCTAGTGCGTCAGACAGTTTCATCATGTCCTCCCTTTGATTATTGAATTTCAGGAAGATTAACATGGATTTGTTTCTATCGGTCGGTTTTTTTTGGAAGATGTTGTGGTTGAGTGGCTGTCGGATTCTGAAGAGATAAACTTGAACTAAAGGCAATTAATAAAGCGTTTTGATTCTTGTTAATTAATTGAATATAAACGGTTTGTTCGTGGTTCGTGCCTGTCTAGGGTGGTGCTTGTTTGACTTAGGTTTTTTACCTACGTCCTGAGGCTCCACTTACTCTGAACACTTGTGAGAAAGCTGGATGTATTCTTCAGGTAGGGCTAGCCAGTGCCTTCTTCGCTGTACGCTACGCATTTCGGTGCTTCTCAGCGATTAACCCTGTTTTAATTCTGCATTTTCGATGCTTCTTTAATGTTGGCAACAGGAGAAAGATTTAGAGTTATCTGCTGATTGTTTTCCATAATGCAAATGTTGCGCGATCCTAGTGACTTTTTAATTTTAACCAGGCCTTCCTGGTAGAATTGATGCATCCTAAGCGTTGGATGATTACGCTACAACCGTTGGGTGATCGCCTTGGCGAGTTCGTGGCCGGATTGGAAGGCGGCTTCGACGCGGCCGCCAATGCACCAATCACCGCAGGCTGCCAGCCGTCGCTCCGCGTCGAGGAAAAACGGCGGCCCGTCCTGTTGGTCGATGATCGCGTAGCGCCAGCGGTGAACCGCGCGGTGTTTGGCGTGGCTTAGGTCTTGGCCGAGTAGGTCGCCGGTTGCTTGGGTGAGGGTCGTGATCACCGCGTGGTTGTCGTCTTCAAGATGCAACGCCGACCAATCGTGGGCCGCGTGAACCAGCAGGCTGGTTGCTTGGTTGCGGCCGGGTTTGCTGCTGTTAACCGCCATCCAGGAAATCGCCGCATTTTTGAAACGCGCCACCTCAAAATCCAAGAGGAGGGGCTGTTCGAAGCCGAGCATCAGCGCGAAGCAGGGTTGCATCCTCCGTTCTCTGATCACCGCGTGATGCGCAAAGGTAGTCGGCATCAGGGCGGCGGTTTGTTCCGCCGGCGCGGCGCAGACCACCCAATCGAACCGTCCCCGATCCCGGCCTTGATCGTCGTGAAGTCGCCAACCACCGTTCGCCGCCTCAAGCGTTTCGATGCGGGTTTGTCGCTGGAGGTTGAGCCCTTCGGCCAAGGCTTTGCCGATCGCGTTCATCCCGGGTACGCCGACGTAATGGGCGTTGTTTGCATCCCAGCTTTGGGTTGCGCCGCGACGGGAACCGTCAAAATCAACCACGCGCGCATCCCAACGCGCCGCGGCGCCGCGCGCAACCAAGTCAGCCACCACCGCCTGAAAAACCTTGGAACGTGCGGTGAAAAATTGCGCGCCGTGGTCGAAGGCGAAGGGATCGGCGCGTCGGGTCGAAAGGCGACCGCCCACCCCGCGTGATTTGTCAAAAAGGGTAACCTCGGCTCGGTTGTTTAAGGCGCGGGCCAGGGTGAGTCCGGCCATACCGGCACCAATAACGGCTATTTTCATCATAATGGGTTCCTCCGTGGGGTGGATGTGCGGCGCGTTCCATCTTAGCTCGCGTTTCGATTGGGATGGTTGGGGCCGATGTTTTCATTGCCCTCACGAGGGGGAGGGGCATGTCTCCCAATGTTTAGGCGTGTGATACCACGCTTTTGGGCGTTGTCGGGGAAGGGCCGCGCGCCCTGGACGAACAGGTGGCAAAGAACGGCACGACGATTTTTTTCGGTCATGTTGCAGGATTGAGGCGTGTAAAGGAAAAAGACCATTTTGTCCCAGGACATCGCTACGGCGGGTCCAAAAAACAACCGCGGCTAGGGGCACAGCCTTTATCCCGGCGAATGATGAGGGAATCCATGTCAAAAGAAACCGTAAACCGTTGGTTGGTCGATTTGCACGACGGCCTTGCTTTAGATGAACGAGGCCGCTGCTTCTTCAGCTATGGGAGCGATGACACACTCAAACTGAATGTGCCCTCGGACGGCGTTTCCTTTTTCCTGTCCAGTGTTTTGGTCAAAGGCCCGCTGGATCAGCCTGTGCAACATCAAGCGTTGCGCTTGAATCTCTTTCAAGAAAAAACCCGCGGCGGTGCTCTGGCCGTCGACGATAAAACCGGCGACTTGGTGCTTTGTTTCCGGCAACGCATTGCTGAGTGTGATTTCGTGCTCTTCCGCAACATCATCGCCAACTTCGCGGAAACGGTAACCGCCGTTCGACGTGAATTAATGGAAAAAGCCGTTCGCGCTGAACGGAAAAACGGAGCCGAGCGCGGTTTGCCGCGTCACGGCGTGTTTTGTTAAAGGAGCAATAATGTCTGGTTTAGAAGGTGGCGGTCTACAGCGGGTAGGCAGCAGAGAATCGGTTCATTCGACCGGTTCGAACGGTGATAAAAAGGCCGGAAAGAAACCTGGCGACGGCAAAAGTGCCGATCCCAAGGGTGGCGAGGACGATATGAAGGCGGCCACCACCGCGGTTGCCAAAAAAGCCGTCGTCAAGAAAGAAGGTTTCGATTTGGCACCGCTTCGGGCCTTGGCCAAGCAAGGGGTTCCGAAAGGCACCGTGACGAAGGCCGGGGTTACCAATGCGAATACGAGGGGGACCCTGATTCGGTTTGCGCCGGTTGAGGCCAAGTCCACCATGGGTGACGGCTATTTCGCCGGGGGTGCCAAACTGGATTCCGACAAGGTTGCGGTAGCCACCGCGCGCAAAATGGCGGAATACGATATGGATCCCGGATTCCAATTGGTGAATCATGAGGAATGGAACAGTCAACTGGGGGCCTCAATCGCCGCCGGGGTGAGCATGACGGTAAGCAGCGCGGGTTCTGACGGAACCATGGGTGGGGTTCTGAAGTCGCTGGACGGGACGCGCCTAAGGCTTCTGGATGCAGGGCAACGAAACAGCAGTGGCAAAGATTATGCCCAGTCGGGTAAGGCGACGTTTAACAAGTTGGGGCAGACTGATCTCTCGGAAATGGATGTGCGTCATGAAACGCCCACGCTGGGTCAGTTGGGCCGGGATTTACTGGGCTCGGAATTTGCCGCGTTACCGGATACCAAGGAAAACCGCGCATTGTTGACCGCTGTATTGGCTGATCATTTAACCCGCGAGGTTTCCCATCAAATCAATTCTTAATCCTCGGTACGGCCGCGGCGGGATTCGCCTCGTCCGTTTCGGCTGCAGGCCCAACGCAAGCGATGCGGTTCGTTCTTTTCTCGCGGAAACCGCGAGGCTTGTGCTGAAGGGCGTGGGCGCCGACGATCACACGTCTTGGATTCGCCCTTCTCGGGAATCGTTTTATGGATATTAAAAGGAGAATTTATGTCTGGTATTGACGGTAGCGGTGGCGGTATACAGCGATCCGTTAGTAAGGATTCCGTCCATTCGGCCGGTTCGGGTAAGGATCAAGGCAAAATTTCGCCGAAGCCCGGGGATCGCAAGGCCTCCGACCCCGAGCGGGGTGGTGGCGATATGAAGGAGGCCGCCGCGGCCACTTCTGGAAAACGCGTATCGGTGAAAACAGATGGGCTTGATCTAGAATCCCTTCGAGAACTGGCAGGGAAGGGGGTTCCCAGGGGTTCTGTAAGCGAGTCCGGCTTTACTCGAGCGAACGAAGGTGGGACCTTGGTTCGCTTTGCGCCCGCCGGGGTGGCGTCCACCCAGGGAGACGGCTACTTTACCGGCGGGTATAAACTGGATACCGATGCGGCCGCTGTGAAGATGACCAAGATGGCCGCCAAAATGAAAATGGCCCCGGATTTCGAACTCACCAGCCTTGATCAGTGGAATGACCGGTTGGGCACCTCGATTGGGCTCGGGGTGAGTTCGAGTGTGAATGCACCGGGTCAACAAAGCACCATGGGCGAAGTGATTGAAGCCATGCCGGAGGTATCCGTTCGCTTAATTGATTCGGGTGCCAAGCATGGTCGCCAAGAAGACTATGGCTACGCCGGAAAACGGACCTTCAACAAATTGGGGCGAAGGGATCTCAAGGAGATGCCGGTAACCCACGAAAGTCGAAGCCTGCCACAGATGGCGCGAGATTTGGGGCCCGAATTCGCCGCCCTACCTGATACACCTGAAAATCGCGGGTTGTTGATCGCGGCTTTAACCAATGCGTTGACCGAGGAAGTGTCGGCACGGATGAATGGCTGACGTTGTTTGTCCTGAATTGAGAAGGTCGGGCCCCACCGCGATACGGTGGCGGTTGGGCCCGACCTTCATCATAAGGGGTGTTGTTTTACCGCCGAACCCTCTGTGAACGCTTGTACTTAGAAGCGGTAACCGGCCTTCAGTTGGTAACTCACGCCGCGGTTGAGCACGTTTTGTGGGGCCAGGATTGCGGAGAGGCCCGGGCTGTACCATTCCTCGTCGGTGAGGTTGTACACGCTGAGTTCCACGTCCACGTTTTCGATCAGGTGGCGTTGCCGGTAGCGCGCGTGAAACACCGTCGCGTTGTCCATTTTCTCGACCGATTCCGGTGCCTGCACCAGACGGGTGCCGTGGTGGAAGCCGGTGAGACTAAACAAACCGCCGCGGCCGATCCGTTGGTAGAAACTCAGGGTGCCCTTGTGTTCCGGGGTGAACAGCCGGCGGCTGCCGTCGGCGTTTTCAGAGGAAACGTAGGTGTAGCCGAGGCGCAGGTCGCTGCCGCGGACCAGGCGCCACTTGAGGTCGAGTTCCAAACCTTGATCGCGGTCGCCGTCTTCCCCGTTGAAGTAGGGCTCATCCGTGTACAGGGCGAATTCCTGTTGAATGGTGCCTTCGTAGGTGCTGTAGAACAAGGAGAGGGTGGTGGCCAAGACGGGGCCCGGTGAGAAATGGGCGCTGGTCTCGTAGGTTTCGATGGTTTGCGCGTCCAGGTCGGGTGTGCCGCGCATGATGGGTAGGTTGCGGGTGTAGAGTTCGTTGTAGGTTGGGGCGCGGAAGGCTTTGCCGTAGAGCAGTTTGAAAACCCAGGTATCACCGACGTTGTAGACGCCGGCGAGGCGGGGGTTGATCGCATCGCCGAAATCGGCGAATTTGTCGTAGCGAATGCCGGCGGTGATGCCCCAGTGCTCGCTGGGGTAATAGGTGTCCTGCAAATACACCCCGGAGATGTTGCGGCTACGCGGTGAAACGAAGGAACCCTCACCTTCAACCACGGTCCAGTCGGTGGGGTTAATCGGCTCTGGTGAGAAGACTTGGGCCAAGGTGTAGTTGTACATGAGGTTGGCTTCCTCGATACCCTCGCGCGCCCACATGGCGCCGCCGATCACCTCGTGTTTGCCGCGCACGTAGTTGACGCGCATCTCAAATTCGAGGTTGTCGCTCGAATAATTCGAGCCACCCAGCCAGGGGATGTCTTGGGCCACCGTCCCGATAAACAGGTTTTCCGGTGCGATCACATAGGCCATATTGGCCTCGGCTTCGCTATAGCGTGCATTGCCCGTGATCGTCAGGTAGCGGTTGACCTCCCAATCATAGCCGGCCTGTAACCGGAACATTTCGCTGTCGTCGCGGTTGGTGTCGAAGGGTTCCCAATCGGTGGGGTTCTCAAAGAAGCCGAAGGGCATGTAATCGTCCATTTCCCGTTTGAACCAGTCCATGTGCAGGCTGAAATCCTCGTAACTCACCTTGAGGCCCAAGTCGATTTGTTCCTCGACCGGGTCGGTCACGCGGTGCTCGATGCCGGGTGTGCGCAAGTAACCCTCGGTGTAGGTGAATTCGTCGCCGTCGTCGCTGTAGGCGTTGGCGGTAAACAGGGTGTGGAGTTTGCCGCTGTTCCAGCGGTATTGGGTGCCGATGTCGACCGTGTCGAAACTGCCCGTGGCCAACGAGATCGATTGTTTGTCGGTGGTGCTGTAGGTGGACGAGATGATGTTGATCACGCCCACGTAGGCGTTGGATCCAAACAGGGTGGAGCCCGGACCGCGGATGATTTCAATACGGTCCACGTGGCGCAGGCTCATGTCCTTGATGTAGCTGAGGCCGCCGCCCGAGTACACGTCGTTCAAGCGCTGACCGTCGAGGAGGATCAGAATATCTTCGCCGAAATGGGTGGTGCGGCCGCGCATGCCGATGGTGGTGTGGCGCCCGAACATAATGGCGCGATTGGCTTCGATGCCGATGGAGAGATTGAGGATTTCCGAGAGGGTGCGCATGCCGCTGCGCTCAATTTCTGATCGAGAAATGATGCTGATGATGCCGGGTGCTTTGAGGGGTGTTGATTTGGACTTAAACAGCATGGTGACTTCGGTTTGGAGAATGTCCTCAATCGTCATCTTGTCGTAGTTCTGAGCGAAAAGGGAACAGGTTAGGGCGAACCCTAAAGCAAACAGCCGGGGGCGAAACATGGGTTTCTCCTTAACGAGGCGGGTTGCGGCGAAGCAGTGCGCCGGCCACCCCGAAAAAACGTCGTGAATGGGTGGGTCGGTGGTTGCCGTCCATGGGGTTGTCCGCGCGGAATCCGCCGACTTTGGGCACGGCAAAGCCTGCCCCCTGTAGCGGGGAAACACCGTGGTGGCTCGTGGGCAACAAAGGCATCGGTTCGGGCGACGCGGGTTAGCAAGGACCGGTGAATGGTGCCGTAAGAGGGGAGCGGCGTGTTGGGGTGAAGATCGGGGAGATCGCCGTGAAGAACATGAATTGTTGGTATGGATAAAATAAATATGCGTCTGGTTTATATTTGTGTCAAGGAAAATGTAAAAAAGTAAGCTGTCTAGGGTAGTGTAGCGTTCGTTGAAAAAATGAAATGATTGAAAATTGTTAAAGGGAAAATCCGTTCTTTCAATACGGCGGGGCGGGGTTCTATCCGGCTCGTGTACGAGGGCCCATTGCCCGTTCAGAGATTGATCTGGGGCCACGCTTGTGGGCTGGGAACCGCCGCCGCCCATGCTCTCGCGGGTAATGGCTCCGGGGGTGGCTCATGCTTGGAACGAGCCGGGGTGCAAACATCGAACTGGGGGTTAAGCTGAATGATGTCTTGGTGCGTTTCGGTCGAAGGCGGTAGCGTTTTTACGGTTGGATAAGAAATTTTGTTGCCATAGAAGAAGAGAAAAGTTATCGGTGAATGTTGGATTATCTGGCGAAACTTTGCTTGTTGGCGAAGGTTGTCGTCTTTTTGTAACATGGGTCCGGTGCGAAAAGACCGTCTCTCGATGCTTTATGGTTTATACGGACATCTGCTTGGGTTTCAGGCATGCGCCCTGTTTCGGCTTCGCCTATCGAGGTCGCTTAACCTTCTTCCTTCACGGGTCCTGTACCTTTGGTCGGCCCGTGTTTCATTGTTCAACATCCTTGCCGAGATCGGCTTGGCGTGATCGCGCACGCCTCGTGCCATTTTCTAACGCGAACCCGAGCCTATTTACTGTCTCGACCTATCCAGCCACAGAACAACAACGCGCCGTGAACCCGCCACGGGTCAGGCTTTGCACCGCGTTCCCCGCGGTTCCCGTCGCACCACGTGTTGATTAGGAGTATTTCCTTATGAAGAAGCCTCTTGCTTCTCTGGTTTTCGCCTTGTTCGCCTTTACGGCTGCCTGGGCGCAAACCGAAACCACCGCTTATGAAGACCGTTACACCACCACTTGGGATCAAACCCTGCATGTTGCCGCGCCCGGTTTGTTGCAAAACGACCATTCCGCCGCGGGCGGCTTGACCGCATTCCTCGCCGAGGCGCCCCAGGCCGGGACCCTCAGCCTCAATGTCGACGGTTCTTTTGATTTCTCCCCGACAGACGGTTTACAAGGCCCGGTGACCTTTGTCTACGGCGTTGAAGACCAACAAGGTTCCACCGGTTACGCCACCGTGACCATCCAAGTGAATCCGGGCAACAAAGCACCCTTGGCCGTCGCGGACTACTATTCTGTTGCCGCCGGGCAAACCTTAACCGTACCCGCCGCCGGGGTTCTGGCCAACGACATCGACCTTGACGGCGACACCCTGACCGCATCCATTTTGACCGCGCCTCAATCCGGTGTGATCAGCTTGCAAGAAGACGGTGGTTTTTCCTATGAAGCCGCCGCCGACGCCTCCGGCGATCACCGCTTTACCTACCGTGTCAGCGACAGTGCCGGTGCCCAATCCGAGGGCGTGGCCTTCATCACCGTAACCAGCGCGAGCTTGCCCGAGGCCGTTGCCGACACCTTTTCGGTTACCGCCGGCGCCGGCGCCGACCTCGACGTACTCGCCAATGACAGCGATCCCGACGGCAACAGCTTGACCGTGGTGGCCGCGACCCAACCGACCGAGGGTGATGTCAGCTTCGATGAAAGCGGCGTGCGCTACACCGCGCCCGCCGACTTTGAAGGCCGCACCCAGTTCTCCTATACCGTAAGCGACGGTGTGTTCCGCGCCACCGCGATGGTGACCGTGGATGTGACCGGCGGCAACCTGCCCCCCGTGGTGGTTGACGACCGTCACGACATTCCCCGTCACATGCCCTTGTTCTTCGATCCCCTGGGCAACGACTACGACCCCAACGGCGACGAACTCACGATGACCTGGCTGTCCGAGGCGCAACACGGCGCTTTGAGCCAAACCCCGCACGAGTGGGTTTACCAGCCAGGCGACAGTCGTGAGAACGTGCAAGAAGTGCTTGATTATGAGGTGTTTGACGGCGTGAACCGGGTAGTGGGCCAGGTGGTCATCAACATCACCGGCAACCACGCGCCCGAGGCCAATGACGACAGCTATACCGTGTACGTCAACCCCCGTTTCCCCACCCGTTTGCCCTTGACGGCCAACGACCGCGACATCGACGGCGACCGCCTGACCATTTCGCGGTTTACCTCCGTGGGCAGCAGCAACCTGTACGTGATTCCCTACGGCGACGACCAAACCTTGATGGCAACCGCGATCCGCGGCGGCACCTTCACCTTCACGTACTGGGTGACCGACGGCATCCTTGAGGATTCCGCCACCGTCACCATCACCGTACCCGGTCCCGGGGCCAGTGTCGCCAACGACGACGCCTACACCTTGCGCGTGGGCGAGTCCTTGCGCCTGAACACCTTCGCCAACGACGTGTACTACGGGCACAACCCCTACCGCGCGCCCGAGCACACCAATCCCGGCCACGGTGCCTTGATTTGGGCCAACGGCGATTGGACCTACATGCACATGTCCGGTCAGGCGGCGGAAACTTCGTTCACCTACACCTTGCCCGGCGGCTCCACCGCAACGGTAAACCTCACCATTTTGCCGAACGAATAAGCCTTCGCTTGTGAGCAAAACGAAGCCGGCGGGGTGAAAGTCCCGCCTGTTCCGTGGTGTCGGAGGATATTAATCAAACGTTAGGGTTTCGTGTATGTAACAAATGGTGCTCTTTTGAGTGGGCATGCAAAAAAATTACAGGTTTCTCTTGGGATCGCCTGAGTATTCGGGTTTAAGTCTTGCTAAAAGGCCAAAAGGGTGGTCATCATCAAGTGAGGCGTGTGATGGATCCTTTATTAAAACTATCGAATGTTTATTTTCCAGGAACCGGAGATTTCTCTTTGAAGTGATAAAGAGTATGGTGCCATTGTGAACATCTTTGAAGCCAGACAAGCCACTTATCAAACGCCTTTCAAGGAGTTGTTCGCCATCATTAGAGAATGGAACATAACCGCGCATACCAACTTTGACCAACTGTAACTCTGGTAAGCTGATTATCTCTTGGACATAGCCGTGATAGTTAATTAACCACCTGCGAGCTTTCTTGTCAGAAAGATCTAGGTTGTCATAATGCTCCTGGGTTAACGGGTCGGGGACACGGATAGGGATAATGTTCTCGGTGAGTGTCACGAAGTCATAAATTTGAAGGGATGAGAATTCAGGACTTCCTACCCAATACTTGGTGCCGATCTTGTGAAGGTCATAGATAGAGCTAGGCGCGTATTTATTCTCGTGTTCTAGGTTTCTGCTTCCAATGGGTTCTTTTAAATCAAGTCGTGTTATTTTTCCTTCTTCATTCCAAACAACATGAGCTTTTCCACTTCTGATGTTCGGACGATCACGAATCTGAAGATTGCTAAAAACAATTTCTTCGGCCGTCTCCCAATGAAAGGCAGCCGGTCTTGGCAGCCAGGCTCCGTCTGTTAATGAAGGATTATCGACGTTCAGAGAAAATTGATGGTTACCTTTGTCATTGAAGACGATGATTTGCCCTCTAAACAAGTCCCAAAATGCAACTTGGTTGCCGAAGATTTTGGTAGCATACTCCAGTCGGTTGATCTCTCCGGGGCCTTCACCTTTAATAGCAATGACTCGGTCGAATGTCCCATCCAGGTGATATCTGTAAAGCTCATCGCCTGAATCGTTGGTGAGAAAAATACTGGATGAGTTTAAGATAGCGCATTTTGCCCGTTCAAAAAGTATTTCCGGCCTTTGTTCAAGTGGGAATGTTGTATCGAAATGGAAAAGCTGTGAGAAAAATTTTAATTCTTCTAGTTTTTGGGTTTGTTGATTCGGTGCGGGCGATGCAACTGGTTTCGTGCTTTGCCTTGCAAGCAGTTGAAAGCAAAGGTAGATCAGCCCGGTCAAAAATAGAAGAAGCGGTAGTTTTTTCATCATAATGGTTCGCAAAGGCTTTCACACCATAAAATGAAATCGCTACACTGTCCCCCAAAGCCACTGTCTGAGCAATCATCCCGGAACATTATTCTGCAGTTTGGGAGAATTCCAGGAGCGCAGAAATACACATCGCAGGTGACTGTAATAGTTCCATAACAATGGCAGTTACACGTGTAACTGTTTGTACCCTTATATTGTTGCATCGTAAAAACAGATGCCTTTGCTTCAGTTGGAGGAGAAATGAAGGTGCCAAGTACAAAGAACAACAAGCCAAAGCAGGAGAGAAAAGAGCTTCTGTACATGTTGATAGCCTCGCGGTTATGAAAACCATCTGTAGAGGACATTGATAATTTAGATCGCGAAGGAACGCGGCAAGGTTAAAGAAGTTGATACGAGGAAAACAATTTGTTTTCTTTTTATCATTATGGTTTAGATATTTCAATAGAAAACGAGTGGTTTTTGCAAGTGAAATATCGCAAGATATTGAGGAGAAACAGCTTTGGAAAGGAGGAACCGAACTTGCCGGGTGCGGTCGTGCGTGACCCCGGCTCGATCAAGTAACACGGAAGCCCCCCTCGCAATCGCATGGCTTTCCCCGTAGAAGATTTCCTTGCGTGAAATGCGGGCTAGAAATTTTGTTGGCTAGAAAATAAAAAAGGCGAGGACTAGCCCCGCCTTTTCTACCACGCTTGCTGCGATCTACAAGCGCAGGTTGAGGTACCAGAAGTGGCAGGGATCGTCGCCCCGCTGTTTTTGGACCAGCACATTGCTGCCGCTGTCGCTACAGCCGCCCGCGACCAAATCTTTGCCGCTGAAGCGGTTGATCAGGCGGACGCTGCCGTTGGGTTGCTGTTCTACCGCCCATTGCTGCCGTTCGGTTTCAGGACCCGCTGAGAAGGCGAGCGGGGCGTTGTCGTCGGCGGCGCAGGGACCGTCGCTTTCGCAGTCGACCACCGTCAAGGGACCGGCGCTGAAGCTGCCGTGGATGAAGAAGAAACCATCGTCGCCCTGGCGGAGGAACCAGGTATTGCATCCGGCTGCATCCTCGGTTTCGAGGGTGGGCTGCTCCCCGGCAATGGCCTCACAGGGCGCGCGGCTGATCAGTCGGCCGTCGGCCACGGAAATCATGTTGTAGGCCGCGTTCATGAACGTGTGGCCTGATGTGGGTTGCAGTGCAAATTCCGAAACACCGTCAACGGTCAACACCTGGCCGCCAACCACGGCGGTGAAGGTGGCGGTCCCGTTTGCATTCAAACGCGGGTTCCAACGTTCACACTCGCTGAAGGCGGGATCGGCTAATTCGAGGCTGCCGTCGTTGTTGTATTTCAGGAGGCGGTTGGTACCCGTGTTGGCCAGGTGGTATTCGCCGTTGCCGAGGTTGTTCAGGTGCCACTTGCTACCGAGCGTCTCGGATGAAAGCACCAACTGACCGGAGGACCAGGCCAAGGTCCGGTTGCTGCCGGGATCGCGCAGGATGAGGTTGCCGGAGTGGACCGGGTTGTCGAAGAAGGTAGGCGCGGTTAAGACGCGTCCGTTGCGGACCGTGACCTGGTGGACGCGGTCGCCTTCGAGGGTGGGCACGAAGGTTGAGGGCGTCGCCAAACTGTTGCCGGACGTGGCGCTGTTCAGGCTGAGGATGGGTGCTTTCATTTCGAGCCACTGATCGCTGCCGGCCGGGTTGATGAAAAAGACACGGCCGTTTTGATCGGAAGCACTGCCGTCTGTCTCGCGCAGGTTGGCGCCGCTCAGGATCAATGCCGCGCCGGGGTTGGGGAAGGACAAGCTGTTGCTGGTTTCGGCAGAGATGCGTGACAGGACGGGTGCGCCGGCGAAAAAGCGACCGGTTTGTGCGCTGGGTTTGGTGCCCGTCGTGTCGACAGGACCCCAGTCGCGACCGTTGCTTGAGGTGCGCAGGAACACCGCGCAATCGCTGTCACAGGTTTCATAAGCCATCACATAGCGGTCGGCTGCAGCTTGGACAATGGAAAACTTGCCCAGGGCACCCAGTTGGACCACGGTTTGGGGCGCGCCCCAGGTAAAACCGTCGGTGGCGGATTGGCGCACCAGAACACGCGCCGAGCCCTCCGCGCGGGTGTAGAACAGCGCTAGTTCACCGTTGCCGTCAACCATCAATGCGGGATCCGCGATCAACCCCGGTACCTGTTGGACGGGTACCGAGTGGTATTGCCAGGATTGGGCCAGGTTGCCGCTGAGGTTGATGCGAATGGCGGAGGTGGCGGGGCCGGGTCCGCTCGTATCCCGAACGACCGTGGCCGAGAGCAGAGAGCCCGCGTACAGGAAACCCACCGTTTGCGGGACTTCGAACAGGTTGGCGTCGGTTGCTTGTTGCGTGGTGGAGAAACGTTCCCAGGAGGCGCCGTCGTCCAGGCTTTCGTAATAGGTGGCGAAACCCGAGTCATGTTTGGCGACGGCGATTAGGCGACCGTTGTTTTGCCCGTTGGCGCTGAGGCGAACCACATCGGGTTGGGAAACCACCGCGCCGGCGATTTGTTGTTCGCTGCCGAACGGCGTGGCCTCGGCATGGTCCAAATACCAGGTGTTAAAGATGGCGTCCTGCGCGCCGACCGTGCGGATCACCATGCGAAACTGTCGGTGCTGCACAAAATGATCGGGTTCGCTAACCGATTCAAAGGTGAAGCCGTTCGCGTGGGTGGTCGCTTGCCGGGGCACAAATGAAGCGGCCGCGTGAAAGCGATAGTTCTTTTGGTCGCGGGTCATGCGGAGGTCGCCGCGGGTGTTGTGGAGGAAGTGGCCGGGTTGGAGAACGGATTCAAAGCTGACGCCGTAGCCGACCAGACCGGGCGTGATCTTAAAGGTGGTGTTTTTTTCGAAGTTGGCCAAGCACGAACTCTTGCGGGAAAGCCAGAGTTCGCGGCCGTCGCGGACGTTGACGTAGAGACCGTCGCCGACGACGGCGCGAAGTTGAACGGTTTTGCCAGTCAGTTGTGAGGAAAGGTCTTGTGCTTTGGCGAGGGGAAGCGCGCACACAACCAGAAACAATAAACGCATTGGGATGAACATAAAAACTCCTCGTTGGCATGGACCGGCGGCCCACGCCTCGGTTAACCCGTGGCTCATCACGGGGGCTGAGATGGGATTGGGATCGCGCCGTCGGGGTCTGGATAAAGGAGCCGTTGGTACCGAGTGGCTTTCGGTCGGTGAGCAAGGATGGAATCGACCCAAGGTGACGGTGCAACCGGGGGAAGCCGGGTGCGTTGATCCGTGATCCATGTCACGCTAAGAGCGAAAACGAGGCCAACACACGAAAAAATGAATGCTGGAAACGGGCTCCAGTGAGGGCGCGCCTTGTGTTTTCAACGGCTTGCGTTTGATTGTTAGAACCCTGTGAGGGGCGTTTTTTGTGGAACACTAGGTAAAAGTTGAGTTTTACGTAAATATAAGTTGGTGTGGGGTCGGTATAAAGGGCACTCGACATGTCACTTTGGTGGGTTCAGGTGTCATTTACGCGGGTACACTTTGGGGCCGGGGTGTTGGTTGTTCCCACCAGGTCGTTAACCGTTCCACCGATCAACGATAACCAACCCCGGAAACTTTGATCCGCCGCGTGCGTCCTTCCGGGCGGGAAAAAGCACTGTTCCAGCAAGCCGCTTTGGTCTAAACTCGAAACCATCAGCGCTCATCCTCATATTTGTTTGATCCCTTTTGAAGGAGCCGTTTATGTCTCAAGAGAAAAAAGGTGCTTTTTCTGATTCCGTCCTGAATCGCGGTGTCAAAATCGCCGGTGAAGCCTTGCTGACGCCCGGCTCCTCGCTCCTCGTTGACGGCCAGTTCAAAAAAGGGTTGGCCCACGTCGGCGGTGGTTTGGTGGCCGGTCTGGTGCTCGGCCCCATCGGCCCGCTGCTCGTTGCCGCCAATTCCTATTGTCAAAGCGTGGGCGGTCGCAACCTGGTGGAAACCTTCACCAAACCCAATGATTTACGCGACCAACCGTTGTCCAACAAAGTCGCCGCGGCCGTGGACGAAGGCGTGCCGCTCGAGGACCTCCAGCAGGATATCGCCGAGGATGTGGAAGACCTCTACGCCGAGCGCAGCCACCAAAATGAAGGGGCGGACGCGGTGAACTAATCCGCCCGGCGGCCGATGCCTTCGACCATCGACAACCAGCTTTCTTTGCGACAGTTCGCCGCCATTTTCAGCGGTCCCAGCGAGGTGATTTTTACCGGATCCACCCCGCAAAATTCCAGCACCGTTTTACGCATCATCGTGTGGACCGGTGCGCCGTACAGCAGCTTGTAGATCATCGGCGGCGAATCCATGGTCGTGATCACCCGCGCGCTTCTGCCCGCCAACAGCTTGGTGGGCAAGGGACCGCAATCAAAGCGAAAGGCAAATCCCGGTAAAAAAATTCGGTCGATGAGTCCTTTGAGCGCCGCCGGCATGGCGCCCCACCACACCGGGAAAATCCAGACCGTGTGATGCGCCCACCTCACCGCTTCCTGAACCGCGACCAAATCCGGCTCCAGGTTTTGCTGTTCGTCGTAGCCCTCGCGCAGTACCGGATCAAAGGCCAGATCGCCGACCGAAAACACGCGTACCTGGTGGTCTTTGGACAGCGCGCCCTGTTGGTAGGCCTCGGCCAAGGCGCCGCAATAACTGTCTCGTTTGGGGTTGCCGTTAATGATGCAAATCTTTTTCATGCTCACTCCCTCAGGTGCTACCACCTTAAAGGTTGGTGAAAATAAACGCGATCAAAAAACGTAACTCCTGAAATACCGTGAGGTTAGCCTTGGACAGGCGATTTTCGGTCCTGAACGGGACAAGAAAAAACCCCGGCCATCCTGAGATGCCGGGGTTTTCCAAGGTGATCCGTGATCCGTTACTTGTCGATGCCCGATAAATCGAGGAAAAACGCCGTGATCAGCGCCATTTCCTTCAGGCGGTTGAAACGGCCCGAGGCGCCGCCGTGGCCCGCGTCCATGTTGGTGTCCAGCAGCAGCAAGTTGTCGCCGGTTTTGAGCGCGCGCATTTTGGCGACCCATTTGGCCGGTTCCCAGTACTGTACCTGGGAGTCATGCAAGCCGGTGGTAACCAACAGGTTGGTGTAGTTGGCCGCGGTGATGTTGTCGTAGGGGGAGTAGGACAAAATGTACTGGTATTCGGCTTTTTTGTTGGGGTTGCCCCATTCGTCGTACTCACCCGTGGTCAGCGGAATGCTGGGATCGAGCATGGTGGTGATGACGTCGACAAAAGGCACCGCCGCGTGGATGCCGCGGAAGAGTTCGGGTTCCATGTTCAAAACGGCACCCATCAGCAAACCGCCGGCGCTGCCGCCCCGTGCGAACAACAGGTCCTTGTCCGCGTAACCCTTGTCGATCAGGTGTTTGCCGCAATCGATGAAGTCGGTAAAGGTGTTTTTCTTGTTCATCATTTTGCCGTCTTCGTACCAAGCCCGGCCTTTGTCCTGGCCGCCGCGAATGTGGGCGATTGCGTAGCCAAAACCGCGCTCAAGCAAGCTCAAACGGCTGGAAGAGAAACCGATACGGGCCGAGGAGCCGTAGGAACCGTAGGCATACAGCAGCACGGGTTTTTTGGCGGCTTTCTTGAACCCCTTGGGGTAAACCATGGATACCGGCACTTTTTTGCCGTCGCGGGCGGTGACTTCAATGCGTTCGGAAACGTACTTGGAGGGGTCGAATCCGCCGAGGATCTCGTCTTGTTTCAGCAAGGTCCCTTTGCCGGTGACCATGTCGTAATCCCACACCTGTGAGGGCGTCACCAGACTCTGGTAGCTGACGCGGAGTTTGGTATTGGAAGGATCACGGTTGGCCATGCCGCCGAGGGAGTAGATGGAATAAACTTCTTCGTCGAATTTGATTTGGGTGCGTTTGCCGCTTTTCAGATCAATGACCGACAGGCCGGAAATGCCGTTGTCGGTTTCGCTGAGGACGAGGTGGTTGTTGAACAGGTCCAGGCCGCGGATCAGAACATCCTCGCGGGGGGCGACCACTTGCTGCCAAGAAGATTCGGCCCAATCGCTGTCCTTGGTTTTCATGACCTTGAAGTTGAGCGCATTGCGGTTGGTCATGACATAAAAGTGGTTGTCGAGATGGTCGACGCGGTACTCGTGGCCGCGTTCCCGTTTCAGGAAGACGCGCGGCGCTTCCGTGGGTTTGTCGGCGGGGATGACCTGGACTTCATCTTCAACCGTTTGCCCGGAGTGAATGAGCACGTATTTGCCGGACGTTGATTTGTAGGTACCGCAGTTAAAGGTCTCGTCTTTTTCATGGAAGACCAGCGTATCTTTGTCGCCGCCCAGTTCATGGCGCCAAATTTGGTAACTGCGCAGGGTGCCTTCTTCGCGTTTGGTGTAGAAAAAAGTTTTGTTGTCGTTGGCCCAGGTGATGTTGGCCGTACCCGCGTCGATGGTTTCTTCCAGGTGTTTCCCGGTGCTCAGGTCTTTGACGCGGATCTGGTAAATGCGGCGGCCGCGGGTGTCGACCCCGTAAGCCAGCAGGTTGTTGTTGGGGCTGACCGCGAGGCCACGCACCGACATGAAGGAATGGCCCTCGGCCAGCTTGTTGACGTCGAGGATGACTTCTTCCGCCGCTTCCATCGAGCCCTTGCGGCGGCAGTAAATGTCGTACTGTTTGCCCTCTTCCTTGCGGGAATAATAATAGTAACCTTGGAACAAAACAGGAACCGAGCTGTCGTCCTGTTTGATGCGCCCTTTCATTTCTTCGAACAGCGCTTCCTGCAAGGCTTCGGTATGGGCCATTTTGCTTTTGGTGTAGGCGTTTTCTTGGTTGAGGTACGCCAGTACCTCGGGATCTTCCCGTTGGTTTAACCAATAGTAATTGTCGATGCGAACATCGCCGTGTTTTTCCAATTTCTTAGGAACTTTTTTCGCGATGGGTGCTTTAGGACTGGTGAGGGTGGGATCGGCACCGGCCGTCAAAAACGCGGCGGCGGTGGCCCACAAAGCGAGTAAAAACAATCGTTGGTACATAAATGAAACCTGCTTCTAAATGGATAGGCGGAGGCCGTTTCTCGGTGGAAAACCGAGGCCGGCGGGCCGGTCAGGTGAAGAGACCTAAAAAAAACGCGGAGAAAACGGCCCAAAAGGTTCATGGTTCCGCGCCTTTCCTCCATGTCACCCACTTTTGGCGCTTCCGTTGCGATGCCCAGCATACACCGAGCCAATTTTTTTCGGGATTTATTTGGTGGGGCCTAGGCTTTCCGGGTTGGCGATTTGGGGAGACATTGCTTATTTTAGAAGAGAGGTGATTCACATGCTGTTGTTTTTTTTATGGGTTCTGGGCGAACCTTCACCCGCCCAAACCCAGGCGATGCTTTGGTACCAAGACTATTTGGCCGCGGAAAAACGTGCCTTAGCCGAACTGAGTGAACGCGCTGATGATGCCGGGGACATTCGCACCACGGATCCTCGATTTACCTATCGTTTGGGTGGGCTGATACGGGTGTTCGGGCTTTTGGCGATGGGCGACGAAGGGGCGCGCGATCATTTTCAGCGCATGGGCCTTTCGGCCGAGGATCGTGACCGTATCGAGAAAGTCTGGTGGAATACCGGGAAGCCGGCTTACTTGACCTCGGGCTTGGATGCGTATTTCGGCAAAGATGCGCGTTACATGGCGATCTGGAATCGGCACGTGGCCGGTGAACAAATCCACCCGAAGGACGCTTTGTACATCGGGCGTTACAACGACCACCTCACCTGGCGTCTTTTGGCCGAGCATCTTGCCGAAACCTATCTGGCGTTGACGCCGGAGGGAAGAAGCATCGTTGATCGTATCGCCGATCTATCCTGCGAGTTGGATGGGGTGATTTTTACCACGGATGCGGGAACCATTGCCAGTGTCGCCAAGGATTACGGTTTCACCCTCGCTCCATAAAAAAGCGGGAACCACATGGTGGATCCCGCGTTGATTGAAGGGCGTCCTCATTCGTAAATTCCTCGTGGTTCCCGCGAGAAAGGGGCGAAACGTAAGCCGCGTTTGCGTTAGGAGGGTTCTGTATCCAGCAGTTGATCGAGGCGACGGTCCAGTTCTTCATCCGACCAGCCCTGTTTCTCGGCCAATCGGCTTAAGCGGCGCATTTGCCGTCCCCGTGCCCGCAAGGCGCGGCGTGCGGCGCGGTCCTCGCTGGGCAACAGGCTGTTGCGGGTTTGGCTGTCGCGCAGGGTGCCGACAATTTTTTCGCCGGAACGGCCCACCACGTAGCCGCCGACCCCAATGGTTAGCAGGTTAAACAGTTCCGGTGTGAGCTCGAGCCTGGGCGCGACCTCGCTGCCAAAAATGAGGATCAGGTAGGGATAAAGCAGGTATTTGTGAATCAGAATCGCGGTGATGGAAAGCATCAGCAGCGGACGCCAGTTGCGGGTGAGCCAACTCTGGGAACGGGCCTCGGCGGCGATGATGGTGCCGCGTTGTTGCGCGAGTTGTGTTTCGTAGGCCATGATGTTGCCCGCCAGTTGATTTTCCAGCTGGAGCAGCTTGGCCTTGGCCTCGGCCCGTTCGTCGTCGCTGGTGACAAATTGATCGATGATCCCGCCGGCCTCTTTGACCAGCGCGGTGATGTCGGGGAACCCCGATAAATTAAATGATGTCATACATGCCTCCTGTGTCCGAGCCGCCCGCGCGGCCCGATAGGAGGCTAACGCGCACCGCGGTCGCGTATCACAGGAGCAATGCGGCCAACCCGAGACGCGGCTGAAGGTGCACGGGGAGAGGAATGTTGGGGAGGGGGTGATCCGGCGTGTGTTGATTGAACACGGGGAGGGGAATGTTGGGTAGGGAGACGCCCTTTTGCCGGCACCTTCAGCGCCTGCATTTTGGGAACCGCGGTGACCCAGGGTCGGCCCCTTTTTCAAAGGGCCCGACCCTGGGCTGCCATAGCTAGCCCTTTCAGGGCAGCGGGTTGAAGTCCGCCTTCGGCGAACATTCAAAAAAATGGTGGGCCATGCATGGGGGTGTGTTCGTCCTTTCAGGACGAACCGGATCAAACCCCGGCCCTTCTTCACCCGCGGTTCCCGCCACCTTCACCCGCAACTGACCTCTGTCTCTGCCCTTGGCCCCACCGCGATCTTCACCGGGGGGTGATCCGGCGTGTGCCGAAGGTACACGCACACCGCCATGCGGGGACCATGCTTGATTTAAATGCGAGGCAGAGCCGAGCCACTTCCAGCTACCCCTACGGGGTTATCTATGACAGCCTGGGGTCAAGGAACGAAGTGACTGTCACCCTAGGACGCCCCGATTTACCAATGTCCAAGTCCTGAAGGGACTGGCGGGGGGCTACCCACCAAAAGGCTGAAACCGCTGCAAAACCCACAAACAAACCAAACCGACAAACAGGGTTGGCACCACTTTTTTCGTTTTGGCCGCGACCCCAATCGCCAGCAGGCCCGCCAAAAGCCGATAATTATCCAGCCCCACGTGGGCCGCGCCGTCGCGAATGACAAACGCCGGTACGATCAAAGCGCTTAAAATCGCTACCGGTAGATAAGCCATGATGCGTTCCACCACCGCCGGCATGTTGCGTTGGGTGAAGACCGAAATAAAGGAGGCGCGCATCAAGAAGGTGCCCAAACCGACCGCCGCCATCGTCCAAAAAATTGCGTTAGCTGTCATCGCGTACCTCGTCGCCGAGTTTTCCTTCCGCGAACACCGCCGCCGCCGCGCCCACCAGGACCGCGGCTAAAAATCCCATATTGTAAGGCAAGCCGTGGCCGATGACCGCGCCTACCCCGGCTACCGCCGCGGCCAAAATACCCGGCCGGTTGCGAATCAGCGGGAACACCAAACCGAGAAACGTCAGGGGAATCGCGAAATCCAGCGACCAAGAGGCGGGCAAGGTGGCACCCAAATAAATGCCGGCCGAGGTGCCCAGTTGCCAAACCGTCCACAGCGTGAGGGCCGAGCCGAAGTAGTACCAATGCTGGAGCGGTTCGGCCTCGTTTTGGTCGTAGTGAACCATCGAAATCGCATAGGCCTGGTCGGTCAGCAAATAAGCGGCGAAGGCACGCAGCCCGTTGCCGGTGTGGCGCAGGTAGGGGGCAATCGCCGCGCTGTACATCATAAAACGCAGGTTGATCAGCAGGGCCGTCAACACAATCACACCCACCGCCGCGTGTTGGCTGATCAACTCGACCATCGCCAACTGGGCCGCGCCCGCGAACACCACGATGGAAAAGGCGTGGGCGATCCAAATGGGTAACCCGGCCGTTACCAGCGCGGTACCCGTGATCAGTGCAAAAGGAATCACCCCGATTTGCAGGGGCAACGTGGCTTTGACACCGGCGATAAATAAGCGGCGAGGCGTGGCCGGCTCAGTCATAAAGATCCTAAATATAGTGAGTGGGGCGGTGTGATCACCGCCCCACCGTGTTAGGCGTATTCCTCCACCGGAATGCAGGAACACATCAGGTTTTTATCGCCGTAGGCGTTGTCAATGCGACCCACCGACGGCCAGAACTTGTTGGCCGCCACATAAGCCAAGGGGAACACCGCTTCTTGACGGCTGTAGGGACGGTCCCATTCAGCCGCCACCAAAACCGCCGCCGTGTGGGGCGCGTTTTTGAGCGGGCTCTCCTCCGCGGGAATCGAGCCTTTTTCAATGGCTTCGATCTCCTTGCGGATCTCGATCATCGCATCGCAGAAACGGTCCAATTCGGCTTTGGACTCACTTTCCGTCGGTTCGATCATCAGGGTACCCGCCACCGGCCAAGACATGGTCGGCGCGTGGAAGCCGTAATCCATCAGGCGTTTGGCGATGTCTTCCACATCGACACCCGCCGTGTTTTTCAAGGGCCGTACGTCAACGATGCACTCGTGGGCGATCAGGTCGTTCAGGCCGCGGTACAGGATGGGGAAGTGGTCTTCCAAGCGTTGCGCGATGTAGTTGGCGTTGAGAATCGCCACCTGGGTGGCGCGTTTCAAACCGCCGCGGCCCATCATCGCGATGTAAGCCCAGGAGATCGGCAAAATGCCCGCGCTGCCCCAGGGCGCCGCTGAAACCGCCCCGGTATTGGTTTCCGGGAAGGCGTCGTCGCGTTGGCCGTGGCCCGGCAGAAACGGCTTGAGGTGTGCCGCCGCCGCGATCGGGCCCACGCCCGGACCACCGCCGCCGTGCGGGATACAGAAGGTTTTGTGGAGGTTGAGGTGCAAGACGTCGGCGCCGAAATCAATCGGACGCGCCAGGCCGACAAGTGCGTTCATGTTGGCGCCGTCCATGTACACTTGACCGCCGTTGTCGTGGATAATGGCGCAAATTTCGGTGATGCCTTCCTCAAACACGCCGTGGGTCGAGGGATAGGTAATCATCAGCGCGGCCAAATCCTCGCGGTGTTTTTCCGCCTTGGCCGCCAGATCCGCGATGTCGATGTTGCCTTTTTCATCGCAACCGACCACCACGACCTTCATGCCCGCCATTACGGCGCTGGCCGGGTTGGTCCCGTGGGCCGAGCTGGGGATGATGCAGATGTTGCGGTGGCCCTGGCCGTTGCTTTGGTGGTAACGGCGAATCGTCAACAGACCCGCGTATTCGCCCTGGGAACCCGCGTTGGGTTGCAGCGACACGCCCGGTAACCCGGTGATCTCGGCGAGCATGCCTTCCAACTCGCCGATCAATGTGGCGTAACCCTTGGCTTGGTCCGCCGGGGCGAAGGGGTGCATGTTCGCCAGTTCCGGCCAGGTGATCGGAATCATTTCGGCCGTGGCGTTGAGCTTCATCGTGCAGGAGCCGAGCGGGATCATCGAATGGGTCAGTGAGAGATCCTTACCCGCCAACGCGTGCAGGTAACGCAGCATTTCGGTTTCCGAATGGTGGGTGTTGAAAACCGGGTGGTCCAGGTAGCTGCTGGTGCGCACCAACGCCTCGGGGAACTGGTCCTCAAGGCCTTCAAACAGCTCGTCCACGTTCAGGTCGACCTGGCTGTTGCCGCTGACCACCTCAAACAACTCGGCGATGTCCTCGCGGCGGGTGGTTTCATCCAGCGTGATCGAGAAGCTGTTGTCGCTGTAGTAGCGGAAGTTGATGTTTTTGGCCAGCGCGCGGGCGCGGACGGCGTCGCGGGTTTCCGCGTCGACCGCGTAACGGGTGGTGTCGAAAAAGGCACCGTTGCTGTTCTCGTAACCCAACTGTTTTAAGCCTTTGGCGAGGATGGCACTGAAGCGGTGCACGCGCAGGGCGATGCGGCGCAACTGAAGGGGACCGTGGTAGACCGCGTACATGCCCGCGATGACCGCCAACAAAACCTGCGAGGTGCAGATGTTGCTCGTCGCTTTCTCGCGGCGAATGTGCTGTTCGCGAGTTTGCAGGGCCAAGCGGTAGGCCGGTTTGCCCGCGCTGTCCTTGGAAACACTGACGATGCGGCCGGGCATGGCGCGTTTGTACTGCTCGCGGGTGGCGAAAAAGGCCGCGTGCGGACCGCCGAAACCCATGGGTACGCCGAACCGTTGCGCGCTGCCGACCACCACATCGGCGTTCATTTCACCGGGTGGTTTCAACAGACACAGGCTGAGCAGGTCGGCCGTGACCGATACCAACATTTTGTTGGCTTGGGCGGCTTTGATCGCGTCTTCCAACTCGTGAATTTGGCCGCTGGAACCGGGGTACTGCAACAAGATGCCGAAGTAGGGACCCTCGGGATTGAACGCGGCAAGGGGGCCGCTTTCAATGGTGACACCGATGGGTTCGGCGCGGGTTTGCAAGACTTCCAGGGTTTGCGGGTGGACGTCGTCCATCACCCAAAAGGTGGTGCGGCCCTTGAGTTTTTTCCGTTGCAGGTTAAAGGTCATCGCCATCGCCTCGGCTGCCGCGGTGCCCTCGTCGAGCAAGCTGGCGTTGGCGATTTCCATACCGGTCAGGTCGGTGATCATGGTTTGGTAGTTGATCAAACCTTCCAGGCGGCCCTGGGAAATTTCGGCTTGGTACGGCGTGTAAGCCGTGTACCACGAGGGGTTTTCCAGGATGTTGCGGCCAATCACCGGCGGCGTAATACAACCCGTGTAACCCATTCCGATGTAGCTCTTGGCCACCACGTTTTGGGTGGCGATCTCTTTGAGACGGGCGAGTGCGTCTGATTCATTTTTGCAGCGCTCAAAGTTGAGCGGATGTTTGGCGAGAATGTTTTGGGGAACGGCTTTTTCAATCAAAGCATCCAGCGACGGCATTTCGAGATGGTGCAACATGGCGTCGATTTCGGTTTGATCCGGGCCGATGTGGCGATCAATGAAATCTTCTTTTTGTTCCAGTTGACGCAAACTGTGGTGTCTCAGAGGCATGGGTAACTCCGTAAAACAATCTTTGGCAACGAGCCAAGCGGGAAGCGAACCCGCGATGCGGGTTGTACCCAAAGTGCGCGATTCGGGTGGATGGAATCACACGCTTTAGGATTGAAGCTGCACCAAACACGGTTGCTCGGGGCGCAAGCGGTGCTTGTCCGGGGGGGTTCGCAAGAACCCGACACGGGTGTCGCGAGAAGCGCCGATCGCGTCATCGGGGATGGGTCGGATGATCTAAAAAATTCAGAACCGCATTGGAACCATTTCATCCGCATCAAATTGGTGACCCACCTAACTGCCTTCGGCCGATTTGTACCCTTCGCGGGGGAACGGTGTTGGGGTGCAGCTTGGCGACATTGCGGTGTTGCCGGTAATCCGGGGTCCCGAGGAATCGGGTCTCCATTCCCCCGGCGACAACGCCGAAGGGCGCCAAGTCGTTTGGAAACAGTGCAGGGTCGCGTGGGAGCGACCACCGACGATTCTTGCACCAAGTGGGCTGCTTGGCAACCTTAGAAAGGGATGGTCGGCGCGGTGAAGGTTAACCTCAATGGAGCTAGTGATATATTAGTTGTGGATCGTTGGGGCGCGCCCTGGCGATGCCCTTTTGTCGAACCATCTGCCGTCAACTTTCACGGCCGAGGCGCATTCCCATGGCTTCTAGGTGGCGAATGATGAATAAAATCTGATATCGGTAAACTAAAATAACCTGATTTCGTATTTAGAGAAAAAGCGTCTTTGCCTCGAGGAGGTTTTCCATGGCACGGCTTCAACGCGATCAAATCCGCCACTTCAGACAGTCCGCTCTGCTTATGATCGGCCTTTTTGCATTGCTTTCCTTCGCCGGTTTCCTGGTTGCCGGGCTTCCCGGCGTCGCCGTCACCGCGCTTTTCGCGCTTTACCTGTTGGTATTCGCCCCGCGGCTGCCTTTGGATCTCACCATGAAAGCCGCCGGTGCCGTTCCGCTTCAGCATCACCAGGCGCCCGCGCTTTTTGTTTTGGTGCGCGAGATTGCCCAGGCCGCCGGCTTGGCGCGGGTGCCGCGGCTTTATGTGTTGCCCGGTTCACACCGCAATGCCTTTGCCGCCGGTCGTGAACCGGAATTCGGCTTGGCCGTTACCGAGGGGCTGTTACGCGCGCTCAATCCTCGCCAACTACGCGCCGTCATTGCCCACGAAATCAGCCACATGGTCCACCGCGATACGGAAATCATGGCCGCCGCCAACCTCATTAACCGCCTTACCGGAAGCATGGCCGGCTTTGGTTGGTTGCTTTTGGCGCTTTCGGTGCCGCTTCTTTTGTTTACCGACGGCACCGTGCCTTTCGCCTTGATCCTGACCTTGATCGGGGTTCCGCTTATGAGCAACTTGTTGGTTTCGAGCCTGTCGCGAACCCGTGAATTTGAAGCCGATCTTGGCGCCGCAAAAATTTCAGGCGACCCGAAGGCCTTGGCCGAGGCGTTGCAAATCCTCGAGCAACCCCAATCGCTTTGGCAGCGTTTGATGCGCCCCTACCGGCCGCGTCACCGCGGCGCTTGGTTGGATACCCATCCGGCTACCGCGTTGCGGGTTGAACGATTGCAGGCCTATGCCCGCGCTTTGCGGCACACGGCTTCAAAACCAGCGACCGCCCCGACCGGTTCCTTGCCGATGAGTCAGGTCTATCTCGCCCGACCTCGCTGGGCGGAGTTTGGTGTCTTTGCGGAGGGGTCGGTGCATTAACAGCGGCTCGAGCCCACGTGCTCGGCCTCGGGTGGGGCAAAGTACCTTTTGTAGGGATTTAAAGTTTTTGACGAATTAAGTCGAACGGAACTTTTACAGCTATGGTGAAAAAATTCCGTTCTGGAGCGCTCGTTGTGAAATGGTTTGCCCTTCCATTGTGCTTTGCCCTGCCCCTTTTTGCCCAAATTAGTTTTAACGCGGCCTTGACGTCCGATTACGTTTGGCGCGGGGTGTCTCAAACCGATGAAGCGCCGGCCCTGCAATTGGGCATCGATTGGAAGCACGACAGCGGATTTTACCTCGGTGGCTGGGGTTCCAACGTCGATTTTGGCGACGACACCGATTACGAACTCGACGCCTTGCTGGGTTATGCCAACGAGCTCGATTCCGGTTTCTCCTACGATCTTGGTTACGTTTACTATTTCTTCGAGGGTGGTTCCGCCGTGGAATTCGGTGAAGCCTATCTTGCCTTGGGTTACCGGCTTTTCAGCTTGACCTATGCCCGCGACTTGGAAAACGACAACGGTTACATCGAACTTGGCCTTTCCTATACCATTGCCGAGAGATGGACCTTTGGTGGTCATTACGGTGATTACCAATTCGACGGGGGCGGTGATTATCAGGATTATGCCCTGTTCGTCACCCGGGCCTGGGGCACCCTCGAGGCCTCTCTGACCTTCACGGATACGGATCTCGATGGGGTACCTATCGCCGATTCGCGTGTGTTCGCCACGCTCGCCAAGACGTGGTAACCCGTGGAGACCCAGCAGTGGCTTTTTTGAGTCCGAAAACTAAGCTGTTCCTTGGTGCGGCCGATAGGGTGGTCACCACCCTGTTGGTGGTGACCGTTAAAACCAACCAAGTTCTTGCCGAAACGGCTTACGAGTGCCTGGGTGCCGTGCCCGACACCCGAGGAACTCAAGTACATGAACCGGGTGCCGGTAGCCAGGAAAAAATCGAGCGTGCACTCGGTGATCTGAAGTCTCGCTTTCGCGTCTAAAATCAATTTGCAGGGCCCGAGTGCGGGTGGGTTACCCAAGCGCAGTAAGGCGAAACCGTGGGTGCGCCCGAGGAACGTTTCGGGTGGGTCGAAACCTGCCGGTCGCGCCGGCGAACCCTAAATCACGGGTTGCCACCCAGGTGGTGTGAGTACTTTGGATGGGTTGGCCTCAACCCGTCTTGGTTGGCTTTACACCATGACGCCGAACAGGCGCGGATCGCGCTCTTTGCGCTCTTTTGGGGTGTCGACCAGGGTTTCAAAGTCGTGGCAGTCCATGGTTGCGACGTTGGCCATAATGTAGTTTTGAACCCTTGCCACATCTTCTTTGCCGATGGGTACCTCGCTCCCCATGACCAGGAAATCACCCTTCCCCTCGAGCAACTGTTCCACCGTGCAAACCATGCCGCCCCAAGGGTCGCAGATTGTCGCGTTGGTGTTCCAGGTGGTCGGATCGGTGAAATCGACGTTGTCGTCGTAGTTCATCAGGATAAAGCAGTGGTTGTTGACCGACATGTAGGCCGCGTTTTTGACACCCTGCGCCTCGTTGATCAGGTGCATGTAAGCGACGGCGGTTTGTTCCTGGCAGTTGCCGCCACGGGTGATCTCGGACCGCTTGGCCATTTTTTCGATGTGATCGCGACCTCCGTCCGGGGTGAGTCTGGGTCCTTTCTCCTTCATGAACATGGTGAAGCCGGGTTCTTTCGGCTTGAAGTCTTTGCCGACCATCTTGCCTGATTTCCAAATGACTTCTTTACCGCGTGCGGTTCCGGTGGCGACCGCGCTCCACTCGGCCGTGCGGTCCTGATTCTCGGGTTTATTCTGGGCGCCGATGGCCATGGTCCGGCGTGTGTGGTTGAAGGCCGTGGTTGCCCAACGCAAGGTGCGGCTGTTCTCGTGTTTTTCCAGTGAGCCGTGGGAAAAGATCATCGGCGCTTTGATACGGTCCTGCATTTTTTGGGGGCCGTGAAAGCCGCTTAAATGGGGCGGAAGAACCGACATCGAGTTGGATCGCTGGTGGCGGCCGACTTGTAAACCTTGGATTTGTTGTGGTTGATGTGAGATGTCGACCGACATGCGACGTTGTTGTTGGCCAATTCCTTGAATACCCGACATAGCAAACCTCCTGTTGAATCGCTGTTGGGTTGGGGCGGGCGATCCGCCCTGCTCACCCGTGTTCTGCTTCGTCTGCCAAAACCCTTGGTAACCCGGCGGTTGCGCCTATGGTTGTAGGGCAACCGCGGCGGCCGTCGACCCCGTGGCGGTGCCAGGCGGGGGCGTCCGGCGCTTGGTGGGTCACGCAATTGTGATCCCTGTTTTGCAGGCCGTTTTTGCCTGCTCGCGACGAAATGGGGCGAGCCATGTGGGGCACCGGTTGGACCGGTACCTGGTTTTTTTATTCTCTGATGCGACGTTGCGGCGGTACCTGGCTTGGGCACCCGCCGCCGTCTTGACGACCCCTAGGCGTTAGGCAAAGTTCCAAGGCATGGGTGGGATGCTGGGGTTTTCAACGGCGGTAATTTGATGGAGACCGGCGGTGTGGGGTGTTTCCGGTGCCGCCCCGCCCTGTTCTTCTTGGAGCGATTCGCGCCAATGGCGTACTTGGTCTACCAGGGTTTCGAAGCGTTGCACCAATTCTTCGGTACGGTTCAATGCCGCGGCGTGGAACTTTTGGGATAGGAACAGTTGGTTGCTCGCACCTTCCAGGGACAAGGTCGCCCCCGCCGTTTCTTGCCAAAACCAGTTGGCGCAGAGCAGTTTCTTCAACACGTTGGGTGAGGGATGGTCGTTGAGCTGTTCGACTTCACTAAAGGCGATCAATTGGTCGGATGCATCGTCATAGCTGAGCGTGATGCTCATTTCCTCGCCGAGCGCAAATTCCACGTAGGGACTGGCGGCAAAATCATGGTTGGGCAGACCGTACTCTTTGTTGAATTGGTTAATTAAATCGAAAATACGCGTTTGATGACTCATAGGACGTTCCTCCTCGCTGCAGCACCATGGCAGCGTTGTTGCCCTAGAATATGCGTCACGATGGTGGAGAAATTGTGCAGAAACGTGGGTGTTTTAATGGGGTTACATTCTGTTACAAAAAGAAAGCTATGGGGTAGATCACATAATTACATCTATATAAAAGACAGTGATTCAGGGCGGTTTTTCACGGCGGGCCGTAGCCCGAATTTCTTGCTCTCGACGGGATTTAGCCTGGTTCGTTCCGTTGTGGTGTATGGATGCGGCGTGTTCGCGAGGGCGACGCGCCGCATCCTTGCCTCGATTAAGCCGTATTTCCTTCCATTTCGCCGTGGAAATGTTCCGCTTCGCCGACCGGCTCGACCTCGGAACTCACGCCGAAGAAGTACTTTAGATCCTCAAGGATCATGTACAGCGCCGGGATCAAACCCAGGATCAGGAAGGTTGCAAACAGGATCCCGAAACCCAGCGAGATGGCCATGGGAATCAGAAACCGCGCCTGGACCGAGGTTTCCATAATCATCGGGGCCAAACCGAAGAAGGTCGTCAGCGAGGTCAGCAGGATCGGCCGGAAACGGCGCATGCCCGCGGCGATAATGGAGTCCAACGGCCCTTTGCCCGAGGCGCGGAATTCGTTGGCCGCGTGGATCAGTACCAACGAATCGTTGACCACAACCCCCGCTAACGCAATCACGCCCATGATGCTGATCATGCTGATGTCGTAACCCATGATGATGTGACCCAACACCGCGCCCACCATGCCGAAAGGAATCGCCGACATGACCAGGAACGGTTGGGTGTAGCTGCCGAAAGGAATCGCGAGCAAGCCGTACACGACCAACATCGCGAACATAAAACCGATGCCCAGGCTTTTGTTGGTGTCCGCCCGTTCCTTGGCTTCGCCCTCGAATGAGTAACCCAAGCCCGGGTATTTGGCCTGCAACGCCGGCAAGTGTTTGGCCGTGATGTCGTTCATGATCTCAACTGAATTGGCTTCGCCCTGGTTGATGTCGGCGCGGACGTTGACCACGCGGCGCCCGTTGCGACGGCTGATCTTGGTGTAGCTGCGGCCTTCCGTGACGACCGCCGCCTCATAAAGCGGAATCTCGCCGCCGCCCGGTACCCGAATCATCAGGTCGCGGATGTCCGAGGCCGAGGCCCGCTCGGCCTCCGGTAGACGGGTCATGACCCATACTTCCTCGCGACCGCGTTGTTGCCGGAACGCGCGTTCCCCGTAAAATGCCGCGCGCAACTGGTTGGCCAAATCACGGGCCGTAAGACCCAGGGTGCTCGCCTCCGGTTTGATTTGGAAATCGTACTGGGGTTTGCCTTCCTCGAAGCCGTCGTCGATGTCCTTGAGGCCCGAGTATTCCTGAATGCGCACCGCCAGATCCGCCGCCGCCGTCTCCAGCACCCCGAGATCCGTATGGTTGAGTTCCACGTCAATCGGCGAACCCGCGCTGGGACCCGTGGAATAGTCAAAGGTCATTTTTTCCAGGCCGGGAAGGTTGCCGACCTTTTTGCGGAAGGCCGCCACGTAGGCCGCCGAGCTGTAATCGCGGTCCACGCTGGGCACCAAATACACGAACACCGTGGTGAGGTGGCCGCCGCGCGGGGTGGGTCCGTTTTCATTAAAACCCGTGCCCATGGTCGTTAAAATGCCGCGGCTGTCACCCTCTTTACCGATCTCGGCCAAGGTATCCTTCGCGCCTTGTACCAAGCGTTGGGAAATGCGTTCCGTCTGCGCGACCGGTGAGCCGAAGGGCAAGGTGGCGCGGACGATGATCACGTCGGTATCGACCTTGGGCAGGAAGGTAAAACCGACCCGACCACCCGCGACGAGACCGATCGTCAGGATCAAAATCCCGATGCTGGTGGCCAGCGTCAAATAGCGGTGTTCAATGGCAAAACGCAAACCGGGCTGGTACACATTCTGGATAATGCGCTGCAACCAACCCGCGAAGCGTTGTTGGCCCGCGCGCAGTTTGCCAAGGTAGCTGTTGGGGTTTTCGTTTTTCGAACCGTGGGCCAGGTGACAGGGGAGGACGAACAGCGATTCGATCAAGGACACGATAAAGACGGAGATCGTAATAATCGGAATCACGCGAAAGAACTTGCCCGAAATACCGGGAACGAACAACATCGGTGCGAAGGCCACGATGTTGGTCAAAATCGAGAAACAAATCGGCACGGCCACCTGCCGCGCGGCCAAGGTTGCCGCGGTCAGGTAATCGTAACCCCGTTCGCGGTATTCGTAGATGTTTTCGCCCACCACAACCGCGTCGTCGACGATGATCCCCAATGTGATGATGAACGCGAACAGGGAAATCATGTTGATCGAGACGTCGGTCGCCGGGAAGATCAAAAAGGCACCCAAAATCGAGATGGGAATACCGAGCGTGACCCAAAACGCCAACCGAATTTCCAGGAAGGCGCCCAGGATAATCAGCACCAGGACCAGCCCCATTAAGGCGTTTTTCACCAATAGGTTGATGCGGTCCTCATACATTTCGGAAACGTCGTTCCAGGTGGCCACCGAGACCCCGTCCGGCAGTTGTTGGCTGAGCCGATCACTAAAGGCTTTGACCGTTTCCGCGATTTCAATCGGTTTCTGGTCGCCGATGCGGAAGACCTGAATCTGGACCGCGCGTTGGCCGTTGAAGAAGGCCGCTTGGTCCGTGTCGCGGAAGCCGTCCGTAATCGTGGCCAGCTCGCTGAGGCGCACCACCGTGCCGTCCGGCGAGGTGATGATCGGCAGATCGTGGAACTCTTTGCCGAAATCACGCCGCTCCGCCGTGCGCAGCAGAATCTCGCCCGCCTCCGTCTTGACCCCGCCCGCCGGAATCTCCAGCGCCGAATTGCGAATGATCGCCGCCACCTCGGACAGCGTGATGTTGTGGGCGCGCAATTTTTCCTGGGGCACCTCAACCGCGATTTCCAGCGGCCGCAAACCGCTGATTTCCACCGTGGTGATGTTGGGCAGCGCCAGCAGCTCGTCGCGGATTTGGTTGGCGTTGTCGTGCAGGATGGTTTCGTCCAGATCGCCGTAAAGGATGAGGCTGATTACCTCGCGTCGGTTGGTAATCAACTGTACAATCGGTCGTTCCGCGTCTTGCGGGAAAGAGGTAATGCGGTCCACCGCGTTTTTGATATCTTGCAGTGACTTGTTGGGGTTGGTGCCGCCTGTCAGTTCGACCACCACCGTGCCCGAGCCCTCGCTCGCTGTCGCCGTGATCTTTTTGATGCCGTCCAAGCCGCGCACCGATTCTTCCAGGGCCAAGACAATGCCCTTTTCCACTTCCTCGGGCCCTGCGCCGGGGTAGGGGACGCTGATCGAAATAATGTCCAATTCGAACTCGGGGAACACTTCTTGTTTGGTGTTAAACCAGGCGATTAACAAGCCGCCGACGATAAAAATCGCCATCAGCAGGTTGGCGGCTACCGGGTGCGCCGCCATCCAGGCGATGGGTCCTGAGGTAATGGGTTTTCTACTCACCGCCGCCTCCTGGGCCGCCGCCCGCGCCGGCGCGGACCGTGGCCGGGTTCTGCTGCGATGGGTCCGCTTCGGCCTTTTCAATGGCTTGCAGCTTCAAGCCCGGAAGCGGCGCGCCGATGCGGCTGACCACCACCCGTTCGCCGCTTTGAACCCCTTCGCTAACCAGTACTTCGGCGCCTTGGCGCCAGGCGACCGTGGCTTGGCGAATGGCCAGTTCGTCGCGGTCGTTCATGACCCAAATGCGGTCGCCCTCGCGCATTGCCGTCGGCGGCAGCACCGCCACGTCGCCGAGGCGGCGGCCCTCGATGCGCACATGCACGTAGGTGCCCAGCAGCAGCGGTGGCTCTTGGGAACCGCTTTGCAGGTTCAGCGGATCCGGCACGCTGATCAATACCCGTGCCAAGCGCCCGCGCTCTTCCAGTTGGTTCAGCAAGCGCACAACCTGACCCTGACGGGTGATCACGCCGTTGGCGGTGCGTACTTCAATCATGGCCAAGGCGCCGCCGCGACCCGCGCGGTCCGGTTTTTGGAAGGCGTCGAGTTGATCGAGCGGGACCGAGGCCTGTACCCAGTAGGTATCCGTGCCGGTGAGCACCGCCACCGGCGTGTTGGGACCGACCTGCTGACCGACCTCGACCGTTTCGGAGCGGACCTGTGCGTTAAAGGGCACCTTCAAACGGGTGCGCGCCAGGTTGAGTTCCGCCTGTTCCAAGGCGCTTTCGGCCGCTTTCAGGTTGGCTTGGGCCTGGGCGAGTTGCGGGCCACGCAAAGCCAACTCGCGGCCCGCCTCCGTTGTTTCGATGCTTTGGCCCAGGAGTTTCCATTCCTGCTCGGCGATGGCGCGGCGCCCTTCCTCGTCTTTGAGGGTAAAAGCCGCGCGCGCGACCTGTGCTTTTTGTTGTTCCACCAAAAATTGGTAGTCGCGTGGGTCGATGTCCAGCAGCGCTTCGCCTGCTTCCAGGAACCCGCCGGGAATCAGGGCTGGGTGCAGCGCCGTCACGCGCCCGCCCACCTGGGGGCTGATTTGCACCTCGCGCGCGGGGATCACCGTACCGCCCGCCTCGATGGCGATTTGTTGCGGCCCGCGGGTGGCGTGAATAATCTCAACCGGAATCACCGGCACCGCCACTTTGGCTTGTTCCGGTTTGGGTTTGGTGGCGATGATTTGCCCGGCGACAAACACCGACAGCGCCAAGACCACGCCCGCGCCGAGGATGCTGAGTACATGGCTGCGTTTGACGCGGATTTCGAGGTGGCTCCCTTTGTTGGGATCGTGATTGGTTTCGTTCATTCGCTGGTTCCCCTTACCTTTTGGACCGGTTCCATCGCCTTGATTTCGCGGCTCCACAGCCCGCCCAGGGCCAGGTGGAGGGAAACGCGATGGTCGAGCAGTGTGCGTTTGGCTGTTAATTCCGTGCGTTGGATATTTTGTAGCGCCGAGAGTTCCGTCAGTACCGTGAGGTAGTTGCCGACCCCGCGCACGTAGCGCGATTGGGCCGCTTCCAGGGCTTTCTCCGCGTGGGTGCGTTGTTGCACCAGGGTTTCGAGGAAGGCGCGTTGGGTGCGGTCACGCAGGGCCGCGTCTTCCACCTCACGCAGGGCCGTTAACACCGTTTGTTCGTAGCTACTAATGGCGGCCTCAAGCACCGCGCGTTGGCGTTCCACCTCGGCCTTGCGACGGCCCGCGTCGAAAATCGGGCCGGTGATGTTGCCCGCGATGCGCCAGACCCAGTTGCTAAACAAATCGGAGAGATCGGTGGCCTGAAAACCCGGTTCCCCGCTGAGGGTCAGGCTGGGGAAGCGGTTGGCAATGGCGACGCCGACGCGGTAGTCGGCCGCGGTCAGCCGCAGGGCCGCCGCGCGCACATCGGGCCGGTGCTGCAAGAGGTCCGCGGGCAGGCCGAGTCGGGGCAGCGGGTCCACATCGGCGAGGGCGCCGAGCGCGTCGGGTGACATGCTGCCGGGCGTTTGCCCCAAGAGCACCGCCAACTGGTGCAGGCCGAGCTGGAGTTGTTGTTGCGCGGTTGGGATCTGTGCCTCAATCGAGGCCAGGTTGCGGCGTTGCTGGTAGACATCGACCGCGGATGAAAGCGCTTGGCCGAAGCGCAGCTCGACCACCTTAAGGAAGTTCTGCGACACCGCTTTTTGTTCGTTGAGGAGTTGAAGCTGGTTGTGTTGCTCGACCACGCCGAACCAGGTGCGGGCCAGGTTGGCGCTGAGCGATTGGGCCAGGGCTTCCGTATCCTCGCGGCTCGCCATCGCGTCGAGCTGGGTCGCCCGCGCTGTTTGCGAGAGCCGTTTCCACAGATCGACCTCGTAGCTCACCGTCGCGTTGAGCCGGTAATCGTTGAGCAAGGCTTCTTGGCCGACAAACAGCGATTTCGAACGCGAGGCCGAGCCGTTGCCCGTCACGTTGGGCAGAAAGGCCGCGCGCGACTGGGCCGCCAGCTGTTGCGCTTGACGGAGGCGCGCCCAGGAGGCGCGCAGGTCGAGGTTTTCGGCGAGCAGTTGGTCCATCAAACCGTCGAGTTCGTCGTCGTTAAAATCGCGCCACCAGGGCGCCGTCCGTGGTTGCGAAACCACCTTTTGTTCGGATGAGGGTTCTTGGTGGAATTGGTCCGGTACCGTGGCCGGTGTGACCACGTTCTCATTCACCTGGTGCAGACTACAGGCGGCTGAAGTTGCGGCGAGCAAGGCGAAGGTGACAAGGCGCGCGGGCCGCGAATGATAAAAAAGTGTCATGAGTCCCCTTTGTTCTGGAACATCGCGCGCACCGGCCGGATCGAAGATGAATGAAGGCTGCCGAATGGCGATGGAAAAGCAGGCGAGGGTGCGCAAAACCAACATTATTATGTTGGTACCGACTGAGGCAAGCCTCTTTAGCAAAAGTTACCCCAATCGTGAACGTCGGTTCAAAACCAAAATGAGGCCGCATTCAGCAACCACCGCGGTAAGTGGCTCCCGGCGAACAAAGTCCTTCGTCCCAGCCTTGGTTCCCATCGCCGATTTAAGACCATGGCTTGTTATTCGTCCAAATGCGGCAAATAGATTCAAAAAGATCGCCCGCGCGGAGAAGCCCAACCCACCGGCCGACTCTAGCAATGTGCGCGCCGTGCCGGCTTGATCGAACCTGCTAACTTAGGCCGGGCCGCGCGGGCCAAGGATTGCGAATCAGCTTGCAGTGAATCAGCCACCGCGACAGGCGTGTATTGCGGTAGGGAAGCGGCAGCATCCGCAACGGCCGGGGATTACCCGCGCTGTCCAAAATCCGGCTGGGCGTTAGCAGGGATCGTTCGCCTGGACCTTCCTCAAGCCAGGTTTTCCAGGGAATGATCACTTCCCCGTGGTTGTGAACCAAAACCACCGTCCACCCTTCGCGATGCAACATGATTGTTCCTCTCACACTTGACGCTTATCGGCCCCTCATCCCAAAAACAAAAAAGCCCGGGTGGCGCGCTGTATCAACATGCGCCATCCGGGCCGTGGTTCTTTTTGTCGGCGGGTTAGCGGTCGTGACCGAGTTTCACCAAGATGTCGCGTTTTATGTTGTTGACCCAGTGGTTGGTGTTGCGGTGGATGGTGGCGATCCCGTTGCCGCGGATCCGGTACTTCAGGTTCACGCTGTCGATGGTGCGCAGGTCGATGCCGCGGTTGTCGTAAGCAAAGCGGATATCGGCGGTGTGATTGCCGATCAGGAGACGGGCGTAGACCACGCCGTCCTTTGTGGATACCACCTGCCGGCCACGGCCGGCCGGCGCGCGGCGGATCACCGCTACCAAGATTTCGAGGTTGTCCAACGCGGCCTGTGTCGGGCCGAGCAGTTCGGCCGAGGCGAGATCCAGGGCCGTGATCTCCAAAACCTCGCCTTGGCTGATGCGGCCGTCGCGGTTGCGGTCTGGACGGGCTCGGTGTGGGGCCTTGTTCGAACAACGTTGGTGCGACCTGTATCTGTCATCTGAGCAGGCGACCGCGTGATCGATGGCTTGGGATTCCTTGAATAAAGGGCTAGCCGTGCCTCAGCGCTTTTCATCCAGCGAATTCCCGGCGGTTCCTGGGAGAAAAGGGCGAGTCCCAAAGACGGCTCGCGTTCGGTGGTGACCGGAAAAAAGGTGGAATGGGACGTGAATTACCAAGAAGGGTTTTGCGCGAAAGCGACAGGAACCGTTTATCGAAGGTTTGCGTTTGGGAGGTATGTTATGACCAAAGAAAAAGTGAATTCCTTATACAAGCCTCATTTTCGAATCCTACCTGATGCAAGGCGGGTGTTTTATCCCCAAGGTTTTTTCGGTCGGACAGCTTTTGTGGTGGAAAGCGAGGCGCAAGAGGTTGGGCTGAAGCGATACCTTTTCTATTTTTATATGTCTTGCTTTGTGTTCGGTGTGATGATGGGTGTGCTTTGTGTGCCTTTTCTATTTGAGGTCGGCCTTTTGGGTTGGTCTTTGGGTGTCGGCGTGGCTGTGTTTTGCAGCTGGTTGTACGGCGCACTGTTTTTTCTTCCTGTGACGCGAACCATGAAAAAAATTAAAAAACCCAATAATCCCATTGAAAAGTGCGAGGAATTAGGCGCCTTAATGCATCCTGTTTTACTGGTCGCATTATCTGTTTCGGTGTACCTGTCGGCTGTTTTTTGTCTGCTGGTTTTTGTCTTTACCCAAGAACTGTTCTTTGGCTTTTGCGGCTTGTACTTTGCTGTGTTGGGCGTTCCGTTCACCATCGCCGTTACCTTCCGATTATCGCGGTCGTCCCATTAACCGCGCGACGCCGTCAGCGGGCTTTCCCTGGGGTGGCCAAAAGGGATCGGGTGAATCGGGTCTTTCCGAGAAAAAAGAATTCGTGCAAAAATAGTTGAACTGAAAGCAGAACCGTTCTCGCAATACACAATAGGGAAAACACTGATTGAACCAACGGCCGAACGGCCAGGTTGGATGAGGCATGTGGTGCGAGCCGTGACGCTTGTTTTCGGCACGGGTTGGCTCCCGGAGCCAAACGTTGGTTACTTGGTTGGTTTTCCCGCGGCAGTGCAATGTTCCCCTTGCGTGCGTGATCCAAACCCCTAAACCCATGGAGGCAGGCGTGAACTCCGGCCTGATCCCGTCAACCCCAGGTCTCCCCAAACCGCAAATTATGTTGGATTGGTCGCACCGTCGCAACACCTGTTACGAACTCCAAATTACCTATCAAACAGTTCACCCCAGGAACTGGCAAGCCGAGGTTACTTTTGACTTTAAGGCCCTTACTTCCGTGGCACACGACCCCGAGGCCTACGGCTTGGCGCTGGCACGCATGCTTTGGGGATCGGAACTTGCCGACGCCTGGGCGCTGGTGCGCGGGGACGACCAGCCTTTTCGTTTGACCTGCGCCCCCTGCGATGACGAATTACAGGCCTTGCATTGGCATTGGTTGCGTTTACCTCGAGGCGCCGTATCCAGGTCGCCTTCCGTTCCGAGGCAAGCCACGCTTACGACCTGGCCGTTTTCGGCGCTGGACGAGCGCATCGCTTACGCCGTGCGCTTGCCCACCAATCAGCCCCCACCCAAAAAGCAGTTGGCAAAAAGTGACTTGCATTTGGCCTTGGTCGCGGCTGTTCCCGGCGCGGGGTCGTCTGATGCACTTGCCGCCTTGTTGCCCGAGGAACATCCCTATCCCGTGACCGTGCTCGATTCCCGAGCGGCGGATGCCGAGGCCTTGCCCAGCCTGGAAAACCTCGCCCGGGTGCTTTCCCAAGAAAAACCCACGGTGCTGCACCTCACGGCACACGGCCGTGTCAAAGCGAAAACCGGCGAGACCCAGCTCGAATTGGTAGGACCCGACGGCCAACCCGAGCGCGTCAGCGATCAAGCATTCATCGACATCTTGGCGGTTTGTCCCGAACGCCCGCACCTGATTGTTTTGGCGGCCTGCCACGGTGCCGACGCCCGCGCACCGTCGGCGACACCGTCCAACGCGACCCCGTTCCAGGGGTTGGCCACCCGCCTGGTGAAGGAACTGGGCATTCCCTGGGTGATTGCCGCCAAGGGCCCGCTGGACATGGTTTTGGCCGAACGCCTGTTTTCGCGTTTCTACCCCGCCCTGTTTCAAAGCGGGGACATTCCCACCGCTTTTGCCAAACTCTTCGCCGGGGCGGGTGATGTGGAAGACCGCCTCGCGCCGGTGGTGTTGTGCCGCACCCACGAACCTTTGTTCCGCGACGACCCACGCCGGCTCGGGCGAGCAGCCTGGCGGCGCGGCCTGGAACGGCTGATGCCCGCACTTGAGGGCCGGATTCCCGAGAAAAAACGAAACCAATGGGTGACCCGCATCAAGGAACACCTCGCCCAAAATCTAGAGGGCGATCCCAACCCCGAGGACGCCTTTTTTGTTGCAGTCAGCGCTTTTTACCAGCGCGTGTTCGGCGCGGATTTCAGGGCCATGGCCAGGGGCGAGGCGATTCCCCCGGATTCCTTCACGGGCAACCCCTTCACCGGGCTTGCCGCCTTTGACGATACGAACGCGAATGCATTTTTTGGGCGGGCGCAGGAGGTTCTGGAATTATGTCGTGTTTTAGAGAGCCTGGGGGTTCTGCTTGTTCATGGCGATTCCGGGTCGGGTAAGTCATCATTGTTGCAAGCAGGATTACTGCCGGAGTTGCGGAAACGTTATCCCGATTTATCGATTCTCAGGATTCGCCCGAATGAGTACTACGAGATACCCACTGGTGCGCATGCCACGATAATTGTCGATCACTTAGAGCAACTTTGGGGTCATCCAGGAAGCAATGAAGCGGCCGACGTTTGGCTGAAAGATTTACTAAGACAATCCAACACGCAAGAAGGGCAACGTTGCTGGGTAATCGGAATGGTGCGGCAGAATGACGTTGGTCGCTTATTAGGCCTGGATATAGAGCAGAATCGCATCAAAAACGCCTTGCACCTCTTGAAACCCCTGCAAGGAAAAGCTTTGCTACAAGCCGTGTGCGCCCAGGCCGGCACGGCGGGTTTGCTACTCGAAGATCGTTTGAAAGATGCACTGGAACGGGAAATGGAAGATGCTGCTTGTATGCCGCACGTCCAATTGCTGGGGGCCCGTTTGGTGGAACGGCGTGAGGGACTTTGGCTGACCTTCGAAGCTTATGAGCAACTAGGGCGTTTAGCGAATATTATCGGCAACGAAGCGGAGCGCGTCTTTTCCACCATGACACGTCAAGAACAGGAAATTTGTGGATTTATCTTGAGCCGATTGGTGCAAATTGCGTCCTTTGAAAATGAACGACCGAAACAGTTTTTATTGCATCATGCAACCTTACCCGAATTATGCCCAGATCAAGTTAAAAACGAGACTGTAGTCGTTTTGGTGGATAACTTGGTTAATGCACGATTATTGGTGTGCTCGGCGCACGGATTAATTGCGCTGGGTCATGAGGCGATGGTACGGCATTGGCCCCGACTTCAAATGATGCTGTACGATTTTGCTGAATGCGCAAAGCAATGTCGCCTTTTACAGCCACGCGTTCAAGTGTGGTTGGAGGAAGACAAAAATGAAGCGTTTCTTCAAATTGGCGACCATGAGCTGTCGTCCATTGATGATTTGGTTGCGAAGCATCATTTTGCGATTACCGGGAACGAGCGGGATTTCATTGAGGCGGGCCGTCGGCGATTAGAGAAAGAAGCTAAGGAGAAGAAGGAACAGCAAGCGTCGATTTCACGGTTAAATCGTTACTTGATAGTCGCTTTTTTAATCCTGTTTTTTGGTTTTGGCGCTTATTTCCAAAAGGCGGAGCAAGAACACCTTGTAAGAAGTCGTAAGCTGGCGCGCGATGCCCATATTGCTGCTGATAAGGGTGACTATCAGGATTCACTCCGTGCGGCCTTGGATGCGGCTGAACTGGAGACTCATTTTTTGTTTACGCCGACGGTGCCCGAGGTGGATGTGGCTTTGTTCCGTGCGCTCGCGGGTCACCGGCCCTTTGTGACGCTGACTCAGCACGACGAACCAGTGCGTGGTGTGGCCGCCGCAGGGGATTGGGTCGCGAGTTGGGGCAAAAAAACCTTGCGCCTGACCCACATCGACGGGGAACGCGCCCACGTTGTCACCGCCCACAAAAGCCGCTTCCACGAACATGTGTTGTTTTCGCCGAGCGGGGATCGTTTGCTGGTGGTGTCGAACCGAGGCGAAGCCGTTGTGTACCAAAGTGACGCCGTCCAACGGGCGTTTACCCTCGGCGACGGTGGCGCCAAGCTGGTGGCTGCTGTTTTTTCCCAGGACGGCGAGCAGATAGTCACCGCCGACAAAAAGGGGCGCCTTGCCCGATGGCACGGCCGCACCGGTGCCTTACTTCAGGAAACCGAACATCAGGGTCGGTTTGACCAAATCGCGCTGCATCCTCGCGAACCCTTGGTTTTGTTCAGCGACATGGGCGCGGGCCTTTATCTGTGGCGCCCGGATGAAGCCGTTGTTGCCACCTTGCGTTCGGCGCGTTCCGGTAAAAACGGTAAATCCTTGCGCCATATTGAATGGGACCCGGTCGGCCGCAATGCGCTGTTTCTCGACGGTCGCAACCGGCTGTTCCGCCAAGCGGTTTGGCCCAGGCTGAGCAAGCAACCCGTGAAAATGGAAGACGCCGTCAGCTTGTTCCGCGTGGATCCCGGCCGTCAACAAACCGCCGTGTTGGGGATGGATTACCGGCTTAGCGTGTTTGACGGCGAAACCCGGAATCTTTCTACCAAGGCAACCACGCTGCCCGCGCGGGGTGAGGCCGCCACGCGGGGAATCGCCGCCAACGACGGCACCTTCACCGACCGCGGCTTGAGCTGGGCCGCCCTGTACCGCAACCGACCCGTGATGATCTGGCACATCGACAGTGGTTTGCCGGTTTTTCAAACGCCGCCGTCCATGCAACCGCGCCACTTCGCCGTGGCCGATGGTGCCGTGATCGTTGCCGACGTCGCCAATCGGGTTCATCGGTTCCCGCGCGGTTCCATTGCGTTTTCGATCCCAGAGGCCGAGGCCGCCGACGCGCCCCTGCGGCTGGTGTTGGGCCAAGCAAGCTTGGCTGAGCACGAAGCGGTTCCTGCTGAACAAGGCCACCTCGTCGGCGGCTTGCGTTTCTTCCGCGAGGGCAAAAAGGGTTCGGGCCTACCCGAACAGTGGCGCTCGGTTTTCACGCGGAACAAAGCCGGCGCGATCCTGCCCGAGGCGCGGGTTTTCCTGGGGTTGAATGACCGCGCGGCGTTGGTTACCGTACCCGGTACCTCGGCGTGTGCGCAGTTGTGGTTCGCGCATCGCGAGCGACAGAATCCCCGAACCATGTTCGATCTACCGCCCGCGCGTTATCGATTTGCCCGGGGTTCGGATGCTCGGCTCCATGTGCTGCATCCCCACGGCTTGACCTACGTGGTTACCCCGCAAACACGGGATCGCTTGGTGGAAGCCGCGGCCGGACGATTGGGCGGGCCCTTGGGTGTTGTGGCTGGAGCGCAGTAGTTCGGTGTTCTTGTTGATGGGCAAAACTTGTGGCGGGTTAGGGAAATGAAAAACGGCGGGCCGCTGTCGACCCGCCGTTTAAAGCAAAGCTTGAATCAAACTTAACGGCAGCCGCTGTCCGGGGTGGTGGCGACCACCGTGTCGAGGTGGTCGTTGTAGCCGCCGCCGGGGATTGGGGTGGTGCCGTTGTCGCCGGCCAAATCGCCGATGGTGAAGGTTTGGTTTTTGGGGATACCCACACGTTCGTAGGCCTCGATGTCGGTGTCGGCATTGCCGTAGGCGCGAAAGATGCTGATGCCGCCGTTTTGGATTTCCTGCAACACGCCCGCTTTGTAATCGGCCGTGCGGAAGATGCTGTCTTCATTGCTCAGCGCCGTGCGCAGCGTGTAGTCCGGCAGGTGCATGTAATCGCGCAACCATTGGCGCGAACCCTTGGCGTACCAGTAGGGACGGGCCGTCAGGAAGATCGGGTGGTAACCCAGGGCGATGTAGTGTTCCACCAATTCGCCCGCGCCTTGGCGAGGTTCAGCCCACTCGATGCCGGTGTAGTCGAGGATGGTTTCCAGGTCGTCGATGGTCAGGGTTTCGTCGATGTCGAAGACCACCGCTTGGGTGCCGGGTGATACCACGCGCACGTAGGCGTTGGTGCTGCTGAGGTCGCCCATCACCACCATTTTCACCACGTAGGTGCCTTCTTCCAGCGCGGGCAGTTCGACGAAAATTTTGCCGTCCGAGTTGGTGGCATGGCGGCCGATGAATTGCCAATCGCCCAGGTTGGGGCCGTAGATGTAGGTTTGCACCCACTCGTACTCAAGGTCCTTGTGAAACACGATGCCGTAGTCGAACTTGCCGGTCAGGCGGCTGGGGTTCCCCGCGGCGACCACCAAATCATGGCCCATGTGGAACGGTGTGTCTTGTGCGAGCCAATTGTTCCAGAACAGTCTGAACCGCTCGCGGCGGGGATAATCAAAGGGGGGTGGGTTCTCGATTTCGGCGAAATCGGTGCAGACGGGTTGCGCGTGAAGCGTCGCGGCGCCGGCAACAAAGCCAAATAGAAGCAGGGCGTTAAAGATCATTTGAAGGGACATATTGATGGGAGCCTTCATGCTCTTTTCTCCTCTCGTGAATCGATGGTGAACGAAAAAAAAGCGTTCTACCGAAGCTGTTTCACTGGAATTGAAAGGCATGAGTAAGGAAAACAGTGAAACAGTCGGTAGATCACGAAAGGTGGAATGATATTCTATCCAACCCCGACCTTGTTGGCTAGGCGCTATCTTGTCTGACCAGTTGGGATTGTGATGTGACTTACTTTGTTGTGCTGAAATTGTTTTTGGGTGGGATTTTTGTGAGCTTTTGATGCGCGGTGGATGATTCGCGCGACCCAGCCGCGAGATCGCCGTGGTGATCGTCCGGGTTGGTCTTTGTGATTCGGGCAACCCGGGGTGGGCCCGGCCCCACCGTGTGTGTGCGTTAGCGGGGGGTGGGGATGCCCCGTGCCGTGACCAGGTAGACCGCGAAGCTGCCGAGCCAGTGACCGCCCTCGTAATGGGCGCCGGTTACCGCGGCCAGGCCGGAGGTGCGGTGGTGTTGCGCCGCTTGCGTCAGGCTTGCGCGGCGTGGGTCGTGCGCGGGAAGGCCGGCGACGATGCCCTCAAGCATCCAGGCACGGCTGAGGTTGAGGCCGTCCAGGTGGGCGAGTTTCCCGTCCGTTGCATCGGTGACCGTTGCCGGCTCGAGCCAATCCGTCTGTTCTTTGATGGGGATTTCGGGCAGGTAGGCGCCGAGCCAAGCGGCAAAGTGGGTCGGCGCGTAGAAACGGCGCATGAGATCGGCAACCGCGAGGCTGGGTGAAAGGAAATCCTGGGAGGAGGGTTCGAAGCGGAGCGGGGCGTTTTGGTCGCGGGCATGGAACTGTTCCGCCGTGGTTCGGATCAGGTCGCGCATTTCCCGGTCGCCCTTGGTCACCGCCCAATCGTAGGCGAGCCCGAAGGCGAAGGCCGATTGGGCGTGTTCGCCGGTTCGGATGGGGTGACCCATTTTGGGGATCCAGGTCCTCAGGTTCTCAGCGCAGATTTGCTCCAGCGGCTCCAGCGCGGTTAACCAGCGGGCCGCGCGCGGGTCCTTCCATTCCCGCAGTTCGGCGGTGAGTTGGAGGAACCAGGCCAAGCCGTAGGGGCGTTCGTAAGCGGCGCGTCCGCGCGGTTTGAAATAGGCGGCCTCGGCCGCTGCTTTCTCCGCGGTGAAGGCCCGATTCAGCACCGCTTCGATTTCACCGGAAGCCGCGGTTTCGGGAAAAAGCCGGAGGATGCGAACGAGCAGCCAGTGGCCGTGGACGGAGGAGTGCCAGTCGAAGCAGCCGTAGAAGATGGGGTGCAGTTCGCGCGGTGGCTTCACATCAGCGTCGCCGGTCATGACGTGCGCGATCTTGTTGGGGTACTCCCTTTCGACGCAGTCGAGGGCGAGGCGCGCGAAGCGTTCGGCCTGTTCGGTGGTGATGCGGTCCACGGGTCCTCCTTCGGAGGTGGGTGAGATCAAAAGGAATAGGAGAAGGATCAAGGCGCCCTCCACGTTTAAATAGGTTGAAAGACCCCATTCTAACCCGCGCGGGCGGGAAGTCACGGGGTGGGCGTTGTTTTTTCGCGGTCCGTCGCCCTATCCCGCATTTCTCACCGGGCTTTCAGTCCAGACCCTGTCTGTCCCATGCCAAAAAAAATGCGGATGATGTTCCAAGCAAACATCATCCGCGAGGCTCACACACACATTTTGGAAAAAATGAGCGACCGGCGCCCTTCACGAGCACCGGTCGCCGCTCAGACCTTTAAGGAGAATCGGGGAAAAAAGGGCGACCGGTGCCCACAACAAGCACCGGCCGCGGAGGCTCACACACTAACTGTTGGGAAAAAAGGCGACCGGTGCCCACAACGAGCACCGACCGCATCTCGCACACTAAAGGAGAATCGGGGAAAAAAACGCAGCCGACACGCGTCGTACGTGCCGGCCGCGGAGGCTCACACACTAACTGTTGGGAAAAAAGGCGACCGGCGCCCACAATGAGCACCGACCGCATCTCGCACTCTAAAGGAGAATCGGGGAAAAAAACGCAGCCGACACGCGTCAAACGTGCCGGCCGCGGAGGCTCACACACTAAAACGGGGAAAAAAGGGCGACCGACGCCCACAACAAGCGTCGGCCGCATAGGCTCACACACTAATCGGAAGGAAAAAAAGCGCGGCCGGCGGCGAAACGCCGGCCGCATAGGCTCACACACTAACTGTTGTTAAAAGGGTAAGGGTCGGCATGGGTCAGGCCAATAAATCGAGAACCTGGGCTTCGGCCGCGAGCGCTTCTTTTAAGGTGGAAACTTGGGTTTCGAGCTGTACTTCGGCGGTGCTCTGGGCGCTGACCACCTCGGGCAACACATAGCCTTCGGAAAGGCGTTGCGCGGTGAGGTCTAACAATGCCCGAGAGCGGTCCAGACCGGCGAGTGCGCTGCTGACGGCGTCCATGGGTTAAGCCAAAATGTCGAGGGCGCTATCTTCGACCTCGTTAATCGTTTGAATGGTTGCGATTTGGGCTTCCGCCTCGCGTTGTGCCAGCTTCGAATTAACAATCGGCTCCGTGTCCAGATTGCCGTTGGCCAACTCCTGCGAGGAGGCGTTTAATTTGGTGGCTGCTCGGTTTAAGCCGCCGAGCGCGGCGTTGATGCCTTCAATCATGACCTACATTTCGGACGAAAGTAGGTCAGACTGAAGTCTGAAAGTGGGATTTTTTGAATGTTTACCGTTTCTTTACAAAGTGAATGAAACCTTTCCTCGGCCGCTTCAAGCGATGTACCGGCTAACATCCTTTGTTTCAGGCATCCGCGCCAAATTGCCGCAAATTTACGAATCTTGGTTCGGTTTTCCCGCCCGCTGATTGGGCTAAAAAACCGGCCGCGAACCGCACAAAAAGTTCCAAAAATCACTGCAAAAATCCGCGAGAACCCTTTTGGCCGGGTTTTCAACCCCGTTTTTGGCCCTACCGCCATTGTTTTTGGCCGGTTTTTCGGGGGATCGTCGCCGCAAGCAAATTTTTTTCGGGAATTTTCGTCGCTCGTCTGTCTGGTCTACTGAACGCGACCCCAACGGCCACGTCGCCCCGGCGACACCCCTCCAACTTCCCACCCGGACCGCACCCGTGACGGTTCCCTGGCCGAGGTGTGTCTCGAATTAACGCCACACCGTGGCGCACGCACAAGGAGTACACCGTGTTTTACAGACCCGTTTTCTTTTTGACGCTTTTGGGGATGGCCTTGACCGTCCACCCCTGGGCCAATGCGCAAAAAACCATCCCGGTTCCGTGGGATGACACGATGGCCGACTACCAACCTCCGTTTGATGCGGTATCCGAGGAGGATGTGGTCGTCATTCACGTCACCCATTTCAATTTCCTCAGGTTCAACCTCGAAGCCGACATCAACACCGAACAGGTCGTTGCCTACCGCGAGCTCAACGACTTGTGGGGGCAGGTGTTTGGCTTCGATATTGCGAAGCAACTGACAGACCAGCTAAAGCCAAATAGTAACCAGCTTGCGCCTCAAGTGGATCTTTTTTTTAAAGCGATGGCGGAATGGCGCGAAAAGCTTGAGACCCAATCTGAAGTTCTGACTGAACAAAACAAAAAGTACCCAAACATCTTTCTAACGGTGGGGGAGGTGGCCGAGATCGCTAAGGTAGTCGATAAAATTTCAACAGGTTTAGCGGAAATGGCTAAAGTTAAGCAGGCAGCGTGGAAGCAAACACTTCCTCCTGCTACCAATCAAGAAAGCTTAAGTGCTCATGTCTTGTTCTTTCTGCAGGCTGAATTGCACAACGATGTGACAGCTCAGATGGAAGAATTCATTCGTTTAGGAACCATGTGTATACGGGGAAAACGAATTCCTGTTCCTAAGGTTCGTGCTGGGAGCCTTGTGAATGTTGTCCTTAAAGGCAAAGCATTGGACAGTTCTGATGAGATTGCGAGGGTGGAATTTAGTTACTTTGTGAAATCCAAATTCCCACTTATATTCCACGTGGGCTACGCCTACAGCAAATTGGCTGATGTCGAGTTCGATCAATTGCAGACCCTCCTGGCGGATGGAGGTGAAAATCCCTTCAACGGATCCTCGGAAATCACTCTTTACAACCGAATCAAAGACGAAGAAGCCTCTCAAGAAATGACCGCGTTCCTTAGCTATGAATTTCCCCAGGAAGGAAAACCGAATCAGGCTTTTATGCTTGGCGTTGGTACCGACCTCGAAGACGTTGGCTCCAAGATTTACGTGGCCGGCTCCTATCGCTTCAAGAAACGCTGGGTGGTTAGCATTGGTGGCGTCACCGGTGACGTGGTCCAAGGCGTTGACGAACAAGGCAATGAAACCGGGCCCGACCTCTTTCAGACCATTGAAAAAGCAGAAGAGTGGGGTGGCTTCGCCGCCATCTCGCTGACCTTGTTCTGATGTTTTCGGCGTAGGGTGACAGGGTTTCCCTATGAATCGGGGATGACCTGTCACCATGCCGCCTTGTTCAATTGCCGAGTGTACTCGGGGGACGGCGCGGTCGAAGTTTCCGAATAGGGTTTTATTTCTTTCGCGCTGAAACCTTCCCCCGTTACCCCACCGCCGGGGGGCAATCACGCCCACCCGATGTGAGCCATGTTGGGTTATTGTTGGGAAATGTTGGGCCAATGCTTGTGTTTGTCCCCTTCTTTGTTCACAATGCAGGTACCTTTGTGAAGGGCACGATCCTGCTCCGAAAGTTTCTGTGAGCGTTTGATGAAGGATGGTGTTTGACCGTGATGGATTGCTTGCAATTTTTTTAAGGTAACGCGGAAATACGTGTTTGGGTTGATTTTTACCGAATCGTTCACGCCACGACGCATCAAACCCTGCACCGAAACCGCGCCGACGCCCACGCTTTCCCATCCGCACCGCGGATGTTTTCCGGGCTTGCCTGCTCCCCCGTCGCGAAGCTTGGCGGTTTGAACCCGCAAAGATTCGGAGATCTGATGGACTTACTCAACCAGTTAAATGAAGGGGCGCTGCAAGACCTCCAGCTCGTCCCCACGATGATCAACCTTGCCCTGGTCCTCGTCCTCGGCCAAATTCTGGCCTGGCACTACCTCACCTTTTCCCAGGTGCTCTCCAACAAACGCAAGTTCGCACGCCTGTTTGTGTTACTCGCGGCCACCACCATGATGGTGATCTCGGTGGTGAAAACCTCGCTGGCCCTCTCACTGGGTCTGGTCGGCGCCCTCTCGATTATCCGCTTCCGTACCCCGATCAAGGAGCCCGAGGATCTTTCCTACCTCTTCCTCGCGCTGGCCACCGGCATCGGCATCGGTGCCGACCAACGCGCCGCCACGGTGCTGATGTTCGCCGGGATCCTCGGCGTGCTCACCATCACCAATTACTTCCGTCGCCGCAAGGATCAGGCACCCCGGGTTTATGCCTCGGTTTCGACCCCGCTTACCACCGCCGACAACGAAACCCTGACCACCGAATCGGGGCTCGACGTGTTGCTGGCCAAGGTACGTGAGGCCGCGATCAGCGCCGATTTACGCCGGGTCGACAGCCAAGAAGGCATGCTCAACGTCACCCTGATTTTGGACTTGGTGGACGTGACCCAGATCGGCAGCGTGATGGGCCGCATTCAGTCGGTGTTCCCGCAAGCCTCGGTGAGCGTCGTTGAAGGCGCCAGTTTGGATTAACCCCGATGCAAATCAAAGATGAACTGAACCGTGATCGCTCGCCCTGGGCGGGTCTGTTGCTATGGGTATTGGGCATGGTCGCCGGCGCCGCGCTGGTGATCCAGGTGCAGCGCATGCACATGCCGGAACCCGCCGACGCGCCCGACGCCGACCAAAAACAGGCCGTTCCCCTAAACCGCCAATTCACCGCGCCGACCAAAGCCGTCGTTGCGCCGGACAACGGGCTGATCAACCTGCGGCTCACCGTGCCCGAGGCCCAAGCGCGCATCCTGCAAAACGTGCGTGACCGGGCCATGGAACGCGGGCTGATTATCCAGGAGCCCAGCGATCAAGTCCCGGTGACCCTGGAACTGGAAGGGAAAACCTACCAGGCCGAATGCCGCATTAAAGGCGATCTCACCGATCATGTCGCCGGCAACAAATGGTCGTTCCGGTTGCGTTTGCAAAACGACAAATGGCGTGGCAAGCGGGTGTTTTCGATTCAGAACCCGATGACGCGCGGTTACCTGTGGGAATGGTTGGTGCACGAGGCGGCCCGCGACGAGGGTGTGCTGGCGCCCCGTTCGCTGTTTGTGAACCTGGTCGTGAACGGCAACCCCATGGGCATTTACTTTTTGGAAGAACATTTCGCCAAGGAAATGGTTGAAAGCCAGGGGCGTCGCGAGGGGCCGTTGCTGCTGTTTAACGAGGCTTCGTTTTGGTCGACCTACCTGCGTTTTCACCGCGGTGCCTTGGGATTCCATCCGCAAATCCCGATTGCCATTGAGCCCGCGACCGGACCCGAAACCGCCGAGGTTCGTGCCTACGGCGAAAAACGGTTTTTGGCCAACGAGGCGCTGAACCGCACCTTCGCCGGCGGCATTGAAAAAATGCTGCAGATGCAGGACTTGCTGATCGCGGCCGAAACCAACGGCGACCGGCTGCAGCGGTTACACGCGTTACAGGCGCTCAAGGGCACCACCATCGAACAGCTGATCGACGTGGATCGCTGGGGTCGCGCCCATGCCTTGGCCTCGCTCTACGAAATTTGGCACGGCATGGTGTGGCACAACATGCGCATGTACGCCAACCCGGTGAGTGATCGCCTGGAACCGGTAATGTACGACAACATGGCCCACGCCTTGCGACCCGGCGACAAACCACCCGTGCCGCTGCGCACGAACAACCCGATTGTGCACCAACTCAACCGTTCGACTCGCTACCGCGCGGCCGTGTTCCGCGAGTTGGGACGCATGTTGTCGCCGGCTTACCTCGATGCCTTTTTCGCCAAACACGGCGAGGACTTGGCGCGCTACGAGGCGGCGCTGCGCGGCGAAGGAATTTTGCCGCCCGGCCATGAGGTGGCCGCGATTAAAAAACGGCTCTACGCCCAACAAATCTATTTGGACGATGTCATCCACCCCGGTGACGCGGTTAACTTCAGCGCCCACATCGATTACCGCGACGGCGCGGCAACCCCGCTTGACGCCGAAATTCGCGTCGAGGCTTGGGCCACTACCCAAGTACCGCTGGTGATCGAGGGTTTTGAATTTTCGAACGGGGTGTTTCTGTCGGCGCGCGCCTGTTTGCCCGCCGATAGCCACACGACCCAAGTCCATGAAGACGGTTCGGTTGGTTTGGCGCTCAAGCAGCCGGTGGTGTTCCGCTTCCCGGCGGATCGCCGCCTCGCCAACCTCGACAACGTTCGCCAAATCAAAGAAGCCGCCCGCGCCACCGGCAAACAGCAGCAGCGCCAGTTGCGCGACCCGATTCAGGTCCGCTACCGCCTGCACTCGCAAAGCGAACCCCGGCGCGAGGCGCTGGTGCCGCGTTCGGCCGAGGCCGGCTGGTTGGCCCAGGAAGGACGACCCACGCCGCCGAGCCTCAAGCAGGCGTTGGACCAGCATCCCTTCCTCAACTACCAACCGTTGTCCGACCGTTTGGCGGTGCTACCGGGCACCTGGCAAGTCAAAGGTGACTTGATGGTCCCGCGCGGTTATCCGCTGCACTTCCATCCTGGTGTCACCCTCCAGTTCGAGCCCGAGGCGGTTTTTTTCACCGAGTCGGCGCTGTTCATGCGCGGTACGGCCGAGAAACCCATTGTGCTGGAGCCCCAGGCGGGTGCCAAAGCCTGGCGTGGTTTGTTGGTGCTGGGCAGTCGCAAACGTTCCGAGCTGCAACACGTGGTGGTGCGCAACACGGACAGCTTGGCCCGCAAGGGTTGGCAGACCACGGGCGGGGTGACCTTCTACCACGCCGACGTCACCATTCGCGACAGCACCATCGAGGGCACCCTCGCGGAGGACGGCACCAACCTGTTCGGCTGCGAATTCCTGATGGAACGGGTGACCTTCACCGGTTGCGCCAGCGACAGCATGGACGGTGACTTCGTCAAAGGCGAGATCATCGACTGCGTGTTCCGCGACGGCCTCGCCGACGGCGCCGACTTCAGCGGCAGCGACGTGCGGGTGGTCAACAGTACCTTCCATGACCTGGGCGACAAAGGCCTGTCCGTCGGTGAAAACACCCGCTGCCAGGTCGAGAACAGCCGCATGGAACGGGTTGCTATTGGGCTGGCCGCCAAGGATTTGTCGGTGGTGACCATGAAAGATGTGACCATCGACGGCGCGCGTCACTACGGCGTGGCGCTGTACGTCAAAAAAGCCGAGTACGGACCCAGTCGGGTGACCGCCGAAAAGGTCACCATTCGCGGTGGAACCGGTTCGGCTTATTTGGTGCAACACGGCAGCAGCCTCACCATGGACGGCCGCAAGGTGAAAACCGAGGCGGTTGATGTGAGCCGCATGTACCGCGAGCAGATTTTGGGGAACTAAGTATGTTGTTATGGAACACCGCCGGCGCGACCGCCGATGAAAAGGCGCCCGAAGAAGCCAACCGGAGCGACGACGGCCGCTTCCGCCACGAGTTCAAATTGGTTTCGCAGGAATTCGCCTACGCCGGTGTGATGGGCATTCTACGGGCCGAGGCGGCTTTGGCCGAACTGCACCCGGCGCGCCGCGTCCAATCGGTGTACCTCGACACCCCGAACGGGCGTGCGCTGGAAGAGAACTTGGCCGGTATCAGCCACCGCGAGAAGGTACGCTTCCGCTGGTACGGAAGCGAAACCACCGGGGTACCCGGCCGTTTGGAGTGCAAGGTGCGCCACAACCTCTACGGCTGGAAACACTTGGTTCAGGTGGAACAACCGTTGGCGGTGGAAGGGTGTAACCGTTTCCAGTTCGTGCGGCAATTGGAGGCTTTGGTGGAAGCCGATTGGCGGGATCGCCTGCGCGGCTTGCAACCGGCGCAGTGGATTCGCTACGAACGCGAATACCTGGGCAGCATCGACGAGCGCCTGCGCGTCACCGTCGACCGCAAATTGGTGGTCAGCGATCAGCGCTTACGGGCGCGTTTGTGCCCGCGTTTCGCGACGCCGACCGGTCGTTTGTTGATTGTGGAAATCAAGTGCAGCGCCGAAAACTACCGCGCCGCGCAACGCCTGGTCAACCGCCTACCGATGCAGGTGGGCAAGTGTTCCAAGTTTGTGCTGGCCTCGTCACCGGCGGAGGGTCCCATGCCCGCGCTGTTGTGGACCTAGGGGGATCTGGATGTTGCGCATAATGCTGGTGCCCGCGTTGTTGACCGCGGCCGCGGCTTTGTTGCTGTTGGTTCACGGCCGCCAGCAGCCGCCGCAACGGGTGATGAGCGCCGTGGTCATCGGCAAAGGCGGCGCGGCCGACGCGACCGGCCCGCTCACCCAACGCTACGGCTTAGCGGCCGGTGTGATTGTGGACGAACGCGTGTTCAAAAGTCCGGGCGACGGCGTGCATTGGCTGCTGCTTGATCCTTACGGCGACGAAACACTGCGCGGCAGCTTGACCGACGGCGACCCGATCCAACACTGGCAGACCGCCTGCAACCATGCCGATGAAGGTAGCCTGCTGTTGATGTACAGCGGCGGCCCGGCCAGGCCGACGCCCGTCGCCGCAATCGCGGGTTGGCTCCCGGAAGAAGCAGGGGCCTATGCACTGATGGCGCGCAAGGAGGCCGGCGGCTGGATCGCGCTGCAGGAAGACCGCGCCGCCGACCGTCAGGCGGAAATCGCGGCGCGCCCGCTCGTTTTCAAGAAACCGCAGGCCGCGCCGTGATACGCCGGCTTTAACGCCATTGGTATGCTTGCGCCAACCCGCTGTTGGCCGAGGCGCCGTCTTCTCGGGTTGAGCCGATGATCAGGTGTGGGCGCCAAGGCGTTTCGCGAGGCAAAACTTCCCCGGCCCGTGGTGGGTTTACAGAATCGAACTTAGGTCTTGGGGCAGGGGACCGAGCGCCAATGACCAGCTATCGGAGAATAGGTCGGTACCCACTTTGTGTTGGGCCAGCCAGTGTTTGGTGAAGCGGAAATGGTAGTCGGCGGCGATTTGGAACAAGTACAAATCGCTCGCATAGTTGACGTAATAGCTGCCGTAGCGGGTTCCCATCATAGTGTCGTAGCCGATTTGGCCCTCCAGCACTGCTTTTGGATCGGGTTCCACAAAAGTATCGATCAGATCGATGGGTGCCTCGAAACCTATTTTTTTCATTTCCGCTTGCCACAGCTTGGCGGAGAACACGCGCGGGCTGTTGGCGGCAACCGCGATGTCGCAAGGCGTTTCCATCGCGGTTTGCGCCGCCGCCAGCTTGGCCTGTTCGGCGTCGGGCTGGAATCGGCCGCCCGCGCATTGCGCAAACAGGCTGCACAGCTCCAGAAAGGCGAACTTGTATTCCAAGGGGTTTTCGCGGACCAGCGGTTCCTGATCTTTGGCGCGCCAGCAGGGTTTGTAGCGGTATTTGATGAAGCTGAAATCGGGCAGGTGCCCCAGCCAGCCGTGACCCACGTAAGAGACCAGGTTGGGCACCGCCGCCAGGTTCTCATTATCGCGTTGGTTCTTGACTGAGAGGTGGACGTTGGTCCAGTCGCCCACGTCTCGGTAGTCGATGGTCTGCCAGAACTGGTTGCCCCATTCGGCGGAGTTGACGTCCCAATAGGTGTTGGCCACGTTGTTGGCTGCTCCCCAGTCCTGGTGGGCCCAGGTATCCGCAATCACGTGGGCGCGCGCACCGAGCAGCAGCAATCCGAACCGTTTGAGGATGTCGTCCTTGTTTTGCTCCGCCAGCAGTTGCTTACCGCCCGCGGCCAGGTTGATGATGGCTTCCAAGCGGCTCGGATCGTTGAGCAAGGTAATCGTGTCTTTTATCATGAGCCGGGAAAGGGGACTTTGCGGTCGGTTGAGCAGCGGGGCGATGCCGGCGTCGATGCCCATGTTGGGGTTGAGATCCACCTCGCGAAGCTGATGGCCGGGCAGTTGCCCGGCAATTTCGGCGCCGTGGACGTCCTCGGCACTTGGCGTACCCGCGGGCGCCGCGTAATTGCCGGGTACAAAATGGTAGGAGGCCCAGAGGCCGCCGCTCCCGCCGGCACCCGTGCTAAGCGTGCCTTGGAAGGTGTAGCGTGGGTAGTCGACTTTGGTAACCACATCCCAATCGCCGGCGGGTTTGGCGGTATCGCGTACCATGTGCCAGTAACCGGCGTAAAGCTCGTTGCTTAGAAAGTCGATGAAATTGGATGCCTTGGCGATCCGGGTCGCATCCTCGCGGTTGAATTTGCCCATGCGGGCCGCGTAATAGGTTCCGTAGTAATGAAAATCCTGATCCATGGGGTCTCCTTCCAAAAGGTAAAACCGTCAAACCTGTTCTTCTTTGGTCAGAACGTTTGAATAAGGCATGAAACAGCGGGTGTACGGACCCTTTCTCTTGCGCAGCGTGGGGAAGGACCGTGGCAATTCAGAGAAACCGGTGCCCGTGTGGGGCACACACTGTTTAATCTGCGATGGTTATGTGTGGGTTGGTGAAATAACGATAGGTCTAAAGGAAGTGTTCGTCAATATAAGTTCATAGAAAATAAAAACCATATTAATTGGAGTTGCAGGTTGGTAGGGTAATTGGTGTGTATTATAAAAATCCTGGTCCGGTCGTCATCGATATTCCGATCTAAGTGGGGAGATAAGCGCGAGAGGATTTTGTTAAAGATCTGGAGCAAAACGGCTTGGAAAAGCGGACCGGGGTCGCGCACGACCTGCACTCGCTGGGTGCAGTGAGCATGCTCACTGCCCGTTGCAGGCCGGAGGTTTTTCCAAAACCACCGTGATTTATCACGCTTCTTAGGTCCGAGGGGAGCAATGGGTGTTTTCTTGTGCCTCGGTGTTGTATCCGCTAGGTTCTAACCGGGTTGTTTTTCCTAAACCCTCTGGTTTAATTATGCCGAGCTTTGCGGTATGGTGAACGCCTATCACGATGGAAGGGATGGCTTTATGGCGTTTCGGATCGGCCTGACGCTTTTGGTGCTGCTGTTGCTCGCTTGCGGTGCCCCCGCGCCGGTGGTCTACGAAAAAGACGGCTTTGCCTTGGCACACGCTGCTTCCTGGCAGGTCACCGACGATGCCCACGTCGGCCAAATGCGCCAAATTAATATTGAAGGCCCCAACGATGCGGTCCTGCTCCTGCAACACATGCCCAATGAAACCGTTTTGCCGCTCACCGAGTACGCGGTTTTCTACAGCGGCTTGTTTGCCGAATCGCTGGCCGACCTCACCGTCGAAGCCGACGGCATCAACGAAATGGAACGCCCGATGCGCGGTGGTCCCGTCGCCGGCATTCGCGAAACCTTTTTCATCAGCAACGAAACACATCGCGTCCCCTACTTTCGCGAGTTCCTCTTTTTCGAGAAAGGCGACCACACCCTGGTGGTTATTCTGCAAGGGCGACAGATGGACGAAACCCATCTCCAGCCCGAGTTCACCCGCCTGGTTAACTCGGTCGTCATCCCGTAACCCGCGTCACATTGCCACTCACAACACGAAATCCTACTGTCGGCGTCGCCGTGCTTCACCTCAACATGGCCATTCGTTAGAATGGGCTCGAAACTTTTCAGGCGCTCCCAAACATTCCTTCCCTTGAAGGAACCGAACCGAACCGAGCCGCTGTTCCCCAATGCTTATACCAAGACGAGATGATGCCCTCGCCGGCGAGGGCGACCCGGAGGATTCATGACCGAACCCGCGATGAATGAATGGATTGATGCGGCGGTCGGTGGCAACACCACCGATCCCTTTGCCGTTTTCGGCATGCACCAAGACCCCGATACCGGCGCCGTGGAAGTGCGCACCATGCAACCCGGCGCCCTGGCCGTCGGCGTTCGCGAACGCGCCACCGGCGAAACCCGTGTGCTCCTCAAACAAGTCCACGAGGACGGCCTGTTTGCCGGGGTGGTCCTCGACGCCAAAACCCCGTTTGATTACCTGCTCGAAATGACCGACGCCGCCGGCGAGAAACGCATCGCCGAGGATCCCTACCGACTCGGTCCCGTGCTCGGCGAAATCGACCGCCACCTGATCGGCGAGGGCAACCACTGGGAGATTCACCAAAAACTCGGCTGCCACCTGATGACCCACGAGGGTGTCGCCGGCGCCCACTTCGCGGTCTGGGCACCCAACGCCAAACGCGTGTCCGTCGTCGGCAGCTTCAACAACTGGGACGGCCGCCGCCACGCCATGCGCCTGCACCCCGGTTGTGGCGTCTGGGAAATTTTTGTGCCCGATGTGGCCCAGGGCGACATTTACAAGTACGAAATTCTCCACCGTGACGGCTACTTGCTCCCACTCAAGGCCGACCCGCTCGCGTTCCAAGCGCAGTGCCCGCCCGCGACCGCCTCGGTCGTGGCCGACACCCGCGAATTCACCTGGCGCGACGGCGCCTGGATGGAGAAACGCGGCGCGCTGGGCCGTATCGACAAACCGATGTCGGTCTACGAGGTCCACCTGGGTTCCTGGCGGCGCGATCCCGACCAGCCCAACCGCTTCCTTACCTACCGCGAGCTGGCCGAGCTGCTCGTTCCCTATGTCAAACGCATGGGTTTTACCCACATCGAACTGATGCCCATCAACGAGTTTCCCTTCTACGGTTCCTGGGGTTATCAGCCAATCAGCTTGTTTGCGCCCACCGCGCGTTACGGCAGCCCGCAAGATTTTAAGGAATTCATCGAGGCCTGCCACGCCGCCGACATCGGCGTCATTCTCGACTGGGTGCCCGGCCACTTTCCCAGCGACGACCACGGGCTGGCCCAATTCGACGGCACCCACCTCTACGAACACCAGGATTCCCGCCAGGGTTTTCACCCCGAGTGGAACACGCTGATTTACAACTACGGCCGCAACGAGGTGTCCAACTTCCTCATCAACAACGCCCTTTTCTGGTGTGAACGCTTCCATATCGACGGCCTGCGCGTCGACGCCGTCGCCTCCATGTTGTACCTCGACTACGCCCGCAAGGACGGCGAGTGGATTCCCAACGAATACGGCGACAACAAAAACCTCGACGCCATCAAGTTCCTGCGCAACATGAACGAACGCCTGCACGAGCGTTGCCCCGGCGTGGTGACCATCGCGGAGGAATCCACCTCGTGGCCCGGTATTTCGCGCCCGGCCAAACGCGGCGGCCTGGGTTTTGACTACAAGTGGAACATGGGCTGGATGCACGACACCTTGGGTTACATGAAAAAAGACCCGATCCACCGCCAGTACCACCACAACGGCATGACCTTTGGCCTCGTCTACGCCTTTTCCGAAAATTTCATGTTGCCGCTCAGCCACGATGAAGTGGTTCACATGAAGGGTTCCTTGCTGGGTCGCATGCCGGGCGATACCTGGCAGCAGTTCGCCAACCTGCGCGCCTACTTCGGGTTCCTGTGGACCCATCCCGGCAAAAAGCTGCTGTTCATGGGTGGCGAATTCGGCCAGGGCCGCGAATGGAACCACGACGCAAGTTTGGATTGGCACCTGCTGGACATTCACTGGCACCAAGGGGTGCAGCGTTTGGTGGCCGACCTCAACAAGGCCTACCAAGAAACCCCCGCCTTGCACGAGTTAGATTGTGAACCCGGTGGCTTTGAATGGGTTAAGGTTGATAACAAGGACGAATCCGTCTTTGCCTTTGTGCGCAAAGGCCTGCGTGGCGCGGACCCGGTTTTGGTTGTTTGCAACTTCACGCCCCTGCCGCGCGGCGACTGGCGTTTCGGCGTCCCCAAGGGCGGATTTTACGAAGAGATTGTCAATTCCGATTTAGAGATGTACGGTGGTAGCAACGTCAACAACAGTCCGGGTGTTGCAGCCGAAGAAACGCCGTGGGACGGGTTCTCCCATTCCGTGGTGCTTACCTTGCCGCCGCTCAGCACCCTCATTTACCGATTGCGCCAAGATTAACCCTTGGCGCCGTTGGCTGCTGAACCGAAAAGGAGCAGTTCATGAGTTGTGTTTTGCCGGCCAATACGCCCGTGGAACCGGGTGTCCCCTATCCGTTGGGGGCTACCTGGGACGGGCGCGGTGTCAATTTCGCCCTGTTTTCGGCCAATGCCGAACGGGTCGAACTCTGCCTCTTTGATGCCAAGGGGAAACGCGAAACGTCGCGCATCAGCCTCAAGGAACAAACCGACGGCGTGTGGCACGGTTATTTGCCCCACGCGCGCCCGGGTCTGCTCTACGGCTACCGCTGTTCCGGTCCTTATGAACCCAAGGTCGGCCACCGTTTTAACCACCACAAGCTGCTGATCGATCCCTACGCCAAAATGCTGGTGGGCACCGTCAAATGGAGCGACGCCCACTACGGTTACCGGCGTGCTTCGCCCAAGGCCGACCTCAGTTTTGACCGTCGCGACAGCGGCCCGGTCATGCCGAAGTGCAAGGTGGTCGATCCGGCGTTTAACTGGTTCGATTCGCGCAAACCCAATGTGCCTTGGAACGAAACCGTGTTGTACGAAACCCACCTGCGCGGCTTCACCATGCGCCACGAGGGCATTCCCAAGGAAATGCGCGGTAACTTCCTCGGCATGAGCCATCACCAAATCATCGATTACCTTAAGGCGCTGGGCATCACCTCGGTAGAGCTGTTGCCGATTCACGCCTTTGTCGACGATTCCTTTTTGGTGGACCGCGGTTTGCGCAACTATTGGGGTTACATGACCCTGAATTTCTTTGCCCCGGAACAGCGTTACTTGATGACCCCGCACCTGGCCGATTTCAAAACCATGGTGATGCGGCTGCACGACGCCGGCATCGAGGTCATCCTCGACGTGGTGTACAACCACACCTGCGAGGGCAGCGAGTTGGGACCGACCTTGTCCTTCCGCGGCATCGACAACCATTCCTATTACCGGCTGCTGCCCGACGACAAACGCTTCTACATCAACGATACCGGTTGCGGCAACACCATGGACCTCACCCACCCGCGCGTCTTGCAGATGGTGATGGACAGCTTGCGTTACTGGGCCGACGACATGCAGGTCGACGGGTTCCGTTTTGATTTGGCCTCGATCCTCGGCCGCGAGTTGCACGGTTTTGATCAGGGCTGCGGCTTTTTCGACGCCGTGCGCCAGGACCCCGTGCTCAACCGCTGTAAGCTGATCGCCGAACCCTGGGACCTTGGACCCGGCGGTTACCAGCTCGGCGGTTTTCCGCCCGGCTGGGCCGAGTGGAACGACCGCACCCGCGACGTGGTGCGCCGGTTCTGGCGCGGCGACGAGGGCCACCTGCCCGAGCTGGCCCGTTGCCTGCACGGCTCGTCCGACAAGTTCGAGGGTTCGGGGCGACGGCCGCAGGCTTCTATTAATTATGTATGCAGCCACGACGGGTTCACCCTCAACGATCTGGTCAGTTACAACAAACGCCACAACCACGCCAACGGCGAAAATAACAACGACGGCCACCACAACTCTTACAGCGTGAACTATGGCCAGGAAGGCCCGTCCGCCGATGACCGCATTCGCGCCTTGCGGGCCAGACAGCGGCGCAACATGTTGGCGACCGTGTTCCTCAGCCAAGGCGTGCCCATGTTGCTTGCCGGCGACGAGGTCGGCCGCACCCAAAGCGGCAACAACAACGCTTATTGCCAGGACAATGAAATCACCTGGAACAGTTGGAACCTGCGTTCCGTGGAGAAACGCGAGTTTTTGCATTTCGTGCAGCGTTTGATCAAGCTGCGCGCCGATCATCCCGTCTTGCGCCGCCGCTACTACATGCACAGCCGGGTACAGTCCGCCGTGACCGGGTTCCACGATATCCAGTGGGTCAGTCTAAACGGCGGCTTGATGGGCGAGGACTGTTGGCAGACCGACAACATGCGCTGTCTCGGCGTGTTGTACGCCGGCGATGTGGAACCCGCGAGTCACGGCCAAGCCCAGTCCTGTGGTGACGACACCCTGTTGATCCTGATTAACGGCAATGCCGACGACCTCGTTTTTACCTTGCCGAAGCCGTTGCATGGAAAAGGCGTGTGGCGTTGCCTGTTGAACACCGCCAAGCCGCAAGAGACCGAGGGCGCGGTGCAAATTGAAACCGGAAAAGCATTTGAAATGGAACAGCGTTCCGTGGTTGTATTCTCTCTTACACTTGCAGAAGCCAAACCACCGCCCGGTCCGTTGCTGATTGGCAAACGACCCCCCAAACCCTAAGTACCCTGAGATACGAGGAGAAACCCCATGAAATTTGAGCGACAGAGCGGCGTCGTGCTGCATCCCAGTTCCTTGCCGGGCGCCTACGGCATCGGTGAAATCGGCGCCGAGGCTTATCGGTTTGCCGAGGCGCTGGCCCGCATGGGGCAGCGGATTTGGCAGGTGTTACCGCTAGGCCCTACCAGCTACGGCGATTCGCCGTACCAGTGCCTTTCCAGCTTTGCCGGCAACCACCTGTTGGTCGCCTTCCAAACCTTGATCGATGATGGTTTGCTGCTGGAAGAAGAACTCGCCGATTTTCCGCAATTCCCGGCCGATCAGGTGGACTACGGCCCGGTGATTCAAGCCCGTGAGGCCGTTTTGAACAACGTCGCCGAACACTTTGAAGCGCGCGCCTCGGAGAACATGATCAAAGAGTTTTCGGGATTTCAAACCCACAACCGCAATTGGCTCAGCGATTACGCCTTATTTGTGGCGCTGAAAAAAGCCCACGGCGGACGGCCCTGGCACGAGTGGGAGGTGCCTTTGCGGGATCGCAACAGTGACGCCCTCAAGGCGGCGCGCGAGGAACACGCCGCGGTGATTCGCGCGGTGGAGGTACAGCAGTTCTTGTTCTTCGATCAGTGGCGTTCCCTGGCCGAACACGCCCACCGCCACGGGGTCAAGATTTTGGGTGATATCCCGATTTTCGTCGCCCACGACAGCGCCGACGTTTGGGCCCATCCCGAGTTGTTTTATTTGGATGATGCCGGGAAATGTACCACCGTCGCCGGCGTGCCCCCCGATTATTTCAGCAAAACCGGCCAGCGCTGGGGCAACCCGCTCTACCGCTGGGACCTGATGGAAGCTTCCGGTTTCTCCTGGTGGAAGGAACGCATGCGCACCACCTTTGAATTGGTTGACTATGTGCGTATCGACCACTTCCGCGGCTTTGAAGCTTATTGGGAGATTCCCGCCGACGAAGAAACGGCCGTCAACGGTAAATGGGTCAAAGGTCCGGGTCGCGCCCTGTTTGAGGCCTTCGAAAAAGAGTTTGGCACCTTGCCGATCATCGCCGAGGATTTGGGCATCATTACCGATGAAGTCGACGCCTTGCGGGAGGCCTGTGGGTTTCCCGGCATGCGCGTGTTGCATTTCATCATCGGCAACGATGAAAACGAGCCGGGTTTTTGGCCCGACCAGTTCCCCGAGCAATGCGTCGTGTACACCGGTACCCACGACAACGACACCACGGTCGGTTGGTACCGTTTGGGCAAAGGCGACGGCAGCGACGAACAAAGTGCTGTCGACGAGGCTCAGCACAAGATCCGCACCTACCTGAGCTGTGACGGTGCGGAGATTCATTGGGACATGATCGCTTGCGCTTACGGCACCAAAGCCGCCATCGCGATTGTGCCGTTGCAGGATGCCCTTGGCTTGGATTCCGATTCGCGCCTGAACTCGCCGGGCCGTCCCGAGGGCAACTGGCGCTGGCGCTTTGCCTGGGATCAATTGACCGAGGGCATTGAGCAGCGTTTGGCCGGCTTGACCCGCGACCACAACCGGGGCAATGGTTAAGCCTTTTCCTCGCCTCATTTCTCACCCAGTTTGGCGTGACTAGTGGTGGCTACGTCCTGATCGATTGATTCAAAAAGCACGGTGACCGCGAGGCGCCGTGCTTTTCGTGATGGGAGCCGTATGAAAGGCATTATTGCCACGGGCAACAAACGAACCGCCGCCATCGGCGCGGAGATCCTGGCCGCGGGTGGGAATGCCGCCGACGCGGTCATCGCCGCTTCCTTTGCCGCCTGTGTCGCGGAGATGGTGGTGGCCAATATCGGCGGGGCCGGCTTCGCCACCGTCGTCGACAGCCACGACGGCACGCGCGACGCGCGCTGTTACGATTTTTTCAGTTCCATGCCCTCGCGACCCACCAGCGAGGATGCTGATTTCCGGTGCATCCACGCCGATTTCGGCTCGGAAACCCAAGCGTTCCATATCGGCCGGGCCAGCACCGCGCTGCCGGGTTTGGTGGCGGGTCTGTGCCGGCTGGCCCACGAAAAGGGACGCTTGCCGCTGGCGCGCCTGATCGAACCCGCGATTCAACTGGCCGAGTCCGGCTATGAAATCGACGCCTTCGGCGCCTTGGTGCTCAAGGTGCTTCGACCGATTTACGAGGATACGCCGGAGATTCGCGCGCTGGTGCAAAAAGGCGGGGCTTCCGTGCAAGTCGGCGACCCGATTCGACTGCCCCATCTGGCCGCGAGCCTGCGCGAGATCGGCGAAACCGAGGGCGAATCCTTCTACCGCGGCCGTTTGGCCGCGGCCATTGCGGCCGACCAACACCAACACGGCGGCCTGATTACCGCCGAGGATTTGGCCGGTTACACCGTCGCGGTCCAGCCGCCGATTGCCGTGCCCTTCCGCGATTTCACCGTGATGCTGCCCCCACTCGCCAGTGTCGGCGGCGTTCTGGTTGCGTTTTCGCTGCGCTTGCTGGCGGCTGTACCCGCGCCGACCCGGTTCGGCGACGCCGGCTACCTGCGCACCTTAACCCTGGTGAGTGCCTTAACCAACCGAGCCCGCCATGCTTGGGGCCGTCGCAAGGACGACGGCGACCAGGAACGGATCGCATGGTTCCTGAGCGACGCCCACGTCAAGCCCGCAATCGAAGAGCTCCGCGCGATCCTGGCCGGCGAGCGTCGCTTGGGCGAAGATCCGGTTTCACCCAAGGGCGCCCCGAACACCACCCACCTCAGCGCGATGGACGCCGACGGCATGGCGGTGAGTTTGACCTTTTCCGCGGGTGAGGCGGCCGGTTACGTCGTCGGCGATACCGGGCTGGTGCTCAACAACATGCTGGGCGAAGAAGACCTCAACCCGGGCGGGTTCCACCAACAAAAACCGGGGACACGGCTGCATTCCATGATGTGCCCGCTGGTGGTGCTGAAGGACGGCAAACCCGTCTTCGCGGGGGGCAGCGCGGGCAGCAACCGCATCCGCTCGGCCATCCTCCAAACACTGATCAACGCCCTCGACCTCGGCCTACCCTTGGACGCCGTCATCAACTTACCGCGCGGCCACTTCGAGGACGGCGTGCTCCACGTCGAGCCGGGTTTCGATGCGGCGGCGATTGAAACCATGCGCGCGGAGGGTTTCCAAGTCAAAGAATGGCCGGAACAAAACTTGTACTTCGGCGGCGCCCAAGCCGTCTGCCTGCGCGGCGACGACTTCGACGGCGCGGGCGACCAACGCCGCACCGGCACCGTCTGCAAGGTGTAAGCGACGCGGCGCCAACCAAGAAGAAGACCGCTCGCCGCCGCGCCCATCGTTCGGCTGATGGCCGCGGTTCTGGAGCTTTTGTCTCATGACCCTCGTGGTAGGTGGGCGCTGGATCAATTTGAAAGGGTGTTGTGCCTCGGCGATAGAGTGACGCCGCTTTAACCACCGCGCTGGGGGTCTTTGAACGCGTTGGTTGGGTTTACGCTTTTTTGTTGAATTCCTTTTAGATCGTGCCGATCAAATTTATTGAATTTTTTCGACCAATGTGGCGAAAAGACGCGTGTTCCCTAATAGAAGACGGAGCGAACGCGCTTATCTGAGAAGAGCGCCTCACCAACATGAGCGCTATTTTTATCCGGTTTATTCAAAAAAAATCAAACCAGAAACCCTCAGACATTTCATAAACACCCACGCACCACCCACCGTCGGATCATCCGAAGTGCGACTAAGTCGCCCTTGGATGTTCCCAGCGCCACAAAAAACGTACCGGTGAGCAAGCGAACCGCCCTTGCCGGAATGGAACCCTTTGACCCGTATGGTCCAGGCCTGCTTCCGGCATCCTTCTTACCTTTGCCGTTCTAGGAGAACACCATGTCACGCTTCACTTTTTTGCAGCAAATTGTTACCGGATTCCAGGGAATGACACCACGCGGAGCCGATCAAACCTTGGTCGCGGCGCCCGCGCTGCCGTTCGCCTTCCTCGGTATCACCCGCCGCACTTCCTCCCGGCGCGGTGGACGCGGTGTTAGCGCTGAGAACGATCAAATCGTGGCCAAGGCAAGTGCACCCGTGTCTGATTGCAGCCAGGTGGCGGTGCTTGACGCAAAGTTGGCGTTGGTCCCCAAGCTCCGCGAACGGTTCTTTGTGCTGATGCCGAGCCAAATGGTTGCAGCAATCGATCAGCACCTCAACATGACGCCGGAGGAAAAAGGTTTGGCTCGGTGCGGGATGGATCCCGCCGCCGTTTTGAGTCTCGTAGCCGGGCGCCTGGAAAGGGAACGCATCGCCGCTGAGGCAACGCACTAGCCCGCATCTCTGTTGGGTTGCTTTCGGTCGAAGCGATTTCCCCACACCGGTTTCATAAGAGTCGCTTATCAAAACCGTGCGATGAATTTTTGGAAGTCATCACCGGCTAGTGCTACGATCTGTGACGAATAAAAGGGGACGCTTTGAAAAACAAACCCACTTTAACGATCAGTGCCACGAATCACGAGGCTCTAGCTAAGGAGGATCGTGAATTCTGGGCTAGTCGGACGCCTGAAGAGCGTGTTGCTGAGGCTGAAAGACTTCGGTTGGAGGCCGGAAAATTTCTCTATGAATATCCAGCACCATTTCAAAGAGTTATTAGCGTTATTAGAAAAGAATCAAGTTGAGTATGTGGTGGTTGGCGGATACGCGGTGGCGTATCATGGGCACCCAAGGTTCACGAAAGATATCGATATTTTTTACCGGCGCGATGATGAAAACTTAGAAAAGCTTAAATCCTCGCTCGTTGTTTTTGGTTTTCGCTTAGAGGACCTTGACGAACGTCTTTTTGAGTTTGGCAATATTGTTAAGATTGGCGTTGAACCAAGTCGGATCGACCTACTTAATGAAATTGACGGTTAGAGCTTTGATGATGCTTTTACCTAAGAAGCGCGATAACTCGCGGCGATTTTAGCTAAACCTCTGGGCTGCAACGGTCTGTGAAAATGCTCACCGCACCCAGTGGGTGCGCGTCGTGCGCGACCCCGGTCCGCTTTTCCCAAACCATTTCGCTCCAGATCTTTAGCCAAAATCCCTCACGCTTATCGCGCTTCTTAGGTTTTATAGATGCGGAATATGGGAATTTTGATTCTATCCAAGTGAAGTTCATAAGCAAAAGAGCGTTAATTTTAAATAAACGGGCACCTGGACTACTTCAAGATCTTGCCGACCTTCAAAATCTGGAGGCCTAACCTACGCCGCCTCCTTTAATGGGATTGCGACCTGGGAAGGGTGGAGCCGGCACGCTAATGAACCCGGTGCCGGCACCGTGGGTTGGGGTTAATTGATTGAGATGCGGCTGAACAGGCGGGTGAGTTCCTGCTCGTAATCGCGGTCGTAGATGAAGGCGTCATTGAACCGTTCCGGTTCGAATTTGCGGTTAGGGCTGAAGTCGCCCGCCGGCTGGTCTTCAAATGCCGCCTCGGCCCCAAGCCGAATGAGGGCGTCCACCTCGGCCTGCTCTTCCGAACCGTCCGGAAGGGCCGCCGAGACCCTGATTCCGCGTCGTTTTTTCGAACCAGGCGTCGTTTGAGTTTGTGCAAAAGACACCCGCTTAGGTGGTCGCCGGCACCGGTCCCAGACGGACCGCCGGATCGCCGAAGACCACATAGTTGCGGGCGTCGTGATGCGCGCACCAGGTTTCGGCAATGGCCGCCGCTTTTTCGGGATCCACCGGTGTCCCTTCATCGGCCCAGTGCAGTTCTTCCAAGTGATCCGTCAGTTCGGTGGCCAGTTCCGCATAACGCTGGTTGACCACGTCCACCGCCGCGCCGACGGGAAATCCGTCCAGCAGCGCGCTTACCGCGCTGGTAAAGGCGGCCGGGTACGAACCGCCGTGGTTTCCCTCGAACGAATGAAGGTACAGCAGATCGACATGGCTCACCACGGCCTGCAAGGCACCACGCTCGCGACTCAGCAGTTTTTGGGACAAGGCGTTGACAAAGGCTTCATCGGCGATGTTACGACGTCGGCCCGCTTTGAAATGGGGTTGGATTTTGGGGGTGCCGCCGCCGAAACAGGAGAGGTTAAACCAAATGGTGCCGCTGTTGGGCGCCGGTTGGACGCTGTCGGGACCCAGCACGTACGCGTCCGACCAGGGCGCGTCGCCGCCGCGCCAGTCACCGCAGACCAACGCGCCCTGGGCCGCCCGCGCGTCTGGGCGGTCCGCGGTGATGGTCTCCTCGGCCGCCATGCCGTGGCTCAAACTGACCAACAGCGAAGCGGGGTCCGCGCCGCCCGCCAACGCCTGAAAGGCGGCCTTGGTCGCCGCGGCGCCGCGCATGTCGCGCAGGTTGATGTTGTTTTTTTTCGCGAGCACCTTGCTCAAAGGATCCAGGAACAGGTCATAGCCCGCGATGGTGGCGGCATCGTGGGTCGGGCACCAGAGTGCGACCGCTTGGGTTTCGGCCGCCGCGGCGCGGGTTTCGGTTTCCACCACCTGACGGGCATAAGCCGCGTAATCAGCCAGGCGGTCGAAATGCAAACGCCCGACCGCGAATTGCACGTCCAACTGTTGTTGGAAGTGAAACGGAATCTGTTCCGGTGAACCCACCAACAGCAGGTAATAGGGCAGCTTTTCGGGATCGACGGGACCCGCGCCCATGAAATGGCGTCGCAGGAAGGCGGCTTTGCTTTCGCGGGGCGCCAAACCCTCCTCGCCGGTGATTTGGTAAAAACGGTCCCCGGCCTGGCGGCGACGGTGTTCGATCAGCGGTGCCAGCGCATCAAGCAGGCCGTCGTCGCTGTCGCGGGGCAGGACCAGGCCCCAACCCGCGGAGGCCAAGTTTTTGGGTTCAACGCCGTGAATCACGTTGAGGTAGGTTTTCTTGCGGCCGGCCGTGTACTGCTTGAGCGCAAGGTCTTCGGCCGACGGGTCTTGACCGGTTAGCGCGGCGGTCAGGCCGGCGGGGGAGATGGGTTCGAAAGCGGGACGGCCGCCAGGGAAGAGGCCGAGACGGTAAATGGTGGATTCCGACAAGGTTCACACTCCGGTGATGAAGCATTGAGGCAAGGACGTATCCTGTAAAAAACCCTTTTGATGCTTTGGTTCATTTTTTTCAAAATAAAATGATGTCCCCGTGCCCAAACGGAAAACGGCCGGGCGGGAGGTCCGCGCCGGCCGTGCTGTTGTTCGAAATGCGGTTCGCCTTACAAACGGTAGTTCGGGGCTTCTTTGGTGATGATCACGTCGTGGGCGTGGTTCTCGCGCAAGCCCGCTTGGGAGACCTTGGCAAACCGCGCGTTCTCGCGCAACTGCGCCAGCGTTTGGCAACCGGTCAAACCCATTCCCGCGCGCAAACCGCCGAGCAACTGGGTGACCACGGCGGACAAACTCCCCTTATAAGGGACCTGGCCTTCAATGCCCTCGGGCACCATTTTGGTTTGCGAGGCGTCTTCCTGGAAGTAACGATCCGCGCTCCCATCTTTCATGGCGCCGATGCTGCCCATGCCGCGGTAGGTTTTGTAGGTGCGCCCTTGGTAGAGCACGGTTTCGCCGGGACTCTCGTCGGTGCCCGCGAAAAGGCTGCCGATCATGACCGCGTGCGCGCCCGCCGCCAAGGCTTTGGTGATGTCGCCGGAGAACTTGATGCCGCCGTCCGCGATGATGGTGGTGTCGGTGTGCTTGGCCGCTTTGACCGCCTCGGAGATGGCGGTGATTTGCGGCATGCCCGCGCCGGTGACAACCCGCGTGGTGCAAATTGAGCCTGGGCCGATGCCCACTTTGACCGCGTCGGCACCCGCGTCGATCAAGGCCTTGGTGCCTTCGCCGGTGGCCACATTGCCGACCAGCAGCGGTACATCGGGGAAGGCCTGCTTGAATTCACGGGTGGCCTTAATGACCCCGGTGGAATGACCGTGGGAGGAATCGAGCACCATCAAATCGGCTTTTGCGTTGACCAGCGCTTGGGCGCGTTCCATCATGCCGGCGCCGATCCCGAGCGCGGCGGCAACCCGCAAGCGGCCCTGGCCGTCTTTGCAGGCACGGGGATATTCGATTTTTTTCTGAATGTCTTTGACCGTGATCAGGCCGCGCAACGCGTATTTGTCGTCAACCACCAACACTTTTTCGATGCGGTGCTTGTGCAGGTAGTACTTGGCTTCCTCCAGCGTGGTGCCCACGGGAACCGTAATCAGCTTGTCGCGGCCGGAGGTCATCACGTTGGAAACGGGCTGCGCGTAGTTGGTTTCAAAACGCAAGTCGCGGTTGGTAATGATGCCCAACAGGGTGCCGTCTTTTTCGACGACGGGAATGCCGGAAATGCGGAAGTGGCTCATCATGTCTTCGGCCCGTTGAATCGCCTCGTCCGGGCCGATCGTGATCGGGTCGGTGATCATGCCGGACTCCGATCGTTTGACTCGGTCGATGTTTTCCGCTTGTTCCTCGATGCTTAAGTTTTTATGGACGACGCCGATCCCGCCCTGCTGTGCCATGGCGATGGCGAGGCGGTGTTCGGTGACGGTATCCATGGCGGCCGATAAAAACGGGATGTTTAACTCAATGTCGCCGACCAGGCGGGTGCGCGTGTCCGCATCGTTAGGATGGAACTGAGCCAAGGAAGGGATCAGGATGACGTCGTCGAACGTTAAGGCTTCCAAGATTGGGAACTCAAGCATGGTGTGGTTTTCCCCTTAAAAAGTTGTCGCGGCGCGGGTGAATGGACCGAGCCGGATAAAGCGAGGCCCGCCGCAATGATGCGACACGGGGGCTCGGGTGATGTTGGATGTGGTGGGTGGACGGTTGCAAGGCGAATTTAGAAACGGAAGCCGAAACCAAGCGAAATGAAGCTGATGCCGAACTCACCGAGATCGTGCTGTTGCGCCTGCAAATCGGCCATGAATTGCTCGTTAAATTTGAAGCGCAGGCCAAGCCCGTACAAGGGCTCGACACCGGTGTCGTGGGTTTTGCGTTTTTCGCCGGTCTGGGTCAGGGCCTCGAAATCAATGCGGTAGTATGCAATGCCCGCTTGGCCGTAACCCTCGAACTTGTCGGTGAAGGGATATACACCCAACGCGGTCAGGTCGGCGGTAAAGGTTTGCAAACGGATGGTGGTGTCGAAACCGGTGGTGTCGGTGGTAACGAACTTGCTGTCATCCACATAGGCCGCGCTGCCTTCCACGGCAATGTTTTTGTTAATGGTGTAACCCTCGGTCAGCTTAAAAGCGGCGGTGGCTTTGTCGCGCTGAATGCCGCCGCTGGTATCCAAACCCAAACGGCCCGCGGCCACGTCGGTGACGTAGGCGATGTCGTCGTCCCAAGAAAGCTCGGAAACCTTAAACAATAAGTAGTTGGGGGTGCTGCTGTCGGGTCCGGCATGGGTCGATTGTGCCTGCAGGCAGGGGACCGCCGTCGCCGCGGCCAGAATTAGCAAGGTAAACCATTTTGCATTCATACAAGTGTCTCCACGTGAGATGTGTTGCGCCGCAACCTGACTTTCCGGCAAGGGTCCCGTTAACAGCCACGGGGCGCGGGGATCATTGGGTGATCCGAATCAATCGACGGGACCGGCCGAAACGCGGGTCTGGTTCAGCCTTTGGTGAAGGGATATGGCCCGATGCAGTACCCGAAAAGGCGGGCGTCGCACGCGGTGCCGACCCGTCGCCGAACCTGCGATTAAGCCTTGCACTATAACTGGAAGCCCGGCCCAGTGGCAAGCGGTGATCCGTCGGAGCAGGCTCCCGCGACCCCGGGCGACAGGCGCGTTGCACCGACCCGTCCCATCCCGGCCGCATCGCCTAATTGTGTTAGGATTTACAAAAAAACTTGAGTTCCTTTCTGTGCAACCGTTTATAGTAATATTACGCACTCCCGGGAGACCTGCACATGAGTTTTTCGCCGCCGCGGCGGTTCGAAGAAGTGAGCCTTAAAGTCGCCGGCCAGATCGAACTGCATCCGCTGGCGGTGACCGTGCTTGAAGAAGCACGCGTCCATACCAAGGCCCAACATCTTTGGTTCGTTGTCCGCCGCAAGTCCGGCATGACCATCGAAGCCGAGCTGGCCGCCGATGGGCACGAGGTCCAAAAACGGTCGCTGCCGCTGTCCGCCGCGCCCGCCCATGTTCGGACCGTTGTGGATGTCGCCATTCGGGAGAACACCAATTTGGTGGTGGATTCAACCGCCGGCGACGACCGTTTTGCATCCCTCCCCGCCTTCCAAGACACCCCCGCCGCCCTTCTCACCGTCCCCGTCACCATGCCTGGCGCGCCTGGCAAAGTGCTGGCGGTATTGCATATGTCCCGCGATGCAGGCGACGGCTGTTTCGACGCGGAGGACGTTCAGTTCCTCACCAGGCTGGCCCCCAACCTCGGCGTTTCCGTGCTCAATGCGCTCAAGGTCGGGCTCTACATCAAAAAAATTGAACAACAACAGAAGCAACTGCGGGAAAGCGAACAAGCCTCGCCCCGCTGTGAACGGTGCGGCGCACCCACCGATGAAAACGGAACATCGGCTACCCCTTACCCCAAACTACCCACCGACGATGGCAACGCCACCCTTTCCCCCGCGGAAATCGCCCACTTCATCGAGCGTGGTAAAGACGCGCGCAAGGTTCTTCACGATCTCGGCAACCATCTCAACGGCGCCGTGCTGGCCAGTGAAGAAGTGGTGGAAATGCTCTCGGAATCCCGACTGCTCCAAGTCCAAAAAGCTTTTGAGATCATCAAGGAAGAGGGCGACAATCTGTCCAACTTTTTTCGCGACGATCCCCGCGCTAAATTGTGGCCCGAATACACCGCCCGCGCCCTCGACGGCCTGACCAGTGAGTACGAAACCATGCATGGCGATATCCAAGGCGTCGTCAAGTATTTACAGATCATGAAAGAGATCATTTACGATTACCAGAGCCGTGCCATAAACAGCGATATGGGCCAATCCTAAGCCGCTCGCTTTGCCGCGTCCCGGCTTGCTTTTCACCGGCTTTCGGGTGATGATACGAAGCCCGCAAAACTCACCCATGTTTCGTTGCCTCGCGGCGGTGCCAAAGCCCTGTCGACCCATCCGGTTTGACGGGACAACGCGGCTTGGGTGAGGGATGCGGGCGCGCTCGAACACCATGTGAATTCCGTGAACGCCGGCCCTGACTTGGGAAGGTCGGAAACCCGTGAATCGCCGGTTCAGGTTGACGGAGCGCTTACCGCAACCCGCCGCACCCCATTCACGGGCCAAGGGCCGTCACGGGGGAACATCGATGCAACTGTCGGTAAAAAAGCATGAGATGCGGTTTGACCGACGCGGCGTCACAAGGCCTTTCGGGATAAAGAAGCCGAGATCGCTCGGGGCACTCGCGCCCCGCGACGCGGCCTGCCTTGCCTTGGACTTGTTTCGGTGCAAAATAACGCAAAAGAAAGGTAGTCATGGAAAAAATCAAAGTAGCCAATCCCGTCGTCGAACTCGACGGCGATGAAATGACGCGCATTATTTGGAAATTCATCAAGGATCGTTTGATCCTGCCCTACCTCGACATCGACCTGGTTTACTACGATTTGGGAATGAAACACCGCGACGATACCGACGATCAAGTCACCGTCGATGCGGCCAACGCGATTAAGAAATACAAAGTCGGCGTTAAGTGCGCCACCATCACGCCCGACGAAGCGCGTGTGGAAGAGTTCGGCCTCAAGAAAATGTGGCGCAGCCCCAACGGCACCATCCGCAACATCATCGGTGGTACCGTGTTCCGTGCGCCCATCATCTGTAACAACATTCCCCGTTACGTGCAGGGCTGGCAGAAACCCATCGTGATCGGCCGTCACGCCTTCGGTGACCAGTACAAAGCGACCGATTTCAAGGTGCCGGGCCCCGGTAAGTTGACCCTGACCTACACCCCGGCCGACGGTGGCGAACCCCAAGAATACGAAGTATTTGACTTTCCTGGCAGCGGCGTTGCCATGGGCATGTACAACCTGGACGAGTCCATCCGCGGCTTCGCCAAATCCTGCATGAACTACGCGCTGAACCTGAACTACCCGCTTTACATGTCCACCAAAAACACCATCCTGAAAGCCTATGACGGCCGCTTCAAAGACCTCTTCCAAGAAGTCTACGAGTCGGATTTCAAAGAGAAATTCGAAGCCGTGGGTTTGACCTACGAGCACCGTTTGATCGACGACATGGTCGCCGCCGCCCTCAAGTGGAGCGGTGGTTTCGTTTGGGCTTGTAAAAACTACGACGGCGATGTTCAGTCCGATACCGTCGCCCAGGGTTTCGGATCACTGGGCATGATGACCTCCACCTTGTTGACGCCCGACGGTGAAATCTGCGAGGCGGAAGCCGCCCACGGCACCGTGACCCGTCACTACCGTCAGCACCAAGCGGGCAACAAAACCTCCACCAACCCCATTGCTTCGATCTTCGCGTGGACCCGCGGCTTGCTGCATCGCGCCAAGTTGGACGGAAACGATGCGCTGCGCAACTTCGCGGAAAGCCTCGAAGACGTGTGTGTGGAAACCGTTGAAGCCGGCTACATGACCAAGGATTTGGCGTTGCTGGTCGGCAACGATACCGCCTACCTCCACACCGAAGAATTCCTCGCCAAATTGGACGAAGGCCTCCAGGCCAAAATGCGTGGCTAGGATGTTTTGAGGAACTTGGTTTTTGAGAAGGGTCCCGGTTGGGGCCCTTTTTATTTGGGATGGTTTGGGGATTTTTTTTTGGTGTTCCAGATGGGGCTTGGGTTGGTATTCCTTAATTTCTCAAGCTAAGTTAATTTAGAGCCAAAACGACAATGAAAGCGAAAAGTGGGTATGATTCGAGAAAAACCATCTTCGTCAAGAAAGTTGAATCGCTCGAAGCCCAGTCATCCAAAGCGGAACCAGGTCAAGGAAAAAGGCGGCTCCAAATCGCCCATCCTGCACCCCCCCTCAAACCCTGTGAATGACGAATCCCGAGCCAAGTCCAATGGGAACCCAAGCCATCAATACCGGTAGATCAATTTAAGCCGTAGGTTGCGTTCCTCGTTGGGGTAATCGAAGGGGACCGTTGCTTCCGGGCTGGGATAGGTAATGGCCTCATCCAAAAGGTTGTAACAACTGAGTTGGGCCGAAAAACCTTGAACCCCGAAGGGCTCATTGATGCTCAGGGTGGTGTTGACCTGGTCGTATCCGGGATAGCGATCCCGTGGATCGGAAAGTCCGCGTCGGGCCTCGCCACGCCAGATCCACTCGCCGAACAGATTCAGGGTTTCGTTGAATCGGTGGTTCAGCATCAGGTGGCCCTTCTGGTTGGGCGTTTCCGGGAGACCGGTGTCGGTTTCGTCGATCTCCGTGTCTTGGTAATTGTAGTTGATCCCGAAATAAGAGCCTTTGCCCCAGCGCGTGCGCAGCTCCCATTCGAGACCGGATGCGACCAATCCCGGTGCGTTCACGACCACCTGAACCACCGAATCGGGCAGCGGGACCTGCACGATCAGGTCATCAATATCGGTGTAAAACAGCGTCAGACGGGTTTCGGTTCGGACGTTGGGCTCGAAACCCACGCTCATCTCGTGGGTGCGCGCTGCTTCCGGCTTCACATCGGGGTTCGACAGGATCGACGGGTTGTTGGTGTTGTGCTGTTCGCTGAAGTTGGGCGCACGGAAGGCTTCACCGTAAAGCAACTTTAAGTTGAAGCGGTTTTTGACCCAAACCACGCCGAGCCGTGGGTTGAAATTGCCGCCGAAATCGCTGTAGCGGTCGTAACGGGCGCCCAGCGTGATGCGCCACTGGTCGGTGACATCCCAAATGTCTTCAACAAAAAGCGCCCAGAACTCGCGGCTGATGTTGCGGTTCCAGTTAAGGGTGTCGGTGAGATCGACCTCGGCGCCGAGCGGGGCCAGGTTGAGCGGGTTGAAATTGGCGTTGTAGCGAACCTCGTACTGGCGTTGGTGTTCCGCCGTGAGCCCAAACAGAATTTCGTGGCGCGGCAAGGCTTTGTAGGTGACCTCAAGGTCCGTGCCGAGCCGGTTGTTTTTGGCGTTGATCGTGCCGGAATAGGTTTCGGGAATGAAGGCAAAACCGCCGGTCGGCAACTGAATCGGCATGCCCTCCAAAAAGAGGTCAAAGGAAGGGCGGTACACCGTGTTGTCCTGATACATGCGGGACTTGAGCGACCAATCATCCGCCAGTTGCCAGGTGCGTTTGAGGTCGATGAAGTGCCCGTTGTTGAGGATGCGACCGCCGCGGTTGACGATGTTCTCGAAGCCGAGGAAGGGGCCGGTTCGTTTGCGGGTGTAGTGGGCGGTGAGTTCCCAATCCCGATAACCGAGCTTGAGGTGGGCGTCGTGTTTGCGGTTCCACCAATCCGCCGGGCCGGGTGCCAGTGAGGATTGGGTGCCGAGCAATTGGTCCAAAAACCGCGGCGCGTCCACCTCAATGTGGGGGTTGATGCCGTCGCTGGTGAGGTAATTCGCGTTCAGGGCCAAGGTCAGCGCGCCCCAGCGTTTGCCGAAACGGAGGTTGGCTTGGGCCGTATCGTGGTGGCCTTGGCTGAAATTGGCCTCGACGAAGTCGAGGTTATCGCCGTCGTGGGTAATGATGTTGACGATGGCGAGGAAGGCATTGGCGCCGTAAAGGGCGGAGCCCGGGCCGCGCACGATTTCGATGCGTTGGACGTGATCGAGGGGCGCGTCGTCGTGGAGCAACATCGCCGTGCCAAGCAGGATGTTGTTGACCACGTGGTTGTCGATCATAAACATGATCTTTTCGCTGGACACACTTTTGATACCCCGTGCTTCAATCTCATAAAAACCCAGGGAGTTCACGGAAATGTTCATGCCGGGAACCGAGCGCAGCACCTCGGCCAGATTGCGCGCCCCCATATCGCGGATCTGCTGTTCCGAGATGACCGTCACCGAGGCTGCCGATTTGCGCAGGTTTTCCAGGGTGCGCGAGGCGGTAATGACAAAGGACTCGGCCTGTAGGAACTTGAGTTCGTCCTCGAGGTTCATACTCTGGGTGTGTGCGAACGGCAGGGCGCAAGCGAAAAATAAAAGTGCCGTAAAACGAGCGAAAAAGAGGCGGCTTGAAGGGTTCATCAAATCTCATCTCCAGAGAAGATCCCCGCGGTGTGCGGGTCGGGTAGGCAAGCGGCGGAAGCGGTCTGGGAACGCGTTGAAAGGCGAGGGGGGAGGGCCGAGCCGGAACAGGCAGAGAAGTGGTTCAAGATCTTGGTTTACAGTGAGAAAGCGCGATTCGACCGCCACCTGGAACGCTGCATTGTACAGGAGTGCGGGGAGGACCGCGAGAGACTTTGGTGAAACCTTAGCGGCGACCGCCATGGGCTCGGGTCGGTCGACGGAATGTGTCGCGCCCACGGCTCAGCCGGTGGGCGCGGCGAGGTTTTGGAAAGAGGCAATGTGCGGGTAAATGGGTGCGTCATGAGAAAGAATGGAGCGGATCCGGCTAATTCGCCCCGTGAAACAGAGTATTTCTGAAAAGGTACGGGGGATAGGTATTAGCGGGGGATTCCGTCATGAGTAGGTGTTTGTTGGTTCCCTAATCTTTTCGGCAAAACACCGAAACCCTTTATTTTCTGGGGGCCGGGACGCTTGTTACCCGCGTTCTCTTTTCCGATCGGCGCGTCGCTTTGGTGTTGGCGCCCGCCTCGGGCAACCCGCTTTTTTCCCGTCCGCGCAAAAAAAATACTCCGAATGACGGAAACAGGTTTCCATCATTCGGAGCCTTCACTTAAACCCTTTATACGTTTGACGGTAAGTGCAGGGGCCGTGCCAATTTTGTTGGTTCAAATAAGTTTAATTAAATCAGTGGACTAGATCTAGGATGGTGTTTTTTTACCAAAAGTTAGGGGCGCAACCGGCTGCGCATCATCACCCCCACGGTGACACCTGTAACTCGCGGGGTTACAGGGTGTCCGACGACCCGGTTCGACGGCATCGTTCATTCACCGCCGCGTAACACGTGCGACCCACGCACGGGCAGCATGGTGCCCAGCGCGGCCCGAGCCGGAAAAGGCACCGCCTTACTTGCGTTTGGCGGGAACCGGGTCGTTTCGGGTGCGGCGGTGGGGTGGCTCGCGGCTTGTGTTGCGAACTGCCGCGGCCGGTGCCACCCCAATCCCTATTGCGCCCAATTCCTTGCTTGTGCTTTGGGTGCTAATGGGTATTTAATAGTTTTGTTCGTTCGCTGTTTTGCACATTTGCGAAGTGATTCACCCGGTTCCTCCTCCGCGTCGGGTGGGCTCCGCGCGTTATCGACTCATCGCGAATTGGGGAATTATTTGTCGGCCGCCTGGGAATTTTTTGGTTGGATCCTCGCGAAAGCGCCCTTGCGCGCCGGGTCCCTATGTCGGTTGTTGTTTTTCCTTGTGCCGATGGTCTTGTTTGCCCAACACCCCGCCGAAAAAACCGTTTATTTCTACAGCTCCGAGACCAACATCAACAATTTCAGTTTGTTGAAGAGCGAATTTGATGCATTTTTTCTTTCCCACGGCGGCTTTCGTTTTCAACCGTTTCGAGAAAAGGGGCAGTTTGAGCTTCAGGTACACGCGCAACCCAGCGGTGTGTTTCTTGTTTCGAGCTGGCACTTTCGCGATTTGGCCGAGTCCCTGGATCTGGAACCGGTTTTGGTAGGCAGTTTTCGCGGCCAAAATACCTATAAAAAAATCTTGATTACCCGCAAAGGGGTCACCGAGTTTCCCCCAAAGAAACGCCTCACCATCGCCTCTTCCGGCAGTGAGGAATACGCCCACGTGTTGCTTGCCCAAATGGCCGGGGACCGCCTGTCCCCCAAGGATTACCGTCTGCTTACCGTGCCCAAGGACATCGATGCGTTGATGTCGGTGGGTTTCGGCATGGCCGATGCCGCCTTGGCAACCGAACGCAGCCTGGAAAAACTGGCCGACCTCAACCCAACCCTATACCGCGGCACCGTCAAGCAGGCTGAATCCGAGCAGGTGATGTTGCCGATTGTGGTGGTGAAAACGGGGATGGATGGCGAGGCGCGTGCCGTGATTCAGTCCTTCGAGTCTATGTCGGACAAAGCCGAGGGACGCCGAAAACTGAAGCTTTTGGGATTGGATGACTGGACGGCGCTTAGCGACGACCAACGTCGGCAACTTCTTCAAAAGAAACGAGGTGCTTTGTGAAGCAAGCGATCACTCGTTTTTCCGCGCTTTGCCGCCGGCACGGTTCACCTTGGTCAGGTTTTGCCTGTTGCCTTGCGCTGCTGTGGTTTGGGGTGAGCACGCTGTTTGCCACCGGCCGGGAGGGGGTGGTGATGGTGATTAACTCCGACGAAGAAGTTCCTTATTACCAGCAAGCCCAGCTCGAATTCCAAAAGAACTTGGCCGAGAGCCGATCCCTGCATGTGGTCAATTTGGCCGGCAACAATGTGACCTCCGGCGAGTTGCGCAACATGGTTGTCAACCGTCGTCCGCAAGTGGTGTACGCCATCGGCAGCAAAGCGTACCTCTTGCTCAAGGATTTGGGCATTCAGCAACCGATCATTTTTTCATCGGTGATTAATTGGGAGCGGGTCCCACTTGAGCGCGGCGTGCACGGCATCGCCAACGAGATCCCACCGCCGGTGCAGTTCTATTATTTCCGATACTTCTTCCCCAAGGTACGCCGGGTGGGGGTGTTGTACAACCGCGCGTTTAACCACGAACTGGTCAAAAAGGCCGAGGCCGCGGCGCGTGATGTCGGGATTGAGTTGGTGCCGCTTTCCGTGACCCGGCCACGTCGGGCGATCTCCCTACTGGAAAAAAATGCGGCAAACTTGGATGCACTGTGGTTGATTTCCGACCCCGTTGTGTTCTCAAAGAAAGAGCAGGTCGGGCGCTTGTTCGCGATTGCCGAGGCGGGTAAATTACCGGTGTTCGCTTATTCCGAGGCATTTACGGATCAGAAAGGCGTGTGTTTGGTGATTTCGGTAGATATCCCCACGGTGGGTCGTCAGGCGGCTGGTTTGATTGGTCGGGTGACCGAGGATCCGGGGATGAGTTCGCGGGTCCAGAGCCCGGCGGGCAGCTTTATCACGATTAATCTCAAGCACATCAAAAACTTCGGCCTGGAGCTTAACGACGAGGCGCTCGATTCGGTGAATCACATCATCGAGTGAGGATGGCGGGGGCTGATCCGGCGAACCCCAACGGGGATTGCCCACCGGTGTGAGGAGATGTACGAGCGTGGGCTGATCCGGCGAACCCCAACGGGGATCGCCCACCGGTGTGAGGAGATGTACGAGCGTGGGCTGATCCGGCGAACCCCAACGGGGATCGCACACCGGTGTGAGGAGATGTACGAGCGGGGGCTGATCCGGCGAACCCCAACGGGGATCGCCCACCGGTGTGAGGAGATGTACGAGCGAGGGCTGATCCGGCGAACCCCAACGGGGATCGCCCACCGGTGTGAGGAGATGTACGAGCGTGGGCTGATCCGGCGAACCCCAACGGGGATCGCCCACCGGTGTGAGGAGATGTACGAGCGAGGGCTGATCCGGCGAACCCCAACGGGGATCGCACACCAGTGTGAGGAGATGTACGAGCGAGGGCTGATCCGGCGAACCCCAACGGGGATCGCACACCGAAATCCGTGGACCACAAAATATTTGAACCGTGAGCCGGAGGCGATCGTCCACCGGCTGCGCTGAAGGCGCAAAGGCGCCGAGGGCGCCGGTGATTTCAGCCCAGATCAAATGGTTGTAAAACAACCGTTTGCTCTGGGTCCCCGGGGGTTCCCGTTGTGCAGACGCTGAAGGCGTCGGCCTCACAACCATCAACCAAAACGCCGGACCAATGATCGCCCCACTAACCAAAACGCCGGACCAATGATCGCCCCACTAACCAAAACGCCGGACCAATGATCGCCCCATCAACCAAAACGCCGGACCAATGATCGCCCCATCAACCAAAACGCCGGACCAATGATCGCCCCACTAACCAAAACGCCGGACCAATGATCGCCCCACTAACCAAAACGCCGGACCAATGATCGCCCCACTAACCAAAACGCCGGACCGATGATCCCGCCAACATCCGATTGGATCGGGATCATCCCCACGGCGCGGGTGTGCTGTTAAAAGCGGAGGCTGAGGCAGGAGAGGCCGCCGTCCATTTTTTCGACCTCGCTCATGTCGAGCACGTGGACCGGCTTGCGCCAGGCGCGCAGGCGGGCTTCGGTTTTGGGGTAACCCGCGGGCATCAATAGGTTCTCGTTGATCCACAAGGTGTTGGCCGCGGGCGTTTCTTCCGGGGGCAGAACCCACTTCTCGAAATCCGCGAATTCCGGCAGCGCCAAGAAGGATTCGGTACCCAGCAACACATTGTCACCCAGGTAATTCACCGAGGACTTGAGGTGCAGGCCCGCCGGGACCGCGACCGTGCTCCAGGTGAAACCCTGCTCGGAAACCAGCGCGCCGAGCTGTTCCGCGCCGGCCTCATTGGTGCGGTCGGACAGGCCGATATAGAAATGGTCGCGCACCCGCATGACGTCGCCGCCGTCGAGGAAACCGGGTGCCTCGATGCGGGCCAAGTCGGCAAAGCCGGCCAGCGTTTCCGTCAGGGACAGGCCCTCGTGCAGCCGGGAAGGGGCGCCCGGCCGGGTGAGAACCGCCGTCCCGCCCGCGAAAACCACCGGGTCCTCGACGAAATGGCCGTCGGGGAATTCGGCGTTGGCCGGCAGAATGGTTACCGCCAGACCGAGTTCTTGCAACTTGGCCACGTAAGCCGCGTGTTGTTGTGACATCAGCGTGTAGTTCGCGCCACGGTTGTCTTGGGTGGTCAGGCCGGCGGCGAAGTTCGGCGCCGGCTTTCGCACAATGGCGTTTTTAAAAAAAGTCTGATCCATTAGGAAACCGCCGCACCTGGCTGAATGGTGGCGAAGGTATCGGTCTGGGTGTGGAAGGGGTGGGCGGGTTGTTGCCCGTCGCGCACCAACCACCGGGTTTGCATGCCCGCCGCCCGTGCGCCGTCCAGTTCCGCGACCACATCGCTGAGGAACAGAATTTCGTGGGGGTCGACGCCGATTTCGGCCGCGATTTTGCGGTAGGATTCGGCTTCTTTTTTGGGGCCGGTCGTGGTGTCGAAGTACCCTTTGAACCAGGGGCGCAAATCGCCGAAGGTGGTGTGTTCGAACATCAAGTGCTGGGCCTTGATGGAGCCGGACGAGAAGATATACAGCGCCAAACCACTGTCGGCCCATTGTTTAAGCGCCGCGTGGGCGTCGTCGTAGAGGTGCGCTTGGAAATCGCCGTCGCGGTAGCCCTTCTCCCAAATCAGGCCTTGGATCGCCTTGAGCGGGGTGACCTTGCGGTCCTCGTCGATCCAGCGCAGCATCGTTTGCGCAATCGTCGCGTTGTCCGCGTCGGGTTGACCCGATTCTTCCCGTGCCTGGTCCAAAATAGCCGCCACCTGGGGTGCGTCGCCTTGAGCGGCCACGAACGCGGCAAGGTGTTCTTTGGCGTAGGGGAACAGCACGTCTTTGACGAAGCTGATTGAGGAGGTGGTGCCCTCGATGTCGGTGACCACGGCTTTTACCGGTTCCGCGTGGACGTACATCGGGAAGTTCAAGGCGATGGGATTGTCCGTCCATTGGGCGACCCAACCCTCGGGATTGGTGAAAAAACGGATCGCGGCGAACTCGGGTTGGTTACCCATGTCGAACCAGTGTTTCGTGCCCGCGGGGACATGGATGAAATCGTTTTGAACGCACTGGGTGACGTAGATTTTGTCGTCGAGGTGCAGGTAAAACCAGCCGCTACCCTCGACAAAAAAACGGACCTCGTCTTCCGCGTGAATGTGCTCGGCCAAAAACTTTTGGCGAAACGCCTTGCGGTCGGGGTGACCGGCTTTGAGCCGCACCACGTCGACGGACTGGAACCCGTTTTCTTCTTTGATGCGCGCCACGTCGTCCGCGTAGGCCGCCAGCACCGCGTCTTGGTCCGCGTCGTCCGCCAGGGTTTTGTTCGCTTCCCAGCGCTCGAATTTGATGCCGACCCCGGCGAGCAGTTCGGCGATGCGGTCGCCGTCCACCGTGTGTTCCAAAATGGTTTGCGGGTCTTGTTCCGCGTAAATCGTCAGGCTACTTTGCACGCTCATCGTGAACATCTCCTCATTTCCATGTCGCATTCAAACAAAAACTCAAAGGCTTCAATGTGGCGGCGCGTTTCGTTCATGTCACGGCCCCAGGTGTAAAGCCCGTGGCCCTGAATCAGGAAGCCGTGGATGTTGGGCTGCTGTTCCAGGCGTTGGGCCAGGTCTTTGCCGAGCTGGACCATGTCCTGGGTGTTGGGGAACAGCGGGATGCGTTCGACCGTGTCGTGGGTGGTGTTGCCCTGGAACGCTTTCAGAACCTCGTAGTCTTCAAGGATGATTTCGTCCGCGTCGCCCGCCAACTTGGACAGCACCGTGGCGTTGACCGAGTGGGTGTGCAGCACCGCGCCGCATTCGGGAAAGTGCTGGTAAAGCGTGGTGTGCAACAGGGTTTCGGCCGAGGGTCTGAGCTGGGAGTCGACCGGGTCACCGTTGCGGTCGACCACCAAAATATCCTTGCGTTGCAGCTCGCCTTTGTGGCGGCCCGAGGCGGTAAGGGCGTAGTGTTGGTCGTCCAGGCGACCGGAAAAATTGCCGCTGGTGGCCGGGACCCAACCGCGGCTGTAGAGAAAACGACCGGCGTCGGCGATTTCGTCGGCGACGCGTTGGAATAAGGGGGTATCAATCACGGGAACCTCTCGCGCGTGTTTCTTTAAATTGGAATGGGGGACTTATAAACCATAAAAAGGACGAAAACGAACCGTGGGGGAACCGACGACCTCGGTTCAAAGCACCCATCCTAACATGAGCACGCCAACCGTGGCTCACCGGAAGTCTTGCACTGGGTTTTGACCCCATGGCTGTGCTTTAATGCGCCTATCTTGTCACAATCATTCATTAATAATGAGGTGCGCCATGGCGGAAGCAGAAGGACGGTCCCAAGAACCGGAAACCAAACGTTTTGATTGGTTTTCCTTGATGATTCAAACCCTGTTGGTCATTTTCGGGGTCTTTGCCGGCTTGTGGGTGAACGACTGGCACACCAACGTGCAAAACCAAAAGGATGCACGGGAGGCGGGCAAACGGTTGAAAATGGAGGTTGAGAACAACCTCAAACTGGTGACCGCCTCGCGGGATTACCACCGCGGTTTGTCCACCGCCTTAAAAGAGGGCGGCTTCAACCAATCCGATAAGATCCCTTCCCTACGCATCTTCCACCGCGGCTTTATCTCACCCGCGGCGGTGAACGACAGCGTCTGGCAAACCGCTCAAACGACACAGCTTACCCGGTATATGGATTATGAGGACTTGCTTTTGTTTTCCAGCGCCTACAGCCGCCAGGCGCGTTATGTTGCCCAGGCCGATTTGGCCGGCGCGGCTTTGTACGATCAATTAATGAACAACGGGCATCATGGCCTGTGTCGTAAATGGGCCAACCTGCTCGATATCATCCAAACTTTTGCCTATCGCGAGGAGCAATTGATCCAGGTTTACACGCGGATTCTCAAAGATTTGAGCCGTGAACATAATTCCGGCGCGTCCTGATTCCATGGTCACGCACCAGAAATAATCCGCATCCCATCGCGGTTGGCTGATCCGGGAAAGGATACGGGCCTTATTGGGTTTCAGCGTTCATCCGGTGAAAAAGGTGACTTTGTCATAGGCCGGCACGAACCATTCGCCGTAGCCGTTTAATCGAGGGTTGCCCGGATGAAGGCGACCAGGGCGGCGATGCCGCGTTCGATTTCGTCCGGCGTGTTGGAGCAGAAGGACAGGCGGATTTGGTTCTCGTGGCCGGGGGCCAGGGCGAAGTACGCCATCGGCACCACGATCACGCCCGCCTCGGCCGCGCAGGCCTGCAGCCAGGATTCGTCGCAGGGGAAGGGCAGTGTCATCCGCATGAAGAACCCGCCGCGCGGCTGGTTCCATTGAACCTGTTCGCGCAGCGAGTCGTGCGCGGGGATGTGTTGTGCCAACGCCGCCAGCATGCAATCGCGGTTGGTGCGGTAAAAATCGCGGGCCGGTGCAACGCGGTCGCGCAGCGCGTGGTCGCATTCGAGCAGAACCCCCGCGACCATCGCTTGGTTGAGGGGGCTGGTGTTGACACTTGTCAGACTTTTCACCATCGAGAGGTTTTGGGTGAGACACAACGCGGTTCCCGCCCGCGAGGAGACCATGGCGTCGCTGACCAGGTAGCCGATGCGCAGGGAGGGGAACAGGGTTTTGGAAAAGGTGCCCAGGTAGATGACGCGGTGTTGGCGGTCCATGGATTTGAGCGTGGGCAAGGGTTCGCCGTCGTAGCAAAACATGCCGTAGGGGTTGTCTTCCAGGATCAGCAGGTCGAGGGTCTCGCTGCAGGCGAGCAAGTCGCGACGGCGACGGTGCGTCATTTCGCTGCCGAGTGGGTTGTTGTAATCGGGAATCACGTACACCGCGCGAGGCTGTTTGCCTTGGGCGCGCAGGCGACGGGTGGTCGCCGCCAAATCGTCCAGGTCGAGCCCGTCCTCGCCGCAGCGCACCGGTGCAACCGTGATCCCGAGCAGGGCCGCCAAGCCGGTAATGCCGATGTAGGTGGGATCGGCGGTGAGCAACACGTCGTCCGGGCCGCGCAATAAGGTGATCAGCACCAGCGCCATCGCTTCCTGGCAGCCGTTGGTGACCACGATGTGTTCGGGATCGACGTGGATTTGTTCGTCCTTGGCCAGGTGCTTGGCCAGATGATGCCCGATCATGCCGTTGGTGCGGCCGTATTGACCGAGGTCCCGGTACACCGCGTCGGGCGTGCAGTTGCGCGCGGCGGCTTCGTCAGAGACAAACCGGTTGACCGCCGCCAAGGTTGCCGGTACGTCAAAAAAATCCTCGGCCGGGCGACCCGCGGAGAAACTGATCGCCTCCGGGTAGCGCAGTTTGACTTCATTCAGGAAATTCATCACCGCCAGTTGCGGGTCGAGCAAGGCTTGGTTAAGCGCGTCGCGGTCGATCCGCGTGAGTTCGGTTTCCATGGGTTCCCCCCGAGCTGAGCGATATGATTCCCGCGAATCATGGCGGTTGTTTGCTCGACTCTAGGGAGCAAAAGAAGGGGTTTCAAGTCGAAAAAAACAGAACCGAGAAGCCCGTGGCTTAAGCTTCTCAAAGCAAACAACTTGAGTGGCTTTTTTTGGCCGACTGGTGCCCTCTGGGGAATTTATAAAACTTTAGAAATAGTGGGTTTGTGCAAAAAGGGTTGGGGCGTTGGTTTTTGCCGCCGGTTCGCACCCTTTAACCGGCAGGCGACGCTGTCACGGGTGACGCTTACCCACGCCGACGGTATGGGTTGTGTCGGATTCCGGTGACAGGTACGAATCGGGACCAACAGTCCCCATGTTTGTAGATGAACCGTTGCACGACAAGGGTTTTCACCAGTTGGTCTCCAAATTGCTCAAGCTTACCGATGTCGCTCTTGGGTCTTGTTTTGAGCCAATGGTTCCTTCGGAACCTTACAATACCTGGGCATCTTGTGAAAAGTTGGCTTGGACCGAACGCAAACCCAAGAGCGGCGCCACATCGCCACCGTCGCCCCGCGGCAAATCAACCGAACCCGCATGGTTCAACCTCACGCTACCCTTAAACCTAAGAGGCGTGATAAGAGCGAGGGATTTTGGCTAATGATCTGGAGCGAAATGGCTTGGAAAAAGCGGAGGCGCACCCGGTGGGTGCGGTGAGCATTTTTACAGGCCGTTGCAGCCCAGAGATTTAGCGAAAATCGCCGCGAGTTATCGCGCTTTTTAGGTTAAGAGGCATGGGGTTGAACCATGCGGGTTCGTTGGGTAAGGAGCCTCCTTGAAACCGTCCACCTTTGGGTTAACCCCGTTAAAAGAGAACTTGGTACCTTGGCTAAAAGTGCTGTGGCGGTGGCCCGAGCAGCACGAAACCCAACGGGTCGAATTCCCTTGGCCGGCCGCGCTTTGTTTGATGGCGACGGCGTTTGCCCTGCGTTTGGGTTACCTCTTCGACTACGGCGTGCTGCTTTTTCCCGACGCCGTTTACCGCTACCTGCCCGTGGGAACCCACGTCCCCGAGGTTTGGTTGGGTTCTCTTTACGACACACCCGGTTATCCACTGCTCATCGCGCTGGTTCACCACACGGTGGGCGTGATGCCGGGTTTGTTGGTGGTCCAAAACCTGTTGAGCACACTCACGGTCGGCCTTTCGCTCGACCTGGGCCTGCGCCTCGGTTTGGGTCGCTGGGCTTGGCTGCCGGCCTTGGCCCTGACACTGGGTCCCAGCCAAGTCGCCTTCGCCAACATCCCGCTGTCCGAGGTGCTGTTCCTGTTTTTCACCACCGCCTGGGCCTGCCTGTTGGTGCGCTGGCATCGGGATCGCGGCACCGTTTACTTCCTGCTGTTGGCCTTGGTTACCGCCTGTCTGATCCTGACCCGCGCCAACGGTCTGCTGTTCCTCGCGGTAGCCGCGGGTTTGGCGCTGTGGAGTGCGATTCTGTGGCGTCGGGCCATGGTTTTTGCCGTCGCCGCCGCGGCGGTCGTGCTGCCCGTGGGTGCGTGGATCGGTTTTAACGGTGCCCACCACGGTTTCTACGGCATCGCGCAAGGTTCCGGCTGGCAATTTTTGCAAGCGGTTGCGTACCACGATTTATTGGATCCGCAAACCTTGCCCGCGCCTTTTAACGAAAACTACCGCGGCCAAGCCACCCTGTACGAAATGCGCGCCCAGCATTTTCAACCGGGCGTTGCGCGCGCCGGCCTGGTGCCCTACGACGCTTTGTACGGTTCGCTGGCACGGCGCAACGTCGCGGCGCAACCCGCCGCGTACCTCGGCGCCGTGTGGGACAGCGCCTTGCTCCCGATGCGGGAAACGCGCGACATGGCGCGCGCCGTGTACCACCAGGGTTATTGGGAGCATCAATACAGGGTCACCGCGTCTTCGAAATGGCATACTTGGATGAAACCCTACCAAGCCTTGCCGCGCCGTTCGTTTTTTGATGGGCTGCAACCGTTTTCGCTGTCGTGGGCCTATCCACTGTTGTTGCTGATCAGCGCGCTGGTCTGCGTGAATCGAATCCTTCGCCAGGATCTGTTTTTTGCCATTTTGTGCGCGATCCCCGTGGGCCAACACCTGTTGTTGTCGTTCTTGCTCAACCCCATCGACCGTTACTTTTTCCCCATGGAACCCTTGCTCCTCGTCGCGGGCGTTTGCGCGCTGCGCGGTTGCGCCCCGGTTTGGGCCAAGCTGCAGGCGCCGCGTTGGTTGTTTCGGTTCGGGACCCACAAAAAACGCGCTGCCGAAACGGTTTTTACCCAACCGGAAGCCGTCCCCGTTGCCAAAAGTGGCGCCAAGAAATTGGTGATTGTCCCCGCCTACAACGAGGCGCCGAACCTAATTAACCTGGTCACGCGCCTGTCGCAATTGCGCGGCTGGGATTACGTCATCATTAACGATGGTTCGAGCGACGATTCGGCCTATGTGCTCGAGCAGCTCCAGGTGCCCCACCTCAACTTGCCCGTCAACCTCGGCATCGGCGGGGCGATGCAAACCGGTTACCGCTACGCGCTGCTGAAGGGTTACGATTACGCCATCCAAATCGACGGCGACGGCCAGCACGATCCTCTGCAAATCAACGACCTTTACGCGCACCACCATTTAGGGGATTGCATCATCGGGAGCCGCTTCATCCTGCGCGAGGGCTACCAAAGTTCATTCGCGCGGCTGATCGGTATTCGTATGATTTCGGCCGTGCTCCAATGGACCGGCGGCAAGCGCATCCACGACCCGACCTCGGGGATGCGGTTGGTGAACCGCCGCGTGATTCGCCTGTTCGCCGAATACTATCCCCACGATTTCCCCGAACCGGAATCGGCCGCGATGCTGCTGCGCGCCGGCCTGCGGGTGGCGGAGGTTCCGGTGCAAATGCGGGCCAGGGGTGAGGGCGAAAGTTCGATTCGCGGGCTTAAGTCCTTGGCGTACATGGTGCAGGTCCTGCCCAAAATCGTTTTATCCAGTTGGTTCCAGAGGTATGTATGATGACGATCCCAACCATCATTCCCGCGCTCACAATCACCTTCCTGGCCGTGTTCTTTTGGCTGCTACGCCGCACGGTCAAACGCAACTTACTCAACCAAAACTCGCTGTTAATGTGGTTCGGGGTCTGTTTGTTCCTGCTGGGGATGGCCGTTCTCCCCAGCGAGGTCATCGCAGTGAGCAAGCGTTTGGGTTTCGAAACCGCGGCCAACGCGTTGTTTTTCTTGGCCATCGGGTTTTTGATGTTCCTCAACCTGCTGCAATCCCTGGAGATCAGCCGCTTAAACGGCATGCTGGTGCGTCTGGTGCAACACGTCGCCATGGAAGAAGGCCGCCCCACCCAAGATCCAAAACCCGCCGGCCCGGAATAAGCGGGAAGGATTGAACCGTGGGGGCACGTAAACACGAATTCGGTCGCTTTGCCATGCCGCGCATGGACGGCGCTGTCGTTTTAAACCCTGTTTTTGAAATGGGTGGTGATCGGTAAACCGGTCCTTCCAACGTAAACCGCTGGATCAGGGCACCCGGTGCGAAACACGGCCTAAGTTGGGGTGAGGTCCGGGTCGGCCATTGTCGGGCGGGGCGCCGCCGCGTTGTGTTGGGTGTGGTGGGTGTAAAAGGTTTCGATGGCGGTGACGGCCGCCGCCGGTCCGTCTTCTCGGCGTAGGTGGTCGGCCAGGGTTGCCGCGCCGGCGCGCATCGCGGCGGCGTTTCCGAGCAGGTGGCGGATGCGTTCGGTGAGCTGGGATTGGCTGAGTTTCTGTCTGGCGAGGAGCGGTGGGCCGAGGTTGCGGCGTGCCACCATGTCGCCCCAATAGAATTGGTCGAGGCTATGGGCGATCACGATTTGCGGGACACCCGCCTTGGCCGCCGCCGCGGTGGTGCCCGCGCCGCCGTGGTGCATCACGAAGGCCGCGTGAGGGAACAGGTGCTCGTGGGGGATGTAGTCCGCGCACATGATGTTGGGATCATCGCCCGCGACCAGCCGGCCCCAGCCGCGCTGGATAACCATGCGTTGGTTGGTTTCCCGCAGCGCTTCGATAACCATTTCGGCGGTGGTTTTGCCGTCCGCGCTGTTCCCGCCCATGGAGCCGAAACCGATCACCGCCGGCGCCGGACCCGACGCCAAGAAACGGCGCAGTTCATCGCTCAATTCGTAGTCTGGTTCGCTCAGGGACCATGGCCCGGTTGCCACCGTTGCCGGCGGCATGTTTTTGGGCAAGATCGCCAGGTGGGGTGAGGTGGCCAGCAGGTTGAGGTGCGGTGACATCGAGAAAAAACCCAAATCCTTGCGTTTCGAGCCAACCTTGCGGCCGAACCGGTTGATGCCGCGGAATAGGGTTTTGCCCATCATCCAAATCAGGAAGCGCCAGGTCATTTTGTTGAGTGGGGCGCCCAAGTTGGCCGTGCGTAAACCACGCGGGACAAAACCTTCGTTGGGCATGCCGAAAGGGCCGGGGATGCCCTGGACCCAGGGCACCTTCGCCAGCTCCGCCGCGATTTGGGCGGCCCAGTCGACCTGGTGGCAGATCACCAGATCGCATTGCTTGATGATGGCCAGACAGGCTTCAAACCGTTGTTCGATGTCGCGGAGGAAGAGCCGGTCGATGGATGACTCGGCTTTGTCGTTGAGGTTCTTGTCCTTCACGTCGTCGTAGATTTGGGTGAAAAAGTCCGCTTCGATGTCGGGCGGGATCGGGGTGAAGGGAATCCCGACCCGGGTCACTTTTTCGCGGTAGCATGCGTAGGTACAAAATTGGACGGCGTGGCCGGCCGCTTGGATTTGCTTGGCGAGGGGCAGGTACATGTGGATATCGCCCATGGTACCCAGCGTAAACAGTGCCGTTTTTAACGGTTGCATCGATTCATACTCCCGGCTTTTTCGACCCGGCCTGGTTGATTTAGGGACAGGCTTGGATTTCGTCCAAATCAAAGTAACCGTTGTAGCCCTTGAGGTAGACCGCGGCGCGGTGTCCGAACAGGACGACGGCTTCGGTGCGGGTTTCCAGTGGTTGGTCTTTGATGATGTCGGAAATGACGCGGGTCCCCAAACCGTGGCGCCGGTTCCAGTTGTTGACCTTTTCCTGGGCGCTTTGCGGTGGGGTTGCCTCGGACGTTGTTTGGACCGCAATCGGTTCGGGCGGCGGCGTTTCGATCCGCGTCGCGGTGGCTTGGACGGGTGGGGCCGTGGCGGCGGGGGGTGGTTCGGCCGCGCGAATTTTGGCCAGAATCTTGGTGAGCACGTTGCCGTGGCCCACTTCCTCAAATTCGGGTTCGCCTTGTTGCATTAAATAACGCATGCTTTCGTACCAGCGAACCGAACCTGTCAGTTGTTGCGAGAGGTTGTCGATCAGGTCCTCGTCCCGGTAGGGCAACGCCGAGACATTGGCAATCACCGGGATGTGCAACGGCTGGAAGGTGAATTGTTGCAGGAATTCGGCGAAGGCGTCGCGGATCGGTTGCATCAGGCGCGAGTGGAAGGCGGCGCTGGTGTTGAGCAGCACGTATTTCATGTCGCCTTGTTGGAAGAGCGGTTGTGCCCGTTCAATTTGTTCGGTCGCGCCGGAGATCACGATTTGGGACGGGCTGTTGAAGTTGGCGAGATCGATTTGGTCGAGGCCGTTGTCCCGCAAGATTTGTTCAATCGTTTCCTGGGAGGCGTTGATCACCGCCGCCATCTTGCCGTTCGTGGTTTGGCTCATCAACTGACCGCGTTTCTGGACGAGGCGGACACCGGTTTCAAAATCAAAGGCGCCGGCCGCGAACAAGGCGTTAAATTCGCCGAGGCTGTGGCCCAACACATAGTCGGGTTTGGGTCCTTGCGCGGTGCGTTTCAAATAGTCGAGGGCGCCGACGACAAAAAGCGCGGGTTGGGTGAACTGGGTTTCCTTGAGGGTGCGTTCGGCATCCTCGGTGCAGAGCGCTTTGATGGAATAACCCAAAATCGCGTCGGCTTGGGCGGTTAACTCGGGAAAGGCGTCGAACAGATCGGCACCCATGCCGCGCGCTTGGGCGCCTTGGCCGGGGAACATCATCGTTTTCATGGGGACCTCCAACATGGATATTTCGCGGTAGCTCAGTGAAAAGGACGATTGGTGCGGTTACCCAATCGCGGCGATCAAGAAGGGCGTGGGGCGCCGATGCAGCGAAGGTAACCTGTTGTTTGGTGTGGCTTTATCGTGGCTAATCATAAGCGCCGCTTCCACCCTGTGTCTAGCCGTTGTTCGTTGCCGGCGGCCTTTACGTGCTTGTGCAAAATTACGCCCGATGCGGCTGTGCCTCAAGCCGTGCAGGGTCAACGGTTTCACCCTGTCACGCTTCGCTTGGGTTGCGCCTACACAGCAGGTGCACCAAAAAAGCGCGCATTGGGAGAATTTGGTCACCCATGTGACATCCTGGGGATAAATCTTCGGTTTTACCAAGTTACCGCAACCGTTCCGTCGTCGAACCTTTTGAAATCTGGCTGTTAAGTAGGGTGGACCAAGTGGAATTTGTGGCGCAACCACAACTAAGCACTCGGCCGGCGGAGTGAAATGATATTGACGTTCCATCAAGTCATTTTTATCGACAAAAACAAAAACGAAACAGATTATATTATGATATATAAGTTGTGCGATGTGATACGGATTGCCGGCGAACCCTTCTCGGCTAAGGTTTTGTTTGCCGGCTACCTAATCGCGCCATTTTAGGACTTATGGTTCGAGGAAGGGAACTTATCTTCTGTTTTTTTGTAAGCTATTGGTTTTTATGGAGTTATATTGGTTTGTGTTCTGGTGTGATATCTTCGTGAGGATCCTAGTAATATCAGGGGAAAAGGTGATCAAGATCCCGAGTAGATAATGGGAGATTTTCAGCTTGCTATCGGTCAGAAGTGTGATATGTTTCTGCATGCAAAACGGTGATTTTGAATGTGTACGAACGGCTGGAAGAATGTTTCCGAGAAAGATTCGAATTCAGAGAGGAAATTCCGAAAGAATAAGGATGATTTCGATGATCTATTTGGTTAATTCTTAAGCATCTCAAGTCCTGCGGTGCATCAGTCGTTGCTTTACATAGGGTTTTTTGATTTTTCAGGAGAGGTGCTTTATGAAAAGAATTTTTCTGTTGACTATGGTTGCTGTTTCTTCTCTCTTTCAGGTCAACGGGGGAGATAATTACGAATGCATCACCTTAAGCGCTGGAGGTGATTTGCAATGTACTGTTTGCCAAATTTCGACGGTCGACGACAATGGAAATAAAATTTTCATTGGGAACGTCGTCTGGTGCCGTTAAACACTGAGGCGTGTGATAAGCGCGAGGGGAATAAGCGAAAACCACCGTGAGTTATTGCGCTTCTTAGGTTTGATAGTTCTTGACGTCAGAATCTAATCAACGGCAACCCTCTGGATGAATTCGAGCGGGTTGCCTTTTCTAAGGAAGGATATGCTTCAATTATTATTTTTGGTCTTGCTAGGGGCTGATGTTCCAGATCGAATTTTTGTTATAGGTGAAACCGTAAAAGACCTTGAGGTCATTAGTGATGATACAAGATTGGGGATGATCTCGCATGTTGCGAGCCATAAAAACCGTATTGTTTTTATGGACGAGGAACAGTTGAACCTTTGGTTTATTCATCTTGGAACGGGCGAGATGCGGGTTTTTGGCAGGAAAGGTGAGGGACCAGGTGAGTTATCCAACAAAACCCGCTGCCTTTGGATTCGAGACGACAGAATACATGTAACCCACCGGCAGGGCTTCCGATGGGATCGTTTCACCTTCGATGGTGGCCTCTCCGCCACGGAAGCCATACCTGGCTCTGGTGAATTGTGGTTTTCGGGTCCGAGCGCGAAAGTTTTACGGGACAAGGGCTCCTTTCTTATTCAAAGCGAAAGCGGAACCGTTCGAACTCCGGGTTTTCCTGGTGCACAATTTGGCGTAAATGCAAAAGGCGTTGTTTTAGGCCGGTTCTTCATGGCTGCAACCACCACGGCAAACGATGATACGATTTCCTATAAAATTTTCAATACCAAAGATGGTGTTCTTCATAGTGAAGATGTTTTAAATAAAAAGCTTCCGAATCATAAAGGTGGACTTCCGATAGATAAACTTAAATTACTTAAACAGATGGGCGCTGAACCAGAGCACTTTTTTGTCCGAAGTGTCACTTCTGTTGTTGGTCACCCACTATATGGTTTTCTTCTGCTTGAATACAGTATCCACCCGCGATCAGAGCCACATGAACAATTCTCGATCATTCATCGAATCGATCCTCGCTCTAATATTCAAGAGACCTGGCGTGTCAGCCATAAAAATCCAAGCGGCACCTATGTGTTTTTTCCTCTTGATGATGAACAATGGCTTGTTTATGGCGATAAGCTGCGCTGGGTTAGGGTGAAAGAGAAAAGCACCGCGGTGAAAAAGTAATAGGATTGTTTTCTTGCTGAATCAAAGGCAATAAATTGGAGGCCCCTGGTGCCTCCTTTTTGATCTGAGAGATGAAGGTCGACCGCGTCGATTCCACCCTGGACGCGCGCCTATTCGGAACCGTGCCTCCCCAGCAGGTTGTGGTTATTGCGCTGTTTCGGGTACCGCAACTGTGCCGTCGTCGAAGCGAATTTCAGTTGGTGGCAGCCCTACCGATTGTTTGCATGAACCTTTTCGCTTTGTTTTTCTGGGGCCGGTGTCTGTCGCTGAAGCAAACCATTCTGTGTTGAAAGGAAGGTCAGGTCGCCCTTTTTGGGTAGCTCGCGCAGAACCAGGCCGCCATCAAGGCGCCAATGCGAAGCCATTCTGCCTGTAGATTCTGGTCCAGCATGTTGTACAGCCTGGCCGGCTTTAGTTTGTTCATCCCTGCAACGGAATCTCTCAATATCTGGGGGCCCAGCCCGGCAAAGAGCAAACATTCACAATGTTTGGGGTCTTTGCAACCCGGATTGATTGTGCAATGGTTTTTGATTTTTGAACCTGGCAAGGATTGACACTGCTGTTGCCAATAGTGTCGGAACTCGGATTGAGGAGGCTCGTGGGCCACTTTTCCGTAATTAAGCCCGTCTTTCATGTCGAGGTAAGCGCGGCAATCCGATGCACCCGACTGTTGCAACTCATCCAGAAATTGAAGCGCTGGGCCCTGGTGAGGATCCGCGCCGCGGGCTTGGGTGAACACCGCGTTGGGAATGAGGTTCTCTCCCTCGCGAACATCAAGAACGGCATAGCCACACAGGGGTTGAGACAAATCGTCGGCGTTTTTTACCGCCTTCGCCGTATCTCCCAAAGCACCCTTGGGATGTTTTCGATCACTATCAACCAAACAGAAACACAAACGTTTTTGTTGGTCTTGTATGTGTTGGTAAGCCGTCCCGGTTGTAGAACCGCCGCCCATTTGCGGTTCCGTGTGCAAAGCGAGGCGGGCCAAACCCTTTTTGTGTTTGTATACTTCCCCAATTTTTTTGAACAGTGCTTCGTCATCGAGATGTTCACATAAGAAAATCGTGTGTTGGATCACCGATGAATGGGCGAACCAGGAAGCGGGCAGCGTGCCGACACGACCCTGGTTTCGGATTTCGGCAGGGCCGTGGGCGGTAATCTCAATACGATAGGAGAAATGGTTGATCAAATTACCAAGCTGCGTCATCTGGCCGTGCTGATACTGAAAGCAAGACCTCGCGCGTTCGCTGAGCTGGGGGAGTTTTGCAAGTGTCCCCAAGACCGATCGGTCGCCTACCACCAAATGGGAGCCTTCGTAAATGGCCAGAGCGATATTCTCAAGTGCATCGCGAATTTCGTTTGGAACATTCTCTTGGCCGGCCGCAACAACGAGCGAAGGATCCAAACAGAGCAGCATTGCGGTTACACCATGTCCGGCTGAAAGAACCCATAGGGCCAGTTGGTGAGGTAACCGTTTTCATCGTAGCCGGAAATCTTGACGTGGGTTGGTTCGCTTGGCGCATTCTTTTCAAAAATAACCACGTTGATATCTTCTGGTTGGTTTTCTTTTTCCGCGATGCGGTTACCAAAACGGTTGACGATCTCTTGACTATGGGTTTCGATGATCAGCCGCAAGTCGATGCGGTTCTCTTTCGCTGTTTCAATCGCGGCGGCGAAACAATCGGCGAGTTTGGCCTGGAGCGCAGGGTGAAGGTGCAGCTCCGGTTGCTCGATGGCAAAGTAGACGGTTTTATCCTGCAGACCCTTGTCGGAGATGAGCACCCATAATTGCGTCACGATGGGTAAGAGTTGCGAATAACCAAAACCCATGTCGGCGAGGTTGGTGTTTTTATCGCCATCGTGCAACTCAAGGAAAAAATGGCCCTCGGTGATTTTAGAAGACACTTTAAAGTCGAAGTGGAAATCGGTCCAGTTAGACAGGGCTTCTCTTTTCTTTGGAGAAAGACTGCGTAGAAACATGGCAAGGTTTTCGCCGCGAAAATCAATATCATTAACGGCCAAATCTTGGATGCGATAGTAGCGCTGTGCGGTGGCTCTGATCGGGGCAAGATAGCGAATGCCTGAAAACTGGTTTAAAAAATGGTCTACACGACGAAGAAAAGGATTTAATCTGTACAAAATAAGGTAGTTGCGAAATTGGGTGAAAGGTTTTGAAGAGAGGGTCCAATCATTCGGTATATCTTTCCATGATTTCCTGTTCGCTGGGGATTTTATGGATTGGAGTAATTTTTTATCTGGGAGAAGAAGGGTTACTTGTGAATAGATCGATTCTATGATGGTAAACATATCATGCGTCAAGTGTTCCTTTGAAAAATCTTGGAAGACCTGGGCTAGTTTGGTTCTATCCAAAAGTAATTCTAGATTTGAAAGCCTGAACGAAGTTCTCGATAGGTCGTCCAAGGCATGCGGGAGTTCACTGTGGTCGGTAAAGAGGTAGGAAAAGTCTTCGTTATTTATGATTGTTTTGAAAGCACGCGGGTTTTGTGAAAAGGAAAAAATAAGCTCGTGACCCATGTAGTTTACTTTGACCTTTTTGAGATACGTGAAGTGGTTGGCCGAGCGGTTTGAGAGCCAGATTTCGCATCGTAGGTTCCAATTCGTTGAGGGGTCGTCATCTGTTTCGTGGCCGGGTCCAATTTGGCCCTCGAAACTTAAAGTGATTTCGGTGTTTTTTTCTTTTGACTTGTAAACGGCTTCCGCGAAACTGCCGAAATCGACCAGGCGCCCGTTCCACAGAATGGGGCCGGTGGTTGGGGTTTCCAGGCTTTGGCGTAAAAGCGGGAACAGGCGCAGGAAGCTGCTTTTTCCCGAGCTATTTCGACCCAACAACAGGGTGATGGGTTTGATATCAACCCAACCGGTGTCTTTGAGGGAGCGCAGGTTTTCGATGCGAATTCGGTCCATTCGGGCATGCCTTCACTTAAAAGTGGCTCTATCTTAACGCATCCAAACGCTTTCTTTTCAAGAGATGAAGGATTCTCCCGTGGACGCGCGCCTTTTCGGAACGGTGCCTTCCCAGCAGGTTGTGGTTATTGCGCTGTTTCGGGTACCGCAACCGTGCCGTCGGCGACTTGGAGGTGCCAGAGTTGGGCGTAGGCGCCCGCGGCGGCCAGCAGTTCCGCGTGGGTGCCTTGCTCGTGGAAGGCGCCGTCTTTGAGGAAGTAGATGCAGTCGGCGTTGCGTACCGAGGAGAGGCGGTGCGCGATGATGATCGTGGTGCGCTGTTCGGCCAGCCGCGCCATCGAACGCTGGATGGCGGCCTCGGTTTCGTTGTCGACCGAGGAGGTGGCCTCGTCGAGAATCAACACGGCCGGGTCCTTGAGCACGGTGCGCGCAATCGAGATGCGCTGGCGCTGGCCGCCCGATAACTTTTGGCCGCGGTCGCCGATGACGGTATCAAACCCTTCCGGCTGCTCGTTGACGAAATCCATCATTTCGGCGGCTTCGCAGGCGGCCATCACTTCCTCGCGGCTTGCCTCCGGTCGGCCGTACAAAACGTTGTCGTAAATCGAGGTGTTGAACAGGAAGGTGTCCTGGCTGACGACGCCCACGCTGCCGCGTAAGTCGGCCAGGTTGAGGTCGCGCAGGTCGTGGCCGTCCAGCAGAATGTGGCCGCTGTTGACGTCGTAAAACCGCTGCAACAATTTGATCAGCGTGCTTTTGCCGGAACCGGTCGGTCCCACCAAACCGATGGTTTGGTTGGCGGCGACGGCGAAGTCCAGTTCACGGAAGATCTCGGTATCGCCGTAACTGAAGTCGACCTTTTCGAAGCGAATGGCGCCGGTCACGGTTGCGCGGTCCAGCAATTTGCCGCCGCTGACGATGCGGGGTTCCACGGCCATGAGTTCGGCGATGTTGCGGGCCGCCTGTTGTGCACTTTGGTATTGGTGCTGGACCTGGTTCATGCCGGTGGAGGCTTCCAACATGATCGGGGCCAAGGTCATTTGGACCATCACCTCGGCCAAGGAGAAGCGGCCGCTCATCATGCCGTGGCTGGCGTAGACCAGGGGGGCGCAAATGCCGATGGTAAAGGCGTACACGTGTTTGGACAGGAACTTGGCGTTGGTTTTTCCCGCCACCGCTTGGCTTTCCCGCAAGCGATCCGTCTCGGCGTCCAGGCCCGCCGCCTCCCGGTGTTCCGCCACAAAACTTTTGACGGTGGCGGCGCCGTTGATGTTGGCGCTGAGCCGGTGGTTGACCTTGCCTTTGGCGATGCTGACCGCGCCGAAATCGCGTCCCGCGTTTTTGTGGTGCTCGCGGTCGAGGTAGTAGAGGTAGGGCGCGGGCAGCAGGGTCAACAACAACGAGACCGGCGAAACCACGGCCAAGACCCCGGTGCCGACGCCGATGGTGAGCCATTTGCGCAAAACGGTGCGCGGTGTGAAGTTGAGGAACTCCTTGATTTTGTCGATGTCGCCGTCGACGATGCTCATCAATTTTTGCGGTGTTTGGTCCTCGAGGTAGGCGGAATCCATGGCTTGGATTTTGTCAAACACCTTGGCGCGCAGTTCTTTTTCCGCTTCCTGGCTGTACTGGTCCCAGGCGATGCTGGTGCGGTAATCCACGTAAGATTCAGCGGTTTTTAAGGCGAGGAAGCTCGCGCCGAGGAACACAAACTGGGATGTTTTGGTGGTGAGGCCGATTTTGGCGAGGAGCGGGAAGCCGTTGGAAAGCGGGGTGGCCACCAAAATGCCGAGCGTCACCGGGCTGAGAATTTTGAGCAGGGCGTCGAGGCTGCTGAGCGCGACGGGTTTGTTTAGCTTGCCACCCAGGGCGTCGCCTTGCCCAACCACGGCGACCAAGTCCTTGTCGAGCAGGCGCGCGGCGGTGCGGGCGGTGAAGGAGGGGTCCCATTCGGGGACGGCTGCTTCACCGTCCTTTTGCGGCACATCCAGCGCGTTAAGCAGGGCTTGTTGCAACGCTTGTTCGATGTGCGGTTTGAGCTGACCGGCGCTGTAGCGGCCCGCATCGAAATGGACCAGAATCCGACCGGTGACGGGGTTGGCGCTGACGCGGCGAATGCCCTCACGGCCGCCCAATTCTTGTTCGACCGCCTCGGCGAGGAGGGGGCGTCGGTGCAGGGGGCGAACATCCCAGCGTTCGCGGCCGAGACCGGCGCTGCGTAGGCGAATGGTGCCGCGATGGGCGGAGTTTTTGCTCATGGGGGTCCCTCTTGAAAAACAACGATTGGGGTGCGAGGACGTGTGGCGACAACGCGTTTCGGCGACTCCTCGTTAAAACAAGGGTTCGGTTCTTCCAAATAGGCAATGGAAAAGGCGCCGATGATGTTGATTGGGAGCATGAAAAAGAGGGGGCACGAAGCAGAACCTAGCAGATCACCTCGTAAATAGCCAGGCGAAAGTGAATGTGGTTTTTGGGTGAGGGATCGATGAAGTCATGGTGGGGGCCGCCATGTTTGTGCCGCGGGGCGGTATTTGCGCCCCGTGGTAGTAATTACTTTAAAACTTGGGTTTAACGGCGGGGGGTTCACCTTGAAAAGTGGTTATCCTGTAACCGCCCTCGTTTCGGGATTGTCACCCTGGGTCTTTTTAAGCTTGTCGCGGCCCGAATTCAGACGTTAGAATAAAAAAGCCCACCCCTGAAAATCGATGCTTTTGCTGCACCTGTCCTGACAATCCATTAGTAGTTTAAGCTGGTCATATATGGTGACTGAATGCGACAAAGGCTCTATGAGTATGTCATAGATAACCCATCTTATTCCAACGCCGTGGCTGTGATTGGTGCCGCTTGCCGTTTTCCCGGGGCTGTTGATCCGGCGGCGTTTTGGGCGCTGCTCCGCGATGGTTTTTTTGCGGTTTCCGAAATTTCAGAAGCGCGCAAAAATCGGTGCCTCGACATGCCCGCCGAAATCGCCGGTTGGCTTGAGGACATTGACTGTTTCGATCCCTTGTTTTTTGGTTTGTCGCCGAAAGAAGCGGCTTACCTTGATCCCCAGCACCGCCTGTTCCTTAGCTGCGCTTACCACGCGCTGGAAGACGCGGGTTATGCGCCTCGTTCCTTGGCCGGCGGCAACATCGGCGTCTATGCCGGGGTATCCAAAAACGATTATGCCGAGCTGATGCGGGTCCACGGGGTGCCGGTGGCCGCGCCGGTTTCGACCGGGACCGTGCACTCACTGCTGGCCAACCGCGTGTCCTATCTATTTGATTTTCGCGGTAAAAGCGAGGTCATCGACACCGCCAGCTCCAGTTCTTTGGCCGCGGTGAACCAAGCCGTTCAAGATCTGCGTGCCGGTTTATGTGAGGCGGCGCTGGTTGGTGGGGTCAACGCCTTGCTGGCGCCGACCATGACCGAGGCCCATCGTCAGTCCGGGATGCTGAGCAGTTCCGGCGCCTGCCGTTCTTTCGACGCCGCCGCCGACGGTTATGTGCGCGGCGAGGGCGTCGGCGTGGTGTTCCTCAAAACCATGGACCGGGCGCTGCACGACGGGGACCGCATCCTGGGTGTGATCCGCGGCAGCGCGGCGGCCCACGGCGGTCGCGGCAAAACCTTAACCCATCCCGACGCCGCGGCCCAGGCGCGCGTGATCCGCGCCGCGCTGGCCGACGCCGCGGTGGATCCGGCCTCCATTAATTATGTAGAGACCCACGGTTCCGGCACGCCGGTGGGTGATCCGATTGAAATCGCGGGTTTGCAGCAGGTTTTCGACGAGGACCCGCCGGGACCCGCGCTGGGGCTGGGTTCGGTCAAAGCTAACATCGGCCATTTGGAAAGCTCGGCCGGGATGGCGGGTTTGATCAAGGTCCTGCTCTGCTTGCAACAGCGCCGCTTGCCGGCTTTGCTGCACCATCAACGCCTCAACCCTCAATGCGATCTGACCCGGAGCCGTCTTGAACTGATCACCGAGGATCGCGAATGGGCGCGCATCGGTGATCTGCCGCGACGCGCCGGGGTCAGCGCTTTCGGCATGGGCGGGGTGAATGCCCACCTGGTGTTGGAAGAAGCACCGCCGTTGCAGCGGGTTACCGAAGACACGGAAGCCGGACCTTGGTTGCTGGTGTTTTCCGCGCGGCCCGGTCGGTTGGCTGATTTGGTAACGGCATGGCTTGCCTTTCTCGATGCGGGGGAAACCCCGCCCTTGGCCGACATGGCAACCACCCTGATGCTCGGCCGCGACCTGATGGAAGCGCGCTTGGCGGTGGTGGCCGACGATCACGCGACGCTGCGCGCCGGCCTGGCGGCCTGGGCGGACGGCGCGACGCGTGAAGGCGTGTTCCACGGCGAGGTGACCGAAACACCGCCGGCTACCGATCGGGTTGTGTGCGGCGACGACTTGGCGGGTTTGGCCGCCGAATGGGTTGCCGGCAAGCGCCATTGGCTGCAGCCGGCTCGGCTGGGTCGCCGCCTGTCGCTGCCGACCTATCCCTTCGAAAAACGCCGCTGCTGGTTCGATCAGGTGCAACAAGCAGCCGCGACCGGGACGCCGAAAGAAACGCCGGTCACCGAAACCGACCTGGATGTGACCCGTTTGCAACGCCGGCTGGCGTGCGTGATTGCGCCGGTGCTGGGCGTGGCGCCGGAGGAAATCCAACCGGCCCGTCCCTTCAAGCAATACGGCCTCAACTCACTGATGATTCACGATTTAAACCTCGCCTTTGAACAGCACTTCGGCGGCGTCGTGTCCCGTGCGGTGTTTTTCGATTGCCGCAACCTCGCCGAACTGGCCCAATTTTTCCACGAACACCACGCTGATCTGTGGCAAACACCGACCACCGGCAAGCAGCCGGAACACCCGATCACGGGTGCATCACGCGGGGACACCATGGACGACCGCGGCAAGCCACGCAAAGCGACGCGGGACATCGCGGTGGTGGGTTTGGCGGGCCGTTACCCCGACGCCGACCGGCTCGACGATCTGTGGCGCAACCTGCGCGCGGGTCGCGACAGCATCCGCGCGATGCCGCCCGAACGCGGCGATCTCTCCCACCTGGACGGCGTTGTTTACAGCACCAGGGGCGGGTTCATCAACGACGTGGCCGCCTTCGACCCGCTGTTTTTTAACATCTCACCCCGCGAGGCCGAACTGATCGATCCCCAGGAACGCCTGTTGCTGCAAACGGCCTGGCACACGCTGGAAGATGCGGGTTACCACGGGGCCGAACTGCACCGCGTGGCACCCAAGGTCGGCGTGTTTGTCGGCGGCATGTGGCAGCCCTATACCGCGCTCGGCGTCGAAGCCACCCAACAAGGCCGCCCGCTGGGTCCGAGCGGCATGCTCTACAGCACGGCCAACCGCATTTCCTATTTCTTCGATTTCACCGGACCCAGCATGGCGGTTGATACAGCCTGCTCGGCCTCGATCACGGCGCTGCATTTGGCCTGTCAGAGTTTGCGCAACGGCGAATGCGACGCGGCGCTGGCGGGCGGGGTCAACCTCAGCCTGGATGCGAGCAAGTACCTCTTCCTGTGCGGCAACCGTTTTCTGGCCGCGGACGGCACGTGCCGCAGTTTCGGCGCGGGCGGCGACGGTTATGTGCCGGGAGAGGGGGTTGGCTTGGCGCTGCTGAAACCGCTGGACAAGGCGGTGGCGGACGGCGATCACATTTACGGAATCATCAAAGGTTCGGCGATTAACCACGGCGGTCGCACCAACGGCTATACGGTACCGCGCCCGCGGGCTCAGGCCGAGGTCGTGCGCGCCGCGCTCGCGGATGCGGGCGTGACGCCGAACCAAATCAGTTACATCGAAGCGCACGGCACGGGTACCGCCCTGGGCGACCCTATCGAGATCGAGGGGCTGACGCGTGCCTTTGCCACGGCGCAACGGGGTTTTTGCGCGGTTGGTTCGATTAAAGCCAACATCGGCCACCTCGAAGCCAACGCGGCCATGGCGAGCCTCACCAAAATTCTGCTGCAAATGAAACACGGCACCATTGTTCCGAGTCTGCACAGCGCCGAACCCAACCCCAACATCGATTTCAGCGGAACGCCGTTTTACGTGCCGCAACACAACACGCCCTGGCAAAGCGACGGTCCGCGCCGCGCCGGCCTAAGTTCGTTTGGCGCGGGCGGCGCCAACGGCCATTTGGTCGTCGAAGCCTACAGCGCCCCGCCCCGGCCGGCCAAGGCGGACCCACGGCCGCAACTGGTGGTGCTCTCCGCCAAGTCACGCGGGCAATTGCAGCAGATCGCCGCCGATCTGCACAAATGGTTGACCGACCAAGACAAGGGGGTCGACCTGGAAAACCTGGCCTACACCTTAATGGTCGGGCGCGCGGCGATGACGGAACGTGCGGCCGCCGTGGTTGCCTCGGTCGCGGAACTGCACGGCGCTTTGGCCAAAATGGTTCAGGAACAGCCGGCGGGTTCGCTTTACCGCGGCCGTGCCGAGGAAGCGATTGCCCAGCCGCTCGATCTTGACGCGGATCTGAGCGCACGTCGTTTGGATCGGTTGGCCCAGGCCTGGGTCGACGGCGCCGCGATCCATTGGACGCCTTTGTTCACCGGTCGCGCGCCCCAACGGCTTTCGTTGCCGACCTACCCCTTCCGCAAAGATCGTTACTGGTTACCGAGTGAACCCAGCCAAGCGTCCGAGAAAACGGATGAGGTTATGACCTTTGAAGAGGTTTGGGTTGAAACGCCCCAGCCGGCGGGGACACCTCGGCAACCCAAGTCGTTGCTGTGTCTCGCCGCGCCGGCCGCGGTGGAGGAAGCCAAAACGGCGTTGCAACAACGGCTGCCGCAAACCCAAGTGCGGGTGCTCGCCGCGAGTGCCGAGGATCGGTCGGGCTGGACATCGCGACTTGCCACGCTTGGCGGCTTCGATGCCGAGGTGCTGCTTGATGCGCGCCCGTGGCACGATCCGGCCTGTCGCACCGAACTTGCTTCCTTCGCCGCTTTGCTACACGCCTTGGCCGAACGCGCTGAACCGCCGCGGCGTTTGCTGGTGGTTGGCGGCTACGACAACGCCCTCGAAAAAACCTATCTGGATGCGTGGATCGGGTTTTCGCGTTCGCCGGCGGCGATGTGGCCGGGCGCGCGGTGCGCCGTGCTCGCCACCGATCAAACAAGCGCGTCTCCAAGTTGGGATCGCGTGGTGGCAACCCTCACCGCCGACCCACTTCAGGATTGCCGCTTCGAGAACGGGCGCCGCTACCAAACGCGGGTCCGTCCGTGCCCGATCCCGCCGGCGTCGGCACCGCTCAAGCAGGGGGGAACTTATTGGATCACCGGCGGCGCGGGCGCGCTGGGTCGCGTTTTCGCCCTGCATCTCGCCGAACGTTTTGACGCCAAGTTGATGCTCACCGGCCGCGCCCCGCTGGACGAACCACGCCGCGCCTTGTTGGCCGAGATCGAGACCGCCGGCGGCCGTGCCGATTACCTGCAAGCCGATGTGTGCGATGAAGCGGCCCTGCGCCGGGTGGTGCGGGAATGCCACGCGGTGTTCGGCGCCCTTGACGGCGTGTTGCACATCGCCGGGGTGATGGATGCGCGGCCACTGTCCCAGGCGTCCGAAACCGAACGGCGCCGGGTCCTCGACCCCAAAATCAAGGGCACGCTGCTGCTGGAAAAGGTTCTGGCCGACCACGAACTCGACTTTTTGTGTTGTTTTTCCTCCGCCGCCGCGGTGCTTGGCGATTTCGGTTCCGGTACCTACGCCGTCGCCAACCGGTTCCAAAGTGCCTTGGCGGCGACGTCGCGCCGACCTGGAAGAATCGCGATTCAATGGCCGTTTTGGCGTGCGGGCGGTATGTTCATTGGCGACGCGGCCCAAACGGAACAGATCCTCGTCCGGCACGGACAAAGCTTGTTGGAACGGGACGCCGGCCTTCAGCTTTTCGAAAAGCTGTTGGGACACAAGCGATCCTCGGTTTTGGTGCTTAGCGGCAATCGCGATCGTGTTACCCAAAGCCTCGCCGTTTCTTCGCGCACGGAGGCCGCGCGGCCGGCCGAGATCGCCGCGACGCCGCGTGTCACGGGGCGCAACCTGGCGGAACGGTTGCACGGGGATTTGCGGCGATTGGCCGCGGCGCCGCTGAAAATGAGACCGGAAGCCGTGGACGAGCGAACCGCCCTGGCCGAGTACGGTTATGAATCCGTGCTGATGGGCGAACTGGCGGAAGCGATCAACAGCCGTTACCCGGTTGGGGCAAACCCGGCCCTGTTTTTCCGTTACCCGACCCTGACAAAACTGGCTGCCTGGATGTTGGCCGAACACGGCGACGCGGTGGCGCAAACCTTATCCGACAGCGATGAAAGCGAAACGATTCGCGACAGCCAAATCGGGGAACCAACCCGGGAGGCAAACCGGTCCGAGGAACCAAAAACCGACCCCGACAGGGATCGGGAACCCATCGCGATTGTCGGCATGAGCGGTCGTTTTCCCGCGGCCCGTGACTGCGACGAACTCTGGTCGATCCTCGCCGAGGGCCGATGCGTGATCAGCGCCGCGGGTGAGGCTTGGGCGCCGCGTCAGGTCGCCGGCGATGCCGAGCAGGGTCCCTGGTGTGGCGTGCTTCCCGGCGTGGCCGAATTCGACCCGCGCTTTTTTGGAATCTCCCCGCGCGAGGCGGCCACCATGGATCCGCGTCAGCGGCTCCTACTTCAAGCGGTATGGTGCGCCTTGGAAGATGCGGGTTACGGTCAAAAGCAACTGGACGGTGGTGCGGTGGGTTTGTTCGTCGGGGTCGAAGACGGCGATTACCCGCGCGTCGCCGATGAACGGGCGTTGACCGCCAACCACACCGGCATCCTCGCCGCCCGCGCGGCGTACTTCCTCAACCTCGCCGGTCCCACCATGGCGGTGAACACCGCCTGCTCCTCCGGCCTGGTCGCGGCACACCAAGCCTGCCTCAACCTGCGCGCGCGTGAATGCGACACCGCCGTGGCCGCCGCCGCGAGTTTGCTGACCACGGATGCGCTTCACCTGGCCATGAGGGAAGCCGGCATGTTGGCCGGCGACGGGCGTTGCCGCGCCTTCGACCGCGACGCAAGCGGCATGGTACCGGGCGAAGCCGTGGTCGCGGTGGTCCTCAAACGGCTGAGCGATGCGCGCCGGGACGGCAACCCGATCCTCGGCGTGATTCGCGGTAGCGGGGTGAACCACGACGGCCGCACCAACGGCATGACCGCGCCCAACGGCGAAGCCCAAAGCGCGTTGCTGCGTCAGGTCTACCAACGGCACGGCATTGATTCCGGCGAGATTCAGTACGTGGTGAGCCACGGTACCGGCACGCGCCTCGGCGATCCGGTGGAGATCAACGCGCTGGAATCAGTGTTTCAAAGCCAGGCGTCCGAACCGGCGCGTTGTGCCTTGACCTCGACCAAAACCAACCTGGGCCATACCCTGGCGGCCTCCGGTTTGGTGAGTTTGGTCGCCCTGGTGCAGGCCTTGCGGCATCAAACCATTCCCGCCAGTTTGTTTTGCGAGCAACCCAGTGATTACATCGATTGGACCCAAAGCCCGTTTTACGTCAACCGGTCGCGGCAGCATTGGCCGCATCCGGGCGCGGGCCGGCGCCGCACCGGCGCCCTCAGCAGCTTCGGCATTAGCGGCACCAACGCCCACATGGTGGTTGAAGAGGCGCTGTTCCGAGCGGGGCGTAATACGGAGGCGCCACCGTGGGTGATCCTCGTCCTTTCCGCCAAAACCGAAACCGCGCTGCAACAACGGGCCGACGACCTGTGTCGTGTTTTGACGAAGGGTGATCTGGATTTAACCGCGGTCAGCCACACCTTGCTCAACGGGCGCCACCACTTCAACCATCGCCGCGCGCTGGTCGTGGCCGACGCGGCGGCGGCCGTGGCGGCGCTGTCCGGTACCGGGCACGCGCGGCACGCGGCCGAAGGCGTCGTTCCCCGCGATTTCCGACCGCAACCCGACGTGGTCCGGCGCAACGCGTCGCTGATTGAAGAAAGCAAAACCTTTCGGGACGACGGCACCCGTACCGCCGCCTTGTTGACCGAGTTGGCCGACCGCTATTGCCAGGGTTACGACTGGGAGGACCCGGCGCTGTTTGCGCCCAACACACCTTTGGTGCGGCTACCGACCTATCCTTTTGCGCGCGAAACCTACTGGCTCGAAAGCGAAGCCTTTACCACCGATGCACGTACCGCACCGACCCAAGCAAAACCCATTCAGGTCCTACCGCCACCGGCCCTACCGCCACCGGCCCTACCGCCACCGGCCCTACCGCAACCCGAACAGCGGGTGCTCACCCCGTTCTGGTCGCGGGTAACGCCGCCCCAACCACCGATGGATCCGCCCTTTGCGCCGGTCCTGATCGGCTTTGGCGAGGTCGCGGGAACGGCGATGTTCCCCGAGGCGAGAACACTGTGTTTCTCGCCGGCGGACGCAGCACCCATGATGGCCCAACGCATCGCGGCCCTCGGCGATGTGCGCGACTGGGTTTGGGTTGCGCCACCCACGTCGCACGATGAAGCGACCTGGCGCGAAACCCACGAGGCGGGTTTGCCGGCCTTGTTCCAGTTTATCAAAGCGCTGTGCGACCTGGATCGCGACCAAACGGCCCTGCGCTGGACGGTGATTACCCGGCAAACCCAAGCCGTTTTGCCCCACGAACCGCTTCAACCGCTTCACGCCGGTGTCCACGCCTTTTTCGGCAGTTTGGCCAAGGAACACGCGCGTTGGCCTGTGCGCCGGATTGACCTGGCCGAGGTAACCAACCAACCCCTCGCCGACTTAGCGCGGGTACCCTTCGGCACGGGGCGCCTCTGGGCGCACCGCGGCGGCGATTGGTTCCAACAAAGCTTGGTACCGACCGAGGTGGCCGCGGCCGAACACGCGCCCTACCGCCAGGGTGGCTTGTATCTGGTGGTCGGCGGCGCTGGGGCCCTGGGCGCGATCTGGAGCCGCACCCTGGTCGAACACCACGGCGCGCGCATCGTTTGGCTTGGCCGCCGCGCGGAGGACGAAACGATTCGCCGCCAAATCGCCGACATCGGCCGACACGGACCGGCCCCGGTTTACCTGCAAACCGACTGTAGCGATGGCGCCGCCTTAACCGCCGCCGTCACCACCATCAAACAGCGCATGGGACCCATTCACGGCGTGGTCCACTGCGCGTTGGGCGCCTTTGACCAAAGCGTGGCCGCCATGAGTCGCGACCACTTCCGCGCCGTGCTGTCCGCCAAGGTCGATGTGGCCCTCGCCTTGGCCGAGGTCTTTGCCGAGGAGCCACTCGACCTGATGCTGTTTTTCTCCTCCACCATGGCCTTCGAACAAGCCGGCGGCATGGCCGGCTACAACGCGGGCTGCGCGTTCAAGGACGCGCTGGCCGTCTACCTGGACCAAACGCGATCCTACAGGGTGCGAACCATCAACTGGGGTTACTGGTCGGTCGGGGCGGGGGAACGCGTTTCCGCGGCCGCAAAAACACGGCTGACCCAAAGCGGTATGGCGGCGCTGAATGCCGAAAATGCGATGCAGGCTTTGGCCAGGCTCGTTCAGGGCGCCGCACCGCAAGCGTTGGTGCTGCAAGCGACGGGTGAAAAACCCTTGGAAGCCATGGACACCGGGCTGACCAAAACGCTGCTTCAGCCGGGGGCGCCGTTGCCCGTACCGGCCGCGGCCGACATCGACGCCGCCACCGTCGCCCGCTTGCAAAGGTGCCATACCGCCGTGATGGACGATCTGTTGCGGCGCCGCTTGGCAAACATCCTGGCCGAGATTGACCCGGACCAGGTGATCGCCAAATACCGGCGTTGGTGGGCGGCGCGCCGTGACCGCCGCGACGGCGTCGCCATCCAAGCCGAAACCTTGGCGCGGGATTGGGCCGAGGCCAAGCAGCGGTGGTGCCAAGAGCCGCATTTAGTGCCTTACCTCAAACTGATTGAACCCTGCCTCGATGCCTTGCCCGCTGTTTTGTGCGGCCTGAGGCAAGCACAACATGTCTTGTTCCCCAACGGCTCGCTCGATCTGGTCGCGCCCATCTACGCCGGAAACCCGGTCTCCGATTGCTTTAACCAAGAGCTGGCGCGGCAGGTGGCGGCCATGATCAGTGGACGTTTGGCGGAACAACCCAAGGCCCGTTTCCGTTTGCTGGAGATCGGTGCCGGCACGGGCGGCACCACATCCGCCGTTTTGCCGCGGCTGGCGCCCTTCGCCGCGGCCATCGACGAATACGCCTACACCGATCTGTCGCAAGCCTTTTTGCTGCACGCCGAAACCCATTTCCAGCCGGATTATCCCTTCGTACGTCCGGTTCGCTTCGATGTAAGCGCACCGCTCGCCGGGCAGGCTGTGCTTTCCGGCGCCTACGATATCGTCATTGCCACCAACGTGTTACATGCGACGCCCGACATCCGCGGCAGCCTGCGCAATACCAAGGCCGCCTTGCGCGCCGGCGGTTGTCTGATCCTTAACGAGCTGATCGCGCCCACCCTGTACAACCACCTCACCTTTGGTTTGTTGGACGGCTGGTGGCTCAGCCAAGATACCGCGCTTCGCATTCCCGATTCACCGCTGCTGGACAGCGCGGGCTGGTGCCGTGTCTTGCGCGAGGAAGGCTTCCTTGCCCCGCGCTTGCCCGCCGCCGCCGCGGCCGTGTTGGGGCAACAGTTGATTTTCGCGACCTCGGACGGTGTCCTTTGCCAACCGGCCGCCGGCGGCGACACAACCACCCCGACCTCGACCCGACACCAACCGGCAACCACGACCGCAAATACCGTCACCTCACCCAAGGCCGCTTGCCTCAATTTTCTCAAGCAGTTGATTGCCGCAACCCTGCGCATGGCGCCGGGGGCAATCGACCCCGCCGAACCCTTTGAAACCTACGGCATCGACTCGATTCTGTTCGGTCGATTGACCGCGGAACTCCAGACGACCTTTGTCACGATGGAGAGCACCTTGTTTTACGAGGTGCAGACCATCGACGAACTGGCCGAACACTTGGTGCGCGAACACGGCGACGTGGTTGCCGGTCTGATACCGGCGGGGTCGGCCATGCAAACGCAAACGCCCAAGGCGACCCCGGCAAGCGAGCCGGTCACCGTGGCCGCCTCGGGCTTCCACGCGCAAAGCGCGGAGTCCTCGCAACCCGACGCCGCGGCTCCGCGCCACGAACCCATTGCCGTGATTGGTCTCAGCGGTGCCTACCCCGGTGCCGAGGACGTCGCCGCCTTTTGGGAGAACCTCAAAGCCGGCCGAAGCACGATCCGCGAGGGGACCCGCTGGGATTGGACCGATCTGTACGAACCCGATCCCGGCAAGGCCAACGTGGCACGCAAAAGCTACAGCCGTTGGGGCGGTTTCCTCGACGCGCCCTACCACTTCGATCCAAAATTCTTTAACATGACGCCGCGCGACGCTGAAAACACCGATCCCCAGGAGCGTTTGTTCCTGCTCACCGTCTGGCGCGCCTTGGAAGACGCGGGAATCGCACCCTCGCGACTCAGCGACGACCTGCGCACCCGCTGCGGCGTATTCGCGGGCATCACCAAGCGGGGCTACAACTTGTTGGGCGCCGAAAGCCCGCGCCACCTGCCGGAAACCTCCTTCGCCGGCCTGGTCAACCGCGTTTCCTACCAACTCAACCTGCAGGGACCGAGTACCGTGGTCGACACCATGTGTTCCGCCGCCTTGGTTGCCGTCCACGAGGCCTGCCGTTACCTGCGCGACGGTGGCGCGCTGGCCGTCGCCGGCGGCGTTAACCTGTACCTGCACCCGAGCAACTACATTAAATTATGTAGCCAACAAATGCTCTCACGGGATGCCGACTGCCCGGCCTTCGGCGCCGGCGGTAGCGGCTTTGTTCCGGGTGAAGGGGTAGGGGCCGTGGTACTGAAACCTCTGTCCGCCGCGGAACGGGACGGTGACCCGATTTACGCCGTCATCCGCGGCTCGGCCGTCAACCACAACGGCAAAACCAACGGGTACACCGTGCCCAACCCCCACCAGCAGGCCGCCGTGATTCGGGCCGCCCTCGCCCAAGCCGACCTCGACCCGCGTTCGATTAGCCTGATCGAAGCCGCCGCCAACGGTTCCGAGATGGGCGACGCCTTGGAAGTGTCGGCGCTGGTCAAAGTTTTTGGCGACGCCGCGGGCGTGACCGGCCAACGCCATCTGGGTTCGCTGAAACCCAACATCGGCCATGCCGAATCGGCCTCGGGCATGTCGCAATTAACCAAGGTGCTGTTTGCCCTCGGCGAAGAAACCCTGGCCCCGACCCTGGTGCGGGGTGACTTGAATCCAAAAATCCCCTTCGCGCGCTGTCCCTTCCGCTTGACCCGCGAGGCCGGTCCTTGGCGGCCGATCCAGGTTGACGGGAAAACCGTCCCGCGTCGCGCCGGGATCACCGGCATCGGCGCCGGCGGGGTCAACGCCCACCTCGTCCTGGAGGAATACCGGCAAGCGCCGTCGCCCCGTCGGGTGCTGCCGATGGTGTTTGTGTTGTCCGCCAAAAGTGAGCAGGCGCTTGCAAGCTATGTTGATCGCTGGATCGCTTTTTTGGAACGGCATCAGGACCTTGATCTGGTCCGGCTGAGTTACACCTTGCAGGTCGGCCGCGAGCCGATGTCGGTGCGGCTTGCCGTGGTTTGTGGGAATCAACAACACTTGGTTGGCGAACTGCGGGCCTGGCGTCGCGGTGCCGATACCGTGACTTGTTTTACCGACCGTTGTACCATCAAACCCGAGCCACAAACGGAATGGATACAGACATTTATCGATTCTGGGTCGTTGGGCGAAGTTGCCGCCTATTGGTGCGCCGGTCACGCCGTACCTTGGGATCGCTGGTTCGCGCCCGACGAACCACCGCGCCGTTTGCACGGCTTGCCCAGCTATCCCTTCGACCTCCAAGCTTATCGACCGGTTGCCAAAGCCACCGACCGACCCGCCGCTTCATCGCCTGCTCTGCCCAGCACCACCATGAGGAACGAAACCATGCAGACCCACGACCCCGACGCGCCGGTACCCGACGCCGACCCCGCGCGTCTCAAAAACCGCGCGACCGAGTTTTACACCTTCTACGCCGGCATCGGCGACGCGGATTTTGAGGAAGAGTACCTGACCTTCTGCCCCTTCCCGGAACGCATCCCCGGTTTCTCGATGACGCGGGTCTTCTTGTACCCCAAGCGGTACGCCGCCGAACTGGCGATGATGAAACAACGCCAGATCGAGTTGCGCCAGGTTTTGTTTTACAAGGAAAACTACGCCGCGATCCGCAAGCTCCTGGATTTTGGTTGCGGCCACGGGACCGACGTCATCCAGTTCGCGCGGGACTATCCCAACCTGCAGACCCATGGTTTTACCATCACCAAGGCCCAGGCGGAGAAGGGCAACGCCCGCATCCAACAGCTCGGTTTGGGTGACCGCACGCGCATTTTCCACGCCGACAGCAGCAAGGACGCCTTCCCCGATGTGTACGACCTGATCATCGGGGTGGAGGTCAGCTTCCACATCCGTGACAAGGTCGGCTTGTTCCAGAACATCAGCCGTTCGCTTCAGGACAACGGCCGCGTGTTGCTGATGGATTACATCGCCAATTTGCGCGGGCCGATTGTCGATCCCAACGTGGAAATTACCATTCCGACGCGCGAGACCTGGGTCGACCTGTTGTCGGACCACGCGCTGATCATCGACGAGCACATCGACGTCTCGCCGGAGATCAGCAACTTCTTGCACGATCCCGAGTTCGAAGACAACATCGCCCACCTGCCGGACGTGGTCGCGGCCACCTTCCGCAACTACGCCAACCAGTCGATTTCCCTGGAGAAAGGTTGGATTACCTACAGTTTGTTTAAGTTGCGCAAGGCGGCGTCGATGGCGCTAGAAGCACGTCGCGAACACAACCGCCGCTTGCTTGACGGACCCATGTCCTACAGCACGGCCTTGACCGAGATGCGCGCGCATTTGCGGGGCGGCGGCGCAACCGCTTGCGCGGTGGTCGGGGCGGGTGATGGCGAATTAACCGCGGCCATTCAAAAGCGTTTGGTGCCACTTTTTGCGGATGTGCTGGGTTATGCCGAGGCGGACATACGCGCCGCCGCAACCCTCAACGAACTCAACATCAGCTCGCTGAACTCGGTTGAACTCTTGGAGCACATCAACCGCGCTTGGGAACTCAAGCTGCCGACCAGCGTGGTGTTCGAATGCGGTACCCTTGCCGCCTTGGCCGAAATGGTGGCGATGAACCTGCCCGCCGCAACGACCGTGCCGGGGCCGCGCCGGCCGGCGCCCGATAATGCGCCGGTTGTGCGCGTACTGACGGGGATTTTTAGCGAGGTGTTGGGTTATGCCCCCGCTGAAGTCGAAGCGGTGACCACCCTAAACCAACTCAACATCAGTTCGCTGAACTCGGTTGAGCTGCTGGAGCACATCAACCGCCGCTACGATTTGAAGCTGCCGACCAGCGTGGTGTTTGAATGCGGGACCTTGTCCGCCTTGGCGGCACAGATTCACCGCGCGCTTGGCGAAGGTGCGCAACCCGCTGTGTCGTTGGATGCTGTTGCGCCGCTACCGCCCGTCGAAACTGCACCGAAACGCACCGAAACCGAGGTGCTCCGCGCGCCGGCACCCGAATCGCACCCCGCGCCGGAATCCGATGCCCGCCGCGCCGACAAACCCACGCGCGGCGACGCCATCGCGGTGATCGGCATGGCGTGCCGCTGCGCCGGCGCCGACGGACCCGAGTCCTTGTGGGCGCTGATCCGCGACGGCCGCGACTGTATCAGCGATGTCACCGATCCCGAATGGTCGGCCTACTTCGCGGAACGGGGTTTCGATCCGACCCAGGCGCGTTTCGGCCGCATGCAGGACCGCGATTGTTTCGATTCGCTGTTTTTCCACATCTCACCCAAGGAAGCCGCGGCCATGGAACCGCATCACCGTGTGTTCCTCGAAGCCTGTTACCAAGCCCTGGAAGATGCCGGTTATCCCGCCGACAGCGTCAAAGGTCGGGCCGTCGGCACCTTCGTCGGCAGCATGGGCGGCAACGACCCATACCACGACGGCTCCCTGTTTTCCTTGCTCGGTGCCGAGTCCTGCATTTTGTCCTCGCGCATCGCCTATTACCTCGACCTAAAAGGTCCGGCCTTCACCATTAACACCGCGTGTTCCTCGTCGCTCACCGCCTTGGATTTGGCCTGTAAATCCTTGCAGAGCGGCGAGACCGACATGGCAATCAGCGGCGGCGCCACCATCTACAACCATCCCGGAACCTTCGTGACCATGGGCAATGCCGGCATGCTGTCGCCCACCGGCTCCTGCCGGCCCTTTGACAACGAAGCCGACGGGATTGTCGTTGGCGACGGCGTCGGGGTGCTGATCCTCAAGCGTTTGGCCGATGCAGTCGCCGACGGCGACGTGATCCACGGTGTGATTCGCGGCAGCGGCACCAACCAGGACGGTCAGACCTCGGGCATTACCGTCCCCAGCTACAAGTCGCAAAGTGCCTTGGAAAGCGCGGTTTATCGCCGGGCGGGCATTCGCGTCGACGATCTGCAATACATTGAAGCCCACGGCACGGCGACCAAGCTGGGCGACCCCATCGAGGTCCACGCCTTAACCGAAAGTTTCCGGGCCCAGACCCAGCGGCGTCGTTTCTGCGGGATGGGTTCCCTCAAGGGCAACATCGGCCACACGACCGCCGCCGCCGGGGTCTTGGGGGTGATTAAGGTGCTGTTGAGCATGCGGCACCAACAGTTGCCGCCGTCGATTAACTTCACCCGCGAAAACCAGCACATCGATTTTGCCGACAGCCCGTTTTACGTGAACGACCGCCTGCAAGCCTGGCCGACCAATGCGCGCGGCACGCGGTTGGCCGCGGTGAGTTCGTTTGGGTTTAGCGGCACCAACGCCCACGTGGTTCTGGAACAGTTTCCGGCGACCGCGAGCGCGCACGCCGCGGCCGCGCGCGGGCCCTGGCCGCTGCTGTTGTCGGCCAAAAGTGAGGACCGTTTGCGGGTGCTTGCCGCGCGGTACCACGACCATTTGCGCGATCAACAGGTGGACCTCGCCGACGTTGCCTACACCACCGCCGTGGGCCGCCAAGCCCTCGAATACCGCGCCGCCTTGGTGGTGCAGGACCAACAGCAGGCCTTGGCCGCGCTGGCCGATTTGGCCGCGGGTCGGGCCGCCGCGACCACCTTGTACCAGGGACGCGCCGCCAAAAACAGCCACCGACCGGCACCCGCCGGCGCCGATGCCGACACCCTCGCCGCCGCCTGGGTCGAGGGTGCCGCCGTGGCTTGGTCGCGTTTCTTCGCACACCGCGGCTGCCGCCGCTGTGCGCTGCCAGGTTACCCCTTCCTGCGCAAACCCTTTCCGCTGACGCGACGGCCGATTGGGGTTGGGACCTTGGCCGTGGATCCGCCGCCGAGCCCGCCGCCGCCCAAGCCGGTCGCCGATTTGGAACCCGTGAAGCGGGTGATCCGCGCGCAACTGTGCGGCCTGCTCGATCTTGCGCCCGCCGATTTGCCGGACGACAAGGATTTTAACGAGGTTGGTTTTGATTCCGTCATCGCCCTGTCGCTGAAACACGCCTTGGAACAGGAACTCAAGGTCGAAGTCCCGCTCGCCGACCTGCAGGACCACGCCACCGTGGCCGGCTTGGCCCGCGTCCTGCCGACCGTCAGCCATGAGACTGCCGGCGAACCCCTGCAACCGCAACTGGTGCCGGACCCCGCCGGGCGTTGGTTGCCTTTCCCGCTGACCGACATTCAGGAATCCTTTTACACCGGGCGCCAACTCCAACTCGACGGGGACCGCGTCGGTTGCCACATCTACCTCGAAATGACCTTCGACGCTTTGGATGTGCCTCGCCTGATCGCGGCCTGGCAGCGCTTGGTGGACCACCACGACATGCTGCGTACCGTGGTGTTACCGGACGGTCGCCAGCAGGTTCGCCAACAGGTCCCACCCTACCAACCCCAGGTCGAAGACCTCACGGGTCAGCCCCCCCACGCGCAACAAGCGACCCGGCACGCCTGGCGTGAGGCGTTGTCCCACAGGGTTTACGACGGTGAGAACCTGCCGCTGTACGAGATGCGCATCTTGCGTGGGTCGCCGTCCGTCGTCTTTTTGAGCATCGATGAATTGGTGCTCGACGCCGGCGGTCTGGCGTTGCTGTTGCAACAGTGGTCGGACGGCTACACCGATCCCGCGCGACCCCTGCCGAGCAGCGCCGTCACCTTCCGCGATTACGTGCTGGCGCAAAAAGCCTTCGAATCCTCGCCCCGCGCCCGCAAGGATCTCGCTTATTGGTTGTCGCGCGACCACTACCCGCCCGGTCCGGCACTGCCGCGCCGCGTGGTTCACGGCCGTCCCGATGTTCGCCGTACCCGCCTCAGCGACCAATTGAGCCCCGCCGAATGGCGCGGCTTCCAAAACACAGCCCGCGCCCTGCAGGTCTCGCCCACCGTCTTGGTGCTCAGCGTGTTTGCCGAGGTGCTGCGCGCCTGGTCCGAAACCGAGTCCTTTACCCTGATTTCCACCGCGCTCAACCGAGCGCCGCGCCATCCCGATTTGGCGCACGTGCTCGGACCCTTTGTGTCGACCAATCTGTTTGTGGTGGAACCGCGCGCGGGCCGAACCTTTGAGACCCTGGTGCGACACAACAGCGAACAGTTCCGCGCCGCCATGGATCACGGCGGTGTTTCGGGCGTGCGGGTCCTGCGCGAATTGAAACAGGCCGGCAAGTTGCCCACCAACGCCGCCTTGCCGGTGGTGTTCACCTCCTTGCTCGGCCACCGCGCCATGCAGCAGGCCGTCACCGAAAGCTTTTTGCGCCGCATGGATTTTGCGATTACCCAGACGCCGCAAGTCTATTTAGACCACCACCTGCTGGAACGCGACGGCGGGTTGGAACTCAATTGGGACGTGGCCGCGGGTCGCTTCGAGGCCGTTGAAGCCGTGTTCGAGGACTACCTGCGCGTGTTGCGCCAACTTGCACTGGATCCCGATCCCTGGGAGCCGCGGCCAGGTGGGCTGACCGCGCCGGGCGCCCCGGCAGGCGCCGTGCTGCGCGCCAACCCGGCCGCCCGTTTCGAGGCCTACCCCATGACCGATCTCCAGGCCGCTTACCGCTTTGGCCGCGATCAGGTCGACGGCGGCGAGTACCGCGTTTATCAAGAAATAGACGCGGCCCATTTCGATGTGACCCGTCTGGAAACGGCTTGGCGCAAGCTGGCCGCGGTCCACGATATTTTGGCCACGCGGATGACGGATGACGGCACCCTGCAAACCCAACGCAGCCCGCCGCCGCCGCGCATTCAAAGCACCAACCTGCGCGGGCTGAGCGAGGCCGAATCCGCCGTCCGTTTGCAGCAGGTGAAAACGGCGGTGTTGGCCGACCCTGCCTTTCGCGAGCCGCCCTACGTGGCGATGCACGTCAGCCATGGCGACCACTTCGCCCGCCTGCACCTGTGCCTCGATATGATCCTGCTCGACTGGCCCAGTTACGAACTGATCCTGCACCAACTGCTGCACCTCTACCAACATCCCAACGAAACGCCGGCCCGTTGTGAACTGACGTTTCGCGATTGGGTCCTGTGGCGCAAAGCGCGGGCGGCCGAAACGGCGCGCGGTGCCGAGGCTTACTGGCAGGCCAAATTCGCCGACCTACCAAGCGGCCCCGCGTTACCCGCCGCCTCGGGTAAAAACTCCGGCCGCCTCGGCGCCGTGCTGGGAGGGTGGCCACGGCTCAAACAGGCCGCCGCCCTTTTGCAGGTGCCGCCCGCGATGGTGTTGCTCGCGGCTTACGGCGAGGTCTTGGCGGCCTGGACCCATCAAACCACCTTTTCCCTGGTGGTGCCTTGTTGGGACCGCCTGCCCCAACATCCCGACATCCATCGCATCGCCGGCGACGGTTCATCGCTGGCTTGGGTGGTGATTCGCGCGGACCAACGGCCTTTTACCGACAAGGTGCGCGACCTGCACGCCCAAGTCCAAAGCGATTTGGCGCAACGCCCGGTCAGCGGGCTGAAAGCCCTGCGCAAAATGAAAACGCGCGGCGGCGCACCTTTGTCCTTTCCCGCCGTGTTCACCAATCTGTTCGATGCGGCGGCCTATGCTTTCCCCAAGCCGCAAGGTTTTGTGTTTGGGGAGCAGGAAGGCTGCACGCCGCTGGTGGTGTTGGACCAAATTAGCCGCGAAAGCGACGACGGCCTCCACGTCCACTGGTCCACCAGCTTGCCCTGCTCGGCCGATAGCGCCGTGGCGACGATGTTCGGCGCCTATGTTCGTTTGGTGCGTGCCCTGGCCAAATCGCCCGAGGCATGGGACGACCTCGACCTCGCCGCGTTGATTGGGCCGGTGCCGGCGGCTTTGGAACAGACGCTCGAACCGACGCTCGAACCGACGCTCGCAAACACGCCCGAACCCGCCGCCTACGATCCCAACCAATGCATTCACCACCTGATCGAGACCCGTGTCGCCCAACAGCCGCACCAAACCGCGGTCGTTTTTGGCGAAACCAGCCTCAGCTACGCCGAACTCAACCGCCGCGCCAACCAGGTCGCCCACACTTTGGCCGAGGGCGGTTTCCAACCAGGCCGAGCCGTTGCCGTTTGCGCCGAACGTTCCGTGGAGCTGGTGGTCGGCCTGTTGGCGGTGCTCAAAGCGGGCGGCGCCTACCTACCGATTGATCCCGCTTATCCCGCCGAACGCCGCCGCTTCTTGTTGGACGACGCCGGTGTCGATCACGTGTTAACCCAAAACCGACTCAAACCCCACTTTGCCGATTTCCCAGGCCGCGTGCTTGCCCTCGACGCGGCGACCTGGTCCCCGCGCGACGAGAATCCCGTCGCCGCGGCCACGCCCGGGAGCCTTGCCTACATTATATATACCTCGGGTTCGACCGGGCGCCCCAAGGGGTGCATGCTCGAGCACCGCGCCGTGGCCAACCGCTTGCTGTGGATGCAGGCGCGCTACGGGTTGCAGCCCGATGACCGCGTCCTGCAAAAAACCCCTTTTACCTTCGATGTTTCCGTGTGGGAGTTTTTCTGGCCGCTGTTGGCGGGGGCAACCTTGGTCGTGGCCAAACCCGACGGTCACAAGGACGCCGCTTTTTTGGTCGCCACCATCCGCGAACAAGGCATCACCACCTGTCACTTCGTGCCCTCGATGCTGGCCTTTTTCCAGCGCGAACCCGACGCACCGCACTGCACGAGCTTGCGGCACCTGTTCACCTCCGGCGAGGCCTTGTCCCAAAACGCGGTGGATCGCCACTTGCGCCTCCTGCCCGAAACCGCGTTACACAACCTCTACGGGCCGACCGAAGCCGCGGTGGATGTGACCGCTTGGCAGGCCGTGCCCCGCGCCGACGGCATCGTGCCCATCGGCCGCGAGATCAGCAACATCCACATCCACCTGCTGGATGCGCGCGGCGAGGCCGCGGCGCCGGGTGGGGAAGGGGAGTTGTGTATCGGCGGTGTCGGGCTTGCGCGTGGTTATGCCGGCCGTCCGGCCTTAACCGCCCAACAATTTGTGCCCGATCCCTTCTCGAAAATACCGGGCGGGCGGCTCTACCGCACCGGCGACCGCGCTCGCCGTTTGCCCGACGGCAATCTGGAATTCCTCGGGCGCCTCGACTTTCAGGTCAAGCTGCGTGGTTTGCGCATTGAACTGGGCGAAATCGAAAACGTTTTGTGCGACCACGCCGACGTGGCCGAGGCGGTGGTGCTGGTGCGGGACCAAGAACAGGGCGATCCCAAATTGGCGGCCTACCTGACCGGCGCCAATCCGCCCGACACCAAAAAGCTGCGAACCTTCCTGCAAGCCAGGTTACCCGAGTACATGGTGCCCAACGTGTTCGTACCGCTCGCCGCCTTGCCCACCACCGCCCACGGCAAGTTGGACCGCGCCGCGTTGCCGTGGCCGCCCGAGGTCGGGGAAGTGACGCACGCTGCCGTGAACGGTGATGTTCGCGGCGCGGTGCTGACCCTGCTGCGCGACAACTTCCGCCGTTTGTTACACAACCCGACCCTGCAGGATAACGACGATCTGTTTGACCTCGGCGCCACCTCCTTGACGATGGTGCGTGTAGTCACCAAGGTGCGTGATCACTTTTCCGTGAACATCCCGGTCGAGGTCTTTTTGGATGAGCCGACCATCACCGCGCTGGCCGATTACGTGTTGGCCCAGCAACCCGCTGCTTCCGTTGCGGCCGTATTCCCGCAACTTGCACCGGAGGTCAAGGCCGCGCGGACCCGAACCGAACCGAATCAGCCGCTTGTTTTGCCGGCGATTTCTTTTCGGGACGATGCCGCCGCCGAAAGCCTGCCCGCCGTCGCCTTTGCGCGCCGGCCGGTGTCGTTTGAAGCGATCAGCCGCTTGCTGGGATTGTTGCGGGCCTGGGAATGGTACGGTCGCCCCCGTTACCTGTACCCGTCGGCCGGCGGCAAAAACGCCTTGCAAACCTACCTTTACATCGCGCCGGGTCGGGTCACGGGTGTGGCGGCCGGCCTTTGGTACTACCAACCGGAACAACATCTTTTGATGCCCGTACCCGACGGGGCCGTGCCGGCCGCGGCCTGCTTTGCCGAGGCCGACCGCAAGCTGTTCGCGCAAGCCGCCTTTACCTTGCTGGTGGTCGCGGAGATGCACGCGATTGAACCTTACTACGGACGTTCCAGTCATCCCTTGGTGGTGGCCGAAAGCGGTTACCTCGGCCAACTCCTGCTGGACAACCAAACTTATTGCGGGTTGGGTGTTACGCCCGTGTTCGGCGCCGACATCGCGTCCGGTTGTTTCGCCGGTGAGGCGAGCCATCGTTTGCTCCGCTGTTTCTTCGGCGGCGTCGCCGAGGCCTTCGGCACACGTCCGGTCCAAGCCAAGGCGTTTCCGCCTGGGCAATCCTTCGCCGATTTTCTGAGCAGCGACCTGATTGCCGACAGTTTCCCCGAGGACGTCGCCGCCTTTGAAAAGCCCGGTGAAAAACCCTACTTGCGCCATTTCGACGGCCAGGCGTTGCCCTTGGTTGACGCGCCTTTTCCCCTGGAGCATTACCAAATTCGCGCATGCCAACGCGCTTACCACGACGGCGCGGTGACCCTCGCCCAACTCGCGGGATTACTGCAGTTGGCCAGACGCGGTCCCGACGCCGCACTGTTCCAAACCCTGGGCGAAGGCGACGGCTTGTTGCTGTTCGTGTTCGTCAAAGCCGGCGGGGTCCTTGGTTTGGAAGAAGGTTTGTACCTTTATGACCGCGACGCGCATCAACTGGTTCGCCGTTGCGGCCCGTTGCCCGCCTTGAAATCCTGTTACACCCCGTTTAACCGCAAGCATTTCCAAATCGCCGGTTTCTGCGTGTTTGTGGTCGCCGACCTCGCGCGCTTGGAGGCCGGGTTGCCGGGCGAAGATCGCTACACCGCGTTGCTGAATGCCGGTGGTTTGGGTCAGGTGATGATGCGGCGCAAGGCCGAGTTTGAGATTGGTTTGTGTCCCATCGGCGGCATTCGCTTTGACAAAATTCGCGATGCCTTCCAACTGCCGGAGGGTTGCGACCTGGTCCACGGCTTTACCGGCGGGCGTTTTGTCGCCGCCTTGCCCGCCGATCACCGGCCGCTCGAAATGGGTCGCGAACCGGAACGAACCCCGGCCGTCGCCCCCCGGCCAGGCAAAACCGACCCGGCCCGCCTTCCCTTGGCGATGCCCGCCGTGGTCGGTTACAGCGGGCGTTTTCCGGGCGCCGAGGACCCGGCCGCCTTCTGGCAAAACCTCGCCGCCGGCCGCGACAGCTTCACCGCCTGGCCCGCCGACCGTCCGGTTCAGCCGGAGGGCGCGGCCTACGGTGGTTTTTTGCCCGACATCGACCGCTTCGACGCCCTGCTGTTCGCCGTTTCACCGATGGAAGCGGCCACCCTGGACCCACAGGAACGGCTGTTCCTGGAAACCGCCTGGACCTGTTTGGAACATGCGGGTTACACGCCGGAGCAACTGCGGCGCCATTGCCCGCGCGTCGGGGTTTTTGTCGGCGCCATGTGGCACGATTACCAAGCGTTGGGCAGCGCGGCCTGGCCCGACACGCTCAACGGCGCCGTTTCCTCCCACGCCTCCATCGCCAACCGTGTGTCCCACGTTTTCGATTTCAACGGCCCCAGCGTCGCCTTCGACACCGCCTGTTCCTCGGCGTTAACCGCGTTACAGGCCGCTTGCGCGAGTTTGCGCAACGGTTCCTGTGACGCCGCCCTGGTCGGCGGGGTCAACCTGTTCAGCCATCCCTACCACGAGGCGCTGCTGCGCCGGCTGGACCTGCTCTCGCCCAACCAACAGTGCCGACCCTTTGGCGACGAGGCAGACGGCTGGGTCGCCGGCGAAGGGGTCGGGGCCGTTTTGCTCAAACGTCGCGACGACGCCGCGGCCCATGGTGACAGCATCCACGCCTTGCTGCCCGCCGCCGTCATCGGCCATCTGGGCAAATCGCCGCGCTACGGTGCGCCCAAGGCCGAGGCCCAGGCCGCCTTGATGCGCCACTGCCTGGACCAGGCCGATCTGAAAACCGAGGACATCCATTATATAGAAGCCGCCGCGCCGGGTGCCGGTTTGGCCGACGCCGCCGAGACGGCCGCGCTGCAAAATGTTTTTGGTTCGGGTGGCGAACTTCAGGTCGGTTCCCTCAAGGCCAACATCGGCCACCTCGAATCGGCCTCGGCCGTGTCCCAGCTCGTCAAAGTGTTGTTACAACTGAAACACGGCGAACTGGCGCCGACCCGCAACAGCGAACCCCGCAACCCCTTGATCGACGGCTCGGGTCTTGCGATTGTGACGCAACGGAAACCCTGGCCGCAAACGGCGGGACCGCGCCGCGCCATGATCAACGCCTTCGGTGCCACCGGCGCCTCCGGCCATGTGGTGGTCGAAGAAGCCGCCCCGGTTGCCTTGCCCGAACAATCCGGTTCGACCCTGCTGGTGCTTTCCGCCGCGAGCACCGCACAGCTGCGTCGGGCGGCTGAACGCCTGCTGGTGTATTTGAATGAGGAACCGGCGCCTTTGTGCCATGTCGCCTTTACCTTGCGTGTCGGCCGCGTCGCCATGGAACACCGCTTGGCTTGGTGCGCCGCCGATACCGGCGAAGCGCGCGAGCGACTCCGTCTTTGGCTGGCGGGCGAACCCGTTGCCGTGGGCCTGTGGCAGGGCGTTGCGGAACAGGGCGCGTTTGTCGCCGCCGGCGCGGAACTCGTCGACTTGGCCCGTGCTTGGGTTCAGGGTGGCGACGTGGATTGGAGCGCCATCGAACCAACCGTTGCCGTGCGCGTGCCGTTGCCGACCTATCCTTTTGCGGGTGAACGCCATTGGGTCGCGTCGCCCGCGCGGGTGCCGACCGCGCCCGCGCAAACGCCGGTTGCCGCGAAGGCCCCGCCGCAAGGCGCGAAACGCTCGAATGTATGCCTGGATCAGCTTACCGAAATCTTTGCCGAGGTGTCCGGCATCCCACGGGCCCAGCTCAAAGCCAACCGGCCCTTCGAGGATTACGGCATCAATTCCCTGATGATCAAACGGCTCAACCAGCGTTTGGAACAGACCTTCGGGGTTTTGCCCAAAACCCTGTTTTTCGAATGTGATCGCTTGCAGGCGCTGGCCGATTGGTTCGCCGCCAACCGCGCCGATGCCGAGGTGCCGGTTGCGCACAACCGACCCGTGTCGCCGCGGCCCATGCCGCGCGCCGGCCGACCGGGCCACCACGACGACGACATCGCCGTCATCGGTTTGGCCGGGCGTTATCCCGACGCCCCGGACCTCGCCACCTTTTGGCAAAACCTCCAAAACGGTGTCGACAGTATCCGCGAGGTGCCCCTATCCCGTTGGGATGTCCGCGCTTATTTCCACGAGGAACCGCAAACGCCGGGCAAAACCTACAACAAGTGGGGCGGTTTCCTCGACGACGTCGACCGTTTCGACCCGCTTTTTTTCCGCATGGCCCCGCGTGAGGCCGCCGCGACCGATCCCCAGGAACGGCTGTTCCTCGAAACCGTGTGGCACCTGTTCGAAGACGCCGGCCTGACCCGTGCTTCGCTGCAACAGCAACACGACGGCCGCGTCGGTGTTTTTGTGGGCGTGATGTACGGTGAATACCATTTGCTGGGCGGGGTCGATCCCAACGACGGCGTGCCCATGCCGCCCGGCACCGCCTACGGCTCCATCGCCAACCGTGTTTCCTATGTCTTTGATTTTAAAGGGCCGAGTTTGGCGGTAGACACCCTGTGTTCCTCTTCCTTAACGGCGCTGCACCTGGCCGTGGCGAGCTTGAAACGGGGCGATGCCGAACTGGCCGTCGCCGGTGGCGTCAACCTTTCGCTCCATCCCAAAAAGTACATCCAACAGGCGCAATTCACCATGGCCTCGCGCGACGGGCGCTGTCACAGCTTTGGCGCCGGCGGCGACGGATTTGTCCCCGGCGAAGGCGTGGGTGCCGTGCTGTTGAAACCCCTGGCCCGGGCTCTTGCCGACGGTGATCGCATCTACGGCGTGGTCAAAGCCGCCGTCGTCAACCACGGCGGCAAAACCAACGGCTACACCGTGCCCAACCCCAACGCCCAGGCCGCTTTAATCCGCGACGCCCTCGACCAAGCCCGTGTGGCGCCGCAAAGCATTTCCTACGTGGAAGCCCACGGTACCGGCACCGCGTTGGGTGACCCCGTCGAAATCGCCGGTTTGCACAAAGCCTTTGGGGCCGGTGTCGCACCGGGCTCTTGCGCGCTGGGTTCGGTGAAATCAAACATCGGCCATTTGGAAGCCGCCGCCGGCGTGGCCGCCTTGACCAAGGTGCTGTTGCAGATGCAATACCGCCGTTTAGTTCCCTCGCTCCACGCCGCCGAACTGAACCCCAACATCGACTTCGCGTCAACCCCCTTCGCGGTGCAGCAAAGGTTGACGGAATGGCGGGCCGCGGAAGATACCCCGCTGCGCGCCGGTATTTCCTCCTTTGGCGCCGGCGGCGCCAACGCCCATGTGATCGTCGAAAGCGCGCCGCGGGTGCCGGTGGATCGCGTCACAAACCCGTCGCCGCAAATTATCGTGCTGTCCGCGCGCGACCGCGAACGTCTGGCCGAGGTGGTCGACAACCTGCTGACCTTCCTGCAAGCACCGCAACAGACAGACCAAAACGCACCGCGTTTGGCCGACATCGCCTTCACCTTACAGGTCGGCCGCGAGGCGATGGAAGAACGCATCGCTACCGTGGTGACCACTGTTCCGGCCTTGCTCGACGCCTTGCGTGCCTACCGCGACCATGCCGAGACTATCCCCTGGCAACAGGCACGGGTTGCGGTCCATGATTTCCGCGACGCCGCGGCGGTCGACCCCGATCTCCATCAAACGATGCAGGCCTGGCTGGCCAAGGGACGCCACGACCAAGTCGCCGCCTTGTGGCTCCAGGGTCACGCGGTGGACTGGGCGAGCCTGAACACCGACGCTTCCCGCCGCATCGGCTTGCCAGGTTATCCTTTTGCACGGGAACGCTGCTGGACGCCGGAACCCCATCGCGGTTTGGTTGCGGGCCGGCTGCATCCCTTGCTGCACCACAACCGTTCCAACCTCGCCGAACAACGTTTTTCGGCCCGCTTCAACGGCGCCGAATGGTTTTTTGCCGACCACCGCGTCGCCGGCAACCCGGTCCTCTCCGGCGCGGCTTTGCTGGAAATGAAACGCGCCGCGGTTGCCGAGGCCGTCGCGGATCTGTTTGAGACGCCGATGAACCAGCGCTTTGAGAACCTGACCTGGTTGCGTCCCGTGGTTTGGCAAGGCGAAGACCTGGACCTGAGCGTGCATATCCTGCCGGAAGACGAAACCACCCTGCGCGTTGAGGTGAAGGATCCAGACGGGGCCTGTTTCAGCCAAGCCCGCGTGACCCTGGTTCCCGCCGCGGCATCGCCCCAAGTCGATCCGGGCGCCTGGCGCGGCGACTGTGATGCGGTTCCGGTTGAAGGCGAATCCTGTTACCAAACCTTCGAAAACAGCGGTTTGGACTACGGCCCCGCGCACCGTGGTTTGGTTCGTTATTATCCCGGCTCGGGTCGGATCGTGGCGCGTATTCAGGCCGCGGAAATCCCCGACGCCGCCGCCTACCAACTGCATCCCGGTGTCCTCGACGCCGCCTTGCAAGCGGCGGTCGGGTTCAACGCCGGAACGGCGGGCTTGCCTTTTGCCGTGGATGCCTTGACCTTGTACGGCGCCTGCCGCGATGGCGTCTGGGCGTTGCTGGAACAACGGGAAAGCCAGGGCGGCGGTACCACCTTTGACATCACCCTCTGTGACGAAGCCGGCCACGTTTGCCTGATTGCCGAGCGGGTCACCGTCCGCGCCGCCGAACAGCAGCCTTCGCGTTCCGATGCCGACGACCAAAAACCAATGCTGTTGTTACCCCGGTGGCGTCGCGACGAAACCGCCCCGCTTGCCCCGTGGCCGCAAGCCGAGGCGCGGATCCTGATCTTTGGCGGTGCCTCGGACCAGGTCACCGCCCTGATGACGCGTTTCCCCGCCGCGGTGACATTGCAGGCCGAACCGCGTCAAACGATTGAATCCCTCGCCGCGCAATTGGCCGAGGTCGGTCCTATCGATCATCTGTTTTGGCTCGCGCCGGTGCATACAGGACTTGATTTCTTAATTGACGAACAGGAGCGCGGCGTCCTTTTGTGTTTCAAAACCATCAAGGCCTTGTTGCATTTGGGTTACGCTGACCGCGCGCTGGGCTGGACCACGATCACGACCCAAACCCAGAGCGTCGACGGCTTTGGGGTCGGTGCCGCCGCCCACGCCTCGGTGCACGGTTTGATGGGGGCTTTGAGCAAAGAGGTTCCCAACTGGTTGGTGCGCCAGATCGATGTGCCCGCCGACGAACCCTTGCCGCTGCAACTGCTGCTGGGCGTCGCGGCCGATGCCAAGGGCGAGGTGGTCGCGGTGCGGACCGGCATGGTCCACCGGCAAGTTTTGCTACCTTACGCGGCGTCTCAGCGAGAAAGCCGTTACGCGATCGGCGGTGTTTATGTGGTGATCGGGGGCGCCGGCGGGATTGGGCAGGTTTGGTCCCGTTACCTGATCGAAAAATACGACGCCCAACTGGTGTGGCTCGGCCGCCGCGCCGCGGACGCCGCCGTGGAACAGGCGCTGGAAGCTTGCGCCGCGCTGGGCAAGCGCCCGCTTTACCTGCAAGCCGACGCGAGCGACCACGACGCTTTGCGCGCCGCCTACCGCACCGTCAAAGAACAGTTCCCCCGCATCCACGGCCTGGTCCACGCGGCCATTGTGTTGGACGACGGCGCGCTGCGCAACATGGACGAGACGCGCTTCCGCGCCTGCTTGCGCGCCAAGGTCGACGTGGCCGTGCGTTTGGGTCAGGTATTCGCGCGGGAACCCCTCGACTTCGTGCTGTTTTTCTCCTCGACCCAATCCTTCAGCAAAGCAGCGGGCCAGAGCAATTACGCGGCCGGTTGCACCTTTAAGGACGCCTTCGCCCTGCAATTGGGTGATGCCCGCGAGGGTTTGGTGCGCGTCGTGAACTGGGGTTACTGGGGCGAGGTGGGCGCCGTCTCCGGTCAAGCCTACCGCGAACGCATGGCCAAGGCGGGCGCCGGCTCCTTGGATGCCGAACAGGGGATGGCCGCGCTGGAACAGGTGCTCGCCGCGCCGGTCCCGCAACTATTGTGCGTCAATAACCGGCCGGGCGATGCCGCGCTCCAGATGTTGCCCCCGATTGAGGCCGAGCGCCGCGTCGCGCCGGCACCGTCCCTAGCCGGGGTTTTGGCGCAACCGCCGTCGCTTCAGCCGGACGCGCGATTGGCCGGGGTGGCCGAGGCGCGCGCCGACCTGGACCGCGCGCTGGCTTCGTGGCTGGCCTCGGAAATCGCCGCTTTGGGCTGGTTTGATGACGCGCCGTCGTGGCAGCCGCAAGGTGCCTTGGCCGCTTGGCGCGATGCGACCTTCACCTTGCTCGACGCTCACGGTTTGGTGGATTGGCACGGTGACCGTCCCGTCGCAAGCGCCGAGCTGTTGCCGGTATCGGCCGCGCGGGAAGCCTGGCAACAGGAACGAAGGGTTTATAGCGACGACCCGGTTTTCCGCGAGCAAATCAGCTTGCTCGACCAGGTGATGCCCGTCCTTGGTGCCGTCCTGCGCGGCGAAACCAAAGCCACCGATGTGCTGTTCCCCGGTGGGTCGACCGAACGGGTGGCCGGCATCTACAAAAACAATCCCATTGCCGACGTCACCAACGAGGCCGTCGCCGAATTGGTGGTGGCCGCCGTCAAAGCCCGCCACCAGGCCGATCCCACGCGGCGGTTGCGGCTGTTGGAGATCGGTGCCGGTACCGGCGGCACCAGCGCCGGCGTGTTGGCCGCCTTGAAACCCTTGCAACACATGGTGGAAACCTACAGCTACACCGATGTTTCGCGGGTATTCCTGCAACACGGGGAAACCCATTTCGCCGCCGAGACGCCCTTCCTTGAGGTCCGTCTGCTCGATATTGAGCAGGCGCCCGCGACCGACGATCCCGCCGTGGCAAATTACGACCTGGTGATCGCCGCCAACGTGTTGCACGCCACCCGCGACATTCGCCGCACCCTGCGCCACGCCAAAGCTTATTTACGCCACAACGGTTTGTTGCTGCTCAACGAAATTAACGACCACGGCTTGGCCGCGCACCTGACTTTTGGTTTGCTCGACGGTTGGTGGCGGTTTGACGACGCACCGGCGCGGTTGCCAGGTGGACCGGGCTTGGATCCGGCCCGTTGGCGGGCGGCTTTGCGCGCCGAGGGTTTTGCGCAGGTCGCCTTTCCGGCACAGGCCAACCACGGTGGCGGGCACCAAGTCATCGTCGCCGCAAGTGACGGTCTGGTGGAAACGGCCGTTTCCGCCGCGGCCCGGCCAACAGCGGCACCCCTCGCGCCCACGGCGCGGCCAAAAGTGAAATCGGTCGCACCGACACCCACGGTCTTGGCGAAACCCGTGGTCGCTTCCTCGCGGCCTTCCGGTAAAACCGCCGTTGCCGCTTTTAAAACACTGATCGGCAAAGCGCTCGACATCGCCCCCCACAAACTGGCCGCCGACCAACCCTTGGAACACTACGGCATGGACTCGATTATGGTGGTCCAGGTGACCAACGCGCTGAACAAGGTATTTGGCGGCGTGTCGAGCACCTTGCTGTTTGACATCAACACGATCCAGGCCTTGGCCGATCATTTTGAGCAAACCCAAGGCGCGGCGCTCGCGGCTTGGCTGGGTGAGGATGATACTTCTCACCGGCCGCGGCTTGCTGAACCCGAGGTCGCGGGTCAAGCAGTGCCGTTGCCGCGCCGCTTCAGCGTGGCCCGTCCCGCGCTGCCGGTGACACCGCCGGCGGGTGGCGGCGACATCGCCGTCATTGGTTTGGCCGGCCGCTTTCCGGGTGCCGCCGACATCAACGCCTTTTGGGAAAACCTCAAAGCAGGCAAAAGCGGCATTGGCGAGGTGCCCGCCGAACGCTGGGACTGGCGCGCCTACCACGATCCGCAAAAAGGCAAACCCGGCCGCGCTTATACCCGTTGGGGCGGGTTCCTCGACGAGCCCACCCGCTTCGACGCCGGCTTTTTCCGCATCGCCCCGCGCGACGCCGAGGCGCTGGACCCCCAGGCGCGGCTCTTTTTGGAAACCGCCTACGCGACGCTGGAGGACGCCGGTTACACGCCGGACAATCTGTGCCGAAGCCGCCAGGTCGGCGTGTTTGTCGGGGTGATGAACGGCGATTACGGCTTGCCGAGTTATTGGACCTTGCCCAACCGCGTCTCCTACACCCTGAATTTCCGCGGGCCGAGTTTGGCCGTGGACAGCGCCTGCTCCGCTTCCCTGACCGCGATCCATCTGGCCATGGAAAGCATCAACAACGGCACCTGCGAGCTCGCCCTCGCCGGCGGCGTCAACCTAATTTTGGAGCCCGAGCACTACACCAACCTCGCCGGGGCCGGCATGTTGGCCGCCGGCCCGGAGAACCGCACCTTCGGCAAAGGCGCCGATGGTTTTGTGGCGGGTGAGGCCGTGGGAGCCGTGTTGCTGAAACCGCTGGCGCGGGCTGAAGCGGACGGCGACCACATCTACGGCGTGCTAAAGGGTTCGATGATCAATACCGCCGGCAAAACCCGCGGTTTCACCGTGCCCAGCCCCGACGCGCAACAAGCGTTGGTGACCCGTGCCTTGGAACGCGCCGGTATCGACGCCCGTGCCGTCAGCTACGTGGAGGCCCACGGCACCGGCACCAGCTTGGGTGATCCCATCGAAATCGACGCCCTCAGCCGCGCCTTTCGCCAACACACCGACGCGACCGGATTTTGCGCGGTCGGTTCGGTGAAAACCAACATCGGCCATGGTGAAAGCGCGGCCGGCATCGCCGGTTTGGCCAAGGTCCTGCTCCAACTCAAACACCGTCAATTGGTTCCCTCGCGCAACGCCGCGCCTGCCAATCCCGGCATCGACTTTGCCGCCTCACCTTTTGTCGTTCAGCAAAAGCTTGCGCCCTGGGAACGCCCGCGGGTTGAGGGTTTGGGCGAGTTGCCGCGTCTGGCCGGCATTTCCTCCTTCGGCGCCGGTGGCGCCAACGCGCATCTTTTGGTGGCAGAACACGCGGCGCCCGCGCGACCCACGCCGCCGCTGATGCAACCGGTGATGGTGGTGTTGTCCGCCGTGGATGAAGACCGCCTGCGTGTCGCCGCCGCGCGTTTGCGTGATTGTGTTTCGCAACACCGGCCGCCTTTGCTTGATCTGGCTTTTACCCTGCAAGTCGGACGCGTGGCCATGGCCGAACGGCTTGGGTTGGTGGCCGCCGATCACGACGAACTTTTGGCCAAACTCGCCGCTTTTTGCGACGGCTCAGCCACGGGTGACGACCTTTTGCGCGGTCAGGTCGTCCGTCCGGCCCAAACATCGATGGACGAAGATCTGCAGCAGACCTTGGCGCGTTGGGTTGCCAAAGGATTATTGGAACGTTGCCTCGATTTGTGGGTGAAAGGCGTGGCCGTGGATTGGACCCGCTTGCAAGGTGACCGGCAACCGCGGCGCATCTCCTTACCGACCTATCCTTTTGCGGGCGAACGCACCGCGCGACCGCGGCCGGCCCAGCCGGCCGCGGGTTCGGTTGCCGTGGCAACGCCGGCCGCCTACCTGCGCGAATGTGCCTACATCCCGCGTTGGACCGCGGCGCCTTTGACCACGGACCGCGTGCCGCTTAAGGCAACCGCAACATACGATTCGCGCTTGTCCAGCGGGAAGCGCCAGGAAGGTGCTGAACACCTCGGCACCGTTCTCTTGGTGGCGGGTGAGGGGGGTGGTGCGCTCGAAACGGCCTTGCGCGATCAGTGTCACAAGCTTGGCGCGGCGCGCGTCGTGCACGTGAACCCCGGCGACCGCAACGGCGGCGACACCGATTCCTTTACCCTGGATGTCCAGAATCCGGCGGCGTGGTCGTGGCTTTTGGATCAGCTTCCGCAACCCGACACCCTGATTTTCGTTGCCGAGGGCGATTCCCAGGCCTGTTTGGTGGACCCCGCGACGCGGGAACAGGCCACCTTGCGTTTCGAGGTGCAACTGCTGCGCCTGCTCAAACACCTGCAACAGCGCTGTCCTGTCGACGCATCCGTGAATGCCTATGTCCTGTCTGTTACCCAAAACGGAACCGCGCGCGCCGCCGGCTTGACCGCCGGGGTGGGCGGTTTGGCCTGTTCGCTCGCGCAAGGCGACCATCGTTTTTCCGTGCGCAACCTGCTTCTGGCCGGCGAAAACCAAGCTGAATGGTCGGCTTTGGCGCCCGCCGTCTTGGCCGAGCCGGCCTCGGATCGCGGCGAATGCATCCGCCTCTCGGCGCTCGGCCGCTGCCGACAACGGTTTTTCCCCTTGGACGATGAACCGGTGAAACCCGCTTTGCGCCGCGGTGGGCTGTACCTGATCGCGGGCGGTGCCGGTATGGTCGGCCGTGCCCTAACCCGCCGACTGATCGCGGACTACGACGCCGCCGTGATTTGGCTCGGCCGCACCGATCCGGCGGACGCCTCACTTACGGCCAAGTTAGACGCCTATCCCGCCCCGCGCCGGCCGGGTTACGTCCAGGCCGATCTAAGCGACGGCGCGGCGGTGGCGGCGGCCGTGGTCGAAATCAAACAACAGCATCTCCAAATCCACGGCGCGGTGTTTGCCGGGGTCGCCTTTTTCGAGGATCACCACGGCGTGGCCGAGGTCGACGAGGCGGCCTTCCTGCAAAGCGTGTCGGTTAAAACCCTGGGTGGGCTCCATCTCTACCGAGCGCTGCAAGACGAGGCGCTGGATTTCCTGTGTTTCTGTTCTTCCATCCAAGCCTTTTCGTTCCTGTCCGCGCGGGACAGTGCCGGTTACGCGAGCGGCGTGGTGGCCGCCGACGCCTGGGTTCGCGGGATTGCCGACGCGGCGCCTTTTCCCGTGGGTTGCATCAACTGGGGTTATTGGACCGAAGCACTGGCGAGTCCCCATTTTGGCGCGCTTCGCGAAACCGAGGGTTTTGAACTTTTTGCACGCTTCACCGGATTACAACAACGCCGCGGCCTGCTGCAAATGGCGGCCATGCGGGTCGCGCCTCGCTTGGATGGGATCTTCCACCGTGCCGTCGGTGAGCGGATGCTGTTTGCCCCGACCGCGCTCAACCTGTTGGATGCTTTGGTCGCCCCCGATCAAAAACCACGTGAACCCCAATGGGACGCCAAAAGCGAACACTGGGCCGCGCTGAACCGGCACCTTTATTTATTGTTGTATGTTCAGTTGCAACAGCTCGGCGCTTTGCCGGCCGTTGGGGACTGGGCCGAGATCGCGGCGTTGCGGCAGGGCGCCGGCATCATTGCCAAATACAGCCGCTGGTTTGACGAAAGCCTAAACCTGCTGCGCGGCGTCGGTTACCTGGAACAATCGGACGGTCGCATCCGCGTGATCCGCGCGCCTGCCCCCGCCGAAGCGCGCAAACACTGGGCTGATTGGGAACAGGCGAAACCGGTGTTCCTCGCGGATGCCGATTTCCGCGCCTCGGTGGTGCTGGTAGACGATTGCCTGCGCGCCTTGGATGCGGTGCTCACCGGGCGCAAGCAGGCGACCGACATCATTTTCCCGCAAGGTTCGTTGACCAAGGTAGAGAACCTCTACCGCGGCAACACCGTTAGCGATCACGCCAATCACTGTGTCGGCGATTTGCTGACGGCGTACCTGAAGCAACGCATTGCCGCCGATCCCGAGGTCCGCGTTCGTATCATCGAGGTGGGGGCGGGCAGCGGCGGCACCACCACCACCGTGTTACCCAAGCTGTCGCCGTTCAAACACAACATCGCCGAATACTGTTTTACCGACCGTTCGCGCATGTTCCTCGACCACGCGGCGGCCCGTTACGACACCGATTATCCCTTCATGCGCTACCGCTTGTGGGATATCGAACAGGCGCCGCGCGAGGGGGTCGGCGGCTACGATGTGGTCATCGCCACCAACGTGGTCCACGCCACCGCCGACGTTCGCGCCACCTTGCGGCACACCCAGGCGGCCCTCAAACACAACGGATTGCTGCTGCTCAACGAGGCAACCCGCAAGATGACGGTGCTGACCATTGCCTTCGGTCTTCTCGACGGCTGGTGGCTCTACGAGGACGAGGCCTTGCGGATTGCCGGTTCGCCGCTCCTTGACAGCGCCATGTGGTGCCGCGTCCTGCTGGAAGAAGGTTTTGCCGCGGTGCGCGTGCCCTTGGCCGCGGCGGGTGAGGTGGGCCAACAGGTGTTTGTGGCGGCAAGCGATGGGCTGATGCGCCTCCCCCGTCAAGCCGAGGCGCCGGAGACGTCCGTGCCTGAGCAGACGGTGGGCGAAACAAGCGAAACAAGCGAAACAAGCGAGGGGATCGAAACCACGGCGCGGGGCCGCGAAACCGCGGCTGACTTTGCCCGACACGCTTTGGCCAAGGCGCTCAACAGCAGACCCGAGGCGATCCAAGCCGATGTGCCTTTTGCCGACTATGGTTTGGATTCGATTCTGGGTCTGAACTTCGTCCAGCAACTCAACGAACGTTTCGGTCTTTCCCTCAATACCGCCGTCATTTTTGATTTCACCAGCATCAACCGCTTGGTGCGTTACTTGGAAGAACGGTTCGGCGACCAACTGAAATGCACCGAAGCGGTGCCGGTCAACCCCGTCTCGGTGTCGCCCGCGCCGGCGGTTTCGTTGCCCGGAACGCCCGACGCCCCCGCCGCCAATGACAAAACCGAGCCAAACGCCATGATTGCCGTCATCGGTCTGGCCGGGCAGTGTCCCGGCGCAACGGACCCGGCCCAGTTTTGGGAAAATCTGGCCGCGGGTACGGTCCACACCGGCCTGTTGCCGGAACGCTACCGCGATCCCGACGGCGCGGGTTACGCCTACGGCGGCGTCCTCGAGGAACGCGATTGTTTCGATCCGCTGTTCTTTAACATCACCCCGCGCGAAGCCGCCGCCATGCACCCACACCAACGTCTGATCCTGCAAGAAGCCTGGCGCGCCTTGGAAGACGCGGCGATGGATCCGAAGGCTTTGGACGGCAGAGCCGTCGGGGTGTTTGTCGGCGCCGAACCGACCGGCTTCCGCGGTGAATCCTTTACCGGCGCTTCCGAGGCCATCATCGCCTCGCGCCTGTCCTACCTGCTCAACCTGCGCGGTCCGGCCCTGGTCGTCAACACCGGTTGCGCCTCTTCCGCGACCGCGATCCACTTGGCCTGCGAGAGTTTGCGCCGCGGAGAAACCGAAACGGCCTTGGCCGGCGGGGTCTTCGCGGCCATGGATCCGGCCGGTCTCAACGCGCTTTCCGCCCTGGGGATTCTTTCGCCGACCGGTGCTTGTCGCGCCTTTGACGCCGCCGCGGACGGCACCGTGCTCGCCGAGGCGGTCGGCGTGGTGGTCCTCAAACGCCTGAGCGACGCCTTGGCCGACGGCGACCCGATCCACGGGGTCATCGCCGCCTCCGGGCTCAACCAAGACGGGGCCAGCAACGGCATCACCGCGCCCAGCGGCGCCGCCCAAGAAGCCCTGATCCGCGATGTCTACGAACGTTTCCACATCGATGCCACCAAGATCGGTTACGTGGAAACCCACGGCACCGGCACCACCTTGGGTGATCCCGTCGAGGCCAACGCCTTGGTGCGCGCCTATCGCGATCTGATGGGGCAGGCCGACGAAAAAGTTGCCAATACCGGAACCGGCAATCGGAATGCCGATGCCGGCATTCGGACTGCCGATGCTGGCATTCGGATTGCCGTGGGGAGTGCCAAGGCCGCCGTCGGCCACACCTGCGCCGCCGCCGGGGTGATGGGTTTGATTAAAATCCTGCTCTCGATGCGCGCCAACACCCTTCCCGGCATGCCCCATCTCAAACAAACCAACCCGCTCGTGGAAATCGAGGGCACACCCTTTACCATGCCGAAGCAAGCCGTGGCTTGGCCCGCTTCGCCGGATCAACCGCGTTTCGCCGCCCTCAATTCCTTTGGCCACAGCGGTACCAACGCCCATCTCGTCGTCCGTGATTTTCAGCGCGTCGAGGTGCGTGCCACCGCCGCGACTTATTGGTTGCCCCTGTCCGCGCGGCGCAAGGACCGCTTGCCCCTCATGGCTGAACGGTTGGCCGCCTTCCTCACCGCGTCGCCCGACACGGCCCTCGCCGATGTATGCCACACCTTGCAAACCGGCCGCGAGGCCATGCGCTACCGCCTGCTCGTTCGCGCCGCGGATTCGGCCGAGGCCGTCACCCGCTTGCGCCGTTTTGCCGCCGGCGAAGCCGACGACGCGACCTGGACGGGAAGCGACGGACAAACCGAAACGCCCGCCGGCGATCCCGTGCTTTCCTGGCTTGGCGGTGCGCAAATCGCCTGGGAAGGGCGCTACGACCGCACGCCCAACCGCATCCATTTGCCGACCTATCCCTTCCTGAAAACCAGTTACCCGTCGCAACCGGCGCAAACGGTGCCGGTGGAAAGCGCGCCGACCATGCCGACCGAGGCAACACCCTCGTTGATGACCGAGGCAACACCCTCGTTGAGGACCGAGGAAACACCCTCGGTGTGCCAATCACCATCCACCATGCTGATGCGGCCCAGGTGGCGCGAACAAACCGCCAACCCACAAACGATTGCCTATGACGGTGCCCTGCTGGTGTTGACCCCGTCAGACGCCGTGGCCCGTGCCTGTCGCGCGGCGGGCATGGAAGCCGAGCTGCTACCGCGGGTGCCGGGTGACCTCGCCGCAACCTTTGCACAAGCCGCCGACTTGGTTCTGGCACGCCTGCGCCGGCGCTTGCGGGCCCACGCCGCCGAAGCGGTGTGCGTGCAATTGGTGTTGACCGACGCCGTTCAGGATGCCGCGTTATCGGCCTTGGCCGCGCTCCTCAAAACCGCCGCCTTGGAAAATCCCGCCCTGCGTCCCCGCCTGCTGATCCTGCCTTCCGGTTGTGCCGATGTGGCCGCCGCCGTGGGTGCCGCCGCCGCTGCCGACGACCTGCATGTCTGTTTGGCGCAAGGGCGACGCCGCGTTTTGGATTGGGTACGCCTTGAACCGCAATCCGCGCCGCCGCAACCCTGGAAAGAAGGTGGGATTTACCTGATCACCGGCGGCGCCGGCGGTCTGGGCGCCTTGTTCGCACGGGAAATCGCCGCGCAAACCCAAGACGCCGTGCTGATCCTGACCGGCCGCCGCGCGCCCGACAACTGCATTCAGGCCTTGATCCAGGAATTACAGAATCAGGGTGCCCGCGCCGCCTATCGCCAGGTTGATGTGGCCGATGAAGGCGCCGTGACCACCTTGATCGCCGCGGTCCTGAATGAGCACGGCACCCTGAACGGGGTGCTGCACGCGGCCGGCGTGCATCGCGATAATTTTTTGCTCAAGAAAACCGGCGCGGAATTGTGCGCGGTTCTGGCCCCCAAGGTACGGGGCACCCTGAATCTGGATCGTGCCCTCGGCGATGTCGCCCTCGACTTTTTTGTCCTGTGCAGCTCTTTGTCGGCCGTGACCGGCAACCCCGGCCAAGGCGATTACGCCGCCGCCAACGCCTTTATGGATGGGTTCGCCGCGCAACGCAACCAACGGGTCGCCGCCGGTTGGTGTGCCGGCCGCACCCTTTCCCTGAATTGGCCGCTATGGGCCGAGGGCGGCATGCAACTCGACCCTGACACCCGCCGCCACATGGCCGAGGTCACCGGGATGGTGCCGCTCACCACCGCCGCCGGTTTAACCGCGTTGCGGCAGGCATTGGCCGCATCCGCCGCGCAAGTGGCCGTTTTGGCCGGTGATCCGCGACGCCTGCAGCCTTGGTTCGCGGGCGAGCCGGCGCCACAAACGGCGACGGTCCCGTTGGAAACCGCCGTCGCCCTTAGCGGCGAGGCCGTGTTGGCCGCCGTCAAAAACCTATTCGCGGCCGAGACCGACATCGCCGTTGCCGATCTCGACAGTGAGGAAAGCCTGCAACGCTACGGCATCGATTCCATCCTGATCAACCGCCTCAACCAAGGTTTGTCGCAACCCTTCCCCCGGGTTTCGCGCACCCTGTTCTTCGAGGTACAGACCTTGGCCGAGGTCGCCGCCCGCTTACAGAGCGCGTTTCCCCGCGAATGCGCCGCTTGGTTGCGGGATACCGCTGCCCCCAGCCAAAAGGTCGCCGGCGAGACGCCGACCGCGGCACCGGTTTCAAGCGCCGCGTCGGTCGCGGCCGTCGTGTCCGACGAACCGGCCGCGCGGCGCGAGCCCGTCGCCGTCATTGGTTTGAGCGGGCACTACCCGCAAGCGCCGGATCTACACGCCTTCTGGCAAAACCTCGCCGCCGGCAAAACCGGCATCGGCGAAATCCCACCCGAACGGTGGTCGCTCGACGGTTTCTTCGAACCCGATCCCCGCCGCGCCAAGGCCGAGGGCAAGAGTTACAGCAAGTGGGGTGGCTTCCTCGACGGTTTCGCCGAATTCGATCCGCTGTTTTTCGAGATCGCCCCGCGCGAGGCGATCAACATGGATCCCCAGGAACGCCTATTCCTGCAAGCCGCCTGGGCAGCCCTGGAAGACGCCGGCTACACCCGCGCGCGCATTGCCGACCAACACCGCCGCCGCGTCGGGGTCTTTGCCGGCATCACCCAAACCGGTTTCGACTTTTACGGGCCGTCCTGGCGGCGTCGCGGAGAGCGGGTCAATCCCCACACCTCCTTTGGTTCGGTTGCCAATCGCGTTTCCTTCCTGCTCAACTTACAGGGACCGAGCATGCCGATTGACACCTTGTGCTCGTCGTCCCTGGTGGCGATCCACGAGGCCTGTGAACACCTCACCCTGGGCGCCTGCGAGCTCGCGCTGGCGGGCGGCGTCAACCTCTACCTCCATCCTTCCAGTTACATCTCGCGCAGCGGCTTGCAGATGTTCGCCGCCGGCCCCGTCTGCCGCCCCTTCGGCGCCGACGCCGACGGATTTGTGCCAGGGGAGGGGGTGGGTTGCGTGCTGCTGAAACCGCTGGCGGCCGCGCTGCGTGACCGCGATCCCATTCACGGCGTCATCCGCGCCACCGGCCTCAACCACGGCGGCAGGACCAACGGCTACACCGTGCCCAACCCCGTCGCCCAGGCCGCGTTGATTCGCGAGACCCTCGCCCAAGCCGGCGTCGACCCGCGTCAGGTCGGGTACATCGAGGCCCACGGTACCGGCACCGCCTTGGGTGATCCCATCGAGGTGGCCGGTTTAACCGAAGCCTTTGGCTATTGTGGTGACGCCGGTCGCTTCTGTGCCTTGGGTTCGCTCAAGGCCAACATCGGCCATTTGGAAGCCGCCGCCGGCATCGCCGGGCTGACCAAAATTTTGTTGCAACTCAAACACCGGCGCCTCGTGCCCAGCCTGAACGCCGCAACCCCCAATCCCAACATTCGCTTTGAGGACACGCCCTTCCGTGTCCAACATGAGGCGGCGCCGTGGCCCAAGCCGAAGCGCGCCGATGGGTCGCAAGGCCCGCGTGTGGCCGGGTTGTCTTCCTTCGGGGCGGGTGGCGCCAACGCGCATCTATTGGTTGAAGAGGCGCCCGCCGTGGCAACGGCCGATGATGTCGCCCCCTGTTTGGTGGTGTTGTCCGCGCAAACGGAAACGCGCCTGCGCGCCTACGCCCAAAAGTTGATCGCCTTCCTCGACGCGGGCGAAAGGCCGCGTTTGGTGGATCTCACCTACACGCTGCAAACCGGACGCGAGGCCATGGCCGAACGTTTGTTGTTCTGCGCGGAAAACCTGGATGCGGTTCCCGCGGCCTTGCGGGCCTGGTTGGCCGGTGACGCGCGGGCTGTGCGACGGGGTCGCGTTGCCGGGAAAAAAGAAAGCCGCGGATCTGCCGACCTCAGCGCGGCCCTTTCCGCCGCGAAAACCGCGTGGCGGGAAAGCCGCGACCCCGGCCCCTTGGGTGACCTGTGGTTGCGGGGTGTCGCCGTCGATTGGGAAGATATGGTCGGCACCGGTCGGCCGCGGCGCATCAGCTTGCCGACCTATCCCTTCGCGCGGGAAACCTATTGGCACGGTCCCTTTGAAGCCGAGCCGGTGCAACGGGACGGCCATCCCTTGCTGCACCACAACCGTTCCGCCTTCGACGGGCCGCGTTACCAAACCACCTTTGACGGCGGCGAATCCTTTCTGGCCGACCACCGCGTCGGCGACAGCAAGGTGTTGCCGGGGGTGGTTTACCTGGAAGCGGCGCGTGCCGCCGCGGCGCCTTTGCTGGTGGAAGGACGTGCGGTGTGCTTGCGCAACCTGACCTGGGTCGCGCCGTTTAGCGTGGCCGCGCAGCCCAAAAACCTAAACCTCGCCCTGGATCGGCGTGAAGACGGCGCGGGTATCCGTTTTTACTTCCGTTCCGACGCGCAACAGATTCATTGCCAAGGTTCCGTTGACGGTGTAACAGCCACACCGCCGCGGGTCGATCTGAAGGCTTTACAGGCGCAAACCACGACGGGTTACGATGCCGATACCTGTTACAAAGCGTTTGCCGCGATGGGTTTGCACTACGGACCCGCCCATCGGGTGTTGCGCGATGTTGCCGTCGGCGAGGACCTGGTTCTGGCCAAATTGGCACTGCCCGCCGCCTCCCGTCGCGATGCTGCAACCATGGCGTTGCCGCCCGGGTTACTGGACGGCGCGACCCAAGCCGTGATCGGCCTGCTCCTCGCCGATGGGGGGCGGGACGACCGCCGCTTGCTGCCCTACGCCCTTGAAGAACTGGTGGTGTACGAGGCTTTGGGAACTGAAATCTGGTGTTGCTTGCGTCGCCGCGAGGGCCGGGATCAGGCGGTTCGCAAGCTGGACATGATCCTGTTTGACGGCGAAGGTCGGGTGCGCGCTGAAATGAACGGCTTCACCGCGCGTTTGACCGGCCCCGAGGGCCGACGCCATGTCACCACCGCCGCGGGCGATGCTTATTACCTGGTCGACCACGCCCAGATCGTACCCTCGGCCGTTTTGTTGGCGTCGGCACGGGCCGCCGGAGCCGCGGCGACCGGCCACGCGATGCCGACCCTGCGCAACCTGGTTTTCCTGCGCCCGCTGGTGATCGAGGCGGGGGGCGGCGAATGGGTCACCGAGGTGGCACCCGCCGAAAAAGGTGGGTGGCGATCCTTTGCGATTGAATCGGGCCGCGAGAAGCAGGCGACCTACGTACGGGGTCTGATCGGTCCCGCGCCCGCCGCGATCCCGCCGCGGGTAGATTGCGCGGCCTTGCGCCAAAGCTGTGACCGGTTTTGGGATCGCGCGACCTGTTCGCAACGGCTGCAACAGAGCCACGGACCGCGCTTGATGAGCATCGAAGCCATGCATCTCGGTGCGCAGGGTGCCCTGGCGACCCTGCGTTTGCCGGAAGGTGTTCCCCGTGAAGGTTTGCTGCAGCCGAGCCTGGTCAACGGTGCCGTGCTCAGCGCCGTGTTGTGGTCGATGTTTCGCCGCGGCGACGGTTTGCGCCTGCCCTACAGCCTGAAGGAACTGCGGCTGTACCGCGAACTTCCCGAACAGGTGACCGTTTGGGTTCGCGACGGCGGCACGGGGACGAACAGCAGCCATCACGAAGTCGATCTTTCTGTTTTGGACGCCGACGGCAACCGCCTGCTCGACATCGACGGTTTCACCACGGTGCCCATGGCCCCGCGCGGCGACAACGCCACCCTGTTCGCCGTGCCGGTGTGGCAGGAAAAACCCACCCGCGTGGGTCGCGCGCGCGGGCCCGCGCCGACCCTGGTGCTTAGCCGCGCCTACCGGGATTTCGGGGATGTGTTACAACAGCAACGGCCGGATCCGCGTGGCGGGTGTTTGCCCCACGAAGGCCTTTCGGCCGCGGCGGTTCAGGGCAACATCCACGCGATGATCGCGCACATCCAGGCCTTGGTTCGCGCCCACGACGGCGGCCCGCGGCCGTTGTTGCTGTTGTTGCCGGAGTCCGAGGCTCGTTTCCATGCCGGGTTACGCGCCTTGTTGCAAAGCGCCCGTTTGGAACACAGCTGGTTGCGGCCGCGCGTGCTCTTGTTCGAAGAGGGCGTGGACCTTGCGCAAGTGTTGACCCGTATCGATGCCGAACGGGCCGATAGCGCCGGCGATTTGCTGGTGCGGTACCACGAAGGCCGCCGCTGGGTGCGCCGGCTTGAGGCGTGGCGGCCCACGGGTTCCCCCGCCATCCGTCCCCGTCGCGGCGATGTGGTCTGGATTACCGGCGCGCTTGGCGGCTTGGGCCGGTTGGTCGCCGCCCATTTCGCGCAAAAACCGGACATAACACTGGTGCTGAGCAGCCGCCGTGCCGAAGCGCCCCCGGCCTTGCTCGCCGACCTGGGCCGCTTTGGCGCACGGGTGCTTTACCTGGCCGTGGATGTGGCCGAGGCCGAACAGGTCGGCGAGGCCGCGGCCACCATCCTCAACCGGTTCGGGCGGCTCAACGGCATCGTGCATGGTGCCGGTGTGTTGCGCGACGGTTATTTGGCCCAAAAAACCGTCGAGGCGACGGCCGCGGTGCTGCAACCCAAAATTGCCGGCGTTTTGGCGCTCGACGCCGCCACCCGCCACCTGGAACTGGACTTTTTTGTGCTGTTCTCCTCGTTGGCCGCCGTCGTCGGCAATGCCGGCCAGGCCGATTATGCCGCCGCCAATGGGTTTATGGACGGCTTTGCGGCGTGGCGGCAGGAACAGGTGCGGGAAGGACGCGCCCACGGGGTCACCTTGTCGCTGAACTTACCCCAATGGCGCGACGGCGGCATGGTGATGGACGCCGCCGCCGAAAAACGCATGACCGCCGCCACTGGGTTGGTGCCCATGCCGACCGCCGCCGGTTTGCATGCGCTGGATACGCTGTTGGCCCATGCATCCGGCAACCTGGTGGTGGCCTACGGTGACCCGGCACGGATGTTACCCGCGCTGCAAAACGCGCTCTGCCCGCCGACTGTTGCGGCGGTGTCGCTTGGTGTCAGCGCCGCTGAAGTGCCGTTGCGAGAACACGCTGCCGCATCGGCCGCGGTGGGAACGGGCGGGGAAGCGGCGCGCCGTTTGACGCGCGCCGTCCAACAGCAATTAATTGCCGATGTGGCCGAACTGCAACAGCTTGCGCCGGAACGGATCGACGGCGAAGCCGAACTCTCCGCCTATGGGTTTGATTCCATCTCCTTTCTCGATTTTTCCAACCTGCTCAACGGTCGTTACGGCCTCGATTTGATGCCGACGGTTTTTTTCGAACAACCCACGCTCAACGCCCTGGCCGCGTTCCTCGTCTCGAGCCACGGCGGCGCCGTCGCCGCCCGGCACGGTGAAGGTACAACCGGGACCGAGCGCAACAGGGTCGAGCAAAAGGCCGCGTCGGTTTCTGAACCATCCGCCCCACTGCCAGGAGGAACGCACGAAGAACCGAACGGTGCTCCTTCAGCCGGTCCAAACGGCGATCCTTCAGGCGGTCCAAACGGCGCTTCGAGCGGCGGTCCAAACGGCGCTTCGAGCGGCGGTCCAAACGGCGCTTCGAGCGGCGGTCCAAACGGCGCTTCGAGCGGCGGTCCAAACGGCGCTTCGAGCGGCGGTCCAAACGGCGGTCCTTCAGCCGGTTCGCGGGCGATTGCCGTGGTCGGCATGGCCGGTCGTTTCCCCGGTTCGCCCAACCTGGAACGGTTTTGGGAGAACCTGGTCGCCAACCGCGACCTGATCAGCGACATCCCCGCGGACCGTTGGGACTGGCGCGCGATTTACGGCAACCCCCTGGAAGAACTTGGCAAAACCCGGGTGAAGTCGGGTGGGTTTATCGACGACGTGGCCTGTTTCGATCCACTGTTTTTCGGCATCTCGCCCTTGGAAGCCGAAATGCTCGATCCCCAGTTTCGCATTTTCTTGGAAACGGCTTGGACCGCGATGGAACACGCGGGCATCGCCGGTCGCACCCTCTCCGGCAGCAAAACCGGCGTGTTTGTCGGCATTTCTTCCGCCGACTACCACGACCTGTGTTTGGCGCAAAGCGACGATCCCGGCGCCTTGTCCAGCTTCCCCTTCGCCGTCGCCAACCGCATTTCCTACCTGCTCAACCTGCGCGGACCCAGCGAGGTGATTGACACCGCCTGTTCCAGCTCACTGATCGCCATCCACCGCGCCGTCGAGAGCATGCGCAATGGCAGCTGTGACGCGGCCCTGGTCGGCGGCGTCAACGTGATGTGCAGTCCGCGCCTGTTTATCGCCGCCGACCGCGCCGGCATGCTGAGCCCGGACGGTCGCTGTAAAACCTTCGACCAACGCGCCGACGGCTACGGTCGCGGCGAAGGCGTCGGCGTGGTCCTGCTCAAACCGCTGGCCAAAGCTTTGGCGGACGGCGACACCATCCACGGCCTGATTCGCGGCAGCGCCGAGAACCACGGCGGCAAAGCGACCTCGCCGACCGCGCCCAACCCCGCCGCCCAGGAAGCATTGTTGCTGAGCGCCTACCGCGACGCCGGGATCGATCCCGCCACCGTGGGTTACATCGAAACCCACGGGACCGGTACGGCCTTGGGTGATCCCATCGAAATCAACAGCCTCAAAGCCGCGTTTGCCGCCATGGGTGTTGAATCCGGCGAAAAAATGAGATGTGCGATTGGCTCCGTAAAGGCGAATATTGGGCATTTAGAGGCCGCGGCGGGAATTTCTGGTTTCATAAAAGTGCTATTGATGATGAAATATGGTATCACCCCCGGTAATCCCCAACTCAAATCGAAAAATCCTTATGTGCAATTGGCGGGCGGCCCGTTCTTCCTGGCCAAAGAAACTCAATCCTGGCCGGTCCATGCTGACGCGTCTCCACCGCACCTCAGCCCCTCCAACCGGCACCCATCCTGTACACCGAGGAGCGCCGGCGTGAGTAGTTTCGGCATTGGTGGCGCCAACGCCCACGTGGTGGTGGAAGCCTACCCAGATCCCCATGCGATCCCGCCACGCGGCGGCCATCCGGTTGCCACGCTTTTTGTGTGTTCCGCCAAAAACCCCGAACGCTTGCGGCAACGGGCGGCCGACTTACTGGCCTTTCTGAAGAAACACCCTGATCTGGTGCTTGAAGATGCGGCCTACACCTTGGCGGTCGGCCGTGACCACTGGAAGGAACGGTTCGCGCTCATCGCCGCCACCCACGATGAACTGCAAATCAAGTTGCAGGCTTACTTGGACGGAAGGCCCGTTCCCGATCTGTTTGTCGGCCGGGTTGACGGGGCCTTGAACCCATCGCAAGACCCCGACCCATTCATTTCGCACCTGCCCCAACCGGGAAGCCTCGACCAACTTGCGGCGGCTTGGGTTCAAGGCGCCGCGCTCGATTGGAACCGGCTCTTTGCCGACCGCAACCCGCGCCGCATCGCGCTGCCAACCTATCCGTTTGCGCGGGAACGCTACTGGCTTCCCCACAAAAAGACCGCGTCGGCCACCCCTGGCAATGTGCCGACCCATAACCCGCCGTTAACCGGCATCCCCAACGAAGGAAGGGTGGCCGGCGGCCGCCGTTCCTTTGATCCCGCCGTTTTTGAACAGTTACTGGACGAACTCGGTGCCGGGCGAATCAGCATCGCCGAAGCACTGGAACAGACTGAGATGGACTCATGAACAAAGCGCATTTAGAACTGATCTACCGCAAATTTCAGCAAGGTTCCCTGACCAAAGCCGAGGCGATGCAGCTTATTGAAGCCGCGGCCGCTGCCCCGGATTGCCGCCTGCACCCGCTGGTGCACCACAACGTCTCGACCCTCAACGAGATCGCCTTTAGCAGCCGCTTCGAGGGCGACGAATTTTTCTTGCGTGACCACCGCGTGCGGGAGCGGCGCATCTTACCGGGGGCCGCTTACATCGAAGTGGCGCGAGTTGCCGCGGCGCTGGCGCTGCCCGCGCCCGATGAAACCGCGTGCGCCCTGCTGCGCCAGGTTACTTGGACCGCCCCGCTTGCCGTCGAAAGCCCCACCGATGTGAAGGTCACCCTTGCCGAGCAGGAACCCGGCGTGTTGCGTTACCAGATCACCACGGGGGCCGAAGCCGGCGATGTCGTGGTGCACGGTGGTGGTTTGGTGCAGTGGCAAACGCAAGTGGCACGGCCGGTGCTGGATTTGGAGGGGTTGCGGCGAGAGATCCAAACACGGCGGTTGGACGGCGAGACCTGTTACCGTCGCTTCGAAGCGCTCGGTATTGTTTACGGTCCGATGCATCGCGCCTTGCGCGCGGTTTGGGTCGCGGGTAATCAGGTTTTGGCCCAATTGGCGCTGGACGCCGAACCGGCGAGTTTGGCGGCCTACGGGGTGCACCCCGCGCTTTTGGACGCCGCCCAGCAAGCCGCGGTCGCGCTGCTCGCCGAGGGTGATGCGGGTCGGCCGTCGCTGCCTTTTGCCGTCAACGAGGTTAAGGTGTACGGCCCCTGTGAAACGACCATGTGGGCTTGGTTGCGGCCTGCCGCCGACGGCCGCAAGCGCGACATCGATTTGTGCGACGCCGCCGGTCGTGTGTGTGTGCGGCTGCAAGGATTGGCGGCCCGCGAGATGGACCCACCGGAGAACACCCCCGCTGAGACGCTGCTGCTCACGGCGCCGGCCTGGCAAGTTCAACACCCGCCGACCACGGCTGCACCCGTGCCGACGCCTTGGCTGGTGGGCGGGACGCCGGCGCAACAGGCCGCGCTGCAAGCCGTATTTCCCGAGGCAGGCGTGCTGGAGGTGGCCGGCGACGTCCCGGTTTCCCACATCTGCACCCAGCTTCAGCAAAACGAACCCATCGAACACATCGTCTGGTTCGCACCCGCCGGCGCGGCCGTGGGGCCGGCCATGCTCGCCGCCCAAAACGGCGGTGTTTTCAATCTGTTCCGCCTGATCCAGGCCTTGCTGCAAAACGGCGCGGGCGCCTTGCACCTCACCGTTGTTACCCAACAGGTGTTGGCCGTCGGCGATGAAGCCGTGGACGCCACCCACGCCGCCGTCCACGGTTTGGTGGGTTCCCTTGCCAAGGAGGTCCCCGACTGGCGCATCCGTTTGTGTGACATCGCCGCCGCGGATGGTGCGGCCTTTGCGACCCTGTTCCGTATGCCCGCCGATCCCGAGGGCAACGCTTGGGTCGTGCGCGGGCAACAGTGGTGGCGCCGCGAGCTCCTGCCGCTTGATGTCCCCGCCGAATCCGCACCCACGCCGCACCGCGCGCGCGGGACCTACGTCGTTATCGGCGGCGCGGGCGGGTTGGGTCGTGTTTGGAGCCAACGCCTGGCGGCCGAAACCGGGGCCCAGACGGTGTGGATCGGCCGTCGCCCGTTGGACGAAAAAATCACCGCCGCTTTGGATGAGGTGGCCGCGGTCGGCCCTCGTCCCCTCTACCTGCAAGCCGATGCAAGCGATGGGGAAAGCCTGGCCCAAGCGCGGGCGCGGATTCACGCCGCCTTCGGCCCGATCCACGGTGTGGTTCACGCCGCCCTGGTTCTCGACGACCGCGCCTTGGTCAACATGCCCGAGGCCGTGTTCCGCGCGGCGCTGACCGCCAAGCTGGATGTGGGTGTCACCATGGCGCGGGTTTTTGGTGACGAACCCCTCGACTTCCTGCTGTTTTTCTCGTCGCTTAACGCCTACCAAACCTCGCCCGGCCAGGCCAATTACGCCGCCGCCTGCACCGCCAAGGATGCCCTCGCCGTGCAGTTGGGCCAAACCCTGTCTTGCACCGTGAAGGTGATGAACTGGGGTTACTGGGGCGGTGTCGGCCGCGTCGCCGATCCCTTTTACCAGCAACGCATGGCCCGCGCGGGGATCGCCTCGATTGAGCCGGACGAGGGCTGGGCCGCCTTGGAACAGTTGCTGCAATTGCCCGTGCCATGTGCCGCATTGGCCAAGGTCACCGGGCCGGCCGCGACCCCGCCGCCGGAACGCTGGATGCTGATACCGGCCGGCGCCGACGCGGATTACGCCGCCGTCACGGCGTCGCTGCAGCAGGCGCCGCCGGAAACGGCCTTGTTGCTGCTGGAAGCTTGGCTGGAAACCGCCGCGCGTCTGGAACACCAGTTGGCGCCTCTGCTGTGGGACAGTCTGAACCGGCTCGATTTGTTGGACGCTGACCGGGTGCCGGCCGTCGGCGCCTGGTTCGGTGATTGGTTGGTTGAGAGCCGACGTCTGTTGGCGCAGCATGCGTTGCATGACCGACCGGAAGACCGCGAGGCCCCGTGGCGGCGTTGGTCGCAGGGTGTCGCAGCCGCCGCGCCGGATCAGGCCGCGCGTTTGCGTTTGGTAGATACCTGCCTGCGGGCTTTGCCGGATGTATTGGCCGGCCGCAAGCCTGCCACCGAGGTGCTGTTCCCGAACGGGTCGACCGAGCTGGTGGAAGCCGTTTACAAAGGCAACGACAGCGCCAACTTATTTAACGAAACCGCCGCCAAAGCCGCCGTCGCCGTCGCGGAAGCGCGGCGGGGGCGAGCGCCCGGCGCCAAGCTGCGTATTTTAGAGATCGGCGCGGGCACGGGTGGCACGACCGCCGCGATTTTGGCGCGCTTGCAGCCGTTGGGCGACGCCGTCGCGGAATACACCTATACCGACATTTCCAAGGCCTTTTTAATGCACGGCGAGGCGCGTTTCACCGCCGAGGCGCCCTTCCTGCGCACCGCGTTGTTTGATGTGACGCGCGATCCCGCGGCGCAGGGGATCGCGGTGGGTGGTTACGACCTGGTGGTGGCCACCAACGTGCTGCACGCCACCCCCGACATGCGCACCACCCTGCGCCACACCAAAGCCGTCTTGCGGCGGGGCGGGGTGTTGGTGATCAACGAAATGAGTCGCGGCAGCCTGTACGCCCACCTGACCTTTGGCTTGTTGGAAGGCTGGTGGCGCTACCGCGATGGCGAACTGCGCTTGCCAGGATGCCCGGGGCTGAGCGGGTCGGTTTGGCGGGATCTGTTGGTGCAGGAAGGATTTAACGGCGTGCTGTTCCCCGCGGCCTGGGCCGAGGCACTGGGTTCTCAAGTGATCGTGGCCCGTTCCGACGGGATGATTCGTCGTCTTACCGAAACGCCGGTTGCGACCCAATCCGTTGCCGCGACGGCGCCGCGCGCGGTTGCGCCGTCTCCCGCCGCTGGGGCGCTGTCGCTGAAAAGCCGTGCAGCGGCGTACTTCAAAGAGTTGATTGGCGAGACCTTAAAGCTGGACCCCCGGCAAATCGACAGCCGCGAACGCCTGGAACAGTACGGCCTCGACTCGATCCTGTCCGTGCAGCTTACCAACCGGCTGAGCAAACAGCTGGACAACATCAGCAGCACCTTTTTCTTTGAAGTGCCCACCATCGAGGCGTTGGTGGCGGCGCTGATCGAACAGCAGCCGGAGAAACTGGCCGCGCTGGTCGGCTTCCGCGAACAAAAGCCGCCCGCCGCCGCGCCGGGTGCGACCCAAGACGCTCAGCCACCGCCGGCCTCGCGCGATGCGGCGCGGGTGCACCGGCCCGTGGAACCGGAGCAAGACGCCGTCGCCGTAATCGGGTTGACCGGGCGTTTTCCCATGGCCCGCGATCTCGACCAATTCTGGGAAAACCTCAAAGCGGGTCGTGACTGCATCAGCGAGGTGCCCGCCGACCGTTGGGACGGCGCGGCGTACCACGACGCCACCCCCCATACCGCCGGCAAAACCACCTGTCGCTGGGGTGGCTTCCTCGAGGATGTGGCCTGCTTCGATCCGCTGTTTTTTAATATCTCGCCCCGCGAGGCCCAACTGATGGATCCCCAGGAGCGCCTGTTCCTGGAAACGGTGTGGCATTTATTTGAAAGCGTGGGTTTGACGCGCGCCGCCTTGGCCGAACGCCACGACCGTCGCGTCGGCGTTTACGTCGGCGCCATGTACCAGCAGATGCACGCCTTCCGCGGCGATCCCACCACCGAATCGCTGTTGTCGCTGACCTCCTACGCCTCGATTGCCAACCGCGTCTCCCAGTTCTTCGACCTGCAGGGGCCGAGTATGGCGGTTGACACCATGTGTTCCGCGTCCTTGGTGGCCGTGCACCTCGCCTGTGAGGCTTTGCTCAAGGGCGAAACCGAGCTGGCCGTCGCCGGCGGCGTCAACCTCAACCTCCATCCCAAAAAGTACCTGGGCCTCAGCGCCGCCGGCATGATCGCCTCCGATCCCGCCGAGCGCGGTTTCGCCGAGGGCGGGGGCTACCTGCCCGCGGAGGCCGTGGGCGCCCTATTGCTGAAACCCCTGTCCCGCGCCGAGGCCGACGGCGACCGCATTTTGGCCGTGATCAAAGCTTCCTCACTCAACCACGGCGGCGCCGGAACCGGGTATTCGGTGCCCAACCCGCAAGCCCAAACCCGCTTGATCCGCGCGAATTTGGCCAAAGCCAAGATCGATCCCGCCACTATAAGTTATGTAGAGTCGGCCGCCAACGGCACCGCCTTGAGTGATGCGGTCGAATTCAACGCCCTGCGCAAGGCGTTTCCCAACGACGATGGTTTTGTCTGCGCCATGGGTTCGGTGAAAACCAACATCGGCCACGCCGAGGCCGCCTCGGGTTTCACCCAACTGGCCAAGGTCGTGTTGCAACTGCACCACCGCCAACTGGTGCCGAGCCGGAAACCCGCCGTTGCCAACCCCAAAATGGATTGGGAAAACAGTCCCTTTGTGTTCCAGGAAAGCTTGGAAGCCTGGACCCAACCCCAGATCGAGGTGGACGGTCGCTTCACCGCGGTGCCGCGTCGGGCGGCGGTGAGTGCTTTCGGCGCCGCCGGCAGCAACGCCCACCTGATCCTCGAAGAATATGCGGTCCAACCCCCCGTGTCCCAAGCCGCGCCCGAGGCCGGCGGCGCCCAGCTGGTGCTCCTGTCGGCCAAGGACGCGGACCGCCTGCCGCTGCTGACGGGTCGTTTGGCCGACTATTTGGCGCACCATCCCAAAACGTCCCTGGCGCGCCTGGCCTTTACGCTGCAATGCGGTCGCGAGGCCATGACCCATCGGCTGGCCTTGGTGGTTGACAGCATTCCCGCTTTGCAGCAGGCTTTGCGACGGATTGCCGACGGCGAAACCGCCGCGGAACTCCCGGTTTTTTCCGGGAGCACGGCCACGCGGCACCGCATCGAAAACCTGTTGGAAGGGGAGGCGGGCGCCCAGTTCCTGCAAACGCTGCTCCGCCAAAACGACCGCGTCAAGTTGGCCGACCTCTGGACCCAAGGCGCCGATGTACCTTGGCACCAGCTCTACCCCGAGCCGATGCAGCCGTTGTCCCTGCCGGTTTATCCCTTCCAACGCACCCGCTATTGGTTCGACAGCAGCGCGGAACCCGTTCCTGCGCCGGACAAAACCATGCCGAAACCCAACGCAAGCGGCGACGCTTGGTTGACCTGGATCCAGGCGGAAGTCGGCCGCATGCTGGCGTTGCCCCCCGCGCGTGTCGGCGCGGATCAACCTTTGGTCGAGCTGGGTTTTGGGTCGCTCAACGGGGTGTTGCTCAAGGCCGAACTGGAAAAACGTTTTGGCCTGTCGTTGCCCGCCGCTTCCTTGGCCGGCTTCCAAACCGCCGCCGCCATTGCCCGCGAACTGAGCGCGCTCACGCCGACCCCGCCCAAGGAAAATGCAACGGAAACCAAGCCGGTGGGCGAGGCCGCGCTGCCGATGGTGGTCCCCAACCCGGCCGGCCGCTTCGAGCCCTTCCCCCTCAGCGACATCCAGGAATCCTACCTTTTGGGGCGCAAGCTGGGCGGCGTCGGCTGCCACATTTACCTGGAACTCAACGCTGCCGGGGTCGACGATCCCCAACAACCTCTCGACCTCTACCGCCTCAACGGCGCTTGGAAAACCCTGGTCGCCCATCACGACATGTTGCGGGTTGTTTTCCGTGAGGACGGCCGCCAGCAGGTTCTGCCAGAAACCACGCCCTACGAATTTAAGGTGCTCGATCTGCGCCGCAAAACCAAAAGCGCGCGCGAAGCCGCCTTGGCCCGCATTCGCGCGCGTATGGCCCACGGCGTTTACGCCCCCGATCAATGGCCCCTGTTCGAAATTCGCGTCAGTATTTGTCCACAACATACCGTGATTCACTTCAGCATCGACGAGTTGCTGTTGGACTGGTCCGGCCTGGAAATGTTGTTCCGCCAATGGAACGCCCATTACCAAAACCCAGAATTGGTTCGGCCGCGGCCCGCGGTTTCCTTCCGGGACTTTGTGCTGGCCGTCAAAGATTTTGCCGCTTCGCCCCGTGCCCAACGGGATTTGGCCTATTGGCTGGATCGCGTGCGTGCTTGTGCACGTCCGCCGGGACTGCCGATGAACCCTTGCGGCGACCTCGGCGACAGCCCGCGCGAACGTTTGGCTGAAACCCTGGACCCGAACCAATGGACGGCGCTTAAATCCGAGGCCCACCGCCTCGAAGTTTCCCCGAGCGCGCTGTTGCTGGCTCTGTTCCGCGAGGTGCTGCACGCTTGGAGTGACGACCGCGGCTTCCTGCTGATCCTGACCTACGTCAACCGGCCACCGCTGCATCCCGACCTGGCCCAGGTGTTGGCGCCTTTTATTTCAACCACCTTGTTCGCCTCGGAACCGCCGCGCGAATCACCGGCACAAGGGGTGCGCGCGACCCAGGAAGCCCTGTGGCGCGACCTGGACCACGACGCGGTCAGCGGCATCCGGGTGTTGCGAGAACTCAAGAAGCAGGAGGGCGTTGCCCAAGACCTCAGTTTGCCGGTGGTGTTCACCTCCTTGTTGGGCAAAGAAACAACCGCCGCGGCGGAACCGATGTTCGCCGAAATCGGCTACGCGGTGACGCAAACACCGGGTGTGTTCCTCGACTTCCAGGTCCACGAACGGGATGGCGCCCTGGTGTTCAATTGGGACGTGGTGCCCGCCGCCTTCCAGGCCGGGGTCGTCGAAGCCATGTTTGCCGCCTTTGTCGGGTTACTGCGGTCCTTGGCGGCGGATGAGGCGCGCCTTAGCGACAGCGCCTGGCGCGCCACGCTGCGTACCGAGGTTCAAGCCGAACCGGCGATGAACCTCGATCCGCGCGCCCGTTTTGAACCCTTTCCTCTGACCGACCAGCAGCAGGCCTACGCCTTTGGACGCAGCAAGTTCGGCGGCAACCTCAGTTCCCGCATCACCATGGCTTTTGATGCGGATCACCTGGACCTTGACCGCCTCAACCGCGCTTGGGGCCAGGTTTTGGCGCGCCACGATATGTTGCGGGCCGTGATTCAACCCAACGGCATGCAGCAGGTCCTCGCGGAAGTGCCCGACTACCGAATTCCCGTCGCCGATTTGCGGGATCAGGACGGCGCCGCGATTGCCGAGCGCCTGCGCGAAACGGCTGAGTCCATGCAACAACGCATCGTCCCGCTGGGCGAATGGCCGATGTTTGACCTCCATGTTTCGCGCCTGCCCGAGGCGCGTGCCCGTCTGTTGTTCAGCGTCGACATGATCATCGCCGACGGCACCAGTATCAATCAGTTGGCCCGCGAGTTGTTCCACGACTATGCCGGTGACGCCGCGCCCTTGTCCGCGCCGGGCGCCGCTTTTCGCGATGTGGTGATGCACGGTCACGCCCGCAAAAACACGGCTGCCTGGCGTGCCGATTGCGATTATTGGCGCGACAAATTCCTCAACATGCCGGGCGGGCCCGACCTGCCGCGGCTGGACCACGGCGCGGTGACCGCCACGCGGGGTTTCGAGCAGGTGTTCACCGAATGGACCGCGCTCAAGGCGGCCGCCCGCGAACGGGGCATCCACGAGAGCATGGTCCTGCTGGGTGCCTACGCCGAGGTCCTGGCGGCCTGGAGCGGCGGCGAACCCTTCGGGCTGGTGGTGCCCTGCTGGCAGCGACCCCGTTATCACGCCGATGTCGACCGGATTGTCGGCGACTTCACCGCCATGAGTTGGGTGGCGGTTCGCCCCGACACGCGAACCTTCACCGCCAAGGTCCAAGGTTACCAGCAGACGGTGAACGACGACCTGGCCCACGCCGGTGTCAGCGGTTTGGCCGCCCTGCGCAAGGTCACCGCCAAACGATCCAAACAGGATCCACTCGCTTTTCCCATCGTGTACACCAACATGGGTGGCGCCACCCGTTTCGACCTGCCGGAAGGGGTGCGATTTGCCGGTTACCAGAGTCAAACCTCGCGGGTCCACATGGACAACATCAGCCTGGAAACCGGTGATGCGCTCAAGTGTAAGTGGGATGTGGCGTGCGGCGTGTTCCCGGACGAGATGGTGCCCGCCATGTTCGCCGGGTACCAGCGCCTCCTTGCCGCGCTCGCCGCCTTCCCCGAGGTCTGGGCGCAAACCGAATTTCGCGATTTGATCCGAGCCAGACCGGGGCGGTTCCGCCGCGCCGGTGATGCGATTGTGCCGGCGATGGAGGAAGTATGAACCACAAGCCAAGGTCTGAATCCGGCGTCGGCGCCGGGCTCACCGCTGAGAAAGGGGTTGCTTGTTTGCATGAGCTGATTGAAGCGCGGGTGGAAGGCACGCCCAACGCCCCGGCCGTGCGTTGCGACGGGCGCCGTTATACCTATGCCGAACTCAACCGACGCGCCAACCAACTGGCGCATTTTCTGCGCGGTTTGGGGATGGGCCCGGATAAAATCGTCGCCGTTTTAATGGAACGTTCGCTGGAACTGTCGGTTGCCTTGCTGGGCGTACTCAAAGCCGGCGCCGCGTACCTGCCGCTCGATCCCCAGGATCCGGCGGCCCGTCGCAACCTGCTGCTGGAAGACGCCGGCGTGAGTGTCGTGCTGACGACCTCGCCTTTTGAAGACCCCGACTTTGACGGCACCGTGCTGTGTCTGGATCGCGAATGGGCCTATGTGGCGCGGGAGCCGGACCACAACCCGGTGACCTCCGTTGCCGACCATCACCTGGCTTATGTGATTTACACCTCGGGTTCGACCGGCAAACCCAAGGGCTGTTTGATCCCGCACCGCGCCATCACCAACCGGCTGTTGTGGATGCAGCGGTGTTACCAGATCGGCGCCGCCGACCGCATTTTGCAAAAAACGCCTTATACCTTTGATGTGTCGGTGTGGGAACTGTTCCTGCCGCTCCTAAGCGGGGCCTGTTTGGTGTACGCCAAGCCCGACGGTCATAAGGACGCGGCTTATTTGGTGCAACTGATGAAGCGCGAGAAAATCACGGTTTGCCATTTTGTGCCCTCGATGTTGCGGTTTTTCCTCGCCCAAGCCAAGGTGCAGCAATGCCGGAGCTTGCGCCATGTTTTTGCCAGTGGTGAAGCGCTGAGTTCGGACTTGGTGACCCAGTTTTTTAAAAAATGTCCCGGCAAATTACACAACCTCTACGGGCCGACCGAGGCCGCCGTCGATGTCAGTTTCTGGGAATGCGAACCGCGCCGCGACGGCAAGGTACCCATTGGTCGGGCCATCAGCGGGATTGAGCTGTTGGTGCTGGATGCCGCGCTGAACCCGGTGCCGGAGGGCGAAGCCGGCGAGTTGTTGATCGGCGGTATTGGTTTGGCGCGGGGTTACCTCAACCGGCCGGAACTGACCGCCGAACGTTTTGTGCGCCATCCCTTCCGCGATGAACCGGGTGCACGGCTTTATCGGACCGGCGACCTGTGTGCGCGCTTGCCGGACGGGAACATCGAATACCTGGGTCGCCTGGATGATCAGGTCAAGCTGCGCGGGTTCCGCATTGAGTTGGGTGAAATCGAATGGGCCTTGCGCCAACACGCCGCGGTTGAAGATGCGGCGGTGAAGGTGGTGGACCGCGACACGGCCGATCCCAAGTTGGTCGCGTACGTGGTGCCCCACGGCGAAGCGCCGCCGGCCCGGGTGCTGCGCGACGCGCTCAAACAAAGTTTGCCGGGCTACATGGTGCCGAACCATGTGGTGTTTGTGGGGGAATTACCGATTTCGCGCCATGGCAAGCTGGACCGCAAGGCCTTGCCTTGGCCGGTTTCCGACGCGGCACAGCCTGCCCAACAGACGCAGGTTCGCGCCGCGACTCCGGCGGCTGCTAAGGCGTCCGAACCGGCGGCTGCGCAGGCGTCCGAACCGGCGGCTTGCGAGGCGTCCGAACCGCCGGCTTGCGAGGCGTCCGAACCGGCACAGGTTGGGCCGAGCGCCGACGTGATCCAGGAGCGGGCTGGTCAGATTCGCACCGTGTGTTTGCCGCTACTCAACCTGGAGACGATGGCGGACGATGCCGACTTTTTCGATTTAGGCGCCACCTCGCTGACCATGGTGTTGATCGTTGAACAGCTTCAGGCGCGTTTCGGTGCAACCGTGCCGGTCGACGTGATCATGGACGGCCCGACCATCGCCGAACTCGCTCGTTTCCTCGCCGAATGCGGTGCTCCTACCACGCGCCGCGCTGAAGCCAAAACCGAGACCGGTGACGGCCCCGCGCCGTCGCAACCCGGTGTGGCTTTGGATGCGGTGGAACCAAAAACCGCGAACCCGCCTGTAGCTAAGCGCTTCGGAGAAAAACCCGTGCCGCGCGCCGCCCTTGACCAACTGCTCGGGGCGCTCGGCAGCGTTGAGCTTGAGGGTGCGCGCAAAACCCTGTACGCCTCCGCCGGCGGGCTCAACCCGATTCAATGTTACCTCGCTGTCCGCGAGGGCGGGGTGACCGGTCTTGACGCCGGTGTTTATTATTTCGACCCCGTCGACCTTGTCCTGCGCCTCGTTTCCGATCAGGCGCCGCGCCTCGGCGCACTCGTGCACACCACCGAATCGGGCCTGGCCCAAACAGCCGGTTTCGCCCTGTTGTTGGTTGCCGAAATGGCGGCGGTGCGGCCGGTGTACAAAGGGAGCGCGGCGGTGCTGACCACGGTTGAATGTGGTTACCTCGGCCAAAGCCTGCTGGTTCGCCAAGCAACATGGCGGCTTGCGCTGAGGCCGGTTTTGGCGATTGAAGCCTCGGCTTGGGTCGCGGCCTGTGCCCTTTCCGAAAGCCACCAACCCTTGTTGGCGCTGTTGGGCGGCACGCCGCCCGCCGGGGAACAGGACGCCGACTTCGACCTGACGGCACTTGTGACAGGCCACGCGCGCCGCCGTCTTCAAACCGAAGCCTTTCTCAATGAGGGTCGCGATGCGATTGGGTTTCCCGATGCCGAGGAGAAACGGCAACTCGCCGCCCGCGCGCCCCAATTGCGGCGTTTTCCCGACGATACGCCCCGGCTCGCCGTGGCCGCCGCGCCGCCCGAACGGGCGTTGTTGGCCGCCCGCGCCGCCAAACGCCGCTACCGCGCGGGCGCCGTCGCCCTGAATCAAATCAGCGGCCTGCTGGGGTTGCTCGGCGCGGCGGATCGCTACCGTTTTTGCGCGCCGCGGGGGTTGTGCGCCTACTTGGCCGTGGTTGAGGACGGCGTGGACGGCCTTGCCGCCGGGCTGTACCGCTACGACGCCGAACAGCATCACCTGACCCTGGTGACGCGAAACCTCGGCCACGAGCTCAAACGCTGTTACACCCCTTTTAACCGCAAACACGCCGGCGCCGCCCGTTTCCACCTCTTTTTGACCGCGGTTTTGGCCGAAAACACACCCGATGAATTTCCGGCTTTGTTGGAAGCGGGTTTCCTCGGCCAGCGTTTGTTGGCGGCGCAAAGCGGTTTGGGTCTGGGTTTGTGTCCCATCGGCGGTTTGCTGTTTGACAAAATCCGCGACGCCTTCAACCTGGCGCCCGGGGCGACCCTGGTTCACAGTTTTGTCGGCGGTGGTTATCAAGCCGCGCCGCCGCAACGGGCCGTGGCAGGCGGTGGTGATCGGCGGGAAGCGCGCGACCTGAGTTGCCGCGACATGGCCGTCATCGGTTTGGCCGGGCGGTACCCGGGCGCCGATGACGTGGCGACCTTCGCCGACAACCTACGCGCCGGCAAAACCTGTTTCTCCGAACGGCGTTTCAGTAACAGCCGCGACTACGGCATGGCCGAGGACGGACCGCGCCGTCATTTCGGCGGTTTCCTCCAGGGCGTGGACCGTTTTGACGCGCGCCTTTTCAACATTTTGCCCGTGGAAGCCAAGGGCATCGATCCCCAGGAACGGTTGTTGTTGGAGAACGTGTGGACCTGTTTGGAACACGCCGGCTACAGCGGCGCCGAACTCAACCGGGTGGCCGAGCGGGTTGGCGTCTTCACTGGCGTGATGTGGAACGATTACGCCTTGCACGGCGCCGGCGCCGATGCCAACGGCGCCTTTCCCACCGTATCCATGCCTTCCTCGCTGGCCAACCGCGTGTCCCACGTGTTCGGCTTTGAGGGGCCGAGTGTGGTGCTCAACACCTCGTGTTCCGCCGGCATGACCGCACTCCACCACGCCGTCGCGGGGTTACGCGGTGGTGATTGTGGGGCGGCCCTGGTCACCGCGGTGAACCTGATGACCCATCCCGCCCACCTCGACCTGCTCGACAGCCTGGACTTCCTTTCGGATAGCGAGGTCTGCCGACCCTTTGGCGCCCAGGCCGACGGCTGGGTGGCCGGCGAAGGCGTCGGCGCCCTTTTGCTCAAACCCCTGGCGGCGGCCGAACGCGACGGCGACACCATCCTCGCGGTGGTCAAAGGGACCAGCATCGGCTACAGCGGCAAAGAAGGTCGCTTCGGCGCGCCTTCCCACGCCCGCCAGCGAGCCTCGATGGCGGCCGCCTTGCGCGACGCCGGATTGGCAACGGACCAGATAGATTATGTCGAAGCCGCCGCGCCCGGTGCGGGTCTGGCCGATGCGCTGGAAGCCGCGGCGCTGCGCGATCTGTTCGCGGAGAAACGGGATCCGACCCGGGTCGGCAGCATCAAAGGCGGCATCGGCCATTGCGAATCGGCCTCGGCGCTGTCGCAGCTCACCAAGGTGATCCTGCAAATGCAGCAGGAGACCTTGTTTCCCACCGTTCAGGCCGCGCCGCTGAATCCCATGGTCGCCTTTGCTGAAAACGGCTTGGAACTGGTCGACTCCGCCCTTGCTTGGACCGAAGGGGAGCGACCCCGCCGCGCTTTGATCAATGCCTTCGGCGCGACCGGCAGCAGCGGCCACGCGGTGCTCGAAAGTTACCCGCGTTCGCTTCCGCCTGACGGTGCAGACGGCGCGCAATTGATGGTGCTGTCCGCCGCGACAGCCGAGCAACTGCGGCAGCTTGCTTTTTCGCTAGCGGAACATCTTCGCGTGACAACTCCGCCGCTCGACGCCGTCGCCCACACCTTGCGGGTCGGCCGCGTCGCCCTCGCCGAACGCTTGGCGCTGGTCTGTGCTTCCCGTGAGGAACTGGTGCAGCAACTCGACCGGTTCCACCGCGGCGAAGCGCTCGGCGACAACGGTTTTGTCGGCACGGTGGAGCGGGAAGGGGCGCTTATGCAAACGCGGCTTTCGTTGCGTGAAACGGCGCGGCGCTGGGTCTCCGGCGCCCGTTTTACCTGGCAAGTGTGCTTCGACGGGTCCACCCCGGCGCGGGTCCACCTGCCGACCTATCCGTTTGAACACCGATCCTATTGGCTGGAAGCCGAACCCCATCCCGCGGCGACGGCGCCGCCCGTTCGCGAACCCACCGGCGCACCTGCACCAACCAAGACGGCCGCTAACGGCGACGCCTTGGCGCGTTACCTCAAGCAACGTTTTGCATCCGTGACGGGCTGCCCTTTGCAAGAGGTGAAAAGTCGCGCGACCTTTGATCAGCTCGGTCTCAACTCGCTGATCATTAACCGCTTCAACGCGGTGCTGGCCCGCGACTTTAGCGGCTTGCCCAAAACGCTGTTTTTCGAGGTCGACAGCCTGGCCGCGCTGGCCGACTACCTGCTGCAACACCACGCTGAAGCAAGCGCCCGTCTGTTTCCCGGCACCCAAACCGCGGTGCAGGCCGCGCCGGCGGAAACCGAGACACCGCGCGTTGAAAGCGACCATGGCCGCACGACAACCGACCCCGCGGCGCTTGAGGACATTGCCGTGATCGGCGTGGCCGGCCGTTATCCCAAGGCGGAGAACCTCGACATCTTTTGGGACAACCTCAAAAACGGCGTCGATTGCATCGACGAAATCCCCGCCGACCGCTGGGACCTGAACCGTTACTACACCCCAGGTCCGGCCCGCCCCGGCAAAATGACCACCAAGTGGGGCGGCTTCTTGGACGACGTGGCCTGCTTCGACCCGCTCTTTTTCCACATCTCACCCAACGAAGCCAAAGCCATGGATCCCCAGGAACGGCTGTTCCTGCAAACCGTCCACCACACCTTCGAGGACGCGGGTTACAACCGCCGCGCCTTGCAGCGGCATTTCGGCGGTAAGGTCGGGGTGTTTGTCGGGGTAATGTACGGCGAATACCAACTCTTCGGCGGCGGTGCCAACCCCGTCGTGAGCACCTGCTACGGGTCGATTGCCAACCGCGTATCCTATATATATGACCTGAGCGGCCCCTCGCTGGCCGTGGATACCCTGTGTTCTTCCTCGCTGACCGCGTTACACCTCGCCGTGCACAGCCTGCAACGGGGCGAATGCGCGGCCGCCGTGGTTGGCGGGGTCAACCTTTCGCTCCACCCCAACAAGTACATCGTGCAATCGCAACTGGGCATGTCCGCCTCGGATGGTCGTTGCCGCGGTTTCGGCGCCGGCGGCGACGGTTTGGTGCCAGGAGAAGGGGTGGGTGCTGTGCTGCTTAAGCCGCTGGGCCAAGCCCGTGCCGACGGCGATCAGATCCTCGGCATTGTCAAAGCCACCGCCGTTAACCACGACGGCAAAACCCACGGCTACACCGTGCCCAACCCCAACGCCCAAGCCGCGTTGATCCGTGAAGCCTTGCGGCGCGGCGGCATCGATCCAAACCACATTAGTTACGTCGAAGCCCATGGGACCGGCACGCCGCTGGGTGATCCCATCGAAATCGCCGGCTTGCGCAAGGCCTTGGGCGGCAAATCGCGGGGTGATCAAGCCGCTGATTGCGCCGTGGGTTCGGTCAAATCGAACCTCGGCCATTTGGAAGCCGCCGCCGGTATTGTCGGCCTCACCAAAATCTTGCTGCAACTCAAACACCGTTGGCTGGTTCCGTCGCTCCATGCCGAGACGCTGAATGAAAACATCGATTTCAGCGCGGGTCCGCTGCATATCCAACGGGAAGGCGCCGCTTGGGCGCGGCCCACATTGGAAAAAGGCGATGCGGTGCGCATCGCCTGCCTGTCCTCGTTTGGGGCGGGTGGTGCCAACGCCCACGCCGTTATCCGCGAGGCCGAAGCTTACCCCGAGCGGGCCGTCCTTTCCGCGCAAGCGGGTCCTTGGCCGATGGTGTTTTCAGCCGTGGACGGCGAGCGCTTGCGGGTTTTGGTCGCCCAGTTTCAAGCCTGGTTGCAAGCGCGCGGCGACGCGGTGCCCCGCCTCGACGATATCGCCTACACCTTGCAAGTGGGTCGCGACGCCCTGGCGCAACGGCTTGCCCTGGTCGTGGCCTCCGTGGCCGAGCTCGCACAAAAACTGGCGGCCTACCTTGAGGACGCAAACAGCGCCGACTATGCCGGCTGTGTGCAACACGACCAGGATCTGCTTGAACTCTTTGACGACGAATCGGCGCTTCAGGATTCCGTCCAGGCGTGGCTCGCCGAACGTCGCCTCAACCCGCTGCTGCGGCTGTGGGTGCGGGGCCTTGCCGTCGACTGGCGCGCCTTGTACCCCGGCCAACCACCGCGCCGCGTTTCCTTGCCGGGTTATCCGTTCCGGCGTGAACGCTGTTGGTTGTTTGATGCGCCGGCGCCCGAGGAGGACGCCCCCATCGATGCGCCGGCGCAGCGTGGCGAATCCCCCATCCAAGCAGCGGGCCCCCGTGCCGGTATCGACCCGTGTGTTTCCCTGCAAACCGCGACTTGGTGTGCCGCACCGGTTCGCGAGCCGGCAGCGCCGGCCTACACGCGCCGCGCCGTGGTGTTGTGTGACTGGGACCGGGCGGCGGCCAAGCAAGCCGGCGCCGCCTTGGCGGATCGTGAATGGGTGGTTCTGGAATCCTCGGAACCAACCCATGGTGAGCGGTACCAAGACATGACCTGCCGGATTTTTGCCCTCATCAAGCGGTGGCTCAAGGAAGATGGGAAGACCCTGGTTCAAATCGTGACCGGTCCCGATCCCCGTCGGCAGATTTACCGCGGGTTGGTAGGCATGTTGCGGGCCGCGCGGTTGGAGCAATCCGCCCTTGTCCTGCAGTTGATTGAGCCCGAAGCCGCCGATGACGCCGCCGAGCTCGAGACCTGTTTGGCGCAAAACGGCGCCTGTCCCGACGATGTGTTGGTGCGCTACCACGCCGGCCAACGCTGGGTACAACAATGGGCGTCGGTTCTTGCCGAACCGCAACAACCTTGGCGTGACCAGGGGGTTTACTGGATTACCGGCGGCCTGGGTGCCTTGGGTTTGCTGTTTGCGCGGGAGATTGCCGCCACCGCCGCAAAGGTGACCCTGATCCTGACCGGCCGCGCCGCGTTGACACCTGCCAAACAAAAGGCGTTGGCCGAGCTTCGCGGTTTGGGCGCCGTGGTTTGGTACCGGGAGGTCGATGTCTGTCATCGCGAAGCCGTCGATGGTTTGGTGCGCGAGGTGCGGGCGTCTTTCGGCGGCCTACAGGGTGTGATTCATGCCGCCGGCATCAACCGCGACAACATGATTCCTCGCAAAACGCTGGGCGAGGTCAAAGCGGTCCTGGCGCCAAAGGTGCTTGGCACCGAGATTGTGGATCTCGCCACCAGGGAGGTGGCACTCGATTTCATGCTGTTGTGCGGTTCGACCGTGGGTGTGTTCGGCAACGCCGGCCAATGTGATTACGCCGCCGCCAACGGGTTTATCGACGCCTTCGCCGCCTACCGCAACGCGCAAGTCGCCGAGGGGTTGCGAAGCGGCAGGACCTTGACCGTGAATTGGCCCTTGTGGCGTGAAGGCGGCATGGGTGTCGAAGGCTGGGTCGAGGATGCGATGGCGCGCGCCGGTTGGGCGCCGCTTGAAACGGCGGATGGTTTGCGTGCCCTGCGCCTTGCCTTTGGCGTCGCTGACGCGGACCGTGTTACCGTGTTTTGCCAAACCGCGACCCAGACCGAAGCGAAACCCAAGGCGCACGCTTTGGTGAACGAAGCGACGGCAAACACGCGGGGCGCAGCGCCTACGCCGCTTGCCCAACTGCGCGCATTGTTTGCCGAGGTGGCCGGCTTGGATGTGGCGCGCGTCGATGTGGATGCCACCCTCGAGCGCTACGGCATCGACTCCATCATGATCACCCAGCTCAATCAAAAGCTGGAGCCGGTTTTTCCCGACTTAAACAAAACCCTGTTTTACCAGCACGCGACCTTGGCCGCCTGTGCCGAGGACCTCGCGCGCCGCCATCCCCGTGATTGTGGGCGTTGGTGTGCCGTCCCGGCAAGCGTTGCGCCCGAATCCGCGCCGCAAAACGGGCCGTCGCCAAACACGCGGCGAACCAGCACCCAGCAACGCCCGATTCAGGCCGCCCCGGTACCCGCCGCCACCCAAGCGCCGATTGCCGTGATTGGTTTGGCCGGCCGCTTCCCGCAAGCACCGGACCTCGCCACCTTGTGGCGCAACCTGCTGGAGGGCCGCGATTGCATCAGCGAAATCCCGCCGGAACGCTGGTCGTTGGACGGTTTTTTCCACCAGCCGGTCAAGGAAGCGATTGAGCAGGGGAAAAGTTACGCCAAGTGGGGCGGGTTCCTCGAGGGGTTTGCCGACTTCGATCCGCTCTTTTTTAATATCTCGCCTTTTGAAGCGCTCAACACCGATCCCCAGGAGCGCCTGTTCCTGGCATCCTGCTGGTCCGCCTTGGAAGACGCCGGCCTGACCCGTGCCGCGCTCAAAAACGACTACAACGGCGAGGTCGGCGTTTTTGCCGGTATCACCCAAACCGGCTTTAACTTGGTCGGCGCCGAACTCAAGGCCCAGGGTGAAACCTGCCATTTTCATACCTCGTTCAGTTCCGTTGCCAACCGCGTCTCTTACGTGCTCGACGTTCACGGGCCCAGCATGCCCGTCGACACCATGTGTTCCTCCTCGCTGACCGCGATCCACGAGGCCTGCCAACGGTTGCGTTCCGGCGAATGTCGCCTGGCGCTGGCGGGCGGCGTCAACCTCTACCTGCACCCGTCTCAATACCTGGCCATGTCGGCCGCCACCATGTTGTCGGCCGATGGGCGCTGCCACAGCTTCGGCGCCGGCGGCAACGGTTATGTGCCGGGGGAGGGGGTCGGTACCGTCGTGCTCAAGCCGCTGGACGCCGCCCTGCGCGACCGTGATCCGATCCACGCCGTTATCCGTGGAAGCAGCATCAACCACGGCGGCAAAACCCACGGCTACACCGTGCCCAACCCCGTCGCCCAAAGCGCGCTGATCCGCGACGCCCTCTCTAAAGCCGGCGTCGATGCGCGTGCCGTCAGTTACATCGAAGCCCACGGGACCGGCACCAAACTCGGCGATCCCATTGAAGTGACCGGCCTGACCGAGGCGTTTCGCGCCGATACCGAGGCGGTTGGGTTTTGTGCCTTGGGTTCCGCCAAGTCGAACCTCGGCCATTTGGAAGCCGCCGCCGGCATCGCCGGGCTGGCCAAGGTCATCCTGCAAATGAAACACGCCACCCTGGTGCCGACCCTGCACGCTGCCGAGACCAATCCCAACATCGACTTCGCCAAAACGCCCTTTGTGCTGCAACAAACCGCCGCGCCATGGACGTCGCCCCGTTGGACCGAAAAGGGCCGCGACCAGACCGCGCCCCGCATCGCCGGCATTTCTTCCTTCGGCGCGGGCGGTTCCAACGCGCATTTGGTCGTGGCGGAGGCGCCGCCGCGGGCCCCGCGCGATGCCGCCGCACCGGCGCCCGTGGTCATCGTGCTTTCGGCCAAAGACGCGGCCGCCTTGGCGCGGGCCGTCGCCAAACTGGCGCGGTTCCTCGAACAGGAAAACCCCGACCCGCGCGATCTGGCCTACACGCTGCAAGTCGGCCGCGAGGCCATGGCGCACCGATGGGCCGCCGTCGTCACCGACTTGGCCGAACTCCGCGCCGCATTGGTCGACGGTGTCGGGGTCCTGCGTGGGACCGTCGCGGAAAACCGACCCGAGAGCGCGGGGGACAGTTTGGAAGAGACGGCCGCCGCCTGGGTATCGGGTGCCACCATTGATTGGCCCGCGTTGTACGACGACGCACCACCGTGTCGCATCCATCTACCTACCTATCCCTTTTCCGGTCAAACCCTGTGGCTGCAGCCCAAACCCGTTGTGATGGCCGAAACAGGCACACCCAAACCTGTCCCATCCGAACCCGTCGCCGCGGCAAGCGGCCCCGAACCCCAATGGCTGTTCCACCGCGAAGCCTGGTTACCGCGACCCTTGCCCGATGCCGTCGATTGGGCCGCCGGTCTGGCGCGTTTCCACGGACGTCGCCTGGTTGTGGTCGCAAGCGACCCCGCCGAAAAAGCGCTCTTTCTGGCCTTGCTCGGCCAAATTAAAAAAGTTGCCGGCGTGGTGCCTGATATTCAGTGCATCGGCCCCGACCAACTCCACCCGGGAACCTTTGCGCAAGCACCCGCCGCCGTGTTGGTGCTCGGTTCGCCCGGCGAGAGCGCGGCCTATGACGAAACCGACCCGCGGCTGGTGTTCCAACTCAGTCAAGCGCTGATGAAAAGCTGCTGGGGCGAAACCATCGACCTCTGGTTCGTTTACCAAATCACGCCGCAACACCCGCGCCTGGCCTGCAACGCCTTGGGCGGTCTGGTTCGCTCCGCCATGCAGGAAAACCCCAACCACCGTTGGCACCTGATCGCCGGGGAAAACGACCGCGTCGACCCGCTGCAAAAACACCAAATCCTGTTAACCGAGTGGTTGGCGCGACCCGAACCCGGCGACAACCCGCTCACGCAACGCGAGGTCCGCTACCGCGACAACGAACGTCTTGAAAAAGAGCTGGTCGATGTTGCGGTCCCGACCACCGGGCTACCTGCCTTTAAACAGTGCGGGACCTATCTGTTGGCCGGCGGCTTGGGTTACATTGGGCGTTTGCTCGCCATCAAGCTGGCGACCACCTACGCCGCCACTTTGGTGATCCTCTCGCGCCGGGAACGCGACGCCGACAGCGACGCCTTTTTCGCGACCCTGACACGCGCGGGTGCCACCGTCCACTTCTACCGCGTCGATATCACCGACGGCGACGCCTTGCGCACGGCTTATGCCCGCATCCGTGCCGAGGTGGGGCCGCTCCACGGCGTGGTCAACTTGGCGCGTTCCCACGAGGACCAGATGATCGCCGCCAAGTCCTGGTCATCCTTCGCGCGGGTCATTCGCACCAAGGTTCAGGCGAGCCTGCTGCTCGATCAGGTGACCGCCGACGAACCGCTCGACTTCTTCCTGATGTTTTCGTCGCTGGGTTCCTTCGGCGTGCGCGGCTCCGCCGATTATGCCTACGCCACCGCCTTCCAAAACGCCTTCGCCCACTACCGCGGTTCGCTCGGCCGGTCAGGGGTGGCTCTGGCGCAGTGCTGGAGTGCCTGGGAAGAGGACAACCTTTTCCCCGAAACGCGGCGACAGTTGCAGTGCATGGGCTTCCACCTCATCGACATGGAACGCGCCTTCCCGCAAATCGAACGCAGCCTCGGCGCCGGCGTGCCCGTGCTGACCCTGATGCAGGTCGACGACGCCGACAGCGTGCGCCGGGCCATGGGGTTGGTGTCCGATGCGGTGGAAGGTTCCGCTGCTGAAGCCGGTTCGGGGTCGGAAGCGGCCGTTTCAGAACAGCAATTGCGCGATTGGGAAAACCGGTTTCGAAAGGGTGAGGACGTGGCCGCTAGGGTCGCCGCCGTCGTCAGCGCCGAGGTCGCCGCAACCCTGCCGGATGCGATCATTCAGCGCCTGCACCCGTTGCTCCGCGCGCCTTCCAAGCCCGAGCCCGCCGCGGTCGCGCCCGGTACACCGCCCCAAGCCCGCCGCGAGGACGACCTGCCCCATACGGTGCGTTCGCTGTTGACCGAGGTGCTGCGCCTGCCCGCGATTGAGGACGATAAACCCCTTCAGGATTACGGCTTGGATTCTATTTCCGCCATGCACTTCTCGACCCGTATGGAAAAAATCGTCCAATGCGAGGTCCAGCCGCAATGGTTGCTGGACCATCCCACCGTCACCGCCCTGACCCGTCATCTCGCCCATATCACCGCATCAAAGCAAGACTGAGTTTCGCCATGAACATTCACGAACAACGCCGCCAAGTGATCGAACGCCTGCATGCCCTGGCGCCCGAGGTGAGCCCGCCCCAACACCAAGATGTGCTGAAACGCAAAGATTCGCGACCGCGCGTGCCGCAACCCATTGCCGTCATTGGTCTGGCGTGTCGGTTCCCGCAAAGTCCGACGCTGCACGATTTCTGGGCCGCCTTGGACCGCGACCGCTCGCTCATCGAAGAGATTCCCCCAACGCGTTTTGACTGGCGTCGCGGTTTGGCCGGTTTGGAAGAACCCGTGGGCCGTTGGGGCGGTTTTTTGGACGATGTGCGCGGCTTCGATTCAGCCTTTTTTAAGATCCTGCCCAGCGAAGCCGACCTGATGGACCCGCGCCAACGCTTGCTTTTACCCGCCGTGTACCAAAGCTTGGAAGACGCCGGCATCGCGCCGCTCAGCTTGCAGGGCAGTCGCACCGGCCTGTTTGTCGGCGCCGAGGGCAACGAATACGCCGGCGAACTGGCCGCCCACGGTTTTCCCGTCGGCGACGGTCACGGCGAGAGCATGTTGGCCAACCGCATTTCCCATTTTTTCGATTGGCGCGGGCCGAGCGAGGTGGTCAACACCCTGTGTTCCGGCGCGGCCGTTGCGCTGCACCGTGCCGTGGTTGCCCTGCGCAACGGCGACATCGACCAGGCCGTGGTTGGCGCCGTCAACCTCATCTTGCAGCCGGGATTGCACCTGGCCTTGGCCGCGAGTGGGCAAATGAGCCCCGAGGCGACGGTGCGTTCCTTCGGGGCCGATGCCCGCGGCTTTCTGCGGTCCGAGGGCGTGGGTGGCGTGGTGCTCAAAACGCTTGCCGATGCCGAACGGGACGGTGATCCCATTTACGCCGTCATCCGCCACGCCGCCGTCAACTACAACGGCCGCGGCGGTTTGTCGATGGCCATGCCCAACGTGGCCGCCCACACCCAGTTGGTGGAACAGTGTTACCGCGAGGCCGGCATCGACATCGCCGATCTGGGTTTGATCGAAGCGCAGGGGATGGGCAACCCCGCCGGCGACATGGCCGAATGGGAAGCGCTCAACCGCGCCCTCGAGAACCTGGCCGAGGAACAGGGACGGCGGCTTGAGCCCGGCTCCGTACCCGTGTCGACCCTCAAACCCATGCTCGGCCACATGCACGCCGCCTCCGCCCTGGGTGCGCTTTGCAAAATCATTCGCAGCCTGCAAACCGGCACGGTTCACCCCATCCTCGATTTTGAAACAGCCCATCCCGGTCTTGATCTGTCCGGTCGTCCCTGCCGGTTACAACAGCAACACGAAACCTGGCGGGCGGGGACGCGGCCCCGCTTAGCCGGCCTGCACAGCTACGGCGCGGGCGGTAACAACGCCCACCTGCTCATTGAGGAATACCGGCCGGCGCCGCGGCCCGCCGTGGCGTCGCAAGCCCTGGTGTTGCCGCTGTCGGCCCACGACTCCGCCGGCTTGCGCGACAAGGTCACCCGGCTGGCGGCTTTCCTGGGCGAACACGACCTTCCCCTGGCCGCCGTCGCCCACACCCTCCAGGTCGGCCGTGACGCCATGCCCGAACGGGTGGCTTTTCTGGTCAAGGACACCCGCGACTGGTGCGCGCAAGTCGACGCCTTCCTCAACGGTGACCCCCACGAGGGCGTGTTCACGCGCGCCGAAGGCGGTCCGGCGCGTGTCGCCGACGACGGACCGGGTGCCGCCCGGGCCTGGGTCCAAGGCGCCGCCCTCGACTGGTCGGCGTGGCGGCCGCACGTCGGCGGTGGCAGGGTTCATTTGCCGGTTCATCGCTTCACCCATCGCGAACACTGGTTTGATGTGGTGCGTTCCGTCGCCGTCACCGAAGCCGCCCAAACCGACGCCTTGGCGGCGCTGCGGCGTTTGCTGAGCCCTTATTTGCAACTAGCCCCGGACCAAATCGATGTGGACCGCGAGTTTAGCGAAATGGGTTTTGATTCCAAGCTGGTCCTCGACCTGTGCAAGGCCTTGAAACAGGATTTCGGGGTCGCTGTCGAAGCCGCCCTGTTTTTTGACCACAATACGCCGCGCCAACTCGCCGCCTATCTGGAAGCAGCGCACGGCGCGGTGTTCGGGCGTGCCGAGGTCGTGGCCGCGGCGCCGAAACGTCGGGTCACCCGTCGCGAGCCGACCTATGAACCCATCGCCGTGATCGGCCTTGCCGGTCGTTATCCCCATGCGCCCTCGCCGGCGGCCTTGTGGCAACGCCTGGTGGAAGGCGCCGACTGCATCGACGAAATGCCCGCCGACCGCTGGAACCGCGACCTGTTCGAACCCGATCCGAACCGGGCCGCCGCCACCGGCAAAAGTTACGGTAAGTGGGGCGGCTTTCTCGACGGTGTGTACGATTTTGATCCGCTGTTTTTTAACATGTCGCCACGCGAGGCGCCCTACATCAACCCGAAGGAACGTTTGTTCCTGCAAACGGCCTGGCATGTTTTGGAAGACGCGGCGACCTATCCCGAGGCACTGGCCGACGAACGGGTCGGTGTTTTTGTCGGCGTGACCCGTTCCGGCATCGATCCCTACGCCACCTCGTCCTTTTCCATCGCCAACCGCGTTTCCTATTGTTTCGATTTCAACGGACCCAGCCTCACCCTCGACACCGCCTGCTCTTCTTCGCTCGTGGCTATTCACGAGGCCTGCCGCCACTTGCACGGCGGCGAATGCAGTGTCGCCCTTGCCGGCGGCGTGCATGTCTTCCTGGATCCCTCGCATTTCGTCGCCCTGTCGCTGGGCCAATTCCTCTCGCCGGACGGCCGGTGCAAGTCCTTTGGCTCGGCCGCCAACGGCATGGTGCCGGGCGAAGGCGTCGGCGCCGTTTTGCTGAAACCCCTGGCCGCGGCGCTGCGCGACGGCAACCCCATTCACGGGGTGATTCGCGGCTCCGCGACCAACCACGGCGGAAAAAGCAACGGCTTCACCGTGCCCAGTGCCAAGGCCCACCGCGACTTAATGGAACAGGCCATGCAACGCGCCGGCATTCGCGCCGAGGCGATTAGTTATGTCGAAGCCCATGGAACCGGCACCGCCTTGGGTGACCCCGTCGAGGTGCGCGGCTTGCGCCAAGCCTTTGAGGGTCGGCCTGGGATCTGCGCCCTGGGTTCCCTGAAAAGTAACCTGGGTCATTTGGAAGCCGCCGCCGGGGTCGCCGGTTTGACCAAGGTGTTGTTGCAGCTAAAACACCGTGAATTGGTGCCCTCGTTGCACGCCGCCGAGACCAATCCGCAAATCGATTTTGCCGCGACCCCCTTTCGCGTGCAACAGACCCACGAAGCCTGGAACCCGGTCGGCCCGGACGGTTCACCCCGGCCCCGTTTGGCCTGTCTCTCCTCGTTTGGCGCCGGCGGCAGCAACGCCCATTTACTGATTGAAGAGGCGCCCGCGCAAGCGGTCGTGCTTGCGCCGCCCGCGACCACGCCGGGCCCGGCCGTGCTCGTTCTTTCCGCGCAAAGCGAACCATCCTTGCGGGAAGCCGCCGCGGATTTGGCCGCGTTCCTGCGCGATCAGGAGACCGGCCTTGATCTGCACGCCGTCGCCTATACCTTGCAAGTCGGCCGCGCGTCCTTGGAAGAACGCGCCGGTTTGCTGTGCGAAAGCGTGGGCGAGGCCGTTGCCGGCTTGACCGCTTTTGCTTCTGGTGAACCCGCGGCGCGCGTGGTTTGTGGGTCTTTGTTGCGCGGCCAAAAAGACCCCGCCTTTGGCCCTCGGGTCAAAGACGCCCTCGCGCGCATGGACCGCGAGACCTTGCTCGCCTTGTGGATCCAGGGCGCCGTGATTCCTTGGCGCGACCTGTACAGCGACCAACCGGCGCTGATGCGCCTGCCTGTTTATGCCTTTGCGCGCGAGCGCTACCGCTTGCCGGAAGTGGAAACCGCGCCCGCGGCGGCAGCAAGCCTGCATCCGTTGCTCCACGAAAACCGTTCCACCTTGCAGCGACAAGCGTACGTCACCCATCTGGACGGTGACGCCTTTTTCCTGGCCGATCATGTCGTCGCCGGCGAGAAGATCCTGCCGGGGGTTGCCTACCTGGAGATGGCGCGGGCGGCTCTGGCCGCGGCGACCGATTGGGCGCGGGTCGTGCTGCGCAACGTGGTGTGGCTGCAACCCTTAATTGTGCGGGAACCGCAAACTCTGACCGTGGCGCTGCGTGTTGCCGAGGACGGTGCAAGCGTGGCCTGGGAAGTGGCCACTGGTGACGCGGCGCGGCCCGTGGTTCATTGCCAGGGGAGGGCTGAGCGGGATACATCGGCGGTGCCGGAACCGTGGGACGGCGCGGATCAAACCCTGAAACGCGGCGCGCGGCTGGATGGCCCGATTTGTTACCAGACCTACGAAGGGTTGGGCATGTGTTACGGACCGCGCATGCGTTCCATTGAAACCATCCAACGGGGTGAGGGTCGCTTGGTGACCTGGTTGACCATGCCCGACGGTGTCGCCGATGACGCCTGGGTGTTGCATCCGAGTTTGCTGGATGGTGCCCTCCAGAGTTTGATTGCTTTGGCGATCAACCGTTCCGGGGCGGGGGCGGGGGCGGCCTACATGCCCTTTGCGCTCGCCGCTGTGCATTGTTACGGTCCCTGTCGCGGTGCGATGCGTGCCGTGGTGCGCGTCGTCGAGGAAACCGAAAACGTCATGCGTTGCGACCTGAACCTCTATGACGAGCAGGGTCGTTGTCAGGCCGCATTGCTAGGGTTTAGCTCGCGTGCGCGGGCCGCGGGGCCGCGTCATCCGCTGGTTCACGGCGAAATCGCCGACCCCGAGGGTGCTTCCTTTCAGAGTCGGTTCACCGGTCGCGAATGGTTTTTGGCCGATCACGTCGTTAACGGCAGGCGGCTTTTGCCAGGGGTTGCTTATTTGGAAATGGCCCGTGCCGCCGGCGTGTTGGCGGGGAACACCGTGGCCGGGGTCGGCAACCTCGTCTGGGCCAAGGCGATGGTGGTGGAAGACGAACCCGTGGCGGTGACCCTTCAGGTTACGCCGGGGCGGGGACACCAGGACTGGGTTGTGACCGGCCTTGATGGGACCCACCACGCCCAAGGACGTTTGTACGGGGCGGCGGCGCGGCCCGAACGGCCCGAAGCCACGGCCGTTGACGCGTTGCGCGCTCGATGCAGCCACCACAAGCAGGCCCATCAATGTTGGGGCGTTGACGACGCCGCCGCCTGGGCCGCCGATCCCACCGGTGCCAGCTTCCGCGCCTTGACCGCGCTCTCCTACAACGGGGACGAGGCATTGGCCGACTTCCGCTTGCCCAAATCGGTCCAAGCCGACCGCGCCGCCTATGGTTTGCATCCCAGCCTGTTGGACGTTGCCTTCGAAACCGTGCAGTTTTGGAACGGTTTCCAGAGTGGACAACACCGGCCGTGGCTGCCGTTTTCCCTGGAGAAGTTGTGGGTGTACGACGCCGTGCCCGATGTCGGCTTGGTTCACATGCGACCGGTTCCGCGCGCGGGTGCCATGCCGCTGTTCGACCTCGATATCTGCGATCCACGGGGCCGGGTGTGTGTGGCCCTGCGGGGTTATGCCGCCATGCCGACCGCCGCGGCGGAGCCGGCCCGGCCGATTCTGGCAACCACCGCCTGGCGCCGCGCGGTGGTTGAAGGTGCCGCTGATGTACCCCCGGCGCCCCGTTTGGTGCTGCTCGAAGCCAACCAGGACTTGGTCGCAAGCCTGCGCGCCGCCGCGCCGCACGCCGAGATTGAGGTGCTCCAAGCGTCGGGGAACCAGGCCGCCGCCGTGATCGGCCGACTCCAACAATTGCTTCAGCGCTTGCAAGAACACGGGGAACAAGCCCTGTGGGTTGTTGCGCCTGATGAAACCGATCCCCAAATTGCGGCGATCACCGCTTTGTTGAAAACCTGGCACAACGAACATCCGGCCGCCTCGGTGAAGTTGCTGCTTGTCGGCGAAGCCAAGCCGGAACACCTGCCGCGCCTGCTTGCGGCCCTCGCGGCGACGCCGGGTCGCGAGGTTGTTGCCCGCTGCGACGCCGGTTTTCTCCACCACCAACACCTGATCCCGGTCGAGCCGGAAGCGACGGGGGAAGCCCTGCTCGACTCAGGCGATGTCGTTTGGATCACCGGTGGGCTTGGTGGATTGGGGCGCATCTTTGCCCGTTACCTGATGACGGCCTTTGGCGCACGCGTCGTGCTGAGCGGGCGCTCGCCCCTCGAAACCCACCAACAGCACCTTTTGGATGCGCTAAACTGCCACGGCGAGGTCGCCTATCTGCCCGTCGACTTGGCGGATGCCGAGGCCGTCGCTGAAACCGCCGCGACCGTCCGTGAACGGTTCGGCCGGCTGGACGCCGTTATTCACGCCGCCGGCTTGTTGCACGACGAACCGCTGGCGCAAAAAAGCGCCGAGGCCGCGGCCGAGGTGTTGGCCCCCAAGGTTGCCGGGGTTTTGGCCCTCGACGAGGCCACCGCCGACGCCGCCCTTAAGTGGATGCTGCTGTGTTCTTCCCTGGCCGGGGTCATTTGTCCGCCCGGCCAGGGTGACTACGCCGCCGCCAATGCCTACCTCGACGCCTTCGCCGCGCGGCGCAACCGTTGGCTGGCCGAGGGACGGCGGCGCGGTCGCACCGTTGCCGTGAATTGGCCGCTGTGGCGCGCGGGCGGCATGACCATGGATGCCGCGAGCCAAGCGCTGATGACCCAGGCAACCGGTTTGGTCGCGCTGGACAGCGAAACCGGGTGCACCCTGCTCACCACCGCTTTGCAACACAGCGCGGACCACCTCTTGGTGTTGCCGGGTGATCGCGACAAAATACGCGCCGTGTTTTTTGAGGCGGCGCAACCCAAGCAGGCGACGGGGTTGGAACCCGCGCCGGCCGTTGCGCGGGACCTGCGCGACCGGGTGCTGGCGGAACTGAAACAAGGGGTGGCTGAACTGCAGCAGGTGGCGCACGAGCGTATCCGTGCCGACCGCGAGCTGACCCAATACGGTTTTGATTCGATCAGCTTCACCCACTTTGCCAACCGCCTCAACACGCGCCACGGCCTGGACCTGATGCCGACCGTGTTTTTCGAATACACCACCCCGGCCCGCTTGGCGGATTACCTGGCGGCGAACTTTCCCGAGGCGTTTCAACAGGAAAGCGCGCCCCCTGCCGGCGTAGTGGTTCAAAAAGCCTCGCCTGAGCCGGCGCCGGTACCCCGTCGCTTCTTAGGCCAAGCGGCTGTTCCTGCTGCCGGCGCAATCGAGGCGGTTTCCTCACCGGATGCAACCGCCAACGATGCGGTCGCCGTGATCGGCATGGCCGGGCGTTTTCCCGGTTCGCCGGATCTGGCTACTTTTTGGGACCATTTGGTGAACAACCGTGACCTCACCCGCGAGGTGCCCGCGGATCGCTGGGACTGGCGCGGCATCTACGGCGATCCGCACCAAACACCCGGCAAAACCCGGATCAACCGCGGCGGTTTCATCGAAGACATCGCCTGCTTCGATCCGATGTTTTTCGGCATCTCTCCGCGCGAGGCCGAGGCGCTTGATCCGCAATTCCGCCTGTTCCTCGAAACGGTGTGGGCGGCGATGAACGATGCGGGCGTGACGGCGAAATCTCTGGCCGGCAGCAAAACCGGTGTTTTTGCCGGCGTGACCACCCGCGATTACCAAACCCTGCTGCAACAGGCCGAGTGGGGGTCGGGTTCCTTTATGGCTTCGTTGTTGTGCCACTTCACCGTCGCCAACCGCGTATCCTACCTGCTCGACCTGCGCGGCGCCAGTGAACCCATCGACACCGCTTGTTCCAGTTCGCTGGTCGCGATTCACCACGCCGTTGAACAGATCCAGCAAGGCAAATGCGAGGCGGCGTTTGCCGGCGGCATTAACCTCATTGCCGATCCCGGGTTCATGATCGCCGCCGGCCGTGTCGGCATGCTCAGCGAGGACGGTCGCTGTAAAACCTTTGATGCCGAAGCGGACGGTTTTGGCCGCGGGGAAGGCGTCGGCGTCGTGCTGCTCAAGTCCTTGGCGCGTGCCTTGGAAGACGGCGACATCATTCACGGCGTGATTCGCGCCACCGCCGAAAACCACGGCGGCAAAGCGGCTTCACCGACCACGCCCAACCCGGCCGCGCAACAGGCGTTGCTGGTCGACGCCTATCGCCGCGCCGGTCTGCAGCCCAGTCAAATCGGTTATATCGAAACCCACGGTACCGGAACCAAGTTGGGCGATCCGATTGAGGTTAACGGCCTCAAAGGCGCGTATGCCGAACTCAAGCAAGACGACGCGGTTGTGGGCACCGCCTTGGGTTCGGTCAAGGCGAACGTGGGCCACCTCGAGGCCGCCGCCGGCATTGTCGGTGTGATCAAGGTGTTGTTGATGTTGAAACACGGCACCATCCCGGGCAACATCCACCTCAAGCAGGTCAACCCCTACCTCAAAATCGAGGAGGGTCCCTTCTACCTGCCCACGGAGAGCGTGCCCTGGCCTGAACCGACCGGCCCCGATTTGCAAGCGCAACCCCGCTGCGCCGGGGTCAGCAGTTTTGGGATTGGCGGGACCAACGCCCACGTGGTGTTGGAAGAAGCGCCCGCGGCCAAACCGCGCCGGGCACCCGAACCTGGACCCTACCTTTTCGTGTTGTCCGCCTTGAACAGCGAGCGTTTACAAGCCGTTGCCGCCGGGCTCCTCGAATGGTTGCGCCACGGTGGCGACGAGGTGCGACTTGACGACATCGCCTACACCTTGCACATCGGTCGCGATGCCTTGCCGCAACGGCTGGCCTTCCGCGCCGATTCCCTGGAAGCCCTGACCGCCTTTTTGCAAAACGCGGCGCGGGGTGAAGCATGTCCAGGCTTGCTACAGGGGCGCGTGGAAAAGGATCAGGTGCGCGCGGCGTGCGACGATGCGGCCGTGGCCGCGCGGGTTGAGGCCGCGTTGGCGCAAAAAGATGAGGGTACCTTGGTTGAACTCTGGCTGGTTGGGTACGACTTCGATTGGGCGCCGCTGTATCCCGACAACGGACCACGGCGCATCAGCTTGCCCGCCTATCCTTTTGCGCGTCAACGCTACTGGGGACCGGATTCCCTGTTGGCAACGGGAACACAATCCGCCGCGGCGGCGCCGGCGGAAAACGACCTTCTGTGTTTCGAGGAGACCTGGGTGGCGCGGGACACCACCGCCCCTGATCCGGTAACAAGTGGACCCGTGTTGTGGTTTTTGCCGCCGGCGGCGGTGTGCCTTGCCTTACCCGAGCAGCACCTTCGCGTGACGCCCGGGTCCGTTTTCAGTCGAGAGGCCGCTGCCGCCTACCGCTGTGATTTGGATGACGCCGCCTCGGTGGGCGCTCTGTTCGAGGCAGTCAAACAGGATCACGGCGTCCCCGCGACGGTACTCTTTTGCTTGCCGCCTTGGGACGAAGACCAACCGTTTCGTCTCGATCACCACGTCCACCTGATCCAAGCCTTACATGCGACCAAGGCCCAACCGGCGCGGCTGGTGTTGGGCGGGTGTTACCGCAACGACGATCAACGGGTCGCGCTGGAAGCGCTCATCGGCGGGGCGCGATCCACCGGCGCCTTGTTGCCCAACACGCGGGTCCAGGTCGTGCTCCACGATGTGCCGGGCCAAGCGGGCTTGTCGCTGCTGTGGCGGGAAACCGCGGCGCCCGACCAGGCCGTCTGTTACCAAGAACAGCAGCGCCGGATTCTACAGATCCGCGAGGTTCATCCCGGCGAGGGCACCGCCTCGCCCCTGCGCACGCGGGGGACCTACCTGATTACCGGCGGCGCGGGTGGCTTGGGTTTGCTGTTCGCCAAACATCTGGCGGCCCGCGTGGGTGCCAACCTCGTTCTGATCGGACGGTCGCCGCTTTCGCCCGAAAAACAGGCGGCCGTTGCTCAGATCGAAACCGCCGGCGGTCGCGCCGCCTACGTGCAAGGCGATGTATGTGATCCGGCCGCGATGCGCGCCGCCGTCGCCGAGGCCAAGTGCCGTTTCGGGGCCGTCCACGGGGTGATTCACGCAGCGGGTTTACCCGCCGGAAGCTTGCTGACCGATAAAAACGCCGCGGACGTCGCCGCGGTACTTGCCCCCAAGTTCACGGGCACGCGGGTTCTGGATCAGGTGTTGGCCGATGAACCCCTTGATTTTGTGGTGACTTTCTCGTCGAGTTCGGCCGTGCTGGGTGATTTCGGGGCCTTCGATTACGCCGTCGCCAACCGCTACCAAAGCGCCTACGCGGCGGTTCGCCGTGGGCCGGGCCAATCCTTGGCCGTCATGTGGCCGACCTGGGCCGAGGGCGGCATGCGCCTCGAGGACGCGGACCAACTTCACCTCTACCTCAAATCCAGCGGCCAAGCCTTGTTAACCGCCGCCCTCGGTTTGCCGATTTTCGAACGCCTGACGGCCGGCGAATCCCGCCAAGTGCTGGTGCTCCACGGCGAGCCGCAACGCCTGCGCCACATCGCCACATCCGCAACCCAACCAAAATCAGATGGTTTCACGTACCTGTCCCCACAAACGGGTGCACGAGAAACGGCAACCCCAACAAAACCAGATGGTTTCACGTACCTGTCCCCACAAACGGGTGCAGAAGAAACGACAACCCCAACAAAGCCAGACGGTTCCACGTACCTGTCCCCACAAACGGGTACAGCAGAAACGGCAAGCCCAACAAAACCAGACGTTTTCACATACCTGTCCCCACAAACGGGTGCAGAAGAAACGACAACCCCAACAAAGCCAGACGGTTTCACGTACCTGTCCCCACAAACGGGTGCGCCAAAAAAGCCAACCCCAACAAAACCAGACGTTTTCACGTACCTGTCCCCACAAACGGGTGCGCCAAAAAAGCCAACCCCAACAAAGCCAGATGGTTTTGCAAGTCTGGCACCACCAGAGCAAACGCCGGTGCTGAACCCGGCACGGCCCGAGCTGAAGGGACTGAGTCTGGCCCAATGCGTTGCTTGGGATCTCCGGGATTTGGCCGCGCGTTACTTGAAAATGCCCCGCCACCTGCTCGGCGAAGACACCAACCTCGCCGATTTTGGTTTTGATTCCATTGCCCTCGCCGACTGGGCGCGCATGCTCTCCGCCCATTTCGGCCTGGACATCACACCGTCCGTCTTTTTCGGGTACGCCACCCTCGCCAAGCTGACCGGGTTCTTCATCGACGAACACGGCTCCCTGATGCAGTCCTTCTACGCCGGCCCCGGCCAACCGAGCACGGCGCCCAAACCGCAACGGCTTACCGAACCCGAAACCACCGCCCCAATCTCCGCGTCCCAACCTGCCGCCACCGCCGCCATCGGCGACACCGCCTCGGTTTCCTGCGACGGCATCGCCGTCATCGGTATGAGCGGTCGTTTCCCCCAAGCCCGTTCCGTGGACGCGATGTGGCGGATTCTGGCCGAGGGCCGCAACGCGGTGGCCGAGGTGCCCCCGGACCGTTTTGACTGGCGCGCCGTGTTCGGCGATCCCCATCAAGACCCTTACAAAACCAACGGTAAATGGCTCGGCTGTGTCCCCGGCGTGGCTGAATTCGACCCGCTGTTTTTCGAGATTTCACCGGCCGAAGCCGAACGCATGGACCCGCGCCAGCGCCTGTTGCTGCAAGAGTTGTGGAACGCCCTCGAAGATGCCGGCTACGGCCCGAACCATTTGGCCCAACAACGCGTCGGCACCTTTGTCGGCGTGGAGGACGGCGATTACGCCCTCGCCACCGGCGCGGGCGACTTCACCGCCAACCACACCGGCATCATGGCCGCCCGTTTGGCCTATTTCCTCGACCTCAAGGGCCCCAACATGGCGCTGAACACGGCTTGTTCCTCCTCGCTGGTCGCGCTGCACCAAGCCTGTCAAAGTCTGCGCAACGGCGAATGCGACACGGCCCTCGCCGCCGGCGTCAACCTGGTGCTGGCGCCGCAAACCCTGGTCGGCCTGGGCCAAGCCGGCATGTTGTCCGACAGCGGCACCTGTTTCGCCTTTGATCGCCGCGCGGACGGCATGGTTCCCGGCGAAGCAGCGGTCGCGGTGGTCCTCAAACCCCTGGCCCGCGCCCTCACCGACGGCGACCCGATCCACGGCGTGATCGAGGCGAGCGGCATTAACCACGACGGCCGCACCAACGGGATCACCGCCCCCAGCGGCGTTGCCCAGGTGGACCTGCTGCAAACCACCTACGCCCGTTTCGGCATCGACGCGGCGTCCCTCGACTACTTCGTCACCCATGGGACCGGCACCAAGTTGGGCGACCCCATCGAAGCCAACGCCCTGAATCAGGTGTTCCAACAGGCCGGCGCCGCCCCTGGCAGTTGTGCGATTACCAGCAGCAAAACCAACTTCGGCCATACCTTTGCCGCCTCCGGTTTGTTGAGCCTGGTCAACGCCTTACAGGCTTTGCGCCATCAAACGATTCCCGCCGGTTTGCATTGCCTTCAGGAAAACGACTTCATCCAGTGGGCCGAAAGTCCCCTGGTGGTCAACAAAAGCAACAAACCCTGGCCGCGGCTGGAGCACCGCCCGCGCCGGGCCGGCATCAACGCCTTCGGCATGAGTGGCACCAACGCCACGGTGGTGGTGCGCGACCATCCCATCGTCGAACCCGAGATCCCGCGCCCGGCTGCCCTGCTGCTGGTGCTGTCCGCCAAAACGCGGTCGGCCCTGCAGGAACGGATCAATGCCCTGATCGCGGTGTTGGAAGGCGACGACGCGCCCGATCTAACCGCCGCGGCCACCACCTTGTTAACCGGGCGATTCCATTTCCCTTTCCGCTGCGCCCTGGTGGTGGAAGACACGGCCGACGCCTTGTACCTGTTGCGCCAAAGTGAAAGCGGCGATGCGGCCAATCTCCTGATGGCTGAGGTGCCGCGCCGCTTCAAAGGCCAAGCCGCCTTGCAGCGCACTTGCGATGACTTGCTCCGGGGCTGCCGCAAGCATCCCGATACCGCCGCCGTACGCGAAAATCTGTTGGCCGCGGCCGCGCTGTTTTGTCAGGGCTATACCTTGGATGGATCACTTCTGTTTGGCGAGCGGACCCCGCGCCGCATTCATTTACCGGGTTACGCCTTTGCGCGGGAAACCTATTGGTTGACCTCGCCAAAGCAGGAATCCCTACCCGAATGTGCGCCGGCTGAAGACAACGGCCAATGGTTGTTCCTTCGCGAGCATTGGCGAGACGCGGCCATTCCCGCCGATTTCGACTGGTCCGCGCGGGTGGGCGCCACGGCGGGGCAGTCGTTTTGGATTGTGGCCGACAACCGCGCGGCCGCCGATGCGCTCCGGGATCTGTTGCAACACATGAGCGCGGCGGTGTCGGTGCCTGAACCGACGATTCGGGTGATCCTCCTGGATGAAGGCCCGGCTTCGCTGCCGTCGGAGGCGCCCGACGCGGTGCTGTGGTTGGGCCCGGAGCGCGCGACCGAAACGGCGGTGTTTGCGGAACAAGAAGTGCGGCGGGTGCTGGGCGTGTGTCGGCACTTGATGGAGGCCTTCTGGGGCGAGGCGATTCGTTGCATCTACATATATAAGGATACGGAAGACGAACCGCACCTGGCCTGTGAAGCCCTCCCCGGGCTGCTGCGCTCGGCGATGATGGAAAATGAAAACCACCGCTGGCAAATCATTCGCCACGACGGCGCCGAGGCCCAGGCCGCCCAAATCCTGCTTCGCGAATGGTTGTTTGCGGAAGACGCGGCCCATCCCCTTGAAAAAAGCGACATTCGTTACCGCGCGGGCCTCCGTCAGGTACGCGCCTTTGCCGAACACCTTTTGCCACAAGATGAAAAAACCCTGTTCCGCCAGGGTGGGGTTTATGTGTTGGCGGGTGGTTTGGGGTGTTTGGGCGGACACCTTTCGCGGGAACTGGCGAGCCGCTACGGGGCTACCCTGGTGATGCTCTCGCGGCGTCCCATGGACGAGGCCGTGCAGCAGCAATGCGCTGTTTTGCGCGACTTAGGTGCAACCGTTCATTGCCACGCCGTCGATATTGCGGATCAGGAAACTTTGGCAGTCACGCTTGCACAGGTCACCGCGGCGGTCGGCCCGATCCACGGTGTTTTCAATTTGGCGCGGTCCCACGAGGACCGCATGATCGCCGCCAAGCAATGGGATTCCTTCCAGCGCGTGATCCAAGCCAAGGTGCAGGGCACCATCCATCTCGACGCATGCACGCGGGACCAACCCCTCGACTTTTTCCTGTGTTTCTCGTCCCTCGGCGCCTACGGGGTACGTGGTTCCGCCGATTACGCCTACGCAACCGCCTTCCAAAACGCCTTCACCCGCCATCGCGCCCGCTTGGTAAAGGCCGGCCTGCGTCACGGCGTGAGCCTGTCCCAGTGTTGGGGTGCGTGGGTGGAAGATCACCTGTTCCCCGAATCGCGTCGCGCCATTCAGGAGCAGGGTTTTGGTTTGATTGATATCGACCAGGGATTCCCCGCCATCGAGGCGAGTTTAAGCGGCGCGGAGGGCGCCTTGCTGCTGATGCGCGTAACCGACATGCCCAGGGTCAGAGGCACCATGGGTTTGGGTGCGCAACCCGAGGTGAAACCCGAGACGCCGGCCGAAGAGAACCAAATCGCCGCCTTGATTGCCCGATGGGAGCGTGAACTGGGTGACGGCGGTTTGCCCTTTGAGACGCTCAACCAACACATGACCTTCGCCGCGGTTCAAGCGCTGGAGCCGTTCTTGATTGCGCGCATTCATCGTTTGCTGTTCGGCGCCGCGACCCTGTCCACCGCGGCATCGCCTCAGGTGCCCGACGCAGCGTGTAACGTCCCGGCGACCCAAGCCACGCCACCGAAACCCACGGGCGCAGCATCGCCCGAGCTTCGCGCCGTGGTGCGCGAGCACCTCGCCGCCGTGCTCAAGCTCAAGCAGGTTGACGATGACGGACCTTTTCCGGCCTATGGGCTGGATTCTATCTCGGCCACGGTGCTGGCCACCCGCCTCGAAAAAGCGCTGGACCGCGACCTTCCCGTCCAGTGGCTGGTTGACCATCCCACCGTGCAAGAACTGGTCGCGCAACTGCAAGCATCCGCTGGAAAGGAAACCCGATGAACATCCACGAAGCGCTCAAACAAATCCAGGCCGGCATGGCGCAGGCCCGACAAGCGCCGCGAGACAAACCCAAGCCCAAGCGGGGCGGCCTCGCGCCACCGGAACCCATCGCCGTGATCGGCGCCGCCGGTTCCTTTCCGGGCTGTGCCGATCTCGCTGCTTTTTGGTCGGCACTTGACGGGGGGCGTCCCTTGTTGGAACCCATCCCCGCCGATCGTTTCAGCCTGCCCGAAAACCAAACACGCGGGCGTTGGGGCGGGTTTCTACCTGATGTGGCCGGTTTCGACGCTGCTTTTTTTAAGATTTTGCCCGCCGAGGCGCGTTTGCTCGACCCGCGCCTGCGCCTGCTGCTGCACACGCTATACCATTGCTTAGAAGACGCGGGTTATGCGCCCGCGCGCCTCAAACAAAGCGCGACCGGGGTGTTCATCGGCGAAGAGGGCAGTGAATACCTGCCCTTGCTCTTGGAACAAGGCCAGGTGCCGAGCGGTCCCTTCGGCCTCGCCGCCGGCGTGCTCGCCAACCGGCTGTCCTACCATTTCGATTTTCGCGGGCCGAGCGAGGTCGTCAACACCATGTGCTCCGGCGCGGCCGTGGCGCTGCATCGCGCGGTGACCGCCCTGCGCGCCGGGCAGATCGACCAAGCCGTGGTCGGCGGGGTCAACCTGCTGCTGCGACCCGAACCCTTTGCCGCCTTGGCCGCGGCCGGCCAATTGAGCGCGGACCGCACCGTTCATTCCTTCGGCCCCAAGGCCGACGGCTTTTTGCGCGCGGAAGGCGTGGCCTGCGTGCTGCTGAAAACCCTGTCCCAAGCCCGCGCGGACGGCGACGCGATCCACGCCGTTATTCGCCATACCGCCGTGAACTACAACGGTCAGGGCGGTGCCTCGATGGCCGCCCCCAACGTGCGGGCCCATGCCGCATTGATCGCGCGTTGCATTCGCGAGGCCGGCGTCGACGTGCGCCACATCGGTTACTTAGAAGCCCAGGGGATGGGCAACCCGGTCGCCGACATCGCCGAATGGAACGCCTTCAATCGGGCGCTGACCAGCGTGGCGGGCGAACAAGGCGTGCGCCTGACGCCCGGCGCCTGTCGCGTCTCCACGCTCAAACCGATGATCGGGCACATGCACGCGGCCTCGGCCCTGGGCGCGTTGCTCAAGGTGATTCACGCGTTGCGCGCGCAACGGGTGGCGCCGATTTTGGGATTTTCCGGCGGTCATCCCGAACTGGAGCCGGCCGGGGTACCCTGCGCCCTTGCCGCCGAGGTGAGCCCGTGGCCGAACGAAGGTGCGCCGCGGCTGGCCGGAATTCACGCCTACGGTTCCGGCGGCAACAACGCCCACATCCTGGTGGAGGCGGCACCGCCGGCCGCACCCGTGCTCAGCCCTGCCGGCGCGGTGCTGCTGCCGTTGTCGGCGCAAAGCGAACGGGGGCTCCGGGCTCGTGTTCAGGCCTTGGCCGATTGGGTGCAACACCACGGGGAACAACCCTTGGCCCAGATCGCCCACACGTTAACCGTGGGCCGCGATGCCATGGCGACCCGCGCCGCCTTCGTGTGCACCGACCGCGACCAGTTGTTGCGGCAGGCCGAAGCTTTTGTGGAAGGTCACAACCACGCCGGCGTTTTCAGCGGACACGCGACCACGCGCCGTCCCGCGGCGGAATCCGGCGAGGTCGCAAACATCGCCGCCGCTTGGGTAACCGGTGCCGACCTGCCCGAACCGGCGCGCGCCCTGCCACGCCTGCATTTGCCAGGCTATCCCTTTGAAAACAAAGAATTTTGGTTTGAAGCGCCCAAGCAAGCGGTGGTCGCGCCCAAAGCGGCCGCCGCCTCCCAGACCGCGGTTTCAGCGGTTTGCGCGGATGCTGCTTTGAAGGAAACCGTTCACACGGCGCTGCGCGATCTGCTCGCCGATTATTTGGAACAAGCGGCGGCCGAGATCGACATGCGGGCGGCCTTCACCGACCTCGGTTTCGATTCACTGCTGGTGATCAACCTGGCCACGGCGCTGGGACAGCGTTTTGGCGTTCCCGTCGCGGCGGCGCTGTTTTTTGAACACAACCGCCCGGCGGCGCTGGCCGATTTTCTCGCCGACCACATCGCCGCGCTTCGTGCCGGCGTTGCGCCGTCTGCCGGCTGTGAAACCGAGGCCGGCATCGCCCGTGACGAACCCATCGCGATCATCGGCCTCGCCGGCCGTTATCCCGGCGCCCCTGATCTCGACACGCTGTGGGCCAACCTCGCCGCGGGCCGCGACGGCATCGGTGAAATTCCGGCCGACCGCGAGTGGGGTGATCTCTACCATCCCGACCCCGACAGCGCCGTCCAACACGGCAAAAGCTACGGCAAGTGGGGCGGTTTCCTCGATGCGCCCTATGCCTTCGACCCGATGTTTTTTAATTTGTCGCCCCGCGAAATCGAATACATGAATCCCAAGGACCGCCTGTTCCTGCAAACCGTTTGGCAAACCTTGGAAGACGCCGGTTACCCACCTTCCAGCTTGCGCGGCGAGCGCGTCGGCGTGTTTGCCGGGGTGACCCGCGCCGGACACGATCCCTACCAAAGTTCGTTGTTTTCCGTGGCCAACCGCGTCTCCTACAGCTTCGATTTCCACGGACCCAGCCTCACCGTCGACACCGCCTGTTCCTCCTCGCTGATCGCCGTCCACGAAGCCTGCCGTCACATTCAGAGCGGCGAGTGCAGCGTCGCCGTCGCTGGCGGCGTGCATGTCTTCCTGCATCCCTCGCATTTCGTGGCGCTGGCTTACGGCAAGCTGCTGTCGCCGGGCGGCCGAAGCAAAGCCTTCGGCGCCGACGCGGACGGCATGGTTCCGGGTGAAGGGGTCGGCGCCGTGCTGCTCAAACCCTTGTCGCGTGCGCTGGCCGACGGTGACCGCGTCCACGGGGTGGTGCGTGGTTCGGCCGTGAACCACGGCGGCAAAACCAACGGCTTCACCGTGCCCAACCCGCAAGCCCACGCCGATGTGATCCGCACCGCGCTTACCCGGGCCGGGGTGGCGCCGGATGCGGTGAGTTACGTCGAAGCCCACGGCACCGGCACCGCCTTGGGCGATCCCATCGAAATCCGCGGCTTGTCCTCCGTATTTGCGGCCCAACCGCGTGCGACGGCACCTTGTCGCATCGGCTCGATTAAAAGCAACATCGGTCATTTGGAAGCCGCCGCGGGGATTTCCGGGTTGACCAAGATCCTGCTGCAAATGAAACACGGTCGTTTGGTGCCCAGCCTGCATGCAGAACAAACCAATCCCCACATCGACTTTGAAAATACGCCCTTCCGCGTCCAACAGGCGTTGGAACCCTGGGCGCCGGTCGATGAACAAGGCGCGGCACAACCGCGGTTCGCCTGTGTTTCCTCGTTTGGCGCGGGTGGCGCCAACGCCCACTTGGTGATCGAAGCGCCTCCCGAGCCGCGACTTCAAAACGCCGAAGACGGACCCGCGATGATCGTGCTTTCCGCGCGTACCGAGGCGCAATTGCGCGATTCGGCCGCGCGGTTACAGCGGTATGTGGCCGAGCAGGGCGCGGACCTTGATTTGCCGCGGGTCGCTTTCACCCTGCAGGTCGGGCGCGAAGCCATGGACCATCGGCTTGGTTTGGTGGCGGCCTCGCTTGCTGAGCTCGACGACAAATTACAACGTTTTCTACGCGACGGCTCGCTTGCCGCGGGGGATGGGTGCGGCCGGGTGCAGCGAGACCGCGCCTTGCTGGACCTGGTCGCCGACGACGAGGACCTTGCGCCCGGTGTTGCCGCCTGGTTCGCCAAGGGCAAGTACGCCAAAATTCTGGCGTTGTGGGTCGGCGGTACCAACCTGGATTGGAACGCGTTTTACGACGCGGTGCCGGGGCGCATCAGCTTGCCGACCTATCCGTTTGCGGCGGAAGACCATCGCCCACCCGCCGACTTCGGCCTTGCCGGCCAGGCGACCGAAACGCGACTGCACCCCTTGGTACATCGCAACCAGTCGACCTTCTTCGAGCAGCGTTTTAGCAGCCGCTTCGACGGTTCCGAATTCTTTTTGGCCGATCACCGCATCGGCGGGCGACCTTTACTGCCAGGGGTGGCTTACCTGGAAATGGTGCGGGCCGCGTTGGCTGAAGGCGTGGGCGGCGAGGCGCTGTCGGGTTTGCAATTCAAAAATGTGGTGTGGCTGCGGCCGTTGGTCGCCGAAGAAGCGCAGGGGGTGGTGGTTCGCCTGAGTGTGGCCGAACAGCACGCGGACCAGGTGTGGTTGCAATTCGAAGTGGCGCCTGAAAACAGCGAGGAAGCAGGCGTTTACAGCAGCGGCCTGGTTGGTTTGAGCGAACCCGAACCAGAAACCAAACACGACCTGGCCGCCTTGCAAAAGCAACAGACGGGACCGCGATTAACCGGTGAACAGGCCTACCAAAAACACGCCGCCCTGGGTGCCGCTTACGGCCCTGCTTTGCGCGGCATCCAAGACGTGTTCACGGGGGAGGGTCAAGTTTTGGCGCGGGTTACGGTGCCCGCGGTGATCGCCGCCGGCGCGGATGATTTTGTGTTGCATCCCAGCGTGTTGGACGCCGCCTTGCAGGCGTGCATTGGTTTTACGGTGGGTGGGGAAGGGGCGGTTTCAGCTGGGGCGGCGGTCCCTTTTGCCTTGGATCGCTTGACCATTGCCGGACCCTGCAACGGGCCGATGTGGGGGTGGATCCGTCCGGCCGAGGCGCGCGGCGAGCGGGTGCAAAAGCTCAACGTGACCCTGATGGACGAACAGGGCCGTACCTGTTTAACCATGCACGGGTTCGCCTCACGGGTGCTTGAGGTTCCCCAAGATGTGTTGATGGTGCGTCGGCCCGCGTGGCACGAAACGCCGACCCCCGCCACCGCGGCGAAGCCCGGTGAAACCTTGGTCGTGCTCGCGGGTTTCGACCGCGCCGATTTGGCCGCGGCTTTGGCGCCTTGGGAAAGGCTGCCGTTGCAAGACGACGCCGTGGCGGCTTGGTTCCACGCGGCGGCGCTGTCCTTGTTCCGCCGGGTACAACAACGGCTGCGCGACAAAAAAGCGGGGCCTTGCCTGATCCAACTCGTGGTGCCGCTTTCCGGTTCTGGAAGGATGGCGCTGGGTTTGGCCGGTTTGCTGAAAACCGCCGCGCTGGAGAACCCCAAACTTCGGGTTCAGGTGATCGAAGTCGCGGCCGACCTTGAAGGCGGCGCCTTGCGGGACTTGCTCGCGCTTGAAGCGGAAACCCGCGACGGTCACGTGCGGTATCAGCAGCAACAGCGCCAACTGCTTGGCTGGGACGCCGTGGATGTGCCCGCCGAGGTTCCCGTACCCTGGCGCGAAAACGGCGTGTACCTGATCACCGGTGGTTGCGGTGGGCTGGGGCGTGTGTTGGCCCGTGACATCGCCGCCAAGGCTCGCGCGCGGGCCGTGGTGCTGACCGGGCGCTCGCCCTTGGACGCCGACAAGGAAGGTTTCCTGCGTGAGCTTGGGCAATCCGGCGTGCAAGCGCTTTACCGTCAGGTCGATGTCGCCGACGCCTCCGCCGTGAGCACCCTTGTCGACGAAATCCAGCAAAGGTTTGGCGGCCTGCACGGCATCCTCCATGTTGCCGGTGTCCTGCGCGACAATTATTTGCTAAAAAAATCCGAAAGTGAATGGGACGCGGTCCTGGCACCCAAGGTGGCCGGCACGGTCAACCTGGATCGGGCTACCAGCGAGATACCGCTCGATTTCACCCTTTATTTCTCCTCGAGCGCCGGCGCCTTCGGCAATCCCGGTCAAGGCGATTACGCCGCGGCCAACGCCTTTATGGACGCTTACGCCGCCGAGCGCAACCACCGCGTCGCCGCGGGCAGCGCCCACGGCCACACGGTTTCGATCAATTGGCCGTTCTGGCGCGACGGCGGCATGCGTTTGGACGATGCGGCGGTCGCGGCCATGCGGCGCGAGACCGGCACCGTTCCGCTCAGCACGGCGGCCGGGCTCCAGGCGCTTGCCCATGGGATCCGGGGTGACCGATCCCAAATGCTGGTCCTCGAAGGTGATCGGCGCCGTTTAGAAGGGCTCTTCGCGGGGACGAAAGAAATCGCACCGGAAAGCGCACTGGAACCCGAACCGGAACCCGAACCACAACAACCGGCGGCGACCGGGGCGGTCGGCGGCGATTTAGCCGCGACGGCCGAGTACCTCAAAAACCTGCTGGCAACCACGCTCAAATTACCGGTGGCGCGCATCGACGCCGACGAGGACTTGGAACGTTACGGCATCGATTCGATCATGGCCATGGAAATGACCAGCGTGTTGGAACAAAGCTTCGGCTCACTTTCCAAAACCCTGTTTTTCGAAGTGCAGAGCATCCGCGAGTTGGCCGAATATTTCCAACAACACCACGGCACCCAAACGGCCGCCCTGGTGCAGGGCGGGGCGGCTTCCGAAACCCCGGCCCCCAGGGAACCTTCCACCGCAAGCACAGCGAACCCGTCCGTCGCGGCACCTTCCGTGCTGGATCAGTTTCGCCGCCTCGCCGCCACGGGCGGTGAACCCGCCCCGTCAGGGTCCACGGGCGCGCTGGACATCGCCGTGATCGGGCTGGCCGGTCGTTACCCCCAAGCTTCGGACGTCAACGCCTTTTGGGCCAACCTGCGCGACGGCCGCGACTGCATCACCGAAATCCCCGCCGACCGTTGGGATTGGCGCGATTATTACGATCCGCAACGGCGACAATGGGGCGCCCATTTCAGCAAGTGGGGCGGCTTTATCGACGGGGTCGACCGCTTCGATCCGCTGTTTTTTAACATCCCGCCACGCGATGCCGATTACATCGATCCCCAGGAGCGCCTGTTCCTTGAAACCGCCTGGAGCGCGTTGGAAGATGCGGGTTACACCCGCGCCGGCCTGCGCGCCTTCGCCGACCGCTATCAAGCGAGCCAAGCCGGGGTTTACGCCGGCGTGATGTTCTCCGAATACCAACTTTACGGCGCCGAATCGACCCAAAACGGGTTCCCACTCTCACTGGGCGGCAGCTACGCGGGCATCGCCAACCGCGTCTCTTACCACCTCAACCTGCACGGCCCCAGCCTGACGGTCGATACCATGTGCTCCAGTTCGCTGACCTCGGTTTACTTGGCCTGTGGCGATTTGCGCGCGGGCCGCATCGACCTGGGCATCGCGGGCGGGGTCAACCTCAGCATCCATCCCAACAAATACCTGATGCTCAGCACCGGCGGTTACATCTCCAGCGCCGGTCATTGCGCGAGTTTCGGCGAAGGCGGCGACGGGTACATTCCCGGCGAAGGCGTCGGCGTGGTACTGCTCAAACGATTGGAAGATGCGGTCCGCGACCGCGACCACATTTACGGCGTGATCAAAGGCGGCGCGGTCAATCACGGCGGCAAAACCAACGGCTTCTCTGTGCCCAATCCCAAGGCTCAGCAGGCGGTGGTGCAACGCGCCCTGGACGAGGCCGGGGTCGACCCACGCGCGATCAGCGCCATCGAAGCCCACGGGACCGGCACCAAGTTGGGCGATCCCATCGAAATCAAAGGCCTCACCAACGCCATGCAACGGGGCGACGCGCGCGGTTGGTGTGCGCTGGGTTCGGTCAAGTCCAACATCGGCCATTGCGAAAGCGCGGCGGGGATCGCCGGCCTGACCAAGGTGCTGCTGCAACTAAAACACGGCATGTTGGCACCGTCGCTGCACGCGGAAACCCTGAACCCGCACATCGATTTCGCGGCCACCCCTTTTGTGCTCAACCGCGAATTACGGCCCTGGCCGGCGGGGGACGGTCCGCGTCTGGCCGGTGTTTCGGCCTTCGGCGCCGGCGGTTCCAACGCCCACTTGATCATTGCCGAACACCAGGCGCCGGCCTCGCGTTTACCCAGCCCGCGCGATCAACCGCTGCTGGTGCCGCTGTCGGCCAAAAACCACGAGCGCCTGCGTGTCATGGCCGCAAACCTGGCGGCCTGGTTGGCACAAGGTGGGCACGACGCGCACACCTTGACGCGACTGGCCTACACGCTGCAAGTCGGCCGCGAGGCCTGGGATCAACGGCTCGCTTTGCTGGTGTCTTCCCTGGATCAATTGGCCCAAAACCTCAGGGCATGGTGCGCGGGTGAAACGGTGGCCGGGCTACAAACAGGCCACATCCGCGACGATGAAGACGGCCTCGCCGCCTTGAAGGCCGATCCGACGCTGCCCGAGCGTGTCGCGCAACACCTGCAAGCCCGCGATTGGTCCGCCGTGGCGGCGCTTTGGGTCAAAGGCGCCGCGGTCGATTGGAAGCAGGCCTACGGCGACACCCCGCCGCAACGCCTCAGCCTGCCCACCTATCCCTATGCACGGGAACGCCATTGGGTGCCGCAACCACCGCCGGGCTGGCAGCCGATCAAACCCGGCGCGGCCCGCGGCGGCGAAGCCGAGGCGCCCGCGCAAACTTTGCTGTGTACCCCCGCGTGGCAGCCCGCCCCGGTTGCGTCGGGCGAAACACCGGGTGACGCCGAACCGCTGCTGGTGTTTGCCGCTTGGCCCCATGACCCGGCGCGGCTTGTGGGCGAAACCGAGCCGGTTCACCTTGCCGCGCCGGCCGGCGATGCCGCAAACCGTTTCACCGAGGTCACCCTCGCCTGTTTGGCACGGTTGCAAAACTTGCTGCGCCAACCCGCCAAGGGCAAACGCCTGCTGCAAATCTTGGTACCGCACCAAGGCGACGGCCCCTTGTTTGGCGCCTTGGCCGGCTTGCTGAAAACCGCGCGTTTGGAAAACCCCAAGCTGTTGGGCCAAGTGATCGAGGTCGATGCCGATGGGTCCGCCGCCGAGCTGCGCGCTGTTCTGGCGGAAAACCAGGCCAGACCGGACGAGGTCGCCATTCGTTACCGCAACGGTCGCAGGGAAACGCTGGGCTGGAACGAACTGACGCAACCCGTGCCGCGCGCGCCCTGGCGGGAAAACGGCGTTTACCTGATCACCGGCGGTGCCGGCGGTTTGGGTTTGTTGTTTGCCCGTGAAATCGCCGCCGCCACCCGCGCCTGTACCTTGCTGCTCAGCGGGCGTTCGGCGTTGAACCCGGACAAACAACACCAGCTCGACGCCTTGCGCGCCGACGGCGCCAAGGTGGTGTACCGTCGCGCCGATGTCGCCAACGCCGATCACGTCGCCGCTTTGGTGCAGTTTGCCCGCGCCGAGTTGGGTGGCCTGGACGGCGTGATTCACGGTGCCGGCATGGTGCGTGACCAGTTCCTGCTGCGCAAAGATGCCGCGGACTTCGCGCGGGTTTTACAACCCAAGGTCCATGGCTGTGTTGCTTTAGCCCATGCGCTGCAAGCGGTCTCGCTCGATTTTGTCGTGCTCTGTTCGTCGACCGCGGCCGTGTCCGGCAATGTGGGGCAGGGCGATTACGCCGTCGCCAACGCCTTTATGGATCGCTTCGCCGCCGTCCAAAACAGCCGGCCCGAGGTCGCGGCCCATTGGTTGTCGATCAACTGGCCCTTGTGGCGCGCGGGCGGCATGGATGCCGCGCCCCGCGCCGGCGTGGTGCCCATGGAAACCGCCGCCGGCATGGCCGCCTTGCGCGCCGGCTTGGCCACCCAAGCTTCCGGGCTGCTGGTGCTCGCCGGCGATGTGCCCGCCCTGCGGCGGTTGATGTTCCCCGAACCCAACCAGGCAAACCCAAAACCGACGGCCGTCGCGGTTTCCTCACCGTCCCCCGTGTCGGGCGCAAACTTGCGCCGCCAGGTGCTCGGCCGATTGAAGGACCTGCTGGGAGAGACGCTGAACATGGCGCCGGAGCGCATCGACCCGCGCGAACCGCTGGAAAACTACGGCATCGATTCGATAAGCATCACCCGGCTCAACGACGCCTTGGCGGTAGACTTTACCGAACTCTCCAAAACCATCTTCTTCGAAGTGGAAACCCTGGGTGCGCTGAGCAAACACCTCTGCGAAACCTTTCCCGACGAGGCGGCCAAGTGGGTCGACCTGGGCGAAAGCGTCCGGTCCGTGCCCGCCGGGGAAGCCGCGCCGAGGGTGACGGCCGTCGCCGCGCCGCAAACCAACGACGGTCGCCAAGCGCCCATCGCCATCATCGGTCTAAGTGGCGCCTATCCCCAATCCGAGGACCTGGACGCCTTTTGGGCCAACCTGGCCGCGGGCAAGGATTTGGTTGGCGAGATTCCGCCGGATCGTTGGTCGCTGGACGGTTTTTTCGAAGCCGACCCGCGCAAAGCCGTCGCCGCCGGCAAGAGTTACAGCAAGTGGGGCGCCTTCTACGAGGGGTTTGCCGACTTCGACCCGCTTTTCTTTAACATCGCGCCGCTGGAAGCGCTGCACACCGATCCTCAGGAGCGCTTGTTCCTACAAGCCGGTTGGCAGGCCTTGGAAGACGCCGGCCTGACCCGTGACGCCCTGCGCCGTCACGACCAACAACGGGTTGGTGTCTTCGCCGGCATCACCAAAACCGGGTTCGACCATTACGGACCCGAACTGAGCAGCGCCGAGCGGCCGCTTTACCTGCACACCTCGTTTAGTTCCGTGGCCAACCGCGTGTCCTACACCCTCAACCTCAAGGGCCCCAGCGTGCCGGTCGACACCATGTGCTCCTCCTCGTTGACCGCGATCCACCAGGCGTGTCAAAGCTTGCGCGCGGGCGATTGTGAACTGGCCTTGGCCGGCGGGGTCAACCTCTACCTGCACCCCTCGACCTACGTGGGTTTGTGTTCGGGGCAAATGCTCGCCGTCGACGGCCGTTGCCGGAGTTTTGGCGAAGGCGGGGCCGGCTTTGTGCCCGGTGAAGGCGTGGGCGTCGTGGTGCTCAAACCGCTGGCGCGGGCGCTGGCCGACCGCGATCCGATCCACGCCGTCATTCGCGGTAGTCAGGTGAATCATGGCGGTAAAACCAATGGGTACACCGTGCCGAATCCGGTCGCCCAGGGCGAACTGATCCGCGAGACCCTGGACCTTGCCGGCGTTTCAGCGCGGGACATCGGCGTGATTGAAGCCCACGGGACCGGTACCAAGTTGGGCGATCCCATTGAGGTCACCGGCCTGACCCAGGCGTTCCGAGGCGACACCGAGGAAAACGGTTTTTGTGCGCTGGGTTCGGCCAAATCGAACCTCGGCCATTTGGAAGCCGCCGCCGGCATCGCCGGTTTGACCAAGGTCGTTTTGCAACTCAAACACCGCAAGCTGGTACCGAGTCTTCATGCCACGCGCTTAAACCCCAACATCGATTTTGACAAAACGCCCTTCGTCGTCCAGCAAACGTTAACCGATTGGCCGATGCGCAACGGCACCCGTTTGGCCGGGGTGTCCTCCTTCGGTGCGGGCGGCGCCAACGCCCACATCGTGCTGGCGGAACAGGCGGAGATGCGGAAACCTTGGCAGGGCGAGGTCCCTTTGTTGCTGGTGCTATCCGCGCAAAACCAGGACCGTTTGCAGGCTTACGCGCGCCGCATCGCCGCCTTTTTGCGGGCCAACCCGGCAACCGATGTAGCGGACCTGGTCTACAGCCTCCAGGTCGGTCGTGAACCTCGGGAACTGCGACTCGCTTGTTGGGTCAGGTCCCTCGACGAGGCAATTGCCGGGCTGAGCGCCTACGAGGCGGGTGGGGAAGCGGACCTGTTGCTCGGTCGCCCCGCCGATCACCGCGCCTTCCTGGCCCAATTCGATGACGAACAACTTGCGGCGCTTTGTGAACCGGCCCTGGCGGCCGGCGACGTTGCCGAACTGGCTGATTGTTGGCTCAAAGGGGTGCCGGTCGATTGGGCCGCCTTGTACGGCCAAAACCCGCCCCGGCGGATCCACCTACCGACCTATCCCTTCGCCAAGCAACGCCTGTGGTTGCCCGAAACCATGAAGCAGGAACAAGCCGAACAAGCCGAACAACCCGCGGCCGTGACCGCGACCGAAGCGGGTGTCCTCGAACGCGCCAAAGACGAAACGAAACATCCCGCCCAACCCAAAGCGGTGGTGCTGGTGCCCACTTGGCAGCCGGTGGTGCCGGAGCGGATCGCGGCCGTACCCGCATCTGACGAAACCGTTTTGGTGGTGGGTGCCGATGCCGCGCAACAGCGCATCCTCGCTCAATCGCTGCCCGCCGCGGTGTTTGTGGCCGATGTGGCCGAGCTTGAACAACGCGACGACACCCCGGCGCACATCATTTGGTTCGCGCCCAAGCCGGTTTGGGACCCACACGACGACTCAGGTGTCCGCCACGCCCTCGGCGAGCTGTTCCGTTTGACCAAAGCGCTGCAGCAAACCTCCGTGCGGCAACCTTCGCTGACCCTGATCACCCGCCAGGCCGCCGCGCTGCATGGCGACGACACCGTGAACCCCAACCACGCCGCCGTGATGGGGTTGGTCGGTTCCCTCGCCAAAGAGTTTCCCCGGTGGCGGGTGCGTTTGCTCGATGCTCCGGCGGAAAACAACGACCTTTTGAAGGAACTGACGACCCTGCCGTTTGATTCACAAGGCAACGCGCTTGCCTATCGCGGTCGTCAGTGGCGCCGTCAAAACCTGACCCCGCTGGTTGCCTTCCCGCCGGGAGACGTACCCTTCCGTCAGGGTGGCGTTTACGTCCTGATCGGCGGCGCCGGTGGTTTGGGCCGGACCTTTACTGAACTGCTGCAGACCCGCTTCAACGCCCGGGTCGTTTGGCTGGGACGAAGCCCGCTCGATGCGGCGATCCAAGCCAAATGCGACAACCTCGCCGACGGCGGTCGCGCGCCCTGGTACCTGCAAGCCGATGCCTCAGATGCGGCCCAACTCGAGACCGCCCTGGCGCAAATATTCGAACGGTACCCGCGCATTCACGGCGTCATCCACACCGCCCTCGGGGTTTTCGATCAGGGTTTGGCCAAGGTTGATGCGGCCCATTTTGACGCGGTGTTGTCCGCCAAAATCGAAACCACCGCCGTGACGGCGCGTCTCCTCGCCGATGTCGATCTCGACTTTTTGCTGTTGTTCTCCTCGACCGCCTCCTTCTTCAAAAGCGGCGGCATGAGTGGGTACGCCGCCGGCTGCGCCTACCAGGACGGCGTCGCTCACGCTTTGCAGCGCGCGGGTCGTGCCGTCAAGGTGATCAATTGGGGTTACTGGTCGGTGGGTTCCGGTGAACGGCTCAGTGAACAGGCCAAACAACGCTTGCAGCAAAACGGCGTCGTCGCCGTTACGCCCCACGAAGCCTTGGACGCCTTGTCGATCCTGCTGCGCGGACCTTTCGCCCAACTGGCGCTGCACAAAAGTTCCCTTGCCGGCGAGGATGCCGGTGAGAGCGTCCTGGTCTACCCACCTGAGGTGCCTTCCGTTGCCGACGCCGTGGCCGCCTTGCCGGACCAACAGCCGTTGGTAACGCGCGTGCTGGCCACCGGCGTCCTTGAGCCGGACGGCATGCAGGACTTGCTCGTGCAACTGCTCCGGGCCGTGTTTGCCGAATTGGGTTTGGCGCGCGCCGGCGCCACGCGGCCTTCCCATCTGGGCGCGGATGTGCCGGCCTTTTACGACCGTTGGTTCGAGGCCGGTTTGTTGTTGTTGGACGAATTCGAAACCGGGCCGACGCAACCGCTCGCGACCTTGTGGCGCCGCTGGGACCAAGCCAAGCAGGTTTGGCGCGCCGATCCCGACAAACGCGCCGCCGCCGTGTTGGTGGAAACCACGATGCGTGCGTTGCCCGAGATCTTGACCGGGAAACGGCGTGCTACCGACGTGATGTTCCCCAACGCCTCGATGGAACTGGTCGAGGGTTTGTACGCGGGCGGGGTGATCGCCGACGCCTTTAACGCGATCCTTGGCGATGCCTTGATCGCGGCGGTCAAGGCCCGCATCGCGGCCGACCCCCACGTTAAATTGCGCATTTTGGAAGTGGGGGCGGGCACCGGCGGCACCACGCAAAAACTGCTGCCGCGTTTGGCACCCTTCGCCGCGAACCTCGCCGAATATTGCTATACCGACTTGTCCAAGGCCTTTCTGTTCCACGCGGAAGAACACTACCGGCCGCAAGCGCCTTACCTGACCACTGCCTTGTTCGATGTGTCGCAACCCCTTGCCGGTCAGGATGTGGCGCCCGGTGCTTTTGATTTCGCCGTGGCCACCAACGTGTTGCATGCGACCCGCAACATTCGCGGTGCTTTGCGCCAGGTGAAAGCCGCGCTGCGGGCAAAGGGTTTGCTGCTGCTTAATGAACTGAGCATTCGCACCTTGTACAGTCATTTAACCTTCGGTTTGCTGGAGGGTTGGTGGCTGAATGAGGACGAGGCCTTGCGGCTGCCGGGCTCTCCGGCGCTTACGCCCGCGGGCTGGGCCGACGTCTTGCGCGAGGAGGGCTGGTCGCGGGTGGTTTTTGCGGGCCAAGCCGCCCAAGTGCTCGGCCAACACATCCTTGCCGCCGAAAGCGACGGGGTTGTGCTGCAGGCCGCCGCGACGCGGCGCGACCGGGTGGTGGCGTCTGTTTCCGCCGCGAGATCCGCTGAATCGGTTCCGGCGCGGCCTGAAGCGCCCGCTGTCGAAACCGGCATCGACAACGAGGAATTACAGCGCCGCGCCGTCGCCTTTTTCTGTGACCTGGTAGCGCGGACCATGCGCATTCCCGTCGATCACATCGACGCGGCCGAACCCCTGGAAACCTACGGCTTGGATTCGATCCTCATTGTGCAGATTACCCACCGTTTGGAAGACCACTTCGAAGCGGTGGACGCCACCTTGTTGTTTTCGTTGCAAACCATTGATGCCATGGCGCGCCACTTCGCGGTGGCGGAGCGCGACGCGTTGATGGGGCTCCTCGGCCTCAGCCCCGCGGCGACGGCGCCGTCCGGCAAGGTCGCGGAAACCAAGCCGGGCGTTGAGGACGTGACGCCGCGGGTGGAGGCCGTCGCGCCGGCACCCGGTGCCTTTGAACCCATTGCCGTGATCGGCATGAGCGGGCGTTATCCCATGGCTGCCGATTTGGATCAGTTCTGGGCCAACCTGGTCGCCGGTCGCGATTGCGTAAGCGAGGTGCCCGCGGATCGCTGGCCGTTGGATGGCTTTTACGAGGCCGATTCGGCGCGGGCCGTCGCCGAGGGCAAAAGTTATTCCAAGTGGGGTGGGTTCCTGGAGCGTCACGCCGAATTCGACGCGCTCTTTTTTCACATCTCGCCGCGCGAGGCGGTGAACATTGACCCGCAGGAACGGCTGTTCCTGCAATGTGCCTGGTCCGCCTTGGAAGATGCGGGCTACACGCGGGCCTCCATTGCCGAACGGTTTCAACAACGCGTGGGTGTGTTTGCCGGCATCACCCGGCCCGGCTTTGCGTTGTACGGCCCGGACCTGTGGCGTCAGGGCGAGGCCGTGTTCCCGCGGACCTCGTTTAGCTCTGCCGCCAATCGGGTTTCCTATTTCCTTAACCTGCAGGGGCCGAGCATGGCAGTGGACACCATGTGTTCGGCGTCGTTGTCGGCGATCCACGAGGCGTGCGAGAACCTACAGCGCGGCAACTGCGCCATGGCCTTGGCCGGCGGTGTCAATTTATACCTACACCCCTCGGCCTACATCAGTTTGAGCCAAGCCAAAATGTTGTCGCGGGACGGGCGTTGCAAGAGTTTCGGCGAGGGCGCCAACGGCTTTGTTCCCGGTGAAGGGGTCGGCGTGGTGGTGTTGAAACCGCTGGCGCGGGCCGTGGCCGACGGCGACAACATCCACGCCGTGATCCGCGCGACCCATGCCGGTCACGACGGCAAAACCAACGGCTACACCGTGCCCAACCCCGTCGCCCAGCGTGATTTGGTGCGCGCCGCCTTGGACAAAGCCGGCCTGTCCGCGCGGCAGGTGGGTTTCATTGAGGCCCACGGGACCGGCACCGAGTTGGGTGACCCGATTGAGGTCAACGCCTTGCGTCAGGCATTTGCCGTCGACAGTGACGAGACCGGTTTTTGTGCCTTGGGCTCGGCCAAGTCGAACCTCGGCCATTTGGAGGCCGCCGCCGGGGTGGCCGGTTTTACCAAACTGGTGTTGCAACTGAAACATCGGCGGTTGGTGCCGAGCCTGCACGCCGCGCGTTTGAACCCCAAAATTCCCTTTGAGAAAACCCCGTTCCGGGTGCAGCAGCAGCTTGCCGATTGGCAACGGACGACCTTGGCGCAAGACGGCGTTCAAAGCGAATTGCCGCGTTTGGGTGGCGTTTCCTCCTTTGGTGCCGGCGGCGCCAACGTGCACGTGTTGGTGGAGGAATACAACGCCGAGGCGCGTCGCGGGTTACCCGCCGAGGGGCCGCGGGTTGTGCTGTTGTCGGCCATGACCGCCGCGCGTTTGTCGGCCGTCGCCGAGAACCTGCTGCGGTTTGTGCGCACCGCGGCGCCGTCGCCCTGGTTGTTGGCGGACCTGTGTTACACCTTACAGGTTGGTCGCGAGGCGATGGAAGAACGCCTTGCCTTGGTGGTGGGTTCGCTGGATGAACTGGACGAGAAACTGGCCGCTATTGTTGCCGGTGCGCCCGCCCGGGACGGGGTGTTCCGCGACCGGGTGACGCCCCACAAAAAAACCATCGCCCTGTTTCGCGAGGACAGCGACATGGCCGGGGCTGTTGCGGCTTGGGTGCGCAAACGCAAATTCAGCAAGTTGTTGGATCTGTGGGTAAAGGGTTTGGCGGTGGATTGGCAGGTCTTGGCCGAGGGTGAAACACCACGTCGGATCAGTTTACCGACCTACGCTTTTGAACCAACGGCCTACCATTTACCGGCGGTAAAGGCGCCGGCGTCTAGCGGCATGGGCGCGGCGATGCTTCATCCGTTGGTTCAGCGCAACGTTTCCGATTTGAGCGCGCAACGTTTTGCGAGCCGCCTCGAAGGCGATGAATTTTTCCTGCGCGACCATGTGGTCAACGGCGACAAGGTGGTGCCGGGTGTTGTGTATTTGGAAATGGCGCGGGCCGCGTTGCAGCAGGCTCTGCCGGCGGGCATAGACGCGGGGATAATGTCCCTTCGCCAGGTTGTTTGGGCACGGCCGCTTCGCGTTGAGGCGGAAGGCGTGGAACTGAGCATCCGCCTGGAACCCGAGGCCGCGGGAGATGCGGCCGCACGGGTCCGCTTCCAGGTGGAAACAGACGGGGAGCGGCCCCATTGTCTGGGCGTGGCCATGCTCCGTGACGAACCGACGCCGCCCGCCTTGGACTTGGCCGGATTGCGCGCGCACATGGACGTCGGCCGCTTGGACGGCGCCCAAACGCGGGCCTTGTACCGCGACATGGGCATGCTTTACGGCCCGAGCCACGCCGGGTTGCAACAGGTGTTGCTGGGTCGGGATCAGGTTTTGGCCGAGCTGGTCCTGCCCGAGGTGGTGGCGGCGGACCAAGCGCTGTACGGCTTGCATCCGGCTTTGCTGGATGCCGCTTTGCAGGCAACCATCGGTTTAACCGTTGCCGATCATCTTCAGAGTGGCGATGCGGAGACCCAAACACCGCGCGCCACCGTGCCTTTTGGCTTGGAAGCCGCCACCCAATGGGCGGCGGCGCCGCCCAAAGTTTGGGTCTGGATTCGGTTCGCGCCCGGTTGTTGCGCGGACGATGCCGTGCAGAAGTTGGACCTGGATCTGTGTGATGAACAGGGCGCGGTCTGGGCCGCCTTGCGGGGGTTCTCCTCGCGTGTTCTGACCGAACCGGGGCCCGACCTGCGCCGCCGTCTCCATGCCGATGCGTTTTACCTAAAAGACCACGGCGGCGTGTTGCCGGGCGTGATGACCTTTGAGCTGGCATTCGCCGCGGCCAAAGCGCGCGGCCTGGCGGTGACGGGTCTGCGCCAGATTGTTTGGCCGCAAACGCTGAGGGTCACCGACGAACACGAGGTGGTCGTCCAGATCACCGAGGCTGGGGAACACCACGAATTTACCCTTTCCGGCGAACAGGGCGAACGCCTGTCTCAGGGTCGGCTGTGTACCCAACCGGTGGCGGCGCCGGCGGCCCTGGATATCGCGGGTCTGCGCGAACGCTGCCCGCAAAGCTTGGATCGCGCGGCTTGCGATCAACTGCTGCGCGGCACCCACGGCCCCGGGCTGCTCAGCATCACCACCTTGTGCCACGGAGACCGGGAAGCCCTGGCTTGGCTCAAAGTGCCTGACGCCGTGTCGGATCAGCGTTTTGCATTGCATCCCGCCCTGACCAACGGGGCCGTGCTCACCGCGGCGGTTTTGTGCCTGGTCGGTTCCGACAGCCCCGCGCTGCCGATGCCGTTCGCCCTCGACGCCCTCGAATGTTACGCGCCCCTAAGCGACGAGGCCGTGGTCCATGCCGCCTTGTGCGCCGAGCAGCCGCCCGCCGCGGCCGGACTGCGCAAGCTCGATGTGGTGGTCGCCGACTTAAACGGGCGGCCCCTGCTTGCCTTGCGGGGTTTCGCCTTGACCACGGCACCGCGCGAAACGCGCCTGAAGGAAACACCGCCGCAAACCCTGTTCGCCGTGCCGGTTTGGCGGGAAACACCCGCTTGCACCGCTGCCGAACCCGTCGCGGCGGATCCGATCATTTTCTTGGCCGGCGAAGACGCCGAATGGGCGCAAGCGTTGCGGCAGCGTTTCGCAAACGCCGAGTTACACCCCTTGCCGGCCGAGGTCGCGGTCGGCTTGCCAATCGTGTTGGCGCGGATCCAGGCGAGCCTGAAGCAAAAAGACGGCGTTCAACCCTGTTACGTACTGGTCCCGCCGAACGCGGATGTCGCTTCGTTAAGCGCCTACGCCGGTTTGTTCAAAACCGCCGCGGTTGAACACCCGCGGTTCGTCGGCAAGCTGATTGATAGCCAAATGTCCGCGGGAACAACCGCCGAACGCCTGGTCCGCGAACCCATGGAAGCAGGTGAGGTGGTGCGTTACGAGGCGAACGGCAAGCGCATGGTTCAGGTTTTTGAACCCTGCCGCCGCGAGCCCGGCCCGCCGCCGCTGGAAACCGGCGATGTGGTTTGGATCACCGGCGGCATGGGCGGCCTGGGTCAAATCTTTGCGCGGGCTTATGCCGAGGTCGGCGCGACCGTGGTGTTAAGTGGTCGGCGTACCTTGGCCGAAACGGGGCGCGCCGCCCTAGCCGCGCTTCAGGAACAGGGCGCGGTGGTGTACCTGCCCTGTGATTTGTGCGATACGGAGGCCGTGCAATCCTGTGTCGAAGTGATCACCGCGCGGTTCGGGCGGCTCGACGCCGTATTGCACGCCGCCGGGGTGCTGCGCGACGCCGCCCTACTCAAAAAAGAGCGCGACGCCGTCGATGCCGTCCTCCAACCCAAGGTGCGCGGGACGCACGCCCTCGACGCCGCCACCGCGCATCTTCCGCTCAAGTGGATGGCGCTGTTTTCTTCCGCGGCCGGCGCGCTGGGCAGCATGGGCCAGGCCGACTACGCCGGCGCCAACGCCTTTTTGCACGGCTTCGCGGCACAGCGCAACCGGCGTGTCACCGCGGGCACCCGGTACGGGCGCACCCTGGCGGTGGCCTGGCCGCTGTGGCGCGACGGCGGCATGCACATGGACGCCGCCGCCCAAGCACGCATGAAACACAACACCGGCATGGTCGCCATGGACAGCGACGTCGGGGTTGATGCCTTGCAGCGCGCCCTCGCCGGCGACGGCGATTGGTTGCTGGTCGCCCAGGGAGACCCCGCCAAAATCACCGCCCTGTGGCAACAGGTTCGCCAACCCGTCGCGGTGCCGGCCCGCGTTGACGGGGCCGGCGCGGAAACGGAAGCAGCACTGAACGCCTTCCTGGTTCAATGTGTTGTCGCGCAGCAGGCCGTGTCCCCGGAACAGGTAGAGCCCGAAACCGAACTGACCCGTTACGGATACGATTCTATTTCTTTTACCGAATTCGCCGACCGGCTCAACCGCCACTACGGCTTGGAACTGATGCCGACCGTCTTTTTCGAATTCCCCGATCTGGCGCGGTTGGCCGAGCATCTTTTGACAACGAGCGCCGCCAAAATCGCCGCGGTATATCAGCCGGATCGGGGTACGGTGGCCCACACGGCGTCGGAGGCGCCGTCGCAAAGGACGTCGGAGGCGCCGTCGCAAGGGACGTCGGAGGCGCCGTCGCACCGCGCGGCCACGCCGAAACCCAAGCCGACCTTTCAGGCGCGGCCGTTGCTCGCCGTGAAGCCCGCGGCGAACGCCGGTGCGTCAACATCCGCGCGGGACATGCCGATTGCCGTGATCGGTAGGAGCGGCCGTTTTCCCGGTTCCAAGAACCTCGACGCCTTCTGGGCGAACCTGGCCGACAACCGCGACTTAATCACCCGCGTGCCCGCCGACCGCTGGGACTGGCGCGCCTACGACGGCGATCCCACGGCCGAAATCGGCAAAACCCGCGCCCACCACGGCGGCTTCATCGACGGTGTCGCCGATTTTGATCCGCGTTTCTTCGGGATTGCCCCGCGCGAAGCCGCGTTTATGGATCCCCAATTCCGCCTGTTCCTGCAAACCGTTTGGGCCGCGATTGAAGATGCCGGCTACGGGCCGGGCGCGCTTTCCGGCAGCAAAACCGGCGTCTTTGTCGGGGTGACCACCCGCGATTACGCCGAGCTGTTGCAGCAGTCCGCGCAGCCCGCGCTTGCGCTCGGCGGTTCGGTCTTGTTCCACGGGGCGATTCCCAACCGCATCTCCTACCTGCTCAACCTGCACGGGGTGAGTGAAGCCGTCGACACCGCCTGTTCCAGTTCGTTGGTTGCGCTACACCGCGCCGTCGAAAGCATGCGCCAGGGGAGTTCGGAGGCTGCTTTGGTGGGTGGCGTCAATGTGATGTTGAGCCCGACCGTCACCCTGAACACCAGCCAAGCCGGTATTCTGGCCGCGGATGGGCGCTGCAAAACCTTTGACAAACGCGCCGACGGTTACACCCGCGGGGAAGGGGTCGGCGCCGTGTTCCTCAAACCCTTGGCCCGTGCCGAGGCCGACGGCGACCGCATCATCGCCGTGATCCGCGGGAGTGCCGTAAACCACGGTGGTCGCGCCGCCTCGCCGACCGCACCCAATCCCGTCGCCCAAGAACGTTTGCTAAACGAGGCCTGGACCCGTGCCGGCGTGGATCCGGCCGGCATATCTTACCTCGAGGCCCACGGGACCGGCACCGAACTGGGCGATCCCATCGAGATCAACGGCATCAAAGCCGCTTTTCGCAAGCGTTACGCCGACTTGGGCCAAACGCCGCCGGCCGAGGCCCACTGTGGGGTCGGCTCGGTGAAAACCAACATTGGGCATACCGAGGCCGCCGCCGGCATTGCCGGCATCATGAAAGTATTGTTGATGATGGAACAGGGCACCATTCCCGGCAACGTCCACCTGCAAGAAGCCAACCCCTACCTCGACCTGCGCGACAGCCCGCTTTATCTGGCCAAAGAAACCCAACCCTGGCGTACCGAACCCGGTGTGCCGCGCCGCGCCGGCGTGAGCAGCTTCGGCATCGGCGGCGCCAACGCCCACGTCCTCTTGGAAGCCTACCCCGCGCCCGCGCCGAGCCCGCAAAACGGCCCGGTTCTGGTGCTGCTCTCCGCGAAAACGGAGGACGCCTTGTGCCGGGCGGCCAAGCTGCTGCGCGATTTTTGTCGGGACCAGGCGCCGTCTCTGGCCGATGTCGCCTATACGTTGCAAATCGGCCGTGACGCCATGGACGAACGCCTGGCCCTGGTCGTGTCCTCGCAACAAGAATTAGACGCCGGCTTGCAGGCCTACCTTGAGCACCGCGAATCGTCCTACCTGTGGTGTGGCAAAAGCCATGGCAACCCGCCGCAAGGTCCGACGCGGACCTTGGCCGAACAGGCCGCCCACTGGGTGCAAGGGGGCGCCGTCGACTGGCGCGCGCTTCACGGCGGTGTCCGCTTGAACCGCATGAGCCTGCCGACTTACCCGTTTGCCGAGGAGCGGTATTGGTTGCCGGAAACGCCGCCTTCGCTGCCGGATGCCGTGGTTCCCGCCGAGCAACCCGAGGCACGTGCCGCTGTTGACGAAAAGCCGGGCGCCCCGGCGGCGGACGCCATGATCGAGGATGTGATTAGCCTGCGCCCCACCTGGCTTGAAGCCACCGAACCTTTGTTGCCGTCGCCCGTGCCCGACCGGCAGGCCTCGGTGCTACTTGTCGGCGGCAGCGCCGCCCAACGCGAAGCCGTGCAAACACGGCTTCCCCACTGCGTCCAACTGAGCGTTGATCGCCGTCACCAACCGGCTGACCTCGTCGCCGCCTTGGCCAACCTCGACCGCTTTGACCACGTCGTTTGGATCGCACCGCCGTCCTATCTCGATGCCATCGCCGAACCCGCGATGATCGAAGCCCAACAGGACGGCGTGATCGCCTTGTTCCGCTTGGTCAAGGCCCTGCTTGCCCATGACTATGGCAAGGCGCGTTTGGGCTGGACGCTGGTTACCTTTGCGACCCAGGCCGTCGACGACGAGGAAGCCCTCAATCCAACCCATGCCGGTATCCACGGTTTCGCCGGCACCATGGCCAAAGAGGTTCCCCACTGGCAGGTGCGTGTTGTTGATTTGAGTCCGGCCGACACCGCGTTCCCGGACGATCTTTTCCGCTTGCCCTTTGATGACGACGGCGACGGCCGCGCCTACCGCAACGGCGTCTGGTGGCGTGCCACGCGGCAGCCGATGCTGCCGGCGCCCGCCGCCCGTTCACCCTACCGGAGCCGCGGCGTCTACGTGGTGATCGGCGGCGCGGGTGGGATTGGCGAAGCTTGGACCCGCGACATGATCGCACGCTTTGGCGCGCGCGTCGTTTGGCTCGGTCGCCGTGCCGCCGATGCCGCAATCGCCGCCAAAACCGCCGCGCTCGGGATGTTCGGACCCGAACCCTTGTATCTCCAAGCCGACGCCGCCGACTACGACGCCTTATCCGCCGCCGCCGCAACCGTGCGGCAACGCTTCGGTGCTGTTCACGGGGTGGTCCACGCCGCCTTGGTCCTGCGCGACAAGAGTTTGGCGAATATGGACGAAGCCGATTTTCGCCTCGGGCTCGCCGCCAAAATCGACGTCTCGGTGAACCTGGCCCGCGTTTTCCAACAGGATGCGCTCGATTTTGCCCTCTTTTTCTCCTCGATGAGTGCCTTCCTCAAAACCGCGGGCCAGTGCAATTACACCGCCGGTTGCGTGTTCAAGGACAGCTTCGCCCGGCAACTGGATCACGCCTGGACCGCCCGCGTGCGCGTCATCAACTGGGGTTATTGGGGCAGCGTCGGCGTTGCCACCGACGCCTTTTACCAGGAGCGCATGCGCGCGGAAGGCGCCGGCTCCATCGAACCCGGGGAGGCCTGGCCCGCGTTGGAATCGCTGTTGATGAGCAAGCATCCGCAACGGGCGTTGATGAAACGGCTGCGACCCGTTCTTCCTGAGTCGCTACAAACGCCCCAAGCAGCACGGCAAACTTCGGCGCCGGCCACGGCGCGCGGCGCCTCTGTTGCGGCCGTTCAGCACCAATTGGCCGAAATCGTGCGCGAGCTGCTCCTGCTGCGCCCGGAACACGCGCTGGCGGGCGATGCGGTTTTTTCCGATTTGGGGCTCGACTCCATCAGTTCCGTGCGCTTTATCCGCACCTTGTCGGCACACTTTGACCTTTCGCTGCCGGAAACCCTAATCTACGACTGTCCCACCATCGACAGCATGGCCGAACACTTGGCCGGCTTGCTGCCCGCGACCCCGCTTGATGCCGAGCCCCTGCCCGCGCCGGCATCAGCCGCCGCGGGTTCCCCATTCGGCGCCCATCTCGGTGCATTGATGCAGCAGTACCCCGAGTTGGTGCCGCTCCAAATCGAAGGGGCGGGGCCGATCTTGTTCTGCTTCGGACCCATGTCCGGCGATGTCGGCGTTTACAGCAAACTGGCCGAGGCGGCGGACCAGCGCTTTCGCGTCGTCGGCTTGCGCGCCCGAGGGTTCCTGACCGAGGCCGCGCCTTTGACCGATCTGCCTGCCATGGGTGCGGTCTACGCCGACATCATCCGCGCCGTGGATCCCGACGGCCCCTACCATCTGTTCGGCGGCTCCGTCGGCGGCACCATCGCCTATGAAACCACGCGCCACCTGCAACAGGGTGGGGGCAACGTTCAAACCTTGCTGCTTGCAGAATCGCCGTTGATTGCCGTGGATGCCGACGCGGCTCCTTGGACCACGGACGAAACCGCCAACCTGATCATGAATGCCAACTTCCTGCTGATCCACGGGTTGCACGCCGATCCCGCCTTCCGCGCGCGCAAACAGCGCGGCGAAGTGTCCCTCGCCGATTTGATGGTAACCCCGGCCCTGGTCGCGGAAACGCCGGCCGCGGATACCGCGAAGGAAACCTTGGTCGACCGCCTGGTGCGCCTGATTCGCGCACGCGGTGTCGCGCGGGACGCGGACGATTTGCGTCAACGCCTGGCCTCCATGGCGGCGACCCACCTCGCCAACCTCGATGCCTTTAACCGCTACCGCGCCCTGCCCTTGCCCTTCCCGCGCCGGGTCCAGGCGCTTTTGTTCCGCACCCGCACCGCCTTCGCCACCTCGGACGCCGTTTACAATCCCGATTACCTGGTCAATATCCAGCGCGAACGCGGCGGTTTTGCCCATTACCTGCAAGACTGGCAACGGGTTTTGCCACACATGGGCACCATGCTCGTCGACGGCGACAACCACTTCGATCTGCTCAGCACCCGCACCACCGTGCGCCACATGGCCGACCTGATCGCGCAAATGATGGGGGTGGCCGCCCACCAACTTCGCCAAAACAAGGCCCGCGCCGCGATGCAAACCCAACCGCAACCAAGCGAAGCGCCCGCCCCGACGCCGAACCACGGGCCGACGTCCGCCGCAAGCGAGGACCGCCGCATCGCCGTGATCGGCATTGCGGCAAAGTTCCCTGGTGCCGACGACGCGTCCGCCTTTTGGCAACTGCTCAACGGGGATCGCTCCGCCCTCGGCCCCGTTCCCGCCGAACGGGGCTGGGATCAGTGGTCGCCATCCGGCGCCGGCGATGTCGTCGGTGGTTTCCTCGAGGACATCGCCGCCTTCGATCCGCTGTTCTTCAAAATCGCGCCCAACGAAGCCGCTCACATGGATCCGAGCGAACGGTTGTTCCTGCAATCGGCCTGGCATGCCTTGGAAGACGCCGGCATCGACCCTACCGCCCTCGCCGGCAAACGCTGGGGCGTTTACTGCGGTGGCGGCGGCGACTACACCCTGCGGCTCCAACAAACGCTGGGGGTTTCGCCCCACGTTACCAGCAGCACCCTACCCGGTCGCGTGTCCTACGCGCTGAACCTCACCGGACCTTCCATGGCGGTGGATGTCGGTTGCAGCTCCTCACTAACCGCCGTCGCCCAAGCCTGTGACCACCTCCTGCTCGGCCATTGCGAAGCCGCCGTCGTCGGCGGGGTCTCCATTTCCAGCACGCCCAACTTGGCGATTGCCTCCGCCTCGCTGCTGGCGCCGGACGGCGTCGGGCGCGCGCTCGCAGCCTCGGCGCAAGGCATGGTACCCGGCGAAGGGGTCGGGGTGGTGGTGCTCAAACGCCTCGACCGCGCGCGCGCCGACGGTGATCCCATCCACGGCGTCATTGAAGGTTGGGCCGTCAACAACAACGGCTTAACCAACGGGATGGCCGCGCCCAGCGTCGCCGGTTGGACCGATCTGCTCGAGCAGGCCTACCGACGCGCCGGCGTTTCACCCAAGGACATTGGTTTTGTGGAAGCCAACGCCAACGGCACCCCGCTCGGCGACCGCATGGAAGTGCAGGCGCTGCAGCAGGTGTACCGCGCGGCCGGGGTGCCCGCCGGCGCCTGTGTACTCGGCAGCGTGGAAAACCACATCGGCCACGCCTGGCAATGCTCGGGGCTGGCCCATCTCATCAAAGCCTTGCTGGCCCTCAAACACCAAAGCATCCCGGCGACCTTGTTGCGACAAGGCGGACCCGACCCCGACCTGTTCCCCGCGCACGCGCCCCTCCATGTCCCGGCCGTCAACCAATCCTGGCCAAGCGACGGCGTTTTGCGCCGCGCCGCGGTGAGTTCGCTGGGCGCCGCCGGCAGCGGCGTCCACATGGTGCTTGCCGAGGCGCCCCGGCGGACAACGCCCAGCGCGCCACCGCCCGCGCTTCCGCCCCTGCTGCTCTCGGCCGACACCGACGAAGCCTTGCAACGCCGTTGCGGCGATCTGGCCGCCTGGCTCGCGGCTCAGGCGGAACCCGTCAACCTCGCCGATGTCGCGCTAAACCTGCTGCGTCGCACCCCGATGCGCGAACGCCGCGCCTTGGTCGTCGACGATCCCGTCGCCTTGGAGCAGGTGTTGCGCAACCTCGCCGATGGACAACTTCCCGCGGGCGTTTTACACGGCACCGCGTCGTCCCAAAACGATCCCATCCTCGCCGTGCTCGCCAAAACCGCCACCCGGCAGTGGGCCGCCGAACCCGGCCGCGACGCCGCTCTGCTGCTCGCCGATGTGTTTGTGCGTGGCGATGCCGCATCGGTTCAGGCCTGTTTTGCCGAACATCCGCCGGCCCATCTGTCCCTCCCGGGTTATCCGTTCGCACGGCGGCATTGTTGGTTGGCCGCGCCGCGGGGTGGGGAAGCGGTCGCGGAACCCGCCGGCGACACCCATTCCGAAAATGAACCTTTGAAGGCACTGCTGGGTGTGCTCCACGAGATCACCGGCCTCGCACCCACCGAGGTTGATCCCAACCGCGCCTGGGGTTCCTTCGGCATGGACTCGCTGATGAACATGCGCTTGCTGGCACGGCTCAACGAAGATTTCGACCTGGAACTGCACATCGCCGACCTGCTTGAATTTCACAACCCACGCCTGCTGGCCGGGCACCTCGCCGCCGCCGAACCCGCGCCCGAGGCAAGCACCCCGCCTCCCGCCGGCGACACCTTCGACGATGCCGATCACTGGGTCGCTCGGCGCCTCAACCCCATGCCGAGCGGCATGCACCTGTTGCGGGTGCCCATTAACGGCAAACACGCCGCCGCCGATCCCGACCAGGATCCGCTCGCACCTTTGCTCGCCGCCGGGATTGCTGTTTACCACGCCGGCGACCAACTGTGCCTCGTGGCGCACCAGACCGTTGATCTGAACCGTCGGCTCGCGGATCTCGAACCCGGTGCCGTCGCGCAATTGGCGATGCGGCTTGAACCCGATAGCTTGGTCGCGCCCGTTTCGCAGGAACAACAGCGTAACTTGGTCCACTCCGAGCAATTGGGTTTGACCTCCTGGAACGTGCAACATCTTTTCACCCTCGCCGACCAACACCTGGCTCGCGACCTGTTACAAGCGGCGGTTGACCAGGTGGTTGCGGCGCAAGATGCACCGCGCACCCATTTCCAACCGCTCGGCAATCGCTGGTGTCAGGTCGTGTCGCCCGAGAAACGCATTCCGATCCAAGAAGTGGCCGTCGACAGTTTGTTCGCGTTCCAAACCCAGCTCGCCCGGCAACGGCTCCAACCCATCGACGTCCAGGGTGATTCGCTGTTCACCTTGTGGTTGGCGCGGGTTGACGGCGCCGCCCACTTGGGCATGGTCGTCCACCACGCCCTTGCCGACGCCTTCACCTGCACGCTGTTGTTCCGCCAAATCCAAGCAAGCTACGACGCCTTGCGCGCCGGGGCGGATCCGCGGCAACCGGAACACGAACCCTACTGGTTGTACAGTTTGCGGCAATGGGACACGCGGTCCTTCCGCGCCGAGGGCACCCGCCGTTTTTGGCGGAACCTTTTGGGTGACAAGACGCTCGCCATGCGCCTGCCCTACGCGCGCGATCCCCGCGCCCTGACCCTTGAGGAACGCGACGCCGGCGCCACCTTCACGCGAACACTAACCGATGAAGACACCCGGCTGTTGCGAAGCTTTTGTGCCGAACACGACCTCACCCTGACCCATGTATTTAGCGGCGCCCTCGCCCTCGTGCTCGCTCGCGCCATGGACAACCCCCAACCCGTGCTGCAGTTTTTCCATAGCTTGCGGGACCGAACCCCGCTGTTGCAAACCCTGGGCGAGTTCACCAACATCCTGTTTTTGCCCTTAACCATTGATCCAGGCCACACCGTGCTGGAACTGTTCCAGTCCGTGAAAAGTGAAAGCTTGGCGTGTCTGCGTCACGGAAAAACCGCCTTTGATCCTTTGCTGGAACAGGTGGGTTTGCCCGATCTCGAAGCCTTCCATCGCCAGTTGGGCGAGGTCGTGTTGGACAGTGCCGATATCGACAGCGGTACCCAAAGCGGTGTCGGCGAAAAGGGGCACAGTCGCCAGGGCGAGGTTCCGGCCGAACTGAGCGACGCCGTGTTCGAGATGCCCGCCACCGCCACCTTGTTCTACCAAATCCTGCGGGTCGACGGTGCCGTCCATCTGGTTTGCGCCTACCGCGCCCACTGTTTTGCCGCGCGGACCATGCGGGACCTGGCCGCGCTGATCATCCGCCTGGTGCGTGCCCTCCTCGCCGCACCGGAGCAGCCCGTTTCAAGGCTGGTCGCTGATTTCGAAGAACCCTTTGCCGCCTTGAAAACCGCCGCCGCGGTTTACCCGCCCCTGTCGGAACCGCCCAAACGCCGCACCTTTTTTCCCGAATGCCAGCGTTTGAACCCGGTTCGTTCCGGGCGACCCGTGTTTTGGGTTCACGGCGGTTTGGGCGGGGTTGAGGGTTACCAGGCCGTTGCCCAGCACAGCGCGCGCCCCTTCTACGGCATTCAGGCGCGTGGCTGGATGACCGACGCCGCGCCCATCCACGGCGTTGCCGCCATGGCCGAACACTACGTCCACATCGTGCAAAACCTGCAGCCGACCGGCGACATTGACCTGGGCGGTTATTCCTTCGGGGGTTTGCTGGCCTATGAAATGACCCGGTTGTTGCAGCAGCAAGGACGCCGCGTGGCGTCCATCGTGATGCTTGACACCTTGGACAGCACCCACACCGAGCCCAACCCGGACCAACACAAACTGGCGCTGTTCCACGCCGTCAACGCCGCGCTCGGCGCGAGCATTGCCGACCAACCGGAACGTTTGGCGCAAACCCTCATTCATTGCGACGCCGTCGACCCCGACGTCTCGGAGCAAGACTTCTTGGAAAGCTTGCTGCAGCTCGCAGCGGCGCGCGGTTTACCGCAAAACAAGGCGCAACTGCGTGCCCATTTGCTGCAACAGGCCGCGGTGACCAAGGCCTACGACGGCAACGCCTTCCACATCCAACCGCTGTCCCGACCCGATGAAGTGACCTGTTTCTACCTGCGCAACGGCGGCGGACGTTTTCTTGGCGATTTGGAACCCTACTTCATGTTGCGGCGCGCCCCTTCGCCCGTCGACAGCCGTCGTTATTGGGCCGCCTGGGCGCGGGCGCTTCCCAACTTCTACACGCGCGATGTCGCCGCGCGTTCCCACATGACCTTCTTGACCGATCCGCCCGCCTTGGCCGCCGTCGCCGAGGTATGCCGGCTCTTGTATGCCGAACCCGCGCGCCGTCGGGAACTGATCCAAGGTTTCCAAACCAACGCCGGCCAACCGCTCGCCGGCCAAAAACCATAAAACATCAATCAGAGGACACGCCCATGAATCAACCCGTCGACCGCAACCAGGTAAACCAACGCATTGCCGATTTGCTCGCCTTTGATCGTCGCCCCGCGCCGGGTCCGGCGCAGACCGCGCCCAAGAAACGTGCCCCGGACATGAGCCTGATCTTTTTTTCCGACAGCAACCAGGGTTTGGGCCACACCTACCAACTCGTTTTCGAACTGACCGAATTTGCCGACCGTGCGGGTTTTGCCGCCGTTTGGTTGCCGGAACGCCATTTCCATCCCTTCGGCGGTATTTACCCCAACCCCGCCGTGCTGGCCGCGGCCTTGGCGCGAACCACCGAACAGATTCGCTTCCGTTCCGGTTCGGTGGTGTTGCCGCTGCACCATCCGGTCGAGGTGGTGGAGGCCTGGTCGATGGTGGACCATCTATCGGGTGGCCGCGTCGACCTGGGTTTTGCCAGTGGCTGGAACCCCAACGACTTTATCATTTCACCCGAAACCTATGGTGACTTGCGCAAGGTTTGGTTCGAGCGCATCGGCCAGGTGGAGAAGCTGTGGCGGGGTGAGACCATGCGTTTTGCCAACGGGAAGGGGGAGGCCACCGAGGTGCGGGTTTACCCCAAGCCGTTGCAAGAACAGCTCAATGTGTGGCTGGCGATTTCCAAGTCCGAGGAGAGTTTCCGTTTTGCCGGTGCCAAGGGTTACAACGTGCTGACCATGCTGCAGGGCATCGATTTGGACAAGCTGGGCGAAAAGATTGCGATTTACCGTGAGGCGCGCGCCGGGGCCGGCTTCGATCCCGACGGCGGTTGTGTGACCTTGATGTTGCACACCTTGGTTCACCGCGATTTGGACACCGTGCGGGCCGCCGTGCGTGAGCCGTTTTTCAACTATATAAAAAGTGCCTTAACCGGCCATATGCAAACTCTTGACAAAGCCGACCGGCCAGGCGAGAGTGAGGTACGCAAAATGGTTGAATACAGTTACGAACGTTATTTCAAGACCGGCGCCTTATTCGGCGGGGTTGACGACGTCATGCCGACGATTGAAAAAGCTGTTTCCGTGGGTGTCGGCGAAATTGCCTGTTTGATGGATTTCGGCCCGGAACACCGCGTGGTCATGGAATCCCTGCCCTATCTCCAGTCCTTAAAAGAACAAGTTACGTCCTTGTCCTTTGATTCATAGGTTTTCACCTGCGCTAGCCCGCATTTCGCAAACGCCGGGTGTTATTTCATACCATCGAGGAACGCCATGAAGACTTATTATGTTGGCTTAGCGACCACCTTTCACGATCCCGCGTTAGCGATAATCGATGAAAAGGGTGAGATTATCTTTGCTGAAGCGACCGAACGACACTATCAGGACAAACGTGCGATGGGTTGTTTACCGGACAGCATGGAATGGGCCAATCAGTTGATTAAACAGGTCACCGATCCCTCGGCCAAATTTGTGATTGCCGGTTCTTGGAATCACCAAATGCATCGTTTCCTGAAGCTGCTCAACTTTTTGGGGATCACCAGCGCGCGCAAGATTTTTCGCTACGATCAACGCTTCGCCACCGCCTGTGCCACCAAACACGAGGGGCTTTATGTCTGCCTGATGCAGTTAAATTCGATGAACGGCGCCGGTGCCGGCTGGTCGATGGCATTGGCCAAGCACCACAACAACCGCAACATTGAATTCCGCAACTACCCGCACCACTGGACCCACGCCATGGGCGCGTGCCGCATGAGTGGGTTCGAGGAAACGGCCTGTATGGTGGTCGACAGCAACGGCCAACGGGGTTCGATTTCCTATTTCGGATACAAAAACGGCAGCCTCAACGAGATCAAAGAAATCAAAGGTGCCGCCAGTTTGGGCGCCTTGTACACCGCTTTTACCGGTTACTGCGGTTTCCAACCCGACAAAGGCGAGGAGTGGAAGGTGATGGGACTGGCGCCCTACGGCAAACCCATCGAAGCCATTTTAGAGGTGCTGCGCGAGCTGGTGATCATCGACGGAATCAACATCAAGTACCGTTCGAAAAAACATTACCAAAAGTTGGTGGCGCACCTGGAAGCCGCCAAACGAAGCGGCGACCAACCGATCATCGAAGCCGCCGACTTGGCCGCCACCGGCCAGGCCTTTTATGAAGAGGCCATGTCGCGGCTGATTAACAACTTTCACGGGATGACCGGCGGTGAACGTTTGGTCCTGAGCGGCGGTTGCGGTCTCAACAGTTCCTACAACGGCAAGATCATCGAGCAGACCCCGTTCGAGGAGGTGTTCATCCCCTGCGCGCCGGGCGACGACGGCAACGCGGTCGGTGCCGCCTACCTGGCTTATCACGCCGATTTTCCGACCAACATACCGCTGCCTAAACGCCAGAGCCCCTACCTGGGTTCGCGCCTTTCCCCGCGCGGCTTGCACAACATGCGCACCTTCGGCCGGTTGCCCAAAATCCGTCAATTGCCCGACACCCTTTACGAGGAAACCGCCAAGTTGTTGGCGGAAGGGAAGTTGGTCGGTTGGGCGCGCGGACGCGCGGAGTTCGGCCCGCGCGCCTTGGGCAATCGCTCGATTCTGGCCGATCCCCGTGCCGCCGACATGAAGGACAAAATCAACGCCAAGGTGAAGTTCCGTGAGGAATACCGGCCCTTTGCGCCGTCGATCCTGCACGAGTTCGGCCCCGAGTATTTTGAAAATTACCAGGAGACGCCGTACATGGAGCGCACGCTGCGGTTCAAGGAAGAAGTGCGCGACCGCGTGCCCGCGGTGGTCCATGTCAACGGCACCGGTCGTTTGCAATCGGTCAGCGCGAGCTTAAACGAGCCCTATTACAAATTGATCAAAGCCTTTTACGCGATCACGGGGGTGCCGATCCTGCTCAACACCAGTTTCAATGTGATGGGCAAACCCATCATTCACTCGGTGGAGGACGCGCTCAGCGTGTTTTTTACCTCGGGTCTGGACGCGCTGGTGTTGGAAGACATGCTCATCGAAAAACCCGATGCCGAAGAAATCGACAACCGCACGCGTGCAAGCGACCGAACCGCCACCCCGGTGGGTTAAGCCTTTTTCCTTCATGGCCGCACGCGCCGGGTGCGGCCATGGTTTCTTGCCCGGCCGTTGCGCTCTGGATGGTTCGCTTCAGTTGCGGGGAGGCAATCTGTTTATGCGGCAAAGGAACGGCGCAGTCCGAACCAAGGAACCAGCATTAAGGCCACCGCAACCAAGATGACGGCGAGGCCGACGGCTCGGTACCCAACCGGCAAGGCCCAAACGACCAGCGGTACGGCAAGACCGAGCCGCAACCATTCCAAGCGAAAGGCGGTGCGGTTGCGCTCAAACAACAGCCCGACCGCGATCAGGCTCCAGATCACAAACAAAGCCGCGGCGACCTTTAAGTCGGTGGATAGGGAGGCTTGGAGAAAAAGCAGCAGGGTGACCGGCGGGAGCAACACCAAAAATTGGCAGGCTGCATAACGCGTCAAACCGGCCGGCAGGGCTGGATCGTATTTAGGCGGATCGGCGGGAACGGGCGGCGGCGCCTGAGGTCCGCCCAAATCGTCGGGAAACCAGCCTGGCTGTTTTGAGAAAACCCGAAGTTTGTCCAGCGGGGCGCGTGTCCGCCGCGCTGAATCAACCAACTCGATCCAATAATGGCTGTTCGCCCAAAACGGGTTCCAGCTCTCCAGCGGTTTGGTGATGCCGTAGGTGGGTTCTTCCTCTTCCGCTTGGAAGGTGCCGAACAAACGGTCCCAGATGATGAGGGTGCCGCCGTGGTTTTTGTCGATGTACTTTGGGTCGCGCCCATGGTGAACCCGGTGATGGGAAGGCGTGTTGAACACCCATTCGTAGGGACCCAAGCGGCCGATGAGGCGGGTGTGGATCCAAAACTGGTACAGGGTGTTGAAGGAGGCCGCGGCGAGAAACATCAGCGGCGGGAACCCAATGAGTGCCAAGGGAAGGTAGAACAGCATCACAAAAATCGGCTGGAGCGAACTCTGGCGAAGTGCCACGCTGAGGTTGTATTCCTCGGATTGATGGTGCACCACGTGGGTAGCCCAGATCGCATTCACCTCGTGGCTGGAGCGGTGAAACCAATAATAGGCAAAATCCACCCCGAGAAAACAAAGCACCCACATCCAAACCGAATCGAGCCGGATCTCAAACAGGTGCCCATGCAGATAAACCCAGGTGTACACACCCAAAAGCAGGGTTTTCAGAAACACATCCACGACCTGCTGCATGATGCCGCAACTCAGGTCATTGACTGAATCATTCAAGCGGTACACATCGCGCTTGCGTCGTCGTGCCACCCACCATTCGAGCCCCATCAAGAGAAAAAAGAAGGGAATGGCGAGCGCAATGTAGTTGGGTGCCAAGGCGTCCCCCCCAAATCAGGAAAAGCTACCCTCAAAGATAGCCGCAAAGGCGGGGAAGGGCACCCGGAATTTTTGAGGGGGCCGGGAAAACCCGCCTGTTCCTGATTACGAGAAAATGTGGGGTGCCAGGCGGGCCATGTTGCGGGCATCGTCAATGCCGCGGTGGGCCGTGCCGTGGAAGGTTAGACCCATGGTTTTGATCGCGCGCCCCAAACCCATTCCTTTTCGGTAGCCTTTGTTTTCAGCAAAGCGTTGCTTGATGTTGATGTGTTGCTCATCGAAGGGAAAGGGCACCTTGAAGTACCGACAGTCTTGCAGAAGTTGGTTTTTGTCGTAATTTCCCCAACTGCAGAAGACGGGGTTTTCGAATTGGCCGATCCAGGCTTGAAAGGATTTTAGCACCTCTGGAAAGCTGTCGGCCCGATCCAGGTCGCGCTGTGTGATGGAGGTTAGGGATGCGCAGAAGTTGGTTAACAGGGGGTGGCGTTGGGGTTTAACAAAGCGCTCAAATTCATCAATGATGCGAAGGCTTTTAGGGTCCAGTGCCACCGCGCCGATTTCAATAATTTCCATTTCATTTCTCGGCACACTGCCGGCATCGCAACAGGTCGCTTCAAAATCAACAATGAGGTAGGTCATTTGGTCTTCCTTAGAATCCGTCAAAAACGGTGAAACGTTCGGAGGAGCAACCCTGCTTAACGCGGGAAGCGCCTCAATTCGAGGAAGAGCATGGTTCGGACCAAACTGTCGTGAGCGCGCTTAAGTCCTTAAATAAAGCTACTTATGTGCCATCTGTCCAGTTTTGGTGGCTGAGTAGATTTATGGGAAATTCTAGGAAGTTAGCGTCTGGGATTGGTTTGGTGACCTAGCAAGCATCGTTTAATTTCACGATGGTCCCAGGAATAAACGGAGCCCTGTAGTTTCATCGCTCCGACGCGGATGCGCACATCGTTGCCAACGTCTAAAAGTGGGACGGTTTGCGACCCGCCGGTTTGTTGGCAAACCGCGAGCAAAGGGAAGGTGAGGTCACCACTGTTCTGTTGAAAACGAAGGGAGCTGGAGCGTGGCGCCACCGACATCCGCGTTAAGGCCGGATCGGGAAATCATATTCTCGGCTAGGTCATAACGGTAGTCAGTGGACGTCGCGCCCATGGTCAGCTTCTCTAGTTGGCCCAAATCCGAGTAGTCGTAGAAAAACAACCGCGAGCTGAAGAAATGGTCCCGGCGGATGAAGTCGACACGGAAGGTACCTACCTGTCACGCGAAAACGCGATGCCGCAAACGGTTGCGAGCACGAAGTTATACGTGCAGATGGACGTCCCCAGCGCGACAACGGTTCGTTGGTTCGCGAGCAATCACGGCGGCGAGACCTGGGAGCCTAGCACGCTGGAATACACCCGCGAGGTGGATCACGAATGGACCGAGTACACGTTTGAATGTGTGTTTGCGGATGCGACCATAAGTCGGATTCGGTACAACCTAAGAAGCGCGATAAGAGCGTGGGATTTTCGCTAAAGATCTGGAGCGAAATGGCCTGGGAAAAGCGGACCGGGGTCGCGAACGACCGCACCCACTCGGTGCGGTGAGCATTTTCACAGGCCGTTGCAGCCCAGAGGCTTAGTTAAAATCACCGCGAGTTATCGCGTTTCTTAGGTACAAGGCCGAGATGACGGGAACGACTTTGGTGGCGCTACGATTTCACTGCATGAATAACATTAAGTTAGTGTCGCTTTTGTGAAGAAGCGATCCATTCAGCGAGCATGGACCGCTTCTTTCCAGGTAAGCAATAATTTAACCAATATTTAGCTTGATCTTTCCTGAGTGATCGCGATCAACAAAATAATGATGATTCTGGGATTGAATAGCGTCTATTGTAGCCAAAAGGTCTTCCATTGTGTTTTCTGGGAAGTCTTTCTTTAACTCTAGGAGGTTGGGAAGCAAGCTTTGGTCCAGGGAGTATGCCAGCAGCATGCATGCTCTGTATCTCACCATTTTTGATCGATCTTTTAAGGCAAGCATACCAAGATCTTTTGCTGGTTGACTCTCTCTTGCATATCGCATGCTGTGGTAAACAAGGCTTTCTCGTTTCTTCCATTGCGTTGTTTTTGGATATGCCTTGAGTAAGTGAATGGGAAGCTCGTTACTTACATTCTCCCTTAGCCACTTAATTGCGTCCCACTCTTCATCAGATCCATCTAACTGGGAAATTAGTTCTTCTACCTTTGACAACGTTCTCTCTCCTTATATTGCATTAAGTTCCACTTCTGTATTTGGATCGTTATTTTTGATGGTTTCTCCATGTTTTACGCTGCTGGATCGCCGCTTATCATATTCAACACAATGGTGACAGCCGTTTTTATCGTATTGGATGTCTGGACGGTTTCGGCCAACCTTGTTACCGTCTACATCCACTTGTTCTTGGTTTTTCCTGATATTCTCGACATCTGCATCTTGCTTTAATTCTCGAATCCTATCGTCAATCCTATTATTGTGGTTTCGGCCACCATGCGGCTTTGCTTCACCATTGTTTGGCTTTGGACCTTTCTTCTTTGTTTTGAAGCCTTTATCAGGTGTAACCTTTTTTGCTGCCTGGCGTGCATCGCTGACACCCACGGCTACGTTCGAGGCATCCTTGATTTTATCACCAGCCCGAGCCGCTTTGATCACAGCACCTGCTCCACCTGGGACAAAAGGGGTTGCCGCCGCGGCGGTGTCGATGATTACGCCACCCGCGTCAATCGTTGCGTCCAACCAGTTGCCTTCGCTGACGTTGTACACAAAGGACGCGACGCCGATGCCGATATTGGCGACATCCCATGCCGTTTCTACCGCGTTCCCGTCGGGATCGTAGGCGTTGGCCGGGTTTTGGTACGTGTAGCTGTAGAGGTTGTAGCTGTTGGGTAAGAATGGGTTGAAGTCGCGCGCTTCATCGGGTTGCAGGAAACAGCCCATCCTCGGCTCGTAGTAGCGTGCCTTCATGTACACCAGGCCGGTGTTGTCCTCGTCGTGACCGGTGAATCCGTGAGCCCCTTTGGTTTTCACTGATGAGACTGTTGGCGTTCCGTAGGGCTCGTAGAACTGGGATTGGGGTTGTTCAAGGTCCGCGTCCCAAGTAACCGCCGGGTTTCCTAGGCGATCATGGAAGCGGTAGGTTTCCTTGCGGTCGGTTTGGGTGCCTTTAGCTGAGAAGCTCGTTTCCTCGGTGTACACCGCTTTGCCGTCGAACAGGATGTACTGGCGCCGGGTTTTCAGTTGGCCTTGATTTGTCGCGGCGGTGCTGAAGTCCTCCTCGGTCAGGATGGCGCCGTTTAAGTCGCGCACCGAATAGGTCACCTTGTTGGACGCGGTTTCCCATTTGGCGACCCGTTGGCCGAACGCGTCATAGAGGTAGTATTCCTCCCAATCGTCGGTCTTGGAGGCGCTCCGGCTCGTGGTTCCAGCCTGCTTCACCAATTCAAAAAAACCAGCGGCGTCGTAGTGATGTTCCGAGGCGACATTCCGTGTTAGACGCCCCAC
>NZ_JAFREP010000043.1 GCF_017377855.1 Acanthopleuribacter pedis
CCGAGAGACGGCACAGGGGTCCGACCTTTCGCGGGGCCGACCTTTCGCGGGGCCGACCTTTCGCGGGGCCGACCTTTCGCGGGGCCGACCTTTCGCGGGGCCGACCTTTCGCGGGGCCGACCTTTCGCGGGGCCGACCTTTCGCGGGGCCGACCTTTCGGCGTAGCAGCTGAGGCGAAGGCGGCTCGACCGAGTAATGCGGGAGGCAAACCCTCGTAATCGCATGGCTTGCCCCGTAGCAGAATTCCTTGTGAGCATTGCGGGTTAACCCGCAAAAAACCTTGCGAAGGGACGGGCACCAATCGACCACGGTTCACCGTGGGTGCCCCACCCCTGGGGTTCGATCAGTACCGCGCCCAAAAAGAAGTGCCACCCAGCGCGACGGACGCGAAACAAGCCGAGCGCGAGTCGACCGGCGCGTGATGCGCGCCAATGCTTCGTCAAAAACACGGGTGACCTCAGGACGAGGACGAATGGGACAAAAAAGATCCCAGAAACGACGAAAGCCCGGGAACTCAGAAGAGTCCCGGGCTTTTCGTATGTGGTGTTTGAGGGAGGTGGTGGAGGCAGGAGGATTCGAACCCCCGACCTTTTGGTTCGTAGCCAAATGCTCTATCCAGCTGAGCTATGCCTCCGTGGCGTCGCCCTCAGAACAGGCGCAAGAATATCGGTTTGCCCCAGGGTTGTCAAACACTTTTTTTATTTTTTTTTAACGCGCTTCCGGGCTTGCAACTTAGCCGGGTTACAGCCCGCCGCCGCCATGCTAAAATTCGGTTCTTTCGATGACCCATCCCTTATCGGCCCCATTCTGCCGCCACCTCATAAGGACCTTGCACCATGGATCCCGGCATTTATCAGGAATTTAAGCGAAAGGTTCGCAACCGCATCGCCGCCATGGTCGGTTTGCTGGCGTTGGTCGCGGCTTACGGCACCGCCGGCTTTTATTATTTCGAGCCCATGTCGCTGCGCGACGCCTTTTATATGACCATCATCAGCATCACCACCGTGGGTTACGCCGAGGTCATCCCCCTCTCTGACACCGGCCGCATGTTCGCGATAAGCACCATCCTGCTGGGTGTCAGCTCCTCGGGGATTGCACTGGGCATCCTCACCAACCTCGTGTTCGAAGAAACCCTGTTCAAAATTTTGCGAGGCAAACATATGGAAAAAGCGATCCACAACTTAAACGGCCATTATATTGTATGTGGCTACGGCACCACCGGCGCGAGTATTACCGAGGAGTTGCTGCTCCAAGGCGAAACGGTGGTGGTCATCGAAAACAATCCGGCTCGCGCACCCCATACCAACGAACGCACTTGCTTCCACCTCGAGGGCGACGCCCGCCAGGACGAAACCCTGGAGCAAGCCCATTTAAGCGGCGCCAAAGGTCTGGCCACCAGCTTGCCGGAAGACGCCGACAATGTCTTTGTGGTGCTCACCGCGCGTGCCCTCAACCCGGACCTGCGCATCGTAAGCCGTTACAAAGACGCGGATACCCAAAAGAAACTGCTCACCGCGGGCGCCAACCACGCCATCTCCCCCTACCAAATGGGCGGGCAACGCCTGGCCCTTGCCGCGGCCAACCCCATTCTGATGGAATTCATCGACAAACCCATCCGCCAAAAAGGCATGCTGATCCACTTTGTGCAGGTGGATGTCCCAGAAATGGCACCGATCATCGGTAAAGCTCTTAAAAACAGCTTAATCCGCGAACAGTCGATGGGCGCGCTCCTGGTTGGTTTGGTCCAAAAAAACGGCGAAACCGTGTTTAATCCCGGCCCCGACTTCCGGTTGGACAGCGTGCAACAACTGCTGATTCTCGGCGATGATGAGCAGATCAAGTCGCTCCGCCTTTATTTGGGTCATTAGGGGCTGGGACAGTTGAGGATTTGGGGGTCCCGATTATGCCGATCCTAACCGCCATTCCACACCCCCATCCCCTCATTCCTTGTTATAGTTAGGCTGTTTTGCGTCTTTCCGCCTTTGCCCCCATTTCTCTCAAGGCGTTCACGATCCAAACTTGTGGGAAATGCGGCCTGAATCGGTGCTGTTGAGCAATTTCCACCGGTGCCGATAAGACCAACGATGATGCTTTTGCATGAACAGGACGATTCATGAAAATTCTCAACATCCATCCCCAAACCCCACAGCAGCGTTTGTTGGATATCGCCCTCAACCACCTTAACCAAGGCGGGTTGTTGGCTTATCCAACCGACACCTGCTACGGGCTTGGATGCAGTATTCGCAACAAAAAAGCGATTGACGCCATTTACCGCCTTAAGCGCATGAAACCAGATAAGCCGCTCAGCTTTATCTGTAATGATTTGACCAACATCTCGGAATACGCCCAGGTTTCCAACCTGGCCTACAAGATGATGCGCAAGTTGCTGCCGGGACCTTATACCTTTGTGTTGCCCGCCACGCGCGAGGTTCCCAAATTGCTGCAAAGCAAACGCAAAGAAGTCGGCATTCGCGTACCCGACAACACCGTGGTCCTCGAACTCGTCCGCCAACTCGGAAACCCCATTATTTCCACAACCTGTCAACTGGCCGACGACGACATGCCCGCCACCGATGTGTGGGACATCAAAGATCGTTTCGGTCACTTGATTGATATGGCCATCGACGGGGATTATATCTACCCCGAGGTTTCGACCGTGGTTTCAATTCGCGATGATGAATGTGAGGTGCTGCGCGAAGGAAAAGGCGATACCAGCTTCTTCTCCTCGCTCGTGTGACCACCCGCCAATCCCCCTGCTTTTACCTAGATCCGAACCTTCCAGGAGGCTCCCGTGACCGTGAAAAATACCATGTTGGTGACCGGTGGTGCCGGTTTCATCGGTGCGAACTTTGTGCTGAATGCCGTTGATCAGGGCATCCCCGTGGTCAACCTCGACATACTGACCTATGCCGGCAATCCCAACAACCTGGCCCGCATTGCCGACAACCCCGGTTATACCTTTGTAAATGGCGATATCGGCGACGCCGCATTGGTCGCCAAACTGTTGCGCGACCACAAGGTTGGCGCGGTCGTTAACTTCGCGGCTGAAAGCCATGTCGACCGCTCGATTGACGGGCCCGCCGCCTTCATCCAAACCAACGTCAACGGAACCTTTAACCTGCTCGACCAATCCCGTCATTACTGGGGCGCGTTGGAAGGCGAAGCCAAGGAACACTTCCGTTTCCTCCACGTCTCCACCGACGAGGTTTACGGCTCACTGGGTCCCACCGGTTTCTTTACCGAGGAAACGCCTTATGCGCCCAACTCCCCCTATTCCGCTTCCAAAGCCGCTTCCGATCACCTTGTACGCGCCTATTTCCACACCTACGGCCTGCCCTGCGTGACCACCAACTGTTCCAACAACTACGGTCCCCTGCAGTTCCCCGAAAAGCTGATCCCGGTGATCATCCTCAAAGCGCTGCGCGGTGAATCGATCCCCGTTTACGGCGACGGCAGCAACATTCGCGACTGGTTGTACGTGGTTGATCACTGCACCGCCATCCAACGCGTGCTCGAGTCAGGGCGCCTGGGTGAAACCTACAACATCGGCGGCAACAACGAAAAAACCAACCTCGAGGTCGTCAAGCATATCTGTGCCCTACTCGACGAAATCAAACCCGGCGACAAACCCTACGCCGATCTGATTACCTTCGTCAAAGACCGACCCGGCCACGACCGCCGCTACGCCATCGACGCGAGCAAAATCAAACGCGAGTTGGACTGGGAACCCGCGGAAACCTTCACAACCGGCATGCGCAAAACGGTGCAGTGGTACCTCGACAACATGGCTTGGTGCGAAAACATTCTCAGCGGCGACTACCGCTTGGAACGGCTCGGCCTGGACGACGAAACCTAGCCGTGTTTCAGCGGACCCTGTAAGTCGCACCAAATGCGACGGACACGGTCGCCCCACGCCACCCACCTGGAAAAATACCGGGCGTCCCTTCCCTTTTCGCGATTGCGCTCTTATGTTTTAACAGAACAGCAATAAGGCACATCCAAAAGGAGGATTCGTCCATGGAAGAATTACTGGCACTCATGATTGGCGTCGGCTTGGCCGCGGCCTGCGGTTTCCGCATTTTCGTCCCCATACTCGGCCTAAGCCTCGCCGCCAATACCGGACACGTGGAACTCAGCGATTCATTCTTATGGCTGGGAGAACCCACCGCCGCGGCGGCCCTCGCCATCGCCACCTGTCTCGAAATCGGCGCGTACTACATCCCATGGCTGGACAACTTACTGGATACGGCCGCATCACCCTGCGCGGTGGTCGCGGGTGTCATCGCGACCGGGGCCATGACCACGGACATGAGCCCGCTCATGATGTGGAGCACGGCGGTGATCGCGGGCGGCGGAACCAGCGCCTTCTTCCAATTCGGCAGCACCATCACCCGGCAAATATCGACCCTTACCACCGGCGGTCTCGGCAATCCGGTCATCGCCACCGCGGAGCTGGGCGGCTCCATCGTCATGACGGTCCTAGCGATCCTCTTCCCGGTCCTCGCCATGGCCGCGCTGCTGGTTCTGGCGGTGCTGACCTTCCGCGCCTTCGGCCGATGGCGCGCCAAAAAGGCCCAGGCACAAGTCACGGCAGGCACCCTCGCTTAAAAAGCTCGCGAGAACAAGTCCCGTGCCAATGGTAGGGACGGGCCGTTCCTTTCCCAACCCATGCCCGCGCGGGCTTTTCCGCACGCGGCCCATGCCGGGATAGGCTTTTCCGCACGTGACCCATGTCCGCGTGGGCTTTTCCGCACGTGACCCATGTCCGCGCGGGCTTTTCCGCACGTGACCCCTGTCCGCGCGGGCCGTTGTTCACGCGTGTGCTGAAGGTACACGCACACCGCCATGCGTGGCCCACACTTAATTTGAACGTGAGGCAAAGCCGAACCTCTTCCTGCTGTCCTGAAAGGACTACCTATGGCAGCCCAGGGTCAAAAAACGAAGTGACTGCAACCCTGGGTCGCTTCGAATAACCGGAAACCCAGTCCTGAAGGGACTGGCGGCGGCACCGGTTCCCACCCACCAAAGGGCTCGTGTGGCAACCATTGGAAAACCGAAACGTTGGTATGGGTTCCTGATCGTAGAACCGAAACGTTGGTATGGGTTTTCAATGGCATCGGTGTATCCCGAAAAGGTTTCGGGGCCGGCACTTTCAGCGCCTGCGTTTCGGGAACCGCGGAGAACCAGGGTAGGCCCCTTTTTCAAAGGGCCCGACCCTTCGCTGCCATAGTTAGTCCTTACAGGACAGCTTGAGGTGGTTCGGCTCTGCCTCACATTTAAATGAAGCATGGTCCCCGCGGGACGGTGTGCGTGTACCTTCGGCACACGCCGGAGCAATATTATTTTTATTCCACGCCGCATCATTCCACACCGTATCATTCCACACCGTATCATTCCGTACCATATCGTTCCGCGCCGTTTCATTCCGTGCCGTATCATTCCGTGCCATATCATTCCGCGCCGTTTCATTCCGTGCCGTTTCATTCCGTGCCATATCATTCCGCGCCGTTTCATTCCGTGCTGTATCATGCCACGCCGTATCGATCCATCATCACTTCACGTCGTACCGAACCACCAACATCCACCCCCGCCCCCATCCCAGGCCACCCCGGATCAACACGAACCGAAACCACTCGATTTCCCATTACCCTCAACCCGACCTCGCTGTCGGCTATCGAATACCCGATCCAGAAATAAAAGAAACCCGGCCGCGTGCGGAACGCGAACCGGGTTTTGAGAACCGTAAGGCAATGTACCGTCCGAAGACGGTACCCTAATGCTTAGAAGCGGTTGGTGATTTGGGTGTAGAAGAACGTACCGTACAGGTTGTGGGTAGAACCATCGAAGTTGTCGTTAAACGCTTGCGCGGAGAACGGAGGCTCTTCGTCCAAAATGTTGTCGATACCAACGGAGATACGGAAGTCAGGGTTAATCGCGTAACCGGCTTGAACGTCAACCGTCAACCAGCTGTCGATTTCGCGAATGTTCCCGCTGAAAGGCTCAACTTCTTCGTAGGTGCTGATGTAGTTCATGCCACCGGAAACGTTGAGCTTGCCGGAGTTCAAAGACCACAACATGTTGATTTTGTAGTCGGGAACAGAACCAGGGCCGTCGTTACCGTCGAAGGTACCGGCGCGCTCGATAAACGCGGTGTCAGGCGTGGCTTGCTCGTCCCATTTGTCCATGTAGGTACCGTTCAAGGTGACACTCAAACCGTCCAACACATCAGGCATGCGGTAGTTGATGTTGAAATCCCAGCCACTTACCTCAACGCGACCCACGTTGATGGGGGTCGAAATCAACAATTGCAAGAAGCCGTCGGCGTCGCGGATAACCCGCTCGGCGAAGGCGCCGGAGTTGGCGTTTTCGTCGAGGATGTATTGCGCGTTGGCTTTAACCACGTCTTCTTGATCAATGACGAAACGGTCGATGGTGAAGCTCAGGTTTTCAACAGGCTCAACAACCAAACCGACGGTGGTTACCTCAGAACTCTCGGGAGAGAGGTCGGGGTTGGAACCTTCGACGGTCAAGAACTGAGTACGGGTTTCACCGGCAGGCGCCAGAGGGTCAACCAAGGTGGGGAAACCCTGAGAGTTACCGCTGAACAACTGGTTGAGGGTCGGCGCTTTAAAGGTTTCAGAGTAAGTAGCACGCAGTGCAACTTGCTCGATGGGCTTGTATTTGAAACCAAACTTGGGTGCGAAGTTGTCACCGAAGTCAGAGTAATCGGAGTAACGACCGGCGAAGGTCATTTCCAACAACTGAGCACCGGGAACGGAGTTGGCAATCGGAACGTACAATTCAGCGTACGCTTCTTTCAGATCGCGATCACCGAAGGTGCGCTCGAAGTTGGTGAAACCGATGGTTTCACCCAAGGAAACCAAGCTGTCGGGGTTGTCTTCACCGAATTCTTCACGGTACTCAACACCGGCCGCGAAGCCGAGACCACCGGCAGGCAAGAATGCCAAAGTACCGGCGATGTTGAACGCCAACTGTTTCATGTTGGAACGACCGGTGAACAGACCCGTGGTAGACACGTAGTCGAGCATTTCTTCAGTGATGCTGCCGGGGCCGCCGAACAGGTTCAACTGAACACAACCAGGGCTGGCGAGACATTGGTCGGCGGGACCAAGTGCCAATTCAACACGGGGACCGATCAAAGCACCGGCCTGGAAGTTACGGCGAGTATCTTCGTGCCACAAGAAGTAGGCATCCCAGCTCCAGTCCGTACCGAAAGAACCTTCAACACCACCGACGACGCGGTAGTTATCGCCTTCACGCTCGGCAGAGCGCAGGCCGGTTTCGATCATACGACGGCGAACATCGGGGATGTCCACACCGAAGGGGTTGTACTGGTTGTCGGCGGAAACGGTGATGGGACCGAAGCCGTTGAACGCGGTGAACAAAGGGTTCGGGGCCAAGCCGTTGTCGGTTTTAATTTTCATGTACCAGGCTTCGGCGAAGAAAGAGATGTTGTCTTTCCAATCGTAAGAACCGGTCATGAAGATGTTGCTGCGCTCTTGAGGCAGGGTGGCGGGTGTTTCTTCGCGGAAGTTGTAGCGGTCAACGGTGTTGTCGAACGCGCGGAAGTGAGACGCATCGGAACCGTCGCCGAGGGCGGGGTCCAAGGTCATGACACCCAAGCCGGGAACGTTGAAGTAACCGGTAGGGGTTGCGGAAGAACGGTTGAAGTAACCCAGGTCGATGCCGAAGGTTTGGCTGGTATCGGCGTCGTTCGAGATCGAACGATCACGGCTGAAGATACCGGTTTTTTCGTAGTAGTTCGCGCTAACCATGATGCGTGCACGGTCGGTGCTGGTACCAAACAAAACACTGTAGTTTTGGGTTTCCAGGTCGCCACGCGACGTTTGACCGTAGTAAAGCGGGGTTTCGAAACCGTCGACGTGGTCGCGGGTGATGATGTTTACAACACCGGCTACGGCGTCAGAACCGTAGATCGCGGAACCACCGTCTTTCAGAACTTCGATACGTTCAACGGCTTGCAGGGGGATGGTGTTCAAATCAACAGAAGCACTGGCACGACCGTGGTTTACCAAGCGGCGGCCGTTCAAAAGAACCAAGGTATTGGATGAATCCAGACCGCGGATGGTGATGGTTGAGCGGTCGTCGTTCCCGTTTGAGATGTTGGTGTTCAAAGCGCCGCCGGTTACGGACGGCAACTCTTGCAGGATGCGGTCGATTGAAGTCGCACCTGATTTTTCGATTTCTTCCCGAGTAACAACGTCGATTGGCGCCGCGGTTTCAGCGTCGGTACGCTTGATGCGGGTACCGGTTACGGTAATCCGTTCTTCAACGGGCTCAATCTTTTCGGGGTCTTTGTCATTGTCCTGAGCAAATGAAACAGCAGTAAACGAGAAGGCCATCGCTACCAATGCGGATAGACGCGCCAGTCCTCGGACTGCCTTTGAGTCAGTCAGAATACCCAACGTTTTTCTCCTAAAGGTCTAAGATTCGAATCTGAAAAATCCTACGAAAGGCACCTAAAGGCCTCGCAGTGAAAAAAAGGTTATAAATGCAAAGCATTGATTGAAACTGCTCAGAATCTACCCAATGCCCAAGGGAGGTGTCAACAAACATTTACAAAGCGAAAGGCCGGGCTCAAGCCCTTTTGAACCAACAATCCACGCCCTTCGTGAGATTTTTCACTAACTAAAGTGCAGAAAATATTAAACCTACCGGACCTTCATACGTAAACGCACCACCACCGTACTCCCCTAAAAGAAATTTGATTTTTTTTACACGGCGACGGTGCACCCTGGATCTCACCACATCCCATCCCTTAGCGGCACGCCGTCGTCTCCCTCCGCACGCTATCCCTCTGTTATCCAACACTTTTCACGGCCAAGCCCGTCTTCCCCTCGACGGCCAACCGGCAGACATTCAAAAGCGCAACACCCGCAAAACCACCGACTCCGGCAAAAATAGCGCGGAAGAACCGTTCCGTCGCCCCATCCCTGAACTTCCATGTCAACACCGGTCGCCCGCCGACCAACAACCGGAAACGCGGGGTCTCCCGATTGTGCATTTCAATGCAGCCTCCACCTATTTCGGGCGACCCTTCCATTCATTAATATATGGACGCCAAAAATAAATACAGGTCACAGCTTTCCACCCAACAACAACTTCGAGCGCCTAATCCGAGCCAGGGACTTGTCATCTCGCCGACGACAGGGTAAAAACGGGTTCAGCGAAGGACCCTCGCATTTTGCACCAAGGACGATTTATGAAACTTCGTATGTTGCTCACTTTTGTATGCCTAACCTATAGCGCACTACTCTGCGCCCAAGATCTCGAGACACGCCTGTTGCACGCACTGACCGAAAACGGCGAACAAACGGAATTCAGCACCCTGGATATGGCGCTGATTGCCGGCGGCGCCAAGGACCCAGACGCCCTCGCCGCCGCCCATAGCGCGTTCGAGACCGCCGCCCAGCCTTTTTCCATCAATGAGAAGCTGGCGAAGTTCGGCGGCGAAAAAGCGGCCAAGGCCTTGTTCAAAAGCATCGGCAAGAAACTGAAAACCGAGGACGCCGCCCAGTACGGCATCCTTGACGCTTTGAAAACCCGCGCTTATTCCACCGGCACCATGGCCTTTCTTTACAGCTACCTCGGCGATAAGTTCGGCATCTCCGCCGACGACCTCGCGGTTGTCACCAAAAAAATGGGCCCCTATTTCGCCGACAAAAGCGCCGTCAAGGTCCGCGAAAGCCTGGCGCTGCTGTTCGCCGACAAGGGCATCGCCCTCGCCGCGAGCGACCCCGTCGCCGCCGGCCGCGCCTTTGCCGTCAGCAGCAAGCTTTTTAACGCCGGCAAATACCTCTTCGGCGCCGCCGACACCAATATGTACAACCAAGGCCTCACCTTCTACAACGAAGGAAAATACCGCGAAGCCGCCGAACTGGTCGCCGGCGCGGCGGGCATGTGGCCCGACCGCAAAGAGTTTTCCCCGCTGGCCTTCAACATCGGTATCAAATTATTTGAACAGGCCGAGGCCGACAAAAACTTCGCCGCGGCGGTCCCCGTCGCCGAACGCCTCGCCCCCTTCACCGGTGAACACAAAAACCAGTTCCTCGACACCTTGGCCAAATTCCAGTACAACCAAGCGGTTCACCTGCGCGATAACGGAAACCTCGAAGCCGCGCTCAAACAAGCTGAAAACATCGAACGCCCCCACAGCGAAGCCACGATCAAAAACTTCCGTATCGGCATCATCGAAAACATGATCGAAAAAGCCAATGAGGCCGGTGATCAAGCCGCCACGACCTCCTGGCTAAGCAAACTGGAAGGGATCGACGCAAAACGCGCCGCCAACTTCAAAACCATGCTCTCCCAAATGGCACTGAAGGCCTTGGATGAGTCGGGTCAGTTCGACCAAGCCCTTGAACTCGCCGCCAAAGAAGTCGGCAACGCGGTGGGCAAACAAAACTACCTGGCGGTCCTGTCCCGCGCGGTGTCATCCCTCTCCGACCAAGGCAAGTTCAAAGAGGGTTTTGCCAAGCTGGCCCTGGTCCCCACCGAGGTAGAGGGCGACGACAGCTTGGTCAAACTTCGCGAGTTCCTCTACATCAACCAGCTGGCTCAATACACGGATCGCGATTACAAAAAATCGCTGCCGATCTTCGAAAAAGCGTTCGCCGACAAGAAGCTCAAACTGTCGGACGAAAACAAAGCCGCCTTCAAGGAAAACTACGGAAACGCATTGTTCCGCGAGGTGGAAGCCATTATCGCGGACCGTAAATGGGACCTGGCCGACAAGAAATCCAAACAAGCCTTGGCCAAATGCCCCAACCACAAACTCTTGGTTGACCAACGCAAAACGGTAGAAACCATCCTGAAACGGGTTGGCAACTAACCCAAAACCGCCTCCTCGGGGGCGGTCCCTCGCCCGTTTCTCTCACAAGGAATCTGCTACGGGGCAACCCATACGATTACGAGGGTTTGTCTCACGCGTTACTCGGTCGAGCCGCCTTCGCCTCTTCTGCCACACCGAATGGTCGATCCCCTGTGCCGTCTCTCGTTCGTCATCTTCGTGCGCACAAGGGTTTCAGCTGCTCGCGACGAATCCTTATGAGAACCGCGGGCTAACACCTGACAAGGCGGCCCTTGCGCCTGACAAGGGTGCGAAACGAGCACAGAAATTAAAAAAGGCCGAGTCGAAACTCGGCCTTTTATAAATGGAGCGGGTGATGAGATTCGAACTCACGACGTCAACCTTGGCAAGGTTGCACTCTACCACTGAGTTACACCCGCGTTAAAAACGCGCCAAAAAAAGCGAGGCATCACGTAAAGCTGAAAATCGATGATTTACAGGATGCCACGTCTTTTTTGAAAAGTGCCTGAGGCCGGACTCGAACCGGCACGGGTTTGACCCCGCAGGATTTTAAGTCCTGTGTGTCTACCAATTTCACCACTCAGGCGGTGAAGGTCGGACGGATGGAGGCGATGGCCGGACTCGAACCGGCAAATAAAGGTTTTGCAGACCTCTGCCTTAGCCATTTGGCTACATCGCCTTATATGAGCCTATAAACACAATCAGGGCTAAGACGGATCTTAACCCTAAAACCTGAAGAAAATGGAGCGGGTGATGAGATTTGAACTCACGACTTCAACCTTGGCAAGGTTGCACTCTACCACTGAGTTACACCCGCTCGTTTTCAATCAGCTAACTAGCCTCAACAAGATGTGGAGTATAAAGATTTCCCGCGGGGCTGTCAACACTCAATTCACAAAAACTATACTTTTTCTCTAAAGTCTCGCAAGCAACTCATAACATTCACTTTATCTATGATTTCGCAGCCCGAGAGTGCTCAAAATGAAAAAAGGCCCGCGCGAGACACGCGCGGGCGGGGCAAAACCTGGAGATTGATGTTGCCGGTCTTGGGGCGGCAATCGCTCACGATGGATGGTCAACCTCGCATGACGTCCCACCGCGATCATCAACCGGAGTCGGAACCGGTCTCCATCTCACCGCGCACCCTTCTGGCGCGCACGGGGATACAGAGGCCGGCTCCTTCTCGAAAGGCACTTTACCTTAGTGCAATCCGGCTGCCGGCTTTTCGAAAACACGCAACACCTCCAAGTAAACCACTTGCGCCCTTGAGTCATTTCAATCTCGCAATGTTTACTGCGATCTTTGCGCACCATTGCGCAACCCTGCGCAAAATAACCCTAACTCGAGTTATTCGTGCAGAGAACCGACCCGGTCATGATCGATCCCCAAGGAAGCGCTCCCCGGCTCCTCCCTCGCGGTTCCCGCGAAAAAGCACGAAACAAAGGTCGCGCTTGCGCTGGGAATACCTTTTCCCGCCCGCGTACCATCGCGCAACTTTGCGTAAAATAACCCTACACATGGGTGGTGGCTGAGCAGCCTTCCCCATCAGGCGCCGGCAATGATCCTCGGAACACCTCGGCGCTGGTCCTCACCTGCACGCCTCCCAATCAACCACCTTCGTACCAGTAGTTTAGCCGCACCCAATCAGCAAAAACCGCCTGGCTGTTCGCACAACATCCTGCCACCGTCCTACCAAACCAGATCTCACCGGCATAAAACCTGCTATTCTCAATGGTTGAACACCCAAACATCTTCAATAGGAGGTCACCATGGAAGACATTCGCAAAATCCTCTTCGCCACGGACTTTTCAGCCATTTCGGCCAAGGCTCAAGACTACGCCTTGTTTCTTCGCGACAAACTAGGCTGCGAGCTGGAGATCGTTCACGTCTTTGACCCCGACACCTTTAACATGCCCACGCCTTACTACTTCATGCCCGGCGTGGAAACATGGCTGGACGACCACATCACCACCATGAAGAAAAAAGGCCGGGAGGCCTTGGACGAAATCTCTGCCACCACCGGCGATTGCCCCACCACCTTTCTCGAGGGCAAAACCGGCTCGGCGCTCTGCGAATTTGCCAATGAACACAAGTTCGACATGATCGTCATGGGGACCCACGGGCACACCGGCTTCAACCGCTTGATCCTGGGCAGCGTCGCCGAATATGTGGTTCGTCACGCCCACTGCTCGGTGCTTACCATCAAACCCAACGAAACCTAAGCATTGAGCGCGCGAGGTCGTACCGAGCATCGCGCACACCCGGTACAAACACCCACTTTTCTAGCCCGTATTTCTCACAAGGATTCGTCGCGAGAAGCAGAATTCCTTGTGAGCAATGCGGGCTAGCACCTGATCGAGGTTAGTTATGAGCAGCATTAAACAGGTTTTATGTCCCGTCGATTTCTCCGAGGCCGGGGAAGCGGCGATTAGCGAGGCCTTCGCTTGCGCCCACCGGCAAGACGCGGTGTTGCACCTGCTCCATGTCGATGTGTTGTACGACCACGACCCCTACGGGGCCAAACATCTGCAACCGGAAGACCTGGAGATTTCCGAACGTACCAACACCTACTACGACGAAATCATCGCCCGATTCGGTAGCCGCGGCATCAACATCGTTCGCGCGGAGGTACGCGCCATCGCGGCGGCAACCGGCATTTGCACCTACGCGGAAGAACACAAAATTGACCTGATCGTGACCGGCAGTCACGGCCGCCGCGGCGTGAAGCACTGGCTCCTCGGCAGTGTTACGGAAGAAACCATCCGCAACACCCCTTGCCCGGTGTTAACGGTACGCGCGCAACGCCCGGAACACCGGCGCGGCCTGTACCAACGCATTTTGGTGCCGACCGACCTGTCCGAGGTCGCCGACCGCACCGTCCGTTACGCCCGTCAGGCCGCGGCCAACGCGGACGGCGAACTGCTTGTCCTGCACGTGGTGAACCGCGCACCCATTCACGACGTTTACGGCTGGCCCCAAAGCAGCGAATGGCTGCAACAGGCGCTCAGCACCAGTGAGGCCCGCTTGAAACGCCTGACGGCGGAGAAAGGTCCCACCGTGAAAAGCCAAATCAAAGTCGCCATGGGAACCCCGCATCAGGAGATCGCCGCTTGGGCTAAGGAAGCCGAGGCCGATATTATTTTGATGCCCCACCACAGCAACAACCAAATCGTCGACTACTTCATCGGCTCCACCACGGAACGCGTTCTGCGCGAAACGGCCTGCCCCATTTTCACAATCCCGGTCGACCGCCTTCATTATTAATAGGTAGGTGGTGGCGAACGGGTGGAACTTCGGGGAGCAAGACTCGGGCTAACTTGCTTCCCGGGATTCCCTTCCCATGATGGGCGATTTGGCGGAATTACCCTTTTCTAAAGAGCTCGCCCTGATGGAGGTCTTGCTTCCCCTGTTTTTATCAGGATTTTGAGATTTCCAGGATGGCGATTTCGCACCCCTCCCCTTTTTTAACTGGGTCACGCCGCGGATGATGCCGTCACTCCGTTAGACTGATTCAGGATTGGGTCACCGGCGCGCGCGCTACCCCCTTGCTTACATTGGCTTCAACTTCTCAAAATAACGACTTGTGCCGCCGCGGTCGCATGCATGTAACCCTGCAATTCCCTCAAACGCGCCCACTTCATCAAAGGCGTTGTCCGCCGCGCAAAGCAGGAAACCCGCAATCGCCCATCTTCATTTCATCCAAAAATCCTGAGAAATTTAGTGGACCAACGCCACGCACCTAGCCCGCATTTCTCACAAGGCTTCGTAGCAGAACTCCTTGTGAGAAATGCGGGCTAGGCACACACAAACCATCGGTTTTCAGCAAAACGCACCAACACCTGTTGCCGCCCTGATCAATCCCGACGAGAAAGGCGGGCTCAATCAGCCAACCCGATCAATCCAGCCATCCTTATCTCATGATAGGTGGCGGCGAATGGCGGCCAACATCATCTGTTTTGGTACAGGTTTCATTAACATTTCCCGCACACCCATCTGGGTCACATCCTCGGGTTGAATCACATCGCTGTATCCCGTCGTAAGGATAATGGGCAATTCACCGCGTCGGCGCAACATCACCTTTGCCATTTCCATACCCGACATTTTCGGCATGGTTTGATCACTGATCACCAGATCAACCCCGTAAGGATCGTCCTCAAAGGCCTCCAAGGCTTCCAGACCGTTGGTAAATAACCGCACGTGGTACCCTTGCCGCGCCAGCAAGCGCTGCTGGACATTTCGCAAGAACGCATCGTCATCCACCAAAAAGATGCGCTCCACACCCATTTCGCTCGGCTGCTCATCGCGCTCGCCGTCAACCGCGGCAACACCCTTTAAGGGCAGGTACACAATAAACACGCTGCCGTGGCCGAGCACGCTTTCCACCGTAATCAAACCCTCGTGGTTCTGAACAATACCGTGGACGACGGAAAGCCCCATGCCGGTGCCCTCACCCAAACGTTTGGTGGTAAAAAACGGGTCGTAAATCCGCTGTCGGGTGGCCTCATCCATCCCTTCCCCGGTATCCTCCACCCGCAACGCGGCGTAGCAACCAAAAGGCAACGCGTTGGCAATATTGGCGATTTGACCTTGGTAATCCACTTTCTTTAGAGAAACCTGCAGGCACCCACCGGTGTTGCGCATCGCGTGGTAGGCATTGGTACACAGGTTCATCATGACCTGGTGGATCTGGGTCGGGTCAATCACAACCGGGCCCAGGTCGGGGTCGATTTCCGATTGAATGTCAATGGTGGTGGGAATGGTGGCACGCAACAGCTTAAGCGACTCTTTAATAATTGGTTGAAGCTGGGCGGGCTTGCGCTGCGGCTGCTCCTGACGGGAAAACGTCAAGATCTGTTGCACCAGCTCCTTACCACGCATACAGGCTTTCATCATTTCGCCCAAATCGTCCTGAAGGTAGGAGCCCTCTTCGGCATCCTCCAGCATCAACTCCACATAGCCAAAAATGCCGCCGAGAATGTTGTTGAAATCGTGGGCGATGCCGCCCGCCAAGGTACCAATCGCTTCCATTTTCTGGGCCTGGCGCAATTGAGCCTCGACATATTTCTCTTTACTGAGGTCGCGCAACACGCCGACAAACACCTTCTCGCCTTCAAGCTCCGCCTCGCGACTGACGTTCAACAAAACGGGAATGGGTGATCCGTCCTTGTGGCGCGCGGTAACCTCGCGACCTTTACCGATGATTTTGGCGTTTCCGGTGCGCAAGTATTGGTCAATATAATCGTCGTGACGATCCGCGTGGGGGTTCGGCATCAACATCGCCACGTTGCGACCCAAAACGTCCGCGGCTTGGTAGCCGAACATTTTTTCGGCGGCCTTATTAAAGGTAAGCACCTTCCCGCTCTGATCGATGGTAATCAAACTGTCGAGCGTATGGTCGAAAACAAGACTTCGCAAATTTTCGTTTTCCTGGACCGCCTGTTCCATTAAACCGCGCTCGGTGACATCTTCCCCGATAAGCAACACGGCGGGGGCCCCGTCTTCCCAAACAACGGGATTGGCTTGGAAACGGAGCTGTGTGGCATCGACATTCTCTTTTTCGAGGCGGCATTCACAGCGCGACGTTTCGCGGACCTGCAAGCGCGCCAAACAGGATTCAAAATCCTGTGCCGGCCGGCAAAACTGAGACCAAAGGGTGCCCAACACACCCGCTTCATCCCGTTCCAACAGCGCACAAAGAAAGGGATTGGCAAAAAGCACAAAACCACGGGCATCTAGAACCAATGCAATTGCTTGCATGCTCCCAAATGCTTCTTTCATAAACGCGGTGTTGAGCATCGCCACCCCCTTCAAATCCCATTAAGAAGGGCCACTTTAGCACGTCCAAAGACCAAGACCTAGCAGGGTTGCGGGCGAAAGTACGAGACAACAGAAGCCCCGTTAAAAAAAAGAAAAGCGCCAAACTCCGGGCCGATCCCAAGTTTTATCTGGGCATACGGGATCGAGAGGGGTACACTGAGATGAAAAACCAATTGAAAATCGTGATTTCTCCTAGGAAATAATGATTTCGTCGGATTTCTTGATTCCTCCGAGGCTTAATAATTGTCTGTATGGAGGCAACACGACCGGTGGGTTCTAGAACCGCAGCATGCCCGGTCGCTTTATCCACCGTTCTTGTTCGAGGTCCCTCCTGCTTTGCGTTTCTCAGCCGTCGTTTTTCTCATCTTAAGTTCGGCACTCTGCACCCAGCTGCTTGAGGCCGCGGGCCCACAGGAAAAGGGCTTGCCGCCGGCCTATGCGAAAAAATCGGCAACCGTAATCGTGGTGCGCCCGCTACAGAAGGAATTCACGGATGCCGCCGAGGGCCTGGAAGACCATATCGATTACGATTTTCGTTTGGTTCCCTTCTTTCTCTCCAAGCAGGATCGTCGCCGACAAAACGTAAAAATGAAACGCTTTCACCAATTAGTTGAAACGGAACAACCGTCGATGTTCGTTTTGATGAACAATTATTCCGTTGAATTCATGCGGCACTTTCAAGAGACCTATCCCACCTACCGCAAGGTGCCTTGCTTGGTCATGATGGCGGTGTTCGCCGAAAAAGCGGTCTCACGGCTGCCCAACGCAACCGGCATCCAATATGAAGTCCCGGCGGTCACCAATTTGGTCAACCTCCGCTCCCTAATGAAACAACCCGTTCAACGGGTCGGCGTGGTTTATCGGCCCCACCTGAGACGGTTCATCGCGGAACAGAAAGCGTTGTGTGCCAAGGAGCTGATCTCCCTGACCGGGATTGAGGTGCAAAACGGATGGGGCATGCCCCGCCGCATTCGCTCCGCGCTCAAAACGCTCATCGAAGACCACGAGGTCGACGCCCTTTGGGTCATCAACGACAGCGAATTGCTCAGCAAACGCCTGATTCGGCGCGCCTGGAACCCGGCCTTAAAACACTTCAAAAGTCCGGTTGTCACAAGTTTGGAAAATTTTGTGAGTAACCCCAACCTAATGGGCTCCTTTGCGGTCGTACCGGACCACTACGAGCTGGGCCGCCAGGCATCCGACCTGCTAAGCAAGGTCAAGCGCAGCCATTGGCGCGCAGGAAACCTCCCGATGCGTTATCCCTTTAGCGTTCGTAAAATAGTGAATTTAGACAAGATCAACGCCGAGGTCCTCATTCGAAAAAGGGCTCTGATGGAAATGGATCAGGTCATCTCAACCCAGCCGGAGTCGATGTTGTCCCCCAAGGACGGCTCCAAACTTTCGGCCACCTTGACCAACGCGCGCCGGCCGTGAGCGAAGCCGCCGGCCCGACGAGAAAAATACAACGCACTCGAAAACACGCTGAGCCTCATAAAAAAACAGTATCTTTTGCGTACAAAAGTCCGCTTAAATAGGGACAAACCTCAGCGAAGAACAGCGACCAAATACACGCCTTTGTGACAACCAACAACATTAACGTTTTGGTCAAACGAACGCAAAAATTACTAAAAGAAACCGACAACGTGAGAGGACTCATCAAACGCGGGTTCCCACGGCGTTAAGGGTTGTAGAAGTTGCATCCGCTACCTACAATGCCCGTCTTTGGAAGGGTTTGATGACAAACCGCTTCCCGGAGTTTTGCACGACGCCGAACCTTCGTTTTCGCTTCCTTGGTGAAGGGACCAAGCTTAACCACGAAAACGAATTGCATCGGGCCACCTTCCACCAACAGGTTTGGTGGGCGGGTCCGGTTCGACGTGAACGGCAACCTTCAAGCAAATCCAGACAAGGACGATCAGGCCTGACGAGGCCCACAAACAGAGGTAAATACCCATGTCCTTGGCAAGCCGACCAACCCAATCCGCCCACGCGGCGGACAAGGGTAAAACTCGGCCTGGCGCCACGAAGGATCTACCACTCGGTAAAGGTGGTTCATGATTCAAGATTCATTGATTCAATGACACAAACCACATTTTCCGTCGGTTCTCCAGACCCACTTTAGGCTCATTTAACCCGAACAACCTTAATTCCATCCATTGAGCCTTTTCTAGGTACCCACTTCTTACGTGGGAAATCCCCACGCCATTCAACAGACACCAGATAATCTTCAAGAACCGGAGACGTTTGTCCGATAAGGTTTTTAATCTTTTCCTACCATGACAAACCAACCGTTCTGCACCGCATCACAGAGGCTCCACTATGAAGATAAAGGCCTTCTTTCTTGCCGTCCTTTCCTGTTCGCTCCTTTTCGCCCAGACCAATGAAACGGGCTCCATCTCGGGCATCGTCATCGACAGCAACGGCTTACCCCTCAAAGGGGTTACCGTCAAATGTACGCAGCCCGACGGCTCTTATCCACAAGCCGCATTCACCAACGATATCGGCATGTACCGCATCCTGTTTCTCCAACCGGGCGAATGGGAACTCACCTTTACCGCGGAAAACAAACCCACCAAAAAAGTAACCGGTGTGTTTGTCAGCGCCACTCAAACCGAAATCGTGGATATGTTGCTCGAATCGTCCAACGTCAACCAGACGTTAACGGTAACGGCGGCACGCGAACTGATTCAGCGCGCCACCACAGAAACCAACTTTCAGTTGGATATTGAAGAGATCAAGGCGCTGCCGGTTTCCCGCACAGCCAACGACTTGCTGGCTTTTGTACCGGGCGCCGATACGCGCGGCGTCTTTGGTGGTTCAGGTGATCAGGCCAACAGCTACACCTTGGACGGTGTTTCGGTGACCTCCACCGGTTTCGGCGGTTCATTTCTGCTGCCAAACGTGAACTGGATCAAAGAATTCCAGGTCAAAGGTTTGGGCGCCGGTGCCGAATACGGCAACTTCCAAGGCGGCTTGGTCAACATCGTCACCAAGTCCGGCAGCAACACCTTTAGCGGTGACGTGCATGCGATTTTCGAAAGCGAATCATGGAATTCAAGCAATTTGGTTCCCGGTCAAACCGGCTCCGAAACCGATACGTTCCAGGAATTTAACGCCGACGTATCCGGTGCGCTGGTTCGTGACAAGTTGTACTACTTTTTCTCGATTGAGCAACAGCGTCGCGACATCAATGTCGTCAATCTGTTGGCACCCAACTCAGACACGGAGATCAACTTCTACGACACCCAAATTGAGAGCCAGGAAACCAAGCTTTACAGTAAGTTAACCTGGCAGGTGGGCCAGTTCGATACGGTGAATTTCGTGTTGAGCCTGGACGATTTGGAAACCGACAACCGCGGTTTCAGCAACCTAACCACCCCTAACGCGGCATTTAACCAAACCTCACCCGCCCTCATTTACAACCTGTCTTGGAACCACATCTTCGGCAACAGCAACTTCTTGGAACTCAAATTCACCGGTTACGATGCGGAAGACGATCGCGACCCCATCAACGGCGACCGTCCGGCGGCGATCGAAATCGGTGGTTCCGGCTTCCGCGGCTTTAACTCGACCTTTCGGGTGAACCGTGAATTGAAAAACAACTCGGTCCGCGGTGTGTACAACGCCTTCTTTAACGTGGGTTCCAGCACCCACACGTTAAAGATCGGCGCGGAATCCATCGTGGGTAGCTTCCTCAACGAAAGCACCCGTAACGGGGGTTTCACCTGGCGTCCGCTGCTGGAGGATTTCCAAACCGGCGAGGCGTTCACCAACCGGGTCGAAGATCTCAACACCTGGGTCGCGCTCCTCTCGGAATGGGGCGGCGATACACGGCTCGACGCGGAAACCACCACCACGGCACTGTTTATTCAAGACGAGGTTAAGCTCGGTGACCGCTTGGATATCAGCGTCGGTTTGCGCTTTAACAGCTGGGACGGCGAAATCACGCCGGGTTTCAACGGCGGCGGCGCTTTTGAAACGCTGTCCGATTCTGCGGTGGCACCCCGTTTCGGCCTGACCTACGACCTGTCCGGCGACAACACCTTGGTCGCCCGCGCCCATTACGGCCGTTACTACCAAGGCATGTTCGCCAGCCAGTACCAACGCACGGCGGGCGCCAACCTGAACCGCGACAACGTCATTGAGTTTTTCCAATGGATTGGCACGCAATTGCCGGACCTCAACACGGTGATCACCTTGGAGAACCGCGATCAATTCTTCACGCCCTTCGGCACGCGCGACAATACGCCAACCACCGGCCGCATCGAAAACTACGAGCAGGCCTACACGGATCAGTTGGTGATTGCGCTGGAGAAACAGTTTTTGGAACGTTGGAAGGTGGGTTTCAACTACATCGACCGCGAAAATAAAAACATCCTGGTGCTGGCGGACAAAAACATCAACAGCAACTACGTGCGTTACGACAACGTGACGGTTTCCCAGGTTACGCGGGACCAGAACGATCAAGAAGTCAGCCGCACCACGGTAACCCAACTGCCCAGCCTGTTTGTTCCGGTGGCGGAAGGATTCAACCAAGACCTCGTGCTGACCAGCGACAACAATGCCTTCCGCGAAGTGGAGCAAATTCACCTGACCTTGGACGGTTCGGGTGACGGCTGGAGCATGCAGGCCTCCATCGTGAACAGCGACATCGTGGGTAACTTCTATTCGGTAAGCGGTGAAGAAGAGGTTCAGGGGATTTCCGTCGATCCCTTCGTGAATCCCAACGAGGCAATCAACGGAACCGGCAACCTGCCTGGTTACAGCGAATGGGAATACAAGCTGCGGTTTATCGCCGAACTGCCGTGGAACTTCCGCGTCAGTGGTTTCTACCGCATGCGTTCGGGTGAATACCACGCCCAGGTTTACACGGTAAACCCCGCCAACACCTTCACGGCGGACGGCGTGGACTTGGACGCCTCCCTTATCGGCGGCCTCACCGGGCAACCGATCCTGCTGGAACAGCGTGGTTCGCAACAGTTGGACAACGTTTCCACCTTGGACTTCCGTTTGGAGTACTTGGTTGATTTGGGCGGCGGCCGTCTCAGCCTGGCCGCGGACGCCTTCAACCTGTTCAACGAAGACGAAATCACCTTGTTGAACGACAACCTCACCGGCGACTCATTCAGCCGCCAAGCACCCCGTTCGATTCAATTCAAGGCAACTTACTCTTGGTAAGTTTAGGAGCAACCTACTCCTGGTAGTGGTTGCTTTTGGTTTATCCATCTCATCAGGTTTCACGAGGCCGCCGCAAGGCGGCCTTTTTTTATGGGCGCACGCCGCGACACGACACTAGATAACAGACCGAACTTGGTGCCAAGCCCGTCTCAAATCGGCCGATTTCACCGGGAAATAAGACCGCGGCCAAGGTGAGGCAGGCGGTTTTCACCCCAGGCCGATCTATTTTCACAAAGCGCTTACTATCAATATTTTGCACCTACTGAAAAGCGTTTTCAGAAGCTGAAACGGGTCCTTTTCAGCTTGATTTTCAGCCCCTGGCCGGGCAGCACTCTTTTAAGATGGCGCTCAGTTCAACAAGGCCCCACGACACAACACAGGTTGCACACAACACCTGCTTCTCGTTTCACCGTAACGCACCGCGGCATCTCCCAACAAGCGCCGTGCACCCCGATCCGGTGAACCCAAACCGGAGGAATAGGGCGACCCCGTGACGGCTTTGGCACCGACCTCGTTCTTGCGAATTTATTGACATATTTTGTCACATCTTCATTCGGCCATGGCGACTTCCGCCGCCGATGTGCAACCGGCCCCCCGACCGGTTCACCCCCTTGGTTTTAAACCGTCTGACAAAAGAAGAGGAGAGAACAAGATGGCTCCGGCACAAAATCCACCCATGGCTCACCGACAAAGCCCTTCGCCTTCGCTGCCACCCATTCTGGCGATGACCCCTTTTGAATGCCCCGATCCCCGACTCTACCGCGTCTTACAACAGGCACCGCACGCAACCGCGGTACTCGACTGCGGCCACAACAAAACGACGGCACAAACCGCGCTCGCCACCTGCCGGCCGACCGCGGTACGCATCCCAGGTCGCGCACCTTTGGATACGGGCACCGATCTGGCCCCGCAAAGCTTGGTCATTACCGATTTACACCACCCCGAACTGGCCCCCCTCTGTGAACAACACCGCGTCTTGGTACAGGTCACCAGCTTGTGCGAGGCCAAACGCGCGGCCGAATCCGGCATTGCCGGCCTGATCGCCAAAGGCGCCGAAAGCGGCGGCTTCATCGGCCGCGAAAGCAGCTACATTTTATTTCAACGCATTTTGCGCGCATCCCTCGGTTTGCCACTGTACGTGCAGGGCGGCATCGGCCGCCACACGGCGGCCGCGGTGGTCGCGGCGGGCGGGACGGGCGTGGTGCTCGACAGCCAACTCGCGCTGTTCCCCGAACGCGCTAACAGCGAAGCGATGTTCCGCCTGTTACAAGGCCTGGACGGCGGCGAAACACGCGTGGTCGATCAGGTTCGCTTCCTGGCCAAACCGGGCACGGCGGGGCACGGCACCCAAGCAACCACTGCCGACCAACTTTACGCGGCCCTGGGCGCCGAGGATCCCGCCACCGACATCATCATGCTCGGTCAAGACATCGGCTTGGCCAAATGGGCGGCGAACCGCTACAGCCGCATCGAAGATTATTTGGAAGCGATGGCGACGGCAATCACGGGCCACATCGAACAGGCCCAGGCACTGAAATCCCTGGCGGCAGACGGCCCGTTGGCGCAACACCACGGAACCCGCTACCCCATTGCCCAGGGCCCGATGACCCGCGTCAGCGACAACGCCGATTTCGCGTTGGCGGTGGCGGAAAACGGCGCGCTGCCGTTCCTGGCGCTTTCTTTGATGCGTGAGAAACAGGCGCGCCGCTTGTTGGAGGAAACCAAAACCAAGCTGGGCGAGCGCAGTTGGGGCGTCGGCATTTTGGGGTTTGCCCCGGCCGAAATCCGCGACTGCCATCTGGCGCTGATCCGCGAATTCCAACCCAAGGTGGTTTTGATCGCGGGCGGGCGCCCCTCCCAAGCCCGTTCCCTGGAACAGATGGGCATCCAAACCTACCTGCACGTGCCCGCGCCGGGTTTGCTGGACATGTTCTTAAAAGACGGTGCGCGCGGCTTCGTATTTGAAGGCCGCGAGTGCGGCGGGCACGTCGGCCCGCGCATGAGTTTCCCGCTGTGGGAACAACAGATCGAACGCCTGCTGGCGTTTGAGGATTGCGCTGAATTGCGTTTGTTGTTCGCGGGCGGCATCCACGACGCGGAATCGGCGGCGATGGTCGCGGCGATGACGGCCCCCTTGGCGGCACGCGGCGCCAAAATCGGGGTGCTGATGGGCACGGCCTACATCGGCACCCACGAGGCGGTCACGAGCGGTGCGGTGCTGGGCACCTACCAACAACAGGTTTTGGAACACGCGCAAACAACCCTGCTGGAAACGGCACCGGGCCACGCCACCCGCTGTTTGGCCACGCCGTTTGTGGACGCCTTCGAAGAAGAGAAACAGCGCCTCAAGGATAAAAACCACGACGATCAAGCGATTTGGCAATCGCTGGAACAACTGAACGTCGGCCGATTGCGCATCGCCAGCAAAGGCATCGAACGCCAGGGCGATGAACTGGTAAGCGTGGACCACGAACGCCAATTGACCGAAGGCATGTACATGATCGGCCAGGTCGCCCACATGATGAAATCCCGCCAGAGCATGGCCGACTTGCACGCCGGCGTGTGTGACGGCGCCGTTTCCTTGCTGGATCGCTGCCAGGCACCCGCGCTGCAAGCCACGCGCAAGCACGAGGACTTGGCGATTGTCGGCATGGCCTGTGTTTATCCGGGAGCACCGGATTTGGACAGCTATTGGCACAACATCGTTCACAACCAGGATGCGGTGGGAGAAGTCCCGGCGGATCGCTGGCGCGTGGAAGATTACTACGATCCACAAGGCACGGGCAGCAACGGTAAAACGGGCTGTAAATGGGGCGGTTTCATCGACGAGATTCCCTTTAACCCGCTGGAATACGGCATCCCGCCGCAATCCCTGGCGGCGATTGAGCCGACGCAACTGTTGGCGTTGGAAGTAGCCAAACGCGCGCTGGCCGACGCGGGTTACGCGGACAAACGCTTTGCACGGGAACGCACCTCGGTCATTTTCGGCGCGGAGTCGGGCACAGACCTGGCGGGCGCCTACGGGTTCCGCAACATTTTTAAACACTACCTGGGCGAGCTACCGGCGGAACTGGACGCGGCGCTGCCGACCCTGACGGAAGACTCCTTCCCCGGCGTGTTGGCCAACGTGATTTCCGGCCGCATCGCCAACCGCCTGGACCTGGGCGGTTCCAACTACACGGTCGACGCGGCCTGCGCCAGCTCGCTGGCGGCGGTTGAATTGGCGGCCAAAGAATTGGTGCTGGGCACCAGCGACATGGTGTTGGCGGGCGGTGCCGACCTGCACAACAGCATCAACGATTATTTAATGTTCTCCAGCGTGCACGCCTTGTCCCGCAAGGGCCGCTGCCGTTCCTTCGACAGCGAAGCGGACGGCATCGTCTTGGGCGAAGGCGTTGCGGTGGTGGTTTTAAAACGATTGTCGGACGCCCAACGCGACGGCGACCGGGTCTACGCGGTACTCAACGGCATCGCGGGCGCCTCGGACGGCAAAAGCCTGGGCCTCACGGCACCCCGCAAGGAAGGCCAGAAACGCACCCTGGAGCGGGCTTACCGCGCGGCCGGTTTACCGGCGGGCAAGGTCGGCTTGGTGGAAGCGCACGGCACGGGCACGGTGGTCGGCGACCGCACGGAAATGCAAACACTGACCGAGGTCTTCACGGAAGCGGGCGCGTTGCCGGGCGCCTGTACGCTGGGTTCGGTCAAAAGCCAAATCGGTCACACCAAATGTGCGGCAGGTCTGGCGGGCCTGATCAAAGTGGCCAAAGCACTGCACCACCGTATTTTGCCACCCACCAACCACGTGGAACGACCCAACCCGATTTACGGCGCGGCGCCAAGCCCGTTCCGCTTGGAAAGCGAAGCCCGTCCCTGGCAAGGCAAGGACCGCATCGGCGCGGTCAGCGCTTTCGGCTTCGGCGGCACCAATTTCCACGCGGTCCTGAGCGAAGCCCCAACCGCGGGTGCGGCCTTGGGTTACGAACAATGGTCCCACGAACTCTTCCTGCTGCGCGGCGAGACCCGCCAAGCGGCCCAGGCGCTCGCGGCCAAATTACGGCCCTTCGCCACCTTGGATAGCCAGGTAAGCTTGCGTGATTTAAGCCTGACCGCCAACGGCGACGGCAAACAACCCGTGTGGTTCGCTTTCGCGGCCAAGGACAAAACCGACCTGGACCACAAACTGGGCGCGGTCTGCGACGGTGTTTCGCACCAACAGGTGTACCCATACGCGGGCCAGGTCAACGGCAAAATCGCCTTCCTGTTTCCCGGCCAAGGCAGCCAGCGGCCGCACATGGTCAACGACCTGCTGGTCGCCTTCCCCGAATGCCAAAGCATCGCGGACCGCGCCGAGGATTTGGCGGCGACCTGGTTCCCGGCCAAGGCCTACAAGCCGGAAGACCGCAAGCGACAACAACAAGCGATCACGGACACCCGTGTCGCCCAACCGCTGCTCGGCCTGGCGGGAATGTTGACCCACCACATTTTGCAGCGCTTCGGCCTGCAACCGGACGCCTGCGCGGGCCATAGCTATGGCGAATTAACGGCACTGTGCGCGGCGGGTTCCCTCCACCTCGACGACCTGGTTCCCCTTTCGAAAGCCCGTGCCGCGAGCATGCTGGCGGCGGCACCCGGCGATCCCGGCATCATGGCCGCGGTCAAAGCCCAGGCGGGCGCGGTTGAACCACACATCGCGGACCTCGACATGGTGGTCGCGGCCAACCACAACAGTCCACGCCAAACGGTGATCTCCGGGCCGACGGTGGCGGTTGAAAAAGCGATGATTCGCTTGGAAGAGGCGGGTTTAAGCTGCAAAAAAATCCCGGTCGCCTGCGCCTTCCACAGCCCGGTCCTGGCGGCGGCGGAAGCAATGTTTGGCGAACACCTCAACCAAACCGCGTTCGCGGCGCCACGCAAAGCGGTTTACGCCAACCTAACGGCGGAACCCCACGCCCCGGATGCGGAGGCGATCCGCGAAACGCTGGCACGCCACCTGGTGAGCCCGGTGCTGTTCCAAACCCAAATCGAAAACATGTACCGCGACGGCGTGCGCTGCTTCGTGGAAGTAGGACCGGGCGGGGTGTTGTCGCAACTGACGCAACGCATCCTGCGCGACCAACCGCACCTCAGCCTAACCACGGAAGGCCAAGGCCTCTCGCGCCTGCTCGACACGCTGGCACAACTGGCGGCGCAGGGCCACGCGGTTGACCCGGGCGCGATCTTACGCGAACGCGGTGCTACAGCAATCGACCTGGACGCGGCGGTCCCCCGTCTGCACGCGGCGACCTGGATGGTCAACGGCCAAATCGCCCGTCCCCTCAAAGGCAAGCAACCGCCCCATGCGCTCAAGCTGCTGGACGCGCCGCTGCAACTGGGCATGGCGACGCCCCAAGCGCCAATGCCGACGGCGGTTGAGCGCGACCAAGCCGTCTTAACCTACCTGCAGGGCGTTCGCGAAATGGTTCAAGCCGGTCGCCAGGTGATGTCGCAGTATCTCGGCGCAAACATGCCGCCCATGCCAAGTGTCGCCCACGACACAGCCTTCATCGCCCCGCTCGATCCGATCACCATGGGCCCCGCGGCGCAACCCAGCCTGTTACCGGTCGGCCCGACCATCGCCGATGCGGTGGAACTGGCTGAAGCAACCGCGGCCCCGGTCAAACGCGACGTCCCCAAAACGCTGCTCGCGATTGTGGCCGACCGCACCGGTTACCCGGAGGACATGCTCGACCTGGACCTCGATCTGGAGGCCGATCTCTCGATTGACTCGATCAAACGCATCGAAATCATCGGCGAGTTGGCGGAACAGCTGGGTCTCCACGACAGTCTGGCGGAAGGCGACAACGACGCGATGATGGAAACCTTGGCGGCGCAAAAAACGCTGCGCGCGATGTTGGCCTGGCTGGAAGAGGTCTTGCCGGAAGCAGAAGAGCCGGCCCCCGCGACGCAAGCGGAAACGGCACCGCAACAAAACATGCAGCAACTGTTGCTCGAAATCGTCAGTGAACGCACGGGTTACCCGGAAGACGTGTTGGAACTGGACCTCGACCTGGAAGCCGACCTCTCGATTGATTCCATCAAACGTTTGGAGATCGTCGGTGAGTTGGCTGAGAAAGCGGGATTCTCCACGGTCGGCGAGGACCAGGACGCGCTGGTGGAATCGCTGGCGGCAATGAAAACCCTGCGCGCCATCGTCACCTGGCTGGAACAAGGCCGCGAAACCAAAACCGAGGCGACCAAAACCCAGGTGGTTGAAGAAACGGCGCCGATGCCGAGCCTCTCGGAAGTGTCGCGGTTCATTCTCACTCTGGACCAAGCACCCCAGGTCGTCAAAGGCGATTTCCTGCTCAAGGACAAACACTTCTTGATCACAGACGACACGCTGGGCCTCGCCCCGCTGCTGGCGGTCCGCCTGCAAAACCACGACGCCCGCGTCCGCATCATTAATTTAAATGACGCGGCGGGTGCCGAATTCGGCAAAGTCGACGGCCTGATCCACCTGGGGGGTCTGGCACCGCGGGCGGACGTGGCCGATGTCAAAACCTTTTTTACCATGATGCAAACCCTGCTCGCGGGCGGCGCCGGCTACCTGCTGGCGGCCGGCGGCCTCGGCGGCGCTTTCGGCCACTACCGCGAGCGCGGTGCCGAAACGGTGGGTTACGAACGCGGCGGTGGTTTGGCGGGCCTGATCAAAACCGTGGCCAAAGAACTGCCGGAGATTCGCACCCACTGGGTCGACCTGGACCCGGCCGAGAGCTTGGAGCACCTGGCCAATTACTTGGAAGGCGAACTTTTGGCGGACAACCCGCTGACGGAGGTCGCCTACAAAGCGGGCGAACGCCGCGCGGTCAAACTGATTGAGGCGCGCCTGGACGCGGAGATGACGAAACGCGTCGGCAAGCTGCAACTGGACAAGGACAGCGTGGTGGTGATCACGGGCGGGGCGCGCGGGATTACAGCCAAAATCGCGCTGGAGCTGGCGCGGCAATACGGCTGCAAAATGGAACTGGTGGGCCGCTCACCCTGGCCGACCTACGACGAAGATCCGGCCACGGTTGACGCCGAAGACCTGCGCGCCCTGCGCAAGGCGCTGATCCAGCACGGCGGCAAAAAGTCGCCGGCGGAAATCGAACGCGCGGCCAACCGCATCCTGGCCCAACGGGAGATGCGGCGCAACCTGGCGGCGATGGAAAGCTGCGGCAGCGCGGTGCGTTACCACGCGCTCGACGTCCGCGATCACGCGGCCTTCGAGACCTTCATCGACGGCGTTTACGACCACCACGGCCACATCGAAGGCGTCATTCACGGCGCGGGCGTGGTCGAGGACAAACTCCTGCGCCACAAAACGGCGGCGAGTTTCGAACGGGTCTTCGACACCAAGGTCTTCGGCGCGCTGGTCCTCGCCAAGAAATTACGCGCCGAAACCCGCTTCGTCGTGTTCTTCAGCTCCGTTGCCGGCGCCTTCGGCAACCGCGGCCAGGTCGATTACGCCGCCGCCAACGACGTCCTCGACAAAATCGCCCACGCCTTGCAGACCCGCATCCAGGGCCGCGTGGTTTCCATTAACTGGGGACCCTGGGCCGGTCAAGGCATGGTTTCCCCCGAACTGGAACGCGAGTACCACCGTCGCGGCATCGGCCTGATCCCCATCGATTCCGGGGTCAGCGCCTTCATGAACGAACTCAGTCACGGCCACGCCGACGACACGCAAGTCGTGTTGATGTGCGCCCAACCAGAGAGCATGCAGTAAGCACGGCTCCCCCGCCCGCACCGCTCACCAGGCTTCGTAGCAGAATTCCTTGTGAGAAATGCGGGCCAGGGCCGGCGCGGTGCCGGCCCACCCCGTGACCCGTTAACCGGCTTCGGCCAAGGACACCACCAAGGACACCACCATGGAGAACAAACAAACCCCACCGCTGGTCGCGATTGTCGGCATGGCTTGCGTTTTCCCGGGCGCCGCCGATCTCGATCAATACCGCGACAACATCTTCGCCGGCAAAGACGCGGTTGAAGATGTACCGCCCCACCGCTGGGACCCGGTTTATTACGATCCCGACAGCAAGGAACCCGACCGCTTTTATTGCCGCCGCGGCGGCTTCGTCGACCAACTCATCGATTTCGACCCCACCGAATTCGGCCTGATGCCGATCGCGGCCCAAGGCGCGGAACCGGACCAACTGGTCAGCCTGGCCCTGGGCGCACGCGCGCTGCAGGACGCCTCGCTGGACAAGGGCGATTACGATCCCAACCGTGCCGGCGTGATCATCGGGCGCGGCAACTACATCGGCGCGGGCATGACCCGCCTGGAACAGTACGTACGCAACTCGGAACAGTTGGTCGGCGCGATGCGCTCGCTCCACCCCGAACTGGGCGACGACGACCTGACCGCCCTGCGCCGCCAGTTCCAAAAGAAACTGGGCCACTACGGCCCGGACACGGCCATCGGCTTGGTCCCCAACCTCACCGCCTCGCTGCTGGCCAACCGGTTTAATTTGTTCGGCCCGGCTTATACGGTCGATGCGGCCTGCGCCAGCTCCTTGATGGCGGTGGATCAAGCGGTGCGCGAGCTGCAATCCAACCGCTGCGATTTGATGCTGGCGGGCGGGATTCACCTCAGCCACGACGTCGCTTTCTGGAGCGTGTTCTGCCAATTGGGCGCGCTCTCGCGCAACCAACAGATCCGCCCGCTGGACCGCCGCGCCGACGGCTTGGTGATCGGCGAAGGCGGCGGCATTGTCGCACTGAAACGCCTGGAAGACGCGCAACGCGACGGCAACCGTATCTACGCGGTGATCCGCGGCATCGGCATCGCCAGCGACGGCCGCGCGGCCAGCATGATGAGCCCGGCGGTCAGCGGTCAAACCCTGGCGCTGGAACGGGCTTGGCGCGAGGCGGGCCTGGACCGGGAAGCGATTGGGTTCCTTGAAGCGCACGGCACGGGCACGCCCACGGGCGACGAGGCCGAACTCACCACGGTCCGCCAATTCTTTGGCAGCGAGAAGGAACGCCACGCGGCGATCGGCTCGGTCAAATCGATGATCGGCCACACCATGCCCGCGGCGGGGATCGCCGGTTTGATCAAAACCGCGCTGGCGGTTCACGCGGGAAAACTGCCACCGACGCTCCACTGCGAGGAACCCCACCCGCTCCTCGAAGACTCCCGCTTCCAGCCACTTAGCAGCGCAAAACCCTGGCCGAAACACCTTGCGAGCCAACGGGTTGCCGCGGTCAACGCCTTCGGCTTCGGCGGCATCAACGCCCACGTGGTCTTGGCCGCCGATCCCACCGCCAACCCGCCCGAAACCAGGGTTCACGAGACGGCCGACGACAAACCCGATGCACCCTTCATCGAACACTACGCGGCCGATTCAGCCGAGGCGCTGCTACGCGATTTGGCACTGGGCAATCCCAGTGACGGCAATCCCAAAACCCTGCTGCGCCTCGCGATCATCGAGCCAAACCCGGCCCGGCGCCAACGCGCGGCCAAGATTGTAGAACGGGGCCGTGCTTGGCGCGGGCGCGACAACATTTATTTCACCACCAAAGGACTGGCCGCCGGCGGCGGAAAACTGGCGCTGCTGTTCCCCGGCGTCGACAGCGCCTTCGAACCGCGCATCGACGATCTCGCCGCATTTTTCGGCCAAACCCCACCTTCCCACGCCAAACCCGCCTCGGTCGTCGCCGACCTCGAACAGGTCGGTGTCGGCATCATCCAAACCAACCGCTTCCTGTTCGAAACCCTGAACAACCTGGCGATCCAGCCCGACGCCCTCGCCGGCCACTCCATCGGCGAGTGGAGCGCGTTGCTGGCGAGCGGCTGTTTGCCAGGCGATAAAATCGACGCCTTCATCGACACCCTCAAGCCGGGCACCCTGGAAGTTCCCGGCGTGCTGTTCCTGGCGGCGGGTTGCGGTGCCGACAAGGCCACACCGCTCATCGCCGACCTCGAAGAGGTTGCGATCTCCCACGAGAACTGTAGCCGCCAGGTCATTTTCTGCGGCCGGGAAGCAGGCATTGCCGTTTTGGAAGAACGCTTGAAGGAACAACGGGTTCTGGCGCAACGGCTCCCGTTCCGCAGCGGGTACCATTCACCGCTGTTCGCCGATTACCTGGGCCCGCACCTGGATTTTTTCCAAAACTTCCCCATGGAAAACCCGGCTATTCCGATGTGGTCGGCTACCCTTTGCGCACCTTACCCCAAGGAAATCAACGAGATCCGCGCGCTTTCCACGCGCCATCTGGTCGAACCGGTTCGGTTCCGCGGCTTGATCGAAAGCATGTACGCGGACAACTTCCGCATCTTCGTTCAAGTGGGTACGGGCAGCCTGCCGGGATTTGTGACGGACACCCTGGGCAAACAACCCCACCTGGCGATGAGTGCCAACCTGGCCAAACGCTCGGGTTTGGACCAACTGGCCCACTTGGCGGCGGCCCTTTGGGTGGAAGGCGTCTCACTGGACGACGGGATGTTCCGCGTCAAACCCGACGTGGAACCCATTAAGAAACGCAAAAGTCGTTCCTTTCCGTTGCCGTTAAGTGTGCCACTGGTTGAATTGGACACCGGTGCGCTGCGCGCCAAATTGCAACCGCTCCAGGTGGAAAGCAAACCCAAAACCGAACCAAAGACACCGCAACACCCCATTGCCCAAACCTTTCGCGCCATGCTGCGCGAGTGCGAGGATGCGGGCGAAAGCATTTTGCAACAGTGGGAAACGCGGAGTGCAACCGGCCCGGTCCCCATGCCGCAACCGGTAACGCCACAACCCGCGGCGGTCACCTTCAAGGAAGCGGTGACCACCCGCCGTCTCTCGGTGCAAATTTGCCCGGAGCTCCTCGACCACAGCTTCTTCGCGCAGCGGGCGGGCTGGACGGTGGTGGAGGACCGCTACCCGGTTGTCCCCATGACGATGTCGATCCAAATGATGATGGACGCGGTACGCAAGCAAATCGGCAAGCATGTCGTGGTCGCAATGGAAAAAATCCGCGCCTACAAATGGCTGGTGGTCGCCGAACCCATCGAGCTGACCTTCACCATGAAACAAAAGTCGGCCACCCGTTGGTCCGTCGCGATTGACGGCTACGCCGCGGCCGAGGCCGTCACCGCACCGGTTTACCCGCAAGCACCTGCCGCGCGTCCGCTCGTCCACGAGCAACCGGAACAACCCTTCATCGACGCCGCCGGCATGTACCGCGAACGCTGGATGTTCCACGGCCCCGCCTACCAAGGCATTCTCGATTTTGACGCCGTTTCAGATAAAGGCCTGAGCTGCCGCCTCAAAGCCTGCCAAGGGCCGGGCAGCCTGCTCGACAACGCCGGTCAGGCGTTTGGTTTTTGGATCATGGAACGCCACCGTTTGGACCGCTTGGCGATGCCGATTCACATCGAGAAGCTGCGGTTTTACGGGCCCGATCCCGTCGTGGGCGCCGAACTCGACTGCCGCGTGTTCATCACCGAGATGCACCCCAAGGAAGCCGCCGCCGACCTGCAACTGCGCCAGGACGGTCGGGTTTGGTGCGAAATCGACAACTGGCGCGACCGCCGTTTCGACACGGACCACCGCTTGTGGCCGGTCATCTTGCAAACCGAGAACCACCTGCTGGCGCAGCCGGAAGAACACGGCTTTGTGGTGTTTTTTGACAAATACGGGAGCGCGCCCTCGCGCGATTACCTGGCCCGCCGTTTCCTGACGAAGGTGGAACGCGATGCCTACAACGCGTTGAAACCCAAGGGCAAACGCCAATGGCTCAACGGCCGTATCGCCGCCAAAGACGCGGTCCGCCGCCACCTGTGGCGCGACGGTCAAAGCGCGATTTTCCCGGCCGAGATCCGCATCGAAGGTCCGCCGACCGGCACGGTTCGCGCCGTTCGCGACGACCGTGTTTTCACCGTGGTGCTTGACACCCGGGGTGAGCTTGCCGTGGCCGGGGTATTCAATCAGGCCTTGGGCGTGGCCCTCGGCATCCGCGCGGACCACACCGAACCCGCGCGGCCAACCCAAATCGACGAACTCGCCCAACGGGCGAGCGACCATCGCGCCGCCTTCCCCGATCACGCGCCCACCACCCCCGGTGTGGCACCGGTCGCCGGCGCGAACACCCACACCCACGGCGACCGCCAGGTCGCTTGGGCCGCCTCGCCCGATCCGAACCAACAGGCGGACGTCGAGGAAACCGTTCTGAGAGAGCTACTTACCGATACGCCCTACATCATTTGCTGGACATTATAAGAGGTGCATTCATGTTACAAACCAAAGATTCAATTCTGGATACCATCGCGAACCTGATTCGTGAGGTGATCGGCGAAGACTGGGTAGACGAAATCAACATCACCCAACACACATCGTTTAACGGTGAGTTGGAGCTGGAAAGCATCGAGTTTGTCGCCCTGGCCGAAAAGCTGCAAAACCATTTCGGCGACGACATTAACTTCGTCGGCTGGCTCTCAGAGAAGGAACTTGAAGACATTATCGCGCTGACCGTCGGCGACGTCGCGGAGTTCATTCAGTCATGTCAATAGTTCGCATCAATGAGCTGGATTTCCACGTGCAACAGGCCGGTCCGGCGCCGGCCGACGCGGCACATCCGCCGGTTTATCTGATTCACGGCCTTATGCTGGGCAACATGGTCGGTTGGTACTTCACCATCACGCCCCACCTCGCCAAGCACCGACCCGTGGTCATGTACGACCTGCGCGGCCACGGCAAATCACAGCTTGCCGCCTCCGGTTACGACCTTGACACCATGGCCTCGGATCTGGACGGCCTAATCAAGGCAAGTGACGCCGGGCACGACGCGGTCGACTTGGTCGGCCATAGCTGGGGCGGCCTGGTCGCCCTCACTTACGCGCTGTACCATCCCCACCGCGTGCGCCGCCTGGTCCTGATCGAGGTCCCACTGCCGCCCTCCAACATCGGCGAAATGAAACGTTTTATGGAGCTTTCACCCAAGGACATGTTGGCCGCGCTACCGCGTAGCGCCCAGCAGGGGTTTCTCTCCGGCGGACGCCAAACCTTTCGCCTGCTGCGTAACCTCGGCAAATTGGTGCGCAACACCACGGTTCTCGACGACTTCAAGGCCGCCAAAGACATCAGCGATACCTACCTATCCTTATTAAATGTGCCGGTGATGACCCTGTACGGCACTAAGTCACCCTGCCTCGAAACCGGACGTCGTCTTGAACGTGTTCTGCCCCAATGCCGTCACCTCGAAATCGAGGCCGGCCACAACCTCTACGCCGAGGCGCCGCAACAAACCGCCGATCTGATCAACGACTTTCTGGGCGCAACCGTCGCCCCCAACCCCCTCGCAACCGTGTAGGCACGGCTTGCTGCCGAAAGGATCCCACCATGGCTTTTGAAACCCTAAACGGCCTGCGCATCCACACCCAGGTGCTCGGTCGCCAAGAAGGACCGGTCCGCGTCGTGTTTCTGCACGGCCTGGTGATGGACAACCTATCGAGCTGGTACTTCACCTTCGCCAACCCCGTCGCCCAAGACCATAAGGTGCTGCTCTACGACATGCGCGGCCACGGTCGCAGCGAGCGACCCGCTTCCGGCTACCGGCTCGACGATTTCGTCGCCGAGTTGGCCGCGCTGCTGGAGCACCACGCCGGCGATTCACCGGTGACGCTGGTCGGCAACAGTTTTGGCGGTTTGCTCGCGCTGGCCTACGCGCTGGCCTACCCGAACCGCACCGCGGGTGTGTGTTTGATCGAAGCCCACGCCAACGTGCAGGGCTGGGGCGACGAAATGGCCGCCACCCTGCTGCAACAAGGTGATCAGGCCAGGGCCACGGTCGCCACCCATTTTGAGAACTGGCTCGGACGCCACAGCGAGCGCAAGAAAAACCGTTTGGCCGAAAATGCCAAGCAACTCATCTACGAGACCAGCCTGGTCGCCGACCTGCAGGCCACCCCCGAACTGGACGCGCGCGCCCTGACCCGCTTGCCCCAACCGGTGTTGGCGCTGTACGGCGAAACCTCGGACATCCGCGCCCGCGGCGAAGCCCTGGCCGCGCAACTCCCCAACGCCGAACTCCACATATTCTCCGATTGCAGCCATTCCATTATGTGGGAAGCGACCGACAAGGTCCGCACCGCCCTCACCGAATGGCTCAGTCACACCACCCAGGAGGTGTGAAATGACCCGCTATCTACTCATCGTGCCCCCGCTCACCGGTCACATCAACCCCTTGGTCAGTGTTGCCGCCGAATTGGAACAACGCGGCCACGAGGTGATGTGGCTGGGGTACCGCAAGCTCATCGAACCGCTGGCCGGGCCGGGTGCGCGCATTGCGCCCCTGGAAAGCAGCCGCTTGCGGGCGTTGTTGGAACCGCTCCAGGAGATGGCCAACATCGTGCGTGGCCTCGAAAGCGTGCGTTTCCTGTTTGAAGATTTTGTACTGCCCTTGGCGCGGGCCACCGTCGCCGACGTGGAACGCGCCATTCTGGAACACCAACCCGATCTGATCATTTGCGATCAACAAATGTTGTCCGGCGCCATCGCCGCGCGCCGCCTCGGCCGGCCCTGGGTCGCCAGCGTGACCACCACCGCCGCCATTCTCAAAGTGTGGGAGGTCGCGGACCGCTGGATTGTGCGCACCCTCGGCCGTTTGCAAGAGGAGATGGGTTTGCCGCGGGTGGAACGCCCCGACCTCTCCAACATCGCCAACATTGTGTTTAGCACACCGGCCTTTAGCGGCCAGTTCGAAAGTTACCAAGCGCCTTTTACCTACGTGGGTCCCTCGCTACAAGCGCGCACCATGCGCGCCGCCTTCCCTTGGGAACAGTTGAACGAAAACCTGCCCAAGCTGTTGGTCTCGCTGGGAACCATTAACCGCGACCGCGATCCACGTTTTTACCAAACCGTCATCGAAGCTTTGGCGGATGAACCGGTACAAGTGATCATGACCGCGCCGCCGGGATGGGTAGAAAATCCGCCCGCCAATTTCATTGTCCAGCCACACGTCCCACAGGTCGCGTTGTTGCCTTATTTGGATGCCGTCTTCTGTCATGGCGGCCACAACACCGTGTGTGAATCCCTCGCTTACGGTTTGCCGCTGATCGTAACCCCGATCCGTGACGACCAACCCGTTATCGGCCGCCAAGTAGCAAGCTCCAAGGCCGGCATCACGCTGCGCTTCAACCGGTTGAAACCGGAGCAAGTGCGGGAGTCGGTTCACCGGGTGTTACACGAAAAAAGTTTCCGCATTGCCGCCAAACGCATCGCGGCCTCGTTCGAGGCGGCGGGCGGCGCGCCGCAAGCGGTTGATTTCTTGACCGCGCTGCCGCTGCGTCGCAAACGGCAGACCATCGATTTCCTGCAACTCCATTCTGCTTAGCCCTTCCTTCATTCACATTTTCTCTCCGCCAGTCCTTCCCATTCGGTGCGTTTCCTCCTCACAACCCTTAGCGCGCTGAACGGGACACGGCATCCCACCCCGTCGTCGGGCGGTCGGATCGCAGGGGGCACGCGATCCGGCCGCCGGCACAGCCCGTCTCGACGGATGGGGTGATGCCGAACCTTCTTCCCCACCCGCCTGTTTCCCTTCTCGCGCCACAAGCACCGGACCCCTGTACACCCCTTGTCGCGCCGCCGGCGGGCCTCAACCCCGACCCCGCACCAACGCCCACACCGGGTGATCCGGTGCCATGTTTAACCCGCACCGCCCCCTCTCCCCTCCGTTTGCATCAGCCGACGGGGCCGGGCCTGCCTCCGTGCGTCTTGAAAGTGGCAGGCCGCGGGTGTTTATCCAGTAAGGAGCCATGAAATGAAACGCTTTGAAGACAAATCCGTTCTGATTACCGGCGGCGCGGCCGGCATCGGAAAAGCCGCCGCGCTGACCTTCGCCGGCGAAGGCGCCACCGTATTTATCGCCGATATCGCCGCCGAGGCGGGCGAACGGGTGGTCGCACAAATTAATGACTTGGGCGGAAAGGCCTATTTTTATCGGACCGACATCGCCCAGGCCGTGGAAGTCGACGCCATGATTGAGCGGGCCTTGCACCACTTGGGGCGCATCGACATGGCGTTTAACAACGCGGGCATCAGTGGAAAACGCGCGATGCCCTTGGCCCACATCCGCGAGGACGAATGGGACCGTATTATGGAAATCAACGTCAAAGGCGTGTGGCTGTGCATGCGGCGGCAAATCCCCATTATGGTCAGCCAGGGCGGCGGCAGCATTGTGAATACCGCCTCAATTTTGGGGGTCACCGGCACCGCCTTGGGTTTGGGACCTTATGTGGCCAGCAAACACGCGGTGGTGGGCCTGACCAAAGCCGCCGCGGTGGAGTATGCCAAGAAGCAGGTGCGCATTAACGCGGTGTGTCCGGGCTTTGTTGAGACACCGATGATCAACGGGTTACTCGATATTCCCGCGATGCGCACCAAAATCGAGAAGATGCACGCCATGGGCCGCATTGGCAGCGCCTGCGAGATCGTACGGGCCGTTTTGTGGCTTAGCTCGGACGAAGCCTCCTTTGTAACCGGCCACGACATGGTGGTTGACGGTGGTTGTTTGGCCCGTGCGGCCTCATAATCATCCGTTTCGCCGCCAAACGACCTCGAAACACCGAACCAGCGTTCATTTTCAGGTTTAGCCGTAAAAATAAGAATCAACTCTATTAAAAACAGCGGGATCCCTTGTTCAAAAGGGACCCGTTTTTGTGTGAACCGATGCGAAGGGCGCCAAGCCTTCGAGAAAACGGGTTTTGAACACGCGTTATTTCGGCAAAACCGGCTCGAAGCAGGCATATCGAAAACCCGTCCGTTTGACGCATTCCAGAAGTCAGACAAACCGCAATTCGTACACAACTTCAAAACTTTTCAACGACAACACCCAAAAAGTCACTTTACAATACAAAAAACCACACCATAACCTTATTTGAACACATGTAAAAACCATTCATTTTAAATCCTGAAGATCGATTCATTCCAGCAATATTTTTTGCCAAGTATCTAGTACCTTAAATCCAGTACATGAGACAAAATTCAAGCCAACAGTTGAACACATGACCAACAGTACAGCTACATAAGTCATGTAATCACACCGCAACCCTTTACACTTCTTTTTCATTGAGGCTGAAATTTCACATTTCACACTTCGAATATCCTCTTTATTTTAAATAATTTACACAAAATATACCGAAAAACACCCCCGAGATAACTGAAATTCGCACTTTTGATTACAAAAGCTTTACTATTCGCTTGTGTTTCGATCTACCTCGGATTAGGATAGCCACATCCCACGCTGATAACGAGGGGACCGGCAGCAACAAAGCGCTGTTGAATTGGTCACCAGTTACTATCCATCAACACATTCCTTGGTTGATATTAAAGTGTCCCATCTTTTGCTGAGCCTCCTGCTCCACTTTACTATCACGAAACATTGGCTTGGTCGTCCTAGATCGTCGCTCGTCCTTCTTCTGGCAGGTCGCTTGTCGATTGCCTAGCCCTTGTTGCGCTCTTTTCCTGCTGGGTTTTTACTTGCGCATTATTGCGTCAACATAATTGGAGGAATTTCATGCGAACCAAAAAGTTGTTTGCATCGCTGATCACCACCCTTGTGATCTCTCTGCTGTTGTCCTGGTCTGCTTTCGCTCAAACCAACACCATCTTGCACGCCGACTCACCCGATGCGATCCCCGGTGAGTACATCATTGTGCTGAAAAAAGATACCGACCTGCGCACCGCTTTCTTTTCCACGGAACGCGCGGTCAACAGTCTCGGTGGCGAAATTTTCCGTTCCTACGATGCCACCGTCAGCGGTTTCGCCGCCAAGCTGCCCGACACGGCGCTTAAGTCTTTGATGGCAAACCCCCATGTTGCCTACATCGAGCAAAACCAGGTTTTGAGCATCGCCATCCCTGAAGAAAGCCGCGCGCCGGCCAACTCTTGGGGTTTGGACCGCAGTGACCAACGTGATCTGCCCCTGGACAACGACTACACGCCGCCCAACACCGGCAGCAGCGTCCATATTTATATTGTTGATACCGGCATCCGCACCAGCCACAACGACTTCGGCGGCCGCGCTACCGCGCCTTTCGATTCCGTTGACAACGACAACGACGGCCAAGACTGTAACGGTCACGGTACCCACGTTGCCTCTACCGCCGGTGGTTCCGCTTACGGTATCGCCCCCAACGCCACCCTGTACGGCATTCGCGTCTTGAGCTGCAGCGGCTCCGGCACCACCGCCGGTGTTATCGCCGGTGTTGACTGGGTCGCCCAAAACCACAACTCACCTGCTGTTGCCAACATGAGCTTGGGCGGTGGTGCTTCTACCACGCTCGACAACGCGGTTGCCAACGCGGTTGCCGCCGGTGTTACCTTCGTTGTTGCCGCCGGTAATGAAAACCAAAACGCCTGTAACGTGTCTCCGGCTCGCGAATCCAGCGCCGTAACCGTTGCTTCTTCTACTTCTTCCGACAGCCGCTCCAGCTTCTCTAACTGGGGTTCTTGTGTCGACATCATCGCGCCAGGTTCCAGCATCACCGCTGCTTGGAGCACCAGCAACAGCGCCACGCGCACCATCTCCGGTACCTCCATGGCTTCTCCGCACGTAGCCGGTGGCGCCGCGTTGATCCTGCAAAACAACCCTTCCGCGACCCCTGCTCAGGTAACCAACGCCCTGACCAGCAACGCATCTTCCGGCAAAATCTCCGGCGCTAACGGCTCGCCCAACCTCTTGTTGTACGTCGGCACCGACGGCGGCGACGGTGGCGACGGCGGCGATGGTTCAGATGGTTCTGACGGCACCGACGGCACCGATGGTGGTGACGGCGGTGACGGCGGTGACGGCGGTGACGGCGGCCTGAACAACGGCGACAGCGTTGCCAACCTCTCCGGTACCACCGGTGACTTCAAGTTTTACTACATCGACGTCCCCGCCGGAGCGTCCAACCTCGACGTTTCCATCGCGGGCGGTTCCGGTGACGCCGACCTCTACACCCGCTTCGGTGCAGCACCTACCGTTAGCGAATACGACTGCCGCCCCTACCGCAGCGGCAACAACGAAACCTGCGGCGTTTCCAGCCCACAAGCCGGCCGTTACTACATCGGCGTTCGCGCTTACAGCAGCTACTCCGGCGTAACCCTCAGCGTTTCTTACACGGAGCCCGGCGGCGGCGACAACGGCAGCATCAACGAGTCCAACCTCTCCGGTGCATGGCGTTCTTGGCAGCACTTCACCATCGAAGTCGCTTCCGGCTCCAACCTGGCCATCCAAATGAGCGGTGGCACCGGTGATGCCGATGTCTACGTTCGCTACGGTGCACAACCCACCACCAGCGCTTACGACTACCGTCCGTACCTGAACGGCAACAACGAAACCGTAAACGTTGCCAACCCCCAAGCAGGTACCTGGCACGTAAGCATCCGCGCATACCGCGCATACTCCGGCGTCAGCCTGACGGCCGAAGTACAGTAACCCCAACACGGAGAACGCGGCTCGGGTACGCTCGAGGCGCGTTGTTCCACGGGTCTTCGTTAAGGAACCCCTCGGCTTCGGTCGAGGGGTTTTTTCTGTTTGGGAATAAGGCCGCGGAAGGTCACGCGTCCCCCAAATCCATTCCCAACACCTTACGCACATCGTCCGCGACGGGGTAGTCCCGTTCCTCCGGCAACAATGCACGCGCGCCGTCCAAATCACCGCGCAGCACCAAGGCCTCGATTTCTTGCGCCGCCGCCGTCACATCGGTGATCCGGCGAATCCAATCATGCACATACAACCCCACGGCACGACCCCGCAACCCAATTTGAATCGCGCGGTATTCAAGCGGCTGCAATTTAAGCCCACGCTCCGGGTCCCACTGAATGCGCACCGGCCCTTTCGCCGACCGCCAACGATCCTCATCGCCGTGGATCGCCGGAACGTAATGACTCAAACAACCTTCCGCCAAGGCCCAATCAAAACCAACCCGCGTGATATCAATCGCCAAAATTCGGGTTTGATTTTGGTCCTTACGACCCCAACCCGCGCGGTACATCATCCACAAAAACGAAGGTTTGATCCAGGTCATGCGACTTTTCTTGAAGGGCGGCTCTTGAAAGGTGCCGGCCGCCAAGGCCGCATCGGCGATGGTGTGGTTGTAAGCTTGGTAAACACGAATCGTGTCGGCATCGTATTGGGCGCGTATCTGACGGTAGTTGTCCATGCAATCCTCCTTGATCACAGCCTCCATCGCAAACCACGCGCCAAAAACAAAACAGGCAATACAAACCATGCCGGTTAACCCCATCTTCGGCGTCAACACATAAGCAAACAAACCCAAACCAAAAGAGGCTCTTCCCTTACCCCATTCAACAACATAATTCTTTTCAAGACGTTAAAGACCTCACCATAAACATATCGAATTCATTTGCCGGCACAACGCCGGTTCTTCCCCCCAAATTCGGCCTTATTGGAAATCACAAAAGCAGCAAATCCCGCCCACACAATTCCTATCCTGCTTTCTCGAATTCTATAAAATTACCAAAAGGCGTAATTCACCCGCCCTAACCACCAAACCCATAAACAAGATAAATCAAACAGTTTAAACGAAAATTCTATCTTGGCACGATTGACGCAATAGCCATTTCCCGACGCAACAGCCGGTTTTCGGTTCGACCGTCACAGCAAGACGCTTATGTAGCTCATTGGCAGAGCGCCCGGCTCCTATCCGGGAGGAAGCGGGTTCGAACCCCGTCATAGGCAGCCTTACATTACTGGGAGATCCCGATGGACGCATTATTCGAAACACTGAGTCGCCGCCCTCGCCCCGAGGATGTCGCCGTGCTGCTGTTAAAAACACACCGCGGCCATCTGAGTGCCGCATCGCAAAAAGCATTGAAACGCGCGGCCGATTACGCCACCCGTTACCCCTACTCTTCGATGTGGAACGAATTTGCATCACCCGTCGATTTCAGCAATAAAACGTCCGTGCTCGCCGACTTGTTTCCCGGCGTAACGCTCAGCAGCGAAGATCGCGCCCACCCACCCGCGATTGGCGCCGGCTTGGAACGGGCCGGTGCCATGATTGGAAAAACCCGAACCGGCAACAGCTTCCTCTACGACCGGCTCAACAAGGAACACCGTGAAGCACTGGGGATGGACATCTCCAAGAAACAGTACAACAAACGGTTCCGGTTTTTGCGCCGCATGGAAGCCAAGCTCGAACGTTTGTTGAAGAACCAAGAGCTCGCCGACCTGATCACCAAAGGGTTTTCAGGTTTGGCCACCGACCCGTCCCATCGCGTTTTCTCGGAGGATCCGGCAACCGCCGCGTTCATTGCCTATTACACCGCGCGCTGTAACATGCGTTCCACCTTCACCTTCGGTACGCAGGTTCGGCCCTACGACACCATCGCCGAAAGTTTGATGGAAACCTGCCGCAACCAAACCACCACTAACTGGTTCGCCATCGCCCACGTCTACCCCGACCTCGCGGTCCTGGCCAATCTCACGGCCCACCAAACAGGCATCCTGTTGGGCCGTTGGTACGGCATTCTGGAACGCTGTGCCGTTCAACTGAAGCAGGTTTGGGAAGCGTCGACCTTCCATCGGGACACCATGGTGGTCAAACGCGGCGACGATTCGACCACCTGGAACCTGTTGGCGGGAGCCTGGAACCGCGCACGACGCAACTGGATCGCGCTCAACGACGCCATGGGCACGGAGGACATTTTGGACACCTTGTGCTTGGGCAAGGTTTTGCGCCTGATGGCCGCCGACGTCGCCTGGGGTCACCAGATCTACGGCGACGCTCTCGAGGACGACACCCCGGTTTGGGCGGAGCTGCCGTTCCCGTGGCAAGTCTTCGCGGGTGAGGCGGAATGCACACGCATCATGGTGGAAAAGGTGTGCCGTCGCCACGGCGTCGACCCCATCGTCAAAGGCTGGATCGCCCCACCGGCAAAACACCCGCCGGTCCCCTTCACCTTCACCCCGGAGCTGGTTCACGGCGTCGCGGTCGGCCACCCGGCCCTCGCCAAAATCCTCAAACAGCTCGGCATGTTTTCCGGCAAGAAGCTGAAATTCAAACGGTAACCCTCGGCGCTCGGCATGGTTCGCGCCCGAAAAAAACAGGCGCACGCCAGGCGAAAAACCCTTTCGCGGTACAACCAACTCGGGATAGCTCAGCGGCAGAGCGTCTGGCTCGTTAACCAGAAGGACACGGGTTCGAATCCCGCCCCGAGACCCCATCGGCGATCCCTCATCCGGCCCCAATCGGATGGGGGGCCCTTTTTCCATGTTCCTGGTAGCTCAAGTAAACGCGGCGGCAAAACCACCTGCTTCGGGAGCAGGAAGTCGGAGGTTCGAACCCTCTCGCCCCAATCATTTCTCTATTTAAAACAGCCATTTAGACCTAAAGTTGCGATTCGGATGGATGCAATTGTGCAAATATTGGCGCAGGACGCGCCGAGGGTTGGAGCGAAAGGTGTTGGAAAAGCGCACCGGGGTCGCGCACGACGCGTACCAAAAAGGCAGTCGAGCATTTTTACTGCCCCTTGCAGCCCCACTCTCGGCGCAGGGCGCGCCGAAACTTGTGCAAGTGCACCGCCAAGAATCGCTCACTTTAGGTTAGAGCGCCCTCGTGCTTTTTTCGTATTCGGTGTTGTCATTGGCTTACCTCGTTGATCTCAAACCTCTTACCTAACGAATTTTAATGGCGCCGACTCGACTACTACTCAACTGACATTCGGCGATATTTTTTACGGCTGATGTGGGTAACGCTTATGTGGGTAACGCTTTTCGGCGCGATACCATTGAGGTTGGCATCAATCATCTGCCTGAGTAGCGACAACGCATGTTATGTTTTCTAGAGAGACGGGCTCCCCATTCAAGAAAAAGAGGCGAACATGCCTACCTGCTGGATCATTGCCGGCCCCAACGGCGCGGGCAAAACTACTTTTGCTATGGATTATCTGCCAAGTGTGGCGCGATGCACCTATTTCATCAATGCCGATCTGATTGCCGCCGGCCTTTCTCCACTTGCACCTGAGCGGGAATTGGTGGCTGCCAGTCGGCTTTTACTTCAAGAGATCGAGGCACGGATAGAATCAGGGGTCGATTTCGCCTTTGAAACCACCCTCGCCGGCCGTGGATATCTCAAATTGATCAAACGGCTTAGATCGATGAAATAGTCCGTCGAGCTCATCTATCTCGCTCTGCCAAATATTGAGATGTCCCGAACCAGAGTTTCCGAAAGAGTTGCGCATGGTGGCCATCATATTTCCGAAAAAGATTTAGTTCGTCGTTTTCCCCGGAGCTTACGTAACCTTTTGGATGAGTTCAGTTACGCGGTTGACCATTGCATCTGTTTCATGAACAATGGTGCTAGCCCGGCTTTGATCTTCGAACAACGGGGAGAACATCGGGAAATCGACCATGAGTCCTTATTCCAAGCACTTACAAAAGAGGCGAGTAGATGACCGTCACTTATAGGACTGAACCCTCGAAAAAAGCCAAGGTGATTTTGGACGCACTCCAGAAAGCGGTGATCAAAGAATTAGATAGAAAACGCAAACTGGGACATTATGCGGTTTTCTGGGATGGCGAAAAGCCGCTGTTTGTAGGGGATGATGCTCCTTTCAGAGACGAATAACCTTCTGAAGCACTCCTGGGCTGGGGGAAAGTTTTTAATGCCTCCTTAAGAGCGATGCTTTTACTCGGCTTGAACGACGGGTCGCTTATTCTTTGCCTGGTTTTGTTTGGTTTCTTCCTCAAAGAAGTCACGGAGGCGATGGTTTCCATAGGGCTCACCCACCAGATTACGGTTCATCACCGCGTAAAAAAACGCCAGCGGGCCGGCTGCATGTTTGGGCATCAACCGCTTGAACGGCAGAATACCCCAACGCATCAACCCGTTGGGAATGGTGGTAATCCGTGGTTTTTTTCCGAGACAGGCAAACACGAGCTCCGCGATTTCCCGGTAACTAAAGACCTCTGGGCCGCCAATCGCCAGCCTCGCGGGGCCCTGTTCGAGGTTCATGGCCACGGCCCTCGCAAGATCACACCCGTGGATGGGATTCATGCGCGCGGACCCGTCGCCAAACAGGTAGATCCGTCCCGAACGCGCCATGTTTAGGAAATCCTTCATGTCGGAAAAATAACCGGTCGGCAAGACGACCTGCCCCATAAATCCTTGTTTTTGCAAATGATCCGCAAAGGCTTGCTTGGCGCGTAACAAAGCGACCTCCGGCATTTCTTCCGCGCCCAAGGCGTGGATGTAGGTGAAGCGGGCCACGGAAGCGGCCTGTGCTTCAGCAAGCAGGTTCATGTTTGCCTGGTAATCCACGTCCATGTAATCCAGGCCGTCCCGCTGCCGGGTGATGCCCACGGCCGAAACCACATAGTCCATTCCGGCCGCAACACCTCTGATTTCGTCCGGCCGGCGCGCTTCTCCGAGACGGATATCGTCAAAGGGCAGGTCTTTAACCTTGTGGATGCTCTGCTGACGCACCAACACGCGCACCCAAAAACCCGCCGCCTTCAACGCGGCTACCAGGTGGCGACCCAAATACCCGGACGCACCGGCCACTAACACTTTTTTCATACAGGCTCTCCTTTTTGGTCAATACTGGGTACGGTCTCCCATCTGCCCAGGTCAACGAACCCGAGTTCGTTCAACGCCTCGCGGGTTTGGAAGCCGATCACATTCCCTCCCCGATCCAACGGCGGCGTCACGTGGGTCAACGCCGCAACTGATTCACCGGAAATCCGCGGATCAAGCCTCAGCAAACGCGGATGCATCTCGGGATGGTCGGCGATGGTTTTGCGCAACGCGATGAGGCATGGGTCAACCTGAACAGGTCGCTTGGTTGCAAACTGAATCACGAAACGCTCGATCCACCGAAGCAACCGCCCATCCATCGGAGAGCAAACCCGATACCACTTTCAAGCAGCTATTTTTAAATGACTTAAACTTTCCACATGCACAAAACTGTGATATTTCGCGGCCGACGCCTTCGAAATATCGCGGGCGGTTGTTATACTGCGAAATATCGCGGTTTAACGGGAGCCTGATTGAATCCATGATCTCCGACCAGGAACGGCTTGCTTTCTTAGAAAAGGCCACCAACGCCATTTGTAGCCACGTTTATGTCACCCAAGCTTTGCAGTCGTGTGTCCAGCTCTTGCACCAATTCATGCCCGCGCAACGCATGTACCTCGACCTGTTCGAAAATGATTTTGGTACCGTTCGCACGGTCGCCACGGCGACTCGCGATACCGCCAAACGCCTGGACAAACCCGTACCCATGTCGCCTGAGCAACGCCGTGAAATCCTCGGCTTCCGAAACCAACATCAAACCGACCACGTTTTCTGGTTCGATGATGCAAGCCAAGACCCGCTGTGCCGGCGGATGTTGCAATCACTTGGCGCGCGTGTGGACGTTTCCCTGATCGGCACCTATCCCATCTACAACGGTCAACCCATTGGGGCGGTCGTGCTTATTGCCCCGGGTTTCGCACCATACCAGGCGCACCATCGGGAACGTTTCAAAATGCTCCAGAACCTGTTTGGCATTCTGATTCACAACGCCAAGCAATTCCGCGAATTGCTGCAACTACGCGACTTGCTTGCGGAAGAAAACCAATACCTCAAGCGGGAGATCGCGTCGGACCACGACCTGATCGGCGCGGATGCCGGCCTTTCCAAAACCATGAGAAAAGCGGATCAAGTGGCCGCCCACGACAGCCCGGTCCTGATCCTGGGCGAAACCGGCGTGGGCAAGGATTTGGTGGCCCATTACATCCACCGCACCTCGGCGCGTTGCGACGGACCGTTCATTACCATGAATTGCGGTGCCATCCATGAAAGCCTGATTGACAGCGAACTCTTCGGCCATGAAAAGGGCGCATTTACCGGAGCCTTGACCAAAAAACGCGGGCGTTTTGAGCGCGCGCAAGGCGGAACCCTCTTTCTGGATGAGGTCGGGGAACTTTCACAGGCGGCCCAGGTGCGCCTGCTGCGGGTCATTCAAAATAAGGAAATCGAACGCATCGGCGGCGTTGCACCGATCAAGATTGATGTCCGTATCATCGCGGCAACCCACCGTGATTTACACCAAATGGTGCAAACACAACAATTCCGTCAGGATTTATGGTTCCGTTTGAATGTGTTCCCGCTGAGGGTCCCACCGCTGCGCGAGCGGCGGGAAGATATTCCGGCGCTGGTGGCCTATTTTATGGACCGCCTTCGCAAGCGCCTTAAAATCATTGAGATGCCTCACTTCAAACCCAACGCCTTCGATTTACTCCTGGCCTATGCTTGGCCCGGAAATGTAAGGGAACTGGCGAATGTTATCGAGCGGGGTTTGATTCTGGCGGAACAGGGTGAGATCGATCTCGGACCCATTCTCCCCGAGGCGGATGCGCGGGTACCCGCCCAACCCCAAACGGCCAAACAACGGTGCAGTCTAGAAACGGTGATGAAAAACCATATTCGGTCGGTGCTGGAACAGGTCGGCGGTCGTATTGAGGGCAGCCAGGGTGCCGCCGCCATTTTGGCGATGCATCCCAGCACCCTGCGCAGCAAGATAAAAAAACTGGGCATCACCTACAACAAGCCCTGACGCGACCCAGGTCACGGTGTTAGGGCCGTCGGATCGCGGGACCGTCACAAGGGTTACCGCCGCAAGATCAAGCGGCACAATCAACTACCGCTGCCGCGGCGCTCGGGCTGTAGGAATTTATCTTGGGAACGTTTGAGGAACCGGTCGCCTTCCGCGTCTTCAACCAGCTCAAAAATCTCGGGGCCGTTGATGCACGGGTAAACTTCGTTGGGGAGCTTGCGTCGTTGGATAAAGGTCCCCTGGTGATCGAAATGGTCGGCAAACAGGGCGAAGGGTTCGCCGTTCAGGTCGTCGTTTTTGGCGCGAAACAATACCGTGTAACCCGTTTGGGTTTTGAGGGTTTGCTCGCTCATCAGGGTCACACCGCCTTTGATGGGGGCCGGCTCGCTGATGTCGCCTACCAACACCATCACTTCTTCACCGCGAGGCAAACTCGCGCGGTTGTAAACCGAAACCTGGTAGGTATCGTCGGCTTGCGAGCCGGTCACCCGCGTTTTGAAGATGTGGCCGTTGTGACTGGTTACCATCAACCGTCTGGCTTTTTGTTCCATGTGGCTCAAGCCGGTTTCGGCAGGCGGTCGTTGCAGGTAGGCGGCTGTTTGCCGCCAAGCACCGTCCGTCAAGACCATTTCGGTTACCAAATGGTTTTGGTTGGAGAATGCGGTGTGCAAGAGCCAGATGGTGTCGGGTCCGGCGTTAATGCCGTAAACCATCGCACCGGCGGCGAGGTCGGCAGGCAGTGCCGGGACCGCGCGGTCGTCCGGCACCAGGTCGGCATTAAAAGCGAGGACCTGCTTGCGGTTGGAAACACAGAGCACCTTGTCCGCGTGCACACCCAGGATCCAGGGATAAAAAAGTTCCTTGGGGCCTTGGCCGGAGCGCGTGTAGGCATGGGTCGTTTGACCGGTTTGGTTTAATCGGTATAACTCGTGACCTTTTTTGCCAACCACCACATAGTGGTCACCGACCTGGAACACTTTGGCACGAAACCCGTCACTCATTTGATCATAGGAAAAAGAAAATTCGCCCATCCAAAGGGACATCAACAGCAAACAGAACACGGTCGCTCCTTTTAACGTTGCCGACCGGCTCCGGCGCGGCGAAGCTTTGTCGGGAAAAGGTGTCGGTCAGGTGAATCCACCATGCCACGGTTGAGAATAGGTGTCGGCTGGGTAGGGCCGACACCATAGAGAAACCACGCTGCCGTGGTTCCCCTCACTTCGAAAAGACGCGGTAGGTGGGTTCATGAAACAGCACCTGGGCCGGCGGCTTTACGGTCGCGGGTTATTGGTACATTTCACACTCGATAACGCAAAAAACCCGGTCGAACCAGCCGTCGGCAATAACGTCGCAGATTTCACCGCACCAAGAAGCAGCCGCGGCTTGTTGATCGACAACCTCTTGGTTGGCGAATGAGAATGAAGACAAAGCGAACATCAGGATCAAAACAAAACCTTTCATGGTTTCCTCCAAAATAAAATATTCGAGCCAGGTTGGGGGGCTAGCCCGCAAAAAGAACCCAAACGAACGACAAAAACCGCCGGGATCCAACACCGTGCCTTCCCAAGAAAACCGGTGTTCCCTTGCTCAACCAGCTATATGGCAAGCCGCGGGCCAAAACGCGCCAAAACAACAACTATATTTTTTCCAAATGTTTACCCATACACCCTTCTTCAAAGGGCTGTCAACATAAGGTCACTGTCGTTATGTCGCCGGCGGCATATTGACAAACAGGGTTTTCGTACCCTTCTGGAAAAACCTATCAACGCGCGAAACCACCCTCGCGGTAAACTAAACCGGTCTGACGCCATTCGCGGGGGATATCCATGGTTTTTAGCGGTGCGCAACTGATGTGTTTCTTGGGTGCGGTGCAAGCCCTGCAATTGGGGATCGTCGCCCTGCTCCGGTCTGAAAAACCCCGCGCCAATCGTTGGTTTGCCGCCACGGTGTTGCTGATCGGTTTGTTGTTGGCCGTCGCCGCACCCCGGTTTGCGGTACAACCCGCCGAACAACCGCCCTACTTTTGGATGCACCTGTGGAGCTCGTTGTCCCTGTTGGTCAGCCCGCTGATCTATTTTTATGTGCGCGCCTCGGTCGGGGTGGTGCGCTTTCGCCCTGTTTCCCTATTGCACTTTTTGCCCGCCACCGCCCACCTCAGCCTGCTGTTCCCGCTGGTGCTGATGGATGCCGGGACCCGCGCCGAAACGGTAAACTTCTATATGGAACGCGAGCTCTACCGCTCAATCATCCCCGGCCTGCGCATCGGGGCCGGGCTTACGTTCATCTATTGGATCGGCTGCTTCTGGTGGGTGCGCCGGCTAGAAAAACACATCCTGGCCACGGCCTCTTTCTCCGACCAACGCCAGATCGATTGGCTCAAATGGTTCACCTCGCTGCTGGTGGTTTTGTTGGTAATGCTCGCCCTCGGCCGTTTGCTCGCCTCGGATCAGGTCGAGTTGGTCGGCGTCACCTGCTTCGCGCTTTTCCTGCTGATCCTCAACATCTCGGCCATGGTGCGACCCGAACTCTTTCACGGTATCGCGGCCGATTTACAACTGCCTGAACCAACCCCGGCGGAAACACCCAAGTACGAACACTCGCAGCTTGAACAGGACGAAAAACAGCGAATTGCACAAAAATGCCGCGACTGGTTCGAACGCGAAAAACCTTATTTGGATGAAGAACTAACCCTTGCCCGCGTGAGCCAAGCCCTTAAGGTTTCGCGCAACGAACTCTCGCAAGTGCTCAACGAAACGGAAGCGTCTAGTTTCTACGACTACGTCAACGACTACCGCATCGCCGCGGCCAAAGGCCTTCTGGAAGACCCGACTCAGGATCATCTCAGCATCGACGGCATCGCGCTGGAGGTGGGTTTCCGCTCCCGCTCGGTCTTCTACACGGCCTTCAAAAAACGGACAAACACCACCCCGGGCGCCTGGCGAAAACAGCGAGGCAAAATAGGCTAAACTCTTTAATAAAATAGTGATACCAGTCCGACAGGACACAAACGGACATCCGAATATCCCCAACCGGACACCCTAGAAAACGGAAAACCCCATGTTGGAAGAGTCGTCCCATGGACGGCATCCCAAGCCCCAACCTGGAGATTTCACATGCGCACCTTGCTGATCGTTTTTCTGACCACCGCACCCTCATCCGAACCCACTCCCGCCGCCACCCCCAACCCGGCCCATTCCTTCCTCGAAGCGCGTCGCAAAGCCATGCGCAAACAATTCATGGGCAAGGCATAGGAGGCGACCGTGACAGTACCCACCCTGATCCTACTCGGAATGATTGCGTTCGGCATCTCCTGCGAATGGCTGTGGTCGCAATGGACCCATCGCGCGGTTTACAGCGCCAAAGAAGTGCTCGCCAACCTCGGCGTCTTGCTCGGCGGCCAATTGCTGAAACCCATCACCCTCGCCTGGAAGCTCCTTGTCCTCAGCTTGGTGGAACCGCTACAGTGGTTCCAATTACCGCTCAACGCGGGCACCATCCTGCTGACCTTTATGGCGGTGGAGTTCGCATATTATTGGTATCACCGCTTTAGCCACGAGATTCCCTTCCTTTGGGCGATCCACCACGCGCACCACAGTTCCACCCACATGAACCTCACCACGGCGGTTCGCCTGAATTGGATGGGCGGTTTTGTATCGATTCCCTTTTTTATGCCGCTGGTCTTGCTCGGCTTATCGCCCAACATGATCGTCACAGCCCTGGCCCTGAACCTCTTGTTCCAATTCTTTTTGCACACCGAGGCGATTGGTAAATTGGGCAAATTGGAAGGCGCCTTGATCAACACACCGGCGGCACACCGCGTTCACCACGGCACCAACCCGGCCTACATCGACAAAAATTACGGCGGCGTGCTGATCATCTTTGATCGCCTCTTCGGCACCTGGGAACCGGAACAGGAGCAAGTCCGTTACGGCGTGACCACCGGCCCGGTGCGCTCCAATCCGTTCGTGATCGTGTTTGCGCCGATGCGGCAATGGTTGCGCGGCGCCTTTTTTCGCGAAAAACATACCGGGCGCCCCGGAAGTTCCCACGGCCGAGTTTCGGCCTCAGCCAATCGAAACCTCGCGGATGGGATGACTTTGGTGTCGGCGGCTGAGCATGTTGAGCAAGAGATGAAAACATGCGGGGTGTGCGAGTAGGGTTTCGGTGTTCCACTGCAGCCGGTCGGGGGAAACAAAAGCGACCTCGCTTGCGGCAATATTCGACCAACTTTGCGGATCCCCGGTCATGCGGAAACCACCCACCAAGAGCTGTTCCCAGGTTTTGAAGCCGGCAATGAAGGCGGCACGTTCCTGGGCCGCCACGGCTGTTTCGAAATCGACGATGATGTACAGGTCGTCAATGTAGGGCATGGTGGTGCGGCTCGGTTTGCGCGTGACCGGAAACGGGAGCGGTCCCAGCAAAGGTGGATAAGGGGCGCGGAAGGTTGCCTCCGTAATTCCGCTGCCCTTGATTTCGTAATCGAATAACGGGACGAACAAATAACCGAAGCCGGTTAACATGCCTTCCACCATGCGGAAGCAGCCGGGTGGAAGGTGATCGGCGTGAAACCGTCGTACCAGGGTGGTTCGATCCACGCGGGTCACGGGCGGCGGAGGCTCGGGGCAGCGCACCATCTCTCCCGGTGCGAGCAGGTCGCATTCAATCGCATCGGTGATTGCGTCCAAGGTTTGGTTTAGGAGATTGAAATACAAATCACGTGGAGAAATTTCCGATTGTTCGGCGAAAGGGTCCAGGCCAGGCGAAGGTGGCGGCGGATCGGGCGCCACCACCTTAATTTCAAAAGCGCCGCTCAGTAAGGATTCCATCGGTTCCCTCCCGGGTATGATTTGCCGAGCATAAGACAGACCCCAGCCAAATTTCTTCTGTGCTCCATGGTTATTCCTTTGTTTTCATATATTTAATCCAGGCCGTCTCGTAGGGATTGGTGGCTTTGACCTTGCCGGCGACGGCTTTTAAGAAGTGTTCCTGATCCTCGTGGAACGGGACGATGTCGCCGCGCACCAAGGCGTCGAGGTAACGGCCGTAAACAGTAATCGCGTAACCTTCCAATGGTGTGAAGGCGACCGACGGCGGTAGGTCGTAACCGCCCCGTACCAGGTAGGCCAAATGGGCCTCGGGAAAGTGGCTTTTGGTTTGGCCGATCAGTTCGATGAGTAAATCGAGGGTGGCAGGATCCTCGAGGATACCGGTATGGCTCGCGGCGACCAGGTAGGTTTGCGCGGCCGCGGCGAGGGCACGGGCGCGTTTCTGCGAGCGAATCGGCACCACGCCGTCGTCGACGGCTTCACGACCGTCCGTCCGCGCGGGGCCGGAGGCAAAGAACAGGTAATGCCTGGTGGCCGCGGGTAATTCGTGGCGGAACAGTTCGGCGATAAAACGGCTGTCGGGGTTGAGGTCGCGCCAGGAGGGTAGCACCACCGGCGCGTTTTCGGTGCCGGTCCGCGCGGCGGGGTGGCCGTCGAAGGGCGTGGCCAAACTGATAAATTGGTCCACCTGGTTGCCTTTTTTGGCGCGCCGATGCAGGTTCAGCGCCTCGCGTACCACGATCCCACCCATGCTGTGCGCCACAATCACCAGCGGGGTGTCGCCGGTGGTCACCACCTTGCCGGATAGGAAAATGCGCTGGAAAAAGGCGGCGGTTTGGTGGAGATCGGCCCCGCTTGGGTAGTGGAAAAACCACGCTTGGTAGTGGTCCCGGTCGAGCCGTTCCACGATGGGTTTGAACTGCGCGGCCGAGCCGTCGATGCCGTGGACAAACACGACGGGGACCTTGTGGCCGCGATGCTCTTCCAAGGCGTAAAACATCATCGGCGCTTTTTCTAGGAACCGGGAGGGCGCATACATCCCGAGCGTGGCCATGTGACGCGAGAAGATGGGATCGTCCAAGGAACGGATCGAACCCTTGGGAAAGAACAGAGAATCGCGGGTGGGCGCCGGCGGCTCAAGCTTTAGGTTAAAGGCAGTTTGGAAACCGGTCGCGCCCGGTGCGAGCTGGATATCCACCTCCCCCAACACCATCTTGGGATTGGCGGCGGGATCCAGTGCCAGGTGCCTGCTTCCCAAAATTTCGTTGGGGGTCAGTTGAAAATCGCCGTTTTGATCGGCCAAAACGACGAGGGTGTAATCGCCGGGCGGCAGGTTCAAGCCGTAATAGGAATCAAGCCGCGAAACGCGGTTGAGATCGACCACTTCCCAACGACCGAAGCGGTTGGAGAACGCGGCCACCGCGAGCGGTAACTCGGGATCCACGGACGGCGCCGCCAACAAGCGGCCAAACACAAAAAACGTCTGGCGGGTAATCATGTGCTTGAGGTTGTGTTGGCTGGGGTTCACCGATTGTTTGAGATGGTAACCGCCCTGACGCGTCGCGAATTTGACGTAGGTACAGCCATGGCCGGTCAGCATGGCGACCAACAACAACGCGTGAATCAGCAGCCGGCCACCGCGGAACGAGAGGCCGCGCCTCGAAACGAGATAGGCCTGGAATGCTTTTGCCGCGGTCCCTGTCATGGTACGACCCCTGTCGCCTGTGTTGGATTTGGGAAAAGAGTATGGTTGTCCGATAACGGTAGCACATGTGGAGCCCGACCCTGCTTCCACCACGGTCCTACGCTGGGCCGGAAGGTCCTTTGAGGCATGGGCAGGGGTGTTTATACGGCCAAAAGCATCGCATTGTTGCGGCTAGCCCTTTTCGCGCAGGGTAGCGCGGAGGACGGGAAGAACCGCAAGGTCCTTAGGGCGTCCCACTTCTTCTTTGGTTTTAATTAATGTCTCTAAGTCTAACAGGCGGAAGGAAATACTTTGCAGGCTTCCCGTTTTTGCCTGTTGAATAAGGTCGTCGTAATCATGACCTTTGCCAATGGTGGCGAGAATATCGAGGTGGCCGAAGCGGGTATTCAGCAGCAAATGGCCGCGCGCTTTGAGGTGGCCGTGGTTCGGCTTGACGACCTTCTGGTGCAGTCGGCTTCTTCCTTCAAGTTCATCCAGTGCGCCAAGCAATTTGGGCGCGTTCGCTTCATCCGTGGCGCGGAGGATATCGAGATCAAAAGTAGTAATCGGGGCACCGTGAAAGACGCCGCACACGCCGCCTACCACAATAAAGTCGACCTCATGTTTGGTTAAGACCTTCAATATTTCCAGGAAATTAGCTAATGGTGATTTCATCTCGAATCATGTTGATGGTGTTGATGTGGTCTTGAAGAACCAAAAGGCGCTCTTCCATGGTCAACGACAGCATCCAGCGAATTAAGCTGAGATCGACGCCGTCCTCGTTATAAACCGGTGGGAGACGTTCACCGGGCGCTACCATGGGAAAAAACAAGGCATCGCTCATCGCCAACCTCCTATCAGATGCTTCCAATCTGCCTTCTGGAACTCAAAAACGCAACCAAAACAACGGTTTATTTGCTGATTTGCGCCTCAAGCTGCCGCACCAGGATGTCGCAATTGGCGTTGACGCAGAGGGACCACCTTAGCCTGGCACATCGTAGTGACTGATAAGTTGGCCTTTAAGCTTTTCGATGGAAATGGTCACCCGGTCGGCGAGGTCGGCGGCAAGCGCGGCCCGATCACCGGTCATCTCACGGAAATGGCCGGTTTAAATTCCTAAATCGTGAGATCCGCGAGGAATGCATCGAGAAGCGAAGTGTGCATGGCTACCTCTTGTCTTCGGTCGGCTAATTGCCCAATTCGGGTGACTCGTGGATGCGGTAAAAGACAGACCTCATGAGGTGAATGCGTTGTACCTTGAAACCGAGTTTACGCACAATGAACACATCGCCGGCTAGGGATTCTTTGGGAATATCAGCCATGGCGAAACCGGGCTGGATGCGCGCCAAAACGACCACGGCAAAATCTACAGCGTAAGGATTTGGGTGGGTCAATTGGGTCCGTAGGAAGGCGGCGCCGTCAGACAATTGCGTGACCCATAAGTTGATTAGTTGATTCACTTTGAAACAGAAAAAGGTGTGCTGATAGGCTGGGTCGTCTTGATAGGTGCGCTGCATTTCAAAAAAGGGTTCCGTCAACGGCCAAATCTCCTTCGGCTTCCGCTTCCCTTTTTTGAGACTTGCTCCTACTTGATCGATCACGGCCTGAAATTGATCCAAAAGGATCTCTAAACGTTGTTGGTTCGTCTTCTCCGCCAACTGATCGGCCAGGCTATTGAACGCTAAACCGATCAAAACCAAACGGCCGGAATTCCGGTCGTAGCGAAAGCGACAGTGCGCCTCTTCGACCAGTCCGCTCGGATGGAAAAAAAACATCTCGGCCCTAAGTTTGTCTTTAACCGCACTTCTCGGTCCCTGATACCTAGGCGCGTCGAACCCACTCCCTAAAGAACCGGAAACATGGGTCACCGTTGGGGTAACCCGCTCGCGCAGGTGCTGGTAAAGAAAGGCAAAGATCGGCTCGGGGTCGCCGACCAGGACGCGAAGAAATTCGGTTTTAAACACGGGAACGGAAACCCCTTCGCGGATCAGTTGCAGCAAGTTGTCGTTCACGGTCACCCTCGTTTTCCTCGTAACGCTATTGTTCGAATTCAGTCAATGAGCGAATGGTGATTTCATAGTGTCTTTTCATCTTCCGCCTTGAATCGTAAACGCAACCAAAACAACGGTTTATTTGCTGATTTGCGCCTCAAGCTGCCGCACCAGGGTGTCGCAATTGGGGAAGCCAATGTGTTCCACCACTTTGCCGTCTTTGAAGCGCAGCATGATCATCAGCTCGGAGGAACCCCGCAATCGGCCTTCTTTGCCGTCCATGATGCTGCGATCCGATTCGAACTTGGAAATCAAATAATAGACGGCCCAAGGCCCGGTTTCAAACGCGTGGCGAATGTCAAATTCCAAACGATGGGTCACGGCGAAAGAACCGCCCCAAAAGCGCATAAACGCCTCTTTTCCCTTGGCTTCCAAAGGCTTGCCGTTAAAACAGGTCGCGCTGGGTTCGTGGAAGTGAATGTCGTCGGCGATGAGCTTGGCCAACATGGTTGCGTTTTCGTGCTCCAGCGCGCGCAGGTATTGGTCACCCAATACCTGCAGATTGCCGGAACCCTCCACCTTGGGGTAATCGTTCATGACCAGCATCATCATCAATAGCAACATGGTTCCTTCCTAAAAATGTGTACAGGATTGGTTTCAAGGTTTCGTATGGGGAACATTTCGTCCTTATTCTCGGTGGAAACAACAGGCAACACAAGGAACAAGGTGCGGTGCGCCGGATACGGGGGACAGGCCGAGGCCCTCGTGAGGATCGCCCCAGCAGCCGCATCTTGAGCCTGCGCACCATCCACTCACCCTTTCATGGATTCCACTTATCCGGCTTTCCCGCTAAACTTAGGGACATTTCCATCACGTCCCACGCGGGACCATCCACCCTTCACGCAAAGAGAGACACTATGACTTGCCCTGTGTTTGTTCGCCTGCTGCTCGGTTTTTTGCTCGCCACGCCCCCAGCCCTCGCCGATGATTCACAACGGTTTCCCATCGGCAAACCCTTCTCGGCTTCCCACATTCTGATCACCTGGAAAGGCGCCGACCGTGCCCCCGGCCACGTGACACGCTCCAAAGCCGAGGCCAAAATCGCGGCGGAAGAACTTCTCCAAAAACTGTTGCAGCAACCAGAGCAATTTGATTTCCTCGCCAAAGAACACAGCGACGGTCCCAGTGCTTCCAGTTACGGGTACCTCGGCGGTTTTGACCGCGGCGCCATGGCCTCGGCCTTTGAGAAGGCGGTGCGCAAAGCCAAAGACGGCGAAATCGTGCCCAAACCGATTCGCACCCAGTTCGGTTTCCACCTCATCCGCCGCAATCCCACCGAACCGATCCACTACGCGGTACGCCTGATTCTGTTCACCCACCGCGACGTTTCGGCGCGCCTCAAACACGTGCCGACCCTGGGCGAACACCTGCGCCGCACCCCGGAAGAAGCCAAGGCGCTGGCCGAGCAATGGCGCACCAAGGTGACCGTCGCAAATTTTGAAGAAACGGCCAATGAACACAGCGATTTCAAGCGGGTTGACGGCCGCTTCGGTTGTTTTTACCCCGGTCAAAGTGCCTTTTCCACGGAGCTCAGCCACCACGCCGCCAAATTGGCACTGGACAGCATCTCCGAGGTGGTCGAACTTTCGACCGGTTTCGCCATCCTCAAACGGGTGCCGGTTTTTAAAGGAAAAAGCAGCGACATCTTGATCAGCTACCGCGGCGCGGTCGGCCCGGCCGAAAACGTGGGCCGCACCGAGGCCGAGGCCAAGGCACTGGCGGAAAAACTCGCCGCCGAGTTGGCGGCCGATCCCAAAAAATTCGAGGCGCTGGCCAAAAAACACAGCGACGGGGTGTTCGCTTTTCGCGGCGGCAAACAAGTCGACTGGTTTCGCGATACCCGGTTCGCGGCTTACGAACGCGCCTACCTGGCCATGAAGCCGGGCGAAATTACGGCGCAACCCATCGCCACCAAGGTGGGTTTCACCATCATGCGCCGTGACTAAAAACGCGCCGGCCTGGGCGGCGGGGTGGATCGACGCCCATTGTCATTTGGCCGATCCCCGTTTGGACGAAACCCGCGCGGCCGTGCTCGCAAGGGCCGCCGCCGCGGGCATCACCGGCTTTGTTCAAGGCGGCGTCGATCCCGAGGATTGGGCACGGCAACGGCGGTTGGCCGGTCCCGGTTGGTTGTTGAGTTTCGGGCTGCATCCCTGGTTTGTGGCCGAGGCGGATGCAGCGCGCTGTGACCAAGGGTTACACGAACTCGAACAGCAGATCGGCGAGGCCGCGGCACTCGGCGAGTTGGGCCTTGATTTCGCCCCGCGTTTTGCGCGAGACGGTTTTGCACAACAACACCGCGTGTTTGGCGCGCAGCTCCAAATGGCCCAAAGGCATCGCAAACCCCTGGTACTCCACATCGTGCGTGCCCACGGCCCCGCCTTGGAACAACTCGCGCGCCACGGCCCTCGCTGGCGCGGCATCGTGCATGCCTTTAGCGGTAGCCGGGAAATCGCACGGGAATACGGCCGTCTCGGCTTGCTGGTTTCGATTGGACCCGCTGTTTTGCGGCCCGGTTTCAAAAAGGTAAAAGCGGCCCTTTCCCATATCCCGCTCGACGGGCTCGTAGTAGAATCAGATGCGCCCGACGGGCCGCCCCATCTGCCGGACCGCGCCACCAACGAACCCGACGTGCTGATGCGCGTCGCCGAGGTCGTCGCCGCCGCCCACGATTGCGATGCCGCGACGGTGCTCCAAGCGAGCCGAACCAACCTGTTGCGTGTTTTTTCCGGCGATTGATGGAAGCCGGCCCGTATTGGACCTTTGTTTTGGAGAGATGCTCATGAGTGAATCAAAAGAAGCGGTGCAGTTCCCCTTTTTGGAAGCGCCGGACGAACCCAAACCCCAACCGTTGGAAGGCGAGGAACTGGAGAACTACAAACTCCACCGCCGTTTTGACCGCATGGGCCGGTTGGTGGGCGACCCCAACATGAAACGCCTGATGGACAGCCACGTGATGGTGATTGGCTTGGGTGGCGTCGGCAGTTACGCGGCGGAAATGATCGTGCGTTCCGGGATTGGGAAAGTGACCATCGTCGATTTCGATTTGATTTGCATCACCAACGTCAACCGCCAGTTGCACGCCAAAAAAGGGGTGATCGGCAAACCCAAGGCGGAGATCCTGCAGCAACGTTTTTCGGAGATCAACCCCAAGGCCGAAATCATCGCCCACAATACCTTTTACAACTGGGAAACAAGCGAGGAACTGCTGTCATGCAAGCCGGATTACGTGATTGACGCCATCGACAGCGTCACGGCCAAGGCCCACCTGCTGAAGGAATGCGTGGCACGCGGGATTAAGGTGGCTTCTTCGTCCGGCGCGGCGGGTCGCATGGACCCAACCCAAATTAAAATTTGCGATTTGGCGGAAACCCAAATCGATCCCCTGGCGCGACAGATCCGCAAAATCCTGCGTACCAAACACGATTTCCCCAAGGACGGCAAGTTCGGAATTCCGGCGGTGTACAGCACGGAGCCGATCAGCCAACCCAAAGAGCTGGTCTACGACAACGGCCAGGGTTTTCGCTGCGTGTGTCCCCAGGGCCAAAACGACTTTTTCACCTGCGACAACCGCAACGTCATTCACGGCACCGCGGGTTTCGTGACCGGAACCTTCGGGTTCACCACGGCCTCGATTGTGGTACGCGACATCACCGGTGAATCCTTCTGGGATTAAGCGTTTAAAAACAGGTTTTGAACATCAACGGCGGCGCCTGGAAGCGCCGCCGTTTTTCATTGCGCGTTAGTTGTTCACCGTAAACGCGATGCGGGCCTCGCGAAGGTAACTGTTGGCAAAAAAGAAACGGGCTTCGTATTCACCCGCGGCCAAACCGGCAAAGGAGAGGCTGCCGTGACGCAAACCCGCCGTGTACTGCCAGGTGAGGAAGCGACGGTCGGAAGCGTTTTTTCGGTAGAGGCCGACCCAATCGCGGCTGTTGCCGCTGCCGTTGAGGAAGAGCACCACGATGGGCTGTTCCGCCGCCTGGAGCGACGTTTCGAGGAACAGCGTAGGCGCCGCGGTCACCTCGATCCGGTCGGCGGCGCCGATTTGCGTGAAAGCGTCACAGCAGTAGAGGTGCAGTTGGTAGACGCCCGCTTGATCCAATCCCTCGGCGAAGGTCACTGAACCTCGGCTTTCCGCGCTGTCCGTGTACCGCCAAGCCAGGCGGGTTCCGTCGGTGTTTTCTAGATCGATCCAATCGCGCGGATCGCCGGAACCGCCCGCGTAGGTAACGCGAATGGGTTGGTTTACGCCGTAAAGCGCGTGTTCCGCGACAACGCCGGCGGGGGTGGGGGCAACGACACGAAAATCGGCGCCCGCCACTTGATCGTAGCCGTCGTTGAAAAACAAACGCATTTCATAGTTGCCGAGGGGCAAGGCATCGAATTGCAGGCGGCCCTCGCGAATACCCGCGGTGCCGGATTGGGTGCCGTCCGTGTACAGCCAGGCGAGGCTGTTACCGGGTCCGTTGGGCGTTCCGGCCTGGAACAGCCCGACCCAATCGGTCGCGTTACCGGCGGCCCCGCTGAAATCCACGGTTACGGTATCACCGCTTTCAAAGGTGGCTTTTTGCGGAACAACACGCGGGACATCCGTCGCGTGGCGCAGCGTAAAGGTTGCCACCACCGCGCGGTGATCGGAACCCCAAGGTGTAACCGCGATATCGGTGTTGCTGTTGTTCGCGTCATGACCCAGGGTTTGGGCGCCTTGCAAGGCCAGCCGGTCGCCGGCGTAGTAAACGAAATCGATGCGGTCGTGTTTTTCGTCGTGTTCTAACACGGGCGGCGGGTAACCCGGCGTCCAGGTGTAACCGGGTCGGTTGCGCACATCGGGATTGGCGCGGCGGAAAGCGTCGTGAACCCCCATGGCTTCCAAGCGTTTGGAGACAGGCCAATCGACGGTGTAGCCGAAATGACGGTCGGCGACCTCGGCGGTCCAATCCAGGTGGGAGGGGACGTTGAAATCGCCGGTGAGGAAAACAGGCGTGCCGGCCGCCATGCGATTTTCAATTTCAGTAAACAAGGATGCCATTTCATTCATGTGACGCGATTGCTCGTTGGCCAATACGTCGGCAACGGACGCGCCGTCGCGTAAATCATAGGGGCCGTATGGATAAGGTGTTAGGTGAACGTTGTAGACGGCTACGGCCGAGCCGTCGACTTGGATCAACGCACCGCCCGGAAGATCGGCGATGATGGGATAACGCGAGATGATTTGGTTGCGGCTTTGGGTGTAAAAACCGAGTGCGTCGGCGAGACGGGCCAAGTTGCCGCCGTTTTCTTGGACACCGACAATGTCGGCATCGGCGACGCGCACCGCTTCGATGATTTGGTTGAAGTCGACGCGGGTGCCGCCGACCCAAATGTTAAAGGTCATGACTTTGAGTTGTTGGGTTTGCGCGTGTAAGGCGCCGGTCATCGAAAACAAGAACCAGAAAAGAAAAACCAAGGTCGCATTGAACGAAAAACGAGATGGTTTCATGAAAGGGTATCCTTCGATGTGCCACCGATCAGAACGGCCATGGCGAGCCGCGGGACGGCCAAACGGCGTCGTCCCCGGCTTTTGAGCGCGGCCACGATTCGGGGGAACCTCCACCAGGACGTTCGCAAATGGGAAACGGCTAAAACGGAACGATTTCCCCGAGCGTTCATCGCAAGCAGAGGTTGGCGTTAAATAAAATGATAGGTCGAGCAGGATGAAGGCACACACGACCAAGGCCGGTGTTGACGGAGCACAAGGGCCGTCCACGTAAAACCGAAGGGGTGGACATAAAAAAGCGGCCGTAAAAAAGGCCGCCGTTCCTAACGCAACCAAACGTTGCATTTTGCGCATTGTTCGCAGGAAATATTTTGCAAGCCGGATGGATGATGAACAACGGCATGATCGAAGTCATGTAAGCCATAAGTACAAGATCGGCAAGCAACTCGGCCATCATACGTTCCACCAAAAAACACCTCAAGTGAGGAAACAAAGACCCTTGCGCAAATTCGCCGTCAAAACCTCATTCAAACCCCATCATCGCGGCCGCCACGGGTGAAGGAATCCGCCCACGGCCCACTTTTTTCAGACGATGTACGGTCCGAAATCGTAACAATGAATAGCTTGCGCCGGGCCCACAAAGGCGCGCAACGACAGGCTGCTTGGCCTGTATGCCGTGCCGGCTCGCAATCGTGCTAGAACCTAAATTGAGCGATTCTTGGCGGCGCACTTGCACAAATATCGGCGCATCCTGCGCCGATATTTGCACAATTGCATCCACCCGAATCGCACACTTTAGGTAGAATCATCCGAACAAAATGTGAAAGACGTCGCCACAAACCCTATGAAATCACTGAATTCGCGCTCGATTCGATTACAAAGCCGACCCCGACGCAGCCTGGGCCTTCCCGCGCATATGGTGCGCCGCCGCTTGCTTGGGGTCCTCTCGGCGGCAACCCTGCTCCTCACCGCGGTGGTGGTGCTGCGCTTCCGGTTGTTGGATCCGCGCGGCTGGGGTTACGCGCTTTATTGGATCCACGACACGCTTTACCTGCCGCTCATCGGCTACGGCCTGCGCCTGTTCTGGCCGTGGAGTTTGATTTGGTGGGGCGTGGGCGCGGTGTTCGCCCTGGTTTGGCTGGCTTGGTTTTTATCGGCGCCGACCCTGCTGCAGCAGCCCCGATTAAAAATTACCCATTATCTACTGAGCCGTCCTCGCTACCACGGGCTCCTGGTCAAAGCGGCAACCTGGCCGGCCCGAGCGGGATTTCCACAGACGTTGTTGCTGGATCACCTGGAAATGCTTTGGCGGATCCGCGCGGATCAAACCGCGGGCAAGCGCGAGCCGAACGCGGCGCCGCTCGCTGATTTGGCGTTGCTTTATGACCGTCTGCGCCCTTTGCACGACACCCACCACCGTTTGGTCGCGCTCCAACTGCTGACGTCGACCTGGGTTGCATTGCGGTGTTTCGGCGGCGACGACAGCGCGCTCGTCACCGCCCTCAAAACCCGGGTGCTGGGTATGCTGACCCGACGGGGCGAGGGTTACCTGTTGGTCACCCACCTGCGCCACACGCCGATCACGCTCGCGGGTGAACTGGCCGGCTTTCTCGCACGCCAGGACAACGCCTTACGGCACCGCTTGATTGGCGAGGACGGTGAAACGCAGCTTGATGCGGCGACGCTGCAACGCCGCCTAGGCAACCACTTCAGCGAGCGCCAAACCGCGCTTTTCCAATTGCACCAAACACTGGGCCGCGTCCTGCGCGAACCCGATCAGCCTGGTTACCAGTTGGATTGTCACGATCCCGTTTCCGACCGCATCGAAATCGCCCATTTGGCGCTGCTTGGCCAAATTGAATGCGATTGTGTGGCGTTAAACGCGCTGGACGGCGGTGAGGCGGCGCGGTTCACGGCCTGGCTGGAACACCTCCACATGCTGCGTTTTAGTCTGCAGGCGCTGCCGCAAGACATTCTGGCGGAGGACCGCGCGGAACGGCTCCACGCCTATTACGGTTCGTTGCCACGCGATCTCGACACCCGCATCGCCGCCGTTTTGGCAGAACAGGCGGCACGGCGCCGCACGGACGAACATCCCTTCGACGCGGGCTTCGAGCAGGTCTGGCGCGGCGCATGGGCCACGGCCGATTTACAGCGTGAGCAGTTGGCCCTGCCCATCCCGGACGGCGGCGCATGAGCGCGGATCCACGTGACCCCCGACGCCAACGCGAGGCGGTTCACCTTCAGGAACGCGACCATGCAGGTTGGCGCGAGCGGGTCGACCCCATCTTTTTGTGTTTGGTTCTGTTGGCCGCGGTCACGCTCGGTGCCGGCCTCTTACTTGTGGTTGAGTTGGGCCGCACCACACTGCAGCACACGGACCAACCGGTAACCCGTGTTCGCGACGCCCGTCTATTGGACAACGTTTACAAAAAAGGCACGGGTTTCCAAAACGCGGCTTATGACGCGGCCGGCGATCAAATCCTGGTTGCCGCATCGGACGGCGCCATGGCCGCCTACCACCGAGGTAGCGGGCTGTGGCGCGAGCTGCCCCCGGCACGCACGGACCAACCGCAATCGCTGCTTGCGCTTCAGGCCGACGGCGGCGAAACCGCGCTGGGCGACGACGGCAACCGTGTTTGGGCTTTTTACCGCGACGGCTACCTGACGCGGTTTCAGGACGACCAATGGCGGCCCTTTACCAAAGCAAGCCGTTTCCTCAACCTCGCCCAAGAACCGGTGCAACAGGAAGATCTTGCGGCGGCGGCCCAGGCACCGGACGGCACCTGGTTGGCCTTGGCGGATAACAAGGGTGCCCTGGGTTTGTACAACCAAACCACCCGCGAATGGTGGCCGGTTCCCATCGACATTCAAACCCAACTCTCTTGGGCCCCCATCGAAGTGATGACCTGGTGGCGCGATGCCTTGTGGATTGGGACACGCCAAGGCTTGATCGCGTTGCGATTTCCCGGTCGCGTCAACGCCACCCTCCAGGAAATCGAAGCTCTGAGTGGCGAAATTAAGTCGCTGTTCGTCGACGACAACGACCGCCTGGTGGCGCTCAGCCACGGAAGTTGCGCGGAGCAAGGCAACCAATGTGTGCGCATCCACCGTTTCGATGAACCGGAGGAAACGCCGACCACCCTGCTCGATACCTATGACCAGCCCGCCGGGTTCGGCCTCAACCAATTGCGTGAGGTCCACCAAAGCGGCGACGATCTGTTTTTGGCGGGCGAATCCGGCTTGCTGCAATACAACCTGGCCCAACACAGCCGCCGCCTGTTGGAGAAAAGCCGCATCAACGACAGCCTGATGCACCACGACGGCCAAACGATTCTGTTCGCGGGGAACGCGGTATTGGGACGGGCCGACGCCTTTGGCGTCAACCGCTGGACGGTGCCCGGCCATCTTTTTTACCAGCTCAGCCAACGCCCCGGCGGCGAGGTTTACGCGATTAGCGACAAAGGCGCGGTCTTTGAAATTCAAGATGATCGGCCGCCGATCCAGGTCTTTAGCGGGGAAGGGAGCCAACTTGACCCGAGCCGATTTTTCACGGCGGTTACCATTGACGATTACCTGCTGATGGTGGGCACGGACGGCGCCATGCTGCACCACCTGCGCGAACGCAGCTACCGCGATTTGCCCAAAAGCTCCCGCAACGCTTGGTTGCTGGAGCCGAGCACCCGGCTGCACAGTTCTTCCGGCCATCTGTACGCGCTTTCCAGCCTCGGCGGCGAGGTGTTTGCGCGCACCATCCCTTTGCAAATGGTGATCGACGGTAACCTGCGCTTGCCGAAAACCCTTTCCAGCGTGCCGGCCCCGGTGCGCCGGGTCCGCGATTGGAAAGGGCAAGGTTTGGGTTTGATCGGCGGCGACGGTGCGGCCTACCTGCTCACACCCAGCCAAACCTTCGCCATGACCGGCGCGGGACCGGCACCGGCGGCTTTGAGCGGCAGACGCGGTCGCGTGTACGACGTCTTGTCCAACAACCAATCGCTCTTGGTCAGCACCCAAGAAGGTTTTCACGAGTACCTTTATGACCGCCGTGCGTGGCGAAACCTGGGCGAACCACCGACCCGTACGGCGGCGGTTGACCTGGCCCATTGGGGCGATCAGGTTTTGTTTCGCACGGACACCAACCGCCTGGCGCGCATCAACCGCTTCCGTCCTTACCTCATCGGCGGCCCGCGCCTGATCGACATGGGCGATGATCAGCTTCGCGATGTTTTGCTCGATGAACAGGTGCTTTACCTGGCGGGCAACGCCAAGGTGGTTGCTTACGATCTGCAGCAACGCTGGGTGAAGACCGTTTGGGCGCAAGACGGCGCCGAGGATCAGCGCATCCGGGCTTTGGTCGGCGGGGAACCGCTTGTCCTGGCGAGCGGTAAAGCCTACCTGGGTGATCGCCGCTTGTTTGAAGACAGCGTGGTGGCGCAGCTTTCCTATGACGGTACCTCGGTTTGGGCCGTGTTACAGCAGGAAACGGGCCGCATGCTAAAAGGCCTTCACCCCAACCTCGGCACCACCCGCTGTTTGTTCCGTCATCCCTACCCCCACGACGGCGCCCTGCGTTTCGACGGGGTGGCCGAGTTACCCAACGGGCACCTGGCGGTGCTGACTGAACGCGGCTTACAGTTTTACAACCCCTATGTTCGCAGCTGGTTTCGCGGCAAGGAACCGATCATGCGCCGCGGCGGGCGGCTGGTAACGGTCGGTGATCACCTGCTTTTGGTTGAGCAAGATGAAGGGCGCGACGGGCGTGGCACCTTGTGGCACATCCCCATTCGCTCGATCCGCGCGTCCGAAGCCTGCAGCGACGAACCCTATACATTCCAAGCATTCCGTCACGACGGGCGTGGTTTCACCATCGACGCACGCGGCGAGCAGGCGGCCTGGGTCGATGCGCGCGGCAATTTGCAGCGCTGGCAACGGGGCTCGCTGACCGCGGCCTCGGTGGAGCAAGCAACCGCAACACCCACCACCGGCCCGCCGCGCCAAGCATTACGCGCCGTTTTTGTCGGGCCGAAACGTGAAAACCTGATCTTTGCCACCGACGACCAAGTCGTAAGGTACCACTTGCCCAAACGCCGCATGACCCAACTCGAACTCGTGTTTGAGGAAGCCGCGGTCACCCCCTACCGCATCAACATGCAGTACGACGACTTGGGCCAGGTCTGGCACCTTTCCCTAAAAGACGCGCGCGACCGCCTGTTTCGCGCGGAATGGGACGGCGCCGGCGATACCCTCGATTTTCAACCCTTGGTCCCCGCCGAGGGTCGCCGCGCATGGGAAGCGCGTCCGCCGCGCGCCTTAATCGCCGCCCAGGGGCGCGCCGATTCGATGTGGTTTTTCATCGGAAAAGAAACCCTCTACCGATTCGATCCCGTTGACGGCCGCCAGTTACCGCCGCTAACCCACCATATGAAACAACCGCGGTTAATGCAGTGGGGCAACCGCTGGGCGCTTCAGGATGAGGCCGACCAACGTTGGTCATTGCTGTACCGCGATCAAAACGCGGGCGAGATGTTGTTGCCGCTGCCCACCGGCAAACAGGGTTTGCCGGTGCTGGATGAACTGGACCGGGTTTGGACCATCAACGACCGCGGCCAAGTTGTTCGTATGGAAGCCGTTGCCGGACGATTGGTCGAAAAGGAGAAACTGGGCGGTGACGCGCCCGTCATTGACCCCACGCGGGTGCGATCCGCCTGGGAATGGAACGAATTGTTGCTGGTGGTCGCCGGATCGGCATCCCAGGTCATTGATCAGGTGAGCCGCAAAACCTTCTCCATTACCAAGGGCGACGCCCTGGACAACCTGCAATGGATCCAAAGTGAACGGGCCACGCTTTGGGTCGGCACCCATCAGGCCATTCTCGAACTGGATTTCGGCAACGTCGAACGCGGTTTGCAGCAACGGTGGTTGCCGGGGGAAGCCGTGCACCGCGACCGCGCGGGCCGCGCCTGGCGACACGTGCAGGGCGCATGGCAGCAAGCCGGCGCGCCTCGACTTCCCGAACGACGACGGGTCTATCCCTACCATCGCGGCGGTGCGTTCGAGTGGACCCGCGGCGGCTCGGTCCGCGCGCTCGAAGATACCCTCGGCGAAAAACTTCCTTTTGACACGGAACCCCTCGGGTTAATCGGCGACACGCGCGGAAATTGGTGGTTTTTCGATGTTCAGGAGGCAGTTCTGTTGCGGAGGGAACGCGGCCAGGGCGGCGCCACCTTGTTACAGGAACAATTGCGTGTCCCCTATCCCGAAACGCTGCGGTTGCGCACCGCCTACGATATCCGTTCCTACCAATGGTCCAACCCCGATCAGGTGACCCTGACCCTCGCCGACGGGCGCGAGGTTGCCATCCGTGCCTTTGCCCGCGACGACCGCCAAATTCAGGTGCGGGCCGCGGCGCAAACCGGACCGGGCCGCGACGGCCTACAAGATGTTTGGCCCGAGATGCGTGGTTATCTCCAGACCATGCCGGGCGGCGAGCAACGCTTCGATCCCTATGTCCGTTTCGAAAAGGGTCGTGACGGCTATCTTTTTGCCGTGCGCGCCTCCGGGGAACGGCTCTCGCTTGGCGAGCGCGGCACCGTGCAGCCGAACCCGTTGCCCAATCTCGATGTCACCTGGCTGCGTTACCAAGTGGAAGCCGACGCCTTCGTGGTCAAAACCACCGACGGCGAACGCGCTTTTCCCGCCGCCCAGTTCCTGGACCCCCGCCGTGGTTTGCTCGCGACACCCAGCGCGATTCTGACCGATGCCGGCGGGGCCCTGGTAGGCGCCTTTCCGTCAGGCACCTTGCGGTTCCCCGACGGGCGCCTTGATTTCGGCCAACAGGCGATCACCCTGCAACCCGTCGCGTTCCGCGGGGCCGTCCAGGCCTACCACCATTTCTTTCTCGACAGCGAACAAACCCAAATGAGCGTGACCGCCAACCAGGCGCCTTTGGCCCATCCGCTCACGTACCGTTTTGGTCCTGTGACCGTTGTTGATGATTGGCGCAAACAGAACATTCGCTTCCAAGCCGAAGCCTTGGCCGACCCCGAATCCATCTACCGCGACGGCACTTTTTTATGGGACCGGCCCCCCGATCATTTGACCTTCGACAGCGAAGGCCGCCTGCTCGGCATCAGTCGCCTCGGTCTGTTGGAAATTGACCAACTTGCCCGGTTCCTGCCCCTGCCTTCAGGCGTTTCCTTGGACGCGCTGCGCGTCACCCTGGAAAGTGGCGGCCCGCCGCGGCTGTTCGCGCAAAACCGTTGGTACAGCTTCCAAAACGGGGCGTGGCAGATCACGCGTGGACCCGAACCCGATCAGGACAGCCGGCTTTGGGCCAAGTGGTTGCGCGAACACAATGGGAAAGCCGGGCGCACGGAGATGGGTGCCTTGCAATGGCGCATCGACGCCGCCGAAACCGCCGTTCGCCCGCTGCAAAACGCCGTCGCCTCGCGCAATAGCCTGATCGTGCTCACCAAAAGGCAATTGATTCAGTACCGCACCTTGCCCAACAACCCGCCGCCGATTCAGCACAATCTTGCCTTTGAGGCCGACGGCACCTTATTGGCCGTTGACGATGATCAGGTCGTGGTTAGCGACGGTCAGTCCTTTTTTCGCTGGGACCCCGTCGCCAATCAATTGCAGCAAACCGCCGAACCCCAGGATGAAGAAACCGTGCTGCTTGAGTGGAAGCGATTGCGTTTCAGCCGCCGCGATAATCGCATCATCAAAGAATTGCAGGTCACTGACGAAGGGGGTTCGCGCCGCTGGCTGACCTATCACTTTGTTAACAACCGGTTCCCCTTTGACGTGGTCACCGGGCTTGCCGTCCATGGAAAGACCTTGCTCGTCGGAACCGCCGCCGGTTTGCAACATTACGAAGACACCGTCACCTTTCCTTGGGAAGATGTCCGCCGCATTTGGTCGCCCGCCGCCGCCGAAGGGACCGAACAAGGTGTGACCCGGCTCGGCGTAGACGTGGCCCGCCCCAATGCGATGCGCGTCCAATTCGGTACGCGCGCCTTCCAATTCACAGGAGACGCCGCGCCGCGCCCGATTGACCCAGGCGATTTTGTTTCGATCCGCGCGGATCACCCATTTTGGCGGTGGACCCGGGCCGACGGGGGGCGACCGCAAGGACGTTACCGTACCGGCGGCGGTTGGTCCGAACCCCTCCGTTTTACCGGGGGTAAAGCGCCTCACGATCAACTGCAGGACATGGCTTTCTTTGATAACCGCATCTTTGTTCTTTGGCGCAACGGTTGGGTATCGCAACACCTGAACCAGTTAGCGATTGACCAAGCGACCGTCGCCGCGGATTTAAGCGCCTTCGCCGGGGACCGTTTGATCGTCGTACCTGAATCGCGCCGTTTCGGTTCCATCGATTTGGCCGCGGGCGTATACCTTCGCAATAAGGAAGGCCGTTTGCTGCGGTTCAACGGTCGCCATTGGCAAGCCGTCGACGTTCCGGCGATCATTGCAGCCATGGAACAACGCGAATCCGACCAGGCCGTCGTGCACCATCCCTACCTGCGTTTGCTGCGAACCCCCGACGGACGCCGTTTGCAATTCGAAGTACGCGATCAAGACGGAAAATGGGAGGCACTCGCCTGGCACCAGGACGGGCGTTTGGCGCTTGATCGCTGGCGCCGCATTTTCTTCGAAGGCGAGGTCCCCTACGCGCTCACCGAGGCCGGCTTGGTTTCCGTGACCATCGCATCGGATCGTCACCTACAGCTCAATCCCGCCGATCTTGAAATCGCCCGCCATGCCGCCGACGGCGCCGATTTAACCGCGATCACCGACGGTGGTTACCCCGACGGACGCTTCACCGTCCGCCTGAATGAACGCGGTGACGCCTTGTACCAAATGGCGCGACCCATCGAGAACCGGCGCTTTGGTGCGTTTCGGCCGATTCAAGGTGCCGATCCTTTTGCCAACCGCGTCATGGTACGCGGCGAGGAACCACCATGGACCTGGCATGTGCGCAACCGCCAAGGGGGCGCACCCGGCGAATGGCACATTGATTTGCCGGCGTTTGAGGTCGTGCTGGGCAACCGCGGTTTCCAATTTGACGACATCGAACGCCTGTTGCCCGTTCCGGGCGGAGGTTTCCATGTCGTCAGTCGCGGTGCCGGTTGGTTTCAGATTGACGGTGACGATTTTCACCTCAAACACTGGCGCCGCCCCGCGATCAAAGCCTTTGATCCGGCCAAGGTCACCGACCTGGTAACGACTTGGCAAGAGGATCGACCCACCTTGGCCGTAACGCGCGACGATGGGCGCCGCCTGTTCCGCGATTCTGGAAACCAATGGCAAGAAGTCGCCGCCTTGACCGCGCTGCAGGCGGTTTCGGAGAACCGCTTATTTGAACGAAATCGCGAGGGGCAACTCAGCATCCGCGCGCGGCGCCAAGACCGCGCCATGCGCCGTCATCTTCAGGACGGACGTTTTAGCGAAGACATGGCCCTGGGCCTTCCGCTACGGGTGGAGAGCGATCTGTTCCTACCAACCGCCGCCGGTATTCTCGCGACCGACGCGACCCTTGGTCGCGGCGATATTGACCCGGGCCCCTTTCCCGGGCTGGGTGAGGCCGGCGTGCCGCGCGTGTTGTTGCAACACGCAAATCGCACCCTCTACCTCGGGGAGGATGGTTTTTACGCGATTGCCGCGCCCCACGATAAGGTGCTTGACCTAGATCCAGATTACCTACGCGTCGCCACCATCGTCGCTGTCAGCCAACACGGCGACCGTTTACTACGGTTTTTGCGCGATAGCAACGAGCGGGTCCATCGCGATTGGGTCAACCTGGCGGGCGGCGCCTTGCTGACACCGGAAACCACGCCGGTTTTGCTTGGGAACCTGCCTTGGTTCCGCGAACGTCCCGCGCAACAGCAGCGTCTCACCAAACCCGTCGCCATCCATTTCGACGCCGCCCGGCTCGTTTGGCGAAACGGCGATCAGGACCACCCGCTTTATCCACTCAACGACGAACAGACCCACGCCGTCTTTACCGTGAACGACAGCATGTACGTGCTCACCAACCGCCAACTGCTTCGTTTGGACCTGCCAAGGTTATGGCGACAGTACCAGGTGGATTAACCCGCCAATGTGGGTTCCCCGCGGAAGGCCGGGTGCGCGTTGCGCGTTAAGGAAGGTAACGTGCCACGATGGTGTCGACAATACTGGTGGTGGAGGAACCGGGTTTAAAGGCCAGGGAGCGGACTTCGCCACCCGCGGCCGTAACGATGTCGTGACCGACGATCTCGGCGACACGATAGTCACCGCCTTTCACCAGCACGTTGGGTTGTACCGTTTGAATTAATTCGTAAGGGGTGTCCTCGGCAAAGCCGACCACCACATCCACCGCGCGCAGCGCCGCCAGGACGGCCGCGCGTTCGACAAAAGGGACAATCGGGCGTTTCTCGCCTTTTAAGCGACGCACCGAATCATCGTTGTTCAGGCCCAGCACCAAAAAATCGCCGCAGGCCCTGGCTTCTTCGAGGTACATCACGTGGCCGCCGTGCAAAAGATCAAAACAGCCGTTGGTAAAAACAATGCGGCCCAAATCCGCGCGGATCTCGGACCAAACCGGCGCCATCGCGGCACGGTCGGCAAAGACACGTTGTTCAAGGGGGCGATCAGTAAATCCCATGTGTTTCTCTCCCTGGTAGGCTTCGTGCGCGGCAAAGTCTGCCACGGATCAGGCGCAAAAGGCAAGCGTCGTGCGATCCAGGACAATGGGGAACGGGTCCGGTTAAAGATCGTTGGACGGGGAAAAAGCCGGAGAAACCTCGAAGCCGGCGCAACCCCCGGATCTCGGCGTACACCCACCTAATTAGGGAAGGATCCGTGTGAAACCGGACTAGGTTTTCAAACAAGGTTTCTGAATTAAACCACAGCATAGGGTTGTTCCTTGGGGTGACAAAGAACGACGCTTTACCGCTTCCCCGAATTGTTTTATGCTGAGGACCGGTAAAAAACAGGCTTTGGCCCGATCAAAGCCGGCTACAAAGGAGGACCCTTGAGCAATTTGGCTGTCGCAACCGACGATACCTTTGATACTGAAGTAAAAAACCGTCCCGGATTAACCCTGGTCGATTTCTGGGCGCCCTGGTGCGGCCCCTGCCGCATGTTGGCACCGACCCTCGAAAAAGTCCAAAACGAAATGGGCGACAAGGTCAAAATTGTGAAGGTCGACATTCAAGAAAACGAAAAAGTGGCCCAGCAATTTAACATTCAAAACATTCCGTTCATGATGTTGTTCAAAGACGGCAATCCCGTGGACCAATTGATGGGCAACCAACCCAAGCCCAAAATCGAAAAAATGGTAACCGCCCACCTGTAAGCAGGTCGCGATCCAAAAAATTGAAACGCCCGCCGAATTCGGCGGGCGTTTTGCGTATATGAAGGCTTTTTAACGTGGCCGGGGATGCGAGGCAGGAGCCACCGGCTGCCATTCCGTTACGACCCAAAAAGCGGGTCGTATGCATTAATTTTCGGTAACCGCGGGACGCAGGCTTTGTTTGGTTTGGTCGCACGATTTCAAGGCCGCAACCAAACCGCGCAGAATCTCAACCGTGGACTTATCCTCTTCGAGGCCGTTGTGGTGGGGTTCCGAGCGAGGGGTTTGATCTTCGGAACGGGAAGCGATGGTCATTTCAAAGGCTCCTTTGTGACGCAAGTGATGAAAAAGCCGTAACCGTCAAAAGAAGTAACGAGCATGCGCGAGGGACGCATAAACGAACAAAAATCGGTGACAGACGGAATCGGGGATCAAGAGGAGAAGAAGTGCGGTTCTTGTAAACCGGATTCTCCCAGCAGAAACCCGATTTTAACTTATGTAAATCTAGGAATAACAACCAGAAATTTCAATCTATTTCCGTTTTTTTTCGAAAAAATTTTGTCGCGACCACATTTCAGACAAAAGATCGGATGGAATTGGGTGTCTGCATGGACACATCGACCCCCGTCGACCGGCATGGATCATGGTGCATCCTACCGGGCCGGACGAACCAACCCCGCGCGCAAATCCAATGGCGGTGTGGTCCCGACCATCGCGACTCCGTTCGTCCCCCCATCACGGTTGGCCCCGGCGGCGTCGTTCCAACCATCGATGTGTTCCCGATCATCCCGATCCGGTTCGTTCCCCGCATCACGATTCGCACCGGTTCCGCCGTTACAACCACCGATGGGATCCCGATCATCCCGATCCGGTTCGTCCATAGGGCGTTCAAATAAAACATGGGCCCCGCATGGCGGTGTGCGTGTACGTTCAGCACACGCCGGATGGATCACCCCGCCCATGCATTCCATTTATCGGATAATCACAGCCGGTACACGCCGAATCGACCAAGTGGCATTACCTGTTTCCCGGATCGTCAACGACCCCGACCGCCGGAAACTCACAAACATCCAGAAATCGAGTAGGGTGAGACGGGGTAGTTAATCCTGTCTCATCCCTCTCACAGAACCGTACGTACGGACCTCGTATACGGCTCCTGCAAGTTATCCGCCCTAGACGGGCACAAGGATGCCGGTTCAAAGCCGCGCTTTCCTCGCATCTTCTTTCCTTTGCCTGGTCGTTCCGCCTCGGGTTCTTCCTCACCGCCGCCCGGCCTTCTATCCCTATGGGCAATCTACCCGGCTTGCCAATGAGTACTCCCTTGAGCTGTCTACACGTCCAGCTTCCGTTTCACCGGTCACCGGTTCGAGAGGACACGATCCCACCGGATCGGCGGGCGTTTCGGTGTTCCGTGGCTTGCCACGCGGGCGTTCCGGTTTTCCGTGGCTTGCCACGCGAGCGTTTCGGTTTTCCGATCAGGAACCCAACAAATGTTACGGTTTTCCGTGGGCTTCCCCACGGGCGTTCCGATGGTGGAAAGGGTTCCGCCGCCAGTCCCTACAGGACTGGGTTTCCGGTTAATCGAAGCGACCCAGGGTTGCAGTCACTTCGTTCCTTGACCCCGGGCTGCCATAGTTAGCCCCTCCAGGGCAGCGGGAAGAGGTTCGGCGCCGCCTCACGTTCAAATAAAGCATGGGCCCCGCATGGCGGTGTGCGTGTACGTTTAGCACACGCCGGATGAATCACCCCACCAGGCATTCCGTTTATCGGAAAACCATGGCCGCCACACGCCCGATCAACCACCCCGCCATGCATTTCATTTTTTGGGAAACCACGGCCGGTACACGCCGGATCGACCAACATGCATTACCTGTTCCCAGATCGTCAACGAGCCCGCCCGCTGGGAACCAACAAACAGCCGGAAATAAGAAAAGCCCGCTTTCGCGGGCTCTTCAGTGTGTGGCTCTGGCAGTGACCTACTTTCCCAGGGTCGAACCCCAGTATCATCGGCTCTATCGGACTTAACTACGGTGTTCGGAATGGGAACC